>NZ_LWLS01000104.1 GCF_001905095.1 Micromonospora sp. CB01531
GCCGACCCCACCCCGATTCTCATCCTTCGAGGCGGCCCACGGTAGGCCATGGATTCTCAGAAGGAATTCGACGCCTACGCAGCTGGCGACTGGAAGGGTGCATGGGACCTCTGGACCAAGGAGGGCAAGACGGCGATCACCCGCGACGAGTACGCCCGCCTGCATACCGAGTGCAAGACCATCACCGGCCTGACCTTCGAGATCACGAACGCCAGGCTGGAGGGTGAGGATAAGGCCGTGGTGAACTTCAAGCGGTCGATCGTCGCCGGGATGTCCGAGATTCGGTACGAGGACGGGCAGTGGCGGTACCAGCCGGACGCCGACTCAATGGCGGACTACGCCAAGGGCGTCGACAAGGTGATCGCTGAGGGGCGGGCCTCCGGGCGCTGCGAGAAGTAAGCGAGGCATCAAGTAGCACAACGCGCCCGACTCACACCGGGCAGCGCGCCACCGGCCGCCTCGAGGGCGTCGCCGACCCGCGAGCCGGCGGGCAGCCGGACCAGGCCCGGACGGCGTACCTTGCCGGCGACCGCGACCACCACCTCGCCGCTCGCCCCGGACGAGGCGACCGGGGACGGCGGTGGCTCGTCCGCGGCGGCGACCGTCGACACCGGCCGGACCGGCTCGGCGTGCGGGCGGGACCGCCAGGCCCAGACCCCGGCCTCCAGCACCACGACGACGGCGACGACGGCCAGCGCCCGGACGCCCCGCCGACCGGGATCGAACGCGCCCGGCCCGGGCAGCCGGGAGAGCCGCGACGGCGGATCCGGGATGGGCTCCGGCGCGTCAGCCTCGGCGGAGCCGGTGACCGGCGGCATGACCGAATCGGAACGCCGGCCCGGCTCCCCGGGTACGCGCGGTCGGGGCGTGGCGGGTGCCGCCGGGAGCAGGTCGAAGGTCGGCCAGTCCGGCTCGCGGCGGGCGTCCCGGGTGAACAGCCGGGACAGCCGCCGGCGCACCGCGCTCTCGTCGTCGTCTGAGACGGCGCGTGGTTAGGTCGCACGACGGGTGGTGTTCAGGAAGGACCAGGCAGGCTTTGGACAGGCGGATCCCCTGTGGACAACGACCTGTTCATGCCCGAACCGTGCTATCGGGCGGGGCGGCAGGCGACAGTTCGCGGGCGAACCGGCGTACCGCCTCGGTGACCGCTGCGGGGGCGTCGAAGTTGGCCAGGTGTCCGGCGCCCGGGACCAGTTCGATCCGGGTGCCGGGGCGGGCTTGGGCGAACTCCTGCTCCCCGGAGCGGAACAGCCGGTCCCGTTCCCCGTTGAGGATAAGCACTGGGGCGCGTACGGCAGCCAGGCTGGTCGCGTCGAACCGGCCCATGACGTCCCGCCAGGCCACCGGCAGGGTGTGGAAGGCGTAGCCGTCGGCGAGGGTGGCCCCGACGACCTCCGGCGGGTACAGGCGGCGCAGCAGCCGGTCGTTCCAGGCGGTGAGCCGGGCCGCCGGCAGCCGCGCGACCAGTGCCGCCATCAGCCGGTACGGCACGGTCAGCGGCCCGGTGGTGGCCACGCTCGCGCCCATCAGCACCAGCCCGGCGAGCAGGTCCGGGTGCCGTCGGGCGACGTGCAGCGAGACGTACCCGCCGAGCGAGTGACCTACCACCAGTGCGGGACCGGCGTCGAGGTCGCGGACGGCCTCGGCCACCACGTCGGCGGCCCGGTCCAGGTCCCACGGCTCGGCCGCCCGGCGGCCGTGCCCGGGCAGGTCGATCGCGGCCACCGGGAACTCCGCGGCGAGCGCGGCCAGTTGCGGCTGCCACTGGCCGCGCGCGAAGCGGGTGCCGTGCACCAGGACGATCGGTGGTCGGTCCATGCTCACCTCGCCTCGGGGTCGATGCCGAACACTGCCCGGCCGCCGTCCACCGGCATCGTCGCCCCGTTGACGAAGCTGGCCCGCTCCGACAGCAGGAACGCGACCACCTCGGCCACCTCCCCGGTACGCCCGATCCGGCCCAGCGGGTGCAGCCGAGCCAGCTCCGCGGTGATCCACTCCGCCTCGGCCGGCTCCCGTCCGGCGAGGAAGGCGGCGTGCCGCTCGGTGTGGATCGAGCCGAGCGCGACGGCGTTGGTCCGTACGCCCCGGACGCCGTACTCGACGGCGAGCGAGCGGGTGAGCCCTTCGACGGCGGCCTTCGCCGTGGCGTACGGCAGGGCGCCCGGCACGGCCCGGCGGGCCTGGTGGGAGGAGACGTTGACGATCGCGCCACCGGTGCCGGCGGCCAGAAACCGGCGTACCGCGGTGCCGGCGCCGACCACGGCGGGGCGCAGGTTCCGCGCGATCAGCTCGAACACCTCGGCCGCGGGCGCGGTGTGCAGGGCGGCGTCCCGGAACACGGCGGCGTTGTTGACCCAGCCGGCCAGCGGGCCGGCCGCCTCGGCCAGGTCGGCGGCCCGCCCGGCGACCTCCTCGTCGGCGGCGTCGCCGAGCACCGGCCGCAGCCGGTCGGCGGCGGGATGCTCGGCCAGCCAGCGCAGCGCGTCCGGGTCCTGCTCGACGACCACCACGGTGCCGCCGTCGGCGGCGAGCTGCTCCACGATGGCCCGTCCGACGCCCCGGCCCCCGCCGGTCACCACGTACGACACGACGTCATTCTCCCGGGCCCGGATGGCGCGCGCTATCCGCAGCCGCATCGGCGAAACTGCGGTGTCCGGGCGCACTGGATGCCGCCACCTCGCCGAAGCCGCGCACCCGCCGGGTGGTGCCGGCACGCGGCTGAGGCGGCGTCGGTCAGGAAGGGCGGCGGTGCACAACCACGCAGGCCAGTCCCGGTCCGGCATGCGCCGCCACGACCGCCCCGGCCTCGGTGACGTACGTGTCGTGCAGGCGGGCGCCGAGGCGCTCGGTCAGCGCCGCGATCAGTTGCTCGGCGCGCTGCGGGGCGGCGAGGTGGTGCACCGCCAGGTCCACCTCGGCGTCGCCGGCCGCCTCGACGGCCAGGTCGACCAGGCGGGCCATGCCCCGGCTGGCGGTACGGACCTTGTCCCGGAGCACGATCGTGCCGTCCGGCATGTGCATGATCGGCTTCACCGACAGGGCGGTACCGAGCAGGGCCTCGGCCGCGTTGATCCGGCCGCCCCGGCGCAGGAACTCCAGGGTGTCCACGTAGAAGAAGATGGTGGTCCGGGCGATGGCGTCGACCGCCGCCTGGCGTACCCCGGACAGGTCCGCTCCCTCGGCGGCGGCCGCGGCGGCGGCGAGCGCCGGGAAGCCCAGACCCATCCCCGTCGAGCGACTGTCGACCACGGCGACCCGGTCGCCGAACTCGGCGGCGGCCAGCCGGGCGGCCTCCACCGTGCCGGACAGCTCGGCCGACAGGTGCACCGAGAGCACGCCGTTGGCGCCGGCGGCGAGCTGTTGGCGGTAGACCTGCGCGAACTGCTCCGGGGCCGGGCGGGAGGTGCTGGCCGAGACCCGCCGGCCGCTCAGTGCCCGGGCGGCGTCGTCCGGGAAGGTCTCGACCCCCTCCCGCCCTTCGGCGCCGTTGAGCACGACGGTCAGCGGGACCACGGTGAGCTGGTGCGCGCGCACCAGCTCCGGCGGGAGGTAGGCGGTGGAGTCGGTGACGACCGCGACGGGCATGACCGGCACGCTAGCCGATGCCGGCCCGGCACGCCCGGGCCGGATGAGTCAGACCGCGTCGGTCAGCGCCGGCTGCGTGATGAGGCCGACGTTGTGCGCCCGCAGGTGCCAGCCCCGGACGTCGTCGTGGCGCAGCTCGGTCCAGTGGCAGTTGGCCAGCGAACCGACGGCGCGCAGTACGGCGTGGTCCCAGCCGAGCAGGTGGCCGACGCCCTGCCGGGCGCCGCCGCCGTGCGTGGTCACCACGACGGTGCTACCGAGGGCCAGGTCGGCCGCGTCCTGCATGGCGGCGCCGAGGCGCTTGCCCAGGTCGTCGAGGTTCTCGATACCGGCGCCCGGGTCGGGGTCGCCGGCGCGCCAGCGCGCGTACTCGTCGGGGAAGCGCTCGGCGACCTCGGCGAGGGCGAGCCCCTGCCACTGGCCGAAGTGGCGCTCCCGCAGCCGGGCGTCGGTGCGTACCGGCAGCCCGGTCAGCGCGGCGAGGGCGGCGGCGGTGTCGGCGGCCCGGCGCAGGTCGCTGGCGACGATGGCGTCGGGGCGCAGCGCGGCGAGCACGGGCGCGGCGGCGCGGGCCTGCTCACGGCCGAGGTCGTTGAGCGGGACGTCGGTCTGCCCCTGGACCCGGCCGGCGGCGTTCCAGTCGGTGTTGCCGTGCCGCCAGATGATCAGGCGGGTCATTCCGCGCTGGCGGTGCCGGCGGTGGAGTCGGCCAGGTCCCGGTCCACGAACGGGATCTGCGGGCAGTCCTTCCAGAGCCGGTCGAGGGCGTAGAACTCGCGCTCCTCGGTGTGCTGCACGTGCACCACGATGTCGACGTAGTCGAGCAGCACCCAACGGCCACCCCGCTCGCCCTCGCGCCGGACCGGCTTGGCCTTCTCCGGCAGCTCCAGCAGGCGCTCCTCGATGGCGTCGACGATGGCGAGCACCTGGCGCTCGTTCGGAGCGGCGGCCAGCAGGAACGCGTCGGTGATGGCGAGCTGGTCGCCCACATCGATGATGACGATGTCCTGCGCCTTCTTGTCGGCCGCGGCCTGTGCGGCGGCCATCGCCAGCTCATGAGCGCGTTCGGAAACTGTCACCGTTCTCCTTCGATCAACCGTGCGATCCTCCAAGCCTCTCACACCGGGACGCGCGACGACTTGTCAGTTCTGGCCGATTACCCGGACAAGCGCTCGCGTTCGGGAAGATTTCACCGCTGATAGAGGCGCCGCTTGGCGATGTACTGCACCACACCGTCCGGCACCAGGTACCAGACCGGCTCACCCCGGGCCACCCGGGCGCGGCAGTCGGTCGAGGAGATGGCCATGGCCGGGACCTGTACCAGGCTGACCGTGTCCGCGGGGAGGTGCTTGTCGGAGAGTTCGAACCCGGGGCGGGTCACCCCGATGAAGTGGGCCAGCTCGAACATCCGGTCCACTTCCTTCCAGGACAGGATGCGTTCCAGCGCGTCCGCACCGGTGATGAAGAAGAGCTGGACCTTCGGGCCGTACTCAGCGTGCAGGTCGCGCAGGGTATCGACGGTGTACGTCGGGCCGCCGCGGTCGATGTCGACCCGGCTCACCTGGAAGCGGGGGTTGGAGGCGGTGGCGATCACCGTCATGAGGTAGCGGTCCTCGGCGGAGCTGACCACCTCGTCCGCCTTCTGCCACGGCTGGCCGGTGGGGACGAAGACCACCTCGTCCAGGCCGAACCGGTCCGCCACCTCGCTGGCCGCCACCAGGTGACCGTGGTGGATCGGGTCGAAGGTACCGCCCATGATCCCGATCCGCCTGATGTCTTCCTCCACCCCGCGATCGTAGGCCGGTGCGGGACGTCGGCAGTCTCGCCCCTTGCCGGCGCCCGCGCTTCGGGGCGGTTCCGGCCGGGCTTCCCCGATCGTCCGGTCGGCCATATACTCGTCAGCGAGTAATCGGAGGCGAGCATCACGGGAGGGCGGCATGTCGGGGCGGCGGAAGGTCGGCAACCTGCTGGCCCTGGCCGTGCTGTCCGCCCTCGTCCAGCGGCCCATGCACCCATACGAGATCGCCACCACGCTCCGCGGCTGGGGCAAGGACCACGACATGGGCATCAAGTGGGGGTCCTTCTACACCGTGGTCCGCAACCTGGAGCGGCACGGCCTGATCGCGGCCGTGGAGAGCGTCCGCGCGGGGCGGCGCCCTGAGCGCACTGTCTACCGCATCACCGACGCCGGCCGGGCGGAGCTGGTCGACTGGACCCGCGAGCTGGTCTCGACCCCGGTCGCCGAGCAGTCCCGCTTCCGCGCCGGCCTGTCGGTGCTCGCCGTGCTGCACCCCGAGGAGGCGACGGCCCTGCTGCGCCGGCGGCTGGCAGTGCTGGAGGAGGAGGTCGGGGCCGAACGCGCCGCCCTCGCGGAGCACCTGCGCACCCTGCCACGCCTGTTCCTGGTCGAGTCGGAATACGACCTGGCCATCCGGGAGGCGGAGGTGGCCTGGGTCCGCGCGCTGCTGGCAGAGCTCGGCTCGGGCAGCTACCCGGGCCTGGCCGAGTGGCGGGCCTTCCACGAGACCGGCGTGCTGCCGACCGAGCCGGACGGGCCCGGGGAGAGGAGCGGCTCCGCACCGTGATGGACGGCCCCGGCACGGTGCGCCAACACCAGGCCGGGGCCCTTACCTCGAACCGACACCCGAAGGTGCCCGGCCCGAAGCGGCAACCACGAGGATAGCTGGGCTCCCTCCAGGTCGGTTCGTACGCATCGCAACCGACGATCCCTGGGAGGGAACCGTGACCACAGTGAGAACAGCGATCGTGATCGGCGGCGGCATCGCCGGTCCGGTGACCGCGTTGGCGCTGCACCGGGCGGGCATCACCGCGACCGTGTACGAGGCGTACCCGAGCACCACCAACGGCGCCGGCGGCACGCTCGGGCTCGCGCCCCAACGGTGTCGCCGCGCTGCGCGCCGTCGACGCGGACCGGGCCGTGACCGCGATCGGCAATCCGATGGTTCGAATGGTGATGGCGGTAGGGCGCAAGCGCATCGCCCTGCCGGGATTGACGGGTGTGCCGCCGCTGCAGGTGGTGCACCGCAACGAACTGCACCGCGTGTTGCACGACCGCGCCCACGCCGACGGGGTGGTCATCGAGCACGGGAAGCGCCTGGTCGACGTGCGGGAGACGGGCAGCGGCATCACCGCCCGGTTCGCCGACGGCAGCACGGCGACGGGGGACGTCCTCATCGGCGCCGACGGCATCCGGTCGGCGGTGCGCGCCCTGATCGACCCGGACGCCGTCGGACCGAAGTTCACCGGGCTGCTCGGCTTCGAGGCGGTGGCCCGGCACGAGGTCGAGGTGGAACCTGGCACCATGACCTTCGCCTTCGGCCGGGGCGGCTACTACCTCTACTGGCCGGAGCCGGGCGGCGGCACCTGGTGGGGCGTCAACCTGCCGCAGCAACGGCCGATGAGCCTCACCGAGGCCCGCGCCGTGCCGCCGGCCGACTGGATGCGGACGCTGCGGGCCGCGTACGCCGACGACGACCCGGGTCGCGAGCTCATGCTCACCAGCCGCGAGGACGAGCTGCAGGTGGTGGGCTCGCTGCACATCATGCCGCCGGTGCGGCACTGGCACCGCGGGCGAATGGTGCTGGTCGGCGACGCGGCGCACGCGCCGTCGAACAGCTCCGGCCAGGGTGCCTCGCTGGCCATCGAGAGCGCCGTGCAGCTGGCCCGCTGCCTGCGCGACCTGCCCGACATCCCGTCCGCGTTCGCCGCCTACGAGCGGCTGCGCCGCGGCCGGGTGGAGGCGGTCGCCGCGCGAGCGGCGAAGATCAACCGCACGAAGGCACCGGGCCCGATGGCCCGGGCGCTGATGCCGGTGCTCATGCCGATGCTGATGCGGATCGCGATGAACCCGGAGAAGACGCTCGGCCCCGAGCAGCGGTACGTCATCGACTGGGACGCCCCCGTGACGACGGCCGCACGCTGAACCCGCGCCGTGGGTGGCGCGCCCCGTTTCGGCGCGCCGCCCACGAACGGTCAGGCCGAGGCGGCGGCCACCGCCGTGCGCGCCACCAGCGCGCGGCGCAGATCGTCGTCCCGGTCGACGACCTGCCGGCGCAGGCCCGGCGTAAGGTCGTCGCGGGCCAGCAGCGCCGCGGCCAGGTCCCGGGTGGACCGCGCCACGGCGTAGCGGGGGAAGGCCAGGGTGGCGACCCGGTCGGCCATCCAGGGGGTACGCAGCCGCGCCGCCGCCGGCATGTCGGCGAAGTACCGTTCGACGTATCCGGCGGTCAGCTCGGCCTGCTCCGGCTGCCAGAAGCCCTCCGCGGTCGCCTCGACGAGCCGGTTGGAGAGCTCAGTGCTGCTGGTGATGATCTCCCAGGCGGCCCGCTTGGCGTCGGCGTCGGGCAGCGCGGCCCGGCAGCTCGCGGCCCGCTCGGCGCCGGTGGCGCTGCGGTCGGCGGCCGCTTCGGCGGCGATCTCCGGCTCGCCGGCCGCACCGAGCACGACCAGCCGGTGCAGCAGCGCCCAGCGCAGGTCGGCGTCCACGGCCAGCCCCTCCGGCACGCCGTCGCCGGCCAGCCAACCGGCCAGCAGCCCGGCGTCGGCGGTGGCGCCGATCAGGCCCCGGGCCGCGGCGAGCTGCAGCGAACCCCCGGCCGGGGCGCCGGCCAGCAGCGCGGCGCACGCCTCCGCGATCCGAAGCAGGGCCGCGTCCCGGGCCAGCGGCTCCAGATAGCGGTCGACCAGGCCACGGCTGAGGGTGAGCACGTCCTCGGCGATGATCACCTCGGTCTCGGCCGGCAGCGCCGCCGCGATGAGCGAGACCACCGAGGCCACCGGACGCTCGCCGTCGGTGGCGGCGTCCAGGGCCTCGCCCCAGAGCAGTGCCCGGGCCAGCGGGTCGTCCAGCCCGGCGAGCAGCATCGGCACCGCGTCCGCGGAGGCGGGGTCGAGCCGGATCTTGGCGAAGGTGAGGTCACCGGCGTTGGGCAGCAGCAGGCCGGCGGCCGGCTGCCCGATCAGCTCGGTCAGCTCGGTGCGGCCGCCGTCGGCGTCCGGGTCCAGATCCACCTCGAAGCGGTGCACCGGGGCGTCGGGAGCGTAGCGCGCCACGCCGATGCGGTGCGGGCGCAGCACCGGGTACGCCTCCGGCGCGGTCTGCACCACCGCCGCCTCGCTCCACCGGCCGTCGGCGTCCACCGCGGTCACCATCCGCAACGTGTTCACCTGCGGGCGGCGCAGCCAGCGGGCGGCCCAGTCGGCCAGGTCCCGCCCGCTCGCCGTGCTCAGGCTCTCCAGCAGGTCGGTGAGGGTGGCGTTGCCGAACCGGTGCTTGGCGAAGTGCGCGTTCAAGCCGGTGAGGAAGGCGTCGTCACCGACCCAGGCGACGAGCTGGCGCAGCACGCTGGCGCCCTTGGCGTACGAGATGCCGTCGAAGTTGAGCAGGGCCTGGGCGGCGTCGGGCACCTCCGCCGGGGCCACCGGGTGGGTGGAGGGGCGCTGGTCGGCCGCGTACCCCCACGCCTTGCGGCGCATCGCGAACGTGGTCCACGCCCGGTCGAACCGGGTGGCCTCGGCGGTGACCCGGGTGCCCAGGTACTCGGCGAAGGACTCGTTCAGCCAGAGGTCATCCCACCAGCGCATGGTGACCAGGTCGCCGAACCACATGTGCGCCATCTCGTGCGCGATCGTGGTGGCCCGCAGCTCCCGCTGGGTGTCGGTGACCGCGGAGCGGAAGATGTAGTCGTCGCGCAGGGTGACCAGACCCGGGTTCTCCATCGCTCCGGCGTTGAACTCCGGCATGAACGCCTGGTCGTACTTGCCGAACGGGTAGCGCTCGGCGAAGAGCTGGTGGAACCGGTCGAGACACTGCCGGGTGACCGTGAAGATCTCGTCGGCGTCGGCGTCCAGGTGGGCGGCCAGCGACCGCCGGCAGTAGAGGCCGAGCGGGATGCCGTCGTGCTCGTCGTGACGGACGTGCCAGGGGCCCGCGATCAGCGTGAAGAAGTACGTGGCCAGGGGTTCGGTGGGGGCGAACTCCCAGCGCCCGGGCGCCGGCCGCTCGGCGAGCCGCCCGTTGGCGGCCACGGTCCACTCTGGCGGGGCGGTGACCGAGAGGATCACCGGCGCCTTCAGGTCGGGCTGGTCGAACGCGGCGAAGATGCGCTGCACGTCGTCGAGGAAGGACATGGCGTAGAGGTACGTCTCGCCGTCGGCCGGGTCGACGAACCGGTGCACGCCCTCGCCGGTGTTCGAGTACGCCATCTCGGCGCTGACCGTAAGGGTGTTCTCCACGGCCAGCCCGGTCAGCGGCAGCCGGTTGTCGTCGAGGACGGCCGGGTCGAGGTCCCGGTCGTTGAGCCGTACGCCGAGGAGGTTCACGGGTTTCACCTCGGCGAAGGTGTCGGCGCCGGGGGTCGCCCGGAACCGGATCGTGACGGTCGAGCGGAACCGCTCGCCGGCACCGGTCAGGTCGAGGTCCACCTGGTAGGACTCGACGGTAATCAACGCGCCACGCGCGGTCGCCTCTACACGGGTCAGGCTCGGCATCCGCTTATCCTGCCCGATGGGGATCCGGACGGACCCCCCGGTGACGCGTGGCGATGGAGGAACGACATGGGTCAGCACCCCAAGGGCGACTTCGACCTCTCCCGAGCGATCTGGCAGCGGGCCGAGGGTGACGCCTCCGAAGGCGCGGTGGAGGTGGCCTTCGTCGACGACCTGATCGGGATGCGCAACTCGGCCGAGCCGGACGGGCCGGTGCTGGTCTTCACCCAGGGCGAGTGGGACGCCTTCGTCGCGGGTGCCCAGGACGGCGAGTTCGACCTGGAGTGAGCCCCGGGGCTCAGTCACCGTCGCCCCAACCCAGACCGCCGGGGCCGGGCGCGTGGTGGAAGCCCGGATGGCCGGCCACGTCCGCGCACCGCTCGCCGTCGGGCCCGAGCGCCCCGCAGAACAGCCGCTCCGCGCGGTGCCAGGCGTCGGCCGGGGAGAGCGCCGCGGCGCCGAGCGCCAGCTCCGGGCGGAGCAGCCCCAGCGCCTCGGCGTACGCGACGGCCAACTCCCGGGCGACAGCCGGATCGACGGCCTCGAAGCCGAGGTGCACGGTGAAGAACCGGGGCGGTCGGGCCCCGGACCGCCGGGGCGGTGCGATCACTGACTCCTCGCGGTCGCCGGGACGCACGCTCAGCCCGGTCACCGCCCGCCGCTGCCGCCAGTGCGCTGCCCTGTTGTCCCGCATCCGTCCTCCCCGTCGCCGGTGACCACCGCCGGTCGCGCCCGGCGGATCAGCGACCGGCCCGCCGCCGGTCCCCGAACTGAGCCAATCAGCTTTTCCGTGCCCTGGGAGGGGCCAGCTCCCGTGCTTGGCTGGCCCCTCCCAGGGCCCGCCGCAGCTGCTACACCAACGCCCCAACGGGCGGGATTCGCCCGCCCCGGCACGGGTAGACGGGCACCGTCGCCGAGCCGCGTCAGGAGCAGCAGATGAGCACCATCCCCACCGACCGCAGTCCGGACAGCACGCTGGCCTTTCTCCGCGAGGGGTACCGGTTCGTCGGCGACCGCTGCGACCGGTACGGCAGCGACATCTTCCAGACCCGGCTGCTGCTGGAACCCACCATCTGCCTGCGCGGCCGCCCCGCCGCCGAGCTGTTCTACGACAACGACCGGTTCGTCCGGCGCGGCGCCATGCCGATGCGGTTCCAGCGCACCCTGACCGGCGTCGGCGGCGTCCAGGGGCTCGACGGCGTGGCGCACCGGACGCGCAAGGCGATGCTCATGTCGATCATGAGCGCCACCGCGATCCGCCACCTCGGGCAGCTCTTCGACGACGAGTGGCGGGCCCGCATCCCGGTCTGGGCTGCAGCCGGTCCGGTCGTGCTCCGCGAGGAGGTCGGCCGGCTGCTGACCCGGGCGGTCTGTGCCTGGTCAGGCGTACCGCTCGCCGGCACCGACGGGCCGCGCCGGACCCGCGACCTGCACGCCATGATCGATTCCCCGACCACGGTCGGTCCCCGGCACTGGCGGGGACTGCTCGGCCGCCGCCGCGCCGAACGCTGGACCGCCGATCTGGTGGAGCAGGCCCGCACCGGCGACCTGCCCGCGCCGGAGGGCAGCGCGCTGCGGGTGGTCGCCGAGCACCGGGACGAGCAGGGCCGGCTGCTACCCCGCCGGATCGCGGCGGTGGAACTGCTGAACGTCCTCCGCCCGACGGTCGCGGTCGACCGCTTCGTGGTCTTCGCCGCGCTGGCCCTGCACGACCATCCGCAGTGGCGGGAACGGCTACGCGGCGACGACGCGGCCATCGAGAACTTCGTGCAGGAGGTACGCCGCTACTACCCCCTCTTCGCCATGACGGCGGCCCGGGTCCGGCGCTCCTTCGAGTGGCAGGGGCATCCCTTTCCGCAGGGCCGCCGGGTGCTGCTCGACCTGTACGGCACCAATCACCACCCGCGGCTGTGGCCGGACCCGGAACAGTTCCGGCCGGAGCGGTTCACCGGCTGGCGAGGCGACCCGTTCAGCCTCGTCCCGCAGGGCGGTGGCGACCACCTCACCGGTCACCGCTGCGCCGGCGAGTGGCTCACCATCGAGCTGATGAAGCGGGCGGTCGCCAACCTGACCTGCGCGATGAGCTACCGGGTCCCGCCGCAGGACCTGGCGCTCGACCTGAGCCGGGTGCCAGCCCGGCCGCCCAGCGGGTTCCTCATCGACGGGATACGCCGGGCGGAGTGAACCTCCGGCCGCGCGCGGGAGGCGGCCGCCGTGGCCCGGGTCAGGCCGCCTGCGGGTGCAGGACGGTACGCAGGCAGCCGTCCTCCTTCTTCTCGAAGATCTCGTAGCCCCGGGCCCCCTGCTCCAGGGACATCGGATGGGTGGCCAGGTACCCGGGATCGACCTCGCCGACCGCGATTCGGTCCAGCAGCATCGGGATGTAGCGCTGGGCGTGCATCTGCCCCATCCGCAGCACCAGCGCCTTGTTCATGGCCGCGCCGAGCGGGAACTTGTCGACCAGGCCGCCGTACAGCCCGACGATGCTCACCGTGCCGCCCTTGCGGCAAGCCATGATCGCCTGCCGGACCGAGGTCGGCCGGTCGGTGGTCAGCCGGGTCGCCTGCTTCCCCTTGTCGTACGCGTAGCTCGGCCCCACGTCGTGCGACTCCATGCCGACCGCCTCGATGCAGGCGTCCGGCCCGCGCCCGGCGGTCAGCTCGCGCAGCGCCTCCAGCACGTCGGTATCCGCGTAGTTGATCGTCTCGACGCCCCACCGTTGCACTGCGGCGGCGAGCCGATCCGGCAGCCGGTCGATGACGATCACCCGCTCGGCGCCGAGGATCTGCGCGGACCGGGCGGCCATCTGGCCCACCCCGCCGGCGCCCCAGACCGCGACCACCTCGCCGCCCTTCAGCCCGCAGAAATCGGCCCCCATCCAGCCGGTCGGCATGGCGTCGGAGGCGAACACCACCGAGTCGTCCGGCACCCCCTCGGGGACGGTGAACGCCCCGACGTCGCCGAACGGCACCCGGATGTACTCGGCATGGCTGCCCGAGTAGCCGCCGGCCGCGTGCGAGTAGCCGAGGATGCCGGCCGGCGCGTGGCCCCACAGCTTCTCGCTGAAGACCGGCTGCGGGTTGGAGTTGTCACAGAGCGAGTACTGCTCGGTACGGCAGTACCAGCAGCCGCCACAGGCCACCACCGAGCCGACCACGACCCGGTCACCGACCTTGATCCGGCGTACGTCCGGGCCGGTCTCCACCACCTCGCCCATGAACTCGTGGCCGAGGATGTCGCCCTCCCGCATCGCCGGCAGGTAGCCGTTGATCAGGTGCAGGTCCGAACCGCAGACGCTGCTCGCCCGGACCCTGACGATGATGTCGCCGGCCGAGCGGATCGTCGGTTCCGGCACGTCGCGTACGGCCAGCTTGCGGACGCCCTCCCAGCACAGCGCCTTCACGGTCGACCCCCCACCGTCAGCGCCTCCCGGATCCGGTCCGTCGCCTGCTCCTGCTTCGGGCTGCGTCCCGACGGGTCGTGCCGGGTGTCCAGCACCTGGCCGGTCTCGATCAGCGACTTGATCCGGCGGAGTGCGCTGCGCAGGGCCAGGTCGGGGTCGTGCCGGCTGGCCAAGCCGAGCACTCTGCGTATCCGGCCGGACCGCCAGCGCAGTTCGGCGCGGATCTCGGTGCCCCGGTCCTGCGGCGCCGGGACCAGCTCGACCCGGCCCCGCTGGGCGATCGGCCCCTCCGTCACCCGCCAGGTCAGCCGGCCCGGACCGTCAACGGTGAGTTCGGCGCGCCACTCGGTGCCGCCGCCCGCCGGGTCGCTGGCCACGCAGCGCCACCGGTTGTCGTCGAGCCGCTCCAGGGTCGCCCACTCGGCCAGCCCGCGGTCCAGCCGTTCCTGATCCGTCCAGAAGCCGATCACCGCATCCCTCGGCCGGTGCACGGTGATCCCCCGGTGGACGACGTACCAGCCCCCCTCCCGGTCGGGTTGGTGCCGGCGCCGCCGCCGGGCCACCATCCGGCCGACCCCGAACCCGGTCAGGGTGGCGGCGCCGCCGAGCACCCACCTCGTACCACTGCTGGTCATCACGCCTCCTCGACCCGGGCGCCGGAGCGCGCCCGCGTCCCGCAGCGCTACCCGGCGAGAAGGCGTCGAAACGGCGGCCGATGGGCCATCGACCTACCCGGCGTCCGGCCCATGCCTGATTCGTCATTTCTCTGCGGAGCCGCCCCGCCCCGATCTCACAATGGTGGGTCTGCCCCGCCCGGGCGGCGGCTGAGCAACGGAGGTGACAGCGATGGCACGTGACGTGCGCGGACCCGCCCCGGCCGGGCAGCGGCCGGCGATCCAGAAGGCCGCCCTCCTGGTGGCCGCCGTCTTCGTGCTGATCGGCGTGCTCGGCTTCATCCCCGGCGTCACCGAGCACTCTGGCGACCTAGCGTTCGCCGGCCACCACTCCCAGGCGAAGCTGTTCTACCTGTTCCAGGTGTCGATCCTGCACAACCTCATCCATCTGGTCTTCGGCCTCGTCGGGCTGGTGCTGGCCCGCCGGGTCGGCGGGGCGCGGCTGTTCCTCGCCGGTGGCGGCGCCGTCTATCTGGTGATCTGGCTGTACGGCTTCGGCGTCGATCGAGAGAGCTCGGCGAACTTCGTGCCGTTCAACGACGCCGACAACTGGCTGCACCTGTTCCTCGGCTTCGGCATGCTGCTCCTGGGGCTGCTGCTGTCCCCCCGCGCGGGCACCGGCGGCCGGCTGGACACCCCGCTCGACCGGCCCTGACCTGTGCGTTCACCCGATCGGGGACGGCTGGCGCGGCACCCTCTGCAGGGTTTGCGCGGTCACCGGCCGGGGCAGGAGGACCGCCACGGGAGTGCCCCCGGGACGAGGAGGTCCAGCGATGCCGCGGTGGTTGCGGGAGAACGCGCTCACGGTCGCCATGCTCGGCGCGTTCCTGATCTTCCTGCTGTTGCAGAGCGTGTTCGGCTGGCAGACGCACAACGAGGAGCTGACCCAGTACGGGGCGGCGCCGCTGAGCTGGTGGGCGTACCTGGGCACCGGGCACTTCGCCGAGGCGGTCTTCGAGAACTGGGAGTCGGAGTTCCTCCAGATGGGCGGCTACGTGCTGCTCACCGCGTACCTGGTGCAGAAGGGGTCGGCCGAGTCGAAGCCGGAGGACCAGGGCGACCGCCCGGAGGACGACGAGCGCCGGGCCACGCCCGACTCGCCCTGGCCGGTCCGCGCCGGGGGCCTCCCACTCGTGGTCTACCGCAACAGCCTGTCCCTCGCCCTGCTGCTGATCTTCGTCGGCTCGTTCCTCGGCCACGTGTTCGGCGGCGTGGCCGAATACAACGAGGAGCAGGCGTTGCAGAGAGGGGCCGCCCCGATCAGCGCCTGGCAGTTCCTCGGCACCAGCGACTTCTGGTTCCAGTCCATGCAGAACTGGCAGAGCGAGTTCCTCGCCGTGGGCGTGCTGATCCTGCTGAGCGTCGTCCTGCGCCAGCACGCCAGCCCCGAGTCGAAGCCGGTCACCGCCGCGCACGCCGAGACGGGCGCCTGACCGGGCCGCCGCGCGGGTCCGCCAGCCGCCCGGCGGCCACCGCCGCCAGCCGTCAGGCGGCCACCGGCAGCTGCTTGGCGAAGCACACGCGGTACGGGTTGTGGTCGTACTCCCCGTACCCCGGGATGGGCTGGTAGCCGCAGGACCGGTAGAGGCCGATGGCGGCCGGGACGTAGGTGCCGGCCTGCAGGCACAGCGTGGTGTGCCCCTGCCGGAAGGCCAACTCCTCCAGGGCGGCCAGCAACTGCCGCCCGATGCCCCGCCCCCGGTACGCCGGCCGGACGTACATCCGCTTCAGCTCGCCGGTCTCGGCATCCAGCGACTGGATCCCGCCGCAGGCGACTGCCCGCCCGCCGGCCACCACCACCAGGTAACGGAGGTCGTCGTGAGTGACCGTTACCTGGCCGGCCGGCCCCCCGTCGACGTCCCGCAGTTCACGCTGCTGGGCGACGACCAAGGCGGCAAGCTCGGGATCGTTGGCGGGACGGGCTTCGATCAACATGCCGTAACGCTAGGTCGGCCGGATTTCGCGGAGGTTTCCGGCCAACGACCCGATCACGGACGGAAAGGGACTACTCCCAGTCCTCGTCGTCGTCCGCGTCCTGCGCCGCCGCCTCGATCTCGTCGGCCGGGCGCTGCCGGCGGGCCTTGCGAGCCTCCAGCCGCTCGGCCGCCGACGCGCGGGTCGACTTCTCCTCCAGCCGGATGTCGGTGCCCCGGTTGCCCGGGACGAAGTCGACGCCGGCGTAGAGGGTCGGCTGCCAGTCGAACTCCCGGTCGCCGATGCGGACCAGGTCGCCGGGGTTTGCGCCGGCCTTGGCCAGCTTCTCCTCGACGCCCAGCCGGGCCAGCCGGTCGGCCAGGTAGCCCACCGCCTCGTCGTTGTCGAAGTTGGTCTGCCGGACCCACCGCTCGGGGCGGGTGCCGCGGACGGTGAACGAGCCGTCCTCCTCCGCCTCGATGGTGAAGCCGGCGTCGTCGACCGCCTTAAGGCGGATCACGATCCGGGTGGGCTCGGCCGGCGGCGCCGCGCTGCGGGCCTGCTCGACCACTTCGGCCACCGCGTACGTCAGCTCCTTGAGCCCCTCGCGGGTGGCCGTGGAGACCTCGAAGACCGGCAGGCCGCGCGCCTCCAGGTCAGGCCGGACGATCTCGGCGAGGTCCCGGCCGTCCGGTACGTCGATCTTGTTGAGCGCGACGAGGCGGGGCCGGTCGGCGAGGCCGCCGTACTCGGCCAGCTCGGCCTCGATGGCGTCGATGTCCGCGAGGGGATCCCGGCCCGGCTCCAGCGTCGCGGTGTCGATCACGTGCACCAGCACGGCGCAGCGCTCGACGTGTCGGAGGAACTCCAGGCCCAGCCCCTTGCCGGTGGCCGCGCCGGGGATCAGGCCCGGCACGTCGGCGACGGTGAAGGTGTGGTTGTCCACCCGGACCACGCCCAGGTTCGGCACCAGGGTGGTGAACGGGTAGTCGGCGATCTTCGGCTTGGCGGCGGAGATCACCGAGATCAGCGACGACTTGCCGGCCGACGGGAAGCCGACCAGGCCGACGTCGGCCACGCTCTTCAGCTCCAGCACCACGTCCAGCCGGTCGCCGGGCTCGCCCAGCTCGGCGAAGCCGGGTGCCTTGCGCCGGGCGTTGGCCAGCGAGGCGTTGCCCCGGCCACCCCGGCCACCCCGGGCCGCCTCGAAGGTGGTCCCCGCGCCGACCAGGTCGGCCAGCACCTCACCGTCGGAGGTCTGCACGACGGTGCCGTTCGGCACCTTGATGACCAGGTCCTGGCCGTTGGCGCCGTCCCGGTTCGAGCCGGCGCCGCCCCTGCCGTTCTCGGCCTTCACGTGCGGCCGGAAGTGGAAGTCGAGCAGCGTGTGCACCTGCGGGTCGACGACCAGCGAGATGCTGCCGCCGTGGCCGCCGTTGCCGCCGTCCGGGCCACCGAAGGGCTTGAACTTCTCCCGGTGGATCGAGACACAGCCGTGCCCGCCGTCGCCGGCCTGCAGGTGCAGGACGACCCGGTCAACGAACATCGCCACGATCTCAATCCTTCCAGCGGGGCCCACCCCGCATGAGAAAAGCGAAGCGGGCCGGGACCCGAGGTCCACGGCCCGCAACGCCTGCGAACTACTGCTGCGGCACGATGCTGACGGTCTTGCGACCGCGCTTGGTACCGAACTGGACCGCACCGGCGGCCAGCGCGAAGAGCGTGTCGTCGCCGCCGCGCCCGACCAGGTCACCGGGGTGGAACTTGGTGCCACGCTGGCGGATGATGATCTCGCCGGCGTTGACGACCTGACCACCGAAGCGCTTCACGCCGAGCCGCTGGGCCGCGGAGTCACGACCGTTACGCGAGCTGGACGCACCCTTTTTGTGAGCCATTGGAGGACGACCTACTTCCCGCTGGAGATGCCGGTCACCTTGACCTGGGTCAGCGGCTGGCGGTGACCCTGGCGCTTGTGGTAGCCGGTCTTGTTCTTGAACTTGTGGATCCGGATCTTCGGGCCCTTGGTGTGCGCGGCGATCTCGCCGGACACCGCAACCTTGGCAAGCTGCGCCGCGTCGGTCACCAGGTCGTCACCGTCGACGAGGAGCACCGCGGTGAGCTTCACCGCGTCGCCGGGAACACCGGCGAGCTTCTCGACCTCGATCACGTCGCCCTCGGCGACCTTGTACTGCTTGCCGCCGGTCTTGACGATCGCGTACATCGGAGGCGGACTCCCTGTCGTTGAGGCTGCTGGCGGTCGTTCCCACGGCGACTCGCCGGGTAGCTGTGACACCGGCGGCGCGGGCACGCGGGAACTCGGCACACCAAAGTGCGCCGCAGGCCAGCGTACGCCATACCAGGCCCGACACCCAAACCGGGCCGCCCGTCAGCCCGCACACAGCTCATCGCGGCGCTGCCGGAGCCGGTCGAACGCGTCTCGACGCCGTCCCGACCAGCCGACGGAACGGCAGGGCCCCTCTCCCGGACTCTCGTCCCCGGGAAAGGGGCCCTGCCGTACGCCGCGCTGGTCAGCGCCTCACGGGCGGGTACGCCGCCGGGCACCGCCCCGCCGGGAGCGCCGCCGGCCGAGGCCCGTCTCGGCGCCCTCCTCGTCGGTCTCGCCCTCGCCGAGCGCGTCCGGGTCGTCCGGCGCCGCCAGCCGGGCCGAGTCGCCCTCCTGGCTGTCGGCCACGGCCGGGGCGGCCGGCATCTCGGTCTCGTACCGGGACAGGTCGTAGCCCATCGTGTCGTGGTAGTCGGCGTCCGCCTGGGCGTCGGTCACCTCGGCGACGGTCTTCTCCGGCGCGGCCTTGCGGCCCCGGCGCCGGGAGGGCCCGCCCTTCTCCTCGGTGGCCGGGGTGGTGACGGCCGAGGCCACCGCCTTGACCTTCTCCCCCGCACCGCCGCCGCGCGGCTTCTCCGGCACCGGCTCGGTGTGGATGATCACGCCGCGGCCCTTGCAGCACTCGCAGGTCTCGCTGAACGCCTCGAGCAGGCCGGCGCCGATCCGCTTCCGGGTCATCTGCACCAGGCCCAGCGAGGTGATCTCGGTGACCTGGTGCTTGGTCCGGTCCCGGCCGAGGCACTCGGTGAGCCGGCGCAGCACCAGCTCCCGGTTCGACTCCAGCACCATGTCGATGAAGTCGATGACCACGATGCCGCCGAGGTCGCGCAGCCGCAGCTGGCGCACGATCTCCTCGGCCGCCTCCAGGTTGTTGCGGGTGACCGTCTCCTCCAGGTTGCCGCCGGAGCCGGTGTACTTGCCGGTGTTGACGTCGACGACGGTCATCGCCTCGGTCCGGTCGATCACCAGCGACCCGCCCGAGGGGAGGAAGACCTTGCGGTCCAGCCCCTTGAGGATCTGCTCGTCGATCCGGTACTCGGCGAAGACGTCGGTGGTGCCGGCGTGCCGCCGCAGCCGGGCGACCAGATCCGGCGAGACGTGCGACAGGTACGACTCGACCATGCCGTACGACTGCTCACCCTCGATGACCAACTCGCGGAAGTCCTCGTTGAACAGGTCCCGGACCACCCGGATGACCAGGTCCGGCTCCTCGTAGAGCAGCACCGGGGCACCGCCCTCGGCCGACTTGGCCTGGATGTCCTCCCACTGCGCCTGGAGCCGCTTGACGTCCCGGGCCAGCTCGTCCTCGCTGGCGCCCTCGGCGGCGGTCCGCACGATCACCCCGGCACCGTCCGGCACCAGCTTCTTGAGGATGTCCCGCAGCCGCTTGCGCTCGGTGTCCGGCAGCTTCCGGCTGATGCCGGAGGCGTTGCCGTTGGGCACGTACACGAGGTGCCGGCCGGAGAGCGCGATGTGGCTGGTCAGCCGCGCGCCCTTGTGCCCGATCGGGTCCTTGGTGACCTGCACCAGCACCGAGTCGCCGGACTTGAGCGCCTGCTCGATCGAGCGGGCCCGGCCCTCCAGGCCCGTGGTGTCCCAGTTGACCTCGCCGGCGTACAGCACGGCGTTGCGGCCGCGCCCGATGTCGACGAACGCCGCCTCCATGCTGGGCAGGACGTTCTGCACCTTGCCCAGGTAGACGTTGCCGGCCATGGTGCCGGCGGAGTTCCGGGTGACGTAGTGCTCGACCAGCACGCCGTCCTCGAGGACGGCGATCTGGGTCCGGTCACCGCGCTGGCGGACCGCCATCACCCGGTCGACCGCCTCCCGGCGGGCCAGGAACTCCGACTCGCTGAGGATCGGCGGCCGGGTACGCCGCTGCTCCCGGCCGTCCCGGCGGCGCTGCCGCTTGGCCTCCAGCCGGGTCGAGCCGGAGACGCCCTGCACCTCGTCCACGGGGCGGCGCGGCTCGCGGATCTTGACGACCGTGGGGACGCCGTCCTCGGCGGCGACCTCGACGTCGCCCGCGCCACGGCGGCGACGGCGACGCCGGCGCCGGGTCATCCCGTCGCCCTCGGTCTCCTCCTCCTCGGCCTCGTCCGCCTCGGCCTCGGCGCTCTCGGCCTGGACGGCCTCCTCGGCCTCTTCCTCCTCGAGGTCCTCCACGCCGCCCTTGCCCCGGCCCCGGCCGCGGCGGCCCCGACGGCGGCGGCGACGGCCCGCGGCCGACTCCTCCTCGTCCTCCTCCGCCTCGGCGGCCTCCTCGGCCTCGACGGTCGGCTCCTCCTCGGCCTCGGCCTCGGCCTCGGCCTCGACCTCGACCTCGACCGGCTCCGCCTCACGGCGGCCGCGCCGGCGCCGCCGGCCGGTCTCCACCGGCTCCTCGGCCGGCTCCTCGGCGGCCGGGGCGGTGGTCCGGACGATCGGCGCTTCCTCGGGCTGCGGCGCCATGAACAGGACGGTCGGCGCGGACAGCGCAGCCCGGCGGCGACGCGTGGTCGGCGCGGGCTCCTCCTCGGCCGGCTGCCCGGCCCCCGGCACGGCCGCGCCCGGCGCGATCTCGCCGGTCCGGTCCTCCGGCCCACCGGCACGGGCCAGCGTCGCCTCGGCGGCCGGCGGCACCTCGGCCACGCCCTCCGCGGTCGGCGTGGGCGCGCCGGCCAGCTCGCGGGCCGGGGCCGGCTCGCCCTCGACCTCCTCGTCCTCGGACGGCGTGGCGACGGCCGAGGGCTCGGCGGGCTCGCCGCCCTCCTCGTCCCGCTGCGGCTCGGGTTCGGCGGCCGCGGCGGCCTCGGCCGGCGCCTCGGTGGGCGACTCCTCGAGGGTCTCAGCGGGCGGCGGGATGGCCTTCCGCCGGCGGCTGCGGGTCACCTTGACCGGCGGGACGACCTCGTCGGAGGTCGCCTCCACGCCGGTGGCGACCATCGGCTCCTCGGCC
Source organism: Micromonospora sp. CB01531 (assembly GCF_001905095.1). GTDB lineage: Bacteria > Actinomycetota > Actinomycetes > Mycobacteriales > Micromonosporaceae > Micromonospora. Next base: position 21,366 of record NZ_LWLS01000104.1, read on the forward strand.
GCCTTCGCGCTGGTCGCCTTGCGGCGCCGCCGGGTGGTCTTGGGCGCGGCGTCCAGTTCGCCGGCGACCGGGGCGAAGACCTCGGCCTGCGGGGCCTCCCCGCTGGTGGTGCCGGCGCCGGTCGGGGCCTCGGCCGGCGCATCGATCTGCTCCGGCTGGTTGAGCGGGGCGGCCTTGCGCCGGCTGGTCCGCTTGCGCGCCGGCTTGGCCTCGGGAGTGCTGTCGGTGCTGTTGGCGGTTGCCTCGGCCGGTTCCGAACCGGTCCGCTCGCCGCCCTCGGGCTCGTTCTCGAGCATGGACGTTCTCCAGTTCTGGCTACCCCGGGCGCGGGTGAGCGCTGCCACGCAGGGTCGCCGCAAAAGGTGTTTCCGCCGGGCGCAGGTGCGCGACCGCCGAAGTCTGCCTGCCAGAGCGCCGACCGTCGGTCAGCGCTCTCCGATGGCTGCCCCGTCGCGATCCGCATCCAACGGATCGACGATCTCGCCCTGCGCGGTCAGCGTGCCCTGTGCCAGCCGGATCACCCTCGGCGAGACCGGCGGCTCCAGGTCGGCCACCACGCGGAGGCCGGAAAGGACGTCATCGGGTCGTACGGACGGGGTGACCTGCCGTACGACCACTTCGAGTATCGCACACGGTACGGCCGTCGCCCCGGAAGGCGTCTCGGACGGGGCCAGCACATCGATGCTGATGACGGCGGCCCGCGCGTCGAAGGTCCGCCGGCCCTGCTTGGTCATCCGCTCGACCTGGATCTCCTCGGCGGCGGTGAAGGCCGCCACCGCCCGCTCCAGCTCGGCCGGGTCGACCTCGGGCAGCTCGATCCGCCAGCGCGACGCCTCGATCCGGTCGGGCAGGTTGCCGCCGGTGGCCGCCACCGCGTCGAGCACGTCGAGCCCGGGCGAGAGCGCGGCGTCCAGGGCGACCCGCAACTGCTCCGGGTCGACCGGCTCGCGCAGGCCGATCTCCAGGTACTCGGCCTCGCTGGCGACGCCGGTCGGCGCAGCCGAGGCGTACGAGATCTTCGGGTGCGGGGTGAAGCCCTGGGAGAAGGCGATCGGTACGCCGGCCCGGCGCAGCGCGCGCTCGAAGGCTCGGGCGAAGTCCCGGTGCGAGGTGAACCGCAGCGGCCCGCGCTTGGCGTACCGGATCCGGACGCGCTGGACGACCGGCGCCTGGCCGCCCTCGGGTTGAGGCTTTCTGGCGATCGTGAACTCCTCGGGTGCTGCCTGCGTGTCCGTCCCATCCTGGCGCAGCCCCCGGGGCGGTACGCAGCCGGGGCGGCCGGAGGAGTCCGGAAAGCCGGTCCGAACCGGGCAGCCGGGCCCCTACCGCCCACCCCAGACACGCCGGTGGCCGGCCGGTGACGCGCAGGTCACCCGGCCGGCCACGACGGTGAACGGTGCGCCGATCAGGAGCGGTTGCCGCTCCCGGGCGGCGGGTACGTCCCAGGCGGTCCCGGTGGCGGGATGTTGCCGGGGGGCGGGGCGTAGCCGCCCGGGGCCGGCGCGCCACCCGGCTGTGAATAGCCGGGGGCGGCCGTAGCGCCCGACGGGTGGTAGCCGGCCGGAACCGGCGGGGCGCCAGGCGGGCCGTAGCCGCCGCCGGGCGGGATCCCGTCGGGCAGTTCGTCGGCCGCGCCGGCCGCGCGGGCCGCGTCGCGCCGGTACCGGCGCCGGTTCCAGATCAGGAAGATCGCCAGCGCCAGCAGGACCACCAGCACCACGGCGATGCCGATGCCGATCACCATCACCTGCTGGTCGCTGGGGCCACCCCGGTCGCCGTACTTGGTCACGTCGAAGTTGTCGTCCTCGGCCGCCTGGCCGGGGGCCTGGCTGGCCGGGGCGGCCGCCTCAAGCAGCGGGTTCGCGGAGACGGCCGGCACGTTCGCGGTCAGCGCGGCGACCGGGTCGATCCGCCCGAAGCCGTACTCCGGGTCGCGACCGGGCGGGCCGGCGTCCCGGGCGGTAGCGATGATCCGGTTGATCACGTTGGGCGCGTCGAGGTTCGGGTACTTCGACCGGATCAGCGCCGCGATGCCGGAGACGATCGCGCTGGCGTCCGAGGTGCCGTCACCCCAGCCGTAGCCGTGCTCGGGACCGACGTTGTAGATGCCGTCGCCGGGCGCGGCGATCACCGCCTCCGGCCCCCGGACCGAGCCGCCCCAGAAGGCGCCGCCCCGGGTCGTGCCGGTCACCGCGATCACACCGGGGACGTTGGCGGGCTGGTCGACGGCGACACTCCCCTTGGCCGTGTTGCCCGCAGCGGCCACCACGACCACGTCCCGGTCCAGCGCGTACTTGATCGCGCTCTCCACGTCCGGGTCGGCGTAGCCCGGCCCACCGTAGGAGAGGTTGACCACCTTCGCGCCGCCGTCGACGGCCATCCGGATGCCACGGGCCGACGCCCCGGTGGGGTTGGCGCCCTTGCCCGCCTTGAGCTTGATGGGCAGGATCTTGGCGCCCGGGGCGACGCCGTCCACGCCGTCGCGGCTGGCGTTCGTGGCCGCGATGATGCCGGCCATGTGGGTGCCGTGACCCTCCTCGTCGGCGCGCCCGTCGCCGGAGGCGCCGTAGCTGCGGCCACCGGGCAGCACCTGACCCCGGATGTCCGGGTGGGTGGCGTCCACGCCGGTGTCCACCACCCCGACGATCACACCCCGCCCGGTGGAGAGCTTGTGCACCTGCTCGATCCGCAGCTCGTCCAGGTACCACTGCTCGGCCCGGCGCGGCGCGGCGGCCGCCGGTTGGGCGGCCCCCAGCACCATCAGCCCGGCCAGCAGGCCGGCCACGGCCGGCCGGAGCGCGCCGACGTGCAACCTCATCCGTCCGTCCTCATCGCAGGATGCCCGGAGACCCGGCGTCGCCGGTGCCCCACGGATCGTCGTCCTCAGTCAACCACGACGAGTGCTCCGCAGCCCCGCTACCATGCCCGCCGGCACCATGGCCACCCATGCCACCGCCCATCATCCCCGCGCCCCGCGGGCCACCCGCGCCGCCGGCGCCGGCCGCGTTGCGCAACGCGCTGGCCGCGCTGGTCATCGGCGGCACCTTGCCGTTGCCGCCGCCGACCATGCCCGGGATGCCACCCATGCCGATCCCGCCGGCCGCGCCGACACCGCCACCACCGAACCCGCCGGCCGAGCCCACGCCCGGTCCGCCCCCGCTGAAGCCGCTGCCACCGCCGAGCGCCGGGCTGCCCAGGCCGCTCGGGCCGCCGTACCCGCTGCCGGCGGTGGTGGTCGGGCCACCGGCGCCGGCCAGGCCGCTGCCGTAGTCGGGGCTGCCGGTGCCCGGGTAGCCGGAGCCGGTCGACGGCGGCGTCAGGGAGCCTCCGCCGCCGAAGCCGCCACCGGTGGGTGGCGCGATGGACGAGGGGCCGCCACCGTACGAACCGCCGCCGCCACCGCCGATGCCCGTGCTGCCGATGGAGGGGCCGCCACCACCGAAGCCGCCACCACCTCCACCGGGGTATCCGGACGGGGGCTTCCGGTCGTCGGGCGTGTAGCCGTCCGAGGCGGCCTCGTCGGGCGCCGACACGACCAGCCTGGGCCGCTCGGTCTCCACCGCGGTGGGCAGCGGCGACATCGCGGTTTTGGCCGCCTGCTGGTTGTCCCGGTACCAGTTGTCCAGGTGGGACTTGGTGTCCCACCAGCCGCCCCGCTTGTGGTCCTCGGCGTTGCCGTCGATCTTCATGGTCGCCTCGAGGTCGTCGGCCTTGTCGCGGAACGCGCCGTCGGCGTACGAGGCGGGGTTGTTCTGGTAGTCCTTGCGCAGTGCGGCGAGGAAGCCGGACGAGCTCTCGCCGTCCCGGGCGTCGTCGAGCTCGGTGCCGTTCGGCAGGCTCCACTCGTTCCAGCCGAAGTCGTCCATCAGCGGGATCGGGATGCTGGCGACCGCCTTGCGGATGTCGCCCTCGATCCGCGACAGCGCGCCGCTGACGTTGCTCGCGTCGGTGATCAGCTTCTCGATGTCCTTGCCGATGTCACCGAGGTGCTCCCGGTAGGCGTCGCCGCCGCTGCCCTTCCAGCCGGCCAGCAGGCCCGGCAGGCCGCCGCTGTGCGGGCGCTCCTGGCCGGGGGCGATCGGGCCGACGAACGACCGCCCGACCAGCGAGTCCCGCAGGTAGCCCAGCGCGGTGGAGAGGTTATTCCACCCCACGCTCACCGAGCCGACCGTCTCCGGGTCCGCCGACAGCGTCACCTCGCGGACGCAGCTCTCCCAGGTTCCTCCTGCCATGACCGTTCCCCTCAGGCCGTGTACGGGTAGGTGGTGGGCGTGCCGCCGGGCGCGGGCGGCGGGGTGGCGGACTCCAGCATCCGCTCGATCTCCTTGCCGTTGGCCGCGTTGCGCGCCTCGGCGTCCCGGAACGCCTTGGCGATGTCCTCGGTGCCCTTCTTGAGCCCGGCGAGCTTGTTGGAGATCGCCTTGAGGTGGAGCTCCATGTTGGCCGTCGACCTGGTCAGGGCCTGCCACTGCATGCGGGCGTCCTCGTACGCGCCGAAGGGGGTGCCGTTCGGGACGGCCTGGGCGTTGTTGCTGTCGCCCTTCATCCGCTCCTTGATGCGCTCCATCTCGTAGCCGATGGTGTCGTCGACGTACTGCTTCAAGCGCTCGACGTACTCCGCCGCGGCGTCCAGGTCCTCGACACTGACGTGGAGGTCGCCGGTGGCCGGCGGCCTGATGTCACCCATGTTGCTGTCCTCCCCGTTGCCGACCCGCCGATCGGTCCATGTCGGACGCAGCGTATCGAGTCGCCGCCAATCCAGGCACCCCCACCCCGGGGGTCACGGCACCAGCTGGGGCCGCCGGCGACGGGCCTGCTGACCGGCACCGGAAACGGCGGAGCGCCGGGACCCTGGTGAGGTCCCGGCGCTCCGGACGTGTCGGCGGCGCTACTGCGGGGCGCCGGTGGGCAGCTTCAGGCCGTTGACCGGGGTCAGCGGCAGCAGCTTTCGGCCGGTCGGGCCGATCTGGATCTCGGTGTCCATGGCCGGGCAGACCCCGCAGTCGAAGCACGGGGTCCACCGGCAGTCGTCCTGCTCGTACTCGGACAGGGCGTCCTGCCAGTCCTGCCAGAGCCAGTCCTTGTCCAGGCCCGAGTCCAGGTGGTCCCAGGGCAGGACCTCCAGTTCGTCGCGCTCCCGGGTGGTGTACCAGTCGAGGTCCACCCCGAAGGCCGGCAGCACCTCGGCGGCGGCGTCCACCCACCGCTGGTAGGAGAAGTGCTCGCTCCAGCCGTCGAACCGGCCGCCGTCCGCCCAGACCTTGCGGATCACCGCGCCGACCCGGCGGTCACCTCGGGACAGCAGGCCCTCGATCAGCGACGGCTCGCCGTCGTGGTAGCGGAAACCGATCGCCCGGCCCAGCGAACGGTCGGCGTTGATCGCCTGCTTGAGCAGCTTCAGCCGGGCGTCGATGACCTCCGGCCGCTCCATCGCCGCCCACTGGAACGGGGTGTGCGGCTTCGGCACGAACCCGCCGATGGAGACCGTGCACCGGATGTCCTTGGACCCGGTCGCCGCCCGGCCGGCCTTGATCACCTCGTGGGCCATCCGGGCGATCTGGAGCACGTCCTCGTCGGTCTCCGTCGGCAGGCCGCACATGAAGTAGAGCTTCACCTGCCGCCAGCCGTTGGTGTACGCGGTGACCACGGTGCGGATGAGGTCGTCCTCCGACACCATCTTGTTGATCACCTTGCGGATCCGCTCCGACCCGCCCTCGGGGGCGAAGGTCAGCCCGGTGCGCCGGCCGTTGCGGGACAGTTCCTGCGCCAGGTCGATGTTGAACGCGTCCACCCGCGTCGACGGCAGCGACAGCGAGACGTTGGTGCCCTCGTACTGCTGGGCGAGGCCGGAGCACATGTCGCCGATCTCGGAGTGGTCGGCCGACGACAGCGACAGCAGGCCCACCTCGTGGAAGCCGGAGAACTCCAGCCCCTGCTGCACCATCTGGCCGACCGTGGTGATCGAGCGCTCCCGGACCGGGCGGGTGATCATGCCGGCCTGGCAGAACCGGCAGCCGCGGGTGCAACCCCGGAAGATCTCCACCGCGTACCGCTCGTGGACCGTCTCGGCGAGCGGGACCAGCGGCTTCTTCGGGTACGGCCAGGCGTCCAGGTCCATGGTCGTGCGCTTGTGCACCCGGAACGGCACGTCGGGGCGGTTCGGCACGACCCGCTGGATCCGGCCGTCCGGCAGGTAGTCCACGTCGTAGAAGCGCGGCACGTAGACGCTCTCGGTGCGGGCCAGCCGCAGCAGCAGCTCGTCCCGCCCACCCGGGCAGCCCTCGGCCTTCCACTCCCGGACGATGCCGGTGATCTCCAGCACCGCCTCCTCGCCGTCGCCGAGCACGGCGGCGTCGACGAAGTCGGCGATCGGCTCCGGGTTGAACGCGGCGTGCCCGCCGGCCACGATCACCGGGTCGGCGTCGGTGCGGTCGGCGGCGAGCAGCGGGATGCCGGCCAGATCGATCGCGGTGAGCAGGTTGGTGTAGCCCAGTTCGGTGGCGAAGGAGACGCCGAACATGTCGAAGTCGCGCACCGAGCGGTGCGCGTCGACGGTGAACTGCGGCACGCCATGGGCGCGCATCAGCTTCTCCAGGTCCGGCCAGACCGCGTACGTCCGCTCGGCGAGCACGTCGGGCAGCTCGTTGAGCACCTCGTAGAGGATCTGCACGCCCTGGTTGGGCAGGCCCACCTCGTACGCGTCCGGGTACATCAGCGCCCACCGGACGACCGCGGCGTCCCAGTCCTTGACCACCGCACCCAGCTCGCCACCGACGTACTGGATGGGCTTGGTCACCTGCGGCAGCAGCGGCTCCAGCCGGGGCCAAACGGAATGGGCCGCGACGGGACGCGGCGTCGTGGACGGGGCACTCATGATGCCCAAGGGTACGCGGTGCGCCACCGGCCACCACGGCGCACCGCAGCAGCCCGCCGTCCGGCTCTTCTGGATCTTGGACCCGCCCCCGTCCGCAGCGCACGGCAGCTGTCCGGGATCGGCGACGGGACGGGCTGACGAGCGGATTCGTCGGCGGTGGCACGCCGGTACTAGCCTCGCAACCGGCGCGAGAGGAGACAGCCGCGATGCCGGAGCCGCAGCCGGGCACCGACCGGCCGGCCGACGGGAGCACCCCGGCCACGGGCGGGGATCCGGGCACCGACGGGCCGAGCCGCGCCCCCGTACCGGCGGCCAGCCCGGCCACCGATCCGGTCGCGCCGCCGGCGCCGGCACCGGACGGCAGCACGCCCGCTGACGAGCCACCCCTGGCCACCGACGAACCGGCGCCGACCGACCCGGCCACGACCACCGGCGAACCCGCACCGACCGGCCCGGCCGGCGACCCTGCCGAGCCGGGGCCAGGAGTGCCGCCCGCGGCCCCCCACGAACCGGCGCCGACCGTCACTCCGGCGGCCACCGACGAACCGGCGCCGTCCGACCCACACGAGCCCGCGTCGAGCGACCCGGACACCGATGACCGGGCCGCCGGGGCGCCGACGCCGCCAACGAGCAGCGACGACGCGTCGATGGGCACCGAGGACGCACCGGCGCCGCCGGCCGACGCGCCGGTCTCCCCGGCGCGCGGCTCGGCCGCCGTACCGCCCCGCCCGGCCGCCGCGAACCGACCGACCGGCTCGGCAGCGGTCCCCGGCCGCCTCGACCCCACGCGGCAGACGGATCGCCCCGACCCGGCGCGGGAGGCGGACCGACCGGACCCGACCCGGGTGGAGACCCACGCCGAGCCGCCCGCGCCCCGGTGGAGCGGGTCCGCGCCGGTGCCGGCCCCGCCGCCACGCAAGCGGTCCTGGGGCGAGTCCGCCGAGCCCACCCCGCCGCCGCCGGTGGACTCGCCCGAACACCTGGTCCCGGTCGACCCCTGGGAGGGTGTCGACACCACCGGCTGGGACCTGCACTCGGCCGACTTCCCCGCACTGCCGCCGACCCTGTCCTACCCGCCGCCGGGCCACACCCTGCCCTATCCGGCCGCACCGCCGGCCAGTCCGGCGCCGCCGGTCGCCCACCCGCACGCCCCGTACCCACCGGTCGCGCACCCGCACGCCCCGTACCCGCCGGACGCCCGTCCGCAGGCGCGCCCGCCGGTCACCCCGCCGCCGCCGGTCGCCGCCCGCCCGGTGTCGCCGTCGCCGGCCGCGCTGCCGCCGCCCCGGCCCGCGCCACCCGCGCCGCCGAAGCAGCGCCGCCGCCCGGCCGCACCGCCGGTCGCGCCACCGCCCGGGTTCCAACCACCCAAGGGGTACGTGAGCGTCCCGGTCCGCCGCCGGCGCCGCTGGCCCTGGGTGCTGCTGCTGACCGTCGCCTGCTGCTGCGGCCTGCCCCTCTGGTGGGCCCAGCCGCTCCGCGCCCAGTACCCGGCCAGCGCGGCCCTGCCGGACCAGATCAGGGACCTGCAGCTACGGCAGGACCAGCGCAGCCAGGCCGACGCGGCCGAGCTGGAGACCCAGGTACGCCAGGCGCACCTGCTCGCCGAGGACACCTTCGCCGGGATCTACACCAACAAGGACGGCAAGCGGGTGACCCTCTTCGGCGGCACCGGGTTCCGGCTGAGTCCCGAGGCGGACGCCGACGCCGAGATCGACCGCCTCCGGGACCGGTACGCGCTGGGCGACGCCGTAGCGGTGGAGACCGGTGTCCGGGGCCGGTACGAGCGCTGCGCGGTCGGCCGGTCGGACGGCGACGCGGTGGTGGTGTGCACCTCGGTCGACCACGGCAGCCTGACCACCGGCGTCTTCACCCGGCTCTCCGTGGACGACAGCGGCCGCCTGCTGAACGACCTACGACAGCAGGTGGTGACCCCGAAGCAGTAGCGAGTCTCACGCTACGCAAGGTATCGATCACATAAAGCTCCTCGCGTCGCGCCGCCCATAATGGGTGATTGACTCACAATCGGGACATGTTGCGCCGCTGGCACTTCGCCGATCAGCTGGGGCTGCACTTCCTCGACGACCGGAAGCAACCGGTCCTGCTGATCGAGTCGAAGGCGGTCTTCCGGCGTCGCGTCTACCACCGGCAGAAGGCCCATCTGATCCTCTCCGCACTGCGGCACCGGGCCGCCGAGCTGGGGGACCAGGCGATCTTCCTGCGGGCCGAGACGTACGGGCAGGCGCTCAGAAAGGTCCGCGAGCCGCTGGAGGTGTGCCATCCGACCTCCCGTCGGGCGCTAAAGTTCGTCCGCAAGCTGGACCGGGTCACGGTGCTGCCGCCCCGGGGGTACGTGACCAGCCTGACGGACTTCGCCGACTGGGCCGACGGCCGCCGGGGCGCGCTGCGGATGGAGGCGTTCTACCGCTTCGCCCGGGAGCAGCACGGGGTGCTCATGACCGGCGAAGACCCGGTGGGCGGCCGGTGGAGCGTGGACCCGGAGCACCGCGAGCCGCCGCCGAAGAACGGCGCGCTGGGCATACCGGCCCCGCCGCGGCCGCGAGAGGACGACATCGACGCGGAGGTCCGGGCCGACCTGGACCGCTGGGAGCGGGAGGGCATCCGGTTCGCCGGCCGGGACGGTCCCCGCCACTTCCCGGCCACCGCGAAGGAGGCGAAGGCCCGGCTGCGGCACTTCCTCCGACACCGGCTCGCCGCGTTCGGCCGGTACGAGGACGCGATGCTCGCCGGCGACCCGTGGCCGGCGCACAGCGTGCTGTCCGCCGCGTTCAACCTCGGCCTGCTGGACCCGATGGAGGCGGTCCGGGGTGCCGAGCAGGCGTACCGCACGGCGGGCGCGCCGCTGGCCGGCGTGGAGGGCTTCGTCCGGCAGATCATGGGCTGGCGGGACTACGCCTGGCACATGTACTGGTATTTCGAGCCGGCCCGGCGCAACCGCAGCGAGCCGGCCACGCGGCGGTCGCTGCCGGCCTGGTGGAACGAGCTGGACGCCGACGTGGTCGACGCGCGCTGCCTGTCCGACGTGCTCACCGGCGTCCGCGACCGCGGCTGGGCGGATCACCTCCCCCGGCTGATGGTGCTCGGCAACTACGCCCTGCAGCGCGGCTGGCGCCCGGCGGAGCTGGCCGAGTGGTTCCACACCCGGTTCGTGGACGGCCACGAGTGGGCGATGACCGGCAACGTGATCGGCCTGAGCCAGTACGCCGACCTGGGCCGGATGACCACCAAGCCGTACGTCGTCGGGGGCGCGTACCTCAACCGGAGGAGCGACTACTGCGGCGGCTGCCGCTACGACCCGAGAGAGCGGCTCGGCGAGAACGCGTGCCCGTTCACCGCCGGCTACTGGGCGTTCCTGTCCACCAACCGCCCCCGGATCCCGGCCAACGCCCGGCTGGCCCGGACCATCAAGCAGTTGGACGGCCTCAGCGACCTGGACGCGGTGGTCGTTCAGGAGAAGCGCCGCGGCAACGACCCGCCGTGACGGCTCCCGCCGGACGGCTCAGGCGGTCGGCGGCTCGCCGCTGACCGCCGGCCGGGCGCGCGGCGGGGCGTAGCGGGGCACGTACTCCTGGCCGGTGAGCTTCTGGATCTCGCTCATCAGCTCGTCGGTGATCGCCCGCAGCGAGGTCCGGTCGTCCGACCGGCCGGTGACGTCTAGCGGCTTGCCGAACCGGATGGCGATCTCGGCCCGGCCGGGCCGGGGCACCCGCGTGCCGATGGGCTGCGCCTTGTCGGTGCCGGTCACGCCGACCGGGATGATCGGCACGCCGGCCGCCACCGCCAGCCGAGCGGCGCCGGTGCGGCCCCGGTAGAGCCGCCCGTCCGGGGAGCGGGTCCCCTCCGGGTAGACGGCGACCAGGTCACCGGCCTTGAGCACCGGGATGGCGGCGTCGAACGCCGACAGCGCCGCCCGGCCGCCGGCCCGCTCCACCGGGATGGCGCCCAGCCCGGTGAGCACGAACTTGGAGAACGCACCCTTCACGCCGGTGCCCTTGAAGTACTCCGACTTCGCCCAGAAGGCCAGGTGCCGTGGCACCACCGTGCCGAGGAGCAACTCGTCGGCGACCGACAGGTGGTTGCCCGCGAAGATGGCGCCACCGGTCGCCGGGATGTGCTCCAGCCCTTCGACGGTTGGACGGAAGGCCAACCGGATCGTGGGCGCCACGGCGAGCTTGCCGATGGTGTAGAGCAGGGGCACGGGTCCTCCGGCGGTCGTACGGGACAGGCGGTGTCACGGTAGCGGACGGCCCCATGCCGGCCCTCTCGGGTGGCCGGCCGCCCGGGTGGTGGTCCGCCGGATCCCAGCCCGCCGGACCACCACCCTCAGCAGGTCATACCCGCCGCACGGCGACCGTCACCCGCTCACCCTCGCCGACCTCACCGACGAAGCCCTCGATCCCCTCGGCGAAGTCGACCGTGTCGGCCAGCACCTCCCGGGCCACGAAGTCGGTGTACCCGGACACCGCCGCGCGCACCTCCTCGGACGCCGACAGCGCCACCACGATCCGGTCCGAGACGTCCAGGTCGGCGTCCCGGCGAGCCTGCTGGACGACCCGGACCACGTCCCGGGCCAGCCCCTCGGCCGCCAGCTCCGGGGTGACCTCGGTGTCCAGCACGACCACGCCCTCGCCGCCGGGCAGCGGCGCGGAGTGCTCGGCGTCGGCGGCGACCAGGCGCAGCTCATACTCGCCCTCGGCGAGGGTGACCCCGGCGGCGACCGGGGCACCGTCGACCAGTTCCCACTCCCCCGCCTTGACCGCCTTGATCACCTGCTGGACCGCCTTGCCGACCCGCGGGCCGAGCGCCCGGGGCACCACCGTCAGCACCTGCTGGCAGTACGCGGACACCTCGTCGGTGAACTGCACCTGCTTGACGTTCACCTCGTCGGCGACCAGGTCGGCGAAGGGCCGCAACTGGTCCGCCCGCGACGAGGCCACGGTCAGCTTCGACAGCGGCAGCCGCACCCGCAGCCCCTTGGCCTTACGCAGCGACAGCGCCGCCGAGGCAACCGCCCGGGTGGCGTCCATCGCGGTCACCAGCTCGTGGTCGGCCGGGAACTCGGCCGCCGCCGGCCAGTCGGTCAGGTGCACCGACCGCTCGCCGGTGAGGCCGCGCCAGATCTCCTCCGCGGTCAGCGGCGCCAGCGGCGCCACCACCCGGCAGAGCGTCTCCAGCACCGTCCACAGCGTGTCGAACGCCTCCGCGTCACCGGACCAGAACCGGTCCCGCGAGCGACGCACGTACCAGTTGGTCAGCGCGTCCAGGTAGGACCGGACGGTGGCGCAGGCACCGGAGATGTCGTACGCGTCCAGCTGCGTCTGGACCGTCGACACCAGCTCGTTCGTCTTCGCCAGCACGTACCGGTCGAGCAGGTGGGTGGAATCCACCCGCCGCTTCGCCTGGTAGCCCTCCGCGTTCGCGTAGAGCGAGAAGAAGTACCAGACGTTCCACAACGGCAGCAGCACCTGACGTACCGCGTCCCGGATGCCCGCCTCGGTGACCGCCATGTCACCGCCGCGCAGCACCGGCGAGGACATCAGCATCCAGCGCATCCCGTCCGACCCGTACGAGTCGAAGACGTGGTACACGTCCGGGTAGTTGCGCAGACTCTTGGACATCTTGCGCCCGTCCGAGCCGAGCAGGATGCCGTGGCTGAGGCAGTTGCGGAACGCCGGCCGGTCGAACAGCGCGGTGGCCAGCACGTGCATGGTGTAGAACCAGCCGCGGGTCTGCCCGATGTATTCCACGATGAAGTCGCCCGGGTAGTGGTGCTCGAACCACTCGCGGTTCTCGAACGGGTAGTGCACCTGGGCGAACGGCATCGAGCCGGACTCGAACCAGCAGTCCAGCACCTCCGGCACCCGGCGCATCATCGACTTCCCGGTCGGGTCGTCCGGGTTGGGGCGGACCAGGTCGTCCACCGCCGGCCGGTGCAGGTCGGTCAGGCGTACGCCGAAGTCCCGCTCAAGGTCGGCCAGCGAGCCGTACACGTCCACCCGCGGGTAGTTCGGGTCGTCGGACTTCCACACCGGGATCGGCGAGCCCCAGAACCGGTTCCGGCTGATCGACCAGTCGCGGGCGTTGGCCAGCCACTTGCCGAACGAGCCGTCCTTGATGTGCCCCGGCGTCCAGTTGATCTGCTGGTTGAGCTCGACCATCCGGTCCTTGAACTGGGTCACCGCCACGAACCAGGACGACACCGCCTTGTAGACCAGCGGGGTGTCGCAGCGCCAGCAGTGCGGGTACGAGTGGGTGTACGTGTCCTGCCAGAGCAGCACCCCCCGTTCCTTCAGCTCCCGGATCACCGACTTGTTCACGTCGAAGACCTGCTCGCCCTGATACGGCGGGACCAGCGCGGTGAACCGGGTGTGGTCGTCCACGGTGACGATCGTCGGGATGCCGGCCGCGTTGCAGACGTTCTGGTCGTCCTCACCGAAGGCCGGGGCCAGGTGGACGATCCCGGTGCCGTCCTCGGTCGTGACGAACTCCGCGCCCAGCACCTGGTACGCGTTCGCCCCGGCCTGCTCGACCAGGAAGTCGTAGAGCGGCACGTAGCGGCGCCCGACCAGATCGCGGCCGGACACCGTTCCGACCTGCGCGTACCCCTCCAACTCCTTGGCGTACGCGCCGAGCCGGGCGGCGCCGACGACGTACCGGGCGCCGTCGCGCTCCAGCACCGCGTACTCGATATCGGGGCCGACGGCGAGCGCCAGGTTCGACGGGAGGGTCCACGGCGTGGTGGTCCAGACGCCCACCCGGACCGGGCCGCGCAGCAACTCCGGCGCGCCCTCGTCCGGGGTCAGCTCGAACCACACCGACGCGGTCGGGTCGTGCCGGTCCTTGTAGACGTCGTCCATCCGGGTCTCGGTGTTCGACAGCGGCGTCTCGCACCGCCAGCAGTACGCCAGCACCCGGAAGCCCTCGTAGACCAGACCCTTGTCGTGCAGGGTCTTGAAGGCCCACATGACGCTCTCCATGTAGTCCAGGTCGAGCGTCTTGTAGTCGTTGGCGAAGTCCACCCAGCGGGCCTGCCGGGTGACGTACCGCTCCCAGTCCTGGGTGAACTCCAGCACCGAGGTGCGGCACGCCTCGTTGAACCGGGCCACGCCCAGGTCGAGGATCTCGGCCTTGCTGGTGATGCCGAGCTGCTTCTCGGCCACCACCTCGGCCGGCAGGCCGTGGCAGTCCCAGCCGAAGCGCCGCTCCACCCGGCGGCCGCGCATGGTCTGGTAGCGCGGCACCACGTCCTTGACGTACCCGGTGAAGAGGTGGCCGTAGTGCGGCAGGCCGTTGGCGAACGGCGGGCCGTCGTAGAAGACGTACTCATTGTCGGCGGCTCCGCCGCCGCCAGCGGAGCCCGCCGCCGTGTCCGATTGCCGGCCGGAGGCCGGCCTTGCCTCGACGGAGGCCTCGAAGGTCTTGTCGGCCGTCCAGTGCTCCAGGACCCGGCGCTCCACCGCGGGCAGGTCCGGGCTCGCCGGGACACCGGCGGCGGTCGGGTCGTGCAACGGATAGGCCATCGGGGGTCGCTCTCCTCACGTGCGACAACTCCAGCTCGGCGCGGCTGACGCCGCGCCGCGACCGGGAGCCGTCGAGCTCACTGTCGTGTGGGTCTGCGAGGACGAACCCTTTCCGGTACGCCGTCACCGGCGTGCCCGGGCAAGGCCCGCGGTACCACCCCGCTTGGCGGTCAAGGTGCGACCGCCCGCTCGTTGGCCGGCTGTGACGGGCCGGTCCCGTCCGGTTCTACTGGGCCGGTCACCCGGCCGTTCTTCCGGAGGCTCGCCGGTGATGGCCGGGTCGTCGCCTGTGCCGACAAGCGTACTCGACCCCGCGCCCGCTCCGGCCCCGACTATCACCCCACTCCGGTGATCATGAGGTTGGCGGCGGATCCCGAGATCGTCACCGCCGCCAACCTCATGATCGAGGGTCAGCCGGCCCGGCGCAGCTCGCATGACCACCGTCACAGGGCCGCACCGTCACGCCGGCCGGGGCCGTATCCGTCGGGTAGGCGTATCGACGACACGAGGAGGCCGAAATGAGCCGGATCAACATGGCAGCGGTGGCGCCGGGGGCGTACCAGGCGGTGCTCGAGCTGGAGAAGTACGTGCGGGAGAACCTGGACCACACCGTGCTGGAGCTGGTGAAGCTGCGGGCGTCGATGCTCAACGGCTGCGCGTACTGCGTCGACATGCACAGCCGGGACGCGCTCGCCGCCGGCGAGTCCAGCCGGCGGCTGTTCGCGGTCGCCGCATGGCGGGACGCGCCGTTCTTCGACGAGCGGGAGCGGACCGCGCTGGCGCTGACCGACGCGGTCACCCGGCTCGGCGAGCACGGCGTGCCAGACGACGTGTGGGACGCCGCCGCGAAGGTCTGGTCGGAGAAGGAACTGGCCGACCTGCTCGTCGCGATCGCCACAATCAACGTGTGGAACCGAATCTCGGTGAGCACCCGGAACGAACCGCCGCTCGAGGTGTGACCACGACCGGGGCAGCGGAGGCGGCCGGTGCGCTCACCGCGCACCGGCCGATGCTGCTCGGGCTGGCGTACCGGCTGCTGGGCAGCCTGCACGACGCCGAGGACGTGCTGCAGGAGACGTACCTGCGCTGGCTGGACGTCGACCGGGAGTCGGTCGCCGAGCCGCGCCGCTACCTGTCCCGGGTGGTGACCCGGCTGGCGCTGGACCGGCTACGCGCCCGGCAGGCGGCCCGGGAGACGTACATCGGTCCGTGGCTGCCCGAGCCGGTGCCGACCGCACCGTCGCCGTTCGGGCCGCTGGACACCGTCGAACTGCGGGACACCCTCTCCACCGCGCTGCTGCACCTGCTGGAGCGGCTCACCCCGCCGGAACGGGCGGTGTACGTGCTGCACACCGCGTTCGCCCTGCCGTACGCCGAGATCGCCGACCTGCTCGGCCGGTCGGCGGCGGACTGCCGGCAACTGCACCACCGGGCCGTGGCGCGGATCGCCGACGACCGGCGGCGGTTCACCGCGGGCCCGGCGGAGCAGCGGCGGCTGCTGGACGCGTTCCTCGCCGCGGCGCGCGACGGCGACCTGGCCCGGCTGACCGACCTCGTCGCCGCCGACGCTACCGCCTGGTCCGACGGTGGCGGCCGGGTCCGCGCGGCGCGCAACCCGGTCCACGGCGCGGACCGGATCGCCCGCTTCTTCGCCGGCATCTACGCCCGCGATCGCCGCCCCGGCATCCGGACGACGTCGGCCGAGCTGAACGGCGCGCCGGCGCTGCTGCTGCGCTGGCCGGCCGGAGCCCGCTACACCCTCGCGGTGGCCGCCGCCGACGGCCGGATCACCGGCGTCTACCTGGTCGGCAACCCCGAAAAGCTGACCCGCGTCCCCGGCTGAACACGCCCGACGGCCCCCGTCCCAGCAGGGGACGAGGGCCGTCGGCGAGGACGTCAGCCCAGCTCGGGGAACCAGAGGGCGATCTCCCGCTTGGCGCTGTCGACCGAGTCGGAGGCGTGCACCAGGTTCTCCCGGTTGGAGAGGGAGAAGTCGCCGCGAATGGTGCCGGCGGCGGCCTTGCGGCCGTCCGTGCTGCCGATCATCCCGCGCACCACCTCGATCACCTGGTCGCCGGAGAGCACCAGGGCCACCAGCGGACCACCGATCATGAACGTCTTCAGCGGCGGGTAGAACGGCTTGTCCACGTGCTCGGCGTAGTGCTGGTCGGCGAAGTCGCCGTCCATCGTCCGGGAGACCAGCGCGTCGATCCGCAGGCCCTTGCGCTCGAAACGGCCGAGGATCTCGCCCACCAGACCGCGGCGCACCGCATCAGGCTTGATCAGTACGAGCGTGCGCTCGTCCGGGCTGCTGCTGGACACGCTGGGTTCCTCCTGTGCGCGGAAGCGGGTCGGGCTGGGTACGGTCAGCGTAGCGACCCGGTCCCGGCGCCGACGCGGCGGCCGCTCTTTCCCCCGGTCGCCGACACGGCCTAGCCTGGCCCTAGACCCCGGGAGGTCCACTGTGGCGAATGGCGGGAACCGACCCATCGCGCCGGTGCGAAAGCTGATCGGCGCGGTGCTGGGCACCGTGGCTACCTTCATCGTGCTGTTCGGGCTGGGCATGACGAGCTGGGCGATCGTGGCGCTCGGCATCGCGCTGCTCGTGCTGGCGATCGCCCTGGCCACCGTACGTGGTGGCGGCCGCACCTGGGTGGTCGGCCTAGGCCACGTGCACAGCGCCTCCGAGCCGCCCACCCAGTACGCGTTCGGCCGCTGCGAACTCCAACTGGTGATCGACGCGCCCGGGCTGCCGCCCCGGTCCAAGAAGATCATCGAGCCGCGGGTCCCGGTCGCCAAGTGGCCGTCCCTGGGCCAGGCCCTGCCGGTCCGGGTAGCCCTCGACGACCAGCGACACATCCGCGTGCTGTGGGACGAGGTGCCCACCCACGCCGAGACGGCCGCCGCGGTCGCCGACCTCCCACCTGAGTACGCCGGTCCCGACCCGGTCGAGGAGGTGCTGATCGCGCAGGAGGCCCCGCCGTGGGCGGACCGCCCGGAGGAGGACTTCCGGGACGACTTCCCGCCCGCGCCGGACCCGGTCCTCGACGACGTCACGGCGCCGCCGGAGCCGCGCGAGCCGGTGGTGGTGCACCAGCGCCCGGGCGGCCCGGTGGTGCTGGAGGGCCAGCTCGTCGAGCCGGCGGCCAGCGGCTCGCTGCCCCGCCGGGCCACCCCGGCCCCGCGCACGCCAGCCGATGAGCGGTTCGACACCGTGCCGGTCGACCCGATCGACGTCCCGCTGGACGAGCCGGCCGCCGAGGCGCCGCCCACCCCGGAGGAACTGGACGAGGCCATCTTCGGCCCGGCCGGGGACGAGCCGGCCGAGCTGGCCACCCCGATCAGCGGGGTCGGGATCACCCTGCTCGTCACCGACCTGGACCGGTCGCTGGACTTCTACCGGAGCCTCGGCTTCGAGGAGTTCGACCGCGGCACCGGCAACGCCGTCCTCTCCTCCGGGGCGACCCGCCTGGTGCTGCGCCAGGTGAGCGGGGCCGCGCCGATCAGCCGCCGGCTGGTCCACGTCAACCTGGAGGTCGACGACATCCAGGCCGCGTACGAGCGGCTGCGCGGGTCCGGCGTGCGCTTCACGTACGCCCCCCGCGTGGTCAACCGGGGCACGAAGTTGGAGGTGTGGGCAGCGGCCTTCCGTGACCCGGACGGCCACGGCGTCGCCCTCACCCAGTGGCGCACCCTCGCCGACGCCTGAGCCGCGCCGAGCGGGGCCCGGCCGGGGCGCTCAGCCGAGGACGACCCGCCGCACGTGCAGGGCGTACGCCCAGACCAGGGCGAAGATGACCCCCAGCACGAGCAGCGACCAGTGCAGCAGCCCGGACAGCATCAGCAACCCCTGGAGCACGGTCCCGGCGTGCCAGGCCCACGACCGTTTCATCTGTCCGGCGAGCACCACGCAGGCTACCGCCAGCGCCACGATCACCCCGACCGCGGTGCCGCCGAGGTGCCCGCCGACCACCCGGATCGGCTGGATGGCCAGCAACAGCACCAACGCCTCCAGCGCCAGCGTCCCCGCGCCGAGCCCGCGGACGGCCTTGTCCGGATTCCGCAGCCCGGACCGGCGCTCCCCCGGGCCCGGCTCGCCGTCACCCGGACCACCGGGCGAGGACGTGGCAGGCATCGCCGGGTGGTCCTCGGCGCCGGGGCGCTCCTCCACCGGGCCGGTCATCGCTTGAGCAGCCGGCGGGCGTCGGCCACGGTCACCACCGATCCCGTGATCAGCACGCCGACCCCGGCCAGCTCGCCCGGTACGTCGGACTCGGCCTCGGCGACGGCCGCCTCGATGGCGTCCGGCATCTCCTCGGCGACCTGCACCCGGTCCGGTCCCAAGATCTCCCGGGCCAGCGCGGCCAACGCGTCGGCGGGCATGGCCCGGGGCGAGCTGTTGCGGGTGACCACGATCGAGTCGAGCATCGGCTCCAACAGCTCCAGCAGGCTGGCCGCGTCCTTGTCGCCGAGTACGGCGAGCACGCCGACCAGCTTGCTGAACGCGAACTCCTCCTGCAGCGCGGTGACCGTGGCGGCCATCCCGTGCGGGTTGTGCGCGCCGTCGAGCAGGATCGTCGGGGCGGTACGCACCTTCTCCAGCCGTCCCGGCGAGGTGGCCGAGGCGAAACCCTCCCGGACGGCCTCGATGTCGAGCTGCCGCTTGGCGCCCGCGCCGAGGAACGCCTCGACCGCGGCGAGCGCCACGGCCGCGTTCTGTGCCTGGTGCGCGCCGTGCAGCGGGATGAAGATCTCCTCGTACACCCCGCCGAGGCCCTGGATGGTGAGCACCTGGCCGCCGACCGCCACCGCCCGGCGGAGCACGCCGAACTCGGCGCCCTCGCGGGCGATGGTCGCGCCGACCTCGGCACAGCGCTCCAGGATCGGCCGGGCGGCCTCCTCCTCCTGCGCCGCCGCGATCACGGTGGCCCCCTTGTGGACGATGCCCGCCTTGTGCAGTGCGATGTCCTCGACGGTGTCGCCGAGCCACTCGGTGTGGTCCAGCCCGATCGGGGTGATCACCGCGACCCCAGCCTGGATCACGTTGGTCGAGTCCTCGGCGCCGCCGAGCCCCACCTCCACCACCGCGACGTCGACCGGCGCGTCGGCGAACGTGGCGAACGCCAGCGCCGTGGTCAGGTCGAAGTAGGTCAGCGGCTCGGCGGAGCGCTGGTCGACCAGCTCGGCCAGCGGCGCCACCTCCCGGTACGTGGCGACGAACCGCTCCTCGCTGACCGGCTCCCCGTCCAGGCTGATCCGCTCCCGGACGGTCTCCAGATGCGGGCTGGTGTAGCGGCCGGTGTGCAGCCCGAACGCCCGCAGCAGCGAATCGATCATCCGGGCCGTCGAGGTCTTGCCGTTCGTGCCCGTCAGGTGGATCGACGGGTACGCCCGCTGCGGGCTGCCGAGCAGGTCGAGCAGGCTCTCGATCTTCTCCAGCTCGAAATGCATGCGGGTGAAGCCACGCTCGCCGAGCGCGGCTTCCACCGCGGCGAATTCGGTACGGTCGGTCACGAGGGAAGCGCCTCCAGCGCGGCGTCGATCCGGACCAGGTCCGCCTCGGCCACCGCGAGCCGCTCACGGATCTTGGCGACCACGGGCTCGGGCGCCTTGCCGACGAACGCCGGGTTGTCCAGCTTCGCCCGCGCCTGGGCGACCTCCTTCTCGGCGGCCGCCCGATCCTTGGTGAGCCGCGCCCGCTCGGCGGCCACGTCGATCGAGCCCCGGGTGTCCAGCGCGACGCTCACCTCGCCGGGCATGGCGAGGGTGGCGCTGGCCTGGAAGTCGTCGCCGGGGGCGTCCAGCCGCACCAGCGACCGGATCAGCGGCTCGTGCGCGGCGAGGCCCGCCGGCCCGAGGCCGTCGAGCCGGGCCGCCACCCGCTGCGTCGGGCGCAGCCCCTGGTCGGAGCGGAACCGCCGGATCTCGGTCACCACCCGCTGCAGGGTGCCGACCTCGCTCTCCGCGGCGTCGTCGACGAGGGTACGGTCGGCCACCGGCCAGATCGCGGTGAGCACCGTCTCCCCGCCGGTCAGCGCGCTCCACAGCTCGTCGGTGACGAACGGGATCACCGGGTGCAGCAGGCGCAGCAGCTGGTCCAGCACGTGCCCGAGCACCCGGCGGGTGGCGTCGGCCGCCGGCCCGCCCTCGGCGAGCACCGGCTTGCTGAGCTCCACGTACCAGTCGCAGACGTCGTCCCAGGCGAAGTGGTAGAGCAGGTCGCACACCTTGGCGAACTCGTACGCCTCGAACTGCTCGTCCACCTCGGCGGTCACGTGCGCCAGGCGGGACAGGATCCACCGGTCGACCGTCGACAGCTCGCTCGCCGCCGGCAGCGGCCCCTCGGCGTGTGCGCCGTTCAGCAGGGCGAACCGGGTGGCGTTCCAGAGCTTGTTGCAGAAGTTGCGGGAGCCCTGGCACCACTCCTCGCTGACCGGCACGTCCTGGCCCGGATTGGCGCCCCGGGCCAGGGTGAACCGGGTGGCGTCGGCGCCGAACCGGTCGATCCAGTCCAGCGGGTCGACCACGTTCCCGAACGACTTGGACATCTTCTTGCCGTGCTCGTCGCGGACCATGCCGTGCAGCGCGACGACGTCGAAGGGCTGCACGCCGTCCATCGCGTACAGGCCGAACATCATCATCCGGGCGACCCAGAAGAAGAGGATGTCGTACCCGGTGACCAGCACACTGGTCGGGTAGAACTTCGCCAGGTCGGGGGTCTGCTCCGGCCAGCCGAGGGTGGAGAACGGCCACAGGCCGCTGGAGAACCAGGTGTCCAGGACGTCCTCGTCCTGCCGCCAGCCCTCGCCGGTCGGCGGCTCCTCGTCGGGGCCGACACAGACGATCTCGCCGTCCGGGCCGTACCAGACGGGGATGCGGTGGCCCCACCAGAGCTGCCGGGAGATGCACCAGTCGTGCATGTTGTCGACCCAGGCGAAGTAACGCTTGGCCAGCTC
The DNA here is from genome assembly GCF_001905095.1 of Micromonospora sp. CB01531. Classification (GTDB taxonomy): domain Bacteria; phylum Actinomycetota; class Actinomycetes; order Mycobacteriales; family Micromonosporaceae; genus Micromonospora. The sequence goes on from NZ_LWLS01000104.1 coordinate 42,737, forward strand.
AGCCGGCTCGATCCGCACCCGGCCATCGCGGACCGCGTCGCCGGCGGCCTTGGCCAGCGGGGCGGTGTTGACGAACCACTGCAGCGACAGCCGCGGCTCGACCGTGGTCTTGCACCGCGAGCAGTGCCCCACCGCGTGCAGGTACGGCCGCTTCTCGGCCACGATCAGCCCCTGCTCGCGCAGCGCGGCGACGATCGCCGGGCGGGCCTCGTACCGGTCGAGTCCCTGGAACGGGCCCGGCGCGGTGATGATGCCCCGCTCATCCATGATCGTCAGCGCCGGCAGGTCGTGCCGCTGCCCGATCTCGAAGTCGTTCGGGTCGTGCGCCGGGGTCACCTTGACCATGCCGGTGCCGAAGCTGGGGTCGACGTGCTCGTCGGCGACGATCGGGATCCGCCGGTCGGTGAGCGGCAGCGCCACGGTGGTGCCGATCAGGTGCCGGTAGCGCTCGTCCTCCGGGTGCACCGCGACCGCGGTGTCGCCGAGCATGGTCTCCGCCCGGGTGGTGGCCACCACGACCTCGTCGCTGTAGCGGATCGAGATCAGCTCACCCTCGTCGTCGGTGTGCTCCACCTCGATGTCGGACAGCGCGGTGAGACAGCGCGGGCACCAGTTGATGATCCGGTTCGCCCGGTAGATCAGCCCGGCGTCGAAGAGCTTCTTGAACATGGTCTGCACGGCCCGGGACAGGCCCGCGTCCATGGTGAAGCGCTCGCGATCCCAGTCGACCGCGTCGCCGAGCCGGCGCATCTGGCCCAGGATGGCGCCGCCGGACTCCGCCTTCCACTGCCAGACCCGCTCGACGAACTTCTCCCGGCCCAGGTCGTGGCGGGACAGGCCCTGGGTGGCGAGCTGCCGCTCGACCAGGTTCTGGGTGGCGATGCCGGCGTGGTCCATGCCGGGCAGCCAGAGCGCCTCGAAGCCCTGCATCTTCTTCCGGCGGGTGAGGGCGTCCATCAGCGTGTGCTCGAACGCGTGGCCCATGTGCAGCGAGCCGGTGACGTTCGGCGGCGGGATGACGATGGTGAAGGGGGGCTTGTCGCTCTCCGCCGACGCCCGGAAGTGGCCGGCGGCTACCCACTGCTCGTACCGTCGCTGCTCTACCTCGCCGGGCTGGTACTGGCCGGCAAGGGTGGGGGCGTCGGGGCGTCGGGCATCCAGTCTCTCGGTCACCCTGAAAGTCTACGGAGCGCTTCTGGAGACCTGACGTGCGCCACCTCTCGTTCGCGTACGGTGGCGGACATGTCCGACGCACATCTCACCGAGCGCCCGGTGGACGACGGGTCCGAGCCGGTCGACCTGACCGACGAGCCGATCCAGCTGAGCCGCCGGGATCCGGCGATGGAGCCCGAACGGCGTCCCGCCTCGCGCCGGCGCCGGATCGTGCTGGGCGCGGCGCTGGCCGTCGGGTTGGCCGGTCTTGGGGCGCTGGGCGTCGGCGGCTGGCGGGTACTGGCCCAGAAGGACACCACGCTGGATACGCCGGCCAAGGTCGCCGGGCTGACCCGAGACGACAGCGAGGGCGCCCGCAGCACCGCGGACTACCTCCGCAACGGCTTCGCCGCCGACATCGACCTAGACCGGAGCTTCGGCACCGTCTACAGCGACCCGGCCGACGCCAAGCGGGCGGTGCTCGTGTTCGGCGGCACCACCTTGCTCTGGCAGCCGGAGCGGGACCTGGACACCCTCTTCGGGCTGATGGCCGACGAGACCGGCAAGGTGGGCGGGCTGCACGAGGTGGACGCCGGCCGCCTAGGCGGGGTAATGAAGTGCGGTTCGACCGGCGGCGATGGCGGCGACTTCGCGGTCTGCGGCTGGGCCGACCACGGCAGCGTGGTGATGGCGATGTTCGCGGGCCGTTCGATAGACGATTCGGCCGTGCTGTTCCGGCAGCTGCGCGAGGGTATTCAGAGCCGCTGACCAGGGCTGCGGGACGCCGTTCACCGCGGGCGTCCGGCCGCCGGCGATTCCCGCGCCGGAAATGCAGTCAGGGTCACCCGGAAATGGGTGACCCTGACTGGAAAGTTTGTCCGGCGGTGTCCTACTCTCCCACACCCTCCCGAGTGCAGTACCATCGGCGCTGGAGGGCTTAGCTTCCGGGTTCGGAATGTTACCGGGCGTTTCCCCTCCGCCATGACCGCCGTAACTCTATCGACATGTCAAACAACCAACCACCAAAAATGGTGTGATTGTTCGTTTGTCGGGAGTTGCACAGTGGACGCG
>NZ_LWLS01000105.1 GCF_001905095.1 Micromonospora sp. CB01531
CAGTTGTTCAGATTCTCGAACCCAAGGATCTAGTTAGATGCATGGATCAGCGGCAGCCGTATCCTTCGACATCGCAGGCCGGCCCGGCAGGGCGGCAGCGAAACGCGCCGCGAGCGTCGCGATCGCGGCACGGAGCTCTTGTCCGCCAACGACGCGGAAGGCGAACGGCACACTCGCCAACCACTCCTGGGCATACATCGTTGGATTGCTCGTGCTGCCGATGAGCACGCACCCGTCTCCTGATGGTTCAAGCCGTCCCATGGGAGGCCGGATCCACGGGGCCACCTCAGCCAGCGGAGCGTCGAACACCACATGGGTGGGGAACTCCCACCCCATGCCCAGGTTCTCCTCCAGCGCGGCAACCGGGTCGAGGTCGTCGGGCGGCTCGAACTCGCGCGTGGTCTGCTGGACCGCGCGGACCCGGTCGACGCGGTAGGTGCGGATCGCGTCGACCCGATGGGAATGACACAGGACGTACCAGCGCCCGTGGCGGACGACGACCGCCCAGGGGTCCACCTCGGCGTCCCACTGGTTGCCGGTCTCGCTCCGATACGTGAGCAGCACGCGGCGTCGGGCCGCGACGGCAGCGACGAGTGCGCTGGTGGTGGCAGGATCTGGACGGGCCGAGTAGCGGTCGGGCGCGGCTGACGCATGCTGTCGCAGCGCGGCCGCTTGCCGGCCGACGCTCTCGGGCAGGGCCTGGATGACCTTGCTGAGGGCAGAACCTACGAGGTCGTCGACGTCGGCGGCGGCCGGCTGGCCGTCGAGCACCGCCATGACCAGACCAAGTGCCTCGGCCTGGGTGAAGACCACCGGGGGCAGCCGTGTTCCGCGCCGGAGTCGGTACCCGCCGTGAGGGCCCCGGGCCGACTCGACGGGGATGCCCGCCTCCCGGAGGATCCCGACGTACCGGCGCGCGGCCCGCTCCGTGACACCCAGCCGCTCGGCGAGTTGGTCGGCGGTCGTGCCGGCGCGGGTCTGGAGGATCTCGAGGGCACGTAGCGCTCTTGCGGTGGGGCTGGGATCGGTCGGCACACGAGCAGGCTAGGAAATCACGAGATGAACCGGAAGTAGATCGTCCGGAACTGGCCCTAGCGTGATGTCGTGATCGAGTTCCGCGAGCAGGACCTCACCGGAGCGCGCTTCGAGCGCGTGAGCCTCCGAGGCTCCACGTTCACCCAGGTGGCCCTCAACGACGCCAGCATGCGCGCAGTCGACCTCACCGGGGTGCAGGTCCGCGGCGCCCTGTTCAACCGCTGCCGAATGCGCGGCGTCGAGCTCGTCGACATCGAGATCAGCGGCGAGCTGCAGAACGTCGTCGTGAATGGCGTCGACATCGCGCCGCTCGTCGACGCCGAACTGAACCGTCGCATGCCAGACCGAATGCGGATGCGCCCCGACGACAGCGACGGGTTTCGTGCGGCGTGGGCAATCCTGGAGCGGCTGTGGGAGGGCACCGTCGCGCGGGCGAGCGCGTTCCCCGAAGCGGCGCTCCACCGCAGCGTCGACGACGAGTGGTCCTTCATCCAGACCCTGCGGCACCTCAACTTCGCCAGCGCTGCCTGGGTGGACCGGATGATCCTCGGCAACGCATCGCCGTGGCACCCGTTGGACCTGCCGTGGGACGAGGCGCCCGGGTGGGACGGCATCCCCTGGGACCGGGAGGCACGACCTTCGCTCGACGAGGTGCTCACGGTCCGGCGCGAACGCCAGGACAGAGTCGGTCGGGTCATCGCGTCGCTCACCGACGAGCAGCTGGCCGCCGAGGTGACTCGCACCGAGCCGGGATGGCCCCGGTTTGACCGCCTCCGTGTCAAGGAGTGTCTCCGCGTCGTCCTCACCGAGGAATGGGAGCACCGGCGCTATGCCGAACGTGATCTGACCGCACTGGAAGAAGGGAACTGATCATGGAGATCCTGCTCGCCGCTGGCCTGTGGCTCGACGGATCCGTCTGGGACGACGTCGCGTCCGCACTCGAGTCACTCGGCCATCGCCCCGTACCGCTCACCCTCCCGGGCCAGGGTGACGGATCCCCGTCCGCCACGCTCGACGACCAGCTGGCAGCGGTCGTCGCCGCCGTGGACTCGGCATCGGGAAAGCTGATGGTGGTGGGGCATTCCGCCGCCTGCACCCTGGCTTGGCTGGCCGCTGACGCGCGACCGGAGCAGGTCGCCAGAGTCGTCCTCATCGGGGGCTTCCCGTCCACCGACGGGGAGGCCTATGCGGACTTCTTCGAGCTGAAGGATGGCGTCATGCCCTTCCCCGGCTGGGGACCCTTCGAGGGGCCAGATTCTGCGGACCTCGACGAGGAGGCCAGGCGAGCCATCGCGTCCGCGGCGATTCCGGTCCCCGAGGGGGTGGCCAAAGGCGTCGTGCGGTTGGCCGACGAGCGGCGGTTCGACGTCCCGGTCGTGCTCGTGTGCCCCGAGTTCACCCCTGCCCAAGCCCAGGAGTGGATCAAGGCCGGTGACGTGCCCGAGCTCGCGAAGGCCAAGCACCTTGACTTCGTCGACATCGACTCCGGTCATTGGCCCATGGTGACCAAGTCGGTCGAACTCGCCCGGCTCCTTGCCGCAGCGGCTGCCGAGGGCTGACCACCGCGGCGCCGGCGGCTGGACACCTGGCGTGCCCTGCTGCCGGCTTCGGCCACGTTTCTCGAGGTCATGGCAGTGCATCGACCGACCAAGTGGCAAGCGGCTGTGGGCGTTCAGGTCGCGCCCCGGGAAGATGTGACGCGCGAAAGGAGCCACCCGATGCCATACACGATCCGACCTTTGGACGCCTCGACGTGGGACGCATTCGCGGAGCTTGTCGAGCGCAACAACGGCATCTTCGGTGGATGCTGGTGCATTGGCTACCACCCGGAGTGCGGCCAGAAGGGAATCAGCTACCGCGCGGCCAAGGAGGACCGGGTCCGGACAGGTCGGGCTCACGCCGCGCTCGTCCTCGACGAGGACGGCACCGCGCAGGGGTGGTGCCAGTACGGCAGCCCCGCGGAACTACCGCGCATCAAACACAGGCGCGAATACGACAAGGATGAACCGCCGAGCCCGGACTGGCGGATCACCTGCTTCTACATCGACAAGAAACATCGCCGGCAAGGCATCGCCCGCGCAGAGCTGGAAGGCGCCCTCGACCACATCGCCCATGCCGGCGGTGGCCTCGTCGAGGCCATCTCCGAGGTGACCACCGGCCGTGAGGCGCCAGGCCGTTTCCTGTTCAGCGCGACCGTCGAACTGTTCGAGCAGTTCGGATTCACCCGCGGCCGGCAGGTTGGCAAGCACGCATGGGTCGTGAGCAGGGTGGTCGACGTGGCGTGAATTTCCGCTTCCGTAGCGCGCTCGAAAACTCGTGATCATCACCGCCGCCGGCCGGCTACCATCCCCGGCGATGGCGGAGTTCGTGCATATCACCACGGCGCAATCGGCTCGACGCATCGCGCGCTCGGGAGTCGCCGCGCGCAGCCGCGGCGGGCCGGCGGCCGGGGCGTGTACGCGGCCGCGGAGCGCGGCGACTACGCGAGCGGTTGCAGCTCAGCGGTTCATCGGGGTCAGATCAGAACAGCTGCTGATCTCCGTGCGGCCCAGTCGGGGTTCATAGGATGTCAGCAATGGCAACCGACAGCTCGTGGGATCGACGCCGGCCGCGCTTGGTGGGATGGGCGGACGTCAACCCGGCGCAACATCCGTTCGACCCTGCCGGGGTGTTGACCGTCGTGCAATCGTTGGCGCCCCCGGTGCCATTCCCGTTCCGCCCACCGTGCCGTCCCTTACGCAGCAAGCGGCATGGTCAGAATACTGTGCCGCGCGCGAGGACGCGTTCCGGTGGAACATGGCGGTGACCCAAGCCCTCGTCGACCGCTACGGCCGTTGGGCGTACGGCTGGCACTGGTCGCGGTCGCCTGGTGTGGAGTTTTATCGCGGCAGGCCGGTCAGGAGATGGGACTTCTTCGCACCCATCGCGACTTCAGCGGCCGAGACACTGCTCATGGTTGCCGACGAGATCGTTCGATGGCAGCGTTGGCTGCAGGAACTGGCGGAGCGGTTCGACCGGTTCCGGCCCTCGCTTCGTCTCGAGGGAACGACCGAGCGGGCCGACACCGTCCCCATCTGGGAAGCTGCGACCGCCCATCTGCTGACCACCACCGTGGCTCGCATCGAGGATGACGACGCATGGCAAGGCTGGTGCAGGCGGGTCCTCACCTGGTTCCTCAACGCCGCCGGCGTACCTGAGCAGCGCAGCGCGACGCTGGTCGAGGAGGCGGTGGACGCCAGGTTCGACAACTGGGTGCCTCTGACCGCCGCCGACGTCGCCGACATCGCAGAGCGCATCGCCAGGCAGGTCAGGCAGTCGGCGAACGGCGGTGTTCCCCGTGCCGGCCAAGGGGGCGACGACTGGCCCGACACCTGGCCGCACGCCTGGCCGTCCTGGCGCGCGACAAACCTCGCCCGTAGCTACAGCTAACCGGGGTCGAGTGTCGCCCGGAGCCGCCTGGGGCCGGCCAGGACGGGGCACCGTATCAATATGTGACCCCGAGACCGACCATGCCGGCGCCGGCACCAGCGACCGCGCCGAGGACCGCCGGCTGGACGCCGCCGCGGTTTGGTGGCGGCGTCGGCGGGAAGCTCACGGATTTGCGACCACATGGAGAGGGATTTCTCGTGACATCGGCGCTTCCCGGCGGGGCGTTCCCGCTGGGGATCTGACGGTCGCCCGGATGGGGTACGGCGCGATGCAGTTGGCCGGCCCGCACGTCTTCGGCCCGCCGACCGACCGCGACGCGGCCGTGGCCGTGCTGCGCGAGGCCGTCGAGCTGGGCATCAACCACATCGACACCGCCGACTTCTACGGCCCGTACGTCACCAACGAGATCATCAGGGAAGCACTGCACCCATACCCGGACGAGCTGCACATCGTGACGAAGGTCGGATCATTGCGTGACGCCGAGGGAAACTGGCCACGGGCACTCGCTCCCGAGCAGCTGCGCCAAGCCGTGCACGACAACCTGGACCACCTCGGGCTCGACGTGCTCGACGTCGTCAACCTGCGCGTCGGCGGGTTCGACCGGCCCGCTCCCGGCTCCATCGCCGAGCCGTTCACGGTCCTCGCGCAGCTGCAGCAGGAGGGCCTGATCAAGCATCTCGGTCTCAGCACCGTCAACTCTGAACAGCTCGCCGAGGCACAGTCCATCGCGCCGGTCGTGTGCGTGCAGAACTACTACAACATCGCAAACCGGGACGACGACGCCCTGATCGGCTCCCTGGCCGCGCAGGGCATCGCCTACGTGCCCTACTTCCCGCTCGGCGGCTTCTCCCGACTGCAGTCGGAAGAACTGAACGCTGTCGCCGCCCGCCTCGACGCCACACCGATGGCCGTCGCGCTGGCTTGGCTGCTCAAGCGCTCCCCGAACATCCTGCTCATCCCCGGCACCTCATCCGTCGCACACCTGCGCGAAAACGTCTCCGCTGCCGCGCTGCCCCTTCCCGAGGACGCGTTGACCGAACTCGACCGGATAGGTTGACACACAGTGGCGCCACCGCGGCGATCTTGGTCAACGCCGCGCCGTGCGAGATCACCGCGAGCCAACTGGCCGTTTCCTGCGGTCAGCGCGGCCGCTCAGGCAGTAGCCGCACCGCGACGCAGACCCGAAACGTAGCCCCAGGGAAGCTCGCGGTGGCCAAGGCCGTGGCATCGTGGAGGCATGTGCAGGAACATTCGAGTGCTCCACAATTTTGAGCCACCTGCGACCGATGACGAGATCGAGGCGGCCGCCATCCAGTACGTGCGCAAGGTCAGCGGCGCGACGCGGCCGTCCGCGGCCAACGAGGAGGCGTTCGACGAGGCGGTCCGCGCTGTCACGGCGGCCACCCGTACCCTGCTGGACAGCCTTGTGACGAAGGCGCCTCCCCGCGACCGCGAGGTGGAGGCTGCGAAGGCCAAGGCGCGCGCAGCTGAACGGTACGGGGTTCGAGCGACGGCCTCGGGCTGACGCCCCCGGTGGGCGGGCGGATCAGGTGGTCAGCGCCAACCGGTCCAGCAGCCACCGGCACCGCCAAGGGCAGCCCAAGCCGCGGACCACGCCGAAGAGCCACGACAGACTGGCCAGGGGCCTGCCCCGCCCCTGGCCAGCCATCCGTGATCTTCTCCTAACGCCTTCCGAGGCCGGCCGTGCCCGTCCCGGGCCCGTGGGACGGGAGCCGAGTCAACGGCTGCCGGCTCCTGGACCTGCCGGCTCGGCTGCGATCGCTGAGCCGGGCGTCATGGCCGAACCGGACGGCGTTCTGGCGGCGGGTTCGAAGATGACCCGGGACCGCAACTGCCGGAACCCGGTCCGTTCCACCTCTGCCAGCACCGCGACCCGGTGGGCGTCCACGTCGGCCAGCACCTCGCGGGCGCCGCCGGTGGCCAGCACCCTTACCGCCTCGGCCAGCAGTTCGCCTCGGACGGCGTCGTCGAGCAGGCCGAGGTAGGCGATGAGCGGGTAGCAGGCATCCCCGGCCGTGCCGACCAGGCCGACCGGCTCCCCGGCGTCTGACGCGATGCGCCAATCTCCGGCGGTGCTGTTCAGCCAGGCCAGTGGGTCGGTCGCCAAGTCCACTCCGCCCACCGCCCGCGCGATCTCCTTTCCGGTCAACACGTCCGGCTCGACGACTCGGGCGACGATCGCGTTGATCTCCGCCGCGTCGACGGCCGGACGGAACGTGTACCGCCCGGAGGTCGCCGGCAGCGGTGTACCCGCACAGGAGCATCTCAGCCGCTCCCCGCGCTCGACCAGCCCGGCGAGGCGGGCCGCCGCCATCGGTACCTTGGCCACGGCGAGTACCTCCGGTCGGCGCCGCCAGTGTGCCGGCATGGCGGCGTAGTACTTCTGGGGACCGCCGAGCGCCTCGTGCGCGGCGCGCAGCAGCGCGGCACCCGCCTCTGGCTCAGCGTCCAGGTCAAACCGCTCCAGCCACGGGGCGCCGACGGCACCCGGAGGAAGGAGCCAGGCCGCCCGGCCGATGACGCGGCCGGCTCGCATGGCGACCCAGGTGTTCTCGGGCTGGTAACCGCCACCGGCGATCCCGTCGGCGTAACTGACCTGTCGCAGTTGAGGCAACGGATCGGGCATGGACTCGAACAAACTTTCCTCGCCCGCGACAAGCGGGCGGATGACCAGATCGGTCACGGGTGATCCTCCGGAAAGCGAACGCCCCGGGCTCAGATCCGCGTGAACGCCGGGACGCGGACGAGGCGCAGAACATCGGACATTGTTCTGACCTCCTTCCAGCTCGACGGCGTGGCCGAAACGTACTCGACCCGCAGGCTCCCCGCAACAAGCCCTCGGCTTGGCAGGACAGCTGTCCGTACACCAAGGCGACCGACGGACGTATCCAAAAGGTGGCCAGAACGCCGTCCAGCGGCGAGCCGGGAAGGGTACTTCGGGTCGAAACCGGCACCGGTTGGCTTCCGCGGGCCGGTGGCGCCGCACTCCTCGGGGTTGCCGCTGCCCCAGCGCGCTGGCTCCCGGCGTACGCCGTGGTCGCACCACTGGTCGTCATCCTCCTCGCGCTGGCCGTGCACCTGTCCAGAGACACCCTGGAGCCGCGGCCACCGCAGCACCCTGACGTCAGGCGGCGGTCGGCGGAGCGTTTCCAGCGGTCAGCCGGATCCAGGCACATCTGCGGGGGCGTCTCGGATGGCGAGTGCGGCTTGGATGAGTGCGGCGTGGGTCAGTGTCTGGGGGTAGTTGCCGAGGTGGGCTTTGGTGGTGGGGTCCATCTCTTCGGCGTAGAGGCCGAGTGGGTTGGCGTGGTGGAGCATGGTTTGGAACAGTTCGACCGCTTCGGTGTGGCGTCCGGTGCGGGCGAGGGCTTGCGCGAGCCAGAAGGAGCAGGGCAGGAAGGCGCCTTCGGTGCCGGGGAGGCCGTCGCGTCCTGGTGGGTACCGGTAGAGGAGGGGCCGCCGGCGGAGAGCCGGTTTCGAATGGCGTTGATGGTGCCGTGCACGCGGGGTGATTCGGCGTTGTCTATGTCTAGCAGTGGCAGGACGAGTAGGGCTGCGTCGAGGTCTGGGGAGCCGTAGCTGCGGACGTAGCTGCTGGCCGTTGGGTCGAAGCCGTGTGTGCGGACGTCGGTGGCGATGGCCTCTCGTGCTTTCTGCCAGCGTCGGCGTTGGCGGTCTGGGAGTGGGTGGGTGTCGGCGATGCGTAGGGCTCGGTCCAGGGCGAGCCAGCCCATGAGTTTGGAATGGACGTGTTGGGCGGGTGTGCGGACCTCCCAGATGCCGGCGTCGGGGTCCTGCCAGCACCGGGCGACCAGGTCGGCGCGGCCGCGCATCGCCCGCCATGTCTCTGGCCAGAGGCGCTGTCCCTTCTGGGCGAACGCCCAGGCGGCGTCGATCACCCAGCCGTAGCCGTCGAGTTGGTGTTGGCCGGTGGCGCCGTTGCCGATCCGTACCGGGGCGCTGTCGAGATAGCCGGGCCAGTCGGGCATTTCCCGTTCCGCTGGTACGTGGCGGCCGTGCAGGGTGAACACTGCCGGCAGGCGTGGTCGCTGTAGTCGGCTGGCGCGCAGCAGCCAGGCGAGGAAACCGTGGGCCTCCTCGGGCTTGCCGACGCTGAGGAAGGCGCTGACGCCGATGCTGGCGTCCCGGGGCCAGACATAGCGGTAGTCCCAGTTCCGTACCCCGCCGGGGTCCTCGGGCAGTGACGTTGTGGGTGCGGCTACCAGGGCTTGCGAGGGTGAGTAGGTCAGCAGGCGCAGGGTCAGCAGGCTTCGTGCGACGTGTTCCCGGAACGGCAGCGATTCGTCGATTTCGGCGGTCCAGGCCCGCCATCGGCTCTCGTCCTCGAGGAGCAGGTTCCAGGCTGCTGCCGGCTCGACGTGGATGAGAGGTTCGCGGTGGGCCACGGCCAGCACGAGAGTGACCGGACGGCCTGGGCTGACCGTGATCGAGGTGGGCCGACCCGGTTCGATGGTGAGTTTGGGTGCGCTGCCCAGCGAGACGGCGAGCGATCCCCACTCACACACAGGGCCTGCCGGCGCTGGTGGACTCGGGGCCGGCGGTGTCGTACGCCGAGGCGGGGATTGAACTCGACGACGGCGTCGACCGTTTCGTCCTCGGCCGACAGGCGCCGAACGATCATGCTCGTGGGCAGCAGGTGGCCGCTGATCTCGGCCACCATGCCCTCGGTGAGGGTGAGGCGGCCGTTGCTGACTGCCCAGGTCGTCTCCAGGGTGGCGGTGTTCTGACGGTAGCGCCGTTCGACGACCGGGGCCGGCCCGGCTGGGCCGACCCGGAAGGTTCCCGCCTCCGGGCCCCCGACTAGCCGGCCGAACAGGGGCTCACCGTCGAAATGGGGCACGCAGAGCCAGTCGAGTCGGCCGTCACTGGCGACGAGGGCAGCGGTGCGGGTGTCGCCCAGCAGACCGTAGTCGCTGATCGGCGCCGAGGGTGGAGGGCTCGTCACGTCAATCGGCCTTGAGGAGCAGTCCGAGGACGACCCCGTACATGACGTGGACGACAGCCGCGACCGCGGGAGTCTGGATGCCGTAGTTGAGGCCGAACAGGCCGGGTGGCTCCAGCACCGCGGTGCTGGCCAGGCCGGCCCGCTGCGAGGCCATGCGTGGGTGGACACCTGGAAGCAGCGGCAGGAGCACCGTCAGTGCGATCCCGACGTGGAGCAGCCCGAGCAGCGCGCCGATCCACCAGGTGGCGCGGTGCAGCAGCGCGAACGTGGCCGCGTAGCCGAGGGCGAAGCCCTGACCGGCACCGAGGTGGAGGAAGAACCCGACGACCCGGGCCCGGTCGGGATCCTCCGTGACGAGGGTCCCGAGCACCAGCGGAAAGTCGAGGCGAGTGAGACCTGCCAGTTGAGCGGTGATCAGCGCCGCGGTGAGCGCCGTGGTGGCGACCAACCCGAACAACGCCCATCCAGCCCAGTCCATCTCAGCAGCGGTCGACGCCGCGGGCGTTCCGCCCGACGAGCCTGCCGACGCGGGCGGCACCAGCGCTGGCGGGTCGCCCGGCGTCGGTCATGGCGACACCGGCACCAGTCGGCCCCGCAGATGGCCGGGCCTGAAGTGCCGAGCAGCGGCTGCACGCCGCGGGCACCGGGCTCGGCAACGTCCTCGCAGGCATCGGTCCACCCTTCGGCTGGACAACGTGAAGGTTCTACTGGCTTGATCGGGACGCCCGCGTCGCCCGCATCTGCGACTACAGTGGCCATTCCGGCTTTTCACCATAAGCCACCGCACCTGCGACACCGGCCCGCTTGCCGAGATACTCCTGGGTCCGTTGACGGCTCAGGAGCAGAAGTCGGCGATGGTGCTGGTGAGGATGTCGGTGAGGCGGTCCAGGGAGGCGAGGTCGACGTATTCGGTGGCGGCGTGGGCACCAGCGCCGTCGACGCCGAAGAGCAGGCAGGGGATGCCGGCGCGGTCCAGGAGGGCGCAGTCGGTCCAGTAGGACTCGGCGCGTATCACGGGCGGGTGTCCGAGAATCCGTTCCGCGTGGCGGACCAGGGTGCGGACGACGGGTGCCTCCGGGTCGGCCTCGAAGGGCTCGCGGTGCAGGCCGCGGGTCAGCCGGTAGCGGAAGTCGGGGACCGTGGCGGCCAGGCGGTCGAGCATGGCGGTCAGTTCGCGCTCGACGCGGTCGGAACTCTCCCCCGGGACGGTGCGGCGCTCCAGGGTGATGCGGCAGTGCGCCGGGTAGGTGGAGGCCTCCTCGCCGCCCTGGATGACGGAGGCGTGCACGGTGCCGGTGCCCAGGAGGGGGTGGGCCGGGCCCGCCATGAGGCGCTGGCCCAGTTCCTCCAGCGCGACCAGGAAGTGCCCGGCCTTGGCGATGGCGTCGATGCCGAGTTCGGGCCGCGAACCGTGGGCGGCGCGGCCCTCGATCTCCACCTCGAACCAGACGAAGCCCTTGTGGGCGAGCGTGACTTCGAGCTGGCTCGGCTCGGTGACGATCGCCCCGTCGGCGATGACGAACTCCAGCACCTCCTCGGTGCCGGAACTGCCGTGTTCTTCGTCGGCGACGCAGGCGAGCATGACGTCACCGGGCAGCGGACCGCGGGCGGCGCGGACCGCGGCGACCATCATGGCCGCGAGGCCACCCTTCATGTCGAAGGCGCCGCGGCCGAACATCTTGCCGTCGCGGATCTGCGGATCGAACGGGTCGCCGTCGTAGTCGGCCGCGCCTACCGTGTCCAGATGGCCGTTGAGCATGAGGGACCGGCCGCCGCCGGTGCCGCGGGCGATCGCGACGAGCGAGGGCCGGCCGGGGCGCTTCTCGAGTCGATGCACCTCGAAGCCGCGGGCGCCCAGCCATGCGCCGCAGAAGTCGGCGATCTCGGTCTCGCCGGCGCCACCGGGAACGAGGTCAGGATTGACGGAGTTGATGGCGATCAGCCTGGCCAGCAGGCGGCCGGGATCGTCATCCGGTTCCAGCGCATCGGGGGCCGCGGGAGTGGTGGGACTCTCGAAGAGCATCGGGGACCTTCCATAGTCATCAGGTTCCGGACGGGCGCTCGGACCTGCCGGTCCGGAGGGAGTCGGAAAGCGTCCGGCGGCTCTTCCCGGACCAGCTGCGCGCACTGCTCGGGGCGTTGCCGGGTGGTCAGTCTTGGTTGGCGAGGCGCAGGAGAGTGGTGGCCAGGACGTCGATGCCGTGGGTGCAGGCCTCGGGGGTGGAGTATTCCCGGGGGTTGTGGCTGATGCCGTCGTACTCGCCGCGGACGAAGATCATGGCGGTGGGGCAGAGCGCGGCGATCTCCTGGGCGTCGTGCCCGGCGCCGGAGAGCAGGGAGACGTGCGCCAGGTCGTGGTCGTCGGCGGCCTGCGCGATGACCTTCTGCACCCCGTCGTCGAAGGGCACGTAGGCGGTCCTGGCCATCCGCCGGGTGGTCAGCGACAGTCCCGGCTGGCTGCCCGCCAGGTCGTGCAGGAACGCGGCCAGCGCCTCCTCGGCGCGGGCCATCTGGGCGTCGTCGGGGTTGCGCAGGTCCACGGTCAGCTCGGCGCGGGCCGGGACGATGTTGGTCAGGTCCGGGTGGACGATGAGGTGGCCGACGGTGGCCCGCAGGTCGCCGTAGTCGCCGGAGTCGACCAGGGACCGCAGGTGGACGATGATCTGGGCGGCGGCGAGCCCGGCGTCGGCGCGCAGGTGGGTGGGGGTGGTGCCGGCGTGGGCGGCGCGACCGTGGATAGTGATCTCCTGCCAGGAGATGCCCTGGACGCCGGTGACGACGCCGATCTCGACCCCGTGCTCGGCGAGGACGGGGCCCTGTTCGATGTGGCATTCGACGTAGGCGTGCGGCGCGTCGAGGCGTACCTCGACGGGGCCGTCGAAGCCCGTGCGGGCGAGTTCACCGCCGAGGGTGCGGCCGTCGCGGTCCGTCAGCGCGTGGGCGTACTCCAATGTCAGGCGACCGGCGGCGACTGCGCTGCCGAGCATGTCGGTGCCGAAGCGGACGCCCTCCTCCTCGGTGAAGATGCCGACCTCGATGGGGCGGCGGGTGGTGATGCCGCGTTCATTGAGGATGCGGATGACTTCGATGCCGCCCAGGACGCCGAGACAGCCGTCGAAGGCGCCGGCGGTGGCGACGCTGTCGATGTGTGAGCCGGTCAGCACGGGGGCTGCGGTGGGGTCGGTGCCCTCGCGGCGGCCGTAGATGTTGCCCATCTGGTCGATGCGGACGGCCAGGCCGGCCTGTTCCATCCAGGCGATCACCTGGCGGCGGCCGGCCGCGTCGGCGTCGGTCAGGGCGAGGCGGTTGACGCCGCGCAGGCCGGTGCGCTCGTCGTGGTACGCGCCGATCTCGGCGAGGTCCATCAGCGACTGCCACAGGCGTTCGCCGTTGACGGTGATCTTGCTGGGGTTGAGGCTCGTCAAGGTCTGTCTCCCAGGAGCTGTCGGTGACGGTGGAGTTGGGCGGCGAGCGGGTCAACCGGCGCGGCCGCGGGCTGCGGATGATCAGTGATCGAGCGTGGAGTGCGGGTTGGCGGTCGGGCCCTCGGTGCTCAACAGCACGACCACCGAGGCCGAATCGAGTCCCAGTGCCGTTCGGCGTTCGCCGGCCCCCACGCCGGTGAGCGCCGCACGTAGGCCGGCGAGCGCCGCGGCCCCGCATGGGCCCGCGTAGACACCGAGAGCGGCGAGGTCGAGGGCCGCGCGGGCGCTGTCGGGGTCGGGGATGGCGACGGCGGCGTCCAGCCCGCTGTGCAGGTAGGGCCAGGCGATGCTGGACGGGGTGCCGCAGTTGAGCCCGGCCATCGCGGTGGCGCCGGTGGTGACGCTGACCGGTGCGCCGTGGGTGAGGCTTTCCAGGACGCAGGCGGCGGCCGCCGGCTCCACCGACAACAGCGCGGGCGCCCGTCCGGACGGGCGGCTGCGGTAGTGGGTGATGACGGCCTGGGCCAGCGACCCGACGCCCACCGGTACCGCGACGAGGTCAGGCCCCGCGACGATTCCCTCGGCGGTCAGCTGCTCGTCGATCTCGACGCAGAGGGTGGAGTAGCCCTCGACGATCCAGCCCGGGATCTGCTCATAGCCCGGCCAGGCGGTGTCCTGGACCAGGACCGCCGCCGGCGCGGCGGCGGCCTCCGCCGCCAGGCGGACGGCCTCGTCGTACGGCCCCGCGACCTCGGTCACCTCCGCCTGCTCGGCGACGATGGCCGCCACCGCCTGCGGATGCACACCCTGCGGTACGAACGCGTGGGCGTGATGCCCGAGCAGGCGCGCCGTACGGGCCACCGCCCGGCCGTGGTTGCCATCGGTGGCGGTCACCAGGGTGACCGGTTCGTCGCCGCTCACGGTCCGCGCGGAGAGCACGCGGTGGACCGCCCAGGACGAACCCAGCGCCTTGAACGCGGGCAGTCCCAGCCGGCACGACTCGTCCTTGACGAAGACGCGGCTTACCCCCAGCTCCGCCGCCAGCGGCGGGAGTTCGGTCAGCGGCGTGGGCGAGTAGTCGGGCAGGGTGGTGTGGAAGTTCCGCACCTCGGCAGGTGCGGGTGTGCACCTCCAGGCGCGGGCGCCGGGCGGCGCAAGCCACAGCATCAGCGCGGGGGAGGAGACATTCTCGGTCACAGCTCCAGGGTGCGCCGGACTCCTATGATCGGTCCAGCGAATGTTTCCGACCTGTACTCATCGAGAAACCCGACCGTTGCGGGTTGCTGCGCGACGGCGAGGAGAGCGTCCATGTTCGACCTGCATCGCCTGCGCCTGCTGCGCGAACTCAAGCACCGCGGCACGCTGGCCGCGGTCGCCGCTGCCCTGTCCTACGCCCCCTCCTCCGTCTCCCAGCAGCTCTCGCAGTTGGAAGCGGAGGTCGGCGTCCGATTGCTGGAACCGGTCGGGCGGCGGGTGAAGCTGACCGAGCAGGCCGAGATCCTCGTCGCCCACACCGAAGCGGTTCTCGAACGCCTGGAGCGTGCGGAGGCGGAGATCGCCGCCTCCCTGACCGAGCTGACCGGGACACTGCGCATCGCCTCGTTCCAGACCGCCGCCCTGGCCCTGGTCCCGGCCGCGCTCGGCCTGCTGCGCGACCAACATCCGCACCTGCGCGTCCACGTCACGCAGCTGGAACCCGAAAAGGCCCTACCCGCCCTGCAGGCCCGCGACTTCGACCTGGTCGTGGCCGAGGAATATCCCGGCAACCCCAACCTGCGCCCCGCCGAACTCGAACAGGAAGACCTGCTCGACGACCCTCTTCACCTCGCCCTGCCCGACGACGGCCCGGACACTCACGACCCCATGGCGACGCTGCGCTCACTCGCGGACCACCCGTGGGTGATGGAACCCGAAGGCACCACCGCGCGGCACTGGGCCGTGACCCTGTGCCGCAACGTCGGCTTCGAACCCGACGTACGGTTCGAAACCACCGACCTCCTGCTGCACCTTCGCCTCGTCGAGCAGGGGCATGCTGTTGCCTTCCTGCCCGACCTCGTCTGGAGCGGACAGCCCCCAACGGTCATCCTGCGACAACTCCCCCGGGATCAGCGCACCCGCCGGGTCTTCACCGTCGTACGCCGCGGCCGCAGCCGGCACCCCGCCGTCGAGGCGTGCCGGGGCGCCCTCCGCCAGGCGGTCACCCTCCGCTCGAGCCAGGCACCCGGGCGGCAGAGCTGACCGCTGTCCGCTCCGTGCCAGCCACACCCGGGGGAGCGGGACGAGGCGAGGCTGCGGGTCCGGCTGCCGGACCCGGGTGTCAGTCGGCCCGCGTAGGCGCCGCCCCCGGCGTCCACGACGCCGGGTTGCGGTCGGCCGCCGTCACGCGACAGGCGGCACGAGTTCGGGTGCGCCCCAGCCGTCAGGAACGGGCAGGCCGGCCTCCCGTCGGGCCATGGCGGCCGCGCCGACCTGTGCGGCCTGGGCACCGAAGGCGGAGCGCAGCACCGGGGGCGGGGTCCGCCAGGCGAGAGCCGCCCGGAGGGCGTCGCGTACCGGGTCGAAGAACAGCGCGCCCGCGTCGGCGAGCCCACCGCCGAGAACGATGCGGGCCGGGTCGAGGGTCAGGGTCAGGGTGGCCAGGGCCGTCCCCAGAGCCTGGGTCGCGTCGTCCCAGACGGCGCGGGCCACCCGATCGGTGGCCACCGCGTCGGCGATGCCCCGGCTGTCCAACCCCGGGGTTCCGCCGAGCCGGGCATAGCGGCGGGCCAGCCCGCCGGCGGACGCATACACCTCCAGGCATCCCCGCTGCCCGCAACTGCACGGCTCCCCGCCGGGGTAGACCGGCATGTGGCCGACCTCGCCGGCCGAGCCGGTCGCGCCCGGCACCGGCGCACCATGCACCACCACCGCCGCGGCGATGCCGGTTCCCAGCGGTAGCAGGAGGAAGTTGTCCAGTCCGCTGGCTGCTCCGGCCACCGCCTCGGCGACGCCGGCCGCCCGTGCGTCGTGCCCGACCGCCACCGGCAGTCCGAGATCGTCCCCGATGAGGGCGCGTAGCGGCACGTCCCGGAACCGGATGTTGGCGGCGTACCGCACCACCCCGTAGACCTCGTCGACGAGGCCCGGTGTGACCACGCCGATCGCGGCGGGTGTGGCGCCGAGGGCGAGCGCGTCGTCGCGCAGCTGGAGGCACAGGGACCGGACGGCCTTGACCGGGTCGTCGTCCGCCCGCGACGGCACGGTCAGCGAGTGCCGGAACCGGCCGTCGTCGCCGACCACGGCCCCCTTGATGGTCGTTCCACCGACGTCGACGGCGAGGACGCACCGGCCTTCGGGCTGCGTCACGCGATCACCCGGTCACCACGGTGAGGTCCGCGGTGAAGTCGCGGTCCAGGGGAAACACCGGTCGCACCACACGCTGGTACGGCAGCCGCGCGAGGTCCTGGTCGACGCCGCCCGGGGTCAGCGCGAGCAGCCAGTCTCCGGCCGCGTCGAACAGTTCAGGTTCGAGGTAGCCGATCTTCACCACGACGAGATCCATCTCGTCGACCGCGATCCCCAGCCGGGCGTAGGAGTCCAGCAGGCGGTACTGCATCCGGCGGGACGTGACGAAGACGCTCAGCCCGCCGACCCGTACGCTGGCGCACCGCCCACCGTCGGGATCGTCGGCGACCGCCTCCAGGATCCCGTCGAGCGGCAGCGGGCCCGGGTCCCGGGAGTCGATCCGCCCGCCGACCGCCACCCGGACCGGTGAGCCGAGCGGCTGGTCGGCGATCTGCGCTACGGCCTGCGGGTCGACCAGCGACGCGAACACGGCGCGGCGGGAGCCGTCGCGGATCTCGGGGCGGGCCAGCAGCCGGTCGAGGGCGAAGGTGACGTCGTCGGCACCGCCGGCGCCAGGGTTGTCGCCCGAGTCGCTGATGAAGAAGGGTCGCCGGGCCGGAGCCGCGGCCGCGGCCAGGGCTGCGTCGAGGCACTCGTCCATCGAGCCGGTGGGGGCGACGAAGGCGAAGTCGTCGCGGGCCGCCCAGAAGTGCCCGCCGAGCTCGCGGGCCGCCTCGGTGGTGGCGGTGGCGTCGGTGCCGGTGACGACGACCGCGCCCCGGCAGCGCGGCTGGTCGGCCCAGGCGAACCCGATCCAGATCGCGGCGTCGACGATGCCGTCCCGAGCCTCGACCTCGGGGATCCTCGCGTAGAGCCCCCGGGCCGGCTCCTCGCGGGTGCTGGTCATCTCGCCGGGCAGCAGGATCGGCACGTGGACCAGGGCCTTGTGCGGGCGCCGCTGCCGGCGCAGCGCCTCGACCAGGTTCCGGGCGGCGCGCTCACGGGTCTCCCACACGTCGATGTGCGGGGCGGTGCGATAGCAGGTGAGCAGGTCGCAGGCGTCGAACAGCACCTGCGAGACGTTGCCGTGCAGGTCCATCGCCGCGGAGACGAACGGCTCCGGCCCGAGCACCGACCGGATGGCGGTGACCAGGTCGCCCTCCGCGTCGTCGCGTCCGACGACGCTCATCGCACCGTGGATGTCCAGCAGCATGCCGTCCACCGGGCCGGCGGCGGCCAGCTGCTCCACCATCTCGGTGGCCCAG
This sequence comes from Micromonospora sp. CB01531, assembly GCF_001905095.1. Lineage (GTDB taxonomy): Bacteria > Actinomycetota > Actinomycetes > Mycobacteriales > Micromonosporaceae > Micromonospora. Next base: position 17,466 of record NZ_LWLS01000105.1, read on the forward strand.
GCCTCGTACGTCGCCGGGTCCACGGCCCCGCCGGGCAGGGCCCGGGCGTGCACGAGCGGTATCCATTCGACGTCGGCGGCCCAGGGCTGGGCGGGGGAGAGCCAGCCGTAGCGCGCCAGCAGCGCAGCACCCCGGGTGACCTCGAAGTCGTGGGCGGTGCTGAGGTGGGGCGAGAACGTGCTGGATTCGATGTGGATGCCGCCGATGGCGATGCGGAGGGGACGGGGCACGGGTGTTGCTCCTCAGGAGGGTCGTACGTCGGCCGTCGTGCGCAGCAGGTGCCCGAGGCCGACCAGGGCCGCATCGGGGCCCGCGACGCTGGCTTCGATGGTCAGGGACTGGGTCATGGACGGTAGGCAGCGCTCGTAGAGCATCCCCCGGGTCGCGGCCACGTAGACGTCGAGGCTGGACAGCGCGCCGCCGATGACGACGGCGTCGGGGTTGAGGAAGTTGACCAGGCCGGAGAGCGCCACGCCGAGCAGCCTGCCGGCGTGACGCACCATGGTCACCACGGTCGGGTCGGCGTCGCTGACCGCTGCCATGATGTCCCGGACGGTGGTCGCCGATGAGCCCTGCTCGGCCAACTGGCGGGCCAGGGCGGCGCCGCTGGCAACGGTCTCCAGGCAGCCCCGGCTGCCGCAGGAGCACTCCCGCTCGCCACTGTCCGCCACGCGTACGTGGGTGACATCGCCGCTGAGGCCGCGACCGCCCCGGTAGACCTGTCCGCCGCTGACCAGGCAGGCACCGATGCCGGTGCCGGCCTTGACGTAGATCATGTCGCCGAACTCGTTTCTCCGGGTTACGTACTCGCCGATCGCCGCCGCCTTGGCGTCGTTGTCGACGGCCACCGGCACCTGGAAGCGCGTGGCGAGGTGGTCCCGCGCGTCGACGCCGCTCCAGCCGGGCATCCGGGCCGGGCCGACCAGCCGGCCGCCGGGGAACTCGACCGGGCCCGGTAGAGCGACGCCGACCCCGAGCAGCTCCTGGCCCGGCGCGGCCGACGCTTGGAGCCGCGCGAATGTCGCCGCGACGACGTCGAAGACCTCTTCGGGCCCGGCGGCGATGTCGAGGGCCACCTCCTCGGTGGTGCGCAGCCCGCCGTCGGGCGCGCACAACCCCACCCGGGCATGCCGGCCGCCCAGCTCGGCGACGGCGAGGACCCCCTTGGTCTCCCGCAGGCGCAGGATCCGGGGGCGCCGTCCCCCGGTGGACCGGCCGACCCCCTCCTCCAGGACGACGCCCTCCTCGAGCAGGCGGCGTACCACGCTGGTGACGGTCGAGGGGGCGACCTGCAACGCCTCGATGAGGTCGGCGCGCGAGGTGGCCGCGCCGCTGGCCAGCAGGTCGAGGGTCTGGTCGCGCAGGGTGGCGGAGATCGATGGTTCCAAGGTGCCTCTCCTTGTTTGGGCGGTCCTCCGGCGCCGCCTCAGTGTGTCGCAGTGCCACGGCAGGGTGCGCTCCGGAGCCCACGCGAAGAGTATCGGTCGATGCTTCGCCGACTTCGATCGTACCCTGGCCAAAGTCGCCGAATAAAGAGGGTAACTTTCGTTGACTAGGAACTTCGGCGCGGTTACATTCTCCGCGTCGAACGTCGAGGAGCAGCACCAGGCGGCGGGACGCATGCCGACCGCCGCCGGCGCCCGGAGACGCGGGGCACGTGCACATCAATCGAGGAGACTCATGAGGAGCAGATTTCCCGGGCGCGCCCTCCGCGGCGCGGTGGCGGTAGCCAGCGCGGTCGCCCTCGGGGCGGGCCTGGTCGCCTGCGGTGGCGGCAGCGGTTCGTCGAAGGCGGGCGGGAGTCAGGGCAAGGACGCCGTGACTGTCGCCTTCCGTACCCCCAACTGGATCCTGCCGATCTCGGCACCCGGCTTCACCCAGGGCGAGAACGCCATCTTCGGGCAGGCGCTGTACCGATCCCTGTACCAGTACAAGCTGGACGGCACCGCGCAGTACAACATCGACCCGCAGCGCTCGATGGCCGAGCCGCCGGTGGTGAGCGACGGCGGCAGGACGCTGACCATCACGCTGAAGGACAACACCTGGTCCGACGGCAAGCCCGTCACCACCAAGGACATCCAGTTCTGGTACGACCTGGTGACGGCGAACAAGGACAAGTGGGCGTCCTACCGGGCCGGCGGCCTCCCGGACAACATCGCGCAGTGGTCGGTCAAGGACGACAAGACCTTCTCGATCACCACAAAGGAGGTGTACAACACCGCCTGGTTCGTGGACAACCAGCTCAACAAGATCACCCCGATGCCGGAGCACGTCTGGGACAAGGACTCCGCCACCGCGGCCGTGAGCAACCTGGCCAGCACGCCGGAGGGCGCGAAGAAGGTCTTCGACTTCCTCACCGCGGCCTCGAAGGACCCCAAGACGTACGACTCCAACGAGCTGTGGAAGGTCAACAGCGGCCCGTGGAAGCTAGCGAAGTACGTGCCGAACGGGGAGGTCACCCTCGCCGCCCAGCCGAACTACTCCGGGGTGGACAAGCCGAAGCTCGCCAAGGTCGTGCTCCGGCCGTTCACCGGCGACGACGCCGAGTTCAACGTGCTACGCGCCGGTGACATCGACTACGGGTACGTGCCGGCGGCCAACCTGTCCCAGGAGGGCTACCTCAAGTCCAAGGGCTACACGGTCTCCCCCTGGTACGGCTGGTCCGTCACCTACCTGCAGCTGAACTTCAACAACCCGAAGACCGGGGTGCTGTTCAAGCAGCCGTACCTGCGGCAGTCGATGCAGATGCTCATCGACCAGCCGACGATCAGCAAGGTGATCTGGTCCGGCACGGCCGCGCCGACCTGCGGCCCGGTGCCCGCCAAGCCGGGCACCAACGGCACCGACGCCGCCGGCTGCGTGTACTCGTTCGACCCGGCCAAGGCCAAGGAACTGCTCGAGAGCCACGGCTGGCAGGTGACCCCGGACGGGCAGACCACCTGCCAGACGCCGGGCACCGGACCGAACCAGTGCGGCGACGGCATCGCCGCCGGCACGGCGCTGAACCTCACCGTGACCAGCCAGACCGGCTTCGCCGCCACGACCAAGATGTTCGCCGAGATCAAGTCGCAGATGGCCAAGCTCGGCATCCAGCTGACCATCAAGGAGGTGCCCGACTCGGTTGCGGTCACCCCGGCCTGCAAGCCGACGGAGGCGACCTGCTCGTGGGACATGTCCTTCTTCGGCTCGCAGGGCAGCTGGTACTACCCGGCCTTCGCCAGCGGTGAGCGGCTCTTCGCCACCGACGCCCCGGTGAACCTGGGTAGCTACAGCAACCCCGAGGCCGACAAGCTCATCGAGGCCACGCAGTTCTCCGGCGACGAGAGCGCGCTCAAGGCGTACAACGACTTCCTCGCCAAGGACCTGCCGGTGCTCTGGATGCCGAACCCGGTGTTCCAGGTCTCGGCGTACCGGGCCGGTCTGCAGGGCGTCGAGCCGCAGGACCCGATGAACTTCATGTACTTCCAGGACTGGTCCTGGAAGTAATCGATCACTGATCGTCCCGGCTCCGGCGGCGCCCACCGCGCCGCCGGAGCCCCGACCGGGGAGGAGGAACCGCCCAGGTGGTCCGGTACCTCATCACGCGCTTGGGCCAGGCCCTCATCGTCGTCGTGCTCGTCACGGTGATCGCGTTCCTCATCCTGCACCTGCTGCCCGGGGGCGCGGCGCGGGCCACCCTCGGCAAGGAGGCGACGCTGGAGCAGTTGGCGGCGTTCAACCACGAGATGGGCTACGACCGGCCCTGGATCCAGCAGTACGGCATGTACGTGCAGCGCCTGCTGCACGGCGATCTCGGCTACTCGTATCAGCTCAACCAGTCGGTCGTCGAGGCGATCAGCCAGCGGCTGCCGAAGACCATGGTGTTGTCGCTGCTGTCGACCCTGCTCGCCATCGTGCTGGCGATCCCGCTCGGGGTGATCCAGGCGGTGCGCCGCAACCGCTGGCCCGACTACACCATCACCTCGCTGTCGCTGCTGGCGTACGCCACGCCCATCTTCTTCATGGGCCTCATGATGATCATCCTCTTCTCGCAGATCTGGCCGATCCTGCCGCCGGAGGCACCGCAAGGATTCACGGTGGCGGAGGTGCTCGCCGATCCGGCCGGGCTGGTCCTACCCACGGTCACGCTCGCCATCGTCACCATCGCGGTCTACTCGCGATACGTACGCTCCGCCATGGTCGACAACCTCAACGAGAACTACGTCCGCACCGCCCGCAGCAAGGGCCTCTCCGAGCGGCGGGTCGTCCTGCGGCACACCCTGCGCAACGGGTTGTTCCCGGTCATCACCTTGCTCGGGATGTACCTGCCCGCGCTGTTCAGCGGGGCGTTGGTCGTCGAGTCGCTGTTCAACTTCCCCGGCATGGGGCAGCTGTTCTGGCAGGCGGCGCTGAAGCGTGACTTCCCGATCCTGCTCGGGGTCACCGTCATCATCTCGATCGCGACGGTCGTCGGCGCGCTCATCGCCGACCTGCTCTACGCCGCCGTCGATCCCCGGGTCCGACTCCGCGGGAGCGCGTCATGACCACCCTCTCCCAGGCGGTCCGCCCAGGCACCGCCCCCGACCAGCCGGCGGACGCGGCCGAGGCGCCGGTGCGCGGCCTCTGGCGGCAGGGGCTGGTCGTCTTCTGCGAGAACCGGCTCGCCCTGGTGGGCCTGGGCCTGTTCGTCCTGCTGGCCGGGATCTGCTTCCTCGGCCCGCTCTTCTACCACACCGACCAGGTGCACACGGACCTCACCGCCGTACACCTGGCCCCGGGTGAGCAGGGGAATCCGCTCGGCACCGACGGGGTCGGCTACGACCAGTTGGGGCGGCTCATGCTCGGCGGTCAGACCTCGATCATCGTCGGGCTCGCGGCCGGGATCCTCGCCACCGCCCTGGGCACGCTATGGGGCGCCGTCGCCGGGTTCGTCGGGGGGTGGGCGGATTCGGCGATGATGCGGGTCGTCGACGCGATGATGTCGATCCCGTCGCTGTTCCTCTTCATGCTGCTCGCCGCCATCGTCACCCCGAGCGTGTCGATGCTCATCCTCATCATCGGCGCCTTCGCCTGGCTGGGGCCGGCCCGGCTGGTCCGGGGTGAGGCACTGACCCTGCGCTCCCGCGAGTACGTCCAGGCCATGCGGGCGATGGGCGGCACGGGCGGCCGGGCGGTGCGCCGGCACATCGTGCCGAACGCCATCGGGACCGTGATCGTCAACGCGACCTTCCAGGTCGCCGACGCGATCCTCTACGTCGCGTACCTGTCGTTCCTCGGCCTCGGTGTCCCCCCGCCGGCGGCGAACTGGGGCGGGATGCTCTCCGACGGCCTCGCGGACACCTACAGCGGCCACTGGTGGCTGCTGTATCCGCCCGGAATCGCCATCATCCTCATCGTCCTCGCCTTCAACTTCATCGGCGACGGGCTGAGGGACGCCTTCGAGGTCCGCCTCCGGCGGCGGTAGCAGGAGCAGGAAATGAGCGAATCGACCGACCCGACCGTACGGCACTCCTCGACAGCCGGGCAGCCGGCAGCGGCCCAGCCCCTGCTGGAACTGCGCGATCTCGACACCGACATCGCGCTGCGCCGCGGCACGGTACACGCCCTCGACGGGGTCAATCTCGAGGTCATGCCGGGGGAGACCCTCGGCGTCGTGGGTGAGTCCGGCAGCGGCAAGACGATGACCGCGCTGTCGATCATGGGGCTGCTGCCGCCCGGCGGCCGAGTGTCCGGCGGGCAGATCCTCTTCGAAGGCCGCGACCTGCGATCGCTGCCAGCAGACGAGGTACGCCGGATCCGTGGTGTCCGGATGGGCATGGTCTTCCAGGACCCGCTCACCTCGCTCAACCCGACCATGCGGATCGGCGTCCAGGTCGCCGAGCCGCTCCGGGTGCACGAGCGAGTCGGCAGGGCGGAGGCCCGGGAACGGGCCATCGAGATCCTGCGCCGGGTCGGGATGCCACGCCCGGACCGGATCGTCGACAACTACCCGCACGAGTTGTCCGGCGGGATGCGGCAACGGGTCGCCATCGCGATGGCACTAGTCTGCTCCCCGCGCCTGCTCATCGCCGACGAGCCGACCACGGCGCTCGACGTCACCACCCAGCGGCAGATCCTCGAACTCATCGACGACCTGCGGGAAGAGTTCGGGATGGCCGTCATCCTGGTCACCCATGACCTGGGGGTGATCGCCGGCCGCGCCGACCGGGTCGCCGTCATGTACGCCGGACGGGTGGTGGAGACCGCCGCGACCGAGCAACTGTTCCGCTCGCCCCGGCACCGCTACACCGAGGCGCTGATGGAGGCGCTCCCCGAGTCGGCGATCCGGGAGAGCGGTGAACACTCCCGGCTCTACAGCATCCCAGGATTGCCGCCGGACCTGTCCCGGCCCATGGCCGGCTGCCGGTTCGCGCCACGCTGCCGGCACGTCACCGACGAGTGCCGGACCACCGACGTGGCCCTGTCGATCGGCGAGCACCGGCACGCCTGTCTGCACCCGGTGCCCGCCGCACCGGCCACCCTGCCGCCTCGGGTGCGGGTCGAACCGGCGCCCGAGCCGGCCGACTCGACGGCCGGAGCAGACCAGCCGGCGGCGACCCCGGTCCTGTCGGTGCAGGCGCTGGTCAAGAACTACGCGGCGCACGGCCGCGGGCTGCTGCGCCGGTCCGCCGGGCAGGTGAGCGCCGTGGCGGGCGTCTCCTTCGAGGTCGGCCCGGGGGAGACCTTCGGGCTGGTCGGCGAGTCCGGCTGCGGCAAGTCCACCGTGGGACGGCTGGCCGTCGGGCTGGAACGGCCGACCGCCGGGCAGATCCTGCTGGACGGCACGGACATCGCCAGCCTGACCGGGCGGGAGCGCCGCCGGATGCACCGCCAGGTCCAACTGATGTTCCAGGACAGCTACGCCGCAATGAACCCGCGGATGCGCGTCGACGCCATCCTCGCCGAGCCGCTCGAGATCCAGAAGGTCGGCGACGGGGCTGCGCGGCGGGCGCGGATCGCGACGCTGCTCGACCAGGTGGGGCTGTCGCGGCGGGTCCTGGAGCGCTACCCCCACGAGTTCTCCGGCGGCCAGCTGCAGCGCATCGGGCTGGCCCGGTCGCTGGCCCTGCAACCCCGGCTGATCGTCGGCGACGAACCCGTCAGCGCGCTGGACGTGTCGATCCAGGCGCAGGTCCTCAACCTCATGCGGGACCTGCAGCGCGAGCTCGGCCTGGCGTACGTCTTCATCAGCCACGACCTGTCCGTCGTCGACTACATGGCGGACCGGATCGGCGTCATGTACCTCGGCAAGCTCGTCGAGGTCGGTCCCGCCCGGGACGTGGTCCGGGCCGCCCGGCATCCGTACACGCAGGCGCTCATCGACGCCGTCCCCTCGATCACGCCGAACGCCGCGACCGCTCGCGACGGCGTCACCATCCGAGGCGAGCTGCCTAGCGCGTTGAACCCGCCCACCGGGTGCCGGTTCCGGACCCGCTGCCCGCTGGCACAGGAGATCTGCGCGACGGAGCCGCCGCTGGCCGGCAACGGGCACCAGGTGGCCTGCCACTTCCCGCTGCGTCCGGAGTCGAGCAAGGCGTCCGCACGGGCCGGGGCGGCCGCATGACCGAGCGAAGCGAGGAGGCGGCATGACCACGGTGGAGATCTGCGTGAGTGACGTGCCGACCGCACTGGTGGCCGAGGCCGCCGGGGCCGACCGGCTGGAGCTCTGCGCCGATCTCGGCCAGGGCGGCACCACCCCCAGCCTGGGCACCGTCGAGGTCGCCCTGCGGACGTTGCGCCGGGTGGGGGTACGCGTCATGGTCCGTCCCCGGGGCGGTGACTTCCGGTTGAGCGAAATCGAGGAGCAGGTCATGCTCGCCGACATCGCTGCCATCCGGAGCCTGCCCAATCCGCACGGCCTCGCGGTCGGGGTGGTGGTCGGTGCGGTCACCGCCGACGGCGGCCTCGACCTGGCCGTGCTCCGGCGCCTGATCGAGGCGGCGGGGCCGCTGCCGGTGACGGTGCACAAGGCCTTCGACGAGGTCGGCGACCAGCTGGCGGCGATCGATCAAATCATCGACCTCGGAGCCGACGCGGTGCTCACCTCCGGCGCGGCGCCCACCGCGCTGGCCGGCGCCGCGCGGATCGCCGCGCTACGGCAGCGGGCCGGCGACCGGTTGCGGGTCATCGCCGGCGGCGGCATCCGGTCGCACAACGTCCGGCAGGTGCTCGCGGAGACCGGGGCGCGGGAGGTGCACCTGCGGGCACCGGTGCGGCGCGACGGACGCGAGGCCACCGACGGCGACGAGGTACGCCGGGTCGTCGCCGCCACACGTACCTGATCCGGCCCGCGGGCGACGGCGTCCAGCCGTCCCCACGGGCCGGGAACGGCTGGACGCCGTCAGGTTCCCAGGGTCAGGGCGGCCAGTGCCGCGTTCGTGATCGATCCGGGGAGCAGGTCGTGGATCTCGTAGAGGTCGGCGACGCTGCCCGATTGTCCGAACTCGTCGACCCCGAGCGGCGCCGCAGGCACGCCGAGCGCGGAGCCGAGCCACGCGAGCGCGTGACTGGAGGCGTCGTGGACGGTCACGAGGGGCGCCCGCGTCGCGAACGCGGTGCGCAACGCGCCGGGGCTGGCCGGCGCGGTCGCGGTCCGGATGCCTTGCCGCAGTGCCCGCTGCCAGGCGGTGAAGAGGCGGTCGGCGGAGGTGATGTCCACGACGTGTGCGGCGATGCCTTCCTCGGCCAGCTCGGTCGCCGCCGCGACCGTCTCGGGCAGGACGGCGCCGCTGGCGGCCAGGTAGACCTGCGGTGCCCCGGCGGCGGCCAACTCGGACGCGTCGACCAGCCGGTACGCACCGGCCAGCACCTGCCGGCGCAGGACCACGTCGCCCAGCCGGCTCCGGGCCGCTTCGAACGGTGCCTGGTCGATCGGGCGGGTCGACAGCCGCAGGTAGTACGCCCCGTGGTCGCCGGCGGCGCCCGCCGAGTCCGGGTCACCGGCGGCGATGCGCGACAGGGCGTCGCACATGAGCCAGTCCAGGGCGGTGGCGTATGCGGGCTCCAGGAAGGTCACGCCAGGCAGCTCGATGCCGATGGACGCGGTGATCGTGGACTGATGAGCCCCGCCCTCGGGTGCCAGGGTCACCCCGGAAGGCGTGCCGGCCACCAGGAACCGCGAGCCGGAATAGGCGCCGTGGATGAAGGCGTCCAGCCCCCGGCACACGAACGGGTCATAGACGGTGCCGACCGGCAGGAGCGGTTGGTCGGAGTGGTCCCAGGCCAGTCCAAGCTGCCCGAGCAGCAGGAACAGGTTCATCTCGCTGATGCCGAGCTCGATGTGCTGCCCGGTCGGTCCTTCCGCCCACCTCAGCACCGGGTCGGCGTTCCAGGATCGCCGCTGGGTGGGCGCGAACACGCCGGCCCGGTTGATGAACCCCGCCAGGTTGGTCGATGTCGCGACGTCCGGCGCGGTGGTCACCAGGTGCGGGGCGACTGCTTCGTCGCGGGAGAGGTCCACCAGGATCCGGCCGAAGGCCTCCTGGGTGGACACCGGCCGGGAGACCCGTACCCCGGTGGCGGTCGGCACGGTGACGCCCAGCCGAGCGTTTCGCGGCTGCCGGGCCAGTTGCCGCGCGCGTTCCTCGATCCACCGGCCCTCGGCCGAGTCGGGATCGAAGCGATCCCATTCCCGGTCGGTGCGGACGCCGGTCTGGGCCCGCAGCGCATCGATCTGCTCACCGGAGAGCAGGGCCGAGTGGTTGCGTGGATTCCCCGCCATGGGCAGGCCCCAGCCCTTGATGGTGTAGGCGAACAGCACCGTCGGTCGGTCCGTCGCCTCGCATTCGGCCAGCCCGTCCAGCACCGCGCCCAGGTCGTGGCCGCCCAGGTCGGTGACCAGTTCGCCCAGGTCGTCGTCGGTGACGTCGGCGACGAGTTCCGCCAGGCCGGCGGGAGCCCCGTCCAGGAGCCGTTCCCGCAGTGCCGCTCCGCTGAGGCCGAACAGCGACTGGTACTGCTCGTTCGGCATCGCGTCGATCCACTCGCGCAGCAGGGAACCGTTGGGGCGGGAGAAGAACGCCTGGAGTCGTCGTCCGTACTTGACCTCGACGACGTGCCAGCCGTTGGCCTCGAACGAGGCCCGCCACTGGTCGATTCGGATTCCGGGGACGACCCGGTCCAGGGACTGCCGGTTGAAGTCCACGATCCAGGTGACCCTGCCCAGCCCGTGGGTGGCAGGATCGGCCACCGCTTCCCAGACGTTCCCCTCGTCCAGTTCGGCGTCGCCGAGCAGCGCGATGAACCGTGACCGGGGGCGCGCCCCGAAGTGGGCGTCCACGTAGCGGCGCACGGCCGCCGCGAAGAGCGGCGCCGCCGCGCCGAGCCCGACCGAGCCGGTCGAGAAGTCGACCTCGTCGGGATCCTTGGTCCGCGAGGGGTACGACTGCAGCCCGCCCCGTGCGCGCAGCTTCGTCAAGTAGGACCGGTCCAGCTTGCCGAGCAGGTACTGGATCGCGTGGAAGACCGGCGCGGCGTGCGGCTTGACCGCCACCCGGTCCGCCCCGTCCAGGTGCGCGAACCACAGCGCGGTCATCACCGTCACCATCGACGCCGATGACGCCTGGTGACCCCCGACCTTGACCCCGTCGCCGGTGTCCCGCTCACGATTGGCCGCATCCACGATCCGCGTCGCGAGCCACAACACCCGACGCTGGACGGCGTCGAGGACGTCCAGGTCGACGTGCGGTTCAGCGTCCGGACCAGGCGGGCGTGCGGACACCACGGGGGAAGCGGGGGAGAGGTCCGGAGGCTGACCAGGCAACCGCTTGGTGGGGATGGGGTGGTTGACCGTGGTGCTCATGCCGGGACCCGGGCGGCACGCGAGTTGCTGACGAACTCGGCGACGCGGGCGAGGTCCTTCTCGAAGCCACCTCCGGGCAGCGCCCGGTTGGTCAGCGTGAGCGAGTCCACGCCCCAGGGCTGCACGGTCGCGATCGCCGCAGCCACGTTCTCGGGCGACAGGCCCCCGGCGAGGATGACCGGGATGCCGACGGACGCGACGATTCGCGCGCTGATGTCCCAGTCGTGCACCACCCCGGCGGCGCCGACGCCCGCGACCTCGTCGGTGTGGGAGTCGAGGATGAGCAGGTCACTGACATCGGCGTAGGCGCGGGCGGTGTCCACCGCCTCGGACCCGGTGACGGCGATGGCCTGCATGATCTTGCAGGCGGGCAGCCGGCGCCGGAGCGACGCGACGGCGGACGGCGGCACGGCGCCGGGCTCGCCGCACAGGTGCAGGATGTCGGGCTGGACCCGCGTGGTCATGCGGACGATCTCGTCGAGGTCACTGGAGACGGACAGGGCCACCGAGACCGCCTTCCCGCGCAGCGCACGGACGGCTTCCGCTGCGGTGTCTTCATCGATCTCTCCCGGCAGGCCGAGCTTGGCCGGGGTGAGGCCGACGTGGTCGACTCCTACCTCCGCGAGGGCGAGGGCCTCGCGAGCGGACTGCGCGGTGTAGATCTGGACGATCACTCGGTTCTCCAACTGGTGTCCGAAATAGTCAATAGGAACGCTGTGCGATGGCTTGGTTGAGTCGCTTCTCGTTCTCCAGCACGTCGTCGACGTGCCGCAGCGAGTACGCGACGTAGAGGGCGTCGAGGAGCGCCATCTGGCAGGCCCGGGCGGCCAGGGGCTCGCTGCGGGTCTCGTGGGAGACGCTGACCAGCACGACGTCTCCCTGCCGCGCGACGTGGGAGTCCCGGTTGCCGGTCACGACGAGGGTGGACGCCCCGGCCCGGCGCGCCTGGGCCAGCATGTCGGCCACGTCCTTCGTGGCGCCTGAGTAGGAGATGCCGATCGCGAGATCCCCGGGGCGCAGCAGGGAGGCGTGCATGATCTGCAACTGCGAGTCGACCGGGGCATCGCAGCGGATCCCGAGCCGGTGGCACCGCTGGTAGAAGGACTGTGCGACGACCCCGGACGTGCCGACGCCGCCGACCAGGACGTGGTCGGCGGCTTCGAGCAGGTCCAGCGTCCGCGCCATGTCCTGGCCGGTCAGCAGGTGGTGCGTGTCGCGCAGGGACTGGATGGTGCTGGCGAAGACCTTGGCCGCGACCGTCGCCGCGTCGTCGTCCGGCGTGACGTCGTCGTGGATCAGTTGGGTCGGCGAGGCGAGGTCCTGGGCCAGGCCGAGCTTGAGGTCGGTGAACCCGGCGAAGCCGCTGTTGCGGCACATCCGCAGCACCGTGGTGTCGCTGACGTTGCATGCCCGGGCGACATCCAGCATCGAGCTCTCTAGCAATCCTGCCGGCTGCTCGAGGATCCAGTCCGCGACCTTCCGTTCGGTGTCGGACAGTGCCGGCCTGGCTGCCCTCAGTCGCGCCAGGGCGCTGGTGCCGTTGGTGGTGGAGTTGGTCATTCCCTCGCCCCGTCTCGAATTGAGCAACACCCTAGACCAGGCTGGCTCGTGGTGGTAGTACTACTACCCACCAAGTTTTCAAGCAGTGGAACCACGGGAGTCTGGGATGCGAATCAGATCTGCATGGCGAGCGGCACTGGCTGCCGGTGCCGCGCTCGTGATGCTGTCGGCGTGCGCAGGCGCCGGTGGCTCGGCTGACACGTCTGGCGGCGGGAAGACCCTGGAGATCTGGCACGCCTACGCAGGCCAGAAGGACAAGGTCGAGTTCATCGAGTACGCGCTGGACACCTTCAAGAAGGCGCATCCTGACATCAAGGTGAAGGAGGTGTCGGCCGAGCAGTCCTCCTACAAGACGAAACTGCAGACGGCCATGGCCTCGGGCAACGCGCCGGATGTCTTCTACACGCTGCCGGGTGGCTACCTGAAGGCCTTCGTCGACAGCGGCCAGGTGCTCCGGCTGGACGACGAGCTCGCCAAGCAGGGCTGGCGCGACAGCTTCCTGGAAAGCTCGCTGCCATCGGTCACCTTCGGCGGGTCGACGTACGCGGTGCCGATCGACATCGACGCCGCGCTGGTCTGGTACAACAAGGCACTGTTCGACGCCAAGGGATGGCAGGTCCCCACCACCTGGCCGGAGTTCCTCGACCTGGCCGAGAAGATCAAGTCTGCCGGCGTGGTGCCGGTCGCGCTCGGCAACAAGGACAGCTGGCCCGCGACCTTCTGGTTCCAGTACGCCGAGATGCGCCTGCACGGCAGTGGGGTCATGTCCGGCTTCGGCGCCGGAGACAAGAATGCCACTTTCGGACCCGAGGCCAAGGACGCGGCCGGCGTCCTGCAGACGCTCGCCCAGAAGGGATACCTGCCGAAGGGCGCGAACGGCATGTCCGACGCGGAGGCCAACATCCTCTTCCTCAACGGCAAGGCGGCCATGGTCCTCAACGGCACCTGGCAGATCGGTATGTCCGCGGAGGCCCCGGCCGGCTTCGAGCTCGGCTACTTCCCGTTCCCGACCTTCGCGGCGGGCAAGGGGAACCAGAGTGACGTCCTGGCCGGCGTCGCCGCCAGCTTCGCCGTGTCCGAGAAGGCCAAGGACAAGGAGGCGGCCCTGGCGTTCCTCCGCCACATCACCAGCCCCGAGGTGATGACCAAGTACGTCCAGATCCGCAAGACCATGGTCGCCCGCAAGGGGGCGACCACGCCGGAGGCGGCCGGCCCGCTGCTGGCCGGGGTGGTCCAGGACGTGATCGGCAAGGCCGACACCCTCGACCCGTTCTACGACACCGCGATGGCCCCCAAGACCACCGAGACGTACTACTCCACTCTCCAAGGGTTGATCGACGGCTCGATCCCGCCGGCGGCGGCGTCCGAGGCCATCGAGAACGCCGCCAAGGCCGGCAAGTAACCACTGCGATCCGTTGCCCGAGCGCCCGCCCCGGCTGCGGGCGCTCGGGCGGCGACCCAGGAGGTCTCGTGTCCACATCCACGCGGTCCGTCGCCGCCCGCCGCGACGCTCGGGCAGCACTGCTGTTCCTCGCGCCCGCGGTGCTGTTCCTGGCGGTCTTCGTCGCCTACCCGCTGCTCACGGCCGGGGTCCTGTCGTTCCACTCATGGGACGGCGTCTCGCCCCGGCAGTGGACCGGCCTGACCAACTACGAGCGGCTGCTCGGCGACCGGATCTTCTGGGGGTCACTTCGTAACAACGTCCTGGTCGCGCTCACCGCGATCGTGTTCCAGGTCGGCGTCGGCATGGTCATCGCGTACTGGCTGGTGCGGGTGGTGCCCCGGATCAAGCGGTTCGCCATGTTCGTCTACGTCGTGCCGGTGGTGATCAGCGAGATCTGCATCGGGTTGCTCTGGGGTTTCGTCTACAACCCCTACTTCGGGCTGCTGAACGGCTTCCTCAACGCCGTCGGGCTCGACGAACTCGCACGCGGGTGGCTGGGCGACCGGTCGACCGCGATGCCCGCGGTGCTGGTGGTCATGAACCTGACCTACCTGGGGCTGTACATCCTGCTCTTCGTCGCCGCGTTCGAGAACGTCGACGAAGCGGTGTACGACGCGGCGGCCATCGACGGCGCCGGCCACTACCGGACCTTCTTCTCCGTCAGCGTCCCGATGGTCTGGTCGAACGTCCAGGCGACGACCCTGCTGGCGGTCGTCTCCTCCTTCAAGACGTTCTCCCTCGTCTACGTGCTCACCCGAGGGGGACCGAGCAACGCCACCGATGTCGTGTCCACGTACCTCTTCCAGACCGGCTTCGGGAACTTCGAAGCCGGCTACGCGTCCACCATCGGATTCGCCCAGATCCTGCTGACCGCCGCGGTCGGCGTCTTCGTCCTCGGCCTGATGCGCCGCGGGAAGCGAGGAGAGGCGTGAGTTCCTCGACCATCCACGTCACCAGGCAGCACCCGGCGGCCGTACCGGGAACGACCGGCCGCGAGCGGCCCCGCCTCAGCACCGGCACCGCGATCGTGTACCTCATCCTGGCGGTGCACCTGACCGTGGTCATCTTCCCCTTCCTCTGGATGGCCTACAGCTCGCTTAAGAGCAACCAGGACTTCCTGGCGTCCGTCTGGTCGCTGCCCACCAACCCGCAGTGGGCCAACTACGGCAAGGCGCTCGGCGAAGGGAAACTGCTCGTCTACGCCGGAAACTCCCTCGCGGTGACGGCGGTGTCGGTCGCGTTGACCGTCGCCATGGCCACCGCCGCCGGCTACGCCTTCGTCATCTACCGCACCCGTTGGATGCCCTGGGTGGAGATCGCGATGCTGGTCGCGATGGCCATCCCGGCGTACGTCGCACTGGTGCCGCTGGTCGCGACGCTGCGCGACGCGGGCCTCCTGGACACCCGTACCGGAGTGGTCCTGCCCACCGTGGCCTTCAACCTGCCGGTGTCCGTCCTCATCATGCGGGCGTTCTTCAGCACGGTCCCACGGTCCCTGGTCGAGGCAGCCCGGGTCGACGGCACGTCCGAACTGCGGGCCTTCCTACGCGTCATGGTGCCAATCGCGCGACCGGCGATGTTCACCACCGCCATCGTCAACACCATCTGGGTCTGGAACGACTTCCTCTTCCCGCTGGTGCTGCTCAACACCCCCAGCAAGAAGACCTTGCCGCTGGGTCTCACCGACTACGTGGGCGAGCGGGTCACCGACTACCCCGTGCTGCTGGCGGCGGTTCTGCTCGCCGCCCTCGGTTCGTTCGTGGTGTACGTCGCCCTCCAGAAGCAGGTCATCGGCGGGCTGACCAGCGGTGCCATCAAGCAGTGACGGCCAGCCCGGCCCGCCCCAACCCAAGGAGACACACCATGGACGACCTCGACTTCGCCAGCCGCGCCGTCTACTACGAGCCCGAGGCCAGCACGCAGTCGATCAGCTACCCGATCTACATGTCGGCCAACTACCAGTACGCCGACGACATCTACGACCAGATCGTCGACGGGGCTCGCAAGGAGGTGAACATCTACAGCCGCTGCGGCAACCCCAGCGAGTACAAGCTCGAGGAGCACGTCGCTCAGCTCGCCGGCGCGACGGCGTGCCTGGCCACCGCCTCCGGGATGGCGGCGATCTCCCACGCCCTACTCGGCCTGCTCAAGGCCGGGGACCACATCGTCGCCGACCTCACCACCTACAGCTCCACGCACGAGTTCTTCGACCACCGCATCCAGGACTTCGGCATCGAGGTCACGTTCGTCGACGCCAGTGACATCGCGGCGGTGGAGACGGCGATCACCGACCGCACCCGCGTCCTCTACGTGGAAACCATCGCCAACCCGACGATGAAGATCGCGCCCCTTCGCGCCCTCGCGGACCTCGCCCACGCGCGGGGAATCGTCGTCTTCTGCGACAACACCTTCGCCAGCCCGGCGGTCTGCCGGCCCCACGAGCACGGCGTCGACGTGGTGCTCGAGAGCGCCACCAAGTTCATGGGCGGCCACAACGACGCGGTGGGTGGGGTCATCACCCTGCGCTCGGACATCCTCCCCGCGGACTGGCTGGAGCAGGTCCGCTGGAACACCCTCACCAAGCTCGGCGGGGCGCTGTCCCCGTTCAACGCGTGGCTGCTGCTGCGCGGGCTGCAGACCCTTCCGCTGCGGGTCGAACGGCAGACCCAGAACGCGCTCGCCCTCGCCGAATGGCTGGAGAAGCAGCCTCAGGTCCGCAAGGTGTTCTACCCGGGCCTGCCCAGCCATCCGCAGCACGAACTGACCCAACGGCAGTTCGACATGCCGGGTGCGATGCTGGCGTTCAGCCTGGACACCGAGGACCAGGCGGTGCGCGTCCTCAAGGGCCTCAAGCTGGGCTCTTTCGCGGCGAGCCTGGGTGGGGTGCGGACCGTGACCCAGGTACCCGGGACGATGGCCTTCCTCGACATCCCGCCGGCGGAGCGGGAGCAGATGGGCATCACCGACGGCATGATCCGGGTATCCGTCGGCATCGAGTCCGCCCGCGACATCATCCGTGACTTCGAGCAGGCCATGCGGTAGCTGCCGGCCGGCCCGGTCGTTCCGCCCGGGCCGCGGTGTCCCCACCCACCACGAGATCATCAGGACGATCGAGACATGACAACCCCAGCATCCGACCGGTTGGGCGGCCTGCCCGTCGACGTTCATCCAGAGGTGGCCGAGGCCCTCCGCCACGGCGGGCCAGTCGTCGCGCTGGAGTCCACCATCATCAGCCATGGCCTGCCCCGCGACAGCAACATGCAGGTGGCGCGCGACATCGAGCAGTCGGTGCGATCCGCAGGCGCCGTGCCCGCCACCATCGCCGTCCTGGACGGTCGCGTCCGGGTCGGCCTCGATGAGGACGCCCTCCACCAGATCGCGAGCCGCGACGATGTCAACAAGGCGAGCATCCGTGACGTCGCGGTCACCCTTGCCCGTCGGGCTCCGGGTGCCACAACGGTGGCCTCCACGGCCTGGCTGGCCAGCCTGGTGGGCATCGAGGTCTTCGCCACCGGCGGTCTCGGCGGCGTGCACCGAGGCGCGGCGACATCGTGGGACGAGTCCGCCGACCTCATGGGGCTCGCGGCTGCGCCGATCGTCGTGGTCTGCGCCGGCGTGAAGTCGATCCTCGACGTGCCGGCGACCCTGGAACGGCTCGAGAGCCTGTCGGTGGGCGTCGTCGGATACCGCACCGACATCTTCCCCGGCTTCTACGTCCGGGGGACCGAGATGGCGGTGCCGTGGCGGGTGGAGACCCCCGAGGAGGTGGCCCGGATCCACGCCGCCAACCGCGTCCTCGGCAACAGCCGGGCCCTGGTTGTCGCGAACCCGATCGAGCCGGAGAGCGAGATGGATCCGGACCTGCACGACGACGTTCTGGCGGCGGCGCTCGCGGCGTTGCGGGAGCAGGACGTGCGAGGCAAGGATGTGACTCCGTTCCTGCTGGCCTTCTTCCATGAGCAGACCGGCGGCGCCAGCCTCAAGGCCAACGTCGATCTGGTGCTGGCGAACGCACGCCTTGCCGGCCGGATCGCGGTGGCCGGGACCGGCGGCTGAGAGGTGACAGCGCAGTGACCGCGAGCCAACTCGTGACAGAGGTCAGTGGGCAGCGGGACGCCGTCGTCCTGCTGCTCGGTGACATCAACGTCGACCTGATTCTCGAGCTCGCCGAGTACCCACGACCCGGTGGCGACGGCGTCGCATCGTCCCAGCGGATCGGGCTGGGCGGCTCCGCGGCCAACAGCGCCATCATGCTCCGCCGGTTGGGCCTGCGGCCCAGCATGCTCAGCGCGATCGGCGAGGACCGCTGGGCCGAGGTCGCGGTCGAGGCGCTGCGCGCCGAAGGGGTCGGCTTGGAGAACGTCGTCCGCGACCCGCACGAGCCGACGTCGCTCAACGTGATCGGCGTGACGCCGGACGGGGAGCGCACCATGATGGCCTACCGCGGAGCGAACCCTCGGTATTCGCCGGCCTACCTGCCGGAAGAGGCGATCGCCGCCTGCGATTTCCTGCACGTGTCCGGCTACGCCTTCCTGCAGGCGCCGCAGTCGCTCGCGGCGGTCCGGGCGATCGAGGTGGCCACCGCGAACGGCGTGCCGGTCTCCCTCGACATCCCGGTGGATCCGGCCCGTCGTGAGCCGGCCACCATTCGGAGGTTGTTGAGGTTCACCGATCTGCTGGTCGTCGGCGTTCCGGAGGCCCGGCAACTGATCGGGACGGCGGAGCCGGCGGAGGCCTGCCGCAGGCTGTGCGACCTTGGGGCCAAGACCGTAGCGCTCAAGGTCGGCCGCGACGGCACCATCATCGCCACCGCCGACGAGTTGGTCGAGCTGCCCGGGCTGTCGGTGCGGACGGTCGACACGACCGGCGCGGGTGACTCGTTCTGCGCCGGCGCCATCGCGGCGACGCTGGCCGCCCTGCCGCTGGCGAAGATCGGAGCGTTCGCCAACCTGCTCGGCGCCGCCGCCGTCGAGAAACCGGGGGCCGGACGGTCGCTGCCGACCCTCGACGAGGTGCAACGCATCGAGCAGCGCCAGTCTGCCCGTCAGCCTTGAAAATCCGGGGTGCCGCCCCGCCGTGGTCATCCTGGCGACCCGGCCAGGTCAAGTGCCCGGCCACCGCCCGGCGCCGGCCCAGCTGCGACCCAGGGCGTCGATTCGCCCCCACCGGCCGGGGATGTCCATCAGCTCGATGCGGCCCAGCTCTTCCGGGACCGCGGGATCGATCACCAGGTGCTCGTTGAGCGGTTGCAGGCCGAGCATGGTGCGGAGCAGCAGCAGGGGTGCCCCGGCCGACCAGGCCTGCGGGCTGCACGCGGTGGGATACGGCACCGGGTACTTGGTCAGCGTGCGGTCGTAGCCGGCGAATGCCTCCGGCAGCCGGCCCTCGAAGTGGTCGGCCGCGTCGATCATCGCCTGGGAGATCCGCGCGGCCTCCGCATGGAAGCCGTAGCGACGCAGGCCCCAGGCGATGAACGAGTTGTCGAACGGCCAGACCGTGCCCACGTGGTAGCCGACGGGGTTGAACCGGGTTTGGTCCGTCGCCAGCGTTCGCACCCCCCAGCCGGAGAACAATCGTGGGCTCATCAGCAGCTCGGCCACCCGCGCCGCCCGCGGCCCGTCGACGATCCCGCTCCACAGCAGGTGCCCCATGTTCGAGGCGAGCGCGTCGACCTGGGAGCCGTCCGCGTCGAGAGCCAGCGCGTAGTACTCCCCATTGGATACCCAGAAGTCCCGGTTGAACCGTTCCTTCAGCTCCGCCGCCCCGCGTTCCAGCCGGTCGGCGTACTCCGGGTCGCCCCAGATTTCCCGCGCCAGCCGGGCGGCCCGCATCTTCGCGTCGTAGGCGTACCCTTGCAGTTCGCAGGTGGCCCGAGGGAAGCCGGGCAGCCGGCCGTCCCGGTAGGAGATCGCGTCCCAGGAGACCTTCCAGCACTGGTTGATCGACCCGTGCTGGGTGTTTCGCCGCCGGTACCAGACGTAGCCGTCGCCGAGCAGGTCGGCGTAAGTGTCGATCCAGTCAAGCGCCGCCCGGGCGTTCTCCTCCAGGTTCTTCACCAGTTCGACGTCGCCGGACCACCGCTCGTACTCGTCGAGCAGCACCACGAACAGGGCTGTGGTGTCCGCCGCCCCGTAGTACACCGCGTACGGTTCCTCCTCGAAGGCCGCCAGCTCCCCGTACCGGATCTCCTGCATGATTTTGCCCGGGTCCCGTTCCCGGAAATCGTCCAGCTTGGTGGACTGGTTGGTGGCGAGCACCCGCAGCGCCGCGGCGGCCAGTTCCGGCTTGAACGGCAGCGCCTGTAGACAGGTGAGGATGCTGTCCCGGCCGAACATGGTCATGAACCACGGCAATCCGGCGATCGGCACCGGCTCCCAGAAAAGGAGGGTTCGGTAGCGCAGGGCCGCCAGGTCGACCAGGCTCCGACGGTACGCCACCATCAACGGCCGGCAGTCGGCGAATAGACGGGGTGCCCCGGCGAGCCACTCGT
Source organism: Micromonospora sp. CB01531 (assembly GCF_001905095.1). GTDB lineage: Bacteria > Actinomycetota > Actinomycetes > Mycobacteriales > Micromonosporaceae > Micromonospora. The sequence goes on from NZ_LWLS01000105.1 coordinate 37,779, forward strand.
CGAGCTGCTGGCGCATCTGCTTCTGGGTCCGGTGCGCGTAGCTACGCAGACTCTCTCGGATGTCCCGGCCGTGCGCCCCGGTCACCCGGGCCTCGACCTCCAGGTCGGTGGACCAGGCGCCATGCGACTCCACCTGGATGTCGAAGGTCATCCCGCGCTGGTCGATGGTGGCCGGGACCGACGACGAGACGATCGTCGCGCGGGTGAACGTCTCCCGCTCGTAGCTCAGGCGCAATTGCCCGTCGGCGACCTCGGCCGTCGTCCGGCCCGGCTTCGTTGGCACGTCCGTGGCTTCGAACAGGTCCGCGAAGTCGCTCTCGATCTGCATCCGGACCCGTAGCCGCACCGGCTTGTCGTCATGGTTGAGCACCGTTATCCGTTCCTGCATGCTTCCGCCCAGCGAGCGGTCCCGGATCACCGTCACCTTGGCATTGACGTATTGCGTCGGTTGGCCCGGGACCAGGAAGAACCGCACCTGGAAGTACTGCAGGTTGTCCACGGAGAGCGAGTGCAGCCGCTCGCCGTCGACGGTCAGCCGCCACACCGACAAAAACCGGGTGTCAAACGAGTACAGCCCGGTGAGGTAGTCCGGCGACGGGGCGATGTCGCCGTGACCGTCGCTGACCGCGAAGGTGTTGCCGTCGAGGACGCTGAACTGGCGGTGGCGTCTCCTCTTGCTGTCCTCCTTCGTTGGCCGCCGCCGGAAGCGGCCGGTCGGATACTCCTCTGCTGCGGTGGCGGTGGGAGCTTGGAGCCGGGGGTCCCGGGCGCCGGGCGGGTCGGGCAGCATCCGCTCCAGCAAGTACAGTCTCGTCGGGTCGCCCTCTAACGTGTAGCGGCGCCGCAGCACTGCGGCGACCAGGTTGGTCCGCCCGGTCAGCAGCGCCTCGAAGAACTCCGGGTCGGAGCGCAGGACGCAGTCCGCGGGCCGGTCGTCCCTGCTGACCGTGACGGTTCCATCCGTGACCGTGAGATACCAGTGGTCGGTCCGGCGGTGCGCGCTGGCGTCAAGTCGGATCGTTCCGGATTCGTGGGCGCGCAGCGTCCTGGAGGCCCGTCTGGTGAATTCGTCGAAGAATTCATCGGTCAGCCCCACCAGGCACGCCCTCCCGCTCCGCGGCCCGGCACCGGGACGGCTGGACCATGCCGGGGCTACCCGGTTTCCCGACGATCACACGTACCGTGCCGGTTGGCAGGAGGCCTTGCCGGAGGTCACCGATGAAGAGTTGGTCAAAGACGACAGGGCGTGAGGTTCGGAGCACCAGGGCTGCAACTGCAGGGATCGACCGGGCCATCGCCGCCGTGTGGCGGGGAGCACCCGCTGGTATTCGGTCGACGTCACCGGCGCGGTCAACGTCAACCTGGCCGACGGAGCCCTGGCGCTGCGACTCTCCGACGACACGACTGCCGGGCGACCACTCGCCGTGGACAGCCGGGAGAGCGACCAGCAGCCGTACCTGATCATCTACTGATACCGGCGGGTCTGGCGCCCGTCCTTCGAGACATCGACGGGCGCCAGACGCCGATGGTGACAGGCCGCGGGCGCTGCGCGGTGCGGCCGCTGGCCAGGTTACCGCGCTGGGTAGTGTTGATCATCCGATTTGGACCACTGGCGCCTGACACGTGTGTGATCTCCGCGCCGGAGCTTTGGAGGACCGTGTGCGCGTACTAGCGCGACGACTGTCGATCTCGGCACTCTCAGTGGCTGTTGCGGTGGTGACGTTCGGGTCGCCGGCCCACGCCGCGACGAACCCGTTCACCCCGGCACAAGCCTGCAACAACGACTTCGGCGGCTCCTGGGCCCAAGCTTCCGACGGCCACCGGTCGATCTATTCCGGCGGCACCAAGGTGGGCGACGTCTACCTGATGTACAACAGCGCAACCGGGTACAACTGTGTCGCCACCCTCAAGGCGGTGGCCATCGGATCGACGACCGGGGTCGCCGCCAGTTTGCGAGTTGAGGGCAGCTCCTGGGTCACCGACTCGGGCAACTACAAGTACTACGCCGCGAAGCAGCGCTCTGCGCGAGACACCTGCGTCATGTACGAGGGGGAGGTCCTGAACGGCACGATGTGGGTGGGTAACGGTAGGTACACCTGGGGGAACTGCGGCTGAGCGGTCCTGAAACTGCGGGTACGCGTGCGCGTACCCGCAGTCAACCCCGACCCGGGGGCGGCCGCGCGCGTGAAGCTGGCTGAGACCAAGGCCGCTGACCTGCGCCGGCACGATAGCGTCGGGGCGATGCATACCCCTTCCGAACCAGCCACGCTGACCACCGCCGAACGCGCGATCGATGCCCGCTTCCGCGCGGTCCTGGCGCGGCTGCCCCAGCGTGGGCCGATCAGCTGGCTGATCGAGCTCGCGGTCTTCGGACTCAAACAGGCTTGGGCGTGCGTGTTCGGTGGGGCGATGCTGGCGGTCATCTTCGCGGCGCACCTCTGGTACCCGGCGGACGCGGTGTTCGCCCGCAACGACTTCCTGACTCTTGCCGCGGTCGCCATCCAGATCGCCATGGTGGCCGGACGCCTCGAAACCGTGCGGGAACTGCGGGTAGTGGTCCTGTTCCACCTTGTCGGCACAGCCATGGAGTTGTTCAAGACGCACATCGGCTCGTGGTCGTACGCGCCCGACGGGGTGCTGCGGCTCGGCGCGGTGCCCCTCTTCAGTGGCTTCATGTACGCCGCGGTCGGCTCCTACCTGGTCCGCGTCAACCGGCTGTTCGACCTGCGTTTCGCGCGCTATCCGAAGCGTTGGGTGACGGCTGTCGTGGCCGTCGCGATCTACGCCAACTTCTTCACCAACCACTACGTCTTTGACTTCCGGTGGCTCCTCATCGCCGTCGTCGCGGTCGTGTTCGGGCGCTGTGTCATGCAGTTCCGTATATTCCGGTTCCGTTGGCGCATGCCGCTCCTGCTCGCCTTCGTCCTCGTCGCCTTCTTCATCTGGCTCGCGGAGAACATCGCCACTTGGTCGCATGCGTGGCTCTACCCCAGCCAGCTGGGCGGTTGGCAGCCGGTTTCGCCAGCGAAACTGGCATCGTGGTTCCTCCTCATGATCATCTCGGTCGTGATGGTCACCTGGATCTCGCCGCCGCAGCCGCCCGACGACCGGCAGCCGGCCACAGCGGTGGGCGCGGACCCGGCTGAGCTTCGGCTCGACTCAAAGTTGAGAGGAGCCCACCGGCCGGACCGTACGCTGGCGGGATGATCTACAAGATCCTGGCCCGGGGGGAGTGGTCCGCGGCGCTGGCCGAGGGCCGGTACGACGGCTCGGCGGCGGACCGGCAGGACGGATTCATCCACCTCTCGTCGGCCGAGCAGCTCTCCGGCACGGCCGAGCGGTACTTCGCCGGTCAGCCCGATCTGCTGGTCCTCGCGGTCGACCCGGACCGGCTCGGCGATGCGTTGCGCTGGGAGCCGTCGCGCGGCGGCGCGCTGTTCCCGCACGTCTACGGCCCGCTGCCGCTGGCCGCGGTGGTTGGCACCGCGAGGCTGCCGGAGGGGATCCCCGCGGCGGAGGCGGTGGCCGCCGCCCTTGCCGCACTCGCCTGATCGCCCCTGGCGGCGGCCGGACCCGGACTGGCCGGGGCTGGGGAGGGGTGGCCGGGCCGCACTTGGCAGGGCGTCACGGCTCGGGGCCCTGCGCGAATTGTCCGCCGTCCGATCGATGCATCGTAGATTGTCAATGTCAATTGAGCAATACGGCGAGCTTGTGAATCACCTCGCGTTGTGAGGGCTGGTAGCCGAAAGTGTTGTTTGCTTGACTGTGCGGCGGTGCCGTAGAGGAGTAGCGGCATGACTGGAGGTTGTGCCGCGTGAGCAAACCGGATTCGGAAAAGACAGTCGGCGACGTGCACGAGGCACTCAGCCGGCCCCTGTTCAACCCAGTGTTGAAAGTGACGGTCGGCGAAGGAAAGCTCGACTACGAGATCTACCTGCGAACCGCCGATCTGCTGCGGCTGCAGACACCCAGGTCTGAGCTCGTCGACGCGGACGAGCTCATGTTTCAGGTCGTGCATCAGGCGCAGGAACTGTGGCTGAAACTACTCGCCCACGAGGTGGCCGAGGTCGTCGACGATCTCGATGGTGATCGCCTGTGGGAGGTGACCGCTCGGCTGGACCGAGCTGTGCGGATCACGCACTGCCTGTCGCATGAGCTTCGCGTGCTGGAGACTCTCACACCCGACACCTACCAGGTGATACGCCGGCATCTCGGTAACGGCAGCGGGCAGGAATCCCCCGGCTACAACGCCGTACGGGTGGCCGCGTCGTACGCCGCCGAGGCACTGGACCGGCTCCTGGCGCGGCACGAGGTCGCGCTTGCCGACGTCTACGCCGGTCCCCGACCCGAACTGAAGCGGGTCTGCGAGCTACTCGTCGACCTCGATGAGGGCTATCAGACGTGGCTGTTCACCCACTACCTGCTGGTGCGCCGGACGATCGGGGTGGGCCGGGACGTCGCGGCGCTGGACGGAGTGCCCACCCAGGTTCTCGTCGGGCGGATGACCCAGCCCCTGTTCCGGGCACTCTGGGCGGTCCGCAGCCAGCTCACCGCCGAGTGGCGGCGGGAGGGCGGTCTGGCGCCCGGGGCCGACCGCCGGGAAGCGCGGGTGCCGGCGTGACCACGCAACTACGGCACCACTTCCCTCTGCTCGAGACCTGCGTGTACCTGAACAGCAACTCCACCGGGGCGGTGCCGCGTGGGGCCGAGTCTGTTCTCCACCGGTACTGGGAGACGCTGTGCGCCTGGCGCGACGACGTGTGGGACGAGTGGCTCAACGAGCTGCGGGCCTACGGCGACGCCGTCGCACGGTTCATCGGCGCTCCGCCCGGCAGCGTGGTCACCGACGCCAACGTCAGCACCCTCCTGGGCCGCATCGCCTCCTGTTTCGACTACCGTCCGTCCCGCAACCGGGTGGTCACGACGCACCTGGAGTTCCCCACGGTGCCGTTCATCTGGCGCGCGTTCGGCCGCTACGGCGCCCGACTCGACGTCGTCGACGCCGGCGGGCCCGGGTTCGACGAGGATGCCCTGGAGCGGCGGATCGACGAACGTACGCTGCTGGTGTGCGTGCCGCACGCCAGCTATGCCACCGGCGCGGTGATCGACCTGCCCCGTCTCGTCAAACGCGCACACGACGTCGGCGCACTCGTTGTCGTCGACGCCTTCCAGACCATCGGCACGGTCCCGTTCGACGTGGCAGCGCTGGACGTCGACTTCGTCCTCGGCGGCGCGCACAAATGGCTGTGCGGCGTCGGGACGGCGTTCCTGTACGTCCGGCCCGAGCTGCTGCCGACCCTGCGGCCGGCGGCGACGGGATGGTTCGCCGGCGACGCCGCGCTGACCTTCCGCCCTTCGTCGGACTGGGCCGGCGACGCCCGCCGGTTCGCCGGTGGAACCCCGTTCCCGCTCAGTGCCCAGATCTCCAGAGTCGGACTGGACCTGCTGGCCGGCGTGGGCATCGACGCCATCCGCGAGCACTCACTGAACTGCACCGAGCGGATCGTGCACCGGGCCGCGGCCGCCGGCATCCCCGTGCTCGGCCCCACCGCGCCCGCGCAACGGGGCGGTGTCGTCTGCCTGGCCGTCCATGACGGTGAGGCGGTCAAGCGCAGCCTCGCCCGGCGGCAGATGATCTGCAGCTGGCGAGGGGCCCTGCGGGTGGCTCCGCACATCTACAACACCATCGACGAGGTTGACGCGTTCATGGACGCCCTCGACTTGGAGCTCCGGCAGGTCAGATCATGACCGGCGCACCGCTGTCCCCGAGGGCACTCATGAGCCTGCTCGCCAACGGCGCCAAGGCCATCGACGTGCTGGAGACCGCCCTGAACATCGGGCTGCTCGACGCGCTGGAGCCCGGTCCGGTGCGCCTCGGGCAGCTCAGCGCCCGCCTCGACCTGCGCCCGGGTCGGCTCTACAAGCTCCTTGACTGCCTGGAAAGCCTCGGCTTCGTGCACCGCGACGAGCGGACCGACGACATCAACGACACCGAGTACCGTGCCGTCCCGGGGCTCAAGGACGCCGTCGTCGAGGTGGTCGGGCCCGACGCGATCGAACGCGACCGCGACAAGTACCCGTGGCGGCAGCTGCACGGCAGGCTGGCGGACACTCTTCGCGGGCAGTTCAGCATCACCGAGAACGACTTCGCCTGGCCGCCGCGGACGGCGGCCCAGATCGCCGACTTCGAGAGGAGCATGGCGGCCGGCCTGGGCCCGATCATCGAGGTGTTCCGCACCCACGCACCGCGGCTCTGGCCCGACCGCCACCGGCTGCTGGACGTGGGAGGCGGCGACGGCACCCTCGCCACGTACCTGCTTGCCGATACGCCCGGCCTGACCGTCGACGTCTACAACCTGCCCCCGGTCCAGCCCCTCGTCGACGAGACCCGGGTACGGTCCGGCCACGGAACCCGGCTCGGGTTCGTCGGCGGGGACTTTCTCACCGATGCGCTGCCCACCGGCTACGACAGCATGGCGTTCGTCCGCGTCCTGCACGACTGGCCGGCGCGCGTCGCGCACCGCCTGATCGAGAACGCCTACCAGGCGCTGCCGCCCGGCGGCCGCCTGCTCATCTGCGAGGAGTTCCGCACCTCGGAGCGGCTGGCCATGCAGTTCTTCTGGTCCTACTTCCTGATCGGCGTCGACAGTTGCGCCAGCCGCCTGCGGGAGACCACCTTCTACATCGGCGCACTGCGGCAGGCCGGATTCCACAACATCGAGGTGTTGCCCGGCCGGTTCGAACTGATCTCGGCACGTAGGCCGTGACCGGGCATCACGGCTGGGGCTCAAGGTCGAGGCGGCGGGTGAACGGGCGGCGGGTGAGGCTGTCGTACAGCATCCGGGTGAGGGTGACGATGTCGAAGACCGGCACCCCGAGCCGGGCCTGGATCCGGTGTGCGAACGGCACCAGATCCGTGCACTCGATCACCAGCGCGCCGAGATCCGGGTGAGCCCGGGCAAGGGCATCCACCTGTTCGTCCACTTCGGCGGCCAGCCGGTCGACGTCGAGGGTGTCGCGGCGTCCCTCCAGCATCACCTCGCGGAACTCGCGTTGACCGGCCATGCCGGTGACCGCGAGCGGCACCTCCCGCGCCCCGACCGCGGCGAGGTGTCGGGGGATCAGCGCCGCCTCGTCGGCGACCAGCAGCCCGACCGTGCGGCCCGGTCCGATCATCTGGTGCACCAGGGGTAGCTGGATCAGGCTGGAGGACCACAGCGGTACGTCCACGACGGCGGCGAGTTCCGCCTGGAAGAGCACGAGGAAACCGCACGCTCCGGTGATTCCCGCGACGCCGGCGGCCTGCAGGTCCCGGGCGGCCTGGAGGAACGGCTCCAGCAGCGTCGGGTCGGCCTCGCGGACCAGTCGGCGGGGGGTGGCGCCCCGGACCACCCGGTAGTGGACCGGGAAGTCGAAGGTGGCCAGGTTGCGGATGTGGCCGGGAATCTTGTCGAAGCTGGTGTCGAGGCAGAGTACCCCGATCGCCGGCCCATCGGTCATCGCGTCCTCCCGAACCGGTCCAAGGCGAACGCCTCCAGCGGCAGGTCGGGCGGTACGCCGCCGATGAGCTGGGCGATCAGCTGGCCGCCGGCGGGGGCGAGGCCCATCCCGATGTGCCCGTGCCCGGTCGCCACGCTGACGTTGCGGTACGTCCCGGCCCGGCCGATCAGCGGCAGGCTGTCCGGGGTGCACGGCCGCAGACCGCTCCAGACGTGCAGCCGCCGATCGGTGTCCAGCCCCGGCAGATACGACCGCACCGTGCGCAGGATTCCGTCGACCCGTCGGGGCGACACCGAGGTGTCCAGGCCGGACAGTTCCAGGGTGCCGCCGACGCGTACCCGGTCGCCCAGCGGCATCACCGCCACCTTGCCCTCGCTGAGCAGCAGGGGCCGGGTCGGCGTGCCCGGCCCGGCGGCGACGGTGACGGTGTAGCCCTTCGCGGGTTGCAGCATCAGTCCGACGCCGAGCGTACGGGCGCAGGCCAGCGACCACACCCCGGCGGCGATCACCACCTCGGCCGGGCGCAGGTCGCCCCGGCTGGTGCGGACGGCGCGTACCCGCCGCCCGGTCACCTCGAAGCCGCGAACCTCGGCGCCGGTGATGATCTCCACGCCCCGCTCCCGCAGGGCGCGGGCGAAGCCGACCAGGAAGGCGGGGATGCGCAGCGCGGCGCCCTCCTCGTTGAGCAGCGCCCCGGCGATGGCGAACTCCACCCCGGGTTCGAGCCGGGCCAGCTCCGCGTGGTCCAGTTCGCGCAGCGGCACCCCGCGCTCGACCGCCGCGGGGATGCCGCGCCGGGCCTGCGCGTACCCCTGCTCGGTCTTGCAGGCCAGCACCATGCCACGGGCGGTGAGGGTGTCGGCGAGGTCGCCGGCGCAGATCTCGCGGAGGATGGCCAGGCTGCGCTGCTTGAGCGCGAGCAGCACCTCGAACCCGGCGCGGGCGTGGCGCTCGGTGCAGTACCGCCGGAAGTGCCACAGCCAGGCCAGCAGCCCGAGGTCCGGGCGCGGCCGGACGTGGAACGGACTTTCCGGGTCGAACAGCCAGCGCAGCCCTTTCGCCGGTACGCCCGGCTCGGCCAGCGGCGCGGCGCCCTGGGTGCCGACGAAGCCGGTGTTCCCGGCCGAGCAGGCCGCCGGATCGCCGACCTCGCCCCGGTCGACGACCGTGACGGTGTGCCCGGCGGCCCGCAGGAACCAGGCGCAGAACAGACCGACGACACCCGCGCCGATGACCAGGACGTCAGGGTCGTGCCGGGCGGGCGTCGCTGTCATCGTGCTTCTCGCCCGTCAGATGGTGACGACGAAGAAGCAGGTGGGCAGGTTGACCACGACCCGCTCCCAGATCTGTGCGCACAGCGCCACCCCGGGCTCGGCGAACGTGCCGGGCGGCGGCTCGGCGAACCGGATCACCGACCGGCCGGCGTCGAACAGCAGCGCACCATGGCCGAAGTCGCCGACGATCGCGGTGCCCGGGTCGACCAGCCGGGTACGCACGATGAAGACCCCGTTGTCCTCCACGTCCCGCAGCTGGGTCCCGGAACCGAGCAGCCGGTAGTAGTCGGCCGGGTTGATGATCAGCCCGTCGGCGGTGCTGCCCATCTGCTCGACCTCGTTGCAGGCGGCCAGGATGGTGGAGGCGAACGGGCCGGGGTCGGTGAGCCGGCCGATGTCCGGCATGTTCAGCAGCCCGCCCTCGCCGCGGAGGATGGTGTGGTTCTCGGCGGTGGCCAGCCGCACGACGAGCCGGTAGTTGATGAACTGCTCGAAACTGGCCGGGTCGTCGCAGAGCGTGTCGGGCACCTGCACCCAGGCGGTGGTGGTGAGCAGCGGGGGGATGGGGGAGCGGTGGAAGTGGTTGGCCGCCTCGCGGCGCAGGTCCGCGCCGTCGACGGTGGGGTCGCCGGCGCGGGGTGGGCTCTCGTGCCAGTAGTGCTCCTGCGGCTCCCGGGACAGGCTCACCACCTTGAGCATATTTCGGGACGGGTAGCGGGGCTTGCGTCGTGAGCTGGTCAGCGAGTCGGTGATGGTGACGTCGTAGTCGACGCGGGTGTCGAAGCCGTCCTTGGCGAACGCCTCGACGAACACCCCGCCGGGCGACATCTGGGTCTTCCGTTCGGCGACGACCTCGGCGATCGTCCGCTTGATCGTGTCGGTGCGTTGCATACTCCGGCTTCCCTCTCGTCAGGCCGGCTTGCGGGCGACGAACATGCCCCAGCCGAACTCGTCCCGGTCGATCGCGGCCTGGATCTCGTCGCAGGATTCCGCGAAGTTGCGGATCCAGGTCCGCGCCGCCTCGTCGTCGGTCGCGGCGGCCCGCTGCCGTGCGGTCCGGCCCAGCACCCGGTACGTCTGTCGGATGTGGTTGTCGAGGCTGCGCGCGTCCACGTCGACGAAGCCAACCCGCTGCAGCGCCTCCCGGTAGCCGTCCAGCGAGTAGCCGCTGTTCCAGCGCACCCGGTCGTAGACGTGCCGCCGGGCCGCCTCGCCGATCTCCGGCGTCGGTTGCAGGAAGTCGGCGATGGCCAGCACCCCGCCCGGAGCGAGCACCCGGAACATCTCGGCGTGGCTGCGCGGCTTGTCGGGCACCAGGAACAGCGCGTCCTGGCTGACCACGTGGGTGAAGGTCGCGTCGGCGTACGGCAGGGCGGTGGCCGAGCCGTGCCGGAACGCGACGGGCAGCCCGTCGCCCCGCTCGGCGAGCTTGCCCTGGGCGAAGCGGACCCGCTCGATGCTCAGGTCCAGGCCCTCACCGCGGCATCCGGTCCGCTCGGCGAGGCGCAGCAGGAAGTTCCCGCAGCCGCAGCCGACGTCGAGCACGTTCGCCGCGGCGGCGATGCCGGCGTCGGCGGCGAGGATGTCGGAGGTCCGGTCGGCCGCCGCCGCGTAGTCGGAGTCGGCGGCGTCGGCGAAGTAGCCGGTGTGCAGCACGCCCTCGCTGTCCCAGAAGCTGAGGTACGTCTGCGTGGTCTGGTCGAAGAACTCGGAGACGTCCCGCTCGGTGAACCGGCTGGTCGTGGACATGGACACTCCTTGCTGCGGCGGGTCAGGCGTAGGTGTCCCTGCGGACCCCGGTCAGGTGGGGCAGTTCGGGACCGGTGGCGGCGGCGCCGCCGTCGATCAGGTGCACCCCGGCGGTCACGTAGGACGCCCGTTCGCTGGCCAGGAAGGCGGCCAGCGCCGCCACCTCCTCGGGGTGGGCCAGCCGGCCCAGCGCGCTGTGGTGCCCCATCGCACGCAGCCGGGCCTCGACGTCGCCGCCCGCACCGGCCAGCCGCGCCGCCGCGCGTTCCATCGGCGGCGTGCGCACCCCGCCGGGGGCCAGCACGTTGACGGTGACCCCGCTGCGGCCGACGTCGACGGCGAGGCCCTGGGCGAACCGCACCAGCGCTGCCCGGGTCACCCCGGACAGCGTCAGCGGACCGATCGGCACGCATGCGGTCTCCGAGGCGACGAGCAGCAGCCGACCCCAGCCGGCGGCGCGCATGTGTGGCAGCGCGGCCAGCGAGACCCGGACCGCGGGCAGTAGGACCCGGTCCACGGCGTCGCGGTAGTCCGCCGTCTCGAAGGCGGTGGCGGTGCCGATCGGTGGGCTGCCGCCGCTGACCAGCATCACGTGCAGGCCGCCGAGGTCCGCGGCGACCTGGTCGACCCAGCGCGCGGCGGCGTCGGCGTCGGTTAGGTCCACCCGGCTGGCGCTGACCCGCCCGGTGGCGATCGCGGCCAGTTCCCGTTCGGCGGTGGCGAGCCGGTCCGGGTCTCGGCCGCAGACGGCCACGTGGGCGCCCTCGGCGGCGAACTCCCTGGCGCACGCCAGCCCGATGCCGCTGGTGCCGCCCGCGACGAGGGCCACCCGCCCCTTCAGCCCGAGATCCATGTCGGTTACCTCTCCGTTGCGTCGGCCGCCGATGACACCCCGCCGGCGTGCCGGGGCCGCCGGCCCGTCCCGCCGGCCTGGTAGCCGTACCGGGTGAACAGCGGCCAGGCCAGCGCAGTCACCGCCAGCCGCTGGCCGCGGGTCAGCGTCCGCCGCCACGTGTCGTCGGCGTCCCGCACCGTGGTGGGGCCGGTGCGGAACCGGTCCGGGTTGCCGGTCACCGTGTGGTTGCCGTGCAGCTCGACGGTGCGGCCGCGGACCGGGTTGCCGGCCGGGTCGGCCCCGACGAGCCGGAGCAGCGCGTCGACGGTGCCGGCCGGGTCGGCGATGAACTCCTCGTACCGCAGGAACATCGACCGCTGCGGGTGCCGGCGGGTGATCGCCGCCGAGGCCAGGTTGAACCCGTGCCAGTACGCGGTGCTGCGCGCGGCCGACATGGCGTAGACGTACTCCTTCGGCTCGCGCCACGAGTGCGCCACCGCGCGGGGGTCGCGCACCAGGTGCAGGTAGTACGTGGTGATCCCGGGGACGTGCGGCAGCAGCGCCGCCTCGCCGGGGATCTTGGTGCTGTCCACGATGACGCGCGCGCCGGTCCGCTCGGCGACCGCCCGGTAGACCCTGCTCATCAGCGCCGCGTGCGTCCGGGTCGGTTCGTCGTACGCGCCCCGGCGCAGCAGCCGCCAGGTGTGCCGGGTGCGGACCCGGGTGCGCTGGCGCCGGATGACCTCGGCGGCGTGCGCCTCCAGCGAGCCGCCGGCGGGCATGCCGATCGGCAGGATCTCCGACCACAGCGGGCAGTCGGTCAGCCGGCCACCGCAGCCACAGCGGTCGTTCACCCCCCGGCCGGTGCCGTTCTTCCACAGAAAGTGCAGTTCGCCGACGTGGAGGAAGCCGGGCACCTCGCCCAGGACGTTGCCGATGATGGTGCTGCCGTTGCGGCACCATCCGGTGATGCTGAGCACGGTCAGCGACTCGTTCATGCGACCACCTCCGCTGTTGGCGCCGGGGCCGGGCGGCCGATCCGTACCGCCATCACCGCCGCGACCGCGGCACAGGCCGCCCCGGCGGCGAAGACCGCTGGATAACCGAGCCCGGCGGCGACCAGGCCGGTCAACGGACCCCACACCGCCAGGCCGAGGTCCCAGAAGGACGTGTACGCCCCGATCGCGGCGCCCTGCCGGGCCGGGTCCGTCCGGTTCAGCACCATCAGCGCCAGCGACGGGTGCAGCAGGGAGAACCCGACGCCCATGACCACGCTGCCGGCCACGGCGACGGGCAGGTTCGGCGCAACCGCGATGACCAGCAGGCCGGCCGCCTCGCCGACGCCGCACCACGCGGCCACCCGCCGGGGGCCGAGCCGGTCGGGAAGGTGGCCGATGACCAGACGGGTGCCGGCGTACACGGCGCTGAAACAGCTCAGCACCACCACGCCGTGCCCGACGCCCCGGGACTGCAGATGCAGCACCACGAACGCGGCCAGGCCGGCGTATCCGGCGGCGCCGAAGGTGAGCGCGACGCCGGGCAGCAGCGCCGGCCGCACGAGCAGCCCGCCGCCCCCGCCCGTCGGAGCGGTCCGCGGCGCCGGCGCCAGGGCGACCAGCCCGGCGGCGAGCAGCGGCGCGGCGGCGCTGAGCGCCCACACCGCCGGGTAGCCGGCCGGCTGCACGCTGGCGCCGAGGAAGGTGCCGGCGGCGATGCCGCCCCACATGCTCACCCCGTAGAGGCCGATGAGCTGTCCGCGCCGGCTGTGCGGGGCGAGGGAGACGGTCCACACCGCTCCCGCGGTGAACAGCGCGGCCTCGCCGGCACCGAGCAGCAACCGGACCGTCACCAGTGCCGGCACGTTGAGCGGTGCCAGATAGAGCAGGCCGCCCGCGGCCAGCACGAGCGCGCCGACCAGCATCACGGTGCGGTGCCCGAACCGGTCGGCGAACATCCCGGCAACCGGACGCACCAGCAGCGCGGTCACCGCGGTGCCGGTGACGACCAGCCCGACGACGAGATCGCCAGCCTGGTGGCGCTCGCGCAGGAAGTGGGGGAGCACCGGGATCACTGCGGTCAGCCCGAGGTAGCCGGCAAAGAGCCCCCCGAAGACGCCGACCAGGGCCAGCCGGGGCAGGCGGCCCTCCCGGGTGTCTGCGGCGGTCATGGGCGCAGCGGCCGGGCCGGCGCGGCGTCGCGGGCGGCGGCCACCTTGCGGACCGCCCGCACCAGGTCGTCGCAGTCGTCGAGGGTGAGGTTGGAGGACAGCGGCACGTCAACGGTCTCCGCCAGCAGCCGGGCGGTGCACGGCAGCAGCGCCCGGACATCGGCCGGGTCGGCGCCGCCGTACAGGAAGCGCCAGTTCCAGAATGCGCGGACGTTGAGGTCGTCCTCGGCGCCGATGTTGCGGGCGTCGACACCCTCCGCCCGCAGCGCGCGGGCGAACCAACCCGCGTCGCCGCCGGGCACCCGGAACACGAACGCCTCGCCAAGGTACGCGCCGGGCGCGACCGGCCGGCGGACCGCGATGCCGGGCAGGTCGGCCAGGGCAGTGGCGACGTGGGCGTAGTTGCGGTGGAACAGGGCCAGCCGTTGGGGCAGCCTGGCCAGTTCGGCGCGGAGCAGGGCGGCCCGGATCTCGTCCATCCGCATGCTGAGCAGGGGCAGGTCGAGGCCGGTGAGCGGCGGTTCGGCGTCCGGGAAATGCCGCCGCAGGCGCCCCTCGTACGCCCCGGACAGGGCCACCGCGCGGGCGAACAGGGTGCTGTCGTCAGTGACCAGGAACCCGCCCTCGCCGCAGTTGAGGGCCTTGTCGGACTGGGTGCTGAACGCTCCGGCGGCACCGAACGTGCCGAGCTTGCGGCCGTCGAGTTCCGCCCCGAGCGCCGGAACGGCGTCCTCGATCAGCGGCACCCCCATCTCGGCGGCGAGGGCCGCGAGAGCCTCGACGTCTGCGGCGAAGCCGCGCATGTGTACCGCCACGACGGCTCGGATCTCCGGCCGCCACCGCCGGCGCAGGTCATCGAGATCCATCCGCAGGTCCTCGTCGACCTCGACCAGAAATGGCCGGCAGCCGGCCAGCACAATCGCGCTGGGCGTGGCGACGAAAGTGAATCCCGGGCAGGCGACCAATGATCCGTTCGGTACCGCCGCGCCCATGATGGCCAGCGCCAGGGCGGCGGTGCCGCTCGAAACCGCGAGAGCGTGTCGGGTGCCGAAATAACGGCACAACTCGTCCTCGAACCGGCCGCATTCGGTTTCGTTCTGCGGGCGCTGGTCGTATCGGAAGTAGAGATGACTTCGGATGGCACGAGAAGCGGCTTCCTCATCCTCCGGGTGGACGAAGACAGCGCCCTTGTCGTATGTGGGCCAGACGGTGTGACGGACCGGGCTGCCGCCGTGGAGGGCGAGCTGTCTGCCTGGTTCAGCGCTGTGTGACGCCGGCATCGGCCGGGTCGGCGCGGGAGCTTCGTTGTTCCCGTTCACCAGCGACTCCTCGGGGCAGCGGCGGCTTTCCGATTCGCGTGACCGGATTTGCCCGCCGCGCCAGGGCGGACGACCCGGGGTGGTCGCGGTCCAGACGCAATCCCGTCGAGGACCAGGAAGCCGCCGGATCCGACATTGACCGGGTCGCAGATCCAGTGACCAATATGATTGCCCTCCGGGCCCGGCACGTCAACCATGCATTCACAAAGATGCGCGTCCTGCCGCTCGTTGGGCCGCTAGGCTGTGGATGCTAGATCGGCGGCGGCAGCGACAAATGCGAATTGTCGCCTGTGGATGCCAAACGCGACCGACGCATCGCCGGCGCCGCTCCGCTGACGGCTCTCGACCCGGGCCCTCGCCGGGCCGAACGCGGCCGACATCACCCGCGGGGCCGGCGACCAGCCGTTACTGGCCCCGCAGTCGGATCCATCGGTTCCGGCAGCGGCACGTCGTAGCTCCAGATGCGCGCCGCAGTGACCGGTGGATGGGCCGGCGGCGAGCCATGCCGCGCCCCTCGCTCCTAGACGATCGGGGCCTGTCAGGCACCTTCCAAATTGCTCACCTGGGTTCAGCAACTTATCGACCCCGCCGAGCGTCTCTACAAGCGACAGTCAAGGCGGACTGCTCGAATGAACGGGGAGGCCTATGCGTTCCAGCAGAAGCACAAGAGCATTGCTGGCCGGGGGGATCGTCGCTGCGTTGCTGGCGGGCGCGCCCGGCACCGCGGGCGCCAAGCAGGCGGCCGCACCTCAAGCCGCCAAGTCCGCGCCCGCCACTGGAGAGGCCCGGACCGTGACGCTGATCAGCGGTGACCGGGTGACCGTGCTCGGCAACGGCCGCGTCAGCGCCACGCCGCGAAACGGCGTCACGTTCCACAGCTACCGGACCGGGGGACACCAGTACCTCATCCCGTCCGACGCGGTGCCGCTGCTCCGGGCAGACCGGCTCGACCAGCGGCTGTTCGACCTGACCGAACTGCTCGCGGCGCAGGCCACAAGCCCGTCGTCGCTGCGGCTGATCGTCTCCGGCGCCCCCACCGCACCCGGCCTGTCCGCCCAGCGACGACTCCCCGCGGTGCAGGGCTTCACCGCCGAGACGCCCATCGCGTCGCTCGCCGACCGCTGGCAGGCGACCCGCACCGGCCTGACCAGGGGCAAGATCTGGCTCGACGCCGTACGCAAACCCGCGCTGGACCAGAGTGTCCCGCTGATCGGCGCACCCGCGGCCTGGTCCGCCGGCTTTGACGGCACGGGCGTCCGCGTCGCCGTACTCGACACGGGCATCGACACCGCGCACCCTGACCTGGCCGGGAAGATCTCCGCGCGGCAGAACTTCACCGAGGGCGAGGAGGACGACCGCGACCACGTCGGCCACGGCACCCACGTCGCGTCCACCATCGCGGGCAGCGGCGCCGGCTCCGGCGGGAAGTACAAGGGCGCCGCTCCCGGGGCGTCCCTGCTCGACGGCAAGGTCTGCGTCGAGTTCGGCTGCCTGGAGTCATGGATCGTGGCCGGCATGCAGTGGGCCGCCGAGTCCGGCGCGGACGTGGTCAACATGAGCCTCGGCGGACCGAACACCCCGGAGGTCGACCCGCTCGAGCAGGCCGTCAACAGCCTGACCGCGCAGCACGGCACGCTGTTCGTCATCGCGGCGGGCAACGACGGGGCGGACGACACGGTGGGCTCTCCGGCCACCGCCGAGGCGGCGCTGGCCGTCGCGGCCTTCACCAAGTCCGACGAACTCGCCGAGTTCTCCAGCCGGGGTCCCAGCGCCGACGGCTGGGCTGTCAAGCCCGAGATCGCCGCGCCCGGCGTCGACATCGTCGCAGCACGCAGCAAGGACGGCTTCCTCGGCGAACCGGGTCAGCTCTACATGCCGCTGAACGGCACCTCGATGGCCACCCCGCACGTCGCGGGCGCGGCCGCACTGCTGAGCCAGGCGCACCCGCAGTGGGCCCCCGCCCAGCTCAAGGCGGCGCTCATGGCCTCCGCCAAGCCGGCCAGCGGCGTCGGCGTGTTCGCGCAGGGAGCGGGCCGGGTGGACGTGGCCCGAGCGATCACCCAACAGGTCACGACCACGCCGACGTCGGTGACGTTCGGGTTGCAGGAGTGGCCGCACGCCGACGACGACGTGCGCAGCAGCGTCGTCACCTACCACAACGGCGGCAACTCCGCGGTGACCCTGCAGCTCGCGCTGACCACCGCCGCGCCGGCGGGAATCTTCTCACTCAGCGCCGACACGGTGACCGTGCCGGCGGGCGGGCAGGCCTCGGTGACGCTCACCGCCGACACCCGCCAGGGCGGCGACGTGACCGGCGGCCTCGGCGGCCAGGTCACCGCGACCGCGCCGGGTGTCTCGGTGCAGACGCCCTTCGGCGTGGTACGCGAGGAGCTCAAGCACCCGGTGAAGGTCACCGCGACCGAGCGTGACGGGGACCCGGCCGAAGGCGCGTTCACGGTGATCCTGAGCAAGAACGACCGCCGGGAGTACCTGTCCTTCGGCGCGAGCGCCGACCTGCGCCTGCCGCCCGGCGAGTACTTCGCGTTCAGCTGGGTCAACGAGCAGGACGGGGACAGCTACGGCACCTCGCAGCTGGTGTATCCGAAACTTTCGGTCAGCGGGCCGATGACGGTGGCGATGGACGCCCGCGGCGCGAAGGGCTTCGACGTCACGGTGCCCGACCCGAACGCGGTGCCCCTGCTGGCGTCGTACGGCGCGAGGTATGTCGAGGGCGCGAACTTCGACCTGGAAGTCGGGGTCTTGGGCGGCGACTTCACCTCGATGTTCACCAAGCTGGTCGGACCCGAGCCGGCGAAGGGCCTGAGCTCTCAGCTCACCGGCGTCCTGGCCGAGGTGGACGAGCTGGGCGACCCGGCCCGTTCGCCGTACGTCTACAACGTCGGCTGGCACAGCAAGAACAGCCTGCTTGGCGGGCTGGTGAAGCACCTGCGGCCGCAGGACTTCGCCACGGTGCAGGCCTCGTACGCGGCGGTGGCGAAGGGCACCAACGGCGTGAAGCTGTCCTTCTTCGCCCCACCGGACGGCAGCGGCGGCTGGGCGACCGGCTGGCCCACCCCGCTCCCGTTCAGCCGCACAGAGCTCTACGCGGGTGAGGCGCCATGGCAGAACGAGTTGATCGTGGAGCTGCCGGCCGAGGGTGAGGATTGGCCGGAGCTGTTGTCCGACAATGGCTCGCTGGCCACGTACCGCGCGGGGCGCACCTATCAGGAGCAGTGGAACAAGGGTGTGTTCGGGCCGAGCGTGGCGCCGTTCTTCCCCGGCGCCGTGCCGGCGCTGCGTGAAGGCGACGTCATGGTCATCTCGCCCGCGCTCCTCGGCGACGGCCAGGGACGCGCCGGCTTCGGGAGGATCACCTCGGGGCACGGGGCGCTCTACCGCAACGGCACGCTGATCGCCGAGTCCAACCAGGCTCCAAGCGTGTTCGCCGAGGACGTGGCGCCGGGCGGGGCGACGTTCCGCTTCGACGGCAGCATGGAGCGCGACACGCGCCTGACCACCAAGCTGTCGGTCAGTTGGACGTTCCGCTCAGCGCACACCGACAAGCTCAAGGCGCTGCCGCTGACCGCGGTCAGCTTCGCGCCGCTGCTTGACGACCACAACGTCGGCAAGGCCGGCAACCTGGGCGTCTACCCGGCGACGATCACCCAGACCGAAGGCTCGGGACGTGTGGTCAAGCTGGCCGTGCAGGCGTCGTACGACGACGGGAAAACCTGGAAGAAGGTGCCGGTGCTGAACCACGGCGGGTCGTGGCAGGTGTCGGTGCCGCACCCAAAGGCGGGTGGCTTCGTGTCGCTCAAGGCCTCGGGCTCGGACGCGATGGGCAACACCTTCGACCAGACCGTCATCCGGGCGTACGAGCTGCGCTGATCATCCGTACGAAAGTGGCCCCGGCGACCATCACCGGTCGCCGGGGCCGCTTCCTCTGCTGGATCAGAAGTTGAGCGTGTAGAGCAGTCGGTTGGGGGTGCCGCTGCCCGGCGACGACACCACACCGGTCGTGGCGTTGCTGTTGATTGCCGATGCCACCGTCGCCGGTGAGGCCGACGGGTTGTTGGCCAGGTAGAGCGCCGCCGCGCCCGCCACGTGCGGCGTTGCCATCGAGGTGCCGCTGATCGTGTTGGTGCCGCTGTCGCCGGAGTTCCAGGACGACGTGATGTCCACACCCGGCGCGAACAGGTCGACGCAGGTGCCGTAGTTCGCCCACGACGCCTTCTTGTCGGTGCTGTCGGTCGCCGAGACCGTTATCGCCTCAAGGACCCGGGCCGGGGAGGAATTGCACGCGTTCTGCGGCAGGCCGATGATGTTGCCGTTACCGGCCGCGATCGCGTACGTCACACCCGCCGCGATCGACCTCCTGACGGCGTTGTCCAGCGTGGTGTCCGCACCGCCACCGAGAGACATGTTCGCGACCATCGGCTGGCTCGGGTTGCTGTTCTTCTGTGCGGTCACCCAGTCGATACCCGCCACCACACCGGAGGTGCTTCCACTGCCCGAGCAGTTGAGCACCTTGACGGCGATGAGGTTGACGCCCTTGGCCACGCCGTAGGATGCGCCGCCGACCGTACCGGCGACGTGCGTGCCGTGCCCGTTGCAGTCGGTGTTGTTGCCGTCCCCGGTCGTGTTCGTACCCCAGGCCGCCCGGCCCCCGAAGTCGCTGTGGGAGGTCCGGATACCGGTGTCGATGATGTACACCTTCACGTTGCTCGCCGTGGTGTTGTAGGTGTAGGAGCCGCTCAACGGCCGGTTGCGCTGGTCGATGCGGTCCAGACCCCACGACGGCGGGCTGGTCTGGGTCGCGGTGCTGGTGAAGACGCCGTCCTGCTGCACGTATGCCACCCGCGGGTCGGCGGCGAGCCTGCGTGCCTGCCGCTCCGACATGCGGCCGGAAAAGCCGTTCAGCACACTGCGGTACTGGTGGGTCACGGACGCGCCGTGCTTACCGGCGACGGCGACCGCCTGGTCACCCGCGCCATCTTTCAGCACCACGATGTAGCTACCCGCTACCGACGCACCGGCCGCAGCCCTGACCGTGCCTTCCGCTGGAGCGGCGCTTGCCGCGGTGCCAACGCCGATCGCGGCGGTCGTGACCACCGCGGCGAACCCGGCTGCCAGAAACCTCCTGGCGCATGCGGAATCTGCCAACTGCTTCCTCCCCTTCCGGTCCTCTCTGGAGCACCGATCGGCTGATCAGCAACTCAACCAATCGATGGAAGGAAGCTAGCTGGTTGGTTAACGGATCGGAAGACTTGCATGTTGCCGGATGTGGTCCCGCGCGAGGACGGGGGCACATGTCCTGGGCCGCCCTGGCCTAGGGCGAGCGGACGGGCCGCCTGCTCGTCGAGGTGAACAGCGCAGCGGCGCAGGGCCGCCGAGCGGACCGCACGGCCGGCAATCAGCTACCGACCGAACCGCGCGGGCTGGCTCGGCGGGATCGGATCAGAGGTGTCCGGTGTCGTTGAAGCAGACCAGAGTCGGCGGTCGGTCGGTGTCCCACTGCACGATGGTCAGACCGCAGTTCTCCTGGTTGAGGCCCATCCACCGCCACGTCGGAGCGTCGAGGACGTGCCGGACGAACCAGCCGATCACGAAGTTGTGCGTGATCACGAGCTCCTGCCGGTCCTCAACATCGGCGGTACCGAAGTGCTCGACGGCGGCCTGCAATCCGGCAGCGTCGTCGTCGCGCTCCTCGCTCGGCACCCGGTCCAGCCAGGGGAGAAAGCGTTCGGGGTACTCGCTGCGGTGTTCGACGGAGGGCACCGGCGTTTGATCCATGGCGAAGTCGCAGGCGTGCCGTGGGACGTCTGGCAGGTAGTGAGCGATCACGTCAGCGGTCTGGACCGCCCGGGGAAGCTGGCTGTGGTGGATCGCCGAGAACGGCACGCCCTTCAGCCGTCGGCCGAGCCGATCTGCCTGATGGCGGCCCAGTTCGGAGAGGCCACCGGCTGCCGTATGGCCGAGCGTTGGGTCCTGCTCGCCGTGACGGACCAGGTACAAAAGCGTGCGAGCCATCGTTGCTGTCCCTTCGGTCGGGCCGACGTTCCAGACGATCATGGCAAACGTCAGGTGGGACGCGGATCAAAGCAGCGGGAGGCAGGCCCCCGGTTGGGGGCGCCGATCGTCGACGGCAGCCAGCCCTGCCTGACGGAGTGCCGCGTCGGCAGGCGATGATCGTGCTATGGGCATTCCAGTACCCCTGCGCGAGTCGTTGCGCGATCCTGCATTCTGGGCGCGGTACACCTTCGCGGCGGAGGACGGCCCCGGCGCCGATCGGCTCGGCGTCCTGGCGGAGCTGCTCGATGACGATGACGATGACGAGCGGGACAGCGCACTCAACGTCGCCTTCGACGTCGGTGACGGCCATCTCATCCTGCTCGACGTCGACACCCGGCTCGGCTCGTACGAGCTGGGCATCACCGGACCTGGGGACGCCGAGCCTGCCGAGCTCGGCTGGGACGACCTGGCGCACTGGCACCCGTACGCGCTGCGCTGGTCGGAGCTCGATGTGATCTGCCGGGCAGTCGCCGTACGGGATCCACTGCTGTCGCACCCCGGGGCGCCGATGGCCTTGCTGTGCCGGTTCGCCGCGGTCTTCGAGGACGACGACGTGGACGCCGCCGTTGCCAGCGTGGAGGCGGCGTACGACGCACTGCGGCCCCAGGGCTGGGACGGCTACTGGCCAAGTGGCGCAGACTGGCTCGAACGCGCCGACTTCCGCGGCCAACAGGTGGTGTGGCACCGCGACGAGGCAGGCAACCTGTGGGCTGAGCAAGACGGCGACCACGAGGCCGACTTCTACAGCACCCGGGTAACACCCCCGGCGGAGGCCGAGAAGCGGTTTCCGCATACCCGGCTCAGGAAGCTGCTGGCCGCCGCCGCGACCACGGTAGCGACCGGATCGCGGCCCTAACCCACGGCGTTCAGTGCGGCGGCGAACGTCTCCTGGTTGGCCGCGAAGTAGGCGAGTTCGCGTTGGGTCCAGGCGAGCACTTCGGCAGAGCGTGCGCGCGGGTTCGAGGCCGCTCCGCCCTCGAGGATGTCTCGCCAGAATGCCTCATTGCGGCGTAACCGTCCGCAGATGGCGGCCGGCAGACGGTCACGGTCGGTCGGACTTAGGCCGTAGGCGTCTGCCAGGGTCCGCACCTGGCGGGCCTGCCCTGTCGCGGGCCCCCGGTCGGGGCGCGACGAGATGCACCACGCCCACGCCATGTATCCCACGTCCTCCAACGGCTCGCCAGGCGCCGCGAAGTCGAAGTCGATGAACGCGACCGGCTGGCCGTCGCGGAAAACGGTGTTGTTCGGGCCGGGGTCGTGATGACAAACCACCTCACCCCCGAGGCTGGACGCCAAGTCTCGCGTGGCGTCGTGCAGCTGCCGCAGCAGCGTCGCTGCCTGTCTGACCTGCTCGTCGACGAAGTGCTGCCAGCGCGGCGGGACATGACCGGGCACGAACGACAACCTGTCCCGCCCATGTCCGTCCCACCCCAGGTGCTGAGGGCAGCCGTCGAAACCAGCCTTGGCGAGATGAGCCAGCAGCCGCGCCACGAAGGGCGACGCAGGCGAGGCGGGACGACGCACCGTGTCTCCAACCCGGACCACACCAGCCGTCAAGCGCCCGCCGGCCAGGGGTTGCTCCACGTCCTGCTCACTGCCCGGGCCCATTCCGCGACCCTAACGGCCGCAGCCGTTGAATCATCTTGTCGACGGGTGGGCTCAGCTCTTGACCGAGCCCGCCATGAGCCCGCCGATGAACCAGCGGCCCAGCACGATGTACACGAGCAGGGTCGGCAGTGACGTGATGAGCGCCCCAGCCATCGAGGCCGCGTAGTCCGGGGACTGAGCGCCGGCCAGCGCGTTCAGCGCGATGGTGATGGGTCCGTTGCGGGTGTTCGACATGAAGATGGCGAACAGGTAGTCGTTCCAGGCCGAGGTGAACTGCCAGATGATGGTCACCACGAAGCCGGGCGCGGACAGCGGCAGGATCACCGAGGCGAACGTGCGCAGCATCCCGGCCCCGTCGACCCGGCTCGCCTCGATGAGCTCGACCGGCACGGTGGTCGCGTAGTAGTTGCGGAAGATCAGCGTGCAGATCGGGATGCCGTACACGCAGTGGACGAACACCAGCGTCGGGATGCCGGGCGGGAGTCCGATCTCGTGCACGACCTGGCGCAGCGGGATCATGACCGCCTGGTAGGGAATGAACATGCCGAACAGGATGAGCGTGAACACCACGTCGGCACCCGGGAACCGCCACCGCGACAGCACGAAGCCGTTGGCCGCGCCGAGCGCCGAGGAGATGAGCGCCACCGGGATCGCCAGCTCGAAGGTCCGGATGAACGACGGCCGCAGCGCGGTCCACGCCTTCTCCCAGGACGCGAACGTCCACTCCGTCGGCAGGTTCCACTGGCCGTTGACGCCGATCTCCCGCCCCGACTTGAGGCTGGTCACCAGCAGTACGTAGGCGGGCATCAGGACGATGACCAGGAAGATGACCAGGAGCACGTACGTCGCGGCGCGACCCAGCGGTGAGCGCCGGTTGATTCCGCCGCGCGGCCTGCGGGCCAGCGGCTTGCTGATCGGCGCCTCCGGCGCGGGCGTGATGGTGCTGGCGCTCATGAACGACGCTCCACCCGGTTGTTGTAGATGAGGTAGGGCACGATCACCACGGCGACGAGCAGCAGCAGGATGATCGAGATCGCGGCGGCCTTGGCGTAGTCGCTGGTGAGCAGCGTCTGCCAGACGTAGACCGCGGGGACCTCGGTGATCCACTGGGCGCCCGAGACCGACATGATGAGGTCGAACATCTTCATCGACATGTGACCGAGGATGATCATGGCGGACAGGGCGGTCGGCGTCAGCTGCGGGAAGATCACGTGCCGGTACAACTGGTAGGTGCTCGCCCCGTCCATCGCCGCCGCCTCGCGCAGGTCGGCCGGGATGCCGCGGAACCCGGACAGGAACAGCGCCATCACGTAGCCCGACAGCTGCCAGATCGCCGGCAGCGCCATGGCCGCCATGCCCCAGTCGGGGTCGGTCCACCACGGGTTCTCCAGGAAGCCCAGGTGCAGGTCATGGAAGATCCGGTTGAGGCCACCGGCCTGGTCGCCCGTGCCGGAGTTCATCAGCCAGCGCCACACCACGCCGGACGCGACGAACGACACGGCCATCGGAAACAGGTACACGGCGCGGAAGAAACCTTCGCCCCGCACGCCGCGCTCCAGCAGGAACGCCCACAGCACGCCCATCAGCAGGGCCCCGACCATGAACACGACGGTGAAGATCAGCAGGTTCTTCAGCGAGTGGGTGAAGCGGCCGTTGATGTCCTCGGTGAACAGGACGACGAAGTTCGACAAGCCGACGAAGCCCTTGTTGCCCAGGGCGTCGTGCTCGTCGGACAGGGACAGCGTCACGGTCCAGCCGATCAGCCCGTAAACGAAGACGGCCAGCACGATCAGCGACGGGGAGAGCAGCAGCAGACCCGGCAACCAACGGCGCAGCCGGGCCCGCCGCGCTCCCGGGCTCGGGCTCGGTCGGGTCCGTGGCGGCGTCGGGGTGGCGGTTCTCGTGGTCACCGATCCTCCATCATGGACATACGTTGGGACAGGTCAGGGGACCTGTCCCAACGCAGCCGTCGGTTCTACTTGCTCGCGTACTGCTTCGCCGCGGCGACGAGCGCACTCTGCAGCGCCGCGACGTCACCGTCGCTGGAGAACTTGCCCTGCGCCGAGGCCACCGCGCCCTGCCAGCCCTGCGAGCAGGCCGAGCCGTGCGGGCAGGACGGGACGGGCTTGCCCTTGGCCCAGTCGGCGATCGCGGCCTGCTGGTAGGCGGGGTAGTCCGTGGCGTTGGCGTCGGTCCGGGCCGGGATCGAGCCCTTCTTGGTGTTGAAGGCCTTTTGCCCAGCGGCGCTGCCCAGCGTCTTCAGCCAGCACTTGGTGCCCTCGGGGTTCTTCGCATTCTTGGGCAGCACGAACGAGTCGGCCAGCCACTGGTAGGCGTCGCCGTTGCCCGGGAAGACCGAGTAGTTGTAGTCCTTGAAGCCCTTGGCGTCGAGGTCGGCGGCCTCCCAGTCGCCCATGAGCTGGTAGGCGGCCTTGCCCTCCATGACGAGCTTCTCGGCATCGGTCCAGTCGAAGGTGTCGCGGTCCTTGTTGCTGTACGACAGCAGCTTCTTGTAGTCGTTGATGGCGTCGGTGATGTCCGCGGCGGCCCAGTCGGTCTGGCCGGTCCAGAGGCCGCTGAACTTCTCCGGCCCCAGCTTCGAGATCAGCACCGCCTCGAAGAGCATCTGCTGCGTCCAGTCCTTGCCGAGCGCGAGGGGCGTCGCGACCCCCTTGGCCTTTAGCGTGTCGAGCTGGGAGAAGAACTCCGGCAGCGTCGTCGCCGGGACGGTGATGCCGGCCTGGGCCAGCACGGTCTTGTTTCCCCACAGCACGTTGGCGCGGTGGATGTTGGCCGGCACCGAGTAGATCTTGCCGTCAACGGTCAGGCTGTCGACGAGTCCCTTGGGGAACGCCGAGTCCAGGCCCCACTCCTTGTAGTCCCCGCTGAGGTCCTCGATCTGGCCGGCCTTGATGTAGTCGGTCAACTCGGCGCCGGCATGTGCCTGGAAGGTGTCCGGCGGGTCGTTCTGCTGCAGCCGTGAGGCCAGGACCTGCTTGGCGTTGGACCCCGCACCGCCCGCGACCGCGCCGTTGACGAACTCGTACTGCGCGCAGTCGGTCTTGAACTGGGCGACCAGGCCGTCGAGGCCGGCCTTCTCGCCGCCGTCGGCCCACCAGGTAAAGACCTCGACCTTCTTGCTGCCGGCTCCGCCGTCGCCATCGTCGGCGCCGCAGCCGCTCGCCAGCAGGGCGAGCGCCATGCCGGCCGCGGCAACGGCCGTGCGAGTGCGCAAGCGCATACGTCCTCCATCAGGTTCTCGTGGGATGTGGGGCTGTGATGGAACATGTTCAAGCTTGGTAGCAGCGTCTACTGTGACCCTCGTCCTGTCGCCCGAGTTGTGTCAACTGTTGGCAATCAAAATGTGATCCCGGGGCAATGTTCGGGCCAGCTCGGCTGGTTTTGTCGATCCTTGACAGAACTCTGGCGTGGCCAGGAAGATCGCGCCGTGGCCAGGCAGCGGATCGACCCGCGGACCCTGTGGCGTCCCGGCGCCTCCGCGATCGTGCGTCGTGTGGCCACGACTCTGCGGGTGTACGGACCGAGCACCCGGGCCGAGCTGGTCGCGCTCAGCGGCCTGTCCCGAACCACCGTTTCGGCCGCCCTGGCCGACCTCGGCGCCGCCGGTCTCATCGGCGAGCGCGCCAGCGCGCACGGCCCCTCCGGCGGGGGCCGGCCCGCCTCGGTCGTCCGGCTGACCCGTCGCGCCGGGCTCGCCGCCGGCATCGACATCGGCCGCCGCCACGTTCGGCTCGCTCTCGCCGACCTCGCGCACGAGGTGCTCAACGTGCACGAGACCCGCACCGACTTCGACCTCGACGACCGACCGGACGACGCGCTCGCGACGGCCGTCGGCCTTTTTGACTCCGCCCTGGCCGGCATCGGCGCCGGTCGCGACGACATCGTCGCCGTCGGTCTCGGCGTGCCGGCCCCGATCACCCGCGATCGGCGTATCGGCTCTCCACCAATGCTGCCCGGCTGGGCCGGCCTGCGTCCGGCCGACGCGTTCGCCGACCTGCTCGGCCGGCCCGTCCGGGCCGAGAACGACGCCAACCTCGGCGCGCTCGGCGAGTACGTCTGGGGTGCCGGTCGCGGCTGCAGCGATCTCGTCTACGTGAAGCTGGCCACCGGGGTCGGTGCCGGCATCGTGCTGGACGGCCGGCTGTATCGCGGCGCCGCCGGCACGGCCGGGGAGCTCGGTCACGTCACCCTCGACGCCAGGGGCGCGGTCTGCCGCTGCGGCAACCGCGGCTGCGTCGAGCTCGCCGTCGGCGGCCGGGCGCTGCTCGCCCACGCCCGGCAGGCCAAACCCGAGCTGGCCGACCTCGCCGCGCTCATCGCCGCCGCCCGGGACGGCGACCCCGGCTGCCGCCGGCTCGTCGCCGACGCCGGGACGCAGCTCGGCTACGCGCTCGGCAATCTGGTCAACCTCATCAACCCGCAGCGCGTCGTCCTCGGTGACGAACTCGGCACCGCCACCGACCTGCTTCGCGAGCCGTTGCAGCGCGGTCTCGCCGAGACCGCGTTCGCTGCGGCGGCCGAGGCGGTCGAGGTGGTGCAGAGCGACCTGGCGCTGCGGGCGGCGGCGTACGGGGGGATCGCGCTCGCCCTCGGCGTCGACACCGTTCCGTTCGCCACCCTTCGCCGGGCAGAGCCGGCTGACCGTCCGGGGGCGCCGTAGCGCTCGCGCGTCGCGCCCCGGTGACCCCAGGGCCCCTGGGAGCTGATCAGTTGACGGATACGACCGGCGCGCCGGCCGGGATCACAGGTCCTGGCCGGCGTCGTCCGCATGCCGGCGGCCCCGCCCGCTGCGGTCGGGATCCGATCTCGGGTGCTCAGGCGAACAACGCTCGGTACTCGCCGTAGCCCTCGCGCTCGAGCTCGTCGCGCGGTATGAACCGAAGCGCCGCCGAGTTCATGCAATAGCGCAACCCGCCCGCCTCCGGGGGGCCATCGTCGAACACGTGGCCGAGGTGGCTGTCCCCGTGCGCCGACCGGACCTCCGTGCGGACCATGCCCAGGCTCGACTCCTGTGCTTCGACCACATTCTTCGCTTCGACGGGCCTGGTGAAACTGGGCCAGCCGGTACCACTGTCAAACTTGTCGACGGAGGTGAACAGCGGTTCACCGGAGACGACGTCGACGTATATGCCCGGCTCCTTGTTGTCCCAATAGGCGTTGTCGAAGGCCGGCTCTGTCCCAGCTTCCTGAGTGACCCGGTACTGCTCCGGCGACAGCCTGGAAATTGCCTCGGCGCTCTTGCGGTACTCGTGCGGCACGGCGCTTCCTCCGGATATCGGTCAGCGGCAAGAAATCCGTTCACCCGGCCTCGACAGGTCGGGGCCCGAATGCCTACCCCGCGTGCCGTCGAGTAACCACCAATCCCTCCGCCGCCACGTCCCGGCTCCGGCCGGCTGCCACCGCCACCTCGGGCGTTTGCCGAACCAGCAAGATTCCTTGCCGTTTCGTGTCTCGGCGGCGCACCATCGCCCGGTCGGGGCGGGCGGGCGTCCGCCCGGTGAGGAAGGCAACATGATCGAGCACGACGCGTACCCGGTGGACTCGGCCGTGGACGACGCCACCGCCCGGTTCTGGGACGAGCTGTACCAACAACGCGAGCGGGTGTGGAGCGGCCGGGCAAACGCCGTCCTGGCCGAGGTGGTGGAGCCGCTGCCGCCCGGCACCGCGCTCGACCTGGGCTGCGGCGAGGGCGGCGACGCGATCTGGCTGGCCGGCCAGGGTTGGCAGGTCAACGCCGTCGACATCTCGACCACCGCCCTGGACCGGCTCACCGCCGAGGCAGCCCGGGCCGGCGTGGCGTCCCGGATCACCGTGGCCCGGCACGACCTGACCCGGACCTTCCCGGCGGGCCGGTACGACCTGGTCTCGGCGCAGTTCCTCCAGTCCCCGCTGGAACTGCCCCGGGAGGCGGTGCTGCGTGCGGCGGCGCGCGCGGTCGCGCCCGGCGGTCGGCTCCTGGTCGTGGAGCACGGCGCGCCGCCGCCGTGGGCCCGTGACAGCCACCCGCACGCCCGCTTCGCCAGCCCCCAGGAGATCCTCGCCGCCCTCGACCTCGACCCGGACCGCTGGCACACCGAACGGCTCAGGGCCGCGTACCGGACGGGCACGGGCCCGGACGGCGAGACGGGCAACCTCGTCGACCACGTCGTCCTGGTCCGCCGCGAGCAGCGCTGAACCACGCCAGCGAATTCGGACGAAAAAAGATCGCTGCCTGGGGGAGCCGGCCTACCCGAAAGAGTGCGGTCGCAGTTCTGGGCGTACGAGCACTATTCTTGCCCGCCGTACTGGTAAGGCCGGCGCCCAGCACGAAAATATGGCTGGAAGCGCCGGCCAGGACAAAGCCGTCCGAGACTGCCCCCATTGCGACCGACGCGGCGTGGAGAGACATGACGAAGAAGATGCGAGGTTTGGCCGCTGTCCTGCTCGTTGCCGTTTCCGCCGCGATAACCGTCGGCCGTGCCGCCGGCGCGAGTCCGTTCGAAACGGACGTCGCGACAGCGTCGTCCCATAGCGGCGCGTCCGACCCGGATGTGACGAACAACGACGGGCGAACGGCCGAGCCGGCCGATCTGTTCAACGGGACGGCAACCGTGAGCCAGCCGAGCCGGTCCCCGTTCCCGGAGGCCATCGGCAGTCACGCCGAGAGCACCTCGATCATCTGGAACGGGCAGTACCTGATGTACTACCGGACCTTCATCAGCCCGACCGGGACCACCTGCGCCATTCCGCAAGGCGTGGCGATGGCGACCTCGAACGACCGCGGAGCCACCTGGACACCGGTCAACGGAGGACGTCCGTTGTCGGCCCTACAGACAGTCCAGCAGGGCCAGAGTTGCCAGTTCGACGACAACGTCACGAGCACCTGGGTGTACTCGCCCGACGTCATCGCCGACGGATCACGCTTGGTCATGGTGTTTGAGCAGCGTGATCACGACCCGAACTACGTCGCCCCAGGGCAGGGACGGAGCCTGCACTCCGTTCGATATGTCACCAGCACCGACGGGCGTAACTGGTCAAACAGCGCCCTTCTGATTCGGCCCGGGGCGGTCGGTGCGTGGGACGACGAGGTCGGCACGCCCGATATCGAGAAGGACGGAACGGGTTACCTCCTGACGTTCCACGGGCACGACGCGACCGGGCGCCTGAAGCAGACGCGCGGGGTGGCCCGGCTCGACACGCTGGCCAGTGAATACACCGGCGTCCGTCAGAAGATCGATCTGTCGCCGACCCCGGACTGGGCCAACTTCGGTGTGGGTATGGCGGACATGACTCGGGAGCCCGACGGCTACTGGTACATCGTCTTCGAGGCCTTCTCGGGCGCCAGCGGAGCGTGTGGCCGGACGGACACCAAGACGGTGGTCGGCATCGCGCGTAGCGCTGACGCCGTGCGCTGGTCGGTGGCCCCGACGCCGTTGATCTACGGCCGCGACGGGCTCAGCTGCGGTTACGACATGCCTGCCTGGCAGCTCCTCGGCGATGTTCGAGGCATCGTCACGCCCAACGACCCGCCGGAGGGCGGCAGCCTGGTGCGCTGGGACATCCTCGCCAGGTAGTGCTGGGCAAGCCGCCCGCCTGCTCAAGCGGCAACCAGGAGGCGAAGCCCCTGAGCAGGCAGGCGGGCGGTGTGCGGCCCGGCAGGGAGCAGCTGGGCCCTGCTATGCCGGCGCCGGAACCTGCGGCGCCGCCCCGCGTCGGCGCCGCATCAACTCCCGCAACCCGAGATACACGAACGGCAGCATCAGCAGCACGTCGGCGAGGTGCGCGATCCACACCTCCCGACTGATACGGCTCAGCGGGAAGGCGGCGGCGCCCAGGCTGATCAGCAGACCGACGGCGACCGGGGCGGCCCGCGTCCAGGCCAGGACGAGGCCCAGCGCGAACAAACTGAGCGGAAACAGCGGCCCGGCGGTCCAGAACAGCGTGTACGCGGCGAACGCGGACCGCTCGTCGAGCAGTTCGACCGCCGTCGCGTGCGAGACGTCGAACAGGCCCTCGTGCACGCTCTGCACGCCGAACGCGACGCCGCCGACCGCTCCGAACACCGCCACCGGCAGCGCGACCGCCACGAACCGAGGAGCGGCCGGCCGCAGCCGCTCGTACAGGCCGAACAGGCCGATCAACCAGCACGCGGTCGAGAGCGCGACGAGCGCGCCGGCGGTGCTGCCCTGTCGATCGTCCTCCCAGAAGAAGCTGGCGAGGAAATTCAGGGTGGAACCGAGGATGAGAAACATGCCCGAACGCTACGAACGCGCCGCCGGTATCGAATTCGCCAAGCGCTGATGTCGGCCTACCGCAGTCGCGGTACACCGGCCAGCCCGCTGCGGTAGGCGAACACGACCAGCTGGGCCCGGTCCCGCGCGCCGAGCTTCGCCATCGCCCGGTTGGCGTGGGTCTTGGCGGTGGCCGGGCTGATTCCCAGCCGGATCCCGACCTCCCCGTCGGACAGGCCCGCCGCGACCAGCCCGACCACCTCACGTTCGCGCACGGTCAGCGTCTCCGTGCCGGGCACCCGCGGGCCGGCCGCGAACGCCGCGATGAGCCGGCGGGTCACCGCCGGAGCCAGCAGCGCGTCCCCGGCAGCCACCACCCGTACCGCGCGGCGTAGCTCGTCCGGCTCCACGTCCTTCAGCAGGAAACCACTCGCGCCCGCCTGCAACGCCGCGTACACGTATTCGTCCAGCTCGAACGTGGTCAGAACGACTACCCGAACGCCCGGCAGCCGGCCGTCGGCGAGAATCCGCCGGGTCGCGGTAAGCCCGTCCGTACCCGGCATGCGGATGTCCATCAGTGCCACGTCCGGCCGGTGCGCCCGGGTCAGGGCGATGGCCTCGTCCCCATCGGCCGCCTCGGCGACCACCTCGATGTCCGGCGCCCGTTCCAGCAGGACCCGGAAACCGGCGCGCACCAACCGCTGGTCGTCGGCGAGCAGCACCTTCACGGTCATCGCGGCAACCACCCCTGCACCTCGAAACCACCACCGTCGACCGGGCCCGCACGCAGCCAACCGCCGAGGCCCACGGCCCGTTCCGTCATCCCGCGCAGCCCGTTCCCTGGTGGCCCGGCGGGGTTACGCCCGTCGTCGCGCACCGTCAGGGACAGCCCGTCAGGTCGGTAGCCCAACCCGATCTCGATCCGTCCGGCACGGGCATGCCGTACCGCGTTGGCCACCGCCTCCTGCACGATGCGGTAGGCCGCCGCCTCCACGGCGCGCGGCAGCGCCCGCGGCTCGCCGTCACACACCAGCACGGCGCCGGTCTCCGCCGCCAGCAGCGGCAGCCGGTCAAGGCCGGGGATCGGCGGCTGCGGTTGCGCCGGCAGGCCGTCGCGCAGCAGGCCCACCGCGGCGCGCAACTCCACCATCGCCTCCCGGCTGGCCCGGCGTACCGCGTCCAGCGCCGCGCGGGCCTGCGCCGGGTCGTCGTCGAGCACGTCACGGGCCACGCTCGCCTGCACACCGACCACGGCGAGCGTGTGCGCGGTGACATCGTGCAGCTCACGGGCGATGCGCAGCCGCTCGTCGGCGAGTTGCCGGTCGGCGGCCCGGTCCCGTTCGGCGGCCAGCAACGCCAGCCGGGTTCGCCGCTCGCGAACCACCTCACCCAACAGCAGCGCCGCCACGAACACCACCGTCGAACTGTCCAGCGTGGCGTCCAGGAAGCCCACCCCGGCGACCGCCGTGCGCCCCTGCGCGTCCAGCGCGATGAACAGCGCCGCCACCGCCAGACCGACGCGGCGACGAGGCGCCACGGCCACCGAGTACAGCGCCACCCAGACCGGAACGGCCGGCGCCCCACCGGGATAACGAAGGACGTGGTACAGGAGAAATAGGCCGCCCACCACGGACAGGACGGCAGCCGGCCACCGCCGCCGAGCCAACAGCGCCAGGACCATGGCGGCGCAGAGCCCGTACGCCACCCCGTCGGCTCCCCGGTCGTCCGGCGCTACCGCCGTCGACGTGATCCGCAGCCAGGTGAGGGCACCGCTCACTGCCACGACGCCCGCGTCGATACCCCACCGCCGCATCCGGTCACTGTACGAAGGCAGCACATCGGACGCGTACCGCAAGCGCGGTATCCGCCTATCGCCGGTCGCGTCCGGGCCGGCGGGGTTGTGCCCGGGCGACCCACCAGCCGAGCAGGACGACGAGCACCGAAACCCCGAGCTTGATCGACAGACTCCAGATCAGCGCCGCCGAGCCGTTGCGGGCCCAGTCCCACCACAGAACGCCACCGAGAGCGAGGAGGGCGACGAGCGCCGCCGCTGCCAGGCGCACACCGACCGGCCTGGCCCGGGGCGAGAGCAGGGCAGCAGACGAGAAGCCGGCCAGGAGAAGGAGAACAGCGAGCAGGGTCAGGGCGACCGGTACCGCAGGCACCAGCAGTGTGACGGCGAGGAGGACTCCGCCGGCGGCCACCGCGATCTCCACCGCACGCGTACCCACGGCGCTGCCGCGGGTGAGCATGGCCACCATCGCCCATACGGCGAGGGCGTAGCCGCGGAAGGCGGAGAGGACAGTGGTCACCGGCTTGATGCGAGCCGAGTCCCCGGCGACATTGGCGAGGACGGTGGCGGTGTGCGACACGGTTCGCGCGAACGTGTCACTTCCGACGTCGCCCTCGATGCGTTCCCTGCCGATCTTCGCGGCCTCGTCCCACAGCCGCCACAGCTCCTCGGCCGGCAGGTTCTGACCGGCCTTGCGGTCGGCGGCGTCAAAGGACTCCAACCAGCTGTTGCTCGTCCGGGACCGGTCATTGCCCTCACCGCGCACCGCGATGGCGAGGCTGGGGAGGTCTTCCCTGAGCACTGCGGTCTGGATCGGTCGGGCCATGGCTCGGGGGCAGGCGCACAAGGACGGTGCGTCCCGGCCAGCAATGATCTGTTCCACCTCGCGTTCGCATGCCGCCCGGTCCTGTGCCCACTGCTCGGCCAGCCACCGGCGGTCCGGTGACTGGTCGGGAACCGCGCAACGCTCGAGTGCCGCCATGAGCTGGGCCACGGCCTCCGAGGGCGCCGGCCGAGGATCGGCGGCGGCCGTCGAGCCGGGTGTCAGCAGGCACTGCCGCAGTCGCTCCGGCGCCAGCAGGATCCGGATGAGCTGTTCGACCCCGTCCATCCGGCCGTGCAGCCAGTCGTTCATTCGCCAGGAGCCGCGGTAGAAGGCGCCGAAATGGTGCAGCTGGATGCCGGTCAACCGGTCCGGGTTCACCGAGGAGACCTTGGCCAGTTCCACCTCCTGCTCCGGCTCGGGGCTGGCGCTGGTGTACGCCAGCTGTACGACGTCGAGGCGCAGCATGTTCTGCAGCACGGTCTCGTCGCTCGCCCGTTCCGCACCGCCGGCAGGGCCCGCATCGGCCATTGCCACCGGGTGCATCGCCCCGCTCGCGGCCTGGGTGGATTGCGCCGGGACGAGGAACCGGTGGAGTGCGGCAAGCCGCTGCGCCCACTCGCCGTCCGGATCGAGAACATCGTTTCCTGCCTCGCTCACCGCCCGTACGGCCGGGGCGACCTCGCGGAGGCGCCGGGCCAGTTCGAGGGCCTGCCGGTACAGCCGAGCCCGCCGGGCGGCGTCGTCGGGCGCGGGTAGGGCATCCCACGCGACCAACGCGGCTGCGAGCCATCGTTCCAGTTCTGGGAGGTTCTCGGCGGTCTGGTTCAGCGAGCCCCGGCGTGCCGGCATCGGGCCGATGCCGTACCGCGTCGGTCCGGTCGGCGCCGTGGACCAGTAGCGGTTGAGATCTTCCCGGTCGGCGTGGATCTCCTTCAGCGTGGCAGCCACCTCTTCGCGGCAGCGCACGATGGCCGCGCGCTCCGGCGACCCGAGGTGGGCCAGCCACACCGCTCGTTTGAGCAGGTCGACGGTCATGTCTGCCAGCCGTTGGACGGTGGTCTGCCCCCAGTCCCAGCTCACCCCGACTCTTCCGAGCGCCTCCGGGAAGGCGCCCTGCGGGATGAACGACATCGGCTGTCGCCGTAGCGCGGTAAGGAGTTCCTGCCGGCTCCACTGCTCGGCGGGCCGGCCGCGTTGCCCGGTCGCCAGCAGCGGAGCCAGCGTTCGGGCTGCGTGCTCGGCGCTAACCTCCAGATAGGCCGGCCACGCCCGTTCGGACAGTTGGTCGGCGACGTCCGTCATGGTCATCGCGAACCGGTCACGTGCCCGGCGGCGCTGCCGCGCATTGGCGTTGCGGTTGCGAATCTCCGTGAGCTCCCGGGAAACGGAGTCTGTCGCCCGCAGGCGGGTGAGGACGCCCAGCAGTACCTCGCGGGCCGACGGCAGCGGCGATGCCGGCCGATCGGCCGAATCCGGTTGAAGCATCGCGTCGGCTGCGGGGGAGTAGACCTCGCCCGGATCCGGCGCGACGTATGCGAGCACTCGACGCACCTGAAAGCCGGCGGTCTGCCGGTACACCGCCTCCAGCGCCGGCCTGATCGGCTTGTTGAGCAGGACTCCGCCGTCCACCACGTACTGTGCTTCGCAGAAGTTGGCTCGACCCGCCGCGGAATCCCACCGCAGGTCCCCGGCCGGGGCTCCGGGGCGCACCCGAACGAAATGCGGCTCGAACGCGCCGGGGAAGGAGGAGGTGCATCGCGCCGCGGCGGCCAACTCCTCGAGTACGGCGTCCGCGGCGAGGTCACCGCTGACGGGCCGACCATCGCGGTAGCCAGCCCGTAGGTCGGCGAACCGGAAGGTGGCGTCGTGGTCGGTTTCGGTGATGGCGACGCCCAGGTCGTCGGTGAACGTCGTGGACCTGCCCTGCCAGAGCGTTCCGGTCAGGA
Organism: Micromonospora sp. CB01531; assembly: GCF_001905095.1. Lineage (GTDB taxonomy): Bacteria > Actinomycetota > Actinomycetes > Mycobacteriales > Micromonosporaceae > Micromonospora. Next base: position 73,098 of record NZ_LWLS01000105.1, read on the forward strand.
CCAACTCGATCGGCACCCGGTCGTCGTCGGTTCGGCTTGCGGGGCGCCGGACCTCCGAGATCACCTTCTCCAGCGCTTCCCTCACCTTGGGGAGGAAGTAGTCGTCGCCCTTGAGCAGGGACTTCGGGTTGCGGGTCAAGGGATCGCGCAATAGTCGGTCCAGGCTGCCGTGCTCGTGCCACAGGTCGCGCATGACGGACAGGTCCCCGCCCCGGGCGAGCCCGAGCGCCAGGAAAGCCCCGTTGAGACCGCCCGCCGACGTCCCTGAGATCACATCAACGCGGACGTCGGCCCGAAGCAGATCCAGCAGCGATGCGTACGCCGATCCCGCGCCTCTGCGGGCCGTGGCGAGCCGAAAGAGTTCAAGAGTGACGCCGCTGATCCAGACTGCCAGGCTGACTCCACCGGTCATGACCGCGGCAAGTCGAATGTCCTGTCGGTCGGCGTCCTGGGCAGGGGACGCCGCCCACTCTTGATCCCCCACGGTCTCCGCCATGGACTACCCGGCAGTGACTGAGTGCGTGGGAATCCGCCCGATTCGTGGAGCCATGTCCGGTATGGTACGGCTGCCTCGCGGCTTTCGAAATCCTGTCCCAGTCGACACGCCGGGCAACTGGGCGGGTCATGGGCCCGGCGTACCGCCGAGCGCGGCAGCGAGATCGTTGAGGTGGCCTGAGACGGGGCCGACGGTGAGCATGCCGCTGCCGGCTCCGGCAAGCTCTCTCGCCGCCGGCGCGAGTTCCGTCTGGGCGCGTCGCATCATCGTTCGGTCGTCCAGCGCGATTGCGGCCTGGGCGGTCAGGCACCACAGGGCTTCGAAGAGCAGGTCGGGTGGCGGGTTCGGAGTCTGACGCAGGGCCGTGGCGGCGTCGGGTCGACGGTCCCGGGCCAGCAGGAGCAGCGGGCGGGCCCACGGGGCGTACGGGCCCCAGTCGGTGTCTTCACCGACGTCGACCGGGAGACCGCGCCACACCCGCAGGGACAACAGGGCCAGCGGCAGGAGGCCCTGCTCGACCCCGGGCATGCCGGCGCCGGGGAGCTGCGCCCCCGCCTCCCGGTAGGCGGCTTCCGCGTCCGGCGGTGACGCCCCGGTCGCGGCCAGCCGCAGCGCGCGGTACCACTGGGTGAACACTCCCACGAGGGGGCGCTCGTGCCGCGCGGCGAGCCGGTCGGCGGCGGCGGCGTGCTGGTCGGCCGTGTGGAAGTCCGCGAGTGCGCTGCGGGCCTGCAGGCGGATGAGGTGCCCGAGGATCTCGAACGAGGCCAGGCCGTGCCGCGCGGAGAGGGCGACGAGGCCGGCGCCGATCTCGTCGCGCTCAGGGGCGAGGCCCGCGCGGTGGAAGGTCTGCATGAAGGCGCCGTTGAGGGCGAAGGCCAGCAGGGCCGGGTCGCCCAGGCGGCGGGCGATCCGTTCCGCGTCCCGGGCCGCCTCGGGTCCGCGCGCCGACCGGGTACCCCGGGACTCCACCGCGATGGTGGCCAGCAGGCCGGCGCGAGTGGCCTCGGGGGAGGTGGGGTGAAGGGCGGCGAGGGCCCGCTCGGCCGCTGCCACGATCCGCGCCGCCTGGTCCGGATCATCCGAGCGGGTCCAGATCGCCGGTACGTCGTATCCTCCGATCACCCGCGCGGTGAGTTCGGGATCGCCCAGCTGCTCAGCCGCGGCGATGGCCGCGACCCGTTGTTCCCGCGCCGCCTCCAGCCCGCCCGGCCCGGCCACCGCGAGGCTGCGCAACAGGCCGACCGTCGACTCGAGCCGAGTCCGCGAGCCGGACGCGACGGCACGGTCGTAGGCCGCCGCGGCGTCCGCCCACACCCGCTCCGGACCCAGCGCACCGAGAGCGCCACCCGCTTCTTCGGACTGACGGAGGATGTCGACTTCCAGGCGACGCAGACGGGGGCCCGGATCGACACCGAGCTGCGCCAGGAGCAGGCCGCGGGCTCGGCGCAGCACGGCGAGCGCGTCGCCCTGGCGTCCGGCCCGATACAGGGCCAGCGCCAGCAGCCGCCACGCCTCCTCCCGCCACGGATGCTCCGCCACGTGCGCATCAAGATCGGGTACGACGTCGGCGGGTCGCCCGAGCGCCAGGAGCGCCTGAGCCCGCCGCTCGACCGCGTTCAGCCGTCGCTGGTCAAGCCGGGAACGCTCCGCGCGCGCCCACGGCTCGTCGTCGACGCCCGCATAGGCGGGCCCCCGCCACCAGTTCAGGGCCCGGTCGAGGCGCTCTAGCGCCTCCTGCGCCGACGCGCCGGCAGCGGCGGCGACCTCGTCCTCGAACCGCCAGGCGTCCACCGTCTCCGGGGCCGCCCGCAGCACGTAGCCCGGCCCCTCGGTGATCAACAGCCTGGCCGGCTCCCGCGGCGGTCGCTGCGGCTCCAGCGCGCGCCGCAACGCGGCCACGAATGTGCGGACGGCGCTCACCGCTCCGCCGGGCGGCTCCGCCCACAGGTCATCGACGAGGCGACTGACCGGGACGACCCGGCCGCGCGCGACGATCAGCCGCGCAAGCACTGCCCGGTGGCGGGGCCCCTTCAGGTCGATCGGGGTGCCGGCTTCGTCCCAGGCGTCCACCGGCCCGAGAACACCGAACCTGACCTGCACCCCGACCCACCCTCCCGCGCCTGAGAGCAACGTATCGCGCTCATCCGTTGCTCATCCGCCTCCGGCACGCTGAACGAGCCAACGAGAAGGGACAACCATGACAACCGTCATCCCCGGTTTCGAGTACCAGCGCGTCGCGGTCGCCGACGACGTGACGCTGAACCTGGCGGTGGGCGGCGCCGGCAGCCCGATCGTGCTGCTGCACGGCTTCCCGCAGACCCACCTCATGTGGCGGCACGTCGCCGTCGACCTGGCCACCGATCACACCGTGATCTGCCCCGACCTGCGCGGCTACGGAGCCAGCGACAAACCCGCCGCGCACCGCCCCGACACGTACGCCAAGCGGACGATGGCCGCCGACGTCGTCGCCCTCGCCCGCCGGCTCGGGCACGACCGCTTCGCCCTTGCCGGACACGACCGCGGTGCCCTCGTGGCCATCCGCGCCGGCCTGGACCACCCCGACGCGATCACCCACCTGGCCGCGCTCGACGTCCTCCCCACCCTGGACATGTGGGACATCCTGCACGGTGCGCCCGCCGCGGTCGCCTTCCACCTCTACCTGATGGCCCAGCCGCCGGGCCTGCCCGAACAGATGATCAGCGCGAGCGCGGACGCCTTTTTCGGCTACTTCCTCGACCTGTGGGCGCAGAACCCGCAGGCCATCCCGGCGGACGTGCGCGCCGAGTACCTGGCCGCCTCGCGCGGGGCGGTCGACTCCATCGTCGCCGACTACCGCGCCTCGGCCGGCATCGACATCGAGCACGACCAGGCCGACCGGGCCGCCGGGAACCGGCTGGCCATGCCGGTCGCCGTCGTTCAGCAGGACTGGGGTGCCGCGCTCGGGTACGACGCCGCCGCGCTGTGGCGGGCCTGGGCCCCGGACCTGGAGCACCACACCACGTCCGCGGGGCACTTCATGGCGGAGGAGGCGCCGGCAGGGATCGTCAAGAAGCTGCGCTCTCTCCTCACCCGGTAGGCGCTGACGCGGAGTGGAGCCACCGGTGTTGGGCAACTCCGGCGAGGCGTGGCACGATTTCGCGGGTGACCAGCAGATCCGCCGCGGCCCAGCGGCTGTTTGACCTTGCGCGGCTGCGTCGCGTGCGTGATCGGATCGACCGGGAGTACGCGCGGCCGTTGGATGTCGAGGCGCTGGCGCGGGGTGTGAACATGTCGGCCGGCCATCTCAGTCGTGAGTTCCGGGCTGCTTACGGTGAGTCGCCGTACGCGTATTTGATGACGCGGCGTATCGAGCGTGCGATGGCGCTGCTGCGTCGTGGTGACCTGAGTGTCACCGAGGTCTGTTTCACGGTCGGTTGCGCGTCGCTGGGTACCTTCAGCAGTCGGTTCACCGAGCTGGTCGGTGTGCCGCCGAGCGTGTACCGGCGGCAGGCGGCGGGGGCGGCGGCGGGGATGCCGTCGTGCGTGGCGAAACAGGTGACCAGACCGATCAGGAATCAAGAAGCGGGGGGTCATGGGCCGCAACTAGCCTGACCGACGTTGCGATCCACGACCTCAGGAGTGACCATGACTGCCACGCAGGGAATCATGACCGTGCTGCATCCCGTGTCCGACCTGGCGGCGGCCAAGGCGGTGTACACCGCCCTGCTCGGCGTACCGCCGCAGACCGACTCGTCCTACTACGTCGGCTTCGAGGCCGCGGGTCAGCAGATCGGGCTGGTGCCGGCCGGTGGACCGCAGGGCATGACCTCACCGGTGGCCTACTGGCACGTGCCGGACATCGAGGCGAAGCTGGCCGAGGTGACCGCGGCGGGTGCCACCGTGAAGGAGCCCGCGCACGACGTCGGTGGGGGTCGCCTGGTGGCCACCGTCACCGACCCCGACGGCAACGTCCTCGGCCTGCTTCAGGACCGATGAGCGCCGCCGCCCGCTCCCGCGTTCAGCGTCGTCGCGACACCGAGCATCGGCTCACCCACGACATCGATGTCTGGGTGGCCAGCGCCTCGGGGGACGGCGCGCCGTACCTGGTGCCGCTGTCCTTCGACTGGGACGGCGAGGTACTGCTGATGGCCACGCCGACGGACAGCCCGACCGGGAGGAACCTGGCCGCCACCCGGGCAGTTCGGCTGGGGCTGGGCCACACCCGCGACGTGTCCATGATCGAGGGGGAGGTCGAGGTCCTCGAGATCGACGCGCTGCCGCGGGAGCTGGGCGACCGGTTCGCCGCGCGCACCGGCTTCGACCCGCGTGTGCTGGCCATGCCGTACCGCTGGTTCCGCATCTCCCCGCGCCGCATCCAGGCGTGGCGCGAAGTGAACGAGCTGCCCGACCGCGACCTGATGCGCGACGGCCGCTGGTTGGTCTGACGCCTCGCCAACGCGGTGCCGACGGGCGCCGCGAAGGCGGTCCCCGCCCAACAGATGGAGACACGATGAGCATTGCCACGAGGACGGACTCGCAGTCGCCTGCGCTGAACGTTGCCGACAGCCACGACCTGATCCGCGTGCACGGCGCGCGCGAGAACAACCTCAAGGACGTCACTGTCGAGATCCCGAAGCGCCGGCTGACGGTGTTCACCGGCGTCTCCGGCTCGGGCAAGAGCTCGCTGGTGTTCGCCACGATCGCCGCCGAGTCGCAGCGGATGATCAACGAGACGTACAGCTCCTTCGTGCAGGGCTTCATGCCGACGCTGTCGCGGCCGGAGGTCGACCTACTGGAGGGCCTGACGACGGCGATCATCGTCGACCAGGAGCGGATGGGCGCCAACCCCCGCTCGACCGTCGGTACCGCCACCGACGCCAATGCGATGCTGCGCATCCTGTTCAGCAGGCTCGGGCAGCCGCACATCGGCTCGCCCAACGCGTACTCGTTCAACGTCCCGTCGGTGACGGCCAGCGGTGCGATCACCGTCGAGCGCGGTGCCGGCAAGACGAAGACCGAGAAGGCGACCTTCCACCGGCTGGGCGGCATGTGCCCGCGCTGCGAGGGCATGGGCTCGGTCAACGACATCGACCTGACCCAGCTCTACGACGACAGCAAGTCGCTCAACGAGGGCGCGCTCACCATCCCCGGCTACAGCATGGACGGCTGGTACGGCCGCATCTTCCGCGGCTGCGGCTTCTTCGATCCGGACAAGCCGATCCGCAAGTACAACAAGAGGGAGCTGCACGACCTTCTCTACAAGGAGCCGACCAAGATCAAGGTCGAGGGGATCAACCTGACGTACGCGGGGCTGATCCCACAGATCCAGAAGTCGTTCCTGTCCAAGGACGTCGACGCGCTGCAGCCGCACATCCGCGCCTTCGTGGAGCGGGCGGTGACGTTTACGACCTGCCCCGAGTGCGACGGCACCCGGCTCAGCAAGGAGGCCCGGTCGTCGAAGATCAATGGCAAGAGCATCGCCGACGTCTGCGCGATGCAGATCAGCGACCTGGCCGACTGGGTCCGGAGCCTCGACGAGCCGTCCGTCGCCCCGCTGCTCACCGGGCTGCAACACCTCCTCGACTCGTTCGCGGAGATCGGGTTGGGATACCTCTCGCTGGACCGGCCGGCGGGCACCCTGTCCGGGGGAGAGGCCCAGCGCACCAAGATGATCCGGCACCTCGGCTCGTCGCTCACCGACGTCACCTACGTCTTCGACGAGCCGACGATCGGCCTGCACCCCCATGACATCGAGCGGATGAACAACCTGCTGCTGCGGCTGCGGGACAAGGGCAACACCGTGCTCGTCGTGGAGCACAAGCCCGAGACGATCGCGATCGCCGACCACGTCGTCGACCTCGGCCCCGGCGCCGGCACGGCGGGTGGCACCATCTGCTTCGAGGGCACCGTCGACGGGCTACGGGGCAGCGACACCACCACCGGCCGCCATCTCGACGACCGGGCGGCCCTCAAGAAGTCGGTGCGGTCATCCTCCGGCGCGCTGGAGGTCCGCGGCGCGTCGACGCACAACCTCCAGAGCGTGAACGTCGACATCCCGCTCGGGGTGCTCTGCGTGGTCACCGGCGTGGCCGGCTCCGGCAAGAGCTCCCTGATCCACGGCTCGGTCGCCGACCGCGACGGCGTGGTGGTGATCGACCAGGGCGCGATCCGCGGTTCGCGGCGCAGCAACCCGGCGACGTACACCGGGCTGCTCGACCCGATTCGGAAGGCGTTCGCGAAGGCCAACGGGGTCAAGCCGGCGCTGTTCAGCTCCAACTCCGAGGGTGCGTGCCCCACCTGCAACGGCGCCGGCGTCATCTACACCGACCTGGGCGTCATGGCCACCGTCGAATCCACCTGCGAGGAGTGCGAGGGCAAGCGCTTCCAGGCATCAGTGCTGGAGTACACGCTGGGCGGCCGGAACATCGCGGAAGTGCTCGCGATGTCGGTGACCGAGGCCGAGGAGTTCTTCAAGGGCGGCGAGGCGCGTACCCCGGCCGCGCACAAGATCCTCGACCGGCTCGTCGACGTCGGGCTCGGCTACCTCACCCTCGGCCAGCCGCTCACCACACTGTCCGGCGGCGAGCGGCAGCGGCTCAAGCTGGCCACCCAGATGGCCGAGAAGGGTGACGTCTACGTCCTCGACGAGCCGACGACCGGCCTACACCTCGCCGACGTCGAACAGCTGCTCGGCCTGCTCGACCGGCTCGTCGACTCCGGCAAGTCGGTCATCGTCATCGAGCACCACCAGGCGGTCATGGCGCACGCCGACTGGATCATCGACCTCGGCCCCGGCGCCGGCCATGACGGCGGGCGGATCGTCTTCGAGGGCACCCCGGCCGATCTCGTCGCCGCCTGCTCCACCCTCACCGGCGAGCACCTCGCGGCCTACGTCGGCGCCAGCGATTGAGGCGTCAGGAACGAGAGCCCGCTCTCGCTCCTGACCCGATCGGGCAGGTGAGAGGCGTCAGAGCCCAGACGTGACTCCTGCCCGGCCTCGCGCGAGCGCGGCACCCGAACCGGTGCTGTGCCGGCCGGTCGCGCCCATGCTCGCGGCGCCGGTCGACGCCAGATCCTCCAGGGCAGGAGCGCCTATCAGGGCGAGGCCGGCCGCGTTGCGCGTTGTCAATATGCGGGTGCCGGCTCGGTGGGCCGCGGCGTGAAGAAACGGATGATGTCGTCGGCTGCGGTGGGGGACAGCATCATTGCCTGGACTCGTACGGACATTTCGGCGATCGGGTGGATTCTGGTGAACATCGCCTCCTCGTACGTCTGGATCGCTGTGTCGGGGTCGGCGGGGTGGGTGGCGAGTTCGGCGGCGAGTTCGGCGGCGTCGAGCATGGCTTGGTTGGCGCCCTCGCCGACCGGCGGCATGAGGTGCGCGGCGTCGCCGATGAGGGTGATGCCCGGCTGGTGGGCCCAGCGTGTACCGGTGGGCATCGCCTCGATCCTGCTTGGGGTCGGCGGTCTGTCGCCGGCTTCGATGAGTGCGGTGAGGCTGGAATCCCAGCCATCGAACATGTCCAGCAGAGCGCGCTTGCTGCGGTAGGCGTCTAGGTGGCGATCGTCCGCGCCTAGGGAGATGCCGACTCGGATGCTGCCGTCGCCGAGGCGTTGTGCTGCCAGGATCTGGTTCACGCCGATGCACCAGAGGTTTCCGGGGCCGACCAGCTCGGCGAGATCCGGGTGGCGCCGGTCGACGTCGCTGATGCTGAGCTCGGCCAAAGTGGCCACGGAGGACAGTGTCGCGTCGGTCAGCAGCGACCGGACGACCGAGCGTGCGCCGTCCGCGCCGATGAGGACGTCGCAGTCGGCGCTGTGGTCGCCATCGAACGTCAGCCGGAAGCCTCCGTCGGGTCGTGGCGTCGCCGCGACGAGCCGGTGCTGCCAGGCCACCGCGTCGCCGGGGAGCGAATCGAGCAGAAGATCACGCAGTGCGCTGCGGTCGATCTCGGGGCGTCCGGAGAATGAGCCGGGTTGTGGCTTGTGGTGCACGAGGGTGCGTCCGGCCGGGTCGAGGATGCGATGTTCCTCGCCCTCCGGCCGTGCCTCGGACCGGAATCGGCCGGCGAGGCCCGCATCGGCCAGGGCCCGTTGTCCGGACTCCGGGTGCAGGTCGAGCGATCCACCCTGTGATCGCGCGGATCGGCTTGCCTCGCGTTCGTACACCACCGCGCCGATGCCGTGGCGGTGCAGGATTCGGGCCAGCGTCAGGCCGCCGAGGCCGCCACCGGCGATCGCAATTCGCATCATCATCTCCGTTGCCGTACGCTGTATCTCATGGATACGCCGTACGGTAGCGCACCGCTGCCTGTCTGGGAACGGCCCGAGCCTCAGCCGCGGGCGGCGCCGGTGCCGCTGAGCCGCGCGAAGATCGCCGCCACGGCGATCCGGCTCGCCGACGCACACGGCCTCGACGGGCTGTCGGTACGCAAGATCGCCAAAGAGCTCGGTGTCGGTCCGATGCGGCTCTACGACTACGTGATCAACAGATCCGAACTGCTCGATCTGATGGTCGACGCCGTGTATGCCCAGATCGCCGAGGCCAGCCAGCACTCCGAGTGGCGGGCCACGGTACTGGCCATCGTGCACCGGACCCGCGATGCCGCTCTTGATCATGAGTGGTTCGTCGACCTGCTCGGTGCAAGGCCACACTTAGGACCTCACGCGCTCGCCGTGGGCGAATCGACCGCGGCGGCGCTCAGCCAGGCCCCTGGCGTGCGCGGTGTCGACGATCTCCAGCGGGCCTTGGGCGCCCTCAACGCGTTCATCGTCGGAGCGCTCCGCAGGGAGATCACCGAGCGACGCACCGCCCGTTCAACCGGCACTGACATGTCCGCTTGGCAGGCCACGCTCGGGCCCTACCTGACCCGCATGCTCGAAACAGGCCGCTACCCCACCGTCGCCCGGCTCGTCATCGACGGCGCCCACCTCAACGCCGAGGAAACCTTCCACCACAACCTGATCACCATCCTGGACGGCATCACCAGCCATCCCCGCACGTGCCCTACTGATGGACGGCGCCGAGCGGTTGGGTGATCCGCTGGTCACCCTCGCCACCCCGGATTCGCCCGGCAACCGCACTGGACGTTCGGAGTCGTGATCACGTGGCGGGGATAGGACTGGACGGGATGATGCTCGGGCTTGTAACTTGCAGTTGCCCGTGACACCGCCCGAGGAGGTGAGACCCATGAACGCTGTATCGATGTGGGTGCTCCCCCTTCCCGTCACGGTTGGGCGATTGACGTAGGTGTCGCCGGGAGCGCCTCGCCAACAAGGCACTCCCGAAAGGCAACACCTATGCACTCTCTGCAGTTCACCGCCGAGCCCTCATCGACCGATACGGTCGAGCGCGACTCCACCGCGGGCGACGTCCCCGCGCTCCCCTCGCCGGCCTCCGGCGCCGATCGCGCGCCCGTCATGTTCGACGTGATCATTGCTGGCTGCGGGCCGACTGGCGCGATGTTGGCCACCGAACTGCGGCTGCACGACGTGCGGGTACTCGTTCTGGAGAAGGAAACCGAGCCCAAGTCGTTTGTCCGCATAGTCGGTCTGCATATTCGCAGTCTCGAGCTGATGGCAATGCGCGGACTGCTTCAGCGCATTCTCGAACACGGAAGACAGCGTCCGGCCGGCGGTTTCTTCGCCGCCATCAACAAACCCGCGCCCAAGATCCTGGATTCCGCGCACGCCTATCTGCTGGGCATCCCGCAGCCGGTCATCGAACGCCTGCTCGAAGAACATGCGATCGAGCTGGGTGCGCAGGTCCGGCGCGGTTGTGCGGTGGCCTACTTCGAGCAGGACGACGACGGTGTGACCGTCGAGATGGCCGACGGGGAACAGCTGCGTTCGCGCTATCTCGTCGGCTGTGACGGCGGGCGCAGTACGGTGCGCAAACTGCTCAGCGTCGGCTTCCCCGGCGAGCCCTCGCGGACCGAGACGCTGATGGGCGAGATGGAAGTGGGTGTGCCGCAGGAGGAGATCGCCGCCAAGGTGACCGAAATCAACGAGACCCATAGGCCGTTCTGGCTCCGGCCCTTCGGCGCAGGGGTCTACAGCGTCGTCGTCCCCGCCGCGGGAGTCAGCGATCGCGCGGAACCGCCCACCCTCGAGGATTTCAAACAAGCGCTGCGCACCATCGCCGGAACCGATTTCGGCGTGCACTCCCCGCGCTGGTTGTCCCGCTTCGGGGATGCCACCCGGCTAGCCGAACGTTATCGGGTCGGACGGGTACTGCTGGCCGGCGATGCGGCACACATCCATCCACCCACCGGCGGGCAGGGCCTCAACCTGGGCGTTCAGGACGCATTCAACCTCGGCTGGAAACTGGCCGCACAGATCCGTGGCTGGGCGCCGGAAACACTGCTGGACACCTACCAGGCCGAGCGTCATCCGGTCGCCGAGGACGTGCTGGACAACACCCGCGCCCAGATGGAACTGCTGTCCACCGAACCGGGCCCGCAGGCCGTGCGTAGGCTGCTCACCGAACTGATGGACTTCGACGAGGTGAACCGCTATCTGATCGAGAAGATCACCGCGATCGGCATCCGCTACGACTTCGGCACAGGCCCCGACCTGCTCGGCCGCCGCCTGCGCGACATCGACGTGAAACAGGGCCACCTCTACGGTCTGCTGCATCGCGGCCGCGGCCTGCTGCTGGACCGCACCGAACGCCTGACCGTCGGCGGCTGGTTGGACCGGGTCGATTACCTCGGGGATCCCACTGCGGTACTGGATGCTCCGTGCGTCCTGCTACGCCCCGACGGCCACGTCGCCTGGATCGGCGACGATCAGCAGGATCTGGACGACCAGCTCTCCCGCTGGTTCGGCAAGCCCGCCAGCTGATTTTACGCATGCCAGCGTCGGTAGCCGGTCGTGCTGTCCCTGAACACCGGAGACCTCGTGGCCACCTTGGCGGTGCCGAGGCGCCACGCCCTGACCGACGCCGAGTGGGCGGTGCTGCAGCCGCTGCTGCCTGCGACGCGTCGGTCGGGTGGCAGCGCGCTGGAGTGTGGCGAGAGGCCCTGACCGCGTTGCAGACCGATACTTACCTTCTCGGCTCGTACCGCATCACCACCGCCCCCGAGGCGAACTCCAGCCGGCTCACGAGCTTCAAGTCGACACACTTCGATAGCCCCGCGAACAATGTCGGCCCGTGGCCCGCCATCCGGGGATGCACCCCGAACTCGTACTCATCGATCAACCCGAGCTCCGCCAACGCCAGCGGGAACGTCACGCCCGACACGAACAGCCCCTTGCCCGGCTCCCGCTTGAGCTGCTCAACGGCCTTGCCCAGATCCCCGCGCACGAGCTCCGCGTTCCAGTCGACCCGCTCCAGGGCGCTTGACACGACGTACTTCTTCGCCGCGTTGACCGTCTGGGCGAACGGTTCCATCCAATCAGGTCTCGACCCCGTCGGTGCCGTCGGCCGCCACGCTGCCTCCATCATCTGGTGCATCACCCGGCCAAAGAGAAGTGCATCGGCCCGGGCAAGGTTCTCGGTGTGGTGACGATGCAATTCTTCGTCGGCCGGAATTGCACGATGATCGCAGCACCCGGGCGTGATCGCCGAGAACGACCCGGCCGAGCAGGAGAAGTCGGTCAAATGGCACTCGCTGCTGTGCAACCTGATCGTGTTCCACACCGCGATCGACATGATGGAGGTCATCCGGCAGCTGGTTGCCGAGGGGTGGCAGGTGACCGCTGAGGACCTTCCCAGCTCTCGCCCTACCTGACCTCCCACATCCTCCGGTTCGGCGCCTACGCAACCGACGAACTGCACATCCCGCCGGACGTGTTCGTCCTCGCGCTGGACGAGGTCGACTTTGGCGGCGAACAGCCCGCGGCCGCGTGGCAGAGCGCGGTAGCGCAGCAGAGGGTGGTTTAGCGCCTCCCCATGCAGGGTGACAACTGGTGGGCCGAGAATCCTCCATCTCTCACGCAGCACGCGTATCCCACGCAAATGTCCGCGGCCGGGCGCTCGTCCGGGATCGGCGCCGGCGCGATGCTGGCGGCAGCGCGGCTGGACCATGCCGGCGCGCGATGCCGGCGGGGTTGATCGCGAACACGGTGGCGGCGATGCTGTGGGCGTGGAGTACGTGTCCAGAGTGCCGCGACCGCCGCTGGACGGGCTGATCGACGACCTTTACTACCTGGAGGGTGCGCCGCCGTACGCCCGGCTGATGCTGCCGCCGATGCCGTCGGCGTTGCTCATCGTCAACCTCGGGGCGCCGTTCCGCATCCGCGCCGGCACCGACATCGAGACGGCCGAGTACGCCGACGGCTGCGTGGTCACCATGCCCACCCGCGCGTTGGAGTTCGGCTACCCGCTCCGGACCCGGTCCGTCGGTGTGCACTTCAAGCCGTGGGGACTGGCGCCGTTCCTGCCGATGCCCGCGGCCGAGCTGTGTGACCGGCCGGTGACAGTAGAGCAGGTTTGGGGCCGGCTCGCCATTGCTGAGCTGCGAGACCGGCTGGCCACGGCGGACGGACCGCACGAGATGCTGACGCTGCTCGAGGAGGAGCTGATGCGACGGCTGTGCGAGACCGCCGGCCTGGGGCTGGTCCGCCATACGAGCAGCGTCATCGCGGCGACCAGCGGGGCGGTGGCGATCGGCGACCTGACGGTGGCAGCCGGTGTCAGCAGCACTCATCTGGCACGGCGGTTCAAGGAGCTCATCGGCGTCACGCCGAAGCGGCTGGCCCGCACCCACCGCTTCGCCGCCACCGTGTTCGCGATCGACCCCGCCGGACCGATCGACTGGGGCGAACTCGCCGGTGGCGCAGGCTACTTCGACCAGGCCCACTTCGGCCACGAGTTCCGGGCGTTCACCGGGCTCACGCCGACCCGGTACGTCGAAGTCCGGCGGCGGTTCCTGCGCGAACATCCCGGCCACGTGCTGGACAGCTGGCCGCTGCCGGCCGATTGATTTCTTACAAGAGCGACAGCTCACGACACGCTAATTTGGGGGCACCCGAAAGCAGAGGAGAGCCCCGTGGGCAAGGTGGTCATGTACAGCTCGGTGTCGGTGGACGGCTTCATCGCGGACGAGAATGACCAGCCCGGACCGCTGTTCGACTGGTTGTCCAGCGGGGACGTTCCGTTGGACGAGAGCGGCGAGCTGAAGGTGTCGCAGACGTCCTACGACTACACCCGGCCGTACTGGGACCAGATCGGGGCGACAGTCGTCGGCCGCCACGTCTTCGACATGACGGACGGCTGGGACGGGAAGCCTCCGGGCGGGATCGACCACGTGGTCGTCGTGACGCACCGGCCGGCGCCCGAGGGCTGGGACCCCGAGGCGCCGTTTCACTTCGTCGACGGTGTCGAGGCAGCCGTGGCCAAGGCGCAGGAGCTTGCGGGTGACCGCATGGTCGAGATCGCCGCTGGCGACGCCGGTGGCCAGGTGCTTGCCGCGGGCCTGGTCGACGAGGTGCGCATGGACGTCGTACCCGTCGTGTTCGGGTCCGGCAAGCGCTACTTCGGGTCGGTCCACGCGCAGCACCTGTTGGAGGATCCTGACGAGGTGATTCAGGGCAACCGGGTGCTTCACCTGCGCTATCGGGTGCGCCGTTGACCGATCTGAGCGGGAACGCGAAGAAGTCCACTGCGAACGGTGACACAAGATCGGGCCTCCGGCTGTGCTTGCGCATCGCTGTCCCTGGTCGGGCAGCCGACGCCGATCCGCCCCAGCACCTCACCTGGGGCAAGGTCAACTCAAGATCACTGGTTGCCGATTTCCGTCGTATCTTGGCCGACCCTCAGGAAGAGCGGCTCTCACAATGCAGGGTGTAGTCGGGGTCTGAATCCGCCTGTCTCGAGTAGGGATCGGGCGATGTAGTTGGTGAGGTTGCGGAAGCCGAGGGCGGAGCCGCGCAGGTGCTCCAGGCGGCCGTTGATCGCTTCGGTTGGACCGTTGCTGGTGCCGGGCCGGTCGAAGTAGGCCAGCACGTCAGCGGCTCGCTTGCTCAGGGTGCGGCCGAGGCGATCTCGACCAGCGGCCTGCTCATCGACCCCGATGACCTTCACACCGTTCAACCGGCCGGGATCGTTGATCAGCACCCGTCGGCGCTCGGCCAGGACCGCGTCGTTGGCGGTGTTCCACGTAGCCATTGCCAGCGCCCTCCAGACCCACTGAATGCCTACGCGCTGGTCGGGCAGGATGTGGCGGATGAGGAGAGAACCTGTCCTGATGGTTCGCGGTGCCACCGTCGGTGATCTCGATGCCATCGCGCGTGTCGCGGAGGCGGCGGGTCAGCGAGGCGAATGGACCGGCGCAGACCCCGCGTACGTTAGGCACCTGCTGCGGTACGGGCAAGTCGTTGTCACGGTCGATGACGACCGGGTTGCCGGATTCGGTGCGACCCGGGACATCGCCGGCCGCGCTGGGGTGACCTCGATGCTGTGCGATCTGTTCGTTGACCCGTCGTACCGTGGCCGCGGCCATGGCAGGGCGCTGCTCGCCGAGCTGTGGCCCGAGCGAAACACCCTGCGGATGACCTTCAGCAGCCAGCACCCACATGCGCTGCCGCTCTACACGAGTGCCGGTCTGGACGCCTGGTGGCCGCTGCTGTATCTGACCGGTGATACCCGTACCGTGCGGCCGCCTGCTGGTTGGACTGTCGAGCCGTCCTCGCCGGATGCGGTCGCTGCGTTCGAGGCGGGCTGGACGGGCCTGGACCGCGCCGACGACCATCACGCATGGGCCCGGCGGTCGAATGGAGTAGCGCTGGTCGCGGCGTTTGACGGCCAGCCACGGGCCGCCGGGGTCGCGGCGGGGGAGGGCGCGGGCTACGGCCTGGTGCACCTGGCATCGGACCCGCGTCTCACCGACGCCCAGGTTGCCGACAGCGTGCTGGCGGTCCTCGCGTCGCTCGACAGCGGGGACGGGTACGCGCAGTTGTGCCTGCCGGCGCCGCACCCCGCAGTCCGCCCCCTGCTCGCGGCCGGTTGGCGGGTGGCCGAGCTGGACGTGTTCATGGCGACCCGCGTCGACCTGCTGGACGCGCGCCGTGCCGTGCCGTCGCCCGCTCTGGCCTGACGGCCCTGCTGACTCATCCCACCGGCGTGCGTCGGGCTGCCGAGGGCGGACGGGCCATCGATCGTGCCGCGGCACGGGGCGGCAGGGCGTGGGAGGGCACTGATCGGGCCCGCTGTGCGCGGTGGGACGCGCGTAGCCGGCGGGCCGCCAGCCGGGTGAGCGCCGCGCAACCGACCCCGACGGCCAGGGACACGACCAGCGCCGCGCCTCGCGACCACGGGCCGACCAGTGGCATCACCTGCCAGTGGATGAGGTAGATGTACAGCGAACTGCTGGCCAGTAACCCCGCCACCCGGTTGACGGACCGACTGCTCGGCAACCTCGGTACCCAGATCAGCAGCGCGAACCCGGCTGCGATGAACGCTTCCCGCAGCGGCTGTCCGAAGAAGCCGGGCACCGTGAGCAGCGCGGTGGCGGTGACCACCACCCGCTGGCCGGTCGTGCGGGCCCGGGCCGCCGCCCAGCCGAGGGCGAACAGCCAGAACACCAGGATCGCGGACGGGACGTGGCCGTGGGAGGTCAGCCCCGGCAGGTCGTAGCGGGTGACGAGGCCGAGCGCGGCCAGCGCGAGTGGGAACCCGAACGGCAGCCGTCGTTCCAACCGGTCCAGTGCCGGGATCGCCAGGAGCGCTGCCGCGGCGAGCAGGATGTACACCAACGCCTCGATGAACCAGAACTGCCACTCGGTGGTCCCGTCGTGCGGGCCGAGGACGCTGTTGAGCAGCAGCACGTTGGTCAGCGTGTAGTCGCCGGTGACGGCGCCGGCCGCGGCGATCCAGGCCACCGACGGCAGCACGATCCGGCCGACCGTGCGCAGGGCGGCGCGTACCCGCTCCCGCCGGGGCGCGGCGGTGAGCTGGAAGCGGGCGAAGTTGAACCCGGCGACGGCGAGCAGCAGGTGCGCGCCGCCCTTGATGGTGAAGAGCGGGATGTGTGAGCCGACGATGACGACGATCGCCAGCGCCCGTAGCGCCACGCCGGTCTCCAGCACCCGACGTGGAACCGGCCGGTCCGGCACCGGCCGGGCCAGGTCCCGGATGGGGACGGTGTGCCAGTCGGCGGGCAGGTCCCCGAGAAGTTCCTGCAGCCGGATGGACGCCTCCACGTAGGACAGCGAATCGCCGCCGAGGTCGACGAAGCTCTGGTCGGGGCTGACCTCGGGCTGGTCGAGCAGCTCGGCGTAGAGCCAGCAGAGCTGTTCCGGGCCGGCCCCGGTGGGCACGGTGGCGGCCGCCGGCGGCGTGGCGAGGGCACGGACGGCCGCCAGGTCCGGCTTGCCGTTGGCCAGTCGGGGCAGCTCGGCCAGCAGCTGCGCGCGGACCACGCGGGCCGGCAGGCCCGCCGCGGCGGCGGCCAGGCGCCGCACCCGATCGGGGTGGTGGGCGCCGGTCGCGGCGACGACCAGCTCGCGGTCCGTGCCGGCGCAGTACGCCTCGACGCCGGCCTGCCGCAGGTGCTCCTCCACGCGGCGCAGGTCGACCCGCAGGCCGAAGATCTTCGCGAAGTCGGCGACCCGTCCGACGATCTCGTAGATCCCGTCCGGCCCGCGTCGGGCCACGTCCCCGGTGTGCAGCTCCGCCACGGTGCGCCCGAGGGCCAGGTCGCTCGGCCGCTCGGCGTAGCCCAGCATCACGTTCGGTCCGGCGTAGACCAACTCGCCGGTGTCCGGTTCGGGGCGGTCCGGCAGGGAACGCAGCCGGAACGAGCCGCCCGGGATCGGCACGCCGATCGCCTCGGGCCGGTGCTCGGCCAGGTCCGGCGGCAGGTACGCCATCCGGGCGGTGGCCTCGGTCTGGCCGTACATGACGAAGAACCGCCAGCCGCGGCGGCGGCCGAGGGCGGCGTACCGGGCCACCCGTTCCGGGTCGAGCCGGCCGCCGGCCTGGGTGAGGTGGCGCAGGTGGGGCAGGTGCATTCGGTCGAAGTCGACCCGGTCCAGCAGGTCGAAGGTGTACGGCACGCCGGCCAGGCTGGTGCCCTGCTCGGCGCGGAACAGCTCCCAGAAGCAGCGGTCGGTGACCGAGAGCCCGGTGAGGATCAGCGCCGCCCCGCGCAGCAGGTGACTGTTCACCACCGACAGGCCGTAGCAGTAGTGCAGCGGCAGGGTGGTGGCGGCCCGGTCGGTGTCCCGGATGTCGAGGTACTCGGCGATCGCTTCGGCGTTGGCCTGCAGGTTCGCCGACGACAGCCGGACCAGCTTGGGGGAGCCGGTCGACCCGGAGGTGCTGAGCAGCAGCGCCAGCTCGGGATGCAGCTCGTGTCGGCTGCCGGGACGGCGCTCGTCGAGGACGACTTCTCCGTCGACGCGGCGGATCACCACGTCCGGGTCGTACGCCCGGGTCAGTTCGGTGGCCGCGGCGTCGTGGTCCCCGGGCACCAGCAGCAGGGGATGCCCGCCGGCCAGCGCCGCCAGGTACGCGACCAGCTCGTCGACCCGGTTCGCGCAGGCGAGCAGCACCAGCCGGCGGACCGGGTCGAGCCGGGCTGCCAGCGCGTCGACCCGCTCGGCCAGCTCGGCGTAGCTGAGCCGACCGTCGGCGGTGATCACTGCCGGCCGATCGCCGTGCTCGGCCAGGGCGCGGACGAACGGCGCCGGCCCGGTGTCGGGGAGGAGGCGCATGGCCGAAAGGTTAGGGGAGCCTCACCTAAATTCCAACGGGGGGTGGTTTGCATCGAAGGGGCTGAGTAAGGTAAGCCTTACCTGTGCGAAAGCGTCTCAGTCTCGTTCTGGCCGGCACCCTTGCCGGCCTGGTGTCCCTGACCGCGTGCGGCGGCTCCGACAGCGACCCGGGCAAGCCCGGCGACAAGCGGCTCACCGTCTATAGCGGCCGCAGCGAAGCCCTCGTCAAGCCGGTGCTGGAGAAGTTCGAAAAAGCCACCGGTATCACTGTCGACGTCCGCTACGGCACCACCTCGCAGATGGCCGCCCAGCTGCTGGAGGAGGGCAAGCGCAGCCCCGCAGACGCGTTCTTCGCCCAGGACGCCGGCGCGCTCGGCGCGGTCAGCAAGGCCGGACTCTTCGCGGTGTTGCCCGCCGAGCAGCTCGACCGGGTCCCGGCCACGTACCGCGACGCCAACGGTCGGTGGGTCGGTGTCAGCGGCCGGTCCCGCGTCCTGGCCTACAACGCCGACCAGGTCCGCGCCGCCGAGCTGCCGAAGAGCGTGTTCGAGCTGACCGATCCGAAGTGGCAGGGCAAGATCGGCCTCGCGCCCACCAACGGCTCCTTCCAGGCCTTCGTCACCGCCCTACGGGTGCAGCACGGCGACGCCAAGGCCCGCGAGTTCCTCACCGGCCTCAAGGCCAACCAGCCGCAGGTCCGGGAGGGCAACGTCCAGATCGTCGCCGACATCGACGCCGGCACCCTCGCCGTCGGCCTGGTCAACCACTACTACGTGTACGAGTTGGCCAAGGAGCGCGGCGGCAGCCCCGACGTGCTGAAGGCGAAGCTGCACTTCTTCCCGGACGGCGACACCGGCGGCCTGGTCAACGCCGCCGGCGTCGGCCTGCTGGAGCGGGCCGGCACGGACCCGGACGCCCGGGCGCTGGTCGACTACCTGCTCGGCACCGAGGCGCAGACCTACTTCGCCACCCAGACCTTCGAGTACCCCCTGGCTGCCGGGGTACCCGCCGCGCCGGGCCTGCCGCAGCTCGCCGCCCTCGAGGCCCCGAAGATCGACCTCAACGACCTCGACACGCTCGACGCCACCGTCACCATGATCAAGGAAGCGGGGCTGGCCTGAGCACCATCCTGGCCGGCGACCGTCGGGGCACCACCCGACGGTCGCCACGCCGGCTGATCCGGCGCCCGGCGCTCACCGCCGCCTCGGCCGCCGCCGTCGCGGTCGCCCTGCTACCGCTGGTCTACCTCGCCGTACGGACTGCCGAGGCGGGTGGTGAGCGAATCGTCGCCGAGCTGCTCACCGCCCGGGTCGCCATGCTCGCCGGACGCAGCCTCGCCCTCGCCGCCGTGGTCACCGCCGCCTGCGCCGTCCTCGGCGTCGGCACCGCGCTCCTGGTGACCCGCACCGACCTGCCCGGCCGGCGGGTCTTCGGCGTCCTCGCCGCGCTGCCGCTGGCCGTCCCCACCTACGTGGCCGGCTTCGCCTGGACCGCCACCGTCACCGGATTCGAAGGCTTCTGGGCCGCCGCCCTGCTGCTCACCGTCTGCTCCTACCCGTACGTGTTCCTGCCCGCCGTCGCCGCCCTCAACCGGACCGACCCCGGCCAGGAAGAGGTGTCCCGGTCACTGGGGAAGGGACCGTGGGCCACCCTGTTCGGGGTCACCCTGCGTCAGATCCGCCCGGCCGTCGCCGCCGGCTCGCTGCTGGTCGCCCTTTACGTGCTCAGCGACTTCGGCGCCGTCTCCATCGTCCGGGTCGACACCTTCACCCGGGCCATCTTCACCGCGTTCAACCTCGGCTTCGACCGCACCGGCGCGCTGGTGCTGTCCACCGTGCTGGTGCTGCTCACAGTCCTGCTGATCGGCGCCGAGCTCACCACCCGCACCCGCGACGCCCGATACGCCAGCACCGCCGTCCGACTCCCCGTACGGCTGCGGCTGGCCCGGTGGCGCGGGCCGGCGCTGGCCGGCCTGCTCGCGGTGAACGGGCTCGCTCTCGGCGTGCCGGCCGCCGGCCTGGCCCGGTGGCTCGCGGCCGGGGTGTCCCGCCCCGGCTCCCTCGCCGAGATCGCCGCCGCCGCCGGCGCGTCCCTGTCGGTCTCCCTCGCCGGCACCGCGCTGACCATGCTTCTCGCCCTGCCCCTGGGCCTGCTCACCGCCCGAGCTCCGGGACCGGTCGCCACCGCCCTCGACCGGCTCACCTACCTAGCCCACGCCCTGCCCGGCGTGGTGATCGGCCTGTCCCTGGTGTTCTTCGCGGTCAACGTGGCGTACCCGCTCTACCAGAGCGCCTGGCTGCTCGCCCTGGCGTACGCGACGCTCTTCCTGCCGTTGGCCGTCGGCGCGGTGGCCTCCGCCGCCGCGCAGAGCCCGCCCGCCGTCGAGGAGGCCGCCCGGTCCCTCGGGCGCGGCCCGTTCACGGTGTTCCGCACCGTCACCCTGCCGCTCACCCTGCCCGGCATCGGCGCCGGGGCGGCGCTGACCTTCCTCACCTGCATGAAGGAACTCCCCGCCACCCTGCTGCTGCGCCCGACCGGGATGGACACCCTGGCCACCGAGCTGTGGACCCACACGTCCACCGCCGCGTACGCCGCCGCAGCCCCGTACGCCGCCATCCTCGTCGCGCTCGCCGCCGTGCCCACCTGGCTGCTCGCAGCCCGCACCGGACTCACCCAAACCGGAGCCACCCGATGACCAACAGCATGCTGACCGTAACCGGCCTGGCCAAGTCCTACGGCCCGATGCCCGCCCTGGCCGGCGTCGACCTCGACGTCACCCGCGGCACGCTGCTGGCGGTACTGGGACCGTCCGGCTGCGGCAAGACCACCCTGCTGCGCTGCGTCGCAGGATTCGAGCGCGCCGACGAGGGCATGGTTGCCGTCGCCGGCCGGACGGTCGCGGGCAACCGGCTGCATGTGCCGCCGCACCGGCGCGGCGTGGCCGTCGTCCCACAGGAGGGGGCACTGTTCCCACACCTGTCCGTCGCCGACAACGTCGGCTACGGGCTGGACCGGGCGGCCCGCCGCTCCGGCCGGGTCGAGGAGACGCTCGAACTGGTCGGCCTCGCCGCGTACGGCGCGCGGATGCCGCACCAGCTGTCGGGCGGCCAGCAGCAACGGGTCGCCATCGCCCGGGCGCTGGCTCCCCGGCCAGCGCTGGTGCTGTTGGACGAGCCGTTCAGCGCCCTGGACGCCCGGCTGCGCGCCGAACTGCGCGCTGACGTGCGACAGGCGCTGCGCGCCGACGGCGCCACCGGCGTGCTGGTCACCCACGACCAGGGCGAGGCGCTGTCCATGGCGGACGCGGTCGCGGTCATGGACGCCGGGCTGATCGTCCAGTGCGGCGCTCCCGCAGCGGTCTACCGGGACCCGGCCACCCCGTGGATCGCCCGGTTCGTGGGGGAGGCCGTGCTGCTCCCGGCCACCGTCGACGCCGACGTGGCGACCACCCCGCTCGGCCGGCTGCCGTTGCGCGGATCCGCCGCCTGCGGCGCGGCGACCGTCCTTGTCCGGCCCGAGCAGATCCGGCTCACCCCGTCCGGCGGGGCGCCGGCCACCGTGGTGCGACAAGACTTCCACGGCCACGACGCGCTGACCACGGTCCGCCTCGACGACGGCACGGTGCTGACCGCGCGGATGCTGGACGAGGACAACGGCCTGACCGCCGGCACCCGGGTCGCCATCACCGTTCGGGGGCAGGTGCGGGCGTACGCGGAGTAGCGGCAAGGTGCAAAGGCACCAGTACGTCTACGTCGCCCGCTGCCCGGCGAGGACCAGCTTCTCAAGAATCAAGAAACCGCAGAATGGCGTCGCGGAGCAACCGGTCCGGGTCGCGAGGCCCAAGGTGAGGGTCGGCGACCGGTGGACCGGCAACGAGCTCAGCCAGCACTGAGGCCAGTTGCTTCCGCTCCGCCCGCAGGTTTGACCACACCGAGTCGGGTAACCGCAGGACGTTGGCGAGCAGGTCGCCCGGGTAGTAGTCGCCCTCGGCCAGGGGATCGCTGAGCAGGACTTGCACCGCGAGGGGCAGCAGAGCCGGCACGCCGATCTGCTGACCGAGCATGATGCGCAGGTCTTCGATCGCGAACTCGGCCAACGGCTTGCGTCGCAGCTCGAGGCAGCGTCTCACGAGGAAGCTGTCGTCCGGGCCAGGATCCGACCAGACGTCCCGCTCAAGCTCCTCGATCGTGGTCACGGCGATCAGGGTAGTTGGCACCGTAACTCTGCGTCGCCCGGCAGGTTGGCGGACCACCCATGGACCAGCCGCCAGCGGCCGCCGCGACAAAGCGGCCCGGCGCGATGATGCGCCGGGCCGCTTGGCAGTGGTTACGCCGATCAGGCCCGCTGGTGACGAGGCCGGTTGCCATCGGCGGCGCTGGCGAGGCCGCGCTCGACGGCCGCGATGATCTGCGGGCGCAGCTCCTCCGGCCGGATGATGGCATCCACCGAGCCGACCTCGACCGCGCGCTGAATGCTGTGCACGCCGTCGAACTCGGCGGCCACCTCGCCCAGCTTCTCCGCCCGGACCGTGGCCCGGACGTCCATGAGCTGCGTGACCAGCGCCGCACGCTCCCCACCGGTCGCCGCGGCGATGCGCGCCTCCAGTTCGGCCACCCGCGGATCCTTTGCCGTACGGGCGTTGACGTCACCGGCGAACACCACGGCCGCCGCGGGCGCCCCGCCGATGACAGACGCGAACGAGCCCTCCACCGCGAGCACGGTCATGTTCGGGTTGAGCGCCTTGGAGAACACCACGAACGCGCCGCCGTGATACCGCGAGATCACGCAGAACACGATCGGGCCTTCGAAGTTCACGATCGCCCGGCCGATCTCCGCGCCGTACTCCAGCTGCAACTGCCGCATCGACTCCGGCGAGCCGTCGAACCCGGACAGGTTCGCCAGCACGACCAGCGGCCGGTTCCCGCTCGCCGCGTTGATCGCCCGCGCGGCCTTCTTCGACGAGCGCGGGAACAGCGTGCCCGCGGTGTAGGTGTCCGGGCCGTCGGTGGGCGGGAATCCCCGCCGCGGCACCGACCGGGACTCGATGCCGAGCAGGCACACCGGGATGCCGCCGAGGTGCACGTCCTGCACCACCGCGGTCTCGGCGTCGGCCATGCCCGCCCAGCGCTCCAGGACCGCGTGATCCTGGTCGGCCAGGGCCCGCACCAGCGTACGGATGTCGAACGCCTTCTTGCGGTCGGGGTTGCGCTCACGGGAGAAGATCTCGCCGACGGTCGTGAAATCGCTGTCCGGCATCGCGTGCGGGTAGTCGGAGATGTCCCGGTCGACCGGGTCGGCCGTGACCGCCCGCCGCGGCCGGGTCTCGCCGGGCGCGATGTAGGTGTGGTCGTGGTGGGTCATCAGCAGGTTGCGGGCGGCCCGCAGGTCCGGCGCCCAGTACTGGGCCTGGCCGTTGGGGCCCATCACCCGGTCGTAGCCGCCGATGCCGAAGTTGTCCTCGGCCGACACCCCGCCGGAGAAGTCCAGCGACTGCTTGCCGGTCAGCACCATCGCCGAGTCCGGAGTCATCACCAGGATGCCCTTGGTGTGCATGAGCATCGTGGCTTCGGCGTTCCAGTACGGCTGAGCACCCACGGTGATCCCGGCGACCACGATGTTGATCTCGCCGCCCTGCTGGGTGAACTCCACGATCCGCTTGAGCGCGGCGGCCACCCAGTCCATGTTCTCGGTGCCCGAGCTCATCGAGATCCGCGCGCCCGCCGACAGCGCGAACCAGTCGACCGGTACGCGCATCCGCTCGGCCAGGTCGAGTGCGGCGATCACCCGCGCGCATTCCGGCTCGGCCAGCGCGCCCAGCGCCTTCGTCGGATCGCCGAGCAGCACCACCCGCGTGACGCCTTCGGGATACCGCTCGGTCGGCGTGCTCACCACACCGGCGACGATGCCCGCCTTGTTGTGCCCCTTCGGCCGGTCGACCGGGGCCAGCGCGCCGGTGTCGTCCAGGTCGTACTCGGTGAAGGTGCCGCGCTGACCGGCCAGCATCTCGGTCAGCTCGTACGGGTACGTCGTGCCGCGGCGCCGCGCCGAGAGCACCTTCTGCCGGTAGTCGTCCAGCGGCTGGATCGGCTCGTCCGTCGGCTCGGTGACCGACACCCGCATGCCCGCGTCGTAGGAGATCTGGACCGCGATGTCGGTCAGCTCGCCGGTGACCCCGTCGCGCTGCCGACCGAGGAACAGCACCTCCTCCAGGCCCGCGCCGGCCGTGATCGGCAGCACGCGCTGGGCGACGGCGTCCAGCTCCTCCATGGTCAGCTCGTTCGGCGGCCAGACGTAGATGGTGATCCGGTTGGTGTCGAACCGCTTCTTCGCCGGCCGCTGCGCCTGGACCTTGCGGATCGCGTCGAGACACGCGTCCAGCGCGCCCTCGACCGCGGGCAGCGCGAGGATCCGGCCGTCGGCGTCGCGCAGCGGCGTCAGGTCACGGACCTGGGCCATCGCCGCCAGCCGCTCGTCGGCTGGGTTGTCGGGGGCGACGCAATGGACGAGGTAGACCTCCTCGTCCGCGGACGGCAGCCGGGTCAGGTCGAAGTTCCGCAGCCGCGGCAGCTGCAGGCGCTCGGCGATCAGCGGGTGCAGCCCGCGGATGACCCGGTCCTCGCCCACGCCCGGCCGGAACGTGAACTGGTGGTGCATCGGCGTGCCGTTGCGCCCGGCCACCGACACCGTCACCCGCTGGAGCACGTCCAGCAGTCCGGCGCGGTCGACGATCTCCCGCAGCGTCGCGGCCATCGCCTCCGTCTCGGGCTGGTCGGCCCAGGTCAGGTACACATCGGCGACCGACGGCTCCGGGTCGCGGCGCGGCGTCGGAGGCGCCGAGCCAGAGCCGTCGCCGGAGTCCGAGCCGGACAGTTCGGCGACCTTTGTCAGAATCGCCGGCAGCTCGGCGAAGTCCGTGGCCGCCGCGATCAGCCGGAAGCGCTCGCCGTCGCGGTCGTACTCCGCGGTGAAGAACGAGCGCCCCGTCACCTCGACCGTTCGCGCGTCGCTCGCGCCGCGGTTGCCGTAGTAGCGCCGGCTGAGCACTTCGAGCATCGGGCCGTGATCGGCGCCCGGCTTGCCGACGCGCTGACCGAGCAGCCGGACCAGCGGCTCGGGCGAGGCGACCATCTTCGTGATCCGCTCGGCGCGGTCGGCCGCATCCGGGTGCTGGTCGAGGTAGCGCAGGTGGCTACGGACGCCCGCGTACACCTCGGCACGCTTGCGGCGCAGCATCGGCTGGGCCGCCCACCGGAACACGATGCTGCGGGCCAGATCGCCGACCACCGGGAACCGGAGCTGGGTGGCGAAGATCAGGTGCTCCAGCGCCTGCCCGACCAGCTCGCGCAGTCCGTCGCCGGGCAGCGGCTCGGTCAGCCACTGCTGCAGGAACGTCACGATCACCGAGACGTCGGCCGACGCCCGTCGCTGCGCAAGGAAGATCCGGAACACGGCCTCCTCCAGCGCGGGCGTGCGCTCGAAGTCCTTGACGCCGTAGTGGGCGAGCACCCGGGCCAGCCGGTTGCGGAAGGTGTCCGGCAGCGCGGCCCGCTCGACGTCAAGGCACTGCAGGTAGGCGTGGAAGTATTCGCGCGGGCTGTGCACCCGGGTGTCGGCCCTGGTCTCCTCGCCGACCGGCCGGTTGCGGCTGAGCTCGGACAGGTCGGCGAACAGCTGCAGCAGCTCGACCTCTGCCTCCAGCGGAGGCCGGGTGAGCTCGGACCGCGCGGCCAGGTAGTGGGACAGCGCCCGACGCTCGTCGCGGGGATCGAGGTCGTAGCCGAGCAGCAGGCTGCGCAGGTCGGCGATGCCGCGGGCGACCCGGGCCTCGGCGGACAGACCGGTCGGCTCGGACGGCAGCTCCAGGTCGACGGCCTCGCCCTCCGCGGCCTCGCCCGGGGCTTCGTCGCCGACCGGTTCCAGACGCAGCAGCGGGGCACCGGCCTCCACCTGGCTGCCGACGGAGACCTGGCACTCGCGCAGCTTCGCCCGGAACGGCGCGCGCAGCACGGTCTCCATCTTCATGCTCTCCAGGACGAGCACGGGCGCGCCCGCCTCGACCTCGTCCCCGACTTCGAGTGGGGTGGCGACGACCAGCGCGGGCGCGGGGGAGCGCAGCACGCCGCCCTCGTCGCGGCTGACGCGGTGCGTGATGCCGTCCACCTCGACCAGGTGGACGGGCCCGTGCGTGTGGGTGACCAGCCGGAACTGCCGGCCGTTCACGAGGATCCGACCGGTGTGGTCGTCGTACCGATCGAGTTCGGCATCCACCGCGGACGCCTCCCCGATGCCGACCCGGAACCGGTGCGGCCCGGTCTGCGCGACGGTCACCCGGTAGCTCGCGCCGCGGAGCTTGAGGTCGACCGGCCGGCCGCTCTCGTGCTGGACCTGCGGGCGGCCGCCGTGGGCGGTGGACAGCAGCCGCTGCTGCTCGACGAGCGCCTCGTCCTCGTACGCCTCGATCGCCGCCGCGGCCAGCGCGATGCCGGAGTGCTTGGTGGAGACCAGGCGGCCCTGCGCCCGGACCCGGTCGATCCAGCCGGTGTCAGCGCTGGCGTCGATCACCTCGGGCTGGTCGAGCAGATCGAGCAGGAAGCTCTTGTTGGTGGCGCCACCCTCGATGATCACCGTGGTCTCGGCCACCGCGCGGCGCAGCCGGCCCAGCGCTTCGTCGCGGGTACGGCCGTAGGCGATGATCTTGGCGATCATCGAGTCGAAGTCCGCCGGGATCACGTCGCCCTCGCTGACCCCGGTGTCCACCCGGATGCCGGGGCCGCTGGGCAGCGCCAGCCGGACGATCCGGCCGGGCGACGGCGCGAAGTCCCGGTCGGGATCTTCGGCGTTGAGCCGAGCCTCGACGGCATGGCCGGCCTCGGCCGGGATCCGTTCCCCGAGCCGGCCGCCGGCGGCCACGTGGATCTGGGCCTTGACCAGGTCGAAGTCGGTGGTGGCTTCGGTGATCGGGTGCTCGACCTGCAGCCGGGTGTTCACCTCGAGGAAGGCGAACAGCTTGTCGCCGGGGTGGTAGAGGAACTCGACGGTGCCCGCACCGCGATAGTTCACGGCCAGCGCGAGCCGCTCGGCCGCCGCCTTCAGCTCGCGGGTCTGGTCGGGGGTGAGAACGGGGGAGGCGGACTCCTCGATGACCTTCTGGTTGCGCCGCTGCACCGAGCAGTCCCGGACCCCCAGCGCCCACGCGGTGCCCTGACCGTCGGCGATCACCTGCACCTCGACGTGCCGTGCGCCGGTGACCAGGCGTTCCAGGAACACCACGCCGCTACCGAACGCGCGCTCAGCCTCCAGGCTCGTGCGCTCGTAGGCGTCGGTGAGTTCCTCCTCGCTGCGGACGACCCGGATGCCCCGGCCGCCACCACCCGCGGTCGCCTTGAGCATCAGCGGGTAGCCGATGTCGGCCGCCGCGCGCTTGGCCGCGTCCAGACTCTCCACCGCGCCGCGGCTCCACGGCGCCACCGGGACGCCGACCTCCTCGGCGATCAGCTTCGCGCCGATCTTGTCACCGAGCTCACGCATCGCGCCCGCGCTCGGACCGATGAAGGTGACACCGACCTTCTCGCAGAGTTCGGCGAACGCCGGGTCCTCGGCGACGAAGCCCCAGCCCACCCACGCCGCGTCCGCGCGCGTCTCGACCAGCGCACGTTCGAGGATGCTGTGGTTCAGGTACGGGCGCGCCGACGCGGGCCCGAGGCAGTAGCTGTCGTCCGCTTCGCGGACGAAGGTGGCGGCGCGCTCGGCGTCGGTGTAGAGCGCGATGGTCTCGATTGGCGGGGCCCCGGTCTCGGCGTTGAGCTCGCGAACGGCGTGGATCAGCCGCATGGCGGCCTCTCCCCGGTTGACGATGGCGATGCGGCTGAACACCGAGTAAGCCTCCCAAAAGTGCGTTCACAACATGACGGGGACTCCCTCGGGGCAGGGGTCCCCGTCACAACTTTGTCCGCTACCGGCCGGTAGGCAAATCGTCGGACCCGCCACCGGCGGACGGCGAATGTTGTGGACATCCGCCAACCGCAGTTGTGGACTCCCGCCAACTTCTAGACATTTCGGTTTCAACACCTGAACAGCTGCCAGGCCCGGCAAGTCAGTCACCAGGCCTGCGCGGACCGGCCGGATCACCCGACGCCCGATCCATCTGACGAGACACCAATATCCGGTGGCGGGGCCGGCCCACGCCGGTGAAGATCGCGTCGTGGATGCCTTCCTGGAAACCGAGCGGCTCGTGCTGCGCCCGTTCACCGACGCCGACGTCGACCACCTCGTCGCCCTGGACAACGACCCCGACGTCATGCGCTTCATCAACGGTGGCCGGCCGACGAGCCGCGACACGATCCAGGAGCGGACCCTGCCGCACCTCCTGCGCGACTACCCGTGTTTCGGTACCCGCGGCTACTGGGCCGCCGAGGAGAAGGCCACCGGCACCTTCCTGGGATGGTTCGAGTTCCGTCCCCTCGACGAGCACAGCCCCGAGGCGGTCGAACTCGGCTACCGGTTGAACCAGGCCGCCTGGGGCAAGGGCTACGCCACGGAGGGATCGCGGGCCCTGATCGACAAGGGGTTCACCGACCTCGGCGTAAAGCGGGTCACCGCGAACACCATGGCGGTCAACAGCCGATCCCGGCGGGTGATGGAGAAGGCGGGCCTGTCGTTCCTGCGCAACTTCACCGGGGACTGGCCCGACGCGATCGAAGGCTCCGAACACGGCGAGGTCGAGTACGCACTCACCCGCGCCGACTGGGAGCAGCGCCGATAACCGCCAGCGTGCCTACGCCCGGCTGGCGGTGAGCAGCAGCGGGGTGGTGACCCCGTGCCAAGCACCCAGGTCGGCGAGGAAGCCGCCCAGCCAGCCGAGCGCATCCAGTGACCACTCGGCGAGCGTCCCGTGAAAGGTCACGCGGTGCAGCGACGACGGGCCGTTCCAGAGCCCGTCGTCGAACAGGGCCGTCCCGGCCAGCGGATCGTGATCGGCCAGGGAATGCGACTCGCACACGAACACATCCTGGTCCAGCCCGCTCATCCGCTCCCGCATCTCCGACGCCGCCGAGAGGATGGACGCCGCCTGGCCGCTGTCCAGCGTGACCCGCACCGGCGTCCTCGACCGCGGATCACCGCCGCCGAACCACCCGGCGGTGCGGACCGAAGGTATCGGGGCGTACGCCGGGCGCGACCCGGGGTCAAGGCCCTGGACGGGTAACAACACCTGCACCGCCCGCAGCTGCAAGGTGCCGATCCGCGCCACCGCATCGCCGGCGCAGCGGAGGAACGGCTGCACCGGCAGCGGCCGATCGCCGGGCACCGCCTCGACCCCCACCTGAAACCATGCGGCCAGTGACGCCTCTGAAGCCGCGCGCGGGTGAGCTTGCCCGGCGTCGTTCATGCCCCACAGGCCCGCCGCCCCGACCTCTCGCTCCTCGATGCCCCAGGCGGTCTTCCGAAGCACCCCGCCGATGTCGTCGAGCCAGCCCATCGCGAGCGACCTGTCGTAGAACAGGATGTACGTATCCGGGTCGGCGTCCGGGTCCCGCCACGGATGCGGCGCCAGCTCGCCGTACAGCGCCGCGAACATGGTGCCCACCGGGGAGCGGGCACCGGGTGCCAGGCCAGGGCGGGCTTCCTCGCTGGTCATCGGTTGCCTCTCGAGTTGGCAGGCCACCCCGGCCTGCCACACCCCCGCAAGGGTGATCTCCCCAGCGTAACGGCGCGCGGAACCGCGCGGCGCATACTGACGACGTTCCGGCCCGGCACCCCGTACGGCCCTGGAGAGCGAGATGAGACACCTCCGACCGGCCCTCGGCGCGGCCACCGCTGTCCTCGCCACCCTCGCCTGCACCACCCCGGTCACCCCGACAGCGGCCACCGACGTCCCCTACGACGTGCTGGTGTTCGCCAAGACCGCCGGCTTCCTGCACGACTCCATCCCGGCCGGCATCCAGGCCATCCGCGACCTCGGCGCGGCCAACAACTTCACCGTCACCGCCACCGAGGACGCCGCGCAGTTCACCGCCGACAACCTCGCCAGATACGAGGCGGTGGTCTTCCTCAACACCACCGGCGACGTGCTCGACCCCACCCGGCAGGACGCGTTCGAGTCGTACATCGGCGCCGGCGGCGGCTTCGTCGGGGTGCACTCCGCCGCCGACACCGAGTACGACTGGCCGTTCTACGGCAACCTCGTCGGCGCCTGGTTCGCCTCCCACCCCGCCGTCCAACCGGCCACCATCACCGTCGAGGACCGGACGCACCCCGCCACCGCCCACCTGCCGGCGGCCTGGCTCCGCACCGACGAGTGGTACGACTACCGCACCAACGCCCGCACCACGGCGCACGTGCTCGCCAGCCTGGACGAGTCGTCATACTCCGGCGGCTCGATGGGAAGGGACCACCCGCACGCCTGGTGCAAGTCGTACGCCGGCGGCCGCGCCTTCTACACCGGCGGCGGACACACCCGGGCCTCCTACACGGAGGCGGCGTTCCGGGCCCACCTGCTCGGCGGCATCCGCTACGCGGCCGGCCGGACGAAGGCCGACTGCCGCCCCGAGACCGGCTGAGCGCCGCTGCTGAACCGGGACGGACGGAATGCCGGCGTGCCCGGCCGGCCAGCCGGCTCGGTGACTACGCCCAAGAAAGCGGAGCGTCACTGCGAGAAAATTCCTACCGGGCGTGTCCATTAGGCCATGTCCCGTCCGTGGTTATGGCGTACGGCGGCCCGCCGTACCCGACAACGGGATAGGAGTTTGGACATGAAGTACATGCTGCTGATCAACGCCGGCAAGGTCGACGGGGACGGGCAGGCCGCCGGCTGTGACGTCCAGGACTGGATCGCCTTTGACAAGCAGGTGCGGGAGGCGGGGATCTTCGTCTCCGGGGAGTCGCTGGCGGACCTGGTCACCGCCACGGCGGTGCGGGTCGGGCAGGACGGCCGGCAGATCGTGACCGACGGGCCGTTCGCCGAGAGCCGGGAGGTGCTCGGCGGCTTCTACGTCATCGACGTACCGGACCTTGACATCGCTCTGGACTGGGCCGCCCGCTGCCCGGGCGCGCGCGGGGGCGGATCCGTCGTGGTGCGGCCGGTCGCCGAGTTTGGGGTCTGAGGTGGCGCCTGCTGGCTCCGGGATGGCGGGCGGGGCGTCGTCGGCGTCCGTGGAGGCGGTGTTCCGCGAGGAGCACGGCCGGCTGCTGGCGGCGCTCGTCCGCCGGTTCGGCGACCTCGACCTGGCCGAGGAGGCGGCCTCCGAGGCGGTCGAGGCGGCGCTGGCGCACTGGCCGGTGGACGGCGTCCCGCCGAAGCCGGGGGCTTGGTTGATGACCACGGCGCGGCGCAGGGCCGTCGATCGGCTGCGGCGCGAT
Organism: Micromonospora sp. CB01531; assembly: GCF_001905095.1. GTDB lineage: Bacteria > Actinomycetota > Actinomycetes > Mycobacteriales > Micromonosporaceae > Micromonospora. The sequence goes on from NZ_LWLS01000105.1 coordinate 104,593, forward strand.
CGCGCGTACGCGGCACGGCTCGCGCTGCTGCAGGTGGACGCGGACCGGGCCGACCCCGCCCCACCCCCGGACGCCGACGGCGAGCTACCGGACGAGCGGCTGCAGCTGTTCTTCACCTGCGCCCACCCGGCCCTTCCCGCCGAGGACCGGGTGGCGTTGACCCTGCGCTGTCTGGCCGGGCTGAGTACGCCCGAGGTGGCGCGCGCCTTCCTCGTGCCGATCGAGACGATGGCGAAGCGGATCACCCGGGCGAAGAAGAAGATCCGCGAGGCGCGAATCCCGTTCCGGGTGCCGGCCGTGGACGAGCTGCCCGAGCGGGTGCCGGTGGTGCTCCAGGCCAGCTACTCGATCTTCACGGAGGGGTACGCGGCGAGCTCCGGCCCGAGCCTGCAGCGGCTGGGCCTGGCCGAGGAAGCCATCCGACTGGCGCGGATCCTGCGCCGGCTGCTGCCCGGCGAGCGGGAGGTCGCGGGGCTGCTCGGGTTGATGCTGCTGGTGTATGCGCGGCGGGAGTCGCGCAGCGGCCCGGACGGCGCGCTGGTGCTGCTGGAGGAGCAGGACCGCGGCCGGTGGGACCGCGCGATGATCGAGGAGGGACGCGGGCTGGTCGAGGTGGCGCTGTCCGGCGGGCCGCCTGGGCCGTACGGGGTGCAGGCCGCGATCGCCGCGCTGCACGACGAGGCGGTCGATTTCGCCAGCACGGACTGGCCGCAGATCGCGGCGCTGTACGAGGTGCTGCACGCGTTGACGCCGTCACCGGTCGTCGCGCTGAACCGGGCCGTCGCGGTGGCCATGCGGGACGGCCCACAGGCCGGCCTGGCGCTGCTCGACGCGCTGCTCGGCGAGCCCCAGCTGCGCGGCTACCATCCCTATCCGGCCGCCCGCGCGGAGCTGCTGCACCGGCTGGGACGGAACGCCGAGGCCGCCGCGGCGTATGCCGAGGCGCTCGCGCTGGCCGGCACCGAACCCGAACGCGCCCTCCTCCGGCGCAAGCTCCACACGGTCGCGCTGAAAGACTGACCGCGTGGAGCAGCAGGGCGGGCAGCGGGCGGCGAGAGCGCGAGCCGAGGCGATCGGGTTCCCCCGCCAGGGCACGAGCGGGCCGTTCGGCGCCATCACCGACGTGCCCGGCGTCGAGGTGGGGATGCAGACGCTCATCTCCGGCGACGGGCCGCTGCGGGTCGGGCACGGGCCCGTACGCACCGGCGTGACCGCCATCCTGCCCCGGGGGCGCTCCGGCGTCCGGGACGGTTGCGCCGCCGGCGTGCACGTCCTCAACGGCAACGGAGAGATGACCGGCACCGCGTGGATCGCCGAGAGCGGCATCCTGGCCACGCCCGTCATCCTGACCAACACGCACGCGGTCGGCGCCGGCCACCGGGGCGCGATCGACTGGATGCTGCGCGAGCGTCCCGACACCGACGCCTGGCTGCTGCCCGTGGTCGCCGAGACCTTCGACGGTCGCCTGAACGACATCAACGGCGACCACGTCAGGCCGGCGACCGTCGTCGCGGCACTCGATGCCGCCGCCGGCGGCCCCGTACCGGAGGGATCGGTCGGCGGCGGCACCGGCATGACGTGCTACGACTTCAAGGGCGGCACCGGCACCGCGTCACGGATCGTTCGCTTCGCCGGCGTCACGTACACCGTCGGCGTGCTCCTGCAGGCGAACTTCGGCGCACGTCCCGAGCTGACGCTCGCCGGCGTGCCCGTCGGGCGGCTGGTCGGCGGCGAGGTGCCCATGCCGGGCGGCGCCCCGCCGCCGGGAGCGGGCTCCGTGATCGTCGTCGTCGCCACCGACGCGCCGCTGCTGCCCGGTCAGTGCACCGCCCTCGCCCGGCGGGTACCGCTGGGCCTGGCCCGTACCGGCACCAGCGGCTCGCACTTCTCCGGGGACCTGTTCCTGGCCTTCTCCACCGCGAACCCCGGCACGCTCGTCAGCCACTACCCCGGCCCGTCGACGGAACGGCTCGAGCAGCTCGCCTTCGTCCCGTGGGGGCACCTGGATCCGTTCTACGAGGCGTGTGTCCAGGCGGTCGAGGAAGCCGTCGTCAACGCCCTCGTCGCGGGCACCGACATGACCGGCCGCGACGGGCATTTCGTACCCGGGCTCCCACACCGGCGAGTGGCGGAACTGCTGCGCACCGCCGCCCGCTGACCGGCCCCCAGGTCCGGCGACTGACCGCCGTGGAGAACTGCCGGGCCGAGGTGTTCCTGGCCGGCTGTTCGCCCATTGGGGACAGCGTCCCCCGGCCCCTATGTGCCAGACTCTGATCATGGAAGAGGTGCCCGGTTACCTTCGCCCTTCCGTGCTGAGCCCGGCGGAGTGTCGACACGAGCGCGAGTCGAACCTCGACTGGTACCTACCGGAGAGCGACGAGCCGCGGCCCGCCGTGATCCTCGTGCATGGCGGCCCGCTCCCGCCCGAGCTTCACGCGACACCGCGCGACTGGCCCGTCTATCGCGGCTACGGCAACCTGCTCGCCTCGCTCGGCCTGGTCGCGGTCACCGTGGAGCACCGGATGCGGGTGGTTGCCACCGCGCAGGGCCCGGCCACTGATTGCGCCACCGCTGTCCTCGACGTCGCCTCGGCCGTGGGGCGGGTACGTGCCGACCCGCGCGTCGACCCCGATCGCATCGCCCTCTGGTTCTTCTCCGGCGGGGGCCTGCTGAGCACGGACTGGCTCCGCGAGCGGCCCGCGTGGTTGCGGGCCATCGCGCTGACGTACCCGGTCCTCGCGCCGATGCCGGGCTGGGGCGTCGACCCGCGATTCGAGCCGTCCGCCGCGGTCACCGAGCCGGGTACGCCCGTACCGCCGCTGCTGCTCACCCGGGTCGGCCTGGAGGCGGTCGCGGTGGCCGGGACGGTCGCGGTGTTCCTCAAGGCGGCGGCCGACACCGGCGTGCCGGTGGAGGTGATCGACGTACCGAACGGGCGCCACGCGTTCGACATGCTGGACCACACCGACGAGTCTCGGCGGGCGGTCGAGCAGGCGGCCAACTGGGTCTCGGCGAGACTCACCCGGTGAGTGCTCCTGCCGGCCCGGTCCAGGACGGACCGACCGGCGGGGCAGCCGCTGTCGGTTGAGCGCGGGAGTGACGCCGCTGCTACCGCCGCTCGTCGGGCCAGAGAACGCGGTCGAGGAAGTCCTCCACCGCCGTGGCCAGCTCGCCCAGCACCGCCGCCGACCGCGCAAGTGGTCCCGGTACGCGCAGCCCGTGATCCGCATGCAGCTTCCCGCCACGAAGCCGCGCCGCATCGGCCGCGAACAACTGGTGGGGCAGGTGCTAGCAGCCACCGCTGCCCGGGATGACCAACACCGCGCGCTGTGCCGGCACGACATCCTCCCGCATGTTGAACCGCTGGCCACAGCCGTCCTGGCAGGCCGTGGAACGCCTCGCCAACGGCAATCTACCCGTCGGGCGGCCGGCGGGTCGTCCCTCGCGTCGAGCTGCAGCCGGCCCTGATGGAAGTTTTCGCCGGGGCGATCGACATGATCGCAAGAACTATACATCGACGACCGTCACAGTGTACGGTGCGGCCACCCGGCTTTCCCGGCCGGAAACGTCCGGTCATCCGGAAAGGAGCTACTGTGCGCCTTCGGTTCCCGCTGCGCCGACCGAATCGGCTGGTCGGCACCATGCTGATCCTGACCCTCGGTCTGTCCGCCCCGCCCGTCCTGGCCGCCGGGCCCGCCTTCGCCGCACCGGGCGGCGCCGCGGCCAGCCCGCTGAGCGCCGCCTTCGCCACCGCCGCCGCCCGCTACGACGTGCCACGGGATCTGCTCGTCGCGCTCGGCTACGCCGAGACCCGGCTGGACGGGCACGGCGGCGCCCCGAGCGCGTCGGGTGGCTACGGTCCGATGCACCTCACCACCAACCCGTCCATGCACACCCTCGACGAAGCGGCCACGCTGACGGGACTCGAACGCGCGGCACTGCGCACCGACCCGGCCGCGAACATCACCGGAGCCGCCGCCGTGCTGCGGTCGTACGCCGACCGGGCCGGCCTGACCGCCGCCGACCGCAAGGACATCGGCCGGTGGTACGGCTCAGTCGCCTGGTACGGCGGCGCGACCGACCCGGCAGTCGCCCGGCTCTACGCGGACACCGTCTACGACCTGCTCGCGGCCGGATTCACGTCCACCAGGGATGGCACGGTGACGGTCACCGGCCGGCGGGTCGTGCCGCAGCGGGGCGAACTGGCCCGGGTGCCGGCCCTCGGCACGGGCGGCGTCGGCACGATGAGCACCGACTACGGGCCCGCCGCCTGGGCGCCCGCCTACTCCGGCAACTACACCGTGGCGAACCGCCCCTCCGACTACCGGATTAACTACGTGGTCATCCACGTCACCCAGGGCTCCTACGCCGGGTCGATCAGCTGGTTCCAGAACCCATCGGCCAAGGTGAGCGCGCACTACACGTTCCGGTCCTCCGACGGGGCGGTCACCCAGTCGGTCCGGGAGAAGGACATCGCCTGGCACGCCGGCAACTGGACCTACAACACCCAGTCCATCGGCATCGAGCACGAGGGCTACGTCGACGACCCCGGCTGGTTCACCGACGCCATGTACCGCGCCTCGGCGGCGCTGACCCGCAACGTGGCGAACAAGTACGGCATCCCGAAGGATCGGGCGCACATCATCGGCCACATCGAGGTGCCCGGGGCGACGCACACCGATCCCGGCCCGAACTGGAACTGGACGTACTACATGCAGCTGGTGAACGGCGTGACCGGCATCGGCACCGGCACGGTGAACACCGGCGGGGGCGGGACCCTCAACGTCCGCTCCGGGCCCGGGACCAGCTACGCCATCGTCGGCTCCGTCGCCAACGGCGCGAGTGTCAGCATCTACTGCCAGACCACCGGCACCACCGTGACCGGCACCTACGGCACGAGCAACATCTGGAACCGCATCGGCACCAACCGGTACATCGCCGACGCGTACGTGCTCACCGGGTACGACGGCTTCATCCCCAACGTGCCACGCTGCTAGACCGGCCTGCCCGTCCGTCGCCTCGGCAGCGAAGTGCCGAGGCGACGGCCCCGCGCCCGCCACCACCCCGACAGCAGCACTCTAGCCACGAACGACGGTGCCCAGCCGGCCGAGGAAGGCCAGGTTGTCAGGAGTAGCGGCCAGTTGGTGAAGCAACTGGTCGAGGGCCGGCTGGCGATCCAGTTGGGACAGCGCGGACCGCAGGCCGCGCAGCAGGTGCCGCTCGCCGTCGCTCAGCAGCAACTCGTCGCGTCGGGTACCGGAGGCGCGGACGTCGACGGCCGGATACGTGCGCCGGTCGGCGAGCGCCCGATCCAACCGCAGCTCGGCGTTGCCGGTGCTCTTGAACTCCTCGTAGATGAGCGTGTCGGCGGCGGAGCCGGTCTCCACCAGCGCGGACGCGAGGATGGTCAGGGAGCCGCCTTCTTCGGCCCTGCGGGCAGCGGCGAGCAGCCTTTTCGGCGGGTTGAGCGCGGCGACGTCGACTCCACCCGAGAGCGTACGGCCGGCCGAGCGCACGGAAAGGTTGTAGGCGCGGCCCAGCCGGGTCAGTGAGTCGAGCAGCACGACCACGTCGTGCCCCAGCTCGACCAGGCGCTTCGCCCGCTCGATCGCCAACTCCGCCACCGTGGTGTGGTCCTGCGGCGGACGGTCGAACGTGGCCGCGATGACCTCGCCCTTCACCGACCGCTGCATGTCGGTGACCTCTTCCGGCCGCTCGTCGACCAGCACCACCATCAGGTGGCACTCCGGGTTGTTGCGGGTGATCGCGTTCGCGATCGCCTGCAGCACCATCGTCTTACCGGCCTTCGGCGGCGAGACGATCAACGCCCGCTGACCCTTGCCGATCGGCATCACCAGGTCGATCACCCGGGTGGTCAGGATGTGCGGCTCGGTCTCCAGCCGCAGCCGCTCCTGCGGGTACAGCGGAGTGAGCTTGTAGAACTCCGGACGGCGCTTCGCCTCGTCCGGCTCCATCCCGTTGATGGTGTCCAGCCGGACCAACGGGGCATGTCGGCCTCGGTGCGGTGCGGCGGCGGCCGCGCCGGTGATCAGGTCGCCGCGACGTAGGCCGTACCGGCGCAGTTGGGCGGCGGTGACGTAGGCGTCGGCGGCGGAGGGCAGGTAGCCGTCGACCCGGAGCAGGGCGTGGTCGTCGACGGTGTCGAGGATGCCGCTGACCGGGACCGGTGAGGTTGACACGGTGTTCATCGGGTGCCTTTCGGTGTGGTGGGGTCCGGTCGCCTGCCGGAGACTGGCGGCGACGGGCTGAAACGCCGGGCCCGGGCGTGCCGGTGCCAAGGACGGCGCGACGGTGCCGGCGGGTGGTGAGGTGAGCAGCCGGGGGCGGAAATGGATGCCGTGCGAGCGGGGAGCGCACCGGCGGACGCTGGCGCGAGCGCGTGTCCGGCCACACCTGGTCGCCACCTCGCCGGTCCGCGGCCAGCCGCCTGGTCCGCGAGATGCGGGCGCGTTCGACTGCCCGCCTGCTTCGCCACTAGCGGGCGTCATGCACAGCGACGAATCGCTTGGGGCTCCCGGATCGGCTGCGGCTCAGGAGTTCGGGCCGAGGCGTCCGCAGTGTGGCGGGCGATGCGCCGGCGGGAGAGTACGGAGATCGGGATCCGGGTGGCGCTGCGCGCCGGCATCCGGGCCCGTCGGAAGGCTAACCCAGGGCCGCCGGGGTGGGCAAGCAGGTTGCCCAGGCGGACGCTTTCTGTAGTGCGGGACGCGCCGACGGGGACACGAGCTCCGTTGCAGTAGCCCTCGTACGCGGTCGACCCGAACCGGGCTTCATACCAGGCGACCGCGTTGTCAGCCCGACTGCTGGTGCAACTCGGCGCGACCTGGCCATTGCTGCAACCGGACACGCGCAGCCGATGGTCACCCTGACGACCGACGACGGCGCTCGGCGGCGGTTCGGGAGGTCCTGCCAATTTGACGGGGTGCTGACCGTTCGTCGCCGGGGGCAGTTGCCTTTACGTCTTTTCGCGGTGCCTGATCGGCCGGGTCGCCCCGTCCTCCTTTCGGTGAGCTGATAGCCGGCAACTACTGACCGGTAGACGACTGAGATGTCGGTCACCACGTCCGCCGCGAGGCCCATAGTTGCGGCCTGAGCAGCGATTCTGTCCGTCGGAAATCGATCGGTCGACAGATCGGAAGGGCGGAGCCGCTGACGGGAAATTCACTGTCAGCTAGCCGTCCGCCAATTCGCTCTCCCTGCGGCGGCGCCGTGCCGCTGACTGTATGCATCCATTTGATTGAAACGGAGTCAACCGTGTCCACCACCAATGACACCGGGCGGGTGATCGTCCTCGGCGGCAGCATCGGCGGTCTGCTTGCGGCGCGGGTGCTGAGCGAGTCGTACGCGAAGGTGACCGTCTTCGACCGGGACGAGTTGCCGGCGGCGGCCGCCGACCGCAAGGGTGTGCCGCAGAGCGGGCATTCGCACGGCCTGCTCGCCCGGGGCCGGCAGATCCTGGAGGAGCTCTTTCCCGGTCTGACCGGCGACCTGACCGCCCAGGGGGCCGCCGCCATCGACATCCAGCGGGACTGCCTCTGGGTCAACGACGGCCACCGGATCCCCCGGGTCGCCTCCGGGCTGGAGGGTCTCTGCGTCAGCCGGCGCGCCCTGGAGGCGTACGTCCGGGACCGGGTCCGTGCCCTGCCCAACGTGGAGATCCGGGACAGGTGCGAGGCGTTGGGACTGCTCGTCGACGCCGACGGCGGCACCGTCACCGGCGCCCGGATCCTGCCTCGAGGTGGACGGGAGGAGCGCCACGCCGCCGACCTGGTCGTGGACGCGACCGGCCGCGGCAACCGCGGTCCCACCTGGCTCGCCGAGCTCGGCTACCAGCCGCCCGTCGAGGACCGGGTGGACCCCCACACGGTGTACGTCTCCCGCGACTACCGCCGCACGCCGGGCGAGGCCAACTTCGCCGCCTTCGTCAGCAGCCCGTCGCCGGCCGTCCCGTACGGCGGGGTGGCCATCTCGGCCGAGGGCGACCGGTGGATGGTCACGCTGTTCGGCGTCGGCCCGGACCAGGCCCCGCCGATCGACCCCGAGGGTTACCTCGCCTTCGCCGGGCGGCTGCCCGCCTCGGAGCTGCACGCGCTGCTGAGCCGGGCGGAGCCGCTTGGCCCGCCGAAGCGGATGCGACTGCACACCAGCGTGCGCCGCCGGTACGAGCGTCTCGCCCGCCTGCCGGAGGGCTTCATCGCGTTCGCCGACGCGATCTGCAGCTTCAACCCGGCGTACGGGCAGGGCATGACGGTGGCCGCGGCGGAGGCGATGGTGCTGCGCGACTGTCTCCGGCAGGGCAGGCGGGAACTGCCCCGCCGTTTCTTCGCCGGAGCGGCGAAGGTGGTGGACGTGCCCTGGGACATGGCCGTCGGCGCCGACCTGCGCTACCCGGCGGTCGTCGGACCGCGCAGCCGCCGGACCCGCTTCCTCAACGGGTACGTCACCCGGCTGCATGCCGCCGCCGCGCGGCACCCGGTCGTGGGTCGGCGCTTCCTGAGTGTGGCCAACCTGATGACGCCGCCGCCGGGGCTCTTCGGGCCGGGCATCGTGGCCCGGGTGCTGTGGTCCGGCCGGCGCTCCACGCCTCAGGTGGCCCACCGCGAACCGGCGGCGCAGGTCGAGGAGTTGGTCGCAGGGTGAACTGGCGTCCATCCCAGCGAGTTCGGCGGGCGAAAGCGACAGAAAATCACGTCCGTGCAGTTCCGGTTTCCCGGGTAGACGGCGGCGTGCGGGTTGGTATGCCTGTGGGGTGTCGGAGCAAGCGAACAACGAGCAGCCTGCGGTAGGCGGCACCGAGCCGACGGAAGACGGTGGAACGGCGTCCCAGACATCGCTGGCGGGCCCGGCGGCGGGAAGAGCGGCGGGGGCGACCTTGCTGCTCGGCGCGTTGGGTGTGGTGTACGGCGACATCGGCACCAGCCCGCTGTACGCGCTGAAGACCGTCTTCACGCTCGACCGGGGCCTGGACCCGGGCTCGCGTGACGTGTTCGGCGTGATCTCGCTGGTCTTCTGGTCGATCACCCTGATCGTGTCGATCAAGTATGTGATCTTCATTCTGCGAGCCGACAACCACGGCGAGGGCGGGGTGATGGCCCTGGCCGCCCTCGCCCGACAGGCGCTGCGCAACGCCAACGGAAGGCGGGCCGCCAGCGTGTTGGCGCTCGGGGCGCTCGGCGCCGCCCTGTTCTACGGCGACAGTGTGATTACTCCGGCCATCTCCGTGCTGTCGGCAGTGGAGGGGCTGGAGGTCACGTCTCCGCAGTTGGCAGTGGTCGTGCTGCCGGTGTCGGCGGTGATCCTCACCGTGCTGTTCGCCGGGCAGCAGTGGGGCACCGGACGGGTCGGGAACATCTTCGGGCCGATCATGATGCTCTGGTTCGCCTGCCTGGGCGTGGCCGGCGCGGCCGAGGTGTTCCGTCGCCCGAGCATCCTGGGCGGGCTGTCGCCGACGTATGCCGCTCTGTTCGTCGTCGACCACCCGATCATCGCGTTCGTCGCGATGGGCGCGGTGGTGCTGGCGATCACCGGCGCCGAGGCGCTCTACGCCGACATGGGCCACTTCGGGCGTGCCCCGATCCGCCGGGCCTGGTTCGCCATCGTGTTTCCCGCGCTGACCCTCAACTATCTGGGTCAGGGCGCGCTGATCCTGCGAGCACCGGACAGCCGGGCCAATCCGTTCTTCCTCCTGATGCCGGAATGGGCGCGGCTGCCGATGGTCGTCCTGGCCACCGTGGCCACCGTGATCGCGTCCCAGGCGGTGATCTCCGGGGCCTTCTCGGTGTCCCGGGAGGCCATGCGGCTGGGGTTCCTGCCGCACCTGCGCATCCGGCAGACGTCCCAGCGCGAGTACGGGCAGATCTACCTGCCCGGATTGAACTGGAGCCTGTTCGCGGCGGTCCTGGTGGTGGTGTTCGCGTTCGGTTCCTCGACGAAACTCGCCGCGGCCTACGGGGTGGCGGTCACCGGCACCTTCCTGATCACCACGACTCTGGTCCTGGTCGTCGCGCGGGCGCTGTGGCGCTGGTCCGCTCGGCGGGTGGTGCTGTTCGGGGTCGTCTTCGGCAGCATCGAGCTGATCTTCTTCACCGCGAACCTGGCCAAGGTGAGCCACGGTGGCTGGCTGACGCTGCTCATCGCGGTAGCCCTGTTCACGATCCTGGTGACCTGGCGGCGCGGAGCCGAGCTGGTCACCCCGCGACGGACCGAACGCGAAGGCCCGCTACGCGACTTCATCGACACCCTGCACGCCGCGGACATCCCGCGGGTGCCGGGCACCGCGGTCTTCCCCCACCCGAACAAGGACACCACCCCACTGGCACTGCGCGCGAACGTCGCGCACAACCATGTCCGGCACGAGCGAATTGTGCTCATTACCGGCCGTACCGCGAACGTCCCGCACATTCCCTGGGATCAGCGGCTGACCCTCGATGACCTCGGCGACCCGAACGACGGGATCATCCACATCACCGCCGTGTTCGGCTTCCAGGATCCCACCGACTTCCCCGAGGTCCTGCGCCGCGCCGCCACCCACCCCCTCGCCAGCGGGATAGACCTCGACGAGGTCTCCTACTTCGTCTCGAGGATCACCTTGCGGTGCACCCCACATCCCGGGCTGGCCACCTGGCGGAAACGCCTGTTCATCGGTCTCGCCCACAACGCCGCCAGTCAGGCCGAGTTCCTCCACCTCCCCGAGGAGAAGACCATCGTCCTCAGCGCCGAGGTCCCCGTCTGAGCGTGTCGATCAGGCGGCGGCGCGATGGGCCAGGATCCGTGCGACCTGGACGACGGATGGCGCCGGGTCCGCCTCGGACCCGGCGCCATTCGGTCGCACTAGCTGGAGATGTTCCGGACCGTGTTGTACAGGTCGGCCACCTGGTTGCCGTAGTACGGCGAGAACATGTACTGCGGCAGGGTGTTGTACTTGAAGTCGTTGTGTCCGTTGAGGTAGCCCCAGTTGCCGTCGAACGACATCAGCCAGCCCCCGCCGGATGAACCGCCCGTCATGTAGTTCAGCATGTAGATGGTGCCGCCGCCCCCGTCGTAGGTCGGGCCGTTCTCCGCGGTGAGCACCTCACCGTTGAACGGGGACGCGGCCGGGTAGCCGAAGGCGTAGTCGTACTGGCCGATCGGGTAGTTCCAGGCGATTCCCTGTCCGCCGAGGTAGTCGGTGATCCGCCAGCCGTTGCTGCGGGCCATCACTGCCGACCCGACGTCGTTGGCGAAGTCACCGTTGTTGTTGAACCAGGCCGTGGTCGTCCACAACTGGGTGGCGTACCAGTAGCCGTAGGGGGCCGATCCGTTGTTGTAGTTCGGGACGAAGGTCCAGTTGGTCGCCCACGCCCGGTTGCCGGTGAGGCAGTGACCCGCGGTCCACACCTCGGACTTGCCCTCGGTGTTCACGATGGTCGCCGAGCAGACGTAGTTGCCGCCGTTGAGGGTGAAGTAGACCTTGCCGGAGGTGCGGGCCACCGGGTGGCCGACCGGGTAGTTGGGGTAGTAGGCCTGCGTCGACATGTCGGGCGAGGTGACGGTGGATCCGCTGGCCTTCGGTTCGACGGCGGGCGCGGCCGGGGCCACGCTGCCGGACGGCCCCTGCGGGCGGGTGGTGCTGGTCGCCCGCTGCCCGGCGCTTTCGCGCGCGGCGAGCGCGGACTTCACCGCGGGGATCTCGGTGTCCGGCTTGGCCGCCTTCATCCGGGTCGGGGTCCAGTACGCTGCCAGGGCCCGCTGCCGGGCGTCGGGGCCGTTACCCGTGGCGGTACGGGCCACCTCGGGGCTGAGCTGTGCGGAGCTTCCGATGACGGCGCTGTTCGGCGTGGTGAGGGTGGCCGGGGCGGCGCCTGCGGTGCCCGCCGTGACCAGCGTCGCCGCGGTCGCCACCGCGACAGCTGCCAGGCCGCGGAGCAGTCTTGTGGACATGTTCCCTACCTTTCGGATAGCGGGTTGGGGAGCCCAAAATACTGCCCGAGGAGCATTGACGGTCATCACTTGAATATCAAGTAGGCAGATGAAGGAAAATGTAACGAAAGTAGCGACGCCCTCCCTTTGGCATTGACCTGCCTAGATGTATAGTGCGTATTGCCGCGTTCGCCGGAGCTCGCGGGAGAGCCGCAGCCGGGAATTGCGCGGAGATGGGTGCCGCCGGCGTGGGATACGCCGGCGGTCGTGGTGACCGTGGCACGGATGCGGACAGCGCTCGGCACAGTCAGAGATCAGCTCCACGTCGCGCCCTTGACTGTCCGGGCAACTCGTCACCCCCATGCTCGTCACCGTGGCGGCCTTCGTCCATGTCGGACGGGCAGACTCAAGAGTCCCTCAATTTCCATGCCCGAGGTGCCTCCAGGCAGTGTGGCCAGCCTAGGTTCGGCTCACTTCGATGGAACACGGCGACGTGCATCACCAGAGGAGCACCATGGCCCCTACTCCGCCCACCGATGCTGAGCTGAACACCCTGATCCGAGCTCGGCTGGCCACGCTCGGTATCGATCTCGATCAACTTCCGCCAGGAAGCGCCGCCGACCCGGAGACCGGCTCGCCGGGCCGGGATTCGGTGCTCGCCTCGCTGCGCTCGTTTCTGCGCGGCACCGTGGCGGCGCTGGCCGCGTACCAGTTGCCCGCCCCCGACGCCACGGATCCCGAGGTCGGGAGGGCGCTGTCGCAGCAACATGTGCCGATTCTGTACCCCTCGAACAGCACAGAATGGCGGAAGGCATGACTGCCGAACCACTCGACCGTTCGATCGACCGCCGGGCGTTCCTGGCCCGCGCCGCCGCGCTGGCCATCGCCTCCGCGGCAGGCGCCACCGTGGCCTCGCCGTCGTTGGCGCTGGCGGTCGGCCCGCTGTCCGTCGACCCCGGAGCGGAGACCAGGAACCGGGCCCTGGACCAGCCCAACGCCTACACCCAGCCCCGGCCGGAGGCGGTCGCGGATCCGACCGAGCTGACCATCGCCGAGGCAGCCTGGCTCATCCGTGCCAACAAGCTGACCCCCGAACAGCTGGTCGAGGCGTACCTGGCCCGCATCTCCACGTACGACGGCACCTATCAGGCATTCAACCTGGTGCTCGCCGACGCGGCCACCGCGGCGGCACGCGCTGCCGTCCGCGCGCCACGACTCGGCGCGCTCCATGGCATTCCCCTGGCCATCAAGGACAACTACTACACCGAAGGCGTCCTGACGACCGCGAACTCCTTCCTGTTCAAGGACTTCGTGCCGCCGTACGACGCGACCGCGGTGGCCCGGCTCAAGGCGGGCGGCGCGATCGTCCTCGGTAAGACGCAGATGGGTCCGCTGGCCACCACCCGGGCCACCACCCCCGCCGGCGTGATCACCACGGTGAACGCCTGGACGCCGACCAACCGCAACACCGACCCCGGCGGATCGTCCACCGGCACCGCCACCGCGGTGGCCGGCCGGATGGCCACCTCCGGCATCGGCACCCAGACCGGTGGCTCGATCACCGCACCCTCCAACGCCCAGAACCTGACCGGACTCAAGCCGACCATGGGCCGGGTCTCGGCGACCGGCGTCATCCCGCTCAGCTACACCCGGGACCATCCGGGCCCGCTGGCGCGCGATGCCAAGGACGCCGCCATCATGCTGACCGCGATGGCGGGCGAGGACCCGGCGGACCCGCGCAGCCAGGGGCTGCCCGACGTGCCCGATCTCATCGACGCGGCCACCCCGGTCTACCGGAGGAACCGGGTCAGGTTGCGGTGGAACACCAGGATCGGCGTGCTGCCCGGCTTCACCAACGGCACCTCGGCCACCGCGGCGGCCCGCCAGGGGTACCTGGCCCAGCTCGCCGAGATTCCCGGGGCGACGCTGGTGGACGTGTCCCTGCCGGACGGGTGGAGCCAACTGACCGGCAGCACCTTCAACAACATACGGCTGCCGGAGCGCAGCGAGCCGTTCATGCCGTACCTGCGGACAGACCTGCGCGGTTTCGGCGTGTCGGTGACCAGTTGGCTGCAGGGAGCGTTGCTGGGTGGCAACGAGTTCCTCACCGGCCAGCGGGCCAAACTGCTGCTGATGGAACGGGTGCTCAACGACCTGTTCGACGTGTGCGACGTGGTGGTGCAGACCGACCCGGTGCCCTTCGACATCCTGGGCCTGCCGGAGATCGCCTTCCCGATCGGGTTCACCGCCGCGGGCGTACCGATCGGCACCATCCTCGGTGGACTGCCGTACGCCGAGGACCGGCTGTTGTCGGTGGTGGCCGCCTACCAGGCGACGACGGACTGGCATCTGCGGCGGCCCGCCGACCCGCCCGCGACGGCCAGGATGCGCGCTGAAGCTCCTGCGGAGGCGCTTCGGCTGACGGCTGAACAGGTCGCCGAGCTCACCCAGTAGCCCAGACGGAGGGCGGGAAAGTGTTCCCGCCCTCCGTCATTGTCGACGGGTCGCGGGGCGAATATGTGTGCGGTCGTTGAGGAAACCTCGACCGCAATTCTGCCGTGCCATTGAAACGTCCGGCTTCGTTCAATACCTCACCTGCTGACGAGCCGGATCGCGGACGCGACGCCGATCACTCCGGACCAGGCTGTCCGGGCCGGGTTCGGCAACATCAGCAAGGCTCAAGATTTGCTCAATTGCCGCCGAGAGCGTTCCTGAAATTGATCGAAGCCTGTTGAATCGATCTCATCCGATCTGGCGCGGCCGCCCCTGTCGGTCCCTTTTCCGTCGTGCAATGTGCTGTGAAGGGGTGTCAGGTGAAACGAAGACTGTCTCGGACCGCGGTGCCACTCGCCTGCGTACTGACGTTGATCGGTACGCCGGTGCTGACGTCGGGAACCGTCGCCACCGCAGGAGACCGGGTACCCAAGCCGGAGTCCGTGATCGGCTGGGTTCCCTGCGCGGACTACAAGCTGGCCACGTACGAGCAGATCGCCGACTACTACCGCGCGCTGGACAAGGCCAGCGACCGGATGAAGCTGGTCGAGATCGGCAAGACCAGCGAGGGCCGGCCGCAACTGATGGCCATCGTCTCCTCGGAGAAGAACCTCAAGGACAAGGACCTCGAGCGCTACCGGAAGACCTCGGTACAGCTGTCCCAAGGCGACGCGCTCTCCGCACCGGAGGCGCGTGACCTGGCGAAGAACGGCAAGACCATCGCCTGGGTCGACTTCGGCATCCACTCCACCGAGGTGGCCGGTCACCAGACCGCCCCGCAGTTCGCCTACGACCTGGTGACCAGCGAGACGCCCGAGGCGCGCGCGATCCGCGACAACGTCATCACCCTGCTCGTGCCGAACGTCAACCCGGACGGTGGGACCAAGGTCGCCGAGTGGTACCGCCAGAACCTCGGTGGCCCCTACCAGGACGCCGGCTATCCGGAGCTTTACCAGAAGTACGCCGGGCACGACAACAACCGTGACTGGTACATGTTCAACCTGCAGGAGACCCAGAACGTCGGGCGCCAGCTGTTCCACGAGTGGATCCCGCAGGTCATGCACAACGTGCACCAGACGGCGGTCTTCCCGGCGCGAATCAGCATCCCGCCGTACGAGGACCCGCTGAACCCGAACATCCACCCCCAGGTGGTCCGCGGCGTCAACCTCGTCGGCGACGCGATGGGGCAGCGGTTGGAACGGGAGGACAAGGGCGGTGCGCTGGCGCGCCAGTCGTACGACATCTGGTGGAACGGCGGCGCGCGGACCGCGCCGTACTACCACAACCAGATCGGCATCCTGACCGAGACGGCGCACGCCTCGGCGACGCCCCGGGTGTACGACCCCGCGACGTTCCCGAAGACCTTCGCGGACGGCACCTCGACCAGCGAGCCGTCGGTGTTCTACCCCAGCCCGTGGAAGGGCGGCGAGTGGCACCTCTCGCAGAGCTGCGACTACATCAAGACGGCCTCGTGGGCGATGCTGCGCGTGGCCAGCGACGACCGGGAGTCCCTGCTCTACGGGGCGTCGCAGATGGCCCGGGACGGCGCGCGTGACGGCGCCCGCACGACCTACGTCATCCCGGCCGACCAGGCCGACTTCCCGACCGCCACGAAGCTGGTGGACAAGCTGCGGTGGAACAACATCCGGGTCGAGCAGGCGGTGAGCTCGTTCACCGTGGGCAACCGCACCTACCCGGCCGGCAGCTACCTCGTCCGGGAGGCCCAGCCCTACCGGGCGGCGGTCCTGGACCTGCTCAACGCGCAGAAGTACCCGGACCGTCGACTCTACCCCGGCGGTCCGCTGGAGCCGCCGTACGACATCACCGGTTACACCCTGTCGTTCCAGATGGGCGTCACCGTCGACAAGCTCGACCAGCCGGTCCCGGCGACCACCCGCCAGGTCGACTGGCCGGCCGTGCCGGCCGGGGTGGTGGCGGGCGCACCGAAGTACGCGTACGCCCTCGACGCCCGCGTCAACGACAGCTCGGCCGCGGTGAACTCGCTGCTCGCGGCGGGGGAGAAGGTCTCCCGGAGCGGCGGCGAGGCGACCACCCGAACCGGCACCCTGCCGGCCGGGACCTTCCTGGTCACGCCCGCGGCAGGCACGGACGAGCGGGTAACGTCGCTCGCCACCCGGCTCGGGCTCAGCATCGCGGCGGTGGACGTGAAACCGGCGAAGGTGACCACCCTCGCCGCACCACGGATCGGCCTGTACGACGGGTTCAACAACTACGACGAGGGTTGGACCCGGCTGATCCTCGACCAGTTCGGCTTCCGCTACGAGAAGCTGACGAACGCGGCGGTTCGGGCCGGTGACCTGCGGGCGAAGTACGACACGATCGTGCTGCCCGACGCCACGTACAACTCGATGCGCAACGGCCGGGCGGCGGGATCGCTGCCGCCGGAGTACACCGGCGGGATGACCGACGCGGGCGTGGCCAAGCTCAAGGCGTTCGTCGAGGCGGGCGGCACGCTGGTGACCCTGAACAAGGCGGCCCAGCTGCCGATCAAGGCGTTCGGGGTCCCGGTCAAGGACGTCACCGAAGGGGTGGCCGACACCCGGTACAACATCCCGGGATCGGTGCTGAACCTCAACGTCGACGCCACCGACCCGGTCGGCGCCGGGTTTGGCTTGACCGCGTCGGTGTTCGTCGCCAACGGCCCCGCGTTCGAGGTCGAGCAGGGAGCCACGGGCGTCACGGTGGCGGCCAGTTGGCCGAAGACGAACCTGCTGAAGAGCGGTTTCCTCCTCGGTGACGACGTCATCGGCGGGAAGGGCGCCGTGGTCACGGCCAAGGTGGGCGACGGACAGGTCGTGATGATCGGCTTCAAGCCGCAGCACCGGGCCCAGTCGCACGGCACCTACCGCCTGCTGTTCAACGCGATGTACCTCGGGGGTCAGGGCTGACCTGACCTCGGTCCTGGTGGCCGGGCGCGCTGACGCGCCCGGCCACCACCGGGACCGCCGGCAGGAGCTCTCACGACCGCGGGATGGGAATCTCGCGAAGCGGGTCGCCGCCGTCGACGAAGAGGCGGGCGTCGGCCCTGGTCGCCACGGCGATCCGCGGCAACACCCGTTGACCCGCCTGGGGATGTCGCCCGTCGGGGGCACCGACGCGGACGGCGAACACGATGTCGAACGGTTCTTCGCCGTCGTGCAGGACGAAATCCTCGGCCGCGACCTGGCAGACACTCATGCGGCCGGAGGCGATCTCGGGCGCCGCACCGGCCTCCGCCTGTGCGATGGCGCGGGCGGATCGGTCGATGGCCAGGATGTGGCCGGTGGTGAGCCGGGCTGCCACGGCTCGTGCGGCGGCCCCGGGGCCGCACCCGACCTCCAGGACGCGGGAGTGCGGCTGGAGGGGAAGGGCGTTCACGATCGCGGCGAGGCGGGGCGACAGCGATGCCGGCACCTCCGAAAGGATAGGTGACGATCGGCCTCGACGTCGGGGCCCACGCGAGGCGGGTCGCCACGGGTCGTCAGCGTTGGTTCGCCGCTGATCGGCCAGGGGTAGCTCAGGGGAGTTCGGCCAGCAGCGTCGCGACCTGCTGCTTGGCCAGCTGCTGCGCGAACTCGACCGGGTGGCGGTCGGGCATCGTCTGCACCTCCGTCACGCCGAGCGCGGCGTACTCGGCCACCTCGGCCACGAACGCGTCGACGTCGGCCAGGGGAGGCCGCATGACCAGCACGGTCTTCTCGATGCTGTCGTAGTCCCGGCCCTCGGCGGCGCAGTGTTGCCGCAGGACGTCGAGCTTGTGTGCGACCTGGGCGGTGCTCTCGCCGAACAGGTTGCAGGCGTCGGCGTAGCGGGCCACGAGCCGCAGGGTCTTCTTTTCGCCACCTCCACCGATCATGATCGGGGGGTGGGGCCGGCTGATCGGCGCCGGCACGCACAGCGTCTCGGCCAGCTGGTAGTGCTTGCCGTCGAACGGGCCGTTGTTGGCGCTCCACATCTGCCGGCAGATCTGCAACGTCTCCTCGAGCCGTTCGAAGCGCTCGCCGACCGGGACGACCGGTACGCCGAGGCCGCGCTGCTCGCGTTCGTACCACGACGCGCCGATGCCGAGCTGGGCGCGCCCGCCGGAGAGCACGTCCAGAGTGGTGACAATCTTGGCGAGCAGGCCCGGGTGGCGGTACATCACTCCGGTGACGAGGACGCCGAGTGTCATCCGTTCCGTCTTCGCGGCCACGTAGCCCAGGGTTGTGTAGGCCTCGAGCATCGGCTCGTCGGCCGACGTCGTGAACTCCATCTGGAAGTAGTGGTCCATGACCGTGAATGTCGAGACGCCGGCCTGCTCCGCGATCCTTGCGGTCTCCGCCAGGGCCGGGGCGATCTCGGCCGGGTCGGCGGGCGTGGAGAAGTTCCAGTAGTGCAGGCCAAGCCTCATGCCTCATTCCTCCAGTTCCTGGCGGCTCCTCCCATCATGCCGGGTGCGCGGCCGGTCCTCCGCTCATCCCGCGGACGGAAGGGAACGTTGGGCTGCCCGGCGCGAGAGGAGGGAATCAGTCGCACAGCTACTGGTTCGATGAGCACTTCGTTGGTAACCTCGCCCGATGTCGACGGATTTCGTAGCTGACGGGATTGACCGCGCGCGTCTCAACAGGCTCCTTGAGCGGGAGCGGGCCGAGTTCGTCGACCGGCACCCCCGGTCGGCCGCCGCGTACGCCCGGGCCGAGCACCTGTTCGGCAAGGTGCCGATGACCTGGATGAACAAGAACGCCGCCGGCTTCCCCGTGTACGTGGACCGGGCCCGCGGGGCCCGACTCACCGACATCGACGGAAACGACTACGTTGACTTCTGTCTCGGCGACACCGGCGCGATGGCCGGACATTCCCCGGACCCGGTCGTCGCCGCGGTCACCCGTCGACTGGCCGAGCTCGGCGGAGCGAGCACCATGCTGCCCACCGAGGAGGCGGCGACGGTCGGGGCCGAGCTGAGCCGACGCTTCGGGCTGCCCGCCTGGAGCTTCACCCTGACCGCCACCGACGCCAACCGGTGGGCGATCCGGCTGCTGCGCGCCGTCACCGGCCGACCCCGCATCCTGGTCAACAGCTACTGCTACCACGGCTCGGTGGACGAATCACTGATCGTGGTCGGGCCGGACGGGCGATCGCGCAGCCGCGAGGGCAACGTCGGCGCCCCCTGCGACGTGACCGTGACCAGCCGGGTCGCCGAATTCAACGACCTCGACGGCCTGGCCCGCGAACTCGCACACGGCGACGTCGCCGCGGTGCTGATGGAGCCGGCGCTGACCAACATCGGCATCGTGCTGCCCGAGCCCGGTTATCTCGATGGGGTTCGCGCGCTCACCCGGCAGCACGGCACCTACCTCATCAACGACGAGACGCACACCTTCTCTGCCGGGCCGGGCGGCGCGACAGCCGCCTGGGGGCTGACGCCGGACGTGGTCACGATCGGCAAGGCCATCGGTGGCGGCGTCCCGGTCGGCGCGTACGGCCTGTCCGCCGAGTTGGCCGCCGCGTTGACCGGCCGGGCGGACCTGGACCTGGTGGACATGGGCGGTGTCGGGGGCACCCTCGCCGGCAACCCGGTGTCGATCGCGGCCACCCGAGCCACCCTGCAGGAGGTACTCACCGACGACGCGTTCGCCGGCATGATCGACGTGGCGACCGTTTTCGCCGAGGGCATTCGCAAGATCATCGAAGGGCACGCGCTGCCCTGGTCGGTGAGCCAACTCGGCGCGCGGGTGGAGTACCGCTTCGCCGCGCCGGCTCCCCGCACCGGCACCGAGTCAGCGGCCTGCGCCGATCCCAACCTGGAGGACTACCTGCACGTCTACCTGATCAACCGGGGCGTCCTCCTGACCCCGTTCCACAACATGGCGCTGATGTGCCCGCAGACCACCGTCGAGGACGTCGCCCGGCACCACGAGGTCTTCGCCGACGCACTCGCCGAGCTGCTGGCCTGACCGCTCGCCGGCAGGGCCGGTCAGGCCGGGACGGCCGCGGACGGCGACATCCGCGCGGCGCGGCCTGGCCCGACCGCGCCACCTGACGGCGGTCAGCTGGCAAGCTGGGTACTTGTGGATCGGAAGCAGGTGACGGGCTGGGTCGCGGCCTACGAGCAGGCGTGGCGCACGCCGGGGACCGAGGTGCTCGCCACGATCTTCACCGAAGCGGCGAGCTATCTGCAGGGGCCCTACCGGACGCCGGTCATCGGCCTGCCGGCCATAGCCCGGATGTGGGAGGACGAGCGCGACGGCCCCGACGAGGTGTTCCAGCTGACCAGCGAGATCGTCGCGGTCGAGGGCGACACCGCGGTCGCCCGAGTGGAGGTCCGGTACGGCGAACCGGTCGAGCAGGAGTACCGCGACCTGTGGATCATGCGATTTGCCGAGGACGGGCGCTGCCGTTCGTTCGAGGAGTGGCCCTTCCAGCCGGCTTAGCCGACCGTCTCCGGTGGACGCTGATGGCGCCGGTCGGCTCACCCGTCATCGCAGCGATCGGAAGGCCGCTCGAAGCTCCGCCGCGAACAGTTGGGGCTGCTCCCATGCCGCGAAGTGACCGCCCCGGTCGACCTCGTTGAAGTAGTTGAGCTGTCGGTAGGCCTGCTCCGCCCAACTCCTCGGCGCACGGTAGATCTCGCCCGGAAACACGGTCACCGCCACGGGGAGCGAGATCTCCGCCGTCTGCTGTGACGCGGCGCTGAAATAGTCGTACTTGTTCTCCCAGTAGAGCCGCGCGGAAGAGACGGCGGTGTTCGTCAGCCAGTAGAGCGAGATGTCGTCGAGGACATCGTCCCGCGCGAGGTCGCCCGCGGGTTGCCCTTCGAGCACCCGCTGGATCGCCCCGGCCGGCTGGCCATCACCGTCACCGTGGTCAAGAAGCCAGGCTGCCAGGCCGACGGGCGAATCCGTGATGCCGTAGCCCACGGTCTGTGGTCGGGTTTGCATCATGACCCCGTAGGCGGCGTTCTTCAGGAAGAAGCCGCTCAGCGTCTCGAAGGCCCGCCTCTCGTCAGCGGACAGCCCGGCCGGGGCCGGATCGCCACCCATGATTACCTGCGCCAGGTCGCCCGGCACCGTCGCCGGCATATTCAGATGTATGCCCAGAAGCCCCGGCGGCGCCTGGCGCGCCATCGCATGCGCGACGAGTGCCCCCCAGTCGCCGCCCTGGTGCACATAACGCTCGTATCCCAGGCGTCCCATCAGCTCGGCCCAGGCGCGCGCGATTCGGTCGGGATCCCAGCCCGTATCCTGCGGTTTCTCCGAGAAGCCATGGCCGGGCATCGAGGGTATGACGACGTCGAAGGCGTCCTCCGCCCGGCCACCATGAGCCGGCGGGTCGGTGAGCGGACCGATGGCCTTCAGGAATTCCAGGATCGAGCCGGGCCAGCCATGGGTGATGATCAGCGGCAGAGCGTTCGGATGGGGAGAGCGGACGTGGATGAAGTGGATGTCGAGGCCGTCGATGTTCGTCATGCACTGCGGCAGGGCGTTGAGCCTCGTCTCCACCTTGCGCCAGTCGTAGTCCGCCGTCCAGTACCGGGCGAGCTTCTGAAGGTGGCTCAGCTGCACGCCCTGTGATTGATCCGGAACCGTCTCCGGATCGGGCCACCGGGTCGTGGCCAGGCGTCGGCGAAGATCGACGAGATCTCCCGCCGGGACATCAACGCGGAACGCGCGTACGTCTGTCGCCATCGTTGCTGTCGCCATCAGAATCCTCTTTCCGCCGACTACCTGGCGCGGTCCGGGCGGACGCCGACCTGCCTTCGACCGGAGGCGGTCGAGCGTGGCCACAACACGCAAGCCGGCCGATGCGGCGCCGGCTGGCCAGAGCACGGAATCTCCTTGGCGCCACCGAGGCGCCAATGTTCAGCCTAAGCTTCGGGCCGGGACGTGCGAGCCGGAACGCCAACCTGACGGCCGGGCGCTCTCGCCGTGACGAAGAGCTGCCGGTCGCGGTCAGCCGGACTGGCACCCGGCCGCACCGCCGAGCTGGTATCGCGTCAGCGCACGATGACGAGGTTGGCCATGTCGACCACCGGGCGGTAGCCGAGCCTCGCGTAGACCTTGTTCGAGGTCGGGTTCGCCTGGTCGGTGAACAGGCACACCCGCGCACCCTCGGCCTGGAGCCGCCGGGAAACCTCGGCGACCGCGTTGCTGGCCCAGCCGCGCCCGCGCTGCGTCGGGGGCGTGTACACCGGACCCACCCGCGCGACCCCGAACGATGGTGGCTTGGCACCCGTCAGGTGCACCGGCTGCCCTTCCTCGTCGACCCAGAACCACATCCGCCCGGCACGGAGCCGGCGCAGCAACTCCGCACGCTCGGGCGCCTTGTGCGCGCTGGCCCCCGCGGACGGCCCGCCTGTTCGTCGGCATCGCCCATGAACGCGCCGAACCACTCCGTGGCCAGGTCCACGTCGTCCTCGGTCGCGGCCACCAGGCAGCCGGGCGCGGGCTCCGGCCGGACCAGCTCGCCGAGCTCGTGCAGCCGCGTGTGTTGGCTGACCTGCACCCGCCCCCCACCGAGCCGGGTCAGCTCGGCGGCGCACAGTTCGACGACGGGAAGCGCCCCGTTGATCGCGAGCACCTCCTCCCCGCGCTCGTGCAACGTGCAGGCCAGGGCCACGGCCGCCTCGTCGGGCATCGGCAGCAGGAACGGCGGGTAGGGCGCGAACGGAGCCGTGCGCATCCCGGCACCGACCACGGCGCCGGACTCGTCCCTGACCACCAACCACCAGTCGCGGTCGGGCTGCGCGATCCCATCGGCCTGCTGCGCCGACCGCCGGTGCGCGAAGCCGGCCACCACCGTACTGATCACCGGATCGGCGGCCAGGTGGTCACCGGCCGCGGCGAGGAACTCGCCGGGATCCGTGTGGAACTGCAGGCGCGAGGTGGCCATCGGGACAGCGGTCATCTGGGCAAACTACCCATCCTGGTGCCACACCGGCATCGGAATTTCCACGCCGTGGTCAGGGCCCGGGACAGTCATCCAGGCCGATGTTGTGGTACCAGCACCCGCCGGACGGGGCGGTGTCGAAGCGCACGGCCGCGACGGCGTTGCCTTCCAGGTGGTTGTCGTGGACCCACCCGGATTCGCAGGTGCCGGCGGTGGTGATCTGGAGGCCGTGGGTCTGGGTCCGGTGGGGCTGGCTGTCCCAGACACGGTTGTTGTGGATGGTGGGGTGGTAGGTGGCAGCGGCCACGGTGATGCCGGCCCTGGTGGGCGGGGCGCCGGGTATCTCGTAGGGAGCGCCCGGCGGTGGGGTGCGGTCCGGCCAGGCGGTCAGCGCGCCGGGGCGGCGCGGCGCGAGCACCAACTTGGTCGCGGTGTTGCCCATGACGATGACCCGGTGCCCACCAGCGGTGATCCACTTGCCGCGGTGGCCGTCCGGCACCCAGTTCGCGGACGTGTCGGTGAGGGACCGTTCGGTGTAGGAGACGGTGTCGCCGCTGCCGGACGAGGCGGGCGCGGTGCGCCGGCCGTTGTTGCGGATGCGGTTGCCGGCTATGGCGACGTCGGCCAGCGAGGAGTCGGCGAGGATCCCCTCGAGGGCGTTGTCCCAGAACTCGTTGTCCTTGATGATCATGTCGGTGGCGGGCGCCTGGGGCCCGCCGGCGAGGTTGTGCTGCCAGTAGCCGTAGCGGCCGTTACGGCTGATGCGGTTGCCTTCGACGGTGTAGGGGCCCGGGGTGTTGCCGATGGCTACCCCGTCCCAGACGTTGTCCTCGATGACGCAGCCGGTCACGATGCCGCCCCGCCCGGCGACGCCCGTGGTGCCGAGCGAGGACACGTCGTAGCCGGCCTGGTGGTTGCCGATCAGGGTGCAGCCGGAGACGATGAGCCCGTCGGCGCCCCAGTCGGAGATGCCGAACCGGTTGCCCTCGGCGTGGCAGCCGATGACGCGGATCCCCCGAGGCGGGGTCCAGTCCCTGCCCTGCAGCTCGAAGAAGATGCCGTTGGTGCCGTTGCGGATCGTGGTGCAGGCGCTGACCGTGCACCGCTCCACAGGGCCCCAGCCGCCGATGCCGATGCCGATGCCGGCGCCGCCCATCCACTCGCCGTTCTCCAGCCGGCCGCAGTGCTCGATCAACAGACTGTCGACGAACGTGTCCTGCAGGAAGTCGCAACCGAAGCCGGTGGCCGCCGTGTCGTGGATGTACAGGTCGTGAAAGCGGCCCCGCCACACGTACTGCATGCCCAGGCCCTTGGCGAGCACGTCGTACTCGGGCAGCCGCACCCCCGAGCCGTCGATCTCGAAGTACGCGAAGGTGCAGGCGGCGATGTGGTTGTCGCGGCTGGCGCCGTGTTCCCGGGCGGTGAAGTAGGCCAGCGGAGTGGGGGAGCGCGGATCGCCCGGATTGGCCAGCACGAACCGGGTGGCGGCGGCCCCCGCGCCGATCAGCGAGACACCGCTTCTCCACACGGTGCCCTTGTCCCTGATCGAGTACACCCCGGACGGGCAGTAGATGGTGCGCGGCTGACCGTCGTGGACGTAGGCGGCGCCGAGCTGGTCGACCAACCGCTGGAGTGCCGGCTGGTCGTTGGTGGTTCCGTCGCCGGTCAGGCCGTGATCGCGGGCGTTGCAGACGAAGGGGCCCGCCGCGGCGGGCCCGGTCCCGGCGCGGGGTAGACGCCTGCCTTGCGGCTGGTGCATCGGCCCTCCTGTCCGCGAGACAGGCCGCCGCCGGCGGCGGGCCCGTGCCGTAGTGGGCGTACGCCGCAGCGCCGGCCAAGGGCGGATCGTGGTCGCGCGGGCGGCCGGAACGTCCGCGGCTCGCCAGCGCCAGCAGGAGGAGTATCCCACCGGCTCGGGTGTCCTTGACCCCGCTTTGCCGTAGGGACGCGAGCTGGACAGCCGACCAGCAGGGCGGTCAGGTCTCCCACCTGACCGCCGGACAGCGCGGTCGACCGAGCCGCCCGGCGCGACCGGTTGGCCGCCCGCGCCGGAGCCGCCCGTTTGGCGCCCTGAACGACGGGTACGGGCGGTAAGAGGAGCGGGCAGGAGAGGTGGCGGGCGATGAACAAGAGCCGGTTCAGTGACGTGGTCGTCGGCGCGGCCGGCAACGTGGCCGGTGCGGTCGTCGACCCCCGCGAGGGATTCACCCGGCTCCGGGCGGCGGTCCCCGGCCGCACCCTCGCCACCGTGGCCGCCGGGCTGGTCATCGGCTATCTGGCGGCGCGACTCGGTCGCCGCAGGTGACTTCCAGGCAACGCCGGGGTGGCATCGCGGCCGGGGGAGCAGAGCGGCCATTTGCCGGTTCGCCGGCACAGGCCCGGGTAGCTGCCGGAAACTCGGGACGTGCCGGTGACACCCCGGTACGCGAGCACCAGTCCCTGCCACGGCCCAGGTGGCACGAGGAACGGCGGCCGGCGCTGGGACTGCGCCGCGCTCCAGCGGCCGGCACCTGCGGGCGGAGACCGCGGTAACTCCAGGATCAGGAGGCGTGACGTGCAGGAGATCGTAGGCGAGAGCCTGGCCCGACGGCTGGTGGATTGGGGCGTCGACACGGTCTTCGGCCTGCCCGGAGACGGCATCAACGGCCTGATGGAGGGCTTCCGCCGGCAGCGGGACAAGCTGAGGTTCGTGCTGGTGCACCACGAGGAGGCGGCGGCCTTCATGGCCACCGGCTATGCGAAGGCGACAGGGCGAGTCGGGGTGTGCGTCGCGACGTCCGGGCCGGGGGCGATTCACCTGCTCAACGGCCTCTACGACGCCAAGCTCGACCACGTGCCGGTGTTGGCCATCACCGGCATGCAGGAGAGCTCGGTGCTGGGTTCGCACTATCAGCAGGAGGTGCACGCGGCGTTGCTGTATCAGGATGTGGCGGAGGCCTACAACCTGATGGTGACGAATCCACAGCAGGTGCCGGGGGTGGTGGACATCGCCATCCGGCACGCTCTGGCCCGGCGCAGCGTCGCACACCTGTCCTTCCCCAATGATGTGCAGGTCGCCGCGGCGGGCGAGGACCCGTATCGGCATGTCAGCCCGGGGAAGCCGCCGATGAGCAGCCCGGTGGTGTCGCAGCCGGCGGTGTCGGCCGTGCAGGCGGATCTGGCCCGGGCGGCTGAGGTGCTCAACGCCGGGAAGAAGGTCGCGATGCTGGTCGGCGTCGGCGCCCGCCGTGCTCGCAACGAGGTCCTCGCGGTGGCCGACGCGCTGGCCAGCCCGATCGTGAAGACATTGTCGGGCAAGATGGTGGTCCCCGACGATCATCCGCTGACCACCGGCGGTCTCGGCCTGCTCGGCACCAAGCCGAGCGAGGAGCTGATGGAGGAGTGCGACACCCTGCTGATGGTGGGCACCTCTTTTCCGTACGGGAAGTACCTGCCCTCGCCGGGCCAGGCGCGGGTGGTCCAGATCGACATCGACGCGAGCCTCATCGGCCTGCGCCTGCCGATCGACGCGGCCGTCACCGCGGACGCCACGGTGGCGTTGCAGCAGCTGCTGCCGATGCTCCAGGCCCGATCGGACCGGTCCTTCCTGACGAAGTACCAGCAGGCGCGGGACGCTTGGCGCGCGGACATGGAAGCGTTGGAGGACCCGGGCCGGGACCCGATCGCCCCGCAGTATCTGATCAGCTGCGTCGACGAGGCCGCAACCTCGGACGCCATCCTCACCTGCGACTCCGGCACCATCGCCACCTGGGCGGCGCGGCACTGGACCATCCGCGGCAACCGGGAGTTCTACCTGTCCGGCAACCTGGCCACCATGGCGCCGGGCCTGCCGTACGCGGTCGCCATGCAGCACGCGTACCCGGGCCGGCAGGTGATCGCGTTCGTCGGCGACGGCGGGTTCGCCATGCTGATGGCCGAGTTCCTCACCGCCGTCCGCCACGAGCTGCCGATCAAGGTGATCATCAACAACAACAACGCGTACGGGCAGATCCTGTGGGAGCAGATCATCCTGGGCTACCCGGAGTACGAGGTTCGGCACGGGCAGCCGGAGCCCGACTTCGCGGCCTGGGCGCGGGCCTGCGGCGGTTACGGCGTGAAGGTCACCGACCCGAAGTCGCTGTCCGGGGCGGTCCGGGAGGCTCTGGCGCATCCGGGGCCGGCGCTGGTGGACTGCGACGTCAACCCGAACGAGCCGCCGATGCCCGGCAAGGTCCGCTACGAGCAGGCCAAGCACTTCACCGAGGCATTCCTGCGTGGTGAGCCGCACAAGAAGGCGACCCTCGCCACGGTGGCCCGGGACAAGATCAACGAGTTGCGGTCATGACCCGGGTAGCCCCTGCGCGGGTCGGACTGCCTGACCCGGTGACCCGGGCGCCCGCTCCCGCCACCGACGTGGACCTGGCCGCCCTGGCCGCCCGGCTGCGCCCGGTGGTGGACGGCGAGGTCCGGTTCGACGCCGGGTCCCGGGGTGCCTACTCGACCGACGGCTCCAACTACCGTCAGGTCCCGCTCGGCGTGGTGGTGCCGCGCACCGTCGACGCGGCCGTCGCCACCATCGAGGTGTGCCGTGAGCTGGGCGTCCCTGTCCTCTCCCGGGGCGGGGGAACCAGCCTGGCCGGCGAGTGCACGAACACCGCTGTGGTGATCGACTGGTCGAAGTACTGCAACCGGCTGCTCGAGGTGGACGCCGAGGCGAAGACGTGCCTGGTGGAGCCGGGCATCGTGCTCGACACGCTCAATGAGCTGCTGGCCCCGTACCGGCTGGAGTTCGGGCCGAAGCCGTCGACCCACAACCACTGCACCATCGGCGGGATGATCGGCAACAACTCCTGCGGGTCGACGGCGCAGCGCACCGGCAAGACGGTAGACAGCCTCGTCGAGCTGGAGGTGCTGCTCTACGACGGCACCCGGATGTGGGTCGGCGAGACCAGCGACGAGGCGTACGCCGAGATCCAGCGCCGGGGTGGCCGGCCGGCCGAGATCTACCGCCAGCTGCGCGCGCTGCGCGACGAGTACCTGACCGACCTCCGCACCCGCTACCCACACATCCCCCGGCGGGTCTCCGGCTACAACCTGGACAGCCTGCTGCCGGAGAAGAACTTCCACGTGGCGCAGGCCCTGACCGGCTCGGAGAGCACCCTGGTCACCGTGCTGCGGGCCCGGCTGAAGCTGGTCCCGGTGGTGCCCTGCAAGGCGATGGTGTTCCTCGGCTACCCGGACATCGCCGCGGCGGCCGACGACGTGCCGCGCATCCTGCCGCATAACCCGATCACGCTCGAGGGCCTCGACGACAAGCTGATCAACTTTGAGAAGCGCAAGCACCTGCACCCCGCCGCGCTGCACCTGATCCCGCAGGGCGGCGGCTGGCTGATGCTCCAGATGGGCGGCGACACGCCGGAGGAGGCGGAGGACGCCCTCGCCCGGCTGCTCCACGCGCTGCGGCGAGAGAACGGGCCGACCGTGCACCGCTTCGACGACGAGGCCCACGAGGAGCAGATGTGGGGGGTCCGCGAGTCCGGCCTCGGTGCCACCGCCCGGGTGCCGGGCGAGGCGGACACCTGGGAGGGCTGGGAGGACTCCGCGGTCCCACCGGAGCGACTCGGCGACTACCTGCGCGATCTCGACACCCTGTACCGGGAGTACGGCTTCGAGCAGGCGTCCCTGTACGGGCACTTCGGGCAGGGCTGCGTCCACACCCGCATCCCGTTCAAGCTGACCACGGCCGAGGGGGTTCGCCAGTACCGCTCCTTCATCGAGCGCGCCTCGGACCTGGTCGTCTCCTACGGGGGCTCCTTCTCCGGCGAGCACGGCGACGGCCAGTCCCGGGGCGAACTGCTGCCGAAGATGTTCGGCGAGCGAGTGATCCGCGCGTTCGGGCAGTTCAAGGCCATCTTCGACCCCGCCGACCGGATGAACCCGGGCAAGGTCGTCGCCCCCTATCCGCTGGACAGCCACCTCCGGCTGGGCGTCGACTACAACCACGGCGACGTGCCGACCCACTTCCGCTACCCCGACGACTCCGGCAGTTTCGGCCGGGCCGTGCTGCGTTGCGTGGGTGTCGGCGAATGCCGCCGACCGCACAGTGGCGTGATGTGCCCGTCGTACATGGCCACCCGGGAGGAGGAGCACTCCACCCGAGGCCGGGCGCGGCTGCTCTTCGAGATGCTCGACGGGACGGCCCGGGGTGGCGTCATCGCCGACGGGTGGCGGTCGAACGCCGTCCGGGACGCCCTCGACCTCTGCCTGGCCTGCAAGGGATGCAAGGCCGACTGCCCGGTCAACGTGGACATGGCGACGTACAAGGCGGAGTTCCTGTCCCACCACTACCAGGGCCGGCTCCGCCCCCGCGCGCACTACTCGATGGGCTGGCTGCCCGCGGTGGCCGCGGTCGCCGCGCGGGCACCACGCATGGTGAACGCGCTGGCCCAGGCGCCCGGGCTGAGCCGGCTCGCGAAGCTGGTCGGCGGGGTCGACCAGCGCCGGGAGATCCCGGTGTTCGCCGCCGAGAGCTTCCAGCGCTGGTTCGCCCGGCGGACCCCGGGCGGCGACGGCTCGCGGGGCGAGGTCCTCCTGTGGCCGGACACCTTCACCAACCACTTCCACCCCGGCATCGCCCAGGCCGCCGTCGAGGTGATGGAGGCGGCCGGCTGGCGGGTGCGGGTGCCCGACCAGGCGGTCTGCTGCGGCCTGACCTGGATCTCCACCGGGCAGCTCGGCGTCGCCAAGCGGGTGCTCCAGCGGACCGTCGACGTGCTGCGCCCGCACCTGCGGGCCGGTACCCCGGTGGTGGGCCTGGAACCGAGCTGCACGGCGGTCTTCCGCAGCGACGCCCGCGAACTCTTCCCCGACGACGAGGACGTCTCCCGGCTGCGGAAGCAGACCGTCACCCTGGCCGAACTGCTGCACGACCACACCCCGGGGTGGCAGCCGCCGCAGCTGCCCGCGCACGCGCTGATCCAGACCCACTGCCACCAGCACGCCATCCTCGGCACTGCTGCGGACCAGGCGGTGCTCGCCAAGGCGGGGGCCCAGCCGGAGTTCCTCGACTCCGGCTGCTGCGGCCTGGCCGGCAACTTCGGTTTCGAGGCAGGGCACTACGAGGTCTCCGAGGCGTGCGCCGAACGCGTGCTGCTACCGGCCGTACGGGACGCCGCCGACACCGACGTCATCCTGGCCGACGGCTTCAGCTGCCGTACCCAGGTCGAGCAGGGCACGTCTGCGGGCCGGACCGCGATCCACCTCGCCGAGCTGCTCCGGGCCGGCCTGCACGACGACCCGGTGACGGCCCGCCCGGAGCGACAGTGGGCACGGCGCCCGGAGCGGCCGTCCCGCGCCACCCGGCTGCTCGCCACCGGAGTCGTCGGCCTGGCCGCGCTCGCTCCGGCCGTCGCGCTCGCCCCCTGGCGCCGGAGGCGCTGACGGCGGCGCGGCCTACCGCACCGGCGCGGCCGCCGAGGGCGACGGCGCGGGCACCGCCGCCGGTCAGGCGGGCGGCGAACAGGGGATTGCCTGGCCGAGCGTCACCGCGGTCTCCAGCATCAGCGCGTGCACGAACGCCTGCGGCAGGTTGCCGCGCAACTGTCGCTGCTGCACGTCGTACTCCTCGGTGTACAGCCCCGGCGGGCCGCAGGCGGCGCGGCTGCGTTCGAACCACCGGTTCGCCTCGACGACGTCACCGGCCTGCCACGCGGCCAGCGCCGCCCCGTAGCCGCAGAGCAGGAAGGCGCCTTCCGCGTCCCCGAGCGGCCGGAGGTCGGGGCGGAACCGGTACAGGTAACCGTCACACTCCAACTCCCGTAGCACCGCCCGGCGGGTCGCCTCGGTACGCGGATCCCCCTGCGGCAACGCACCCCGGATCCCGGGGAACAGCAGCGAAGCGTCGACCCGCTCGTCGTCGTACGCCCGCTGCCAGCGTCCGGACGGGTGGCGGCCGTGCGCCGCCGCGTCGGCGAGGACGGCATCGGCGAGGGCTGCCCACCGCCCGGCCAGCCCGGCCGGCGCGACGCGGGCCGCCGCCCGCAGCCCGGCCACACACATCAACTTCGAGTGGGTCCACGGGCGCGGCGCCAGCTCCCAGATGCCCGAGTCCGGCTGGTTCCAGCGGTCGCCGATCACCCGCGCGGTCAGCTCCATCGCCCGCCGCGCGGCGTCGTCCAGCCGGTCGTGCCGCCCGGCGATCGCCAACAGCAGCAGGACCTCCCCGAAGACGTCGAGCTGGAACTGCCCGCCGACCCAGTTGCCGACCCGCACCGGCGCGCCCGGATAGCCGGGCAGGAACGCCAGTTCCTCCTGGGGCGGCACCGGGCGGCCGTCGACCGTGTAGGCGGGGGCGAGCCGGTCCCCGTCCGCCAGCACCCGCTCGGTGACGAACGCCACCGCGTCGTCGAGCAGGTCGTACCGGCCGACCAGCGCACCGGCCCGGCCGGCGAAGGACTGGTCGCGGAGCCAGGCGTAGCGGTAGTCGTAGTTGCGGCCGGCCAGCGCCCGCTCCGGCAGCGACGCGGACGCCGCCGCCACCATCCCACCACCCGGCCGGGTCAGGCCGCGCAGCACGGCGTACGCGAACACGGCGTCCCGCCGCGCGTGGCCGCCGGCCAGGCCCGGCACGGCCTGCCGCCAGGCCTGCTCGGTGGTTCGCCACAGCTCGGCGGGCTCGGGCGGCGGCTCGTCGAGCGGCCGCCCGGCGATCTCCAGCACCAGGTCGTGCCGGCCGCCGGCCGGCACAGTCAGCTCGCCGCACAGCGGGCCGTCGCTGGTCTGCCCGAGCATCTCGCCACCGGAGTGCCGCAGGTACAGCCCGCCGGTGCGGGCCAGCCAGTGCCGCCCCGCCCGGCGCACCTCGCGTACCGGCTCCCGGCCGAAGTCGGCCCGCGGATCCAGCCGGATGTGCACGACCGCGTCACCGTCCACGGCGTGGATCTGACGCAGCAGCACGATCCGGTGCCGCTCGCCGGGAAACAGCAGCGCCTCCCGGCACTGGATGATCCCGTCCGTGGTCACCCAACGGCTCACCCACACCAGCGAGGCCGCCTCGTAGTGGCCGCCCCACACGAACCGCCGGTTCGCCGGCGTCACCAGGTAGTCGCCCCGCCCGCCGACCAGCCGGCTGAACACCGGGGGATCGGCCCAGCCGGGGGCGCACAGCCAGGTGACGTTCCCGTCCGGGCCGACCAGCGCGCCCCGGCGCCCGTCGGCGATCAGCGCGTACTCCCGCAGCACACTCGGGCCCCGGACATCCTCACCCGCTGGTCGGCCCGGCCCCACGTCCTGATCCACCGCCGCACCTCCCCGCAGCGTTGCACGGCACTACCCGCCCCACTCCGCCCTACACCTCACCCGCCGTGCGCGGTTATCTCGGCCGCCGCCGGGGTAGCCAGTACGGACAGGCGACGCTGGGAGGGCGACATGCGGCGAACCAGACGGCAGGCACAGGTTGCGGTGATCACCGGCGCCAGTGCCGGAGTGGGCCGGGCCACCGCCCGGCTGCTCGCCCGGCGGGGCATCGCCATCGCGCTGCTGGCCCGGGGACGCACCGGACTCGACGCCGCCGCCGCCGAGGTCCGGGCGGCCGGCAGCCGGGCCCTGCCCGTCGAGGTGGACATGGCCGACTACGACCAGGTCGTCGCCGCCGGGCAGCGGGTGGCGGACGAGCTCGGCCCGATCGACCTGTGGATCAACAACGCCTTCAGCTCCGTCTTCGCGCCTTTCCAGGAGACCCGGCCGGAGGAGTTCCGGCGCGCGATGGAGGTCACCTACCTGGGGTACGTGCACGGCACCCGGGTCGCGCTCGCCCACATGACGCCCCACGACCGTGGGACGATCGTGCAGGTCGGATCGGCGCTGGCGTACCGCGGGATCCCGCTGCAGGCCACCTACTGCGGGGCCAAGCACGCGATCGTCGGGTTCACCGAGTCGCTGCGGTGCGAGCTGATGCACGACAAGAGCAAGATCAGGCTGACCATGGTCCACCTGCCCGCGGTCAACACACCCCAGTTCGACTGGCTGCTGTCCCGGCTGCCCCGCAACGCCCAGCCGGTACCGCCGATCTACGAGCCGGAGGTGGCGGCTCGGGCCATCGTGGGCGCCGCGGACCGGCCCGGCCGCCGCGAATACTGGGTCGGCGCCTCCACGGCCCTGACCATCCTGGGCAACCGCATCGCGCCGGGCCTGCTCGACCGCTACCTGGCCCGGACCGGCTACCAGTCCCAGCAGACCGACCAGTCGGCCGACCCGCACCGGCCGACGAACCTGTGGCAGCCGATCGACGGGCCGGGCGGCCACGACTTCGGTGCCCAGGGCAGCTTCACCGGGCGAGCGCACAGCCACAGCGCCCAGGCGTGGCTGTCCCGGCACCGGCTGGTCGCCGCCGCCGGCCTGACCGTGGCGGCAGGTGCGGTCGGCGCCCTGGTCGCCGCCCGCGACTGACCCTCCGTCAACCTGAGCGGTGGTCGTTGCCAGCGAGTCCGCCGGACGGACGGGTCGCGGCGAGGCGTTAGCGAAGGACCAGCAGGTCCAGGGCGTCGATCACCGGACCGTGCTCCGATCGGGCAGCCCGGTGGAGCCGGGCCAGCCCGGCGGCGTACTCGTCGTCAGTGATCAGTTGCAGCGGCGTGTGCGCCTCCCGGCGCAGTCTGGTCGCGCACTCGCTCAGCGATGACGCGGTCGTCTGCGGGATCTGGTCGAATGCGGTGACGGCGAACCCGCACGCGCCGAAGGTCGCCGCGACGTCGGCCACGCTCGGAAACGTATCCAGGACCCGGATGGCCTCCGGGAAGAACCGGAACAGCGTGATCGCCTCGTGCCGGCCGGCGAAAGCTGACCGGATCAACACCGGGCCGCCGCCGCGTACCACGCGGCGCAGTTCCCGCGCCGCGGCCGCCAGATCCGGTACATGGTGGATCACGGTCGACAGCCAGGCCGCGTCCACGCTGTGGTCGGGCAGGGGAATGTTGGCGGCGTCGCCCGGCAGCACCCGGGGATGAACGCAGCGGGCCCGCATGGCCGCGGACGGCTCGACGGCGATGACGTCCAGGTCGTCGTACCAGTCGGTGAAGGCCGCCGCCCACCTGCCCGTACCCGCGCCGAGGTCGAGCACCCGCGCGCCGGGCCTGGGGTCCAGATGCCGGGTGACCGCCGCACGCCACGCGGCCAGCCCCTGATCAGGGATGTGGCGGGTGGCTTCGAACGCCGCGGCGGCCTCGTCGTCGTACGCGATGCGTGCCATGGTGTCGACCCAACCAGCCGCCTGACGTCGCGACAAGGATGGATGCCCTGACTCACATCCGCGACTCGCTTCCGATCTTTCCCAGCCGTCCGCCATTGACGAATGCCCATGCATGGATGCGATCATCTGGCGTAGCCGGCTGCGCCGGCCACCAGCCGACGCCGCGACCGCAGAGGAGTTGCCCATGCATCCACGTACCTTCCGGCATGCCGTGTTGTCCCTGGCCCTGGCGGCCACCGTGCTCGCCTCGGCGGCGGCACCTGCCCAGGCCCGTCCGGACGACGCACGGCAGGCCACCCAGGCGGCTCCGTCCGGGGTGGGTCCCGTCTTCCCGGCCACCGACCGGCTCGCCCGCGAGGTCGCCGCCGCGCTCGCCGACCCGGTCACCCGCAACCGGGTCGTCGCGGCAGTCACCGCCGGTCCGGTGGACCTGCTGACGGCCAGACTCAACTCACGGGCCGACCGCGCCGTCTGGTCGACTAACCGGGCGGTGCTGGGGGCGAAGGGGCTGCCGGCGGCCACCGGGTCGGTGCTGCAACTCCGGCTCGGGCACGAGGACATGGCCGCCGCGCTGAGCCGGGCCGAGATCCCGCTCGTGGCGGCGGCGTCCACCGACGACGCCGTGACCAGCGTGGTCGGCCACGACCCGGCCGGTGGACAGGTCCTGCTGGACCCGGTCCGGCTCCCCGACCGTCCGGTGCTCGTGGTCGAGGTCAACGTGGCCAAGGCGATGAGGTGGGGCCTGGCGCAGCTCCGGGAGGAACTGACCCTACAGGGCCGGACCGGCGTGAAGGCCGCGGTCACGACGCAGGCCGGCTACTGGGCCACCAAGGTCAACGCCATCCGGCTGAACGATGACAAGGAGCCGTGGATCAAGGGCGGCGCCGAGATCTTCAATGTGGTCGGCGGCTTCGGCCTCGACGGCAAGGCCACGGTCAACATCGTGGAGATGCCCTACCTCGACAACGACGGCACGGTCTACTACCCCAACCAACTGCTGGTCCACTTCAACAACTACAAATACAACCTTGCCGACGTGGTGATGTGGGAGGACGACGGCGACACCAACTACCGCGACCTCGCCAAGGCGCTGATCACCGCGCTGCTGACCATCGTCGACTACGGCACCTACACCCCGCTGGTCAACGCGCTCATCGACGCGATGCCGGACAGCTGGTGGACCGACGACCCGGACTACGTGGACTCGTGGTACACACTCAGCACCGGAAGTTCCGGCCGGCTCCACGGGGCGGCCGCCAACGGTTGGATGGACGTGGCCCCGTACTGGGTGCAGCAGCTCTGAGCGGGTTGCCTCCCGTGCGGCCACGCGGGAGGCAACCCAACCTCAGTCCGGTGGTGGTGTTGGCCGTTCACATTGGACGACTAGCATCCGCCGCCGACACCCGTCGAGGGCTGAGGAGAGAAGATTGATGGCCAAGCGAGCTGTCGCCCTGGGACTGGCCTGCCTTACCGCCGCTGTGGTCGCGGTCGCGGCACCCCAGGCTCCGCCTCCGCCGCGGTGGAGGACCCGGCCGGGTCGGCAGCCCAGTACCACGTCGGCTTCCCCTTGTTCCGCAGCGCGAACATGTCCAGTCCGGACCGGCTGGCGAGCGGTGTGGGGTTCCACTCCTTTCGGATCCCGGCGGTGGTGAAGACCAGCAGCGGGCGCTTGCTGGCCTTCGCCGAGGGCCGCCGCCACAACAATGCCGACTACGGCGACATCAACCTCGTCTACAAGCGCATCAGGACCGCCACGAGCCACGGCGCGGCGGCGAGCGACTGGGAGCCGTTGCAGGAGGTGGTCGGTGTCGGCCCCGGCACCTGGGGTAACCCCACGCCGGTGGCCGACGGCAACACCATCTATCTCTTCATGTCCTGGAACGCCGGTGACCGCAGCTCGTCGGGCAACGATCCGTTGCCGGACGGCACACGCACCAAGGCGATCGACTCGACCGACGCCGGTCGGCGTCACCTCTACCTGAGCAAGAGCACGGACGACGGCGCCAGTTGGTCGGCGCCGGTGAAGATGACCGCGGACCTGACGCCGAGCGGCTGGGCGTGGGATGCGGTGGGCCCGGGCAACGGGATCAAGTTGCGCTCCGGTGAGCTCGTCGTCCCCGCGCGGGGCCGCAACATCATCGGCATCCTAGGCCCGGACGGGCAGCGGCAATGGCGGTACCAGCGGTTGAGCGAGACGAACAACGAGGGCACGATCACGCAGACGCCCGACGGCAATCTCTACCGCAACGACCGGCCGAATTCTGGCAACTACCGGCGGGTGGCCCGGGGAACGCTGTCCAGTTTCGGCTCATTCGCCGACGACACCGGGCTTCCTGACCCGGAGTGCCAGGGATCGGTGCTCGCCTACAACATCGACGCGCCGGCTCGGACCATCTTCCTCAACTCGGCGTCGACCGACAGCCGCCGGGCGATGCGCGTCCGGATCAGCTACGACGCCGACGCCCGGGCGTACACCTATGGCCGCAACCTCAGCGACGCGCCGATCTCCGGCGTCGGGCACGAGGGCGGCTACTCAAGCATGACGAAGACCGCCGATTACAAGATCGGAGCGCTCGTCGAGACCGACTTCTACGAGTACGGCAGCGACCCTCGCTCGCACCGGGCGATCGTCTGGCGGCGGTTCAACCTCTCCTGGATCGTCAACGGGCCGAACAACTGACCGGCCCGCTGGCGGAGCTCGTTCCGATATCACTGGGCCGGCCGGGTCGGCGAACCGCCGACCCGGCCGGAGTGTCACCGTTGGCGCGGTGTCAGCGCAGCGCGCCAACGGGTGCCGGCCAACTCCCGGTGAAGACCTGGGCGGTCGTCGCGCTCCGGACCGCGGTCCGGAAGTACGAGTCGACCGTGGCGGCCTCGCCGGCACTCGGGTACGGGTTGGTGCAGCTGGTGCCGGCGCTGCCGCCGGACATCAGGATGGCGCAGTTGCCGTTGTAGTTGTCGGGCAGGCCGAGGATGTGCCCGATCTCGTGGGTCATGATCCGCAGCGGGGAGTACTGCTGGGCCTGGTAGTAGTCGATGACGACGTAGCCGTTGCCGAGGCTGTTGCGGACGGCGTACGAGCCGCCGCCGTAGGTGTAGTAGATCATCAGGTTCGAGCCGCACTGGGCCATGTTGATGTTGTTCGTGGCGTTGTTCCAGATCGTGGCGGCCTGGTTGGCGTACCCGGCGAACGGCCCGGCCTGGCTGGTGTTGTAGCAGACGTTGCGGACGGCGGCGGAGGCCGGTGCCGAGCCGACGGCGACGGCGCCGATCGCCGCCATCGCCGCGGCGGCGAGGGTGGCGAGGATCCGGGACATCCTGGGTAGACGCATCGTTCACGCTCCAAACTGGATGGGTCGAGCGGGGACCGGCCCAGCCTATAAATTGGTACGTGTCGATATCAAGGCCTATCTATTTAATCGCCCTGCGGTGGCGGCGTGGTGTCAGGCGACGCCCGCCTCGGCCGAGAGCCACCGCTGTGCGAGCTCGCGGGTTCTCCGGCGGACGCGGGCGATTCCCTCCGGGGTGTTGAACGCCGCGAAAACCGGCCACAGGAAGACGAAGACGGCGAGTTCCTCCGCCAGCAGCGCCCGCTGCAGCGTCCGGCGGTCGCACGCCCGGGTGCCCAGGTACGCGTTGACCAGCGCCGGGGGGACGGTGGTGCCGGTGGGCGTGGCGCGGACGCTGAGAAAGGCCAGGTCGGAGGCGGGTCGGCCGATGCCCGCCGCCTGCCAGTCGCAGAAGACGATGGCGCCGGCGGAGTGCACGAGGTTGGCCGTGTGGCAGTCGCCGTGGACGAAGGCCGGCGGCAGTGCTCGGGTCTGCTCCATCAGTTCGACCCGCCGGGCCAGGAGTTCACCGAGGTGGGGGAGCATTGGGGCCCAGAAGGAGTTGATCTCGTCCAGGTTCGGGTCGATGAGCGCTTCCTGCAGCGCATCGGGGTGCTGCCAGTCCGCACCCGGCGGGATCGCCATGCCGTGCAGGCCGGCCAGGTCTCGACCCAGGTCCGCCCACATGCTCGTGGTCCAGGCGGGCGCCTGTCGGGTCTCGCCCGCCGCCTCGAGCAGCACTGCCACGCCGCTCTCGGCGTCGAGGTAGTCGAGCAGCCGTGGGGCGCGTACCGGCGCGACCGGCGCAACCTCCGCGTAGAAGCGCAGCTCACGCCGGGCGGCGGCGATCGCCGGAGCGCCCAGCGTGGCGGGAGTGACCTTGAGGTACGCGGCGTGCCCGTCGCTCGTGC
Organism: Micromonospora sp. CB01531; assembly: GCF_001905095.1. GTDB lineage: Bacteria > Actinomycetota > Actinomycetes > Mycobacteriales > Micromonosporaceae > Micromonospora. The sequence continues at coordinate 143,334 of NZ_LWLS01000105.1, forward strand.
GCGCGGCGTGGACGTTGGCGCCGGACCGGGATTCGAGCCGTGCTTCGGGCTTCTGGTCGGTCGTCACCCGGAGCGTGTCGAGAACCATCGTCATGAACGCGTGTGGCACGAGAGCAGCCACCCTCCGTAACCCGGGCCCGCCGGATTGGTCGAGCCGCCATGATCGCACCGCCTTGACGGTGCGGCGTACGTCGGGCCCTGTTGGGAGCGGCGGGGGGCGACCTCGTTCAGATGGGTAAAGAACTCTTGACACTGTGTCGGCTGTGCTTGACACTCGGCCGTGTCAAGAATTCTTTACCTCGGGGAGGGGTCGATGGCGTTCGAGGAGAAGCGCGCCTGGATCATGGGGCTGGTGGCGGTCGCCGCCTATGCCGCGTACGTGGTGATCGTGCTCGGGCGCGCGGACGGTCACCCACTCGCGGACGTCTCCTACGCGGGCCCGCTGCTGGCGACGGTCGCCGGGTCGATCGTGGCGTCGATCGCGCTGCACATCGTCGTCTCGGCCGTCTCGCCCGAGGGCGCCAACGAAAAGGACCAGCGGGACCGGGAGATCCACCGGCTCGGTGACCACATCGGCCAGTCCTTCCTGATCGTCGGCGGCGTCGCGGCGCTGGCCATGGCCCTGGCCGACTGGGAGCAGTTCTGGATCGCCAACGTCATCTACCTGGGCTTCGTGCTCTCCGCGGTGGTCGGCTCGGCCGCGAAGATCGTCGCCTACCGGCGGGGGTTCCAGTCGTGGTGAAGCCGACCCGGATCACCAACTCCATCCGGGCGTTGCGGTTCGCGCACAACGAGATGACCCAGGCCGAGCTGGCCCGCCGGATCGGCGTCACCCGGCAGACCGTCATCGCCATCGAGCAGGGCCGCTACTCGCCGTCGCTGGAGATGGCCTTCCAGATCGCCGCCGTGTTCGGGGTGCCCCTCACCGAGGTGTTCGAATACCCGCAGGAGGAATCGTGAAAGCGATCGTGCAGGACCGCTACGGCTCGGCCGACGTGCTCCGCCTCGCCGACATCGACGTACCGTCGGCCGGCGCCGGCCAGGTGCTGGTCCAAGTCCGCGCGGCCGGCGTCGACCCGGGCGTCTGGCACCTGATGACCGGCCTGCCCTACCCGGTACGCCTCGGCTACGGGCTGCGCCGACCCCGCAGCCGCGTCCGCGGCATGGACCTGGCCGGCGTGGTCGCCGCCGTCGGACCCGGAGTCGCCGGGTTCAACCCCGGCGACGAGGTGTTCGGCACCGGCGCCGGCTCCTTCGCCGAGTACACCGTCGCGTCCGCCGGCCGGCTCGCCCCGAAGCCCGCCACCCTCAGCTTCGCGCAGGCCGCCGCCGTCCCGGTGTCCGGGCAGACCGCACTCACCGCCGTCCGCGACGCCGCCCGGGTACGCCCCGGGCAACGCGTCCTGGTCATCGGCGCAGGCGGCGGCGTCGGCTCCTACGCCGTCCAGCTCGCCAAGGCCGCCGGGGCGCACGTCACCGGCGTCTGCGGCCCCGCCAAGCTCGACCTGGTACGCGGACTCGGCGTCGACGAGGTGGTCGACTACACCCGAGCCGACCTTCCCGGCCGCCGCTACGACGCCGTCATCGACACCGCCGGCAACCGGCCGCTGTCCCGGCTGCGTCGGGTGCTCGCCCCGAAGGGCACGCTGGTCCTCGTCGGCGGCGAGGCGCGCGCCGGGAAGTGGCTGCAGGGCTTCGACCGGCAGCTGCGGGCGCTGGCCCTGTCGCCGTGGGTCGGGCAGCGGCTGGTGCCGCTGGTCGCGAAGGAGAGCAGCGACAACCTGGCTGCGCTGACCGAGCTCGTCGACGCCGGCCGGCTCACCCCGCTCGTCGACCGGACCTGGCCGCTCTCCGGCGTCCCCGACGCCATCCGTCACCTCAAGGGCGGCCACGCGACCGGGAAGGCCGTGATCATCATCTGACCGCCGGCCGCTGCCAAACGCCGGTACCGACCACCGCTGGCCCGTTGGTCAGTCGCGCTCGCGGAGAACGGCGACGCCGTCGCCGGTGAGGTCATCGAGTGCGGCCTTGCGGCCGGTCATGGCCATGAGCAGCGCGATGACCGGCCCGCTGACCTCGGGGCCGCTGCCGTGCTGCCAGTCGGTGTCCGTGGCCCGCAGGGTGATGCCGCTGATCCGGCTCTTCGCGCCGATGAGCAAATTGCTGCTCTTGTAGAAGTCGGCCACCACCACCACGCGCTCGACCGGGTGTTGGTGTGGTACGCCGACGGCGCGGAAGATGTCCTCGCCGTGCACGATCGTCTCGCCGAGCCACGACAGGGTCGGGCCAGGTGGCGCCGTGCGCGCATCGACGCGTGAGCGCAGCAGGCCCACCAGCTCGGCGTTGGTCCTGCCGGCGGTGACCTGTGCGATGTCCTTGCGGACCATGCTCTGGAAGCTGAAGCCGTTGCCGACGAGCTTGGCGAAGAACTTCGGCGGTGTCATGTTCGCGGTGGCCACGAGATGAGCGACGACCTCGCGCACCGTCCAGTTCACGCACAACGACGGTTGGTCCCAGTCGGTATCGGAGAGCTTGTCCAGCGCGTCGACCAGCGACGCGCGTTCCGCCTTGATCATCTGCCAGGTGTCCATGGTTCCCCAATCCTGTGATCGTCGCGGAAGGTTTAGCAGACCCCAGCGACCGGCACCATCAGGCGAGACGCTCAGTGTTCACCGCCCGGCCGGGGCGGTGCGGACTACCTGCCGCCCTCGAGGAGCCGTTTGAGGTTCTGGTAGCTGGTCGGCGCCTCGCTCCCCGCCTGCCGCCGTACCAGCGGCACCAGGGCGACGCCGAGTCCGTGGCCCTCGAAGTCGAGCGTGAACGTGACTCGAGAGCGGGTGCCGTCCTCGATCGGCTCGACGGTGATGGTGGCGTTCGGGCGGATGGGTCCGTCGATGCCCCGGGCCGCCCAGCTGCGCGGCGGTTGGTTCTGGGTGATTTCCTGGCTCATCGTGCGTTCGGCGCCCCTGATCCGCCGGGTGGTGCTGAACCGCGCGTCGTCGAGCAGGCGCACCTTCACCACGTCGTGCTGCCACTCGGGAAAACGCGACGGGTCGGTGGCGTAGGCGAAAACCTCCGCTGGCGGGCGCGCGATCGCGATCGTGGAAACCAGTGGTGCCATCGCTCCACCTTCTTTCCCTCGTGCCGGCTATTTCTTCTTCTTGAGCTTGGGCGGCAGGGTCGCGACGTACGCCTGCGCCTTGTTGACCCAGCGGGTCGCTTCCTCGGCGGTGAATGACGGGGGTAGCGACAGGTATCCACCCATTGGCCGCTCAGCCGGGCCGAACGGTCCCGCGCCCTCGATCTTCGCCAGTTCGGCCAGGTCGTTGGCGGCGAGCTTCACGCCGACCGACGAGCCGAACAGCCCGGCGAACATGTTGCCGTTGACGAACGCGCCGAGGTTGCCGAACATCGGCTTGACCTCGACTCCCGGCGCGTCGGCGACGATGGACCGGAAAAATTCCCGGTCAGCTTCGCTGGCCTTGGGCATCCGCATCCTCGGATCCTGCCACGCCGTGCGGCAGACGGCCGGGTTACGCGTCATCGATCCGGTACGCGATGGGCGCGTTGCCACTAGAGTCGGGTCCGCGGGGCGATGCCGGTAGGCCGGCGAGAAGGGCGGGACACCTGAAGGGGAGGGCGAGCGTGATCGAGGTGTTGTACTTCGACGGCTGCCCGAGCCATGAGGTCTTCATGCCGCGCCTGCGGGCGCTGCTCGACGCCGCTGGAATTGAGGATCCGATCCACGAGCAGGCGGTGGAGACTGACGTCGACGCCCAGGCGCACCGGTTCCTCGGCTCGCCGACGCTGCGGATCGACGGCGTGGACGTCGACCCGACGGCCGCGCACCCCACGGACTACGGCCTGCAGTGTCGGCTCTATCCGACCCCGGATGGTGTTCGTGGTACCCCGCCCGATGAGTGGATCCTGGCTGCCCTGCAGCGCCGGGGGGCCGCCTTGACGGCCGACTGATGGTCACCCGGATCGAGTTGCCGCGGCTGCGTGCGTTGCTTGACGCGGGCGCCCAACTCATCGAGGTGTTGCCCGCGGCCGAGTACGCCGACCAGCATCTGCCCGGCGCGCACAACATCCCTCTCAAGACCATCAGCCCGCACACGGCTGCAGGCCTCGACCGCGCCCGCCCGATCATCGTCTACTGCTGGGACGGCCTTTGAGACGTGAGCCCACGAGCCGCGTGCCGGCTCGAGTCCCTCGGATTCGCCGATGTCTACGACTACGCGGCCGGCAAGGTGGACTGGCTTGCGCACAACCTGCCCATCGAGGGCGCTGCGGCCAGCTCACCTACCGTGGGTAGCTGCCTGCGCCACGACGTTCCCACCGCCCGCCCGGAGGAGGCGCTCGCCGCCGTTCGGGCCCGCGTCGACGCCTCTCCGTACCGATTCGCCCTTGTTGTCGCCGGTGACCGTACTCTGCTCGGCCGACTCCGGCACGCCGCCCTCGAAGCCGCCCCCGGCACCGCTTTGGCCCACGAGGCGATGGAGTCCGGCCCTTCGACGCTGCGTCCCCACGTAGCCTTGGCCGCCGTCGAGTCCCACCTGCGCGACCACCACCTCACCTACGCGATCATCACCGATCCGGAAGGCCACTTGCTGGGTACGGTTCACCGAGATGACCTGACCGGAACGACCGGCTCACCTTCTCGCTGATGCGCGGAAACTGCCTCCGCCACTCGTGCGCGAGCGACGCGCCGGCTACGGGCGGCCTTGGTGGTGAGGTTCGGGCTGGCACGTGGTGCAGAACCGGGTCGCCGGCCGAAGCGCCAGCCGCTCGATGGGGATGTCGCCGCGGCACTCCTCGCAGGTTCCGTAGCGGCCCTGTTCCAGGTAGTGCAGCGCCCGGGCGATGTCGCCCAGCGCCTGCCGCGACGCGGCGGTCAACGCGGACGCGGCCGCAAGGTCCGTCCGGTCACCGGGCAACTGGCGGGCCTGTCGGGCCAGCAGCGCCAGCTGGGTGCTGTGCCGCTCGTACTGCTCCTCCAGGACGATCCGCAGCACACCGAGCTCGTCCTGCCGGCTCACCACGTACACGATCGCTTCCTTTCAAAAATGAAAGCGGGCGGAGCGCCGTGGCGCTCCGCCCGCTGGGGCCGGTCATCTGCGTGTCGGCCGTCGTGAGGGCGGACGGCGCCGGGCGCGCTGCCACCGGGTCGGCGGCGTGGCGATGGGCGTGACCGTGCCCCGGCGGCCGCGAGCGACCGCCGACACGACGAGGTGACGCATCAGCGCAGGGGGTCGAAGGGGCGCAGCTCGGCGGGCTGGCGACCGGTGGTGATCTGCTCGGCGAGCAGGTCGCCGGTGAGCGGGCCGAGGGTGATGCCCCACATGCCGTGGCCACCGGCGGCGAAGACCCGCGGAGACCGGGTCCGGCCGATCAGCGGCAGCCCGTCCGGGGTGCACGGGCGCGACCCGACCCACTCGTCGGTGCGGGCGTCCAGGTCGGCGCCGCGCAGCAGCGGTCGTGCCGCCTCCGCGATGGCCAGGACCCGGCGACGGTCCAGGGGCGCCTCGGCGCTGCGGAACTCCATCATCCCCGCGACGCGCAGCCGGTCGCCCAGAGGCGTGCACGCGACGCGCTGCGCCGGGAAGTACACCGGACCGGACGGGACGTGCTCGATCGGGATGCTGAAGCTGTATCCGCGACCGGCCTGCACGACGGTCCGCACCCCGAACCGCCGGCCCAGCTCACCGAGCCAGGTGCCGGTTGCCAGCACCACGGCGTCATAGCGCTCGTCCGCGCCGGCGGAGGTCACCACCCGGACCCCCGCCCCCTCGTCGTGCACGCCGACGACGGCCGACCCGGTCACCAGCGAGGCGCCCCGGGCGCGAACGGAGTCGGCGAGCGCGTGCACGTACTCGCCGGGGTTGATGAACCGCTGGCCATGCAGGCGGATCGCGGCGCCGATGGTGTCGGACAGCGAGGGCTCCACCTCACGCGCCTCGGCCCCGGTCAGGACGTCGAACTCGATCTCCTGCCCGGCGGAGTGGATGTGCCCCAGCTCGTCCAGCAGGACCGACCGTTCGGCCTCGGTCCGGTAGGCCGCGATGAACGACTTCGCCTCGTGCGTCATCGACTGGACCCCGCCGGCTGCCAGGGCGTCGAACGCCCCGAACGCGCGCCGGTTCATCGGAATGTAGGCCCGCATCGCGGTCCGCCACTTCGCGGCGGTGCTGTGCCGGGTGAAGCCCGCCAGGAACCGCAGGAGCCGGGCGTCCGCGCGCGGCGGCACGTAGACCGGCGACGACGGGCTCAGGACGGCGCGCAGCCCGTAGCGGAGCACCGCCGGCTCCGGCAGGGGAGTGGTGATGCCGGGGGTGAGCCAGCCCGCGTTGCCCCACGACGCGCCGGCCGCCACGCCCGTCCGGTCGAGCACGGTGACCTGGACCCCCCGTTCCTGCAGGAACCAGGCGGTGGCCAGCCCGACCATCCCCGCGCCGATGACGGCGACGCGTTGAGGGGCGGGCGTGGGCTCGATGGCGGGCATCGTTGTCTCCTTCACGACAATGGGGGATCGGCGCCAATCCTGGCCGTGCCGCGCCGGTACGTCATTGTTCTGTCAGGCCAATGCTGGTCCTGGTGATTGGGTGAAACGAACAATGCCGAGGCACAATCGGGTGATGATCACCGTGGCTGGCATCGTGGACGCGGTCGGCGCCGCGTTGCTCAAGGTCGTCATTTCCGCCGGCGAGGCGGAGGTGCGCGACGTGACCCTCGCCGAGCTCGACGAAACACCGACCGGCCAGAGCGGGGACCTCGTCCTCGGCGCCGGCGTCGCCACCCCGGACCAGGCGCTCGCCGTCATCGACCGCTGCGCGGACGCCGCGGCGGCCGGCCTCGTCCTCAAGCCTCCGCTGGCCGCACACCCCGACGTCACGTCGTCCGCCGCCGAGCGCAAGGTGACGCTGGTCGAGCTGCAGAGCCACGGATCGTGGGCCCAGCTGGTCTGGCTGCTCCGCGGGGTGATCGACAGGGCCGCCGCGCCGGGCTCGCCGGAGACCGGCGAAACCGGGGTGTACGACGAACTGTTCGCCCTCGCCGACGCGACCGCAGCCATCGTCGACGCGCCCGTGACGATCGAGGATGCCCAGTACCGGGTGCTCGCCTACTCGTCGCGGCAGGACCGCACCGACCCGGCCCGCGTGTCGACCATCGTCGGGCGACGCGTCCCCGGCGATGTGATCGCGCACTTCCGGTCCCGGGGCGTCTTCCGCAAGCTCGCCACGGGCAGCCAGCTGGTCTTCGTGCCGCAGGGCCCGGACGGGACGCTGCCCCGGCTCGTGATTCCGATCCGTGCCGGAGGTGAGCTGCTGGGCTCGATCTGGGCCGTCGTGGAGGGGCCGCTGCCGGACGAGCGCCTCCGCGATCTCCAGGGCGCGGCGTCCGTGCTGGCGTTGCACCTGCTCCGCCTCCGAGTGCAGGCCGACGTCGCCCGCCGGGTGTCGGCCGACCGGCTCAGGGCCGCTCTGCGGGCCCCGGCTCGGACGGGCCGGGAGGAACTGGGCCTCCCCACGGGGCCGTGGCGGGCGGTCGCGCTCGGGGCGCACGGCGGGACCGGGGAGATGGTGCACAACCTGGCCCTGTGGGAGTCGATCAGCCGCCGGCACGGGTGGCGCCAGCCACTGCTCGCGGACGTGGGAGATGTCCTGTTCGCGGTCGTGGTCGACCAGGGCGCGCTGCCCGGCTCCTGGCGGTGGCTGGAACGGCTGATCCGCGACATCGCCGTGCACGACCCAGGGCTGCGCGCGGCGTCCGGCGGCGTCGCCACGGAGCTGGTCGACCTGCCGCGATCACGCGCCGAGGCGGCGGAGCTGCTCGCCCTGCACGGCGCGGCCCGGCAGCGAGGATCCGTGCTGCGGTTCGAGGACGTCTGGGCCGAGGTCGTCGTACACCGCGTGGTCAGCACCGTGCCGCAGGAGGACCTGCTGGTCGGCGGGCCACTGCCCGACCTGATGGCCCACGACCGCAAGCACGGCACCGACTACGTCGTCACGGTCGCCGCCTGGCTCGAACAACAGGGTGACCCGAGGAAGGCCGCCCAGCAGCTGCACGTACACCCCAACACGCTGCGGCACCGCCTGCGCCGCCTTGCCGAGGTCGTCCACCTCGACCTCGAGGCGCCGCGAACCCGGCTGGCGCTGCAGATCCAGCTCGCGGCGCTGCGCCCCGGGTCCTGACCGCCGGCTCCAGGGCGCGCGGTGTCGTCACCCTGGCGGCCCGGGAAACGAGTCGCCGCGCGCTGATCTTCACGTCCCTCCTTGGTTCCGTCGCATCCGGTCCGGGCACACCTGCGCCGTCACTGTCCGGGTGGGCCGGGTTCGCTGCCCGTTGGGTGGTCCTGCCCGGTGGTCAGGAGCATCGTGAGCCCCTGGATGGTGGCCAGCCGAACGTTCGCCGGCATGGTGACGGACCGGTTGGTGAGGGCGGCGAGGCGGGCGGCCACGCCGGGGACCGCCCCTCCGCCGGTGATCAGCAGCCGTCGGGGACCAACCCGGTGCGCCCGTGGGGTGAACCGGCGGACCACCGCGGCGATGGCGGGCACCTGATCGACCGCGTTGGCGACGTCGACGCGCTCGGCGGCGGTCACCGTGCCGCAGGCGAGCCGGACGACTTCCGTACGGCCGTGGCCGATGTCGACGACGACCACGTCGTCGGTCCTGGCGAGGTCGATCCGGCAGGCGAGCGCCGCCGCCAAGGGTTCCTCCACCACGGTGACCCGGCCGTCGGTCGCCCGGCGGACCGCCGCCCGCACCAGGTTCTGCTGCCGCAGCGTCGCGGTGGCCGGCACCCCCACCAGCACCGGCGTGTGGGGACGGCAGGTCAGGTCGTTGGCGGTGACCAGGACGCGCAGCAGATGCACGCAGGCCGGGTAGTTGTCCATGACGCCGGCACGCACCGGCCACACGAGGGGAGCGTCGTCATGGGTGGCCCGGTCGAGGGCGGCACGGCCCACCGCCCGTCGCGAACCGGGCGGTCCCCAGGCCACCACCGTGGGCTCCTCGATCACCCGCCCGAGGGTGGGCGACCAGAGCCGTACGGTCGCCGTGCCCAGGTCGATGGCGAGCATCTGCCGCAGCCCGCGACGGGCGTACGCCCCCGGGGTCAACATGTCACCACCCCTCGGGGAGTGGTGACGTCGCCCGCGGGCGTACGGCGACCGTCGAGCCGGTCCGGGCTCACGGCGAGGCGCCGGGTGACGGAGCTGGTCACCTGACGCCGCCGGAGCACCGGCGGACAGGCGCGGCGGATCGGGCGATCAGCCGTCAGACAGGCAGCGAGGGGCGCGGACATGGTGCCTTCCAGGAATGGTGCCGGTCCCGGACCGGCAGGGTGTCGGGGGAGATCAGGCGATGTTGGGCACGCGCGGCGGCGCCCGATCGGCCGACCACACCGGCACGCATCCCGGGATCGACCGTTTCGCCAGCCGGAAGACGATGCACATTCCGACGACGCGGTCGGTGGCAGACACCAACGCGGCGAGCACGGCGGCCACGACCAGGATCGGCAGCCTGCGCTGCTCGACCACCTGTCGCCCGTCATGGACCCGCATCGCGACACCATAGCCCAACGCGCCACCGTGCCCGTCGGACCACGAGCGATCCCGAACGCCGTCGTGGCGGCTCCGCCCGTTGGTGTGCCGCCGGTTGGCGATCCGCACCGCCGCCGATCAGCGCCGGATACCGCATGTCGGGTGCGGCCCGGATGGCCCGGCGCAACAGGTCGGCGTACTGCCGATAGTCGCGCACCGGGAGGCTCCAGTCGCCGCGTCGGCAGGTCAGGCGGTCTCGCCCGCGGTGAGGTGGCGATAGCCGGGAACGGTCTCGGTGAGCCAGCCGGTGACACTGGCCAGGCCGCGCTCGTTGATCTGGGCGTCGTGAATGGTGTAAGCGTGGCGTGGCCGGATCGCCTGGGCGAACTCGATCGCCTCGCCCAGTCGCATCCAGGATGCCTGCCCCGGGATCAGCAGGGTCTGCACCGGCTCGTCGGGCACGTGCAGCGCGTCGCCCGGGTGGTAGAGGCCGTCACCCACCAGGTAACCGAGGTTGGCGCAGCCGGGCTGGCCGTCGTGCACGGCCGCGTGCCGGCCGCCGACCGCCGTCACTGGAAAGCCGGCGGCGGTGAACCGCTGCCCGACGCGGACCGGTGTCACTGACAGCGGCGCCAGGTCGGGCAGTCGCGCGCCCTCCGGCGCGTACACCGGCACGCCGAGGCCGGCCAGCCGGAGCACGTCGACGTGGTCGGTGTGCTCGTGCGTGACCAGCACGGCGTCCGCGCCCGCGAGCGCGCGCGGCTCGCTCCAGGTACCCGGATCGATCACCAGCACCCCGCCGTCGTGCTCCACGCGTACGCAGGAATGGGTGTACTTGGTGATCCGCATTCGACGACCCTAGACCGTCGCCCGCCTACTGCTGATCAGCTCCCTTGTCGGGCGGGAAGAGCAGAGGGTGATGTTGCGCCGTCACCGGGCTGGCTCGTCGGTCGGCCACTCGCGATCACCTGCCGGAAGGGCAGAGCGAGGAGAAGTGCCACCGCGACCAGGACGCTGCTCGCCCAGAGGGGACCACGTTCGGCGACACCGGTGTTCAGCGTGGCCGCGGCGATGAGTGGTCCCGCTGCGGCACCGACGTTGAGTGCTGCGGTGGCGTACGAGCCGGCCATGGTCGGGGCTCCGGCGGCCTCGTACAGCACGCGGGCGATGAGCGTGCTCCCGAGCGCGAACGAGAGCGCCCCCTGGACGAAGGCAAGGACGAGCAGGGCACCTGGGTTGGTGGCGGAGACGGCCAGGGCGACCCAGCCGAGCAGCAGAAGGGGGCCTCCGACGGCAACGACGAGACCGGGGCGATGGTCCGACAACCGTCCGGCGGTGGTGACGCCGACGAAGGATCCGACCCCGAACAGCACCAGCACGGCGGAGACCCAGAGGGATCCCAGTCCGGCGGCGTCAGTGACGATGGGGGCGAGGAAGGTGAAGGTGCCGAACGTCGCCGCATTCACCAGCGCGCCGAGCAGCATGACGAGGGCCAGTCGCGGACGTCGCAGCTGAGCGAGCTCACCTCGAAGGACCGGTCCGGTCGGCCGGTCCGGCTGTCCCGCTTGTGTGGGGATTCCCCGCAGCACACCGAGGGTCGCGGGCAGGCACAGCAGGGCCACTGCCCAGAAGGTGGCGCGCCAGTCGAGCAAGGTGCCCAACAGGGCGCCGGCGGGGACCCCGGCGATGGTGGCGACGGTGGTGCCGGACAGCAGAACAGCCAGGGCGCGGCCCTTCCGGTCCGGTGGGGCCAGCCCTGCGGCCGCCGTGAGTGCGACCGCCAGGAATCCCGCGTTGGCGAGCGCTGCGACGACCCGAGTCACCAACAGCACGACGAAGCTCCCGGTGACGGCGCCGAGGACGTGTGCCGCCAGGAACAGCCAGATGAATCCGAGCAGCGCCGAGCGTTGCGGCCAGTGGCGGGCGAGCGCGGCCATCAACGGCGCGCCGACGATCATGCCGATCGCGAAGGTTGAGGTGAGCAGACCTGCCGTTCCGACGGGGACGTCGAGGTTTGCGGCGATGCTCGGCAGCAGGCCGGCGAGCATGAACTCTGAGGTGCCCATGGCGAAGATGGCCACGGCAAGCAGGTAGAGCGGGAACGGCATCGAGTGACTCCGAGGTGATGAGAAATCGGATGAGACGTCTCGTCACCGCGGTCAGCGGCCCAAGGAACTCCTGACATCCCCCGACCAGCGCGGCGGGGGCAGGGCTATGGCTTCAGTGGTTCAGGGGGCTGACGGGGTGACCGAAAGCCCCCACCCTGGATGCCTCTGGGCTCGACATGGCCCACACGATACTCAACCCACCTGACTCCGGGCACCTCGCTTCTTTTATGGACAGCTCTAGAGAGGAAAGCAACCACTGGTGGCTGCTCCCCCCCCGTTACCTTTTTGATCGTCCCCAGCCGGGGACTGCTCGGTCGCCTGGCCCGGTATGACTCTCTGCCCCTGTCGTACGCATGATCCGGGGGGTGGTGTCGCCGGGTCGGGTGGCGTCGGCGGACCGCTGATAGGGACCCGGCCACCCCGCCGTGGGGTAGGTCTCTTCGTAACGTGGATGCCGGCAGTCCGGCGCTTTGACCAGCGGCCGAGTGACCACGATGGTGGTGAGGAGGCCACGGGTGCACGACGGGTTCGGCGTCTTTGTAGGGCTGGATGTTGGCAAGGAAGGGCACCACGCGGTCGCGCTGAACCCGGAGGGTAAGCGGCTGCACGACGCCACACTGCCGAACACCGAGGCGGGGCTGCGCAGGTTGTTCGACAAGCTCGGCCGACACGGCCTGATCCTGGTCGTGGTCGACCAGCCCGCCTCGATCGGCGCGCTGCCCGTGGCCGTCGCCCGGGCGTGCGGGCATCAGGTGGCCTACCTGCCGGGTCTGGTCATGCGCCGTCTGGCCGACCTGCATCCGGGCACGGCCAAAACCGACGCCCGAGACGCGTACGTGATCGCCGACGCCGCCCGAACCCTGCCGCACACGCTGCGCCGGGTCGACACCGGCGACGAGGCCCTCGCCGAGCTGGAAGTCCTGGTCGGCTACGACGACGACCTCGCCGGCGAGGTCACCCGCATCTCCAACCGGATCCGCGGTCTGCTCACCCAGATCCACCCACCCCTGGAACGGGTCCTGGGCCCGAAACTGCAGCATCCCGCAGTGCTGGAGCTGCTGTCGCGGTGCGGTGGCCCAGCCGGGATCCGCAAGGCAGGCCAGGCGAAGCTCCTCGAGATCGTCAAGGCCCGAGCACCACGCATGGGCACCCACCTGGTCGAGCAGATCCTGACCGCGCTGGACGCGCAGACCGTGGTCGTGCCCGGCACGGCCGCGGCCGAGACCGTCCTGCCTCGACTGGCTGACAACCTGCGTGATCTGCTGCGCCAACGTGATCAACTCGCCGGCCAGGTCGAGGGGATGCTTGAAGCGCACCCTCTTGCCGGGGTCCTGACCTCGATGCCCGGCATCGGTGTCAGGACCGCAGCCCGCATCCTGCTCGAAGTCGGCGACGGCACCGCCTTCCCCACCTCCGGCCACCTGGCCGCCTACGCCGGTCTGGCCCCGGTCACCCGCCGCTCCGGCAGCTCCATCCGCGGCGAGCACCCACCGAAGGGCGGCAACAAGCAGCTCAAACGCGCCTTCTTCCTGTCCGCGTTCGCCGCGCTGGCCGACCCTGCCAGCCGCACCTACTACGACCGGAAACGCGCCGAGGGCAAGAAGCACAACGCCGCCCTCATCTGCCTCGCCCGCCGCCGGATCGACGTCCTCCACGCCATGCTCCGCACGAAAGCCCCCTACCAACCGAAACCAGCCCACGAATCCCGCCTCGCGGCTTGACGAAACCCATAGGGACACCCCCCCCGCGCCGGCTTTGTCGTGGACGCTTGGCGGTCAGGCTGGCCGAAAGGAGTCGCGGGCGGCGGGCGCCGCGTGCTTGATCATCAGGTGTCGGGTGACCGAGTACTCGGCGACCGCCTCCTGGCTCATGTCCTTGCCGAAGCCGGAGCCCTTGACGCCGCCGTGTGGTGCCTCGGAGGCGATCGGCAGGTGGTCGTTGATCCAGGTGACGCCGACGTCGAGGCGGTGGCTGACCCGCAGGGCCCGCGCGACGTCGCGGGTCCACACCGACGAGGCGAGGCCGTACTGGCTGTCGTTGGCCAGTCGTACCGCGTCGTCCTCGTCGTCGAAGGGAAGCACCACGACGACCGGTCCGAATACCTCGCCCTGCACGATCTCGCTGCGCTGGTCGGCGTCGACGACCAGGGTGGGTGGGAAGAAGAACCCGGGCCCGTCCGCGGGGGCACCGCCGAGCGCGACGGTGGCGCCGTCGGCTGCGGCGCGGGCCACGAAGTCCGCCACCCGGCCGCGGTGGTCGGCGGAGATGAGCGGACCGATGTCGGTCTCGGCGGACCAGGGGTCGCCGGTGCGTACCGTGGCCAGCGTCGCCTCGAGTGCGTCAACCGCGTCGCGGTAGGCGGACCGCTGGACGTATACCCGGGTGGCGGCGGTGCAGTCCTGGCCCGTGTTGTACGTCGCGCCCATGGCCACGCCGGACGCCATCTCGGACAGGTCCGCGTCGTCGAAGACGACCGCCGGCGCCTTCCCGCCGAGTTCGAGGTGTACCCGCTTGAGCCCGGCCACGGCGCCGCGCATCACCTCCCGGCCGGTCCGGGTCGATCCGGTGACGCTGACCATGTCCACGCCCGGGTCCGTGACCAGGGCGGTTCCCACCTCGGCGCCGCCGGTGACGACCTGCACCAGGCCGGCCGGCGCGCCCGCCTCCTCGATCAGTCGCGCCAACGCGAGGGTGGTGCGGGGGGTCTGCGGTGCGGGCTTGATGACCACCGCGTTGCCGGCCGCGACGGCCGGAGCGATCTTCCAGATCGCCATGATGAGCGGGAAGTTCCACGGCGCGATCGAGCCGACGACGCCGACGGGCCGGCGTACCAGCAGGGACGTGTAGCCGGCGGACAGGGTGCCGGCGCCCGTCCCGTCCAGCGAGCGTGCCGCGCCGGCGAAGAATCGTAGGTTGTCCACGCCGAACGGCAACTCGCCGTCGCGCATGACCGACGCCGGTTTGCCGGTCTCCTCCACCTCCAGACGGGCCAGTTCGTCCGCGTCCCGTTCGACGAGGTCGGCCAGGCGCAGCAGGATCCGCGCCCGGTCCGCCGGGGTGGCGTCCCGCCATTGGTCGAACGCGGTCCGGGCGGTGGCCACCCGCTTCGCGACGTCTGCGGGATCGGTGTCCGCGACCTCGCCGATGACGGCACCGGTCGCGGGGTTGGTCAGGATGGCCACGGTCGCTCCTCAGCTGTTGAAACCGACACCGAAGCGGTCCAGGAGCCGTAGCCACGGCCCCCGGCGCCCGTCGTGCGCGTCCGCTGCGGCGAGTGCGCGGCGGGTCAGCTCCACCACCGGGTACCGCAGCGGTTCGGGCGGGAACGGCACCGGTCGGCGCCGTACCATCTGCAGCCGGGTCCGGTCGGTGTCCCGGCCGGCCAGCAGGTCCAGCGCCACCTGCGCGCCGAAGCGGGACGCGGCCACGCCGAGTCCGGTGTAGCCGACCGCGTAGGCGATCCGCCGGTCGCGGGTGGTGCCGAAGATCGGGGTGAACCGGGTGGTGGAGTCGATCACCCCGCCCCAGCGGTGGGTGAACCGGATCCCGTCGAGCTGGGGGAAGGTCTGCGCGAAGTGCTCGGCGAGCAGCAGGTGGGTGGTGTCGAGCTGGTCGAGGGCCGGGTCCACCCGGTTGCCGAACCGGTAGATGGCGTCGTAGCCACCGAACAGGATCCGGTTGTCGTCGGTGAGGCGGTAGTAGTGGAACTGGTTACCGGCGTCGGTGAGGCCCTGCGCTTCGGGCCACCCCAACTGCGTCCGCTGCGCGTCGCTGAGCGGTTCGGTGACGAGGACGTAGTCGTAGACCGGCAGGATCCAGTGCCGCAGCCGTCGCAGCGGCGGGGGATAGGCGTTGGTCCCGATGACCACCTGGCGACAGCTGACAGGTCCGCCGCTGGTCCGGACCACGACGCCGGCGCGGGACCGGTCGAAGCCGGTGACCCGGGTGTCCTCGTGGATCGTCACCCCGAGCGACTCGGCGACCCGCGCCAACCCCCAGGCCAGTCGGGCCGGGTCGACCAGGCCGCCGGCGCCGCGCAGCCGTACGCCCGCGAGGTAGGTGGGTGAGGCGACGTCGGCGCGTACCTGGCCGGCGTCGAGCAGCGTCACGTCGTCCCCGTAGGCCCGGTGCAGGTCGGCCAGGGCGGCGAGCTCGGCCACCTGGTGGGGGGCGACGGCGACGGTCGTCTTGCCGCAAAGGCGCAGACCGGCGTCGATGCCGAACTCCTGCACGGTCTCGGCGATCGCGGCGAGGTTGTCCCGGCCGAGGCGGACCAGCGAGTCCATCTCGGTGGGCCACCGCGACAGGCCGTGGGACAGGCCGTGGGTGAGTGAGTCCGCGACGAACCCGCCGTTGCGCCCGGAGGCGCCGAAGGCGATCCGCTCGGCCTCCACCAGCACCACGTCGGCGGCGGGGTTGTCCTGTTTGGCCAGGATGGCGGTCCACAGGCCGGTGAACCCGCCGCCGATCACCACCAGGTCGGCGGTGCGCGGGCCGGTCAGCCGGGCCCGTGGCGCCGGCCGGTCCGGACGGTCGGTCCAGAAGCTCGCCGGTGCTGCGTCGGCGATCGCCTGCCGGGCCTTCGCCCGCACCGCGGTGGCGGTGTCGGTGCGGGCAGGTGCGTACCAGTTCGTCAACGACGGGCCCCGGTGCTACCCAACCGCTCGATCGCGTCGGCGGCCTGGCGCAGGCCGTCGGCGGTTCGGATCGCCGCGCCGTGCGCCGCGAGCCGGCCGCGCAGATCCTCGTCGCCGAGCAGGCGCTCGATGGCCTCGTGCAGCTGCTCGTCGGTGAACCGGTACGGGTCGAGCCGCACCCCGAAGCCGAGTTCGTCGACCCGCTGCGCGTTGTCGTACTGGTCCCAGAACAGCGGCAGCACGATCATCGGCTTGCCGAAGTGGAACGCCTCAGTGGTGGTGTTGTTGCCACCGTGGGTGATGACCAGGTCGGCCATGGGGATGATCTTCGTTTGCGGCACGAACTCGGCACCCCACATGTTCTCGGCGAGGTCGATCTCGGCGTGCAGCGGCCCCTTGGACACGATGTAGCGGTGCGGCGTCTTGGCCAGCGAGTCGATGACCCGTCGCATCAGCTCGACGTCGGCGGAGCCGAGCGAACCGAGGCTGAAGTAGATCAGTGCGCCGTCCCGGTCGGCGAGCTCGGCCGGCATGGTGAACGCCTCGTCGGTCTCGCGGACCGACGACTCGAGCCGTTGCCAGGTCGGGTCGAGCGGCCGGGTGTCGGTGTAGTCGGCGATGCCCGGGTAGACGTAGAGGTTGAGGTCGCCGTCGTGGATGAACTCGAGGTCGGGCAGGCCGGGTGCGCCCTGCTCGCGTACCCAGGCGTCGAACTCCTCCCACACCGGACGGTGGACCCGGTCGTACTCGGCCCGGAACGCCGCCCAGCCCGACCGGTCCGCGGCCGGGTATCCGGAGAAGACCGGGGCGATGTCCGGGCCCTTGATCTCCAGCGGGTTGCAGGAGACGATCCGCACGAAGGGCACCCCGGCGGTGTTGAGCGCGGGGAAGGCGACCACGTTGTCCTCGACGATGACGTCCGGCCGTACCCGGTCGATGATGTCCAGCAGCCGCGGCTGGCAGTACTTCGCGCCGTTGATGAGCTCGACCCACACCGGCTTGACCCAGGTCTCGAGCTGCTCGATCGTCGGCTTGCGGAACTCGGGTGCGGTGTCGCGGATGAAGTCCTTCCAGAACTGGCCGGCGTCCTGTTCCTCGGCGTTCTCGGGCGGCGGGGCGAGGTCGACCAGGTCCTCCTCGAAGCCGAGCGCGGTCAGCTTGCCCCGCCACGACGCCTCGGCCGCGAACACCACCCGGTGCCCGCGTCGGCGCAGCACGTCGCCGATGCCGATGCAGTTGTTGGTGGGGCCGTACGCGCTCTCGGGCATGAACAGAACCGTCAGCTGAGACATCGACTCTCCCGGGGGTGACTGTTGAATCGAAATTCAACAAGGTCCTCGCTCGGCCGTCAATACGCAGGCACTATGGTGTTCGGGAGAGTGTTGACGTCGTACCTCGGATCGGTGCCCATGAAGACCCGCAAGTCCCGCGCCCAGCGCCGCCAGGACCTCATCGAGGCCGCGCGCCGGGCCATGATCCAGCATGGGACCGACACGGTGCTGCTCAACCAGGTGGCCGAACAGGCGGGCCTCACCTCCGGCGCGGTCCTCTACCACTATCCCGACCTGCGGGACCTGCTGCTCGAGGCGCACCACGCCGGCATGGAACGCTTCTACGAGCTGCGGGTGAAGCGGATCGCCGGCATCTCCGACCCGGTACGGAAGCTGGTGGTGACGATCCGCTCCGGGCTGCCCACCGACGCCGAGGACGCCGACGTGCGCCTGCTCTGCGAACTCGGCGGGGCGGCCGGCCGCAACCGGGTCTACGCCGCCCTGCTGACCACGCTCTACGACCGGCAGGTCTCCATGTACCAGACGATCCTCGAACTCGGCGCGGCCCACGGCGTGTTCACCCTCGCCGTGCCGTCCGAGGCCATCGCCCGCAACCTGGTGGCGCTCGAGGACGCGTACGGCTACCGGATCGTGGCCCGGCACCCGACCCTGCACGCCGCCGAGGCGGTCGAGCTGATCCTGTCGTACGCCCGGCTGGTCACCGGCAACCCGCTGGACGTACCGGAGGAGCCGGCCAAGCCCCCGCGTGCCCGGAAGGCCACGGCGTAGCGCGGACGGCATGGCGCCCGGCGGTCAGGCCCGGTCGAGCAGCACGGCGTCGGCACCCGACCAGTCCACCCGGGTCTTGTCGCCGAGCCCCACCGCGGCGGCGCCGGCGACCGTGGCCAGCAGCGGCCGGTCGAGCCCGGTCACGTCCACCGCCACCCGCGTGGTGCCACCGAAGAAGGTCACGTCGCGCACCACCCCGACCAGGCCGCCGTCGGCACCCAGGCGCACCCGCTCGGGACGCACCGCCAGGGTCGCGGTGGCCCCGACGGCGTCCGGGGCGGCGGGGCAGGGCAGCACCCCGACGTCCGGCACCCGCAGCCCGTCGGTGGTGACCACGCCGGTGATCAGGTTGTTAGCCCCGATGAAGTCCGCCACGAACAGGTCGGCGGGCCGCTCGTACAGGGGCACCGGCGCGTCGATCTGCCGCACTCGGCCCTCGCTCATCACGGCGATCCGGTCGGCCAGCGACATCGCCTCCTCCTGGTCGTGGGTGACGACCACGAAGGTGATGCCCACCTCGTGCTGCAACCGCTTGAGCTCCAGCTGCATCTCGGCGCGCACCTTCTTGTCCAGCGCCGACAGGGGCTCGTCGAGCAGCAGCAGCCGGGGCCGCTTCACGATCGCCCGGGCCAGTGCGACGCGCTGCCGCTGGCCGCCCGAGAGCTGGTGCGGGCGACGGCGGGCCAGTCCGGTGAGCCCGACGGTGGCGAGCACCTCGTCCACCCGTTCGCGGATCTCCCGCCTCGGCACGCCTTCGCGCTCCAGCCCGTACGCGATGTTCTTGGCCACGTTCATGTGCGGGAACAGCGCGTAGGACTGGAACATCAGGTTGACCGGCCGCCGGTGCGGTGCCATAGCGAGCAGGTCGGCGCCGTCGAGGGTCACCGAGCCGCTGTCCGGGTGCTCGAAGCCGGCGAGGATCCGCAGCAGGGTCGTCTTGCCGCAGCCGCTCGGGCCCAGCAGGGCGAAGAACTCCCCCTGGCGGATCTCCAGGCTGACCTGCTCCAGCGCCTGCACGTCGCCGAAGCGTCGACTGACGGACTGGATGCTGACCAGGGGTTCGCCGGTTGGCGCACCACGATGCTCGCTCATAGGGACTCCGTGAGACGGGACAGGCGCTGGGCCGCGATCACGAACGTGAAGCTGACCGCCAGCAGCAGCGTGGCCAGGGCGTTGATCTCGGGGGTGACACCGAAACGCACCATCGAATAGATCACGATGGGCAGCGTCGGGTCCTGCGGGCCGGCGGTGAAGAAGGCGATGACGAACTCGTCGATGGACAGGGAGAAGGCCAGCAGCGCACCGGCGATGATGCCCGGGGCGAGCGACGGCAGCGTGATCCGGACGAAAGTCTGCACCGCCGTGGCGCCCAGGTCTCGGGAGGCTTCCTCCAGGGACCCGTCGATGTGGGCCAGCCGGGTGCGGACCACCGCCGCGACGAAGGCCGTGCCGAACACCGTGTGCGCCAGCAGGATCGAGTGCAGGCCGAGCGTGAACTGAACGGCGGTGTAGAAGGCGAGCAGCCCGATGGCGAGCACGATGTCGGGCAGCACCGCCGGCGCCACGGCGATCGCGTCGAGCAGCTTCGACCGCGTGTAGCGGGCGAGGCCGACGGCGAGCAGGGTACCGAGCACCGTGGACAGCGCGGTGGCGCCGGCCGCGACGACCAGCGTGTTGATCAGCCCCTCGCGCACCGCCCGGTCGTCGAACAGGCGCCCGTACCAGGCGGTGTCGAACCCGTCCCACCGGTACGGGGTCTCGGCGGCGTTGAACGACATGACCACGAGGACCACGATCGGCAGGTAGAGAAAGAGGTACGTCAGGCCCGCCGGGACGTACAGCCAGCTGAACCTACGCACGGTTTCCCCCTGCCAGCCGTCGTGTCGCCCACGCCTGGGCCATGAGCAGCAGGACGAGCAGGGCGATCACGACGAGCGCCAGGGTCGAGCCGAACGGCCAGTCCCGCGCCTTCAGGAACTGGTCGCGGATGAGGTTGCCGACCATCACCGTGCGACCGCCGCCGAGCAGTTCGGGGACGACGAAGTTGCCCAGGCTGGGCACGAACACGAAGACACAGCCGGTCAGCACACCGGGCAGGGTGAGCGGCAGGGTCACCGACCAGAAGGTTCGGGCCGGCCGGGCGCCCAGGTTCGCCGACGCCTCGCGGAGCTGGGGGTCGAGCCGTTCGATCGCCGAGTACAGCGGCAGGACCATCAGTGGCAGGTAGGCGTAGAGCAGGCCGCCGACGACGGCTCCGGGCGTGTAGAGCAGCTCCAACGGCCGGTCGATCGCCCCGATCCCGGTCAGCGTCCGGTTGATCACGCCCTCGCTGTTGAGCAGGATGATCCACGCGTAGGTGCGGATGAGGAAGTTGGTCCAGAACGGCAGGACCACGAGGACGAGCGCCACCGTGCGCCAGCGGCGGGGGAGCCGGGCGATGAGGTACGCGGTCGGATAGCCGAGCAGCAGCGCGAGCAGTGTGGTGAGCCCGGCCAGCTTCACCGAGGTCCAGATGACGCCCAGGTAGAGCCCGTCGGCGACCCGGGTGAAGTTGTCCGTCGAAGCCTCGTACACGATCCCACCGAAGCGGCCCCGGTGGAACAGCGTGTAGCTGAGCACGAGCGCGAGCGGCACGAGCAGGAAGACCACCAGGTAGCCCAGCCCGGGCCCGAGGGTGGCCAGCCGCCCGGCGAGGCGCTCCCGTCGGGCGGCGCGCCGCCCGCGCGGACCGACGTCCGTGCGGGCGGCGCGCTGGGGGGTGAGAGTTGAGCTCACTTGCTGGCCGACACCTCGGTCGCGATCCGGGTGTACGCCGGCGCGGCGTCACCCAGGTCGACCGGAACCTCGCCCTTGAGCAGCTCGGCGGGGGGCGTCTTCAGCTCCGGGTGGGTGTCCAGCAGCTTGGCGTCGACCTTGGCCATGGCCGCGGCGTTCGGCACCTTGTAGAGGATGTTCTCGGCGGCCCAGGAGTGGTTGCCCGGGTCGAGGATGTAGTTGATGAAGGCGTGCGCCGCCTCCTTGTTCTTCGATGTCTTCAAGACCACCATGGTGTCCACCCAGAGGTCGCTGCCCTCCTTGGGCACCACGAACTTGATCTTCGGGTCGTCGGTGGGGCACCAGCCGTCCCACGCCTCGACCAGGGCGGCCTCGCCGGACTTGAGCCGGTCGCCGAAGGTGGTGTCGTCGTAGGCCAGCAGCGTCTTCTTCGCGGTGAGCAGCTTCTGCTTCACCTGCTCCAACTGCTCGGCGTCGGTGGTGTTAGCCGAGAAGCCGAGCACCTTCTGGGCCGGCAGCATGAGCCACCGTTCGGTGGCCATCATGGTCACCTTCTTGGCCAGCTGCGGCCTGGGCGAGAGCAGGTCCTCCCAGCTGTCGGGGGTGTAGCCGGTCAGGTCGGTGCGGTAGCACAGGCCGGTCGTGCCCCAGGTGTACGGCACGGAGAACTTGTTGCCCTTGTCGTACGCCAGTTGCCCGGCCTCCGGGTAGAGGTTCTTGAGGTTGGGTACGAGATCGGTGTGAATCGGCTCGAGCAGGCCCTGCTCGGCCAGCGCCTGGGCGAATTGTCCGGAGACGAACGCGACGTCGATGCCACTGTCCGCGCCCGCGGTCAGCTTCGCCATGATCTCTTCGTTGGTGGCGTGCTTGGTGACGGTGACCGCCGGACCCTTCGCCGTCTTGAACTTCTCGGGAAGATCCTCCGGCATGTAGCCGTCCCAGTTGGAGACCGTGAGCTTCTGCTTGCTCAGGTCCGCGTTCGGGTCGAGGGCATCCGGGCCGGCGGCGCCGGCGTTGTCGGAGCCACCGCCGCACGCCGCCACGGCGAGCACGAGGCCCGCGACGAGGGCGGCTGAAACGGCGGTACGCCGGGCACTTCTGAACGGCAACACTCGGCACTCCCGTCGAGAGTCGAGACAGTGCACCGGAGTGTTGCAATGCAAGTCAACGTGCGCAAGACTCGTGCCGCCTTTTGTAGCCGACTTTTTACGCCGGAAACTGAACTTGGATTCAACACATGCCCCAGTGCCGCCCGGTGCCTCCGCCGCGCTCGTCGAGGCCCTCGCCACCGGAGGCGCGATCACCGGCCTACGGGTGCGTCGCTTCGTCCCGCTCGCCCGAGGTCCCCTCGGGGAACGACTGATCACCGTCGACCAGACCAACACCTCGGTCGTGGTGGGCGAACGCGTCGTGGTCAAGTGGATGCGCCCCGTTGCGACGCCCGACCGCGCCCCCGACCTGCTCGCCCACCTGGCGGCCGCAAACTTCACCCGTACGCCCACCCCGTACGCGGCCGTCTACCGGGACGAGCCGGATGGCGGTCTGGCGGCGGTCGTGACCGGCTTCCTGCCGGATGCCGCCGACGGGTGGGACTGGTGCGTCGACGCCCTGCTCCACCAGCTCGACGGGGGACCGCCCGCCGATCTGGCCGGCGACCTCGGGGCGCTGGCCGCCGAACTGCACTGTGCCCTGGCCACCCCGTCCGAGGCCATCCCGGCGCCCGTGGCGGTCAGCCATCGGGACTGGGCGGCCGACGGCCTGGCCGTCCTCGACCAGGCACGCCGGCTCGTCGCCGCCGCCGACGACGAGGACGCCCGGTGGTTCACCGCCCGGGTGCCCCGGCTCGCCGCCGACATCTGGCGGTCCCGCGAGGTGGACCGGGCGTACGTCATCCAACCGCACGGCGACCTGCACGTGGGACAGGTGCTGCGCTGGCGAGGCGGCCTCGCGGTGACCGACTTCGACGGCAACCCGACCCTCGCGGCGGCCGCCGGCGGCACCCTCACCGAACCGGCCGCGCGGGACGTGGCGCAGCTGCGCACCAGCCTGCTGCACGTCGGGCAGATCGCCAACCGGCGGACCGAAGGCCGGCACCGGCCCGCCGTCGCCGACTGGTGCCGGCGCGGCGTCGACGACCTGCTCGCGGCCTACCTCCGCACCCTGCACGAGCGCGGCATGGCGCACCTGTTCGACGAGCGGCTGCTGCGACCGTTCGAGGTCGAGCAGGAGTGCCGCGAGCTGTGCTACGCCGCCCGTTTCCTGCCCCGCTGGCGGTACGCCCCGATGGGCGTCCTGCGTAGCTGGTACGACTGACCCGAGGAGAAACCGTGGACCCCCGCCTGTTCCTGGCCGACCTGGAAGCCAAGCCGGAGTCGCTGCGCCGCCTGGCCGCGACGCTCACCGACGGCGACCCGTGGCACGGGCTGCCCGACCGGGTCGAGCGGGTCCTCCTGCTCGGGATGGGCAGTTCCCGCTACGCGGCCGAGATGGCCGCACTGCGGCTGCGCGCCGCGGGTGTCGACGCGGTCGCCGAGTACGCCTCGACCGCCACCAGCTATCCGCCCGGGCCGCGGACCCTGGTGGTGGCCATCTCCGCCACCGGGACCAGCCAGGAGACCCTCGACGCCACCAGCCACTACCAGGGTTCGGCCCCACTCGTCGCGCTGACCAACGTGCCGGACTCGCCGCTGGCGAAGGTGGCCGACCTCGTGGTCCCGATGCACGCCGGCGTCGAGGCCGGCGGGGTGGCCTGCCGGACCTTCCAACACACCCTGGTGCTGCTGCTGGATCTGGTGGCCCGACTGACCGCGCAACGGGCCGCCCCGGGTGACCGCCGGCGGGACATCGCGGGCCTGGCCCGGCGCGCCGCGGACGCCACCGAGGATCTGCTGACCCGCCGGGACGAATGGCTGCCCGTGGCCGTCGAAGTCCTGGACGGTCCGCACGGCGTCTACACCCTCGCGCCGGCCGAGCGGCTCTCGTCGGCGATGCAGTCGGCGTTGATGGTGCGCGAGGGTCCCCGCCGTCCCGCCGACGGATGCGAGACGGGGGACTGGTCGCACGTCGACGTCTACCTCACCAAGACACTCGACTACCGCGCCCTGCTCTTTCCCGGCTCCCGCTACGACGGACCAGCGCTGGACTGGCTGCGGCAGCGGGCGGCCACGGTGCTCGCCGTCGGCGCCGAGGTTACCGGCGCCGCAGCGACGGTCCGCTATCGCGGCGACGACGAGCCCGCCGTACGCCTGCTCACCGAGACGCTGGTCGCCGAGCTCGCGGCCGCCCGGTGGTGGGCTGACTCCTGAAAGCGTGATCAGCTCCGACGCGTTGCTGTGTTCGAGGCCAGTGAACTTCTTGACTGTCTAACTGAATCCGGCTTTAAATGTCGGGCACGCCAGCTCAGGCGTTCGCGACCGGAGGTCAGTCATGAGATCCAGAGGTCGAACACCACTCACCAGCCGCCTGCGTGCCACGCTCGCCGCGCACGCCGAATCCGAACGGACCGGCATCCCGGTCGACGAAGTCATCGAGATGCACGCCGCGGGGCTGTCCCGCCGCAAGCTGCTCGGCGGCGCCGCCGCCGTCGGGGCCGCCACCGTCGCCGCGGCGGCCGGCCTGCCCCGCCCCGTCAGCGCGGCGGCCGCGCCCGCCCCGCCGCCGTCGGTGACCATCGTGGGAGCGGGTCTCGCCGGCATCCGCGCCGCCCACTGGCTCTACAAGGTCAAGGGGATCCGGGCCGCCGTATACGAGGGCAGCTCCCGGATCGGCGGCCGCTGCTACACCCTGCGGAACTTCTTCGACGACGGCGTTGTCGTCGAGCACGGCGGGGCATTCATCAACACCGAACACAACACGATCCGCAACCTCGCCAACAGCCTCGGACTCAGCCTCCGCGACGTGGGCGGCGGCAACCAGCCACCCGGCGGGGACAGGTACTGGATCGACGGAGCGGACTACCCCTACAGCGCGGCGAACGCCGACTGGGGTCAGGTCTACCAGGCGTTCAAGGCCGCTCAGCAGGCGGCGCCGTACCCGCAGCGGTACGACAGCTACACGGCGAGGGGCCTGGCGCTGGACAACCAGACGGTCAACCAGTGGCTGGACGCCAACGTGCCGGGCGGTCTCTCCAGCCGCTTCGCCAAGCTCATGCAGAGCAACGCCGTCGCCGAGTACGGCATGGATCCGGACCAGCAGTCCGCGCTCAACCTGATCTACCTGCTCGCCTGGAACGGGCCGAACTCACTGGCCCCGCTCACCGGCGGCGACGAGAAGTACACCATCATCGGCGGCAACGACCAGCTACTGACCGCCATGCACGCCCAGTTGCCGGCCGGCACCGTCACCCTGGACCGAAAGCTGGTGGCGGTCAAGGCGAACGCCAACGGCTCGGTGACCTGCACCTTCCAGGCCGGCAACACGTTTGTCGACGTGACCTCCGGCAAGGTCATCCTCGCCCTGCCCTTCACCATGCTGCGGGAGTGTGACCTGTCCAAGGCCGGGTTCTCGACCGTGAAGATGCGCTCCATCAACGAGTTTGACCTGGGCAGCAACGCGAAGATCCACGTCCAGTTCACCCGGCGGCCCTGGGTGACGCAGGGCTACGGCGGCTCCACCTACACCAACGTCACCGGATTCCAGTGCGCCTGGGACGACGCGGTCAACCAGGCGACCACCACCGGCGTGCTCTGCGAGTTCCCGGGCGGCAGCCAGACGAAGGCGTGGACCGGCGCGCCGTTCGGCGCGGCACCGGCCGCCGAGGTCACGTCGTTCCTGACCCAACTGGAACCCATCTACCCGGGCATCACCGCCGCCTACAACGGCAAGGCATACCGGGACGCCTGGCCGCTCAACCCCTGGTCGAAGGGCGCCTACTCGAGCCTCAAGCCGGGCCAGTACACCCGCTTCTTCGGCATCGAGGCCGCCCGCGAGGGCAACGTCCACTTCGCGGGCGAGCACACCTCGATCGAGTACTTCGGCTACCTCAACGGGGCGGTCGAGTCCGGCGAGCGCGCCGCCAAGGAGGTCACCGGCCCGTAGTCGACGGGACGCCAGCGGCAGCGCGTGACGGTGCTGCCTCAACGGGGGTGCCGCCGGTGGGCATGAGGCAGCACCACACGCCCGGCTTCTGCTCAGCCGGGTGCACGAAGGTATCGACCCGCCACGACGAGTGTGCGGCGCTACGAACTTGATGACGAGAATGAATCGGACTGGGCCTGGGGTTGTTTCTCGTCTGGTCGTGTCGAGCTGATGGCGTAGACGAGTCAGCCCACCGGCACCTGCGAACGATTCAATGGAAAGTAGCTTGCGCGAGGCGTGGCTGGACCTGCTGGGTGGCCGGATCCGGCCATCGTGAATGTCTTCACAGGAGGGACACGAGCACGTAGCCTGCCTGAAACGATTCATGGGCGGAGGCAGGCGTGACACCTCAGACTCCCGGATCCCCGCTGCTCGCCAGGCGCCGGACGGCGTTGGCCCTGGCGGCGGCGACCGCCGTCGCCACGGTCGTCGCCGGGGCCCCACCGGCCTCGGCCGCCCGAGGTCACGCCCCGGGCGCCCCGGCCGCGCTGACGGTCGACGACCGGACCCACCCGCTCAACGTCGAGGGCACCCCGCGCTTCGGCTGGCTGCCACAGGACGCCGACCCGGGGGAGACGCAGACGGCCTACCGGATCACCGTCAGCGAGTCCGGCGGCGACCAGGTGTGGGACTCCGGCAAGGTCGTCTCGGACCAGCAGTCCTATGTGCCCTACGGCGGGCCCGCCCTGCGCGCCGGCGCGGCGTACCAGTGGTCGGTGCGCACCTGGGACCGCACCGACCAGCAGTCCCCGCCCGGCACCGGCGCCTTCGAGACCGGCATCTCCGACACCCAGTGGGAGGGCGCCGCCTGGATCCGCCGCACCACCACCGAGGCCGACGACTACACCCTGGCCCGCACCGAGGTACGCCCCAGCGCCAGCCCGGTGGTCCGGGCCCGCTCCTACACCGCCGCCGACCACACCTACGAGCTTTACCTCAACGGCACCCGCGCCGACCGGGGCACCTCCTTCGGCTACCCCGGCGAGGACTACTACCAGGCCGCCGACGTCACCGACCTCGTGACCGCCGGCGAGCCGCTGGCCATCGGGGTGCGCTACCACTGGTACGGCAGCGGCCAGGGCCGGCCCGCCGGCGCCCGGGGCCTGCTGATGAAGCTGGTGGTCGAGCACGCGGACGGGACCCGGGAGGTGTTCGTCACCGACGGATCGTGGCGGGTCGCTCGGGACACCCAGTTCGTCGCGAACGCCGAGCGCCGCAACGGCGAGGGCGACCGGGTCGAGCGGCAGGACGCCCGCGCCGAGGTGACCGGCTGGACGTGGCCCGGCTACGACGACAGCGTCGCGCCGTTCAGGGCCGCCGAGGTGGTCGGCGCGCATCCGAACGCGGCGTACCCGCGGCTGATCGGGCAGGAGACCCGGCTGGCCGAGACCACGGTCGCTCCGGTCGCACTGCGTACCGCCGACGACGGCACGGTGGTCGCCGACTTCGGGGTGGTCATCCCGGCCCGCCCCGCCGTACGGTTCGACGCCGGCGTGGCCGGTCGCACCGTGACCGTGCGGGCCGGCTACACCCTCACCGACACCGGCCGGGTCGCCACGTCGACCCTGCAGTCGCAGGGCACCAACATGAGCTTCCCCTACCTGCAGAAGGACGGCCCGCAGCAGTTCCGCGCCTTCACCCACCTCGGCTTCCGCTACCTGGAGATCCCCGACGCGGGCGAGGAGATCGCGCTCGACGACATCTCCGCCGTGGTGGTGCACAGCGACGTCCCCGCCGGCCGGGAGGCCAGCTTCGCCAGCTCGGACGCCACCCTCGACGCGGTGTGGACGATGATGAAGCGGTCCGCGCTCTACTCCGTGCAGGAGGCGTTCGTCGACACGCCCACGCGGGAGAAGGGCCAGTTCCTCGGCGACGCCGCCAACATCTCCTACGCCACGATGGGTGCCTTCGGTGAGCGTGACGCCACCCAGCAGGCCATCCGCGAGTTCCTCCGCTCCGCCGCCCGCTACTGGAACGCCGGCAACGACCGGGGTCGGTACAACGCCGTCTACCCCAACGGCGACGGCAAGCGGGACATCCCCGACTACTCCCTGATGTTCGTCGACTGGGTGTGGCGGTACTGGACCGAGACCGGCGACCGGGCGCTGCTGGCCGAGGCGTATCCGGCGATCCGCGACACCGCCGACTACGTGCTGCGCCACATCCCGGCCACCGGCCCGACGGCCGGCCTGGTCACTGAACTGGCCGGCGGCAGCGGCGCCTACCGCTACGGCATCGTCGACTGGCCGGAGCCCGGCCGGTTCGGGTACGACATGTCCGCCGCCGCCCGCACGACCATCAACGCCCAGGGTGCCGACGTGCTGCGAACGACCGCCCGGATGGCCGAGGCGCTCGGCCGCCCCGCCGCTGAGGTCACCTCCTACGACGGCCGGGCCGCCGACCTCGCCGCGACGATGAACGCCAAGCTGCGCCGCGCCGACGGCAACTACGTCGACGGGCTGTCGGCCACCGGCGCGCAGAGCGGCCACGCCGGCCAGCACGCCACCTCGTACGCGATCGCCCACGGCGTGGCCCCCCAGGCCGACCTGCCGGCGCTCGCCGACCACCTCTCGGCCATGGGCATGAAGCAGGGGCCGATGACCGCACACTGGCTGCTGGCCGCGCTCGCCGACGCCGGCCGGCCCGACGCGGTGCTGCGGCTGCTGACCAACCCCGACGACCTGGGCTGGGCGAACATCCTCGCCCAGGGCGGCAGCTTCACCTGGGAGGCCTGGACCCTCGACCCGGGCACCAACTTCAGCCAGTCCCACGGTTGGGGCGCGCAGGCCGTGGTCGACGTGCAGGAGACCCTGCTCGGCGTCCGCACCGCCGCCCCGGGCGCCGCCGTGGTGGACGTGGCGCCGCCCGCTGTCGGGCTCGACCACGCGTCCGGTGTCGTGCCCACCCAGCGCGGACCGGTGCGCCTCGACTGGCGGCGCACCGGTGCCGGCCTGCTGGTCGACCTCGAGGTGCCGGTCAACGTCACCGCCCGGGTGGCCCTACCGGTCACCGAGGGCAGGTCCTACCGGGCCGCCGGTCCGAGCAAGGCCACCTTCATCGGGATCGAGAACGGCCGTGCCGTGTTCGAGGTGGGCTCCGGCCGGTCCAGCTTCCACCCGGTCGCCGACTCGGCCGCCCAGCCCCGCTGATCACCCGTCCGGCCGCCCATCGGTCCGGACGCCCACGAAAGTTGGTGCGGACCGCCGCACAGAAGGGTTTGGACCATGAAGCTCACGACGCGGCGCCGACCCCTGCTCTCCGCGGTCGTCGCACTGCTCCTCGGGCTGACGCCGGCGGTGGTGACGGCGGCCCCGGCCGCCGCCGCACCGGAGGCTCCCCAGCTCACGGTGACCGGCCTGACCACCGAGCGGGCGACCGACCCGATCGGGCTCGACGTGGCGCAGCCCCGCCTCGGCTGGCGGATCGAATCCGCCGTCCGGGGCGTGCTCCAGGAGTCGTACCAGGTCCGCGTCGCCACCAGCCAGGCCCGCCTCGACGACGCCGACGTCTGGGACAGCGGCCGCGTCACGTCCCGGCGCAGCACCCTCGTCCCGTACACCGGCCCGGCACTGCAACCCCGCACCCGCTACCTCTGGCAGGTCCGGGTGTGGGACACCGCGGGCCGCGCCTCCGGGTGGAGCGCCCCGGCCTCGTGGGAGACCGGCCTGCGGGGCGCCGAGGGCTGGCGGGCCGACTGGATCGGGCTGCCCCCGCCCACCGAGTCGTGGCGCGACTACACCGTGCAGACCACGGTGCGCCTGGAGCGCGACGCGGCCGGAATCTATCTGCGCGCCCACGGCCCGACCAACGCCTACATGTGGCAGTTCTCCAGCACCGGCGGCACGGCCAAGCTGCGCCCGCACGTGCGCGTCAACGGCGCCTGGACGGTGCTCAAGGAGGTGCCGCTCGGCGCGGTCGTGCCGCCCGACAAGCTCACCGCCCCGCACACCCTGCGGATCACGGCGGCCGGCGACACCATCACCACCTGGGTCGACGGCACCCAGGTCGACGTCACCCGCGACACCCGGCACCAGGGCGGCTCGGTCGGCCTGCGCACCGACGGAGCTGAGACCGGGGTCTTCTCCGACTTCTCCGTGACCAGCGGCGCAGACACCCTCTTCGCGGCCGCGCTCACCGACGGCGAGAACCCGTTCGGCGGCGGCACCCCCACGTCGAGTGGGCTGCGGGTCACCGGCAACACCGAGGCCATGCTCACCGCCCTGGACGCGAACCCGCTGCTGCGCCGCGGCTTCCGGGTCGACGGGGAGGTCGCCCGCGCCCGGATCTACGCCACCGCGCTCGGCGTCTACCAACTGTCGCTCAACGGGCAGCGGGTCGGCGACCACGAACTGGCACCCGGCTGGACCGACTACCGCAAGCGGGTGCAGTACCAGGCGTACGACGTGACCCGGCAGCTGCGCCACGGCGACAACGCGCTCGGCGCCATGCTCGGCGACGGCTGGTACTCCGGCACCATCGCCTCCTTCGGCACCGACCACTACGGCTCCCGCCCGCACCTGGGGGCCCAACTGGTCATCGACTACACCGACGGCCGCACCGAGACGGTCCGTACCGACGGCTCCTGGCGTGCCGCACCCGGGCCGTTCCTGCTGAGCGACCTGATCCACGGCGAGACCTACGACGCGCGCCGGCTGCCGGCCGGCTGGGACCGGCCCGGCTTCGACGACGCCGGCTGGTCGGCCGCCACCGTCGACGCCCCCGGCGCGACCGGCCCGATCGTCGCCCAGGTCGACCCGCCCGTGCGGGTCGCGCAGGAGCTGCCGGCGCGGGCGCTGACCCAGCCCACCCCCGGCACCTGGATCTTCGACCTCGGCCAGAACATGGTGGGCAAGGTGCGGCTGAAGGTCGACGGGCCCGCCGGCACCACCGTGCGGATCCGGCACGCCGAGGTGCTCAACCCCGACGGCACCGCCTACACCGCCAACCTGCGGTCGGCCCGGGCCACCGACCACTACACCCTCCGCGGCGGCGGCGCCGAGGTCTACGAACCCACGTTCACCTTCCACGGCTTCCGCTACGTCGAGCTGACCGGCTACCCGGGCACCCCCGACCTCTCCACCGTCACCGGCCTGGTCATGCACACCGACGGGGAGCTGACCAGCGAGTTCGAGACCTCCAACGCGATGGTGAACCAGTTGCACAGCAACATCACCTGGGGGCAGCGCGGCAACTTCCTGTCCATCCCCACCGACACGCCCGCCAGGGACGAGCGGCTCGGCTGGACCGGCGACATCAACGTCTTCGCCGAGACCGCGACGTTCAACATGGACAGCCTGACGTTCCTCACCAAGTGGCTGCAGGACCTGCGCGACGCGCAGTCCGCCAACGGGGCGTACCCCGACGTCGCACCCCGCGCCTGCTGCGGCGACGGCGCGACCGGCTGGGCCGACGCCGGCATCACGGTGCCGTACACGCTCTGGCAGCGTTACGGGGACACCGGGGTGATCGAGGAGCACTACGCGTCGATGGTGCGGTACGCCGCCTGGCTGCAGAGCACCAGCTCCGGCAACCGGCGCACCAACGCCGGCCCGTACCTCGACTGGCTCAACCTCGACGACCCGACGCCCGCCGGCGTCATCGGCACCGCGTACTACGCGTACAGCGTCCGGCTGCTCGGGGAGATGGCCGCGGCCATCGGCCGGGACGCCGACGCGGCCCGTTACGCGGCGCTGGCCAGGGACATCGGCAAGGCCTTCGTCGACGCGTACGTTTCGGCCGACGGCACCGTCCAGGGCGACAGCCAGACCGGGTACGTGCTGGCCATCGGCATGGACCTGCTGCCCGAGCCGCTGCGCGGCAAGGCCGCCGACCGGCTGGTCGACAACGTCCGCCGCCACAACTGGCACCTGTCCACCGGCTTCCTCGGCACCCCGGACCTGCTGCCGGCGCTGAGCGACACCGGGCACCTCGACGTCGCCTACCGGCTGCTGCTCAACGACACCTACCCGTCGTGGGGCTACGAGATCGCCAAGGGCGCGACCACGGTCTGGGAGCGCTGGAACTCGATCATGCCGGACGGCAGCTTCGGCGACGTGTCGATGAACTCGTTCAACCACTACGCCTACGGCGCCGTCGGCGACTGGATGTACCGGACCGTCGCCGGCATCCAGCCCGACTCCGGCAATCCCGGCTACACCCACCTCACCTTCGCGCCCCAGCCGGGCGGCGGCCTCACCTCGGCCCGGGCGTTGTACCGCACCGCTCAGGGCGTGATCGGCAGCAACTGGAACCTCGACGCCCGCAGCGACCTGCGGCTACACGTCACCGTCCCGGCGAACACCACCGCGACCGTGCGCATCCCGGCACCCGGGCGGCACGCGGTGACCGAGGGCGGCCGGCCGGCGGACCAGGCCGACAGCGTGCGGTTCGTCCGGATGGACGGCGGGACCGCCGTCTACGAGATCGGTTCCGGCGCCTACTCCTTCGCCGTCGACCGGGTGCTGGGCGACCTGGGCGAAACCGCCGACGCGGTGCAGGCGCTGTCGGCGCTGACCGATGAGCTCGCCGACGACCTGGGCCGACCGGTGGCCGCGCACCTGCGGGCCCAGCTGCGGAAGCTCGCCGACGAGACCACCGCGGCGCGGACCGCGTACCTGGGCGGCGACAGCGCTGCCGCCGCCGGCGAGGTGCACCACGCCCTGGCCACCGCCGCCGACCTGAACCGGTGGCTGCGTACCCAGGCCGGCGTCGGCCGCGTCGCCGCAGCCCACACCGAGCGGTTCAACACCCTGCTCACCCGGGTCGACCAGCGGCTCTCCGCGGCGTCGTCGGCCCTGGTCGGCGCCGTGGTCAAGCTGGACCTGCCGGTGGGTGAGAGGCTGCCCGGCGACGTCGTCCGGGCCAGCGTCGTGGTCGCCAACGGCGGCACCGCACCGATGACCGGGGTGACATCCGACCTGCGCGTTCCCGCCGAGTGGACGGTGACCCCGGTCGGCGACCGGCCCACCACCGTCGCCCCCGGCGCCACCGTCAGCCACCGCTACGACCTGCGCGTCCCCGCCGGCCAGTCCCCGGCCGACGTGGTCGTCGACGGTTCGGCCAGCTACCTCCTCCAGGGCGGCGCCGCCACCCTGCCCGTCGCGGGCACGATCACCACGGCGCCGGCCGTGGTCATCGAATCGGCGTCCGCCACCCCCGCCGCCGTGGCTCCCGGCGCCGCGACCACCGTCGGCGCCGTGCTGCGCAACCGGGCCGCCGTGCCGGTGACCGGGCAGCTCACCACCACGGCGCCCGACGGCTGGCGGGTGGCGTCGCCGACCGCCCGGTACGACCTCGCACCCGGCGCGGA
This sequence comes from Micromonospora sp. CB01531, assembly GCF_001905095.1. Taxonomy (GTDB): domain Bacteria; phylum Actinomycetota; class Actinomycetes; order Mycobacteriales; family Micromonosporaceae; genus Micromonospora. Next base: position 176,843 of record NZ_LWLS01000105.1, read on the forward strand.
GACCACCGTGTCGACCGTCGTCACCGCACCGGTGACGGTGACGGAAGGGCCGGCGGAGCTCACCATGGCCACCGGCGGCACGGACGCCGAACGGCGCACCCTCGCCGTCCCGGTCCGGTTCACCAACCCGCCGGCCGGCGCGTACGACCACGTCGACCTCGGCGACGCGGCCTCCGAGCAGGCGCACCACCTGACCGCCTCGACCCACTCGGGCACCAACACCGAGGCCGGGCTGACCCGCCGCTACACCAACGTCAGCTACCCCGACGGCTGGTTCGAGTTCGACCTCGCCGTCGCACCCGGCGAACCGTTCGTGCTGCGCGCCGTCGAGACGTACGACCAGGCGCAGCTGAAGGACTACGAGATCGTCGTCGACGGGGTGGTGGCGCACGCCCGCTCCTGGCGGCGCACCGCGGGCGGGGCCGGCACGGTCAGCTACCAGTTCGTCGTCGACCTCCCGGACGCGACCCGCGACGGGGTGGTGCGGGTGCGGTTCCGGGACACCGGTGACGGCTACGACCCGTCGATCGCCGACGTCTGGTCGGCACCCCTGCCCGCCGGCTCGCCGTCCTGACCCGACATCGAGGAGACACCCATGGCTCAGACACCACCGGTCCCGCCACAGGGGACCGAACTCACCCGCCGATCGCTGCTCGGCTGGGGCGTCGCCGGCGCGGGAGCCGTCGCGCTCGGCGCGGGCATCGCCGAGCCGGCGGCGGCCGCACCGCCCCCCGGGGTTGGTGCCGGCCCGCTCTCGGTCGGCCGCCCCCGCACCGAGTACGCCGACCAGCTTCTCGGCACCGACGTCGCCCAGCCCCGCTTCTCCTGGACCGGCACCGCCCCCGGCCACGGTGCCACGCAGAGCGCGTACCAGGTGCTGGTGGCCACCCGTGCCGACCGGCTCACCCCGGACGCGGCCGACGTCTGGGACTCGGGCCGGGTGGCCTCGGCGCGGTCGGTCGGCGTGCCGTACGCCGGCCCGCCCCTGGCCCCGCGGACCCGCTACCACTGGACGGTGCGGGTCTGGGACGGCGCCGGCCGGGAGACGGGGTGGAGCACGCCGACCTGGTTCGAGACCGGTCTGCTGGACGAGGGCTTCGGCGCGGCCCGCTGGGTCGGCGCGCAGCCGGACGTCGCGCAGGCACCGCTCGACTTCGCCGGGGCGTCGTGGATCTGGTCGCCCGGGGCCAGCTCGAGCAACGCGCCGGCCGGTACCCGCTGGTTCCGGGGCCGGCTCGCGGTGCCCGCCGGGGTCGAGATCGCCGCCGCGCACCTCGTCGTCACCGCCGACGACGACTACACCGCCTACCTCGACGGGCGTCAGGTGCTGCACGCCCCGCAGCAGACCGACGGCTGGAAGAGCGCCGAGCTCGCCGACGTCACCGAACTGGCCCGCGCGGCCGTCGGCCGCACGCTCACCCTGGCCGCGGTGGCCACGAACCGGCCCGGCCCGTCGGTGAACCCGGCCGGCCTGCTGGCCAAGCTGGTGCTGGTGACCGCCGCCGGGCAGCGGCTCGTGCTGGTCACCGACGGCTCCTGGCGCAGCTCGGACACCGAACGGCCGGGCTGGCAGGAGGCCGGGTACGACGACGCCGGCTGGGCCGCCGTGGCCGTGCTCGCCCCCTACGGGCAGGGGCCGTGGGGCGGCAACGTCACCGTGCCCCAGCCCCGGTCCCTGGACCTGGCCGGCGCCTCCTGGGTATGGGGGCCGGGCGCCACGGTGAACAACGCGCCCGTCGGCCCGCGCTGGTTCCGCGGCCGGCTGACCCTGCCCGCGGGGCACGACGTCGCCTCCGCCCGGCTGATCATGAGCGCCGACGACGATTTCACCGCGTACCTGGCCGGTCGGCTCACCCTGTCGGCGCCCCAGCAGACCGACGGCTGGCGCACCGCCCGGGTCGCGGACGTCACCGAGCTGGCCCGCCAGGCCGTCGGCGGTGACCTGGTGCTGGCCGCGATCGCCACCAACCGGGCGGGTGCGTCGGTCAACCCCGGTGGCCTCATCGTGAAGCTCGTCGTACGCACCACCGACAGCCGGGAGCTGGTGCTGGTCACCGACGCCGGCTGGCGGACCACCGGCACCGTCGAGTCCGGCTGGGAGCAGCCGGGCCACGACGACTCGGCCTGGTCGCCGGCGGTCGTGCTCGCTCCGTACGGGCAGGGACCGTGGGGCAGTGGCATCGAGCCGCCGGTGGAGGAGCGGCCCGCCCCGCTGCTGCGGCGCGCGTTCCGGCTGACCAAGCCGGTGACCCGCGCCCGGCTGTACGCCAGCGGCGTCGCCTACCAGGTGCTGCACGTCAACGGGAAGCGGGTCGGCACCGCGGTGCTGGACCCGGGGTTCACCGACTACGACGACACCGTCCTGTACGTGACGCACGACGTCACCGACCTGCTGGCCGAGGGGCAGAACGTCCTCGGCGCCGAGCTGGGCCGCGGCTTCTACGGCATGACCACCCGCAACGTGTGGCGCTGGCACCAGCCGCCCTGGCACGGCGAGCCCCGGCTGCTCGCCCGCCTCGTCGTGGAGCACCCGGACGGGTCGCGCACCGAGATCGTCAGCGACGACGCCTGGCGGATCACCGCCGGCCCCACCCTGTCCAACTCGCTGTTCGCGGGGGAGACCTACGAGGCCCGGCAGGAGCCGGCGGGCTGGACGACTGCCGGGTTCGACGACGCCGGGTGGGCCCGGGCGAGCGTCCTGGACGCCCCGGCCGGCACGCTGCGCGCCCAGGAGCACGAGCCGATCCGGGTGGTGGAGTCCGTCGCCCCGGTCGCCCTCAGCTCGCCGCGCGCCGGTGTCTGGGTGGCCGACTTCGGCCGGACCACCGCCGGCTGGGTCCGGCTGCGCACCACCGCCCCGGCCGGCACCACGATCCGCATCCTGTACGGCGAGAAGCTGCGCGCCGACGGCACCGTCGAGGCGTCCAACGGCAACGTGCAGAGCGCCCGCTTCCAGCAGGACGAGTACGTCGCCCGGGGCGGCGGCGAGGAGGTGTGGGAGCCGCAGTTCTCGTACAAGGGCTTCCGCTACGTGCAGCTCGACGGCCTGCCCGGCGCGGCCACCACCGGCACGGTCACCATGCGGGTGGTGCACTCCGACGTCCGGGACGTCGGCGAGTTCCGGTGCAGCGAACCGCTGTTCGAGCAGTTCGAGCAGATGATGCGCCGTACGGTGCGCAACAACCTGCACGGCATCCCCACCGACACCCCGATGTACGAGAAGAACGGCTGGACCGGTGACGCGCAGGTGGCCGCGCCCACCATGGCGGGCCTGCTCGACCTGTCCCGGTTCTTCACCAAGTGGCTCGGCGACCTGCGCGACAGCCAGGTCACCTCCGGGCAGGTGCCGGTGATCGTGCCCAGCGGCGGCTGGGGCTACCAGGAACTCGCCCCGGCGCCGGAGTGGACGACGGTCTACCCGTTCCTGCTGCGCGAGATGCACCGCTGGTACGGCGACGACCGGCTGCTGCGCCAGCACTGGCAGCCGGTGGTCGACTATCTGGACTGGGAACTGGGGCGGCTGCGCGACGGCCTGGCTGTGACCGCGCTCGGGGACTACCTGTCGCCCGGCACCGGGGGCAACCCGCCCGAGGACACCCGGCTCACCGCGACCGCGTACCTGCACCGGGCGCTGGTGGCCACGGCCGAGGTCGGCGAGCTGACCGGACAGAACGGGCCGGCGGCCCGGTTCCGCACCGCGGCCGCGGGGCTGCGGAACCGGCTGAACGAGACGTTCCTGGACCGGACGCGCGGGCTGTACCGCACCGACCGCGATCCCGGCTACCGGCAGACGTCCAACGCGGTGCCGCTGGCGTTCGGGCTGGTGCCCGACGACCTGGTCGGGAAGGTGGTGGACAACCTGGTCGCCGACATCCGGGAGCGGGGCTGGCACCTCAACACCGGCTGCCTCGGCACCAGCGTGCTGCTGCCGGTGCTGACCGAGCACGGCCACGCCGACGTGGCAGCCCGGGTGGCCCGGCAGCGGACCTACCCGAGCTGGGGCTACTGGGTGGACAACGGCGCCGACACCATGTGGGAGATGTGGCCGACGTCGACCCGCTCGCGCCAGCACTACTTCCACGGCACCGTCGTGCAATGGCTCTATGAGCACGTGGCCGGCCTGCGGCCGGTCGCCGACGGCTGGGCGCGCATGGTGGTGCGGCCGGACGCCCGCGCCGAGGTGTCCGCCGCATCGGCGGCGGTGGACACGGTCCGCGGCCGGGCGTCGTCGGCCTGGCGGCGCCAGGACGGCGGGTTCGAGCTGACCGTGCAGGTGCCGGTCGGCGCCACCGCCGAGGTGCACGTGCCCGCCGCGCGGGCCGAGGACGTCGAGGCGTCACCGGGCGGGCTGGTGACCGCCCGCCGGATGGCGGACGGTTACCTGGTGCACACGGTGGGCGCGGGAACCTGGCGGTTCGTCAGCAGTTCCGCGCCGACTGCCTGAGGACGGCGACGGCGCCGGTCGCGCGGGGGAGCGCGGGCCGGCGCCGTCGCGCTGTAGCCGTCGTGGCACGTGATCCTGGCCGCCTCCAGGGCCAGGCGGGCGGGCGACCATTCGCCGGCGCCTGCGCGGGCCCGAGGTCAGCGCCGGGTACGCCGGGGCTGCTCGCTGGAGCGGCGGACGACCAGCTCCGGCTGGAACACCACGTGCCGGTGCCGGTGCGTCTCGCCGGACCGCGCCTCCTCCAGGAGCAGCTGGGCCGCCGTGCGGCCGAGCTGCTCGCGGGGTTGACGCACCGACGACAGCGGCACCGCCGCCGCGCCGGCGAACTCGATGTCGTCGTAGCCGACGATGGCCACGTCGGCGGGCACCCGCAGGCCGCGCTCCGTCACCTCCTGCAGCACGCCCAGCGCGATCAGGTCGTTGGCGCAGAACACGGCGGTGGGCCGCTGCCGGGCCGGCAGGGCCAGCAGGTCCTCGGCGGCGCGCCGCCCGGCGGCGACGGTCAGGCTGGTGGTGGTCGCCACCCGCAGTTCGGCGCCGCCGCGTTCCTCCAGCGCGACCGCGGCCCCGGCGTGCCGTTCGGCGACCTGGGCGATGGAGAACGGGCCGCCGAGGTACGCGATGCGCCGGTGGCCCTGGTCCAGCAGGTGGTCCATGGCCAGCCGGCCGCCGAGCACGTCGTCGACGGCCACCGAGCAGCGGCTGGCCCGGCCGGAGCCGCGGTCGACGAGCACCACCGGGATGCCCCGGTCGATGAGCTTGTCCAGGTTGGGTTGGGGGCCGTGGCCGACCGGGGTGATGAGCACCCCGCGGACCCGCTGCTCCTCCAGCAGTTCCAGGTGCCGGCGTTCCCGGGCGCTGTCCTCGCCGCTGTTGCAGACGACGAGCATCGCGCCGGCCTCCTCGACCACCTGTTCGGCGCCGCGCACCACGTCGGTGAAGAACGGGTTGGCCACGTCCAGCACGACGATGGCGACGGTCCGGCTGTGCCCGGCGCGCAGTTGGCGGGCGGAGTCGTTGCGGACGTACCCGAGTTCGGTGATGGCGTCGAGCACCCGCTGCCGGGTGGCCGGGGCGACCGTGTCGGGTCGGTTGAGCACGTTGCTCACCGTGCCGAGGGAGACGCCGGCGTGCCGGGCCACCTCCTTGATGTTCGCCGCTGCCATGGCTCCCCTGACGATCGGTGCGGTGGGTGGTTGCGGCCCGCTCTCGGGTGCGGGCAGGGGTCGCGGTGCTGCCGCGGCCGTACGGGGCGCCGGTCGGAACGGGGCCGACCGGGCGACGACGGGGAGTCTATAGCGTCTAAAACGTTTCATCCAGTCGGTCGAGCCTGCCGGCGCGCCTCCGTCGCAGGCCTTGGGACGTGTTACCGCACGACCTCGTCACCCCCGCTGGCAACAGTCTAGAAATCGCCGGGAAACCCTTGACGGTCACGAATGTCGACCCCTACCGTCCTTGCACAACCCGTGAAACGATTCAGGAGGGGATCGGATGAGCCCCGGCGCACCGGGCGCGGACAGCGCTCCGCTGCTGGAACTGGACGGCGTGACGAAGTCCTTCGGGGCCGTCGCTGCGCTGCGGGGGGTGCACCTGGCGCTGCACCCCGGAGAGGCCCACGCCCTGGTCGGGGAGAACGGGGCCGGCAAGTCCACCCTGGTCAAGACCCTCGCCGGAGCACACGCCCCCGACGCCGGCCGGATGACCCTCGACGGTCGACCGCTGCAGCTGCGCGGCCCCGCCGACGCCCGCGCCGCCGGCATCGCCGTCATCTACCAGGAGCCGACCCTGTTCCCGGACCTGTCGGTCGCGGAGAACATCTTCATGGGCCGGCAACCGCTGCGGGGTCTGCGGCGCATCGACACCCGGGCGATGAACCGGGACGCCGAGCGGCTGTTCGAGCGCCTCGGCGTCCGGATCGACCCCGCCCGCCCCGCGCGCGGGCTGTCCATCGCCGACCAGCAGCTCGTCGAGATCGCCAAGGCGCTCTCCTTCGACGCCCGCATCCTCGTCATGGACGAGCCCACCGCCGCGCTCTCCGGCGTCGAGGTGGAACGACTCTTCGGCGTCGCCCGGTCGCTGTGCGAGCGCGGCGCCGCCGTGCTGTTCATCTCGCACCGCTTCGACGAGGTCTTCGACCTGTGCCAGCGGATCACCGTACTGCGCGACGGCGCGTGGGTCTCCAGCGACCGGGCCGCCGACCTCACCGTCGACGAGGTGGTGCGGCGCATGGTCGGCCGCGAGGTGTCCTCGCTCTACCCGAAACAGGACGCGCCGCTGCGCGACACCCTGCTGGAGGTGCGCGGGCTCAGCCGGGCCGGCGTCTTCTCCGACGTGTCCTTCTCGGTTCGCGGCGGCGAGATCGTCGCCCTGGCCGGGCTGGTCGGTGCCGGACGCAGCGAGGTCGCCCGCGCCGTCTTCGGCGTCGACCGCTACGACGCCGGTGAGGTACGCGTGGCCGGCCGAGCCCTCCCGCCCGGCAACCCGGGCCGGGCGATCGCCGCCGGCATGGCCCTGGTGCCCGAGGACCGCCGCCAGCAGGGCCTGGTCATGGAGCTGTCGGTGGAGCGCAACGCCACCCTCGCCCGCCGCCGGGCGCTGAGCCGGCTGGGCCTGCTCCTCGGCGGCGCCGAGCGGGCCGAGGCCCGCCGCTGGACCCGTCGGCTGCAGGTCAAGGCCTCCCGCCTCGCCGCGCCGGTGGCCACCCTCTCCGGCGGCAACCAGCAGAAGGTGGTGCTCGCCAAGTGGCTCGCCACCGAACCCCGCATTTTGATCATCGACGAACCCACCCGCGGCATCGACGTCGGCACCAAGGCCGAGGTCCACCGGCTGCTGTCCGAACTGGCCGGCGAGGGGCTGGCCATCCTGATGATCAGCAGCGAGCTGCCCGAGGTGCTCGGCATGGCCGACCGGGTGCTGGTCATGCACGAGGGACGGGTGGTCCGCGAGCTGCCCCGGGCCGAGGCCGACGAGACCTCCGTGATGTACGCCGCCACCGGCCAAGGAGCCATCTCATGAGCGAGCGTCAGCGAGCGAATCAGTGCAGTGCCGTGGTGCCTCATGACGGCACTGCACACAGTCCGACCTCCGGCCGAGGCCCCGGCGACGGTGCGGCACAGACCGGCGCGGCCGGGGCTCGGACCGTTCGGCGAAGCGGATTGCCGGCATGAGTCTCACCGACACCGGCGCGCCCGCCCAGGCGGCCGAGAACCCGCCACCCGGACCCGGCCGGCGACGCGGCCTCACCGAGCGGCTGCTCGCCGTCCGCGAACTGAGCCTGCTGCTCGCCCTCGGCGCGCTGATCCTGGTCACCACGCTGCGCAACGACCGGTTCCTCAGCGGCCAGAGCATCAAGGACCTGCTGCTCGGCTGCGCCATCCTGGTGATCCTCGCGGTCGGCCAGACGCTGGTCATCGTCACCCGCAACGTCGACCTGTCCGTCGGGTCGATCCTGGGGCTGGTCGCGTTCGCCACCGGCGAGCTCTTCCTCGCCGCGCCCGGCACCCCCTGGCCGGTCGCGCTCCTGCTCGGCGTCGCCCTCGGCGCGGTCTGCGGAGTGGTCAACGGCGGCCTGATCGCGGTGGCCAAGGTCCCAGCCCTGGTCATCACCCTCGGCACCCTCTACGCCTTCCGCGGGATCGACTACTACTGGGCGGCCGGCCGGCAGATCAACGCCGCCGACATGCCCCGCTCGTTCCTGCGGCTGGGCAACCAGACGGTGCTCGGCGTACCCGCGCTCTTCCTGGTCGCGCTCATCGTGGTCGCCGCCGTCGGCTTCTACCTGCGCTCCTACCGCAGCGGCCGCGAGCTGTACGCCATCGGCTCCGAGCCGGCCGCCGCCCGGCTGTCCGGTATCCCGGTCGGTCGGCGGGTCTTCGCCGTCTTCGTCGCCAACGGCGCGCTCGCCGGCCTCGCCGGGGTGCTCTACGCCGCCCGGTTCGGCACCCTCGACGCGGCCGCCGGCACCGGCCTGGAACTGCAGGTCGTCGCCGCCGCGGTGGTCGGCGGGGTGGCCATCTTCGGCGGCAGCGCCTACGGCGCGGCGCTCGGCGCCGTCCTGCTCACCACGATCGGCAGCTCGCTGGCCGTCCTGCGCATCGACCCGTTCTGGCAGCAGGCCGTGGTCGGCGCGCTCATCCTCGCCGCCATCGGCCTGGACCGGCTCCTGGCCCTCCGGATGGCGGCCCGGCTCCGAGGGAGGAGCGCACATGGCGCATGACAGCCTGTACGCCGCACCGCCGTCCGCCGCGGACACCGAGCGGGAGGCGGGCCGCCTGGCGGGCCTGCGCGGCGCGCTCGGTTCCTGGGACGCGGCGATCGTGGCCGCCCTGGTGGTGGCCGTAGTGCTGGCCGGCCTGTCGGTGCCGAACTTCGCCACCGGCCGCAACGCCCAGTTCCTGCTGCTCGACCTGGTGCCGCTGGCCCTGCTCGCGCTGCCCATGACGCTGATCGTGATCACCGGCGAGATCGACCTGTCGGTGGCCAGCATGGTCGGCCTGGGCAGCACCCTGATGGGGCAGCTGTGGCTGTCCAGCGGCCTGTCGCTGGAGCTGATCTGCGTGCTGGTGGTGCTGCTCGGCGCCGCGTTCGGCGCGGTCAACGGCCTGTTCGTCACTGGGTTCGGCCTGCCGTCGCTGGCGGTGACCATCGGCACCCTCGCCCTGTACCGGGGACTGTCCTTCGTCGTGCTCGGCGACCAGGCGGTGGCCGACTTCCCGGCCAGCTGGACCGCTGCCGCGGTGCAGACCATCCCCGGCACGTCGATCCCGGCCGCGGTCGTCCCGGTGCTGCTGCTGGCGCTGGTGTTCGGCGTCGTGCTGCACGCCACGCCGGCCGGCCGGGCGCTGTACGCCATGGGCAACAACGACGAGGCCGCCACGTTCGCCGGCGTGTCGGTGGCCCGGACCAAGTTCTGGCTGTTCGTGGTCTCCGGTGCGGTCTGCGGGCTGGCCGGGGTCTTCTGGACCCTGCGTTACGCCAGCGCCCGCGGCGACAACGCCACCGGCCTGGAGCTGACCGTGGTGACCGCGGTGCTGCTCGGCGGGGTGTCCATCTTCGGCGGCCGCGGCGGGCTGCTCGGCGTGGTGGCCGGTGTCCTGCTCCTCGGGGTCCTGCGCAACGCCCTGCAGCTCGCCGACGTGGACGCCAACGCGCTGACCATCGTCACCGGAACCCTGCTGATCGTCTCCGTGGTACTGCCCAACGCCGTCGCGGACGTCCGCGCCCGGCTGCACCGCCGACGGCAACGCGCGCACCTCACCGCGTCGTGACCGTCTCCGCACCCCACCTCCCTGGAAGGATAACGATGTCCACCTACAGACGACTCCGCGTCGGGGCCACCGCCGTCACCCTCGCCGCGCTGCTGCTCGGCTCCGCCGCCTGTGGCGGCACCACCCGGGAGAACTCCGGCAACGACACCGGCGGCGGCGCGCAGGCCAGCGGCGCCGCCAACCCGGACGCCAAGCTCAAGGAAGGGCTCAAGATCGCCTTTCTGCCGAAGCAGGTGAACAACCCCTACTTCACCACCAGCGACAACGGTGGCAAGGAGGCGATCACCGAGATCAAGGGCGAGTACAAGGAGGTCGGGCCCTCCGAGGCCAGCGCCTCGTCCCAGGTCAGCTACATCAACACCCTGTCGCAGCAGGGCATGGACGTGATCGTCACCTCGGCCAACGACCCCAACGCGATCTGCGGCGCGCTGAACCAGGCGAAGGCGGCCGGCGCCAAGATCGTCACCTTCGACTCCGACACCAAGCCGGAGTGCCGCCAGATCTTCGTCAACCAGGTGACCGCCGAGGGCATCGCGGAGAACCAGGTCAAGCTCATCTCCGAGCAGATCGGCGGCGCGGGCGAGATCGCCATCCTCTCCGCCACCGCCAACGCGACCAACCAGAACGCCTGGATCGCGCTGATGAAGGAGGAGCTGAAGAAGCCCGAGTACAGCAAGCTCAAGCTGGTCACCGTGGCCTACGGCAACGACGACGACCAGAAGTCCTTCCAGGAGACCCAGGGCCTGCTGCAGTCGTACCCGAACCTGAAGGGCATCATCTCCCCGACCACCGTCGGCGTGGCCGCCGCCGCCCGCTACCTCAGCGGGTCGCAGTACAAGGGCAAGGTCAAGCTCACCGGCCTGGGCACCCCGAACCAGATGCGCGAGTACGTCAAGGACGGCACCGTCGACGGGTTCGCCCTGTGGAACCCGGCCGACCTCGGCTACCTCGCCGCGTACGCCGGCGCGGCCCTCGCCTCGGGCCAGATCACCGGCGCCGAGGGCGACAAGTTCAAGGCCGGAAAGCTCGGCGAGTTCACCGTCGGCAAGGACGGGGTGGTCGTCCTCGGCCCGCCCACCGTGTTCGACAAGAACAACATCGACCAGTTCCAGTTCTGACCGCCCTGGCGGTGCCGGCGCCGGTCGCGCCGGCACCGCCCCGGGGGCGCCCGACGGGAGAACCATGCCCCGCGTCTGCTTCACCCTGCAGGTCGACCCGGCCCGCCTCGACGAGTACCGCGCCCGGCACGAGCGGGTCTGGCCGGAGATGCTCGCCGCCCTGGCCGAGTGCGGCTGGCACGACTACTCACTGTTCCTGCGCGAGGACGGCCTGCTCGTGGGGTTCCTGGTGACCGACGACTTCGCGGCGGCCCAGGCCGCCATGCAGGCCCGTGACGTCAACGCCCGCTGGCAGGCGGAGATGGCGTCCTACTTCCTCGACCTCGACCAGGGCACGGCCGACCGGGCCATGCGGCCGCTGGACGAGGTCTTCAACCTCGAGGCGCAGCTCGCCGCCCAGACGGGAGAGTCACGATGACCCAGTCCGACGCGCAGACCCACGACCGGGTCAAGCAGGCCCTGCGCACCCAGCGCATCGAGACCCCGTCCTGGGCGTACGCGAACTCCGGCACCCGCTTCAAGGTCTTCCCCCAGGAGGGCGTGCCGCGCAACCCGTACGAGAAGATCGCCGACGCCGCGGTGGTGCACCGGCTCACCAAGGTGGCGCCCACGGTCGCCCTGCACATCCCCTGGGACCGGGTCGACGACTACGCCGACCTGGCGAAGTACGCCGCCGACCAGGGCGTCACCCTCGGCGCGATCAACACCAACGTGTTCCAGGACAACGACTACAAGCTCGGCAGCGTCACCAACCCGGACCCGGGCGTGCGCCGCAAGGCGATCGACCACCTGCTCGAGTGCGTGGACATCATGGACCGCACCGGCTCCCGCGACCTCAAGCTCTGGTTCTCCGACGGCACCAACTACCCCGGGCAGGACGACATCCGCGCCCGGCAGGACCGGCTCGCCGTCGCGCTGCGCGAGACGTACGACCGGCTCGGCGAGCACCAGCGGATGCTGCTGGAGTACAAGCTGTTCGAGCCGGCCTTCTACACCACCGACGTGCCGGACTGGGGCACCGCGTACGCGCACTGCCTGGAACTCGGGCCGAAGGCGCAGGTCGTCATCGACACCGGCCACCACGCGCCGGGCACCAACATCGAGTTCATCGTGGCGTTCCTGCTGCGGGCCGGGAAGCTGGGGGGGTTCGACTTCAACTCCCGCTTCTACGCCGACGACGACCTGATGGTCGGCGCCGCGGACCCGTTCCAGCTGTTCCGCATCATGTACGAGATCGTCCGCGGCGACGCGCTGCGCCCGGAGGCCGGGATCGCGTTCATGCTCGACCAGTGCCACAACATCGAGCCGAAGATCCCCGCGATCATCCGCTCGGTGCTGAACGTGCAGGAGGCGACCGCCAAGGCGCTGCTCGTCGACGTCGCCGCGCTGGCCGCCGCGCAGCAGGCCGGTGACGTGCTCGGCGCCAACGCGGTGCTGATGGACGCGTACCACACCGACGTGCGGCCGCTGCTCGCCGAGCTGCGCGCCGAGCTGGGCCTGGACCCCGATCCGATGGCCGCGTACGCCCGCTCCGGCTACTTCGACAAGATCCGCGCCGAACGCGTCGGCGGCCAGCAGGCCGGCTGGGGCGCCTGACCACCACCGAGTACGCAGACAGGGGACATGAGGACGATGCATTCCGAGGTTCAGGCGCTCATCGCCCGCAGCAACCGGCTCGGCGCCGACCCGACCACCACCAACTACGCCGGCGGCAACACCTCGGCCAAGGGCGAGGCCACCGACCCGGTGACCGGCGGCCCCGTCGAGCTGCTCTGGGTCAAGGGCTCCGGCGGCGACCTCGGCACCCTCACCGAGGCCGGCCTGGCCGTGCTCCGGATCGACCGGCTGCGCGCCCTCTTCGACGTCTACCCGGGCGTCGAGCGGGAGGACGAGATGGTGGCCGCCTTCGACTACTGCCGGCACGGCCGGGGCGGGGCGGCGCCGTCGATCGACACCGCCATGCACGGGCTGGTCGACGCCGCCCACGTCGACCACCTGCACCCCGACGCCGGCATCGCGATCGCCACCGCGGCCGACGGGCCCGAACTGACCAAGGAGATCTTCGGCGACCGGGTGCTGTGGGTGCCGTGGCGGCGGCCCGGCTTCCAGCTCGGGCTCGACATCGCCGCCGTCGCGAAGGCCAACCCGCAGGCGATCGGCGTCATCCTCGGCGGGCACGGCATCACCGCCTGGGGATCAACCAGCGAGGAGTGCGAACTTCACTCGCGGGAGATCATCCGCACCGCCCAGGCGTACCTCGACGAGCACGGCCGGCCCGAGCCGTTCGGCCCGGTGATCCCCGGCTACGAGCCGCTGCCCCCGGACGAACGGCGCGCCCGCGCGGCGGCGCTGGCACCGGTCATCCGGGGCCTGGCCTCCACCGACCGCCCCCAGGTGGGGCACTTCACCGACAGCGACGTGGTGCTCGACTTCGTCACCCGCGAGCGGCACCCCGCGCTCGCCGCGCTCGGCACCTCCTGCCCGGACCACTTCCTGCGCACCAAGGTCCGCCCGCTGGTGCTCGACCTGCCACCGGCCGCCCCGCTGGCCGACACGGTCGCCCGGCTCCGGGAACTGCACACCGCCTACCGCGACGACTACCGCGCCTACTACCAGCGGCACGCCACCGGCGACAGCCCGCCGATGCGTGGCGCCGACCCGGCCATCGTCCTGGTGCCAGGCGTGGGCATGTTCAGCTTCGGGGCCAACAAGCAGACCGCCCGGGTCGCCGGGGAGTTCTACGTCAACGCCATCAACGTCATGCGCGGCGCCGAAGCCGTGTCCCGGTACGCCCCGATCGACGAGGCCGAGAAGTTCCGCATCGAGTACTGGGCCCTCGAAGAGGCCAAGCTGGCCCGGATGCCCAAGCCGAAGCCCCTCGCCACCCGGATCGCCCTGGTCACCGGCGCCGGTTCCGGCATCGGCCGGGCCATCGCCCACCGGCTGGCCGCCGAGGGCGCCTGCGTGGTCGTCACGGACCGGGACGCCGCCGCCGCCGAGACGGTCGCCGGTGAGCTGGGCGGCCCGGACGTCGCGGTGGCCGTACCGGTGGACGTCACCGACGCCGCCGCGGTCGCCGCCGCGGTCCGCGCGGCGGTCCTCGCCTACGGCGGTCTGGACCTGGTGGTCAACAACGCCGGGCTGTCGCTGTCGAAGTCGCTGCTGGAGACCACCGAGGCGGACTGGGACGTGCAGCACGACGTGATGGCCAAGGGCTCCTTCCTGGTCTCGCGGGAGGCCGCCCGGGTCCTCATCGACCAGCAGATGGGCGGCGACATCGTCTACATCGCCAGCAAGAACTCCCTGTTCGCCGGGCCGAACAACGTCGCCTACGGCGCGGCCAAGGCCGACCAGGCGCACCAGGTCCGGCTGCTCGCCGCCGAACTGGGCGGCCACGGCATCCGGGTCAACGGCGTCAACCCCGACGGGGTGGTACGCGGCTCCGGCATCTTCGCCGCCGGCTGGGGCGCCCAGCGCGCCGCCGTCTACGGCGTGCCGGAGGAGAAGCTGGGCGAGTTCTACGCCCAGCGCACCCTGCTCAAGCGGGAGGTGCTGCCCGAGCACGTCGCCAACGCCGTCTTCGTGCTCACCGGCGGCGACCTGTCGCACACGACGGGCCTGCACATCCCGGTGGACGCCGGCGTCGCCGCGGCCTTCCTCCGCTGATCCGGCCCGGTGCGGGAATGAGGACCAAGATGCTCGTGGAGAATCCGGTGCTCGACGAGGAGGACCTGCGGTTGCTGCGGTTGCTGGCCACGGGCGTGCCGCTGGAGACGGTGGCGCGGCGGTCCGGGCTGTCCGAGCGGACCGTGCGCCGCCGGATCCGGGCCATCTGCGACCGGCTCGGCGTCACCGCCCCGATCCAGGCGGTGGTGTGGGCGGCCCGGCGGGGGATGCTGTGACCGACCTCCACCTGGCCGCCGTTGACCTGGGTGCGTCCAACGGCCGGGTCATGCTCGGCCGCGTCGCACCAGGCCGATTGGACCTTACCGAGGTGCACCGGTTCCCCAACGAACCGGTGCGCCTCGGCGACACCCTGCACTGGGACGTCCTCGCGCTGCACCGGGGCGTCCTCGACGGCCTGCGCGCCACCGGCCCGGTGACCAACATCGGCATCGACTCCTGGGCCGTCGACTACGGGCTGCTCGACGACACCGGAGCGCTACTCGGCAACCCGGTGCACTACCGTGACGCCCGCACCGACGGCGTCGCCGAGCGGGTCACCAAGCAGCTCGGTGCGGAGCGGCTCTACCGCACCACCGGGCTGCAGCAGCTGCCGTTCAACACCCTCTACCAGCTCGTCGCGGCGGCCGGCACGCCGCAGCTGGCCGCGGCGCGGTGGCTGCTGCTGATCCCCGACCTCATCGCGTACTGGCTCACCGGCGAGGTCGCCGCCGAGGTCACCAACGCCTCCACCACCCAGCTGTACGACCTGCGCCGCCGGGCCTGGGCCACCGACCTGATGGCCGACGCGGGCATCCGCGCCGACCTGTTCCCGCCGCTGCGCGAGCCGGGCACCCGGATCGGCCCGGTCCGGCCCGGCCTGGGCCTGCCCGGCACCCCCGACGTGGTGGCGGTCGGCTCCCACGACACCGCCTCGGCGGTGGTGGGCGTGCCGGCGGCGGGGGAGCGCTTCGCCTACGTCTCCTGCGGCACCTGGTCGCTGGTCGGCGTCGAGCTCGACGCCCCGGTGCTCACCGAGGCGAGCCGGCAGGCCAACTTCACCAACGAATCCGGCGTCGACGGGACGATCCGCTACCTGCGCAACGTCATGGGCCTGTGGCTGCTGCAGGAATCGCTGCGCACCTGGGGCGCCACCGACCTGCCCGACCTGCTGCGCCGGGCGGCCCGGGAGCCGGCCTTTCGCTCGGTCGTGGACCCCGACGACCCGCGGTTCCTGCCGCCCGGCGACATGCCCACCCGCATCGCCGACGCCTGCCGCCGCACCGGCGAACCGGTACCCGCCACCCCCGCCGCGACCGTCCGCTGCATCGTCGACAGCCTGGCCCTGGCCCACCGCCGCGCCGTACGCCAGGCGCAGCAGCTGTCCGGCCGGCACGTCGACGCCGTGCACGTCGTCGGCGGCGGCGCCCGCAACGAACTGCTGTGCCAGCTGACCGCCGACGCCTGCGGACTGCCGGTGTTCGCCGGGCCCGTCGAGGCCACCGCGCTCGGTAACATCCTGGTGCAGGCCCGTGCCGCCGGCGCCGTCACCGGCGATCTGGCGGCCCTGCGGTCCGTGCTGCGCGACACTCAGCGCATCGTGCGGTACGAACCGCGCGGCGACGAGGCGGCGTGGCGGGCCGCCGAGGACCGGATGGGCGGTTGAGGATGCGGATCGCGCTGTTCGTCACCTGCCTCGCCGACACGCTCTTCCCCGAGGCGGCGAAGGCGACGGTGCGGTTGTTGGAGCGCCTCGGCCACGAGGTGGTCTTCCCGGCGGACCAGACCTGTTGCGGGCAGATGCACGTCAACACCGGCTACCCGGACGACGCGCTGCGGCTGGTCCGCCGGCACGTGCGGGTCTTCGCCCCGTACGACGTGGTGGTCGCCCCCTCCGGTTCCTGCGTCGGCTCGGTCCGGCACCAGCACGCGATGGTGGCCCGCCGGGCGGGGGACGAGCGGCTGGCCAGCCGGGCGGAAGAGGTCGCCCGGCGCACGTACGAGCTGTCGGAGCTGCTGGTGGACGTGCTCGGGGTGACCGACGTGGGGGCCTACTTCCCGCACCGGGTGACCTACCACCCGACGTGCCATTCGCTGCGGATGCTCCGGGTGGCGGACAAGCCGCTGCGCCTGCTGCGGGAGGTCCGTGGCCTGGAACTGGTGGAGCTGCCGCAGGCGGAGCAGTGCTGCGGGTTCGGTGGCACGTTCGCGGTGAAGAACGCGGACACCTCCACGGCGATGCTGGCGGACAAGATGCGCAACGTCCTCGCCACCCGTGCGGAAATGTGCACGGCGGGGGACTCGTCGTGTCTGATGCACATCGGCGGCGGGCTGTCCCGGCTCAGGGCCGGCGTGCGGACCGTGCACCTGGCGGAGATCCTGGCGAGCATCGAGGGGGCCGAGACCGCGGGGGAGCGGGACCGGTTGGAGGTGGGGTCGTGACGCGGACGTTCCTAGGCATGCCGGCCACCGCACCGCGCGGGGTGGGAAATCTGCGCGGCGAGGAGTCCTTCCCGGCGGCGGCCCGCCGGGCGCTGGGGGACACGCAGCTGCGCCGTAACCTGCGGCATGCCACCACGACGATCCGCGCCAAGTCGGCAGCGGTGATCGGCGAGCTGCCCGACTGGGCGCAGCTGCGCGCCGCCGGCTCGGCGATCAAGACCGACGTCATGGCCCGGCTGCCAGAGCTGCTCGAGCAGTTGGAGGCGGCCGTCGCCGCGGCCGGCGGCACCGTGCACTGGGCCGCCGACGCGCTGGAAGCCAACCGTATCGTGACCGACCTGGTCCGGGCCACCGGCGCGCAGCGGGTCATGAAGGTCAAGTCGATGGCCACCCAGGAGATCGGCCTGAACGAGGCCCTCGAGGCCGCCGGGATCGAACCGGTGGAGACCGACCTGGCGGAGCTGATCGTGCAGCTCGGCCGGGACCGGCCCAGCCACATCCTGGTCCCGGCGATCCACCGCAACCGGGCGGAGATCCGGGAGATCTTCCTGCGCGAGATGCCCGGCGTCGACCCCGCCCTCACCGACGAGCCGGCCGTCCTGGCCGCCGCGGCGCGCCGGCATCTGCGCGAGACCTTCCTCAGCACCCCGGTGGCCGTCTCCGGGGCGAACTTCGCCGTAGCGGAGACCGGCAGCCTGGCGGTGGTCGAGTCGGAGGGCAACGGCCGGATGTGCCTCACCCTGCCGGAGACCCTGATCACCGTGATGGGCGTCGAGAAGGTCATCCCCACCTGGGCGGACCTCGAGGTGTTCCTGCAGTTGCTGCCCCGGGCGTCGACCGGGGAGCGGATGAACCCGTACACGTCGATGTGGACCGGGGTCACCCCCGGCGACGGGCCGCAGCAGGTGCACCTGGTGCTGCTCGACAACGGCCGCAGCGCGGTGCTCGCCGACGCCGTCGGCCGGCAGGCGCTGCACTGCATCCGTTGCTCCGCCTGCCTCAACGTGTGCCCCGTGTACGAGCGCACCGGCGGGCACGCGTACGGGTCGGTCTATCCGGGGCCGATCGGGGCGGTGCTGTCCCCGCAGCTCACCGGGATGCCGGACAACGCCTCCCTGCCGTACGCGTCGTCGCTCTGCGGCGCCTGCTACGACGCCTGCCCCGTGATGATCAACATTCCGGAGCTGCTGGTGCACCTGCGCGGCCAAGCCCCCCACCCGGCCGGCGAGAAGGCCGCGATGGGCGCCGCCGCGTACACCATGGACCATCCCCGGCTGTACGCGGCCGCGCAGCGCGCCGCGGGCCTGGCCCGGCTCGCCGGCCCCGCCCTGCCCCCGCCGCTCAACGGTTGGACCGCCAGCCGTGACCTGCCGGCCGCGCCACCCCAGACCTTCCGCCAGTGGTGGGCCGAGCGGTGACCGCACGTGACCTCATCCTCGGCCGGCTCCGGGTCGCCCTCGGTGAGCCGCCGGCGGACCCGGCCGCGGTACCCCGGGACTACCGGCCGGCCGGCGCCGTCGCCGTCGACCTCGACCTGCTGGTGCACCGGCTCACCGACTACCGGGCCACCGTGCACCGGTGCGCGGACGCCGACGTCGCGCAGGTCGTTGACGAGGTGCTCGGCGGCCGGCGCGTCGTGGTCCCGCCCGGGCTGCCCCGGCACTGGCTGCCCGCCACCGTCGCCGCGGTGACCGACGAGAACCTCACCGCGGCGCAGATCGCCGCCGTGGACGGGGTGGTCACCGCCGCGGCCGTGGCCGTCGCCGAAACCGGCACCATCGTGCTCGACGCCGCCCCGGACCAGGGCCGGCGGGTCATCAGCCTGCTGCCCGACGTGCACGTCTGCGTGCTGCGGGCCGACCAGGTCGTCGCCACGGTGCCGGACGCCGTCGCCCGGGTCGACCCGGGTCGCCCGCTGACCTGGATCAGCGGACCCTCGGCCACCAGCGACATCGAACTCAACCGGGTGGAGGGCGTCCACGGCCCTCGACATCTGCACGTGGTCGTCGTCTCGGCTGGTGCGGCGCAGCACGGGTGACGGGCCGCCGGGTCACCGGTCCCGGGTACCCGCCCTGGGCTGCCCGGCGTCGCGGTCGATCCGAAGCTCCCGCTCCAGGTCGGCCACCAGCGCCCGTAGGTCGTCGAGCCGTTGGCTGATCATGATCCGGTCGATCTCGTCCGGTACGCCGTCGCGGTCCTCGTCCACCGCCATCCGTTCGGTCATCTCCAGCCGGCGAGCCTCCTCCATCGAGTTGACGATCACCGCGATGAGGATGTTCACCAGCAGGTTGACGGTGATGAGCACGAAGCTGACGTAGTAGACGAGGGTCCACGGCGACAGCGCCATGCCCTGCTCGATCAGGTCGGGCAGCGTCTCCAGGGACAGCAGCACGAACAGGGTCAGCGCGGCCCGCCCGATCGTGCCGTAGTCGTCGGGATACGCCTCTTTGAAGATGAGCCACCCGGCCATGCCGTACACGTACAGGGTCACCAGGGCGAGGGCGAGGAACCCACCGACCCCGGGAAGGCTGCGCAGCAGCGCCGTGACGATGGTGCGCAGCCCGGGTGAGAAGCGCACCAGCCGCACCACCCGGGCGATGCGGATCACCCGCAGCCCAGCGGACTCGCCGTGCAGGCCGGGGATGAACGCCGCCGCGGTCACCACGAAGTCGAAGACGTTCCACCCGCGCCGGAAGAAGTCCTGGGGCCGACGACCGTGCGCCAGCAGCCGGATGGCGATCTCGACGATGAACACCGTGCGGAAGAACCACTCCAATGCCCGCAGCAGTGTCCCGAGCGACCCCGGGTGCGGGTAGGTCTCGACGCCGAGCACCACCGCGTTCGCCCCGATGACGACGACGATCGCCACCTCGAACCAGCGTGAACCCTCGACGCGGGCACACCACCGCGCTACCCGCGACCGGCCCGACGCCGGCGGGACAGCCCGCTGCCCGGGTACGGGCAGCCCGCTCACCACAGCGCCCTCGCCGCGTCCGCTCCGGCCGCTGCCACGACGGGCCGCCAGGCGGCCGCACTGCCCTTCCTTTCGGACGGCACGTCGGGCGACCGGCGACGTGCCGCGGTGTCGGCGAGACGCGGCGTAAAGATCACCGGCACAGCCTACGAGGACCGACGCCGCACCTCGACCCGGCTACGGTCCGCCCAGACCGAAAGCCGACGCCGATCGCCCGCGGTCACCGCAGTTTCGGGTCGAGGGCTTCGCGGACCGTCTCGCCCAGCATCACGAAGCTGAGCACGGCGGTGACGAGGAACGCGGCGGGGAACAGGAGCAGGTACGGCGAGACCCGGATGTAGTTCTGCGCCTCACTGATCATGATGCCCCAGGACACGACCGGGGTCTTCAGGCCGATGCCCAGGAAGGACAGGGTCGCCTCGGCGCCGATGAAGGAGCCGATCATGATCGTCCCGTACACCAGTAGCGGCGCGACGCAGTTCGGCAGCAGGTGTTTGAGGACGATTCGGCCGGTGCCGGCGCCCAGGGCCCGCGCGGCCAGGATGTAGTCGGCCTCCTTGGTGGCCAGCACGGAGGAGCGCATCAACCGCATCACCACCGGCCACAACAGGACCACGAGCGAGACGATGACCAGGCCCATGATCTGCGACTCGCTGTTGTCCGTGCCCGAGCCGTTGAAGGTGGTCAGGATGACGATGGCGCCGAGCATGAACGGCAGGCCGAAGAAGACGTCCGCGATGCGGGAGAGCAGACTGTCGACCCAGCCGCCGCGGTAACCGGCGACCATGCCCATTGTGCCGCCGATGAGCAGCGTGCCGATGGTGGCGAGCAGCGCCACCATGATGGAGGCCCGGGCACCGTAGATGGTGCGCGCGTACACGTCCCGACCCTGCACGTCGTAGCCGAACCAGGCGGACGCCGAGGGATCGACGCGACTGTGTGCCAGGTCGCCGTTGACCGGGTCGCCGGAGGTGAACAGCCAGGGGAAGGCCGCCATCAGCACGAAGACCAGGATCAACGTGGCGGAGATCCAGAACAGCGGCTTGCGGCGCAGATCCCGCCACGCGTCACCCAGCAGGCCACGCGGCTGCTGCTCTCGCGCGGACTCCGGCAGGCCGGCGGTCGGTGCCCCGGTCTCGCTCGGCTGCTCGGGACGCGGGGTGCTGACCAGCGAGGCACTCGGGTCACTCATCGCGAATCCTCCGGTCCGGGCCGGTGGCGCCACCAGCAGGCTCGTCGGGAAACATCCGAGTATCAGGAATCGACCACGATGCCCACACGGTAACGGCGTGGTGCACGCTGCGCATCGGACGAACGTTTGACAACCATCAGCAGTGGCGAGCGGCGAGTCGGGCACCGCGGTCATTACCGCCACCACCATCGGTGGACCGGCTCGCCCCCGCCGGCCTCGCCGCCCACAACGCGGGCGCGTTCAGCCCGGCACCGGTCAACCAGTCCGCGGGACCGGTCCCGATACGCGGCGCGACGGCTGAGCTGCCGACCGGTCAGCGGCGGCTTCGCCGCTGGCCGTACAGCTGCAGCGCGTTGCAGACGTCGACGACGCCGGGAACCTCCCACGCCAGCTCGCCGGCCGCCCGGCGGGTCTCCACGTTGGCCACCATCCCGGCGAGGATCACCACCCGGTTCTGCACCGTGATGGTGATCTGCTGGCGCCGGGTGATCCAGTCGATGCTCAGCCGCTGCGCCACCAGAGCCGCGAGGCGGAGATCCTCGCTCTCCTGCGCCGACTCCTCGTTCGTCGGCTGGGACGGGTTGTCGTCGGGGAACGGCGGAAATGCCCAGGGCATCACCATGGCGACTCCTTGACTGTCGATGGCGAAACCGGCTCGCGGCCCACCGGCGCCGTGCCGGCCGACGCGGGGTCGGCCAGGTCACGCAGGGCGGCCGCCCGGCTCTCGTAGAGCGGAAAGACGTCGTCCAGCCGCATCGTGTGCAGAACCGTGAGGACGAACCGGGTGGGTGCCACCAGACACAGCACCGCGGCCCGCTGCCTGGCCTCCTGGTGCGCCCGGACCAGCAGACCGAGCCCGGCCGGGTCGACCACCTCCACCTCGCTGAGGTCCACGAGGACGTGGTCACCGAGGTGGATCGCCTCCGCCAGCGCCCGGCGCACCGCCTCGGCCGGATCGGCGGCCCGCGCGGCGGGTGCGGCAGCGACCTCGTCGAGATAGTCGATGCCCAGCCCGGCCGTCGACCTTCTGGAGCCCGCGTTCGCCCCGCCCAGCTCGGCAGCAAGGGTGCAGCGGGGGCAGTGGTGCGGGCCGGAGGCGAAGGGCGAGCCGACCCAGCCGTTGTCGAACACCAGCGTCCAGACGACCTCCGCGTCGGGCAGGACACTCGCCGCCGCAGTGACGGTGTCACCACAGCCGTCGCAGATCAGAGTCATCAGGTGATCGGCCGGCACGACCGTCATAACCCATCCTCTCGTTCTCTCCGCTCGTCGGCGGCGCTGGAGGGCGGCGGCGCCGGAGCGGACGCGCGGAACAGCGGTGCGTACGCGTCACGCCGCGACTGCCGCTCGGCGGTTACCACGGCGAGGACCACCGCGACACCTGCGAAGCCCGACTGCGCGACCAGCCGCAGGACCGTGAGTTCGGCCAGGTCGGCGCCGAGGAGGCGGATGACGACCGAACCGAGCAGCGCGGCGGCCACGCCGAGCGCGACCGTCAGCCAGACCGGCGCCACTCTGCGCCCCGGCACGAGCAGCCGACCAGCCAGGCCGACGGCGAGCCCGATGGTGAGTGCGCTGATGAGCGCGCTGCCACTCACTGCTGCCTCCTCGCCGGGCGTACGCCGGCCTCAGGAACGTACGGTGACCGTCGCTCGTCCTTGAGCAACGGGACCCCCCGTCGGACGCTGCGTGGTTGCGTCCTGGTCGACCACACCCGAGCGGGACCGCCCGGGCGGATCCAGGATCGGCAGGACCTGGTCCAGCCGGGCCGTTTCCAGGATTCGACGGATGCGCGGGTTGGGGCTGCGCAGCTTGACCGCGCCCTGTCGGCGGAGCATGCGCCGGTGCACGTCGAGCAGCAGTCCGATGCCCGCGGCGTCGATGTGCCGGCACCCCGACAGGTCGATCACCACCTCGGCGGGTCGCAGGGACAGGATTCGATCGAGAATGTGACTGACCTCGGACAGGCGCGCCAGGTCCAGTTCCTCGGTGATCGCCACCTCGACCAGCGGCACGGCGCATTCCGGCGGAGGCGGTTGCGGCCCGGTCATGTCTCCTGCTTTCGTGCGTGTTGTCCGGCTGGTTCACCAGCCTGTGCGGCGACCTTGGAGGGGAGTCCGCAGTTTCATGACAGTTGTGTGACAAAACCCGGGAACGGCTGACACGGTTGGGTCACGGCCAGCGGTCCGTGGATGATGCCCGTATGACGGCCGTACTGGTGATCGAGGACGACGACCGGATCCGGCTCGCGCTGCTGCTCGCCTTGGAGGAGGAGGGTTACACCGCGCACGGCGCGGCGACCGCGGAGGAGGGACTGCGGCGGCAGCGGGAGAACCCGGCCGACAACGTGCTCGTGGACCTGATGCTGCCGGGGCTCGACGGCTTCGAGTGCATCCGGCAGATGCGCCGCGACGACGACGTGCCCATCGTGGTCGTGAGCGCCCGGGACGACACCCACGACATCGTCGCCGCGCTGGAGGCGGGTGCCGACGACTACCTGGTGAAGCCGGTGGCGATCAAGGAATTGTCGGCCCGGCTGCGGGCCCTGCGGCGGCGGGGGCGCGCGCTCGTGGCGCCGGTCCCCGCGCAGGTCTTCGGTGACCTGGAAATCAGCCCGGACGCCGGCGAGGTACGCCGGGCAGGTCAGCGGGTCGCGGTGACCCGCACCGAGTTCCGGTTGCTCTGCGAACTGGCCGAGCACGCCGGTCGGGTGTTGTCCCGGCAGCAGTTGCTGCAGCGGGTCTGGGGATACGACACGGGCGACGAGCGGCTGGTCGACGTGCACGTGGGGCGGCTGCGGCAGAAGATCGAGGCCGATCCGGCGAACCCGCGGCACCTGGTCACGCTGCGTGGCCTCGGCTACAAGCTTCAGCGATGATCCGCCTCGGACTCCGTGCCCGGGTCACCGCCGCCTTCGCGGTCGGCGCGTCACTGCTCGCGGCGTCCATGGCGTTGTTCTCCTACGACCTGACCCGCCGGTCGCTGCTCGACGAGCGGGAACGGGCGGCGGTACGGGCGGCCTACTTCGACGCGGCCGTGGTACGGACCGGGCTGGACACGGACGCCCCCGACGTGGTGGAGGTGCTGCGCTCCCTGGACACCGGCAGTATCCGCCGGCCGCTGCTGTACTTCAACGGCCGCTGGTACGGCCGCTCGGCGGACATCGGCGCGACTTCCATCCCCGGCGAGCTGCAGCAGCTGGTCCGCTCCGGGGAGCCCGGCGTGCAGCGGGTACGCCTCGACGGCCAGCCCACCCTGCTCGTCGGAGTTCCCTTGTCGGCGTCCACCGGCTACTACGAGCTCACGTCGCTGCGCGAGGTGGAGCAGACCTTCCAGGTGATGGCGCTGACCCTCACCGCGGTCGGCATCATGGTCGCCGGCGCCGGCGCCGCCCTCGGCTGGTACGCCACCCGCCACAGCGTGCGCCCGTTGACCGCCGTCGCAGACGTCGCCGAGCGGATCGCCGCCGGTGACTTCAGCACCCGCCTCGACCCCACCACCGACCCGGACCTGACCCGGCTCTCCACCTCGTTCAACCACATGGTCGACCAATTGGTCCGGCGGATCGAGCGGGACCGCCGGTTCGCCGCCGACGTCAGCCACGAACTGCGGTCGCCGCTGCAGACCCTGGCCGCCGCCGCGGACGTGCTCACCCGCCGCCGCGACCACCACGACGAGCGCACCGCCACCGCGGCCGGCCTGGTCGCCGACGAGGTCGCGCGCTTCCAGCGCCTGGTCGACGACCTGATGCAGCTGGCCCGCACCGAACGGCCCGCGCAGCGCGAGACCGTCGACCTGGCGGCCCTGGCTGGGGAGGCGTGCCGCAGCCGCTCCCTGCCCGGCGACCTGGTCCGCATCCCGCCCGGCACACCGAGCCGCTGGCTGGTCGATCGGCGCCGGGTTGAGCAGATCCTGCTGAACCTGCTGGACAACGCCGTCCGCTACGGGGGCGGCCCGGTCGCCGTGCACCTGCAGGTGCAGGACGGCACCGGGGTCATCGAGGTCGACGACGAAGGCCTCGGCGTGCCGGTGCAGGACCGCGAGATCATCTTCGACCGCTTCGTCCGCGGCCGCGCCGCCCACGCCCGGGCGGACACCAACGGCACGGGTCTCGGCCTGGCACTTGTCGCCCAGCACACCGCCGCGCACGGCGGCCGGGCGAGCGTGACGGACCGGCCGGGCGGCGGCGCCCGGTTCCGGGTGGAGCTGCCGGGGAGCCTGCCGTGAGCCGGGCGTCCCGGGCCCTGCTGCTCGTCGTGGTCCTGCTCGCCGGGTGCGGGGTGCCCATCGACGAGTCCCCCCGCCCGGTGCAGGTACCGCGCGGACGGCAGCCGGCACCGGTGACCGGCACGCCGACCGGATCGGTGGGCCGGGTGGACGAGACGCTCTGCTTCGTCCGCGACGACCGGCTGTACCCGATGGTGCGCCGGATCGACGCGCTTCCCCCGGTCGACGTCCACCTGCAGCACCTGCTCGCCGGGCCGTCGAGCACGGAACGGGACAGCGGCCTGACCAGCGCGCTGCCGGGCACGGTCGTGGTGGCCGGGGCCCGGGTGAACGGCCGACTCGTCGAGGTCGACATCCAGGAAGCCGTTGACGAGACGGGTCGGAGCGACGAGATCCTCGCCTTCGGTCAGATCGTCTGCACGCTCACCAGGCGGCAGGACGTGGACGGGGTGTCCTTCCAGCGGGCCGGGCGGCCGTTGGACGTGCCCCGCGCGGACGGTTCCCTGTCCCGACAGCCGCTCACCGCCGCCGACTACCTGCCGCTCACCCGGCAGCGGTGACCCGCGCCGGGACAACCTGACCGGCGGAGCCGGCGGCTGGTCGGCCGACCGCCTGCCGGGCGGACGGTGGCGGCGGACCGGCGGCACGGGACGGTGCTGGTACCCGCCGAACCGCCGCTGTGCTGAGGATCACGGTGGCGGTGTCGCCTCCGAAGGCGGCGGGAGACGGGCGCGCCCAGGTGTCGTCCCGCCCGCCTTCCGCCCCGCGCCATCGGTCGTGAGCGGAGACCTGAGGCGCCGCGCCGGCCGTGGCCCGCGGCCGCGCGCACCCCCGGCCGGGCCTGCCTCCGGCGCTGGATCGAGGTTCCAGGGGCGGTGCAAACAGCGCTCTGACCAGCGCGGCTTGCCACCGATGCGCGGTGTACCCGGACGACACGACAGGTCAGCCGTCGATGTCTCACAGCCGGCGCAAAGCACGATACGGCGGACGGCTGCGGGTCCGCCGCGGTACGGTGCCGGCCTGAGGTGGGGCGCCCAGACTCGGGGCGCGGCGACGCGCAGGGCGTGGGCTCGCCGGCGGCCGGCGCTGACCGGGCCAACCAGTGTGGGTGGTCACGGAGAATCCGAGCGCGAATTGTCGCCCGCAGTCGCTACTGTGCCAGCGGACGTCGCCCCTCCCGTGACTTCCCGTGCTCGCCAGCGCGGTGCCGCCACCGCCCCCGATCAACACGAACCCAGGAGACTGTTAGTGACCCAGCAACCCGCCGCGACATCGGACAAGCTCGACGCCGGCGTTCTCACGGTGGCGGGAGTCGTCGTTCTCGGTGCGATCATGTCGATCCTCGACGTCACCGTCGTCAGCGTCGCGATCCCGACGTTCCAGAGCGAGTTCGACGCCACCTACGCCCGAGTCGCGTGGACCATGACCGCCTACACGCTCGCGCTGGCCACGGTGATCCCGCTCAGCGGCTGGGCCGCCGACCGGTTCGGCACCAAGCGCCTCTACATGATCGCGCTGGCGCTGTTCACGATCGGGTCCGGGCTGTGCGCCACCGCCGACTCGATCAACCAGCTGATCACCTACCGCGTCCTTCAGGGGCTCGGCGGCGGCATGCTCATGCCGCTGGGCATGACGATCATGACGAAGGCCGCCGGCCCGCACCGGATCGGCCGACTGATGGCCGTCCTCGGCATCCCGATGCTGCTCGGTCCGATCGGCGGTCCGATCCTCGGCGGCTGGCTGATCGACACCGCGAGCTGGCACTGGATCTTCCTGATCAACCTGCCGATCGGCGTCATCGCGCTCGTCTACGCGCAGCTGGCCCTGCCGAAGGACAACCCCGAGCCGTCCGAGTCGTTCGACTTCATCGGCATGCTGATGCTCTCCCCGGGCCTCGCCCTGTTCCTCTACGGCATCTCCTCGCTGCCCGAGGCCGGCACGATCGCCGAGACCAAGGTGTGGGCGCCGATGCTCGTCGGCGCCGCGCTCGTGGTGGGCTTCATCGTCTACTCGTTCAAGCCCCGGCACCCGCTGCTCGACCTGCGGCTGTTCGCCAACCGCAACCTGACCATCGCGTCAGTGACCCTGTTCGTGTTCATCATCGCGTTCATGGGCGCCGGCCTGCTGTTCCCGAGCTACTTCCTGCAGATCCGCGGCGAATCGACGCTGACCGCCGGGCTGCTGATGGCGCCGCAGGGCATCGGCGCGATGCTCACCATGCCGATCGCCGGGATGCTGGCCGACCGGGTGCCCGTCGGCCGCACCGTGCCGTTCGCGCTGGTGCTCATCGCCGCCGGGTTCTTCACCTTCACCCAGATCGACCCGCACACCTCGTACTGGCTGCTCTGCGGTTCGCTGTTCGTGATGGGTCTGGGCATGGGCGGCACGATGATGCCGATCATGACCTCGGCGTTGAAGACCCTGCACGCGCAGGAGGTGGCCCGCGGCTCCACGCTGGTCAACATCCTCCAGCAGATCGGCGGGTCCGTGGGCGCCGCGGTGATGTCGGTGATCCTCACCAGCGAGCTGAACGGCTCCCAGCCGATCCCGGGTGCGGTGGACCCCAACAGCGGCAAGCCGGTCACCGAGTCCGGCCTGGCCATCGCGGCGCAGCTGCAGCCGGATCTCCTCCGGCAGTTCCCGGTGCCCGCGCAGCTCATCGAGCGCGGGCTGGACTTTGCCGCCAGTTCCTTCGCCACCACGTTCTGGGTCGGGTTCGCGCTGGTGCTGACCACGTTCATCCCGGCCGCGTTCCTGCCCCGCTGGCGCAAGCCGTCGCAGCCGCTCGACGGGCAGCAGACGGAGCAGACGCCGGCGCCGGTCGTCATCCACTGATCCGCCGTCGGGCCGCCCGGCACCCCGGGTGGCCCGACGGCCGGGCCCGATCCACGCTGCGGCCGGGGCTGCCAGGATTCCTGGCAGCCCCGGCCGTCTCACTGTCTGGAGGTGTGGCAGGCGCGATTACCGGCACGGCCGTCGGCGGCCGCCCGGCGCGGTTGCCGGGCTGCCTGATCGTGCCGCCACAGCTCGCGACCGTCCGGCTGGCTGCTCTCGGCATCACCGGCCCCGGGCCACCCTGGCGGGCTGGTCCGGCCGCCGCGCTCAGCCGCCGGTCGACCTGGGGAGTCGGACGGCCGCGGACTGCACCACCGGCGCGAGGACGATCAGCGCCAGGCCGCCGGTCGGCGAAACAACGGCGGCCAGCGTGGCGCCCGCGAAGACCACGGACAGCGCCACAGGCGGCAGCAGCGCCGGAGACGCCTCCGGATCCGGTGACGTGCGTAGCGAGGGGCGGCGGCCGATCCACCAGGTCTGCGCGAGCGCAAGGAGACTGATGGCCAGCATGTTGGCGACGTAGAAGACCGCGGAATCGGCGCGCAGGCGTGTCTCGACGAACAGCCGCGCGGTGGGAAACGGCAGAAAGACCACCAGCATCAGCCAGATCGTGTTCAGCACGACGAGGACCTCGTCGTAGTCGACGAGCCGTTCGTACAGTTGTCGGTGCGTTCGCCAGAACAGTGCGATGACCAGGAACGACACGGCGAAGGAGAGGATGTCGCCCACGTGTTGGTGGACCAGGTCGGCCACCGACTGCCGGGCGGTGCTCTGGTCGGCGAAGTCGACGAGGGGGAGCGCCAGCAGGGTCAGGGCGATGGCCACGGCCGCGTCGGTGAAGGCGATGACCCGTTGCAGCGTGCGGCTCCGGCTCTGGTGGCCGTCGACGTTCTGCCGTTGGCAGGCTTCGGCTGGCTCGTCGTTCATGCCCTGATTCTGGCGAATCGGGCAGTTTTCTCGGGCCGGCCTGGCTGAACCGCCCGGGCTCATCTTGTCGCTCCCCCGCCCGCCTGACGGCGGGGGAGCGGATCAGACCTCGCCGGCGGTCGGTGACCGGGCGGCCCGGTGGATATCGAGCAGGTGGTGTTCGCCCTCGTGGATCGTGTGCTGACCGAGCCAGAGCAGCGTCCGGATCTGTGGCTGCGGCCAGGGGTAGCCGCCGGTGCGGGCCAGCTCCGATGGGCCGAGCAGGCTGAACCGGGCGGCCAGGTCGTCGGCCGCCGCGGCCAGCTCGTCGAGCACCACCCTGGGGTCCTGCTCGTTGTAGGCGTCGGCGATGGCGCGTTCGTCGCGCCCCATCGGCGTGAATTCCGGCGCGTCGACGGTGAGGGCCAGCGCCAGCCGCTCACCCTGGACACGGAGCACGTCCCGCACATGGCAGGTGTATTCCAGTGGCGACCACACGCCCGGGGCCGGTCGTCGACGTAGGTCCGGCACCTCGCTCAGTGCGGCCGAGTAGCGCGCCCGCAGCCCACGCAGCAGCCGCGGCAGGTCCTGGCCGGACACGCTCGCGTACACGAACGTGCACTCGTCGCACCGATCCATCCGCCCAGGGTACCGGCACCCTCCCCGCCGTCCTCGCGCACCGCGACGTCGAGCGGCCGGCCGGCCCACGACCGTTCGACGGCCGATGACAACGCGTAGCGCGGCCTCCCCCCACGCGCCATGTTGCCTACGTAAGGTGGGATGGCCGCCCCCGCCGGAAGACCGCCGATGGGCCGTCTCCGAGCCTGCCGGGCGGACGGACATCCGCACCGCACCAGGAGCCAGGACGGAAGGATCACCGTGACCGCCACCGAATGGACCACCGAGGCCAAGGGCGCCGGCCAGTACGCGGAAGTGAACGGCATCAACCTCTACTACGAGACGCACGGGTCCGGGCGCCCGCTGATCCTGCTGCACGGCGGCCTGGGGTCGGGCGAGATGTTCGGAGCGGCGCTGCCCGTGCTCGCCGCGCGCCATCAGGTCATCACCGTCGACCTGCAGGGGCACGGCCGGACCGCCGACATCGACCGACCCCTCGACATCTGGTTCATGGCCGACGACATCGCGGCGCTCATCGACCACCTCGCGCTGGAGAAGCCGGACCTGGTCGGCTACTCCCTCGGCGGTGGGGTGGCGCTGCGTGCCGGAGCCCGATACCCGGGCAAGGTGGGCCGGCTCGTCGCCGCCTCGGCGCACATCCGGTCCGACGCGATCTACCCGGAGATGCGGGCGCAGCAGGGACAGGTGAGCGCCGCCGCCGCCGAGTTCATGAAGGACACGCCGATGTACCAGCTATACCAGCGGGTGGCGCCGCGCCCCGAGGACTTCCCACTGCTGCTGGACAAGATCGGCGAGGCCATGGCGCAGGACTTCGACCTCACCGAGGACATCTGCGGCCTCCAGGTGCCGACGATGATCGTCGCCGCCGATGCCGACATGGCGCCGCCGAGCCACTACGTCGAGGTCTTCAAGTTGCTCGACGGCGGTCTGCGCGACGGCGGGTGGATGGGGGAGGGCCGGCCGAAGGGCGGGCACGCCCTCGCGATCCTGCCCGGCCTGACCCACTACAACATCTTCAGCTCGCCACTGTTCGCCGAGGTCGCCCTCGCCTTCCTCGACGATCAGCAACGCTGAGGAGAGGCACGACCGTACGGCCGCGAGGTCGTGGTGCTACCGCGTTGGCGATGTGAGCGACTGCCCTCACGATCGAGTGGTGCGGTACCGCTTGATCCACTGTCGGTTCAGGTCGTCGGCCTGCCGGTGATGCTGGGCAGTGATGGGGCGTCCGGCCTCAAGGTCGAGGCCGAGAAAGCCGAGGATGCCGCGTGTGGTGGCGACCATGTCCCGGTCCAGGTCCTCGTAGCGCACGACGTGCGGTCGGATTCCCCACGAGGCGAACCACGCTGCCCAGGCCGCGTTGTGCCGCCGGATCATGGTGAGGTACTGCGTGATGCCGTCCGCGTCGAAGTGGGGTGGGGCGCCGGTACCGGTGTTGCCACTGATCTCTCCGTCCCCGCGAAGGCAATCGCACCGCCCGGCTACCGGCAACCGAATTGCGTGCCGGCAGCGTCAGGTGCCGTCAGGGACGCTCTTCTCGAACCAGTGGTGGGCGTAGTGCTCGGTGTTGTAGGGCTCGATCTCGCGGTATCCAACGGCGCGGTAGAGCGCGATCGCCTCGGTGAGATTGCGATTGGTGTCCAGCCGGACGGCGTTCCAGCCTCGGTCGGCGGCATAGCGTTCCAGTTCGCCCAGTAGCCGCCGGCCGAGCCCGAGTCCACGCACCGCGTCGGACACCCAGACGCGCTTGATCTCGGCGGGTGCGTCGCGGTGGAGTTTCACCGCGCCGCAGCCGACGGGCTCGTCGTTGAGCGTGGCGAGCAGGAACACGCCGGCGGGTGGGACGAGCGCGTCGTCGTGGACGGGGTTGCTCAGGGCCGGGTCGAAGCCGGCGTCGAACCGTCGCGCGACCTCTCGGGCGTAGGCCCGCACGCACGCGCGGGCGCGCGGGTCGCTCGGCGGGCATGGCGCGATGACCACCATCGACGCGACGAGCAGCCGCTCGACCTCGGCCATCGCCGCGACGAGCCGCTGGCGGCGGTGCGCGTTGAGCGGCTCGAGGAAGGTCCAGGCGAACTCGTCGGAGCGTTTGTCGAGCTCCGTCCACTCGGCCTGGCCGGTCTCGGTGAGCGCGGCGGACCGTACCCGCCCGTCGCCGCCGATCTGGTCGGCCGGCCCCACGGTGACGAGCCCGTCGCCCTCGAGGGTGCGCAGCAGTCGGCTCAGGTAGCCCGAGTCCAGGCCGAGCCGCGCGCGCAGCGCGGCGACCTCGGCGCCGCCGGGGCCGATCTCCCACAGCAGCCGCGCCTGCGCGAGGGGCCGTCCGCGGGCCATGTACTCGTCGTCGAGCGCCCCCACCCGCTGGGTCACCGTCCGGTTGAACCGCCGCACGGCGGCGATGAGCTCGGCATCCATATACCTGACCTTAGTCAGGTATATGCGGCGTCGCCAGCCTGATCCGTCAGACCTCGAGGAACTCGTCGACCATCGCGACCAGCCACTCCGCTGGGGAAGGTCCTGTGCATCGTGCCGGGCAGAATCAACCAGGGCCGGTCAGCCGCCCGGGTCGGGCGCACAGCACAGGTACTCCTCGTGGAACTCGGAGCCGTGCAGGTGCTCGGGCGGCAGGTCCTGGATGCCGTCGAGCAGGCCCGGACAGAGGCCCCCACGGGTGCAACCCACCGAGGCCAGCACCAGCCGGCTTCCTACTTGTCGTGCTGTCGCCGCACCATCTCGTTGATCCAGATGGGCGCGAACGGAGACGTGCAGCCCGCGGATGTCGGATAGTCCTTGAGCACCTCCAGGCGCTCACCGATGGCAACTGCACGGGCGCGGTACTCGGCGTGCTCGATCCCGATATGACCCAGGCACTCGTTCATCGCCCACTGCAGGCGATCCGGGGCGTCTTTCATCTCCGCCTCGATGACGTCGAGCAGTCCTGCGAGGTCGAGGCCCTCGGGCTTCTTCGTCACGCGTTCGGTGGTCAGCGCCCAGCCGGCACTGGCGACCACGGGATCCGGATCGGCGAACCAGGCCAGGCGCAGCTCTTCGGAGTGCGGGTTCTTCTTCACCACGTAGTTCACGAGCCAGTCGTGCGCCTTGGGTGTGCGCGCCTCGCGCAACATGACGTCCAATTCGTCACGCCCGAACGCCTTCGGGCGGCAGATCAGGATCGCCAGCAGCCTCGCCGCGGTGTCATCCGTCTCCCAGAGCCGGCACGCGAGTTCCTGCTGCGTCTTCAGCCGCTTCGCGAGCGCGCGCAGCTTGCTGAGGTGCACACCGTGATCGTCACCGTGCTTCTCGTTCACCTCGCGTGTCTTCGGGTCCTCGAGCTCGGCCAACTCGGCCATCACCTCGGCCACCATCGTCTCGCTCAGCGTCGTCTCGGCCACCTCAGCCTCCCGTCCATCACCTGCGAACGGCACGTGAATTCGTCAGCCCTTTGCTGCGGCGATGCCGTGTGGGGCGATGAACACCTTGTCAGCCGTGCCGTTCCGCTGCGCTTCGAGGGCCTCCGGTAGCTGGTCCAGGCCGTAGAAGGCCGGACGCAGCCGGTCCAGGCCCAGGGTTGGCAGCATCTGCACCGCGCGGTGGTGCGTGTACGGATTGATCACCGCACCGACGAGCGTCAGCTCCCGCGCGAAAATCTCGTTGGGGCGTACCCGGGCCTCGTCGTCGGGCCGGGCAACCCCGAAGACGAGAATTCGACCGCCGCGCGACGACACGGTGATCGCCGATTCCAGGATCCGGCCGGAGCCGACCGCGTCGATCACGTGCGGAAAGCCGAGCCCGTCGGTCAGCGCGGTGGCCTCGTCCAGCGACGCCGGGTCGAGGGCGACGTCCGCGCCCATTCGTAGGGCGGCCTCCCGTCGGTCGGCGCGCGGGTCCAGCACCACGACCGGTGCGAGCCCGCGGGCCTTGGCGAGGGCGACCATCATCGCCCCGGCCGGTCCGGCGCCGAAGATGAGGATCGGCAGCCCGGAGCGCGGGTTCAGCTGATCCATGCCGTGCAGGCAACAGGCGAGCGGCTCGGTCAGCGCCCCGATCCACGGCGGCGTTGCGTCCGGCAGCCGGTAGGCGATCCGCGCCGGCACCGTCATCCGCTCGGTCATGCCGCCGTCAAGCTTCACGCCGTACCCCCGCTTGCTGTCGCAGAGGTGTTCCTGACCGAGGCGGCAGTAGGTACACCGGGTGCAGTAGTCGTGCGGTTCGACGGTGACCAGGTCGCCGACGGTGAGCCCGTCGACCGCCGCACCCACCTCGGTGATCCGGCCGCACACCTCGTGGCCGAGCACGACCTGGGGCGCGGCGGCGAAGCTGCCGGCGACGATGTGGCTGTCGGTGCCGCAGACGCCGACCGCGAGGGGCGCGATCGCCACCTCCGCCGGGCCGAGCGGCGCCGGCTCGGACTTGAGCAGCCGTACGTCGCCGGTGCCGAAGAAACGGGCCTCAGTCAGCAGCACTGAGTAACTCCTTCAGTCGGTGGATGTGTGCGCGGGCGGCTAGCTCGGCGGCTTCCGGGTCGCCAGAGCCGATGGCCTCGAAGATGGCCTGGTGGTCGTGAACGGCCTGGACCATGCCGCCGGTCAGGCTGGTGGAGCGCATCGCCACCAGGACCCGGCTCTGGACGCCGTCGAGCATCCGGGCCAGCACCGGGCTCTTCGCCGCCTGCCGGATCTCCCGGTGGAAGGCCGCGTCCAGCTCGAGGTGGCGGGCGAAGTCGCCCTGCTCCGCGACCGTGCGGTGCTCGGTGAGCAGCGCGAGCAGGCTACGCCGCAGCGCGGCGTCGTACTTCTCCGTCGCCAGCCGGGCCACCGCTCCTTCCAGGACCTCGCGGGCCTCGTAGAGGCTGACCAGTTCGGCGCGGGAGATGCGTGCGACCTCCGCACCGCGGTTCATCGTCTCGGCGGCCAGGTTTTCCTGGACGAGGCGGATCACCGCGTCCCGGACCGGGCTGCGGCTGACCCGGAACTCCTCGGCGAGGGCCGGGACGCTCAGCCGCGTGCCCGGGCGCAGCTCACCGGAGATGATCCGGTCGCGAAGGGTCTTGTAGAGCACTTCACCGACGCGCTGCGGGTCGGCCTGAAGAGAGCTGGTCACTGAAGGAACGTCCCTGCGAAGTGGCGGTAGTTGGCAGCGACCGCTGCGATCGCCTCGGGCCGCGTCAAGTCGCCGGCCAGAAGTCCGCGCAGCGAGTCCCACCAGATGCTACGGCCGATCGCGAAGCCGGTGAACCCGTTGGCGGCGGCATCGCTGAGCCAACCATCGACTGTGGCCCTCGGCGCGTTCGCGCCCAGCAGGATGCATTCGCCGCCGGTCTGCGCGGCGAGGTCGGCGGCGGTCCGGTAGTGCTCCGGCGCGCCCAGGTGCTCCAGCTTCCAGACGTCGACGGGTACCTCCTCGACGATCTCCGCCATCGCCCGGTGGATGAGCCCAGGCCGCACCTCGGTGTCGAACACCTCGCTCGGGATGTTCCGCTGCTCGGGTGTCGGCGGCACGAGCAGCTCGAAGAGGAACCGGCCCCCGGAGTCCCGGACCGCCTGCGACACCTTGGCCAGCCGGGACCGCTGCTCGCGGTTGTCCGACGCCGACCCCTCGACGTTGTAGCGGACCAGCACCTTGGGAAACTCGGGTCGGAAGTGGGCGAGGAACGCCGGCAGATCGGCTGGTTCGGTCTCGTACACGTCGCAGCCACCGCGCTCGACCGGCATGCTCAGCGTGACCCGATGGGCCCGGGCCCGCTCGGGTACACCCGCTCCAAGCTGCTCGTCGACCAGGATGCCGGCGTGCGCGGCCAGGCGGGGCTCGGCTTCGAGAGCGGCGAGCAGTCCTTCGAGAACCATGTGCTTGCCGTCGGTGATCGCCGCGCGCTCCGCGGGCAGCGCGGCCGCGGTGTGGCCGTACAGGGCCTGGGTGAGCCAGGGACGCTGGTCGACGGCGAGGATCAACAGGCTCATCGGGTTACCTCCGACACGAGATGGGCATCCGCCGACACGATGCAGGGCTTGACGTAGTCGCCGGCCACGAAGCGGGCGAACGCCTCGGGCAGCTCGGGCAGGGTGAGGGGCTTGACGATGAGGTCACGCAGCGACGCGCCCATGACGCGCAGCAGGTCCCAGTTCGCCTCGACCTCGTTGACAGGGAAGTAGAAGGACCGGACGGTGTAGCAGTCGGTCCGCCGCCAGCGCGGCGTAGCGGGCATCGTGTACGGCTCGTTCGACTCGCCGAGCGCGACGACCGTGCCGCCGGGCCGAACCACCCGCTGTGCCGTCTCCCGGGCCGCGTTCGCGCCGCTGACCTCGACGACCATGTCGTACTGATTCTCGGCGGTCAGGTCACCGGCGGGCGTAGCGCCGAGTGCCGCCGCGGTCTCGAGGCGAGTGGGATTGGGGTCGAAGGCGTCCACGGCGATCCCCATGGCCTGGGCGACCGCGACGACACCGAGGCCGAGCGGCCCGGCGCCGACGACCAGCGCCCGGTCCACCGTGTCCTGCGTCCGCAGGGCCAGCCGCAGGGCGTGTGCGGCGGTGCCGACCGTGTCGAGCCCGAGGACCGCGACCGACAGCGGGATGTCGTCCGGCACCGGCACGACGCACCGCGCCGGGACGTCCACGTGTTCGGCGAATCCGCCGTCACGCTGCCAGCCGATCAGCTGCGACAGGTTCAGGCACTGGTTCGTACGGCCGGCGGCGCAGCGTACACACGTCCCGCAGAAGACCGGAATGTAGACGATGCCGCGCGTACCCTCGGGCAGCGCTCCGCCGACGACGGTGCCCCCGATCTCGTGGCCCGGAACGACGGTCGAGCCACTGTGCAGCAGCCGCTTGTCCGACCCGCAGAGCGCGCAGACGTCGACCCGCAGGCGCACGTCGCCCTCGGCGACGTCGCCGAGGGCGACCTTCTCGAAAGTGATCTCGCCGTTGCCCTGGAAGCGGGCTCGTATGGACGTCACTTGACGGCTCCTCCGGTGATGCCGCGGACCAGCCAGCGCTGCGCGAAGATCGTCAGCAGCAGGGCGGGGGCGGAGATGAGCGTGCTCGCGGCCATCAGGCCGCCGAAGTCGTTGGATCCCTGGCCGATGAAGTTGAACGCGATGACGGTCAGCGGCAGCGTCCGCTCGTTTGCCAGGGCCAGCGCGAAGAGGAAGTAGTTCCAGCTGAAGATGAAGCTCAGCGTCAGCGCGACCGACAGCCCGGGCAGGGCCAGCGGCAGCGCGATCCGAAGGAACCGCTGCCAGGCGTTCGCGCCGTCGATCAGCGTCGACTCCTCGATGCTGATCGGGATCTCCTCGAAGAACGGCACCAGCAGCCAGATGCACAGCGGCAGCGTGATGATCAGGTGCGCGACGATCAGCAGCGCGTAGTTGAGTGCCACGCTGTCCGGGCCACCGATGCGGATCGAGAGCACGAACAGCGGCAGCACGAACAGCACGCCGGGCGCCATGCGGGCCAGCAGGGTGACGAAGCCCAGCGCGGCCAACTTGCGGCGCACGATCACGTATGCGGCCGGCGCACCGAGGACGAGCCCGAGGATCGTCGACCCGCCGGCCACGATGAAGCTGTTGGCGATGTAGCGGCCGAACGCGAAGCGTTCGAAGAGGTTGGTGAAGTTCTCCAACGTCAGCGGTGAGCCGATGTTGAACAGCGAGCCGGTGATGTCGACGTTGTTGCGCAGCGACGACCAGAGCATGAAGAGCACCGGGCCGAAGAAGACGATCGCGAAGACGAGGTATGCGGCGTACACGCCGCCGAGCCGCTTGGTCATCGCGAGGCCCGCTGCCGGAACCAGGTGAACCCGCCCGCGATCATGATCACCAGGACGAGTAGGGCGACCTGCAGGGCCGCCGCGTAGCTCGGCTCGTGGTCGACGAAGCCGGCGTTGTAGCCGTACACGTTGAGGGTGTTCGTGGAGTTCACCGGACCCCCCTGGGTCATGATGTAGATCGTGTCGAAGAAGCGCACGAGGTCCACCGTGCGCAGCAGCATCGCCACCGTGAGGACCGGGCGCAGGAGCGGGAGGCCGATGTTCCAGGCCGTCCGCCAGCCGCTCGCCCCGTCCAGCGCGGCGGCCTCGAACGGCTCCTCGGGCAGCGACCGGATCCCGGCCGAGATGATCAGCGCCATGAACGGCGTCCACTGCCAGATGTCGACCAGGGCGATGGACCAGGGCGCGATGTCCGGGTCGCCGAGCCACACCACCGGGTCGATACCCACCTTGGCGAGGATCTGGTTGGCCGCGCCGAGCGACGGGTCCATGATCAGCAGCCAGACCAGGCCGACCGCGACCGAGGCCGTGATCGCCGGGACCAGCATCATGCCCTGGAAGATCCGCCGACCCGGCACGTCCAGGCTCATCACGTAGCCCAGGGCCAGCCCGAGGAGGGTCTCCACCAGCAGGCAGACCACGAAGAGGAACAGCGTGATCTTCAGCGAGTTCCAGAACTGCGGGTTGTCGAACATCTCGGCGTAGTTGGCGAACCCGAGGAACCCCGAGTTCGTCCCGTCGGACTGCCGGTCACTGACGGAGAGCCAGATCGTGTACGCGATCGGCACCAGCACGAGCACGGCCGTGACCAGCACGGCGGGCAGCGCGAACGGCCACACGCCCCGGGCCGTCGGGTCGACCCGGCGGCGACGCGGGGGCGGCGCCCCCGCCCCCGGCCCCGCGTTGGCGGAGCCGGAGGCGGCGGGCGACTTCGTCATCAGGTCGCTCATGAGACTTATCCGGCGTTCTTCGCCAGCAGCGGAGTGAGGCCGTCCTGGATCTCCTTGGCTGCGGCGTTGGCGTCCGCCTGGCCGAGGATCACCTTGCCGACGGCGTCGCCGACGACCTTGCGCATCTCAGGGGCGGCGACACCGACCGGGCCGACCTCGGTGGAGCCGTTCGCCTGCACGTTGCCGAGCGCCGTGCTCCATTCCTTCAGGGTTTCGGTGTTCAGCGTGTCGGTGTACGCCTTGTCCTGCGCGACCGAGGTCCGCGGCGGAGCGATACCGTCCGCGGTCAGCTTGAGCTGGGTGGCCTTGCCGGTCGCCCACTCGATGAACTTCCAGGCCGCGTCCTTGTGCTTCGAGTACGAGGACATCGCGATGCCCCAGTTCAGGACGGTCGACTTCGAGCCCGCCGAGCCGGCCGGGAAGTCCAGCACGCCAATCTTGCCGACCACCTTCGAGGTCTTCGGGTCGTTGATGCTGCTGACCTCGTTGCTGGACTCCAGCTCCATCGCCGCGTTGCCGGCCGCGAAGAGCGCCGAGGACTGGGTGAAGGTGTTGTTGACGACGCCGGGCGGGCCGTACTCCTTGGCGAGGGTCGCGTACCGGTTGATCGCGTCCGCGGCACCGGGCGTGTCGAAGTTCGGGGTGCCGTCCGGCTTGGTCCACTCCAGGCCCTG
The DNA here is from genome assembly GCF_001905095.1 of Micromonospora sp. CB01531. Classification (GTDB taxonomy): domain Bacteria; phylum Actinomycetota; class Actinomycetes; order Mycobacteriales; family Micromonosporaceae; genus Micromonospora. The sequence goes on from NZ_LWLS01000105.1 coordinate 215,935, forward strand.
CGAGTGCAGGAACGGGCCGAAGGTGAACGGCAGGGCGGCGGACTGGCCGCGCAGCGCGATCGGGGTGACCTTGCCCCCGGACTTCTGCTTGATCGCGGCCGCGACGGTGGGCAACTCGTCGAGGGTCTTCGGCGGCGTGATGCCGTACTGCTTGAACAGGTCCGTCCGGTAGTAGAGGACAACACCCTCGACGTTCACCGGCGCGGCGATCATCTTGTCCTGGATCGTCATGCCGGTCTTGACCGCGGCCGGGAAGTCGGCGGCGTCGTACGCGGCGGACTTGCTCATGTAGTCGTCGAGCGGAGCGTAGTAGCCGGCCTTGCTGAACTGCAGGCCCTCGCGCGACGGCAGCGTCATGAAGACATCCATGGAGGAACTGCGCGACTGCAGGTTCAGCGAGATCTTGTCACGGGCCTGCTGCTCGGCGAAGGTCTGCACCTTCACCTTGACGCCCGAGGCCTTCTCGAACTCGGGGATCAGCGGCTCGATGGCCTTCTGCCACGGGTGGTTGGACATGACGAGGGAGATCTCGTTGGCGCTGCCGCCCGAGTCGCCGCCGCCGCAGCCAGCGGCGAGCCCGCCGACGAGGGCCAGGGCGAACCCGGCACTCAAGATCTTGTTTCGCATCTTTATGCCTTTCAGTTCTGACCGAGGAGTGGAGAGAGCCAGTCGTGGAAGTCGCCGAGGTCGGCGGGATTGGTACTGCGCCACTGCGGGGGTACGGGCCGGGTCCGGCCGGCCACCTCCGCGAGCGGCACCGGGTCGTACACGGTCTCGCCGGCGCTGCGGTGCAGGCCGACCATCAGGCCGGTGGCACGGTCGGCCAGCAGCTTCGCCGCGTGCCGTCCCGCCTCCGCCGCCTCCGCCCGGTCGACGTCGCTGGCGAGCGCGCCGCTGCTGCGCTGGACCATGCCGAGCACCTCGCCGCGGGCGGCGACACCGAGCTCGGTGCTCACCAGCCCGGCGAGCGCCCTGGAGACGCCGCCGAGGATGATCCGGGTGTGGTTGACCGCCTCGAACGGATCGTCGGTCAACTCGCTCGCCGCGCCTTCGCTGACGACCACGAACGCCCGCCCGTGGGCGCGCAGGGCATCCTGCACGGTGGTGAGGAACGCCGCCCGGTCAAAGGTGAGCTCCGGGATCAGCACCAGGTGCGGCGCGTACGCCCGATCGTCGCGGTGCCAGGTCGCGGCGAGGGCCAGCCAGCCCACCGAGCGGCCGAGGGTCTCCACGATGCGGACCGGTTCGATGCCGGACATCGCCTCGTGGTCACGGGCCAGGTCCGGGACGACCTTCGTGAGGTAGCGCGCCGCGGACCCGTATCCGGGGCAGTGGTCGATGCCGACCAGGTCGTTGTCCACGGTCTTCGGGATTCCGACGACGCTCAGCTCGCGCCCGGCCGCGGCGGCCCGGTTCGCGAGGGCGTGCAGCAGCGCCATCGTCCCGTTGCCGCCGATCAGCGCCACGCCTTCGATACCGTTCGCGGCCAGGACGTCGAGTGCGGTGTCGAGGTCGACTTCGGTGACCGCCCGCCGCCCGGCGCCGAGCCAGGATCCGCCGTGCCGGGCCGCGACGGCCGGCACGTCGGCGGCGGTGACCGGGGTGAGTCGGCCCTCGACCAGGCCGTCCGGACCGCCCCGCAGCGCCAGCACGTCGTGATCCGCCGCCGCCTCGAGGAAGCCGCGGAGGCTGGCGTTTACGACGCTGGTCGGTGCGCCGGTCTGTCCGATGAGCAGGCGCATCGTCACACCTGCGCCTTCGAGCCGACGGAAAGGAAGGTCTGGAAGGCCTCCAGGCCGGCGCGGCCGCCCTCGTACCCGAGCCCCGAGTCCTGCACGCCGCCGAACGGGATCCACGGCGTGTTCGGGGTCCCGGTGTTGATGCCGACGATCCCGGCGGAGAGGCGGTCGGCGACGGCGTGGGCGCGGTCGAGGTCCGCGCTGCAGACGTAGCCGGCCAGGCCGTACCCGGTGGCATGGTGCAGGGCCAGCGCGTCGTCGAGGTCGTCGTAGACGTGGATCGGCGCGATCGGCCCGAAGATCTCGTCGGTCATCACCCGGCTGTCGACGGGCGCGTCCAGCAGCACGGTCGCCGGGGCGAAGTGGCCCTTCTCGGGGACGGCGCCGCTGGTGACCTTCCGCGCGCCCTTGCTCACCGCTTCCTCGACGAGCGAGGCCATCCGGGCCGGGTCCGAGGCCGGAGCGAGGGGACCGAGGTCGGTGGCCGGATCCGTGGGGAGGCCGACGACCATCTTCTCGGTCGCCGCGATGAACGCCTCGGTGAACTCGGCCGCCACCTCGCGGGCCACGAGGATCTGGTTCGCGGCGATACAGGACTGGCCGTTGTTGCGGTACTTTGCCACCAGCAGCGTCTGCGCGGCTGCCTGCGGATCCGCATCCGGCAGCACGAGGAACGGTGCGCATCCGCCGAGCTCCATCACCGTGCGCACGAAGCGCGGCGCGGTGGCAGCGGCGACCAGCCGCCCCACCCGGGTCGACCCGGTGAAGGACACGACGCCGACGCTCCTGTCGGCGAGCCACGGGTCGACGACGTCGGCGGGTGTGCCGAGCACGGTCGACAGGACGCCCGCGGGCACGTGCCGTTCGACGACGGCGGCCAGCACCATCGACGACAGCGGCGTCAGCTCGGAGGGCTTGAACAGCACCGGGCAGCCCGCCGCCAGCGCCGGCGCGATCTTGCGAGCCGGGATGGAGACCGGGAAGTTCCAGGGAGTGAGGACCGCGGCGACACCGGCGGGCCGCGTGGTCACCCGGTGCGTGATTCCGGGTACGACGGACAGCTGCTCGGTCTCCTGCCGGTCCAGCAGGTCGGCCATGATCCGGAAGTAGGCGACGGTCAGGCCCAGCTCGGCCGCCGACTCGGCGAGCCGCTTGCCGCTCTCCCGGGTGATCAGTGCGGGCCACTCGGGCTCCGCGGCGAGCGCCTCGACGTCTGCGGCGATGGCCCGCAGTGCCGCCGACCGGGCAGCCCGCGGCGTACCCGCCCACACCGGCAGGGCCTGCTGCGCGAGATCGAGTGCCGCCGCCGCGTCAGCATCGTTACCCGTGCTGACCTCGGTGAACGGCTCGCCGGTGGCCGGGTCGAGCACCGCGAGCCGCGGTCCGCCCGCCGTCCGGCCGATCACGCGCACGGCAGTGGCGGCCGAGAGGATGTCGTTGACGATGGGGTCGGTCACGGTAGCTGCTCCTCGTACGCGTCGAGCTGGTCCTGGTCGAGATCGATGCCGAATCCGGGCCCGTCCGGCACGCGGACGGTGCCGTGGGCGGTGAGCAGGCCGTCGGCGGCCTGCCGCAGCGGGTTGGAGCGGATGTCCCACTCGATGAGCCGGGTCGCCGACGAGATCGCGCCGGCCTGGACGGTCGTGGCGGTGGCGACCGCGCCGTTGTAGAGGTGTGGGTTGACCGTCCGTCCGGCTGCTGCCGCGGCCGCCAACACGTCGAGGTACTCGGTGACGCCGCCGGCCTTGCCGAGGTCGGGCTGCAGGATCTCGACGGCCTCCAGGTATGGAGTGAAGGCCGCGGCGCCGTAGAGGTTCTCCCCGGTGGCCAGCGGCATCGCGGTGCGGCGACTCAGCTCGGCCAGCTCTGCGGGGCGGTCGCCGGCCAGCGGCTCCTCGACCCACGCGACGCCGAGGTCGGCCAGCGCGCGGACCATCTCCAGCGCCTCGGTCAGCCGCCACGCCTGGTTGGCGTCGGCGAAGATCTGCACCTGGTCGCCGAGGATCCGCCGGGCGGTCCGAACGTTGGCGAGGTCAGTGTCCGCGCCGAAGCCGACCTTGACCTTGACGGCGGTGAGCCCGAGCGCGGCGCAGCGGTCGGCGACCTCGGCGACCCCGGTGGGTCCGAGGCTGGAGCCGTACACCGGCAGTTCCGTGCGGGGGTTGGCGCTGAGGAGCCGGGCCAGGCTGGTGCCGGCGTGCCGGGCGGCGAGGTCCCACAGCGCCATGTCGGCGCCGCTGATCGCCTGGTAGACCGGGCCGGGTGCGCCCCACTGGCGGCCCAGGGGCGCCAGCTCCGCGAGCAGCGCGCGCTGGGCGGTGGCCGGGTCGGGAAAGCTGCGGCCGTTCATGAGCGGCGCGACGCCGTCGTGGATCGTGGCGATCCGCTCGCGCCACGCCCAGGACGGATAGTTCGCCCAGCTTTCGCCGACGCCGACCGAACCGTCGGCCAGCTCGACTTCGATCAGGATCATCACGCGGTGGTTCAGCGGCGCGAACGACATGGCGATCGGCTCGGTGGGGCGCGCCCGGAAGACCCGGCACCGTACGTCCACCACTGCGGCATCCGGCAACGTGACCACGCGGGTCTCCGTGGCTGAGGGTGCTGCCTTGAGGTCCATGTGCCTTCTCTCACGTCGACACTATCTGCATGCAGTGTTGAACGCATGTCACCCAGACGTCAAGAGCACGAAACAAAGAAAAGGTGGAGAGTTGGCGTCCGGCCAAAGGTGCCAATGCCTCACCGGGGCGCGTTGCGCTGCCTCCCGCTCCCCGTGAGGTCCCGGCAGGATTTCGCCACTACCGCGGCGGGTCTACACCGCGTTCGCGCAGTTCACCCGGTTACCCGGTCAGAACGCGGGTGCCGTTGCGGCGTGCGGCCGTGGCTACCGCAGCGGGCAGCGGACCGTCCACGACCAGGGTGTCGATGCGGTCGAAGCCGCACACCTGAACCGGAGCGGTGGCCGTCAGCTTGCTCGCATCGGCGAGCAGCACGACCTCGTCGGCGATGTCCATGAGGGCGTGCTTGGCGCTCAGCTCGACCTCCGAGCGCACGTACGCGCCCCGCTCGTCGACGGCGCTGGCCCCGAGGAACAGCAGGCGCACCCGCATGCGCCGGACGAGATCCAGCGCTGCGAAACCGACCATCGCCTGGTTGTCGTGCAGCAGCTCGCCGCCGATCCCGATGACCCTTGACCTGGGCCGGGACAGCATGTGGGCCAACACGGGGACGGAGTGGGTGATCACACAGCCGTCGAAGTCCTCGGGCAGCGCATGGGCCACCTCGGCCGCGGTCGTGCCGCTGTCGATGCCGATCGTGTCGCCGGGCTGCACCAGGCGGACCGCTGCGGCGCCGATCGCCTGCTTGGCGCCGGCGTGGCTGAGCGCGCGGGACGCGTACCCGGGGGCCCCGACGCCGCCCGGCGGAAGACTGACGCCGCCATGGACCAGCTGGACCTCGCCGGCCTCGGCGAGTCGCCGCAGGTCACGGCGGATCGTCATCGTAGAGACGCCGAGCTGGGCGCTGATGTCGGCGACCGAGAGGAAGCCGGCCCGGCGCAGCGCGGCCATGATGTGCGTCCGCCGCTGCGGGGCGCCGTCGTAGCGCATGGCTTCCACTGACACGTCCGTAGTCTAGCCTCTGTTCTTCCAGTACCAATGGATGTTATTTTTCAAACATCCTTTTGATCTCGGTGCCTCGACGTTGCCGACCTCGGCGGCGCCCCGGCCGCTCCCGCACTGGAGGAACAGTGACCACCGACCCCTCGATCCTCGCCCGTCCCTCCGGCGGCTACGCCATGCTCGCCGTCGACCAGCGCGAGGCGCTGCGCGCCATGTTCGCCGCCCGCCAGCCCGAGCCAGTGACCGACGCGCAGCTGACCGCGTTCAAGGTGGACGCGGCACGCACGCTCAGCCCGTACGCGTCGGCGATCCTCATCGACAAGCAGTTCGGCTGGGACGCCGTGATCGCGGACAACACCGTCGACCCGTCCTGCGCGTTGATCGCAGCGGCCGACGCGTTCACCCCGAGCGCCACCGAATTCGTCGCAGACGTGGCGATCGACGCCGAGGTCGACCCCGCAACCGTACGGAAGGAGGGCGCGAAGGCCCTCAAGCTGCTCGTGCTCTACCGGCCGGACGAGGCGCCGGAGCCGCGGATCGCCATGGTCACCGACTTCGTCGCCCGCTGCCGCGAGGCCGGCCTGGTCAGCATCATCGAACCGGTGTCCCGTGGCCCGCGCGACGGCGGCGCGTACGACCACGAAGCGGGAATCCACGCGGCGGCCCGCGAGCTCGGCGCCCTCGGTGCCGACCTCTACAAGTCGGAGGTACCAACCCACGGCAAGGGCACCGCAGACGAGATCACCGCCGGGTGCGCCTCGCTGTCGTCAGTCATCAGCAGCCCGTGGGTGGTGCTGTCCTCCGGCGTACCCGCGGAGGTCTTCCCCGAAGCCGTGCGACTCGCCTGCCGGGCCGGCGCTTCGGGTTTCCTCGCCGGCCGCGCGGTCTGGGCCTCGGTGGTCGGCAGCCCGACCATGGCCGACGACCTGCGCACGATCTCGGTTGACCGGCTGCGACGCCTCGCCGACGTGGTCGACGACGCCGTGTCGCGCTGAGATGGTGCCCGTCGCCGACGTGCTCGCGGTCAGCGCGGTCGCGCTCGGCGCCACCATGCAGAGAGCAACCGGCCTGGGCTTCGCCCTGGTGGCCGCCCCGTTTCTGGTCGTGATCCTCGGCCCCTTCTCGGGCGTGACCCTGGCCAACCTGCTCTCAGCGGCGATCAACCTGATCGTGCTGTCCATGACCGCCCGGGCGCTGCGCCGCCGCGTGGCCCTTCAGATGATCGCCGGGGTGATCCTGGCCCTGCCACTTGGGGTCTGGGTGGTCCGGGAGCTGCCGGGCCCGGTCCTGCTCGTCGGCATCGGCCTGATCACAGCGGGATCAGTGGCCTGGGTGGCGGTGGGCCAGAGCATGCCGTTCCTCCGGCAGCGGGGTGGTGCGGTGGCGTCCGGGTTCGCATCAGGCTTCTTCAACACGACGGCCGGGACGGGCGGACCGCCGCTCGCGGTCTACGCCGCGAGCACCGACTGGGAGCACCGAAGCTTCGTCCCGACCGTGCAGCTCGTCGGCCTGGTGACGAACGTGCTGTCGCTGGCGGCGAAGGGCCCCCCGGTCCTGTCGTGGAGACTGCTGCTGGCCTGCGGGGCGGCGATGCTGGCAGGGATCGGTGGCGGGCACTTCCTGGGGCGGTGGTTGCCGGAGACGGCTGCCCGGCGTTGGGTGCTGGCGCTCGCCCTCGCCGGAAGCGTCATAGCGATCGTCAAGGGGCTGGCGGCGTGGTGAAACGTGGTGCCTCAGCCCCGCACTCGGGCGGGCCGACGTCTCCAGGCGCGTCGACCCGGTGGCCTCGCCGCGTCTTCAGTCAGGGCAGCGACCCGGATCCGCGGTTCAGCCTCGCCAACGAGCGCACGTTCCTGGCGTGGATCCGTACCTCTCTGGCACTCTTCGCCGCAGGCGTGGCGTTGGAGGCGGTGAACCTGCCGATCGTGCCCGGGTTGCGCCGAGCGGCTGCGATCGTGCTGATCCTGCTGGGTGCCGCCGCCCCGGCCCAGGCCTGGTTCGGCTGGGTCCGCACCGAGCTCGCCCTGAGACGGGGGAGAGGACTCCCGCCACCGATGATGGCCGTGCCGGTCGGTGCGGGTCTCATGCTCGTCGGCGTCCTGGTCCTCCTGGGGCTCGTCCTGTGATCGACCTCGGCTCCTCGCCGTCCCCAGGCCCCTCCCCGGGGCCGGTCTCGTCTGGTGATCCCGGGTTGCAGCTGGAACGGACGGTGCTGGCGTGGCGGCGTACCGCAGCCGCCTTTGTCGTCGCGGCGGCCGGGGCCAGCCGCTTCCTCCTGCCGCACCTCGGCGGATGGATCTTTCTGGCCGCCGTCGCCAGCGCGATGACGGTCGTCATCGTCGCCGCAGCGGCGCTGCGCCGACGCCTTCCGCCCTCCGCCGCCCCGGCCGTGCTGAACTCGGCCCGCCCGCCCGGCACCTGGCTGGCGGCGGTCGCGCTCGCAACCGCCGCCGGCGGTCTCAGCGTGGCGCTCGCCGCACTAGCCGGATCACACTGACAGACACCTTCTTGGATGGGGTCTGCGACCGTTCGACGCATCTGCCGTGCGAAGACCGCTGACTGTGCGTTATTGCCAGGGCCCGCGGTGCGAGGCCTGGACACGCCCTTGGTGACACGGTGCGGCCATGTCAGCCGGTGGTGACCGGGAGCGTGGCGTAGCCGCGTAGCACCAGGCGGTCGCGGCGTTCGCCCGGGGCGGCCAGCTTCACCGTCACACCCGCGTCGTGCCTGTCGGCGTACCGCTCGCGCTGCTCGGGCGCCGGCGCGGTCGGACCGACACGCGGGCCGTGACACGCGGGCGCCGCGCTTGACAGCGGCTGATTTCGCGATGATGCTGCCAACTAGTCCTACTGTCGTAGGACAATAGAGAGGATCGTCTCGAGTGATCGAGTTCGTGCTGGACAGTCGGTCGAAGGTGAACACCTACCTGCAGCTGGTGCAGCAGGTGAAACAGGCGCTCCGGGTCGGCCTGCTGGCCCCGGGCGACCAGTTGCCGAAGGTGCGTGACGTCGCGCAGTCGTTGGCGATCAACCCGAACACGGTGCTCAAGGCGTACCGCGAACTGGAGATCGAGGGTCTGGTCGCCGGGCGGCCGGGGGTCGGCACGTTCGTCGAACGGAGCCTGGCGGGCGCGTCCCTGCCCAACCAGGCGGAGCTGCGCGAGGACCTGGTGGCCTGGCTGCACCGGGCGCAGGCGGCCGGACTCACGCCCGAGGACGTCATCGCCCTGGTGGAGACCACCCTGCGGGCCGCCCTCGCCGACGACACACCACACAAGGAACCCGCGCGAGCGGAATGAGAGGACAGCCGATGGACGTGGCTCTGGAGGCCGACCAGCTCGGCAAGAGGTACGGGAGCACCTGGGCGCTGCGGGACTGTTCGCTGCAGCTACCGACCGGGCGAATCGCCGCCCTGGTCGGCCCGAACGGGGCGGGCAAGAGCACCCTGCTGCACCTCGCCGTGGGCCTGCTCCGGCCGAACGCCGGGACGGTACGGGTGTTCGGCGAATCGCCGTACGACAACACGAAGGCCCTGGCCGACATCGGGTTCGTCGCCCAGGACACCCCGCTGTACCGGGACTTCAGCGCGGCGGAACTGGTTACCGCCGGTGGGAAGCTGAACCGGCGGTGGGACGCGGCGCTGGCCCGCAACCGGCTGGCCCAGTTGGGCATCCCGCCCGACCGGCCGGTCGGCAAACTCTCCGGCGGGCAACGGGCCCAGGTGGCCCTCGCGCTCGCGCTGGCCAAGCGGCCCCGACTGCTGCTGCTCGACGAGCCGGTCGCCAGCCTGGACCCGCTGGCCCGGCGGGAGTTCCTCCAGTCGCTGATGGGCAGCGTCGCCGACGCCGGCACCACCGTCCTGCTCTCCTCGCACCTGTTGGCGGACCTGGAGCGGGTCTGCGACTACCTGATCGTGCTGCACGCCGCCCGCGTGCAACTCGCCGGCGCGGCCGATGACCTGGTGGCCGGGCATCGGCAACTCGTCGGCCCCCGCCACGACGGCGCCCCGATCGGCGGCGTCGCCGCAGTCGTCCGGGCCAGCCACACCGACCGGCAGTCCACCCTGCTGGTCCGCACCGACGGGCCGATCAACGATCCCTCCTGGACGGTCCGGGACGTCGGCCTGGAGGACGTCATCCTCGCCTACCTGGCCGACGGCGACGCGGCGGCGAGCCACAACGAATGGGGGGTGCCGGCATGATCTGGCTGGCCTGGCGACAACACCGCAAGCAACTGCTGTTCACCCTCCTCGGGTTCGCGGCGCTCGCCGCCCTGATGATCCCCATCGGCCTGTCGATGCGGCACACGTTCACCGAGTTCGGGCTGCCGGACTGTGTCCGCCAGCTGGCCGACGCCGACGTCGCCCGGACGACCCGGGACTCCTGCGATGCGGCGTTCCGCCGCTTCGCCACCCGGTACGGCAGTTTGAACCTGGTGGCCGTCCTGCTGCTCGTCCTGCCGATGCTGGTCGGCCTGTTCTGGGGCGCCCCACTGGTCGCCCGCGAGGTGGAGCACGGCACCCACCGGTTCGCCTGGACCCAGGGCGTGGGCCGCACGCACTGGGCGCTGGTGAAGTTCGGACTGGTCGGCGTGGCCACGGTCGCCCTCGCGGTCTGCTACGGGCTGGGCATGTCGTGGTGGGTCAGCCCGCTGACCCAGGCCGCGCACGAGGGCCGGATGGGCGTCATCGTCTTCGACCTGCAGGGGATCGTGCCGATCGGCTACACCCTCTTCGCCGTGGCGCTCGGCATCTTCGCCGGCACCGTGTGGCGCAAGATGCTGCCTGCCATGGGCGTCACCCTCGTCGGGTTCGTCGGCGTACGGGCGGCGGCGGCGATCCTGGCCAGGCCGCACTACCAGCCCGCCCGTACCCTCACCTTCCCGATCGAAGGGACGGAGGGACCGAGCATCGGCCGGGGCGACTGGGTCCTCGCCAGCGGCGTCCGGGATGCCGACGGCAAGATGGTGCTGGCCGACTCTCAGATCGTCTGCCCGCCCGGCACGAAGGGACCTGATGGCAGGGCCTGCGGCGCCGAGCTGGGACTCGGGCCGGGCGCCTACAACTGGCAGCTCTACCAACCGGCCGACCGGTTCTGGCTGTTCCAGAGCATCGAGACGGGCATCTTCGTGGCCCTCGCCGTGGTCCTGCTCTATCTCGCCATCCGCATGATCCGCCGGATCGCCTGAGGCGTATCAGCGGTGATCGCCGGTCCCTGCGGGGTCCGGCGATCACGCGTGTCGGCGGGTGCCGGCCCTGACCGGTCACCGCAGGGTCAGCCGCGTCCGGCCAGACCTCGGACGGCGACCAGCCCGGGCACCGCGACGCGGCCGAGCTCGTTGCCGGTGGCGGGATCGTGCCAGCTCACGGCCCCGGTCTGGCCCACGTAGAGGCGCTTGCCGTCGGGGCTCAGCACGAGGCCGGTGATCGGCTGGCGGACCGACCAGTCGGTGGCCGGGCGCAGTTGCTCTAGATCCACCCGCCGCACCACCGTGCCGGAGCTGAGGAACAGGCTCTCGCTGTCCGCGGCGGCGTGCCCGCTGCCGGTTCCGCTGGCCACGGTGGCCGTGCGGCGTACCGTCAGCTCCTCGGTGGAGATCTCCGCGACGGTGCCCGACGTGACGTCGGCGACGAAGAGCCGACCGCCTTGGGGGCTGATCGCCATGGCGTGGCCGGTCGCCGGCGCCTCCCCGAACGGGTGCGGCAGGTCCACGCAGTACGCCCACCGCTCGGTGAGCTTCAGCGTGTGGACGAACGCGTGTGCGTTGCCCGGCCGCCCGCTGACCAGGTCACGGGTGTGCTGGTGGCCGGGCTGATGCGTGTAGAGGGTGTAGAGGGTGCTGCGGTCCGGCGCGAGCACGGCCTGGCGCCCGTCGCCGCGCATCTCCTCCTCAGCTCCGGGCGGGATCGCCGCCTTGTCCCGGGTGGAGAGCGGACCGGGAGCCTTCGTGGCCAGATCGACGACGCGGACCCGGTACCGGTCCGGCGCCGCCGCCGGGAGCCACTCGAGGACGAAGAGCCCGGCTTGATCCCCGGTGAACGTCTCCGGCACGAAGTTGCCCCGTAGTTCAAGCTGGTGCCGCACCGCGGTGACGTCGGCCACCAGCACCGGCGTCACGTCCCGGCCGTCCGGGCGTCCCAGCGCCGCATTCACCGCATCCGAGGTGAGCGCCACGAGCGCGCCGTTCGCCGAGACAGCCTGCGGCAGCCAGCGCCCGGGCAGCCTGACCCGGTCCGACGTGCGGCCGGTGGCGGTGTCGACCCGCCAGAAGGCGGTGTCGGCGCCGTCGGGCGCGGTGGCGTAGATCGCCGACCCGTCGGCGGTGGCGACGGAGCGCGGGATCGACAGCCGGTCGGGGCCCCGGAGCACGCCGAGCGCCTCGTCCAGTTCGACGAGCAGGGCGTCGGGAAGCGAAACGGCGGGCGGCGTGTTCCGCGCGGGCTCGCAGCCGACGAGCGTGGCGGCGCCGGTACCGGCGAGCAGGGCCAGAACGGTGCGACGCGAGATCCTTGTCGTTGCCATCATGCCCGGATGACACCGCCGACCCCGCCGCAGTTCCACCGAAGCGGGGATGGAACCCGCCCCGCGTGGGCGGTGTCATGAAGGGTGATCGGGGAGGTTGTCACTGGACGACGGAGAGCTTGTCACCCGCGCTCGGGCTGGTGACCTGGAGGCGTACGAACTCCTGGTCGCCCGGCACACCGCGTCCGCGTACCGGACGGCGGTGCTGCTCGGCGCCGGCCCGGACGCCGAGGACGTCATCCAGGAGGCGTTCGTGAAGGGATACCGCAGTCTCGCCCGCTATCGGGGAGAGGCTTCCTTCCGTTCCTGGCTCCTGGCGATCGTCGCCAACGAGACGCGGAACCTGCACCGGTCACGCGGCCGGCGGGACGGGCTCGTCCTGCGGGTCGCGGAGGCGAACCAGGGATCGGAGGTCGCCGAGGACAGCGCGGTCGGCGCCGTCCTCGCCGGCGAACGCCGCGCAATGCTGGTGCAGGCCCTGCGCCGGCTGCCGGTGAAGGACCGCGAGGTGATCGTCTGCCGGTTCTTCCTCGACCTCAGCGAGGACGAGACGGTGACGATGCTGGGCTGGCCGAGAGGCACCGTGAAGTCGCGGACCTCCCGGGCCTTGGCCAAGCTCCGCGGCCTGCTCAGTGTCGAGGAGGTCCACCATGGATGACCTCGAACGGGAGCTGCGCGACCTGTCCGCCTGGCTGGACACCCCCGAACCGCCCGACGTGACCGCCCGGGTACGCGCCCGCCTCACCGCACCCGCGCCCCGGCGACGCCGGTGGCGCTACTACCTCGCCGCGGTGCTCGCCGCCCTGCTCGTCGCCCTGCTCCCGCCCGGCCGGGCCGCCCTCGCCGATGCCGTGACGGGGCTGCTGCGCTTCGCGGGCATCACTATCGCCACATCGCCCGCACCGGCCCTGCCCACTGGCGACCCGTCGCCGCTGCCCGCGCAGCGACCCGCCACCCTGCACGAGGCGCAGCGGCTGGTGCACTTCCCGATCCGCCTGCCGGCGAAGCTGGGCCCACCGGAGCAGGTGCTGGTCGCCGACCCCGACCGGACCGGCGCGTACCGGGTGGCCACCCTGCTCTATCGCGGCGGCACGCTGCGGCTCGATGCCTTCGACGGTCGTCTCGACCCGGCGTTCCACAAGCTGGCCATGGGGCCGGGCGTAGAGTTGACCGAGGTCGATGCCGGGTACGCCGTCTGGGTCGGTGGCCCGCACGCGCTGACCTACGTGGATCGAACTGGCACGGTCCGGGAGGAGACCGCACGGCTCGCCGCGTCGACCCTGATCTGGGAAGAGGCCGGGGTGAGCTACCGGCTCGAAGGTGACCTCGCCAAGGCCGACGCGATCGAGATCGCCAACTCGCTGCGGTAGGGGACACCTTGAACGCCGGCGAGCGACGATCGATGACGGCCAGCAGTACCCGAAGAAACAGCAGGCCAGCGGGATGTGACAGCGACCGGCCTGGTGGGCGACGGACGAGTCGACCTGGACGGCGGAAACTGATGGGCTGCGTCCTTGGCCCCGTCCGGATGCTGGCACTGCATTGTGCAGCGTTGAGAGCCGACGCGTCGTCGCACCGTTGTTTCCCAGTGTTGGCCCGGTGTGTCGGGCATCGGGCACAACGTGGGGAGTGCGGTTCGGGCAGTTGGTCACGACGACGCACATTCGGCCCTCAACGCCGCGAGGTCCGGTTGGGTAGCACTCCCGATCGATGTTGCCGGAGCAATTAAGGCCGGACGTCCGTGAAGGCTAAATATCCACCACGATGTGGACGGCTATGGTCGGAGTGCCCGGGCGATCAGCCTGCCGATGACCAAGTACACCAGCGCGGCGAGTCCGTAGTTGAGAACGAGCCCAATTTTGGCGTCGTACGGCGTGAACACGTCCCCGAATCCCAGTACGAACGCTTTGGCAAGCACGTAGACGAATTGAACGAAGCTGTTGCTCTGGTTGGCCCCGGCCAAGGAAAAGAGAATGTGCAAGGCGAAGATGAGAGCGACGCTGCTGGTCAGGCCGACCGTGGCACGGGCGACGATGGTAGCGGTATCTGCCTGGTTCCGTTGTCGTGGCGGTGGCGCGGCCGGGTAGGGCTGCGACGCGTAGGCAGGTGGTGTGTACGGCGTCGGGGGTGGGGGGTAGGCCGTCGTCGGGGGTGGGGGGATGGGCGGTGCGGGGTGGGGGTACGGCGCCGGGGGTTGGTTGTGCGGCGCCGTGGGGTGGGGATAGTGCGCCGTGGGTGCTAGGCCGTCGCCGTGGTGTACGTCTACGTACGCGATCCGCTGTGTAGGTGGGGGTGGGGGGTGGGGCGGCGTGGGTTGGGTGGGGAACCGGTGTGGTTGGTCGTCGGGGTCGTAGTTGTTGTACGACATGGATGGGCAGTCTACTGTCGGTCTGGAGTCGGCAAAACCTCTCTTTCCGATTAATCGGATCTTTCTACATCGTGTCTCTAATTCGCCACAGTCCGTGAGTGTCCACTGTGTGAATCTCGATATCTGAACGTCGTCGCGACTGTCAGTGACCGCCGTGTTGTAACTGGAGGTGGCCCGCCCCGAAACTCGGTGAAGGCGTTGCCCGGCGGCCGGTTGGTGCTCACCCGGCGAGGAGGATGCTGTGCAGGTTGGCGACACCGGAAGCGGCGTCCGTTCGAGCGGTTTCGCCCGCCCGACGCGGAGCCCCTTCTGAAGCTGATCTGCGGAAGACCACTTCATACCGGGGCTCCGCGCCGGACGTTGGTTCAGGACGACCGCGGCCTTGGCAAGCCGATCACTGTGCCTTCGCGGCGGGGGTCGGCGCCGCCGTACTGCTTGCCGGTCTTCGGATCGACCACTACTGCCTGCACCGAACCGATGTCGGCGCCGGTGCTGACCGTGTAGCCGAGTGTGCGCAGACCGTCAACGGTGTCCTGCGGGAATCCGTTCTCGAGTGAGACCGAACTTGCCGCGCTGGTCACTGACACGCGAGGCGCATCGATCGCGTCCTGGATCGTCATCTTGTGGTCGATGAGATTGAGGGCGACGTTGAACACCGAGTTGATGATCGTGGAGCCCCCGGGCGAGCCGAAGGCAACCAGCGGCTTGCCGTCGGGCGTGAGGATCAGGGTCGGCGTCATGCTGCTGCGCGGGCGCTTGCCCGGCTGCACGTCGTTGAACCCGGGCCCGCCGGTGTAGGGGTTGACCGTCGGTGTCAGGTTGAAGTCGGTCAGCTCGTTGTTGAGCAGGAAGCCGAAGTTGCGGAACGAGGCATCGGTGTCCCGGTAGCCGGCGAACACGCCGATGCCGTGCCCCGACTCGATCGTGTTGGTGTAGGACACCAGGTTGCCCCACTTGTCCACGACCGAGAAGTGCGTGGTCGTCTCGCCCGGCCCGGTGACCGGTTCAGCCGTCGGGATCAACGTGCCGGCTTCTACGTCCGGGTTCTCGAACGGACGCGGGTCTCCCGGCGACGGGTTCGGCGTGATCCGCGCGCCCGGCACGATCGCGGCCCCGCGGAGCGCGACGTAGTTCGGGTGCAGCAGCCCCCGGCTCGGCTCCGGCACGAAGCCGCTGTCGCCCATCCATACCGACCGGTCGGCGAACGCGAGCCGCATCGCATCGGCCATCACGTTCACGGTCTTCGTGGAGCCGAAGCCGAAGCCCTGGCTTTCATCCCCGATCGGAAGGCGCTCGAGCATTTTCAGCATCTGGGTCACGGTCAAGCCGCCTGACGACGGTGACGACATCGCCCGGATCTTGTAACCGCGATACGTGCTCTCCACGGGTGTACGCAGCGTCGCCTGGTAGTTCTCCAAGTCGGCGAAGGTCATGCTGCCACCCTTGCCGTTCGGCGCCTGCGGCCGGTTGAACTTCTGGCCCTCGACGATGCCCTTGGCGATGTCGCAGCCCTTCTCCGGCATGTACACGTAGAAGCAGTCGCCGCCGTTGGTGGCGATCTTGCGGAAGGTTTCGGCAAGGGGCTTGTTCTGCACCAGCGAGCCGACCGCCGGGGGTGCGCCGCCTGGGCAGAAATACGCTTCGGTCTCCGGCGAGTTCCGCGCTCGGCTGCTGCAGCTGGCTTCCGAATAGCGCGGGGTAGCGGCGAAGCCGTCGTCGGCGAGTCTGACGGCCGGCTGCAGGTTGCGAGCGAGCGACAGGTTGCCGTAGCGCTCCAGCGCCATTTCGGTGCCGCGCACCATCCCCGGCACGCCGACGGCCACGCCCTGCAGCGACGGGTTCGGCACGCCCACGAACATGCCGGGTGTCGCACCGGCCGGCGCGCGCTCGCGGGAGTCGATGGCGACCGTCTCGCCGGTCTCCGCCAGGTGGATCATCATGAAGCCGCCGCCGCCGATGCCGGCCGATTGCGGCTCCACCACGTTCAGCGCGTAGGCGATCGCCACCGCGGCGTCCACCGCGTTGCCACCGTCTTCGAGGACCTGCGCGCCGGCTTCGGCGGCGTAGGGGTTGGCCACCGCCACGACGCCCTGGCGGAATGCCTTGCCGGACCACGGCGGCGGGTTGCCCTGGGCGTGCGACGGCAGGGACACGGTGGACTGGATGCCAAGCGACGGATCCTTGCTGCCCGTATCTGCGATTGCCATCGAGCCAGGACTTGTGCCCACCAGCAGACCTGCCAGCAGGACGCAGCCGAGGGCTCTTCGAGAGTGAGTCATGTCCTTCCCTCCATCGACGAACGTTTGGTTCGGTGTCACTGACCGGCCTGCTGGTCGGCGTCGCGGATCATGCGCTCTGCGTACCCGATGACGGGCCGCGCCTGCTTGGTCGGGAGGCTTCTGGCTCGCTCGAAGGCCGTCGACTGGTTGATGAACGCACGAAGCTGATTCGTTCCCGCATCGACGTCGCCCCACCGACCGAACTGATCCGTGTCCGCAACCTCCGCGCAGGTCAAAGATGTACGAGCCGGATAGATCGGATATCCGAGCCGGCTGGATTCGGGGTGAGCGTATGCGCATTCATTGTCATTGAACGGTCGGGTGAGCCGGACTTGAGCATCTCTTGAGGAGCCACGGCAAAACTATGTGGACGGGGCTGGTGCAGCCCCTACACGGCCTCCGACCTGACCGCCTCGTTCGACGACCTACGGCTCGGACCGTGATCACTCCCCACCGGTTGGTTGAGCCGGCCCGCCCGATGGCGGCCGCTCGCCATTTCCGGTAGTCGCCAGCGATCATGCTGTCCGCCGCCGGTACGGCTCGACTATGAAAGGGGGACGCATCTCTTACCACTGGGAGTCCCATGACCATGCCACTCTCGGCCCTGCACCGGGCGAGCACCGCCTCCGTCACCTCGCTCGCCGTCGTGGTCGGCCTGCTCACCGCGGCGCCGTGGTCCACGGCGAACGCGGCGGCCTCCACCGATGGCCTCGCCCCGGCGCCGGCCGGGCGGGTTGTCTCCGTGGGCGGCGGAGCCGAGGTCGCCCTGACGCCGCTCGGAGACACCGGCGCCACCTCGCTCGCCGCGCTGCCCGGCCCCGACGGTGTGACTCCTGGCCTTGTTGTCGCGACGAACAAGACAGCCACGACCGTGCAGACGACCGATGCCGCCAGCACGCCGACCGTGATCGAGGGCCACGCCGCACCTCTGGCCGCCAGCGCTGCCGACACCGTGCCGCTGCACTTCTCCGCGGTGGGCCGGGACGGCCGGGCCGCCCAGGCGTACATCACTGTGTTCGACCTTGAGCACGGCGCGGCCTGGACCCGGCAGTTGGTCACCGACCCGGATCCGGGCAACGAGTGCTCCGAGGCCACCTTCGCCCGGACCACCTGCGTGCTCGTACCGCCCGGCGAGTACTCGGTGATGGCGTTCGTCACGACTCTGCCCGCCGAGAAGCCGACCATCGGAAGCAGCCGCACGTTCCAGAACATCTCGCTCGTGGGCGAGCCGGAGACGACGGTGAGCGGTGCGCGAACCATCGCGTTCGACGCCCGCGATGCCCGGCAGCTCGCGATCAGTACACCGGGTCGCAGCACCAAGGTGCCGCCGCAGGGTGCCATGCTCATCGGCTACGACCGCACCGCCGCGGACGGGTCCGCAGTCCACCTGGACATGCGCCCGGCATACCTCCTCGACCAGCACTTCTACCTGCAGCCGACGCCGCAGGTGTCCATCGGGACGTTCCAGGCGCGCACCCGGGTCCGGCTGGAGGCGCCCGACATCGCCCTGTCCGCGCCGACCGCGCCGGCTCTGCACCCGGAGTACGTCGACCGGATCTGGTTCTCCGATGTCGCTTCGGACTTCCCGGTCGTCAACGGCCGGTCCGGCCTTCCCGTGGTGGACGTCGGTCACGCCACGGCGGCCGATCTCGCCGGCCAGCAGCTGCACGGTGCGCTGGCGCTGGTCACGCACTCTGCCGGCATGTCGATCGCCGAACAGTCCAACAACGCCGCCGCACACGGTGCGGGGGTGGTCGTGATCCGCAACGACGGCGCCGGTGACATCAGCGACCCGGGCGGCACCGGGGTCAAGCTGCAGGTGCCGACGATCCGGCTGAACCGGGAAGAGGGCCTCGCGCTCTCCCACCTCCCCAAGGGAGCCATGGTGACCGTCGAGGGAGAGCAGGCCAGCCCCTATGTTTACGACCTCTACCTGAAGGTGAAGGACCGGATCCCCGAGAACCCCAACTACGTCGCCATCCCCGGGCAGCTCGCCACTCAGGTGCGTCAGGTGTACGGGCAGCCGACGCTTCCCTCGACGTTCTCCGAAGCGGCGTACCCGTGGCAGCCCGGCGACTCGTTCGTCGTCTCGACGACGTTCCCCTTCGCGGCCGGGCCGCGTACGCGCGCCGAGTACCGCATCCCCGACCCGGACACAGCATGGAGCTACGCGGTGTTCGCTCCGGAGGCCCCCTACAACGCGATGTTCCCCAAGGCGCCAGTGCTGCCGATGAGCCTGAGCATGCCCGGGCGCCAGGCGTACTCGGACCGCGAACAGGACCAGCTGCCCTTCGGCCGGGCGCCGATCACGGCGGCCCCGAATCCCGCTCGGCCCGTCCAGCGCTCCGGTGATCAACTACGCGTTGCCGTCGACGGCTTCACCGACGCGGACGGAAACCACGGAACGGAGTACACCCACCCGAGTGGGGTGCGCACCCATCTCGAGATCAGGGCCGACGGCACCCTGGTCGGGGAGACGGACAACCTCCCCTCCGGCACGGTCCGGCTTCCGGGCGGCGAGTCTCGCGTCTCGATCTCGTTCACCGCGGACAACCCGCAGGCGTGGAATCAGCTGTCGACACACACCGCCACCGCCTGGAGCTTCCCGTCGACGACGACCGCCGGAGGTGCGGCGGAGACCCAGCCGCTGCTCCTGCCGGACTACGACGTCGGCGTCGACCTGCACAGCCGGGTCCGGGCCGACCGCCAGGGCCGAGTGGCGTTCGATCTGCGGCTGCGGCGCCCCGACGGCGTACCGTCCACGCCGGGCGGGGAGCCGAGCATCGACGCGTCGTACGACGACGGTGCGACCTGGCGGCCAGCGGCCGTCACCCACGGTACCGACGGCTGGCGCGTCGAGCTGCCGGCAGGCAGCGGCCTGGTGTCGCTGCGGCTACACGCGGAGGACACCGGCGGCTCAGTGGTCGACCAGACGATCGTCCGGGCCTTCGACGTCGTGCACTGAGCTCTCGAGCCAACCGAGCCGGACCGCCTGCACGCCCGCCTGGAAGCGCGTGCGGACGTGCAGGTGGTCCATCAGCTCCGCGATCCGGCGGCTGAGCGTGCGGGTGCTGGTGCCCAGCCTGCGGGCAACCGCGTCGTCCTTCGCGCCGGAGGCGAGCAGCGCGGCGAGCTGGCGATCGCTGAACCCGCCCTCATCTGCCGGAGCGACGATCGGCGTCGCCTGCGCCCAGAGCAGCTCGAAGAGCTGGATCAGCGCGTCGAGGAGGGTGGAAGGTCGGATGCAGACCGCCGCATCGGCGCTCTGCCCGCCGACCGGCAGGATCGCCAGCCGGCGGTCGCCTATCGCCAGTTTCATCGGCAGGCCGGTGTGTACCCGGGACTGCTCACCCACGCCGGCTGCATCCTGGACCTCCTCAAGCGCGCCCGGCAGCTCCAGCGCCTCTGGGGCGTAGATGCCGCGCACCCGCACCTTCGCGCGCAGGAGCCGGCGGACCGAGTTGTCCGACCGCCGGGGATCGGCGACGTACGGCGGGCGATCGAGCACCATGAGCTCGTGCCGGGTGGTGCTGAGCAGGTGCTCGAACCGGGCAGCGATCGCTGCCCGGCCGACCAGCACCTCGACGATCTCCTCCGGGCGGTACCGCTCCTCGGCGGGCATCTCAGCGAGCAGGGTGCGCGCGGCGAGCTGAGTGCGCGCCAGCTCATCGCGGCGTCGGTCGACCAGCGCGTCAACGGCGACGTCGGGTCGCGCCGCGCGCATCCTGGCGGGCTGGCCGGGCAGCCGGTGCACCAGGCCCAGCTCCTCGAGTCTGGTCAGCGAGCTGCCCACCTCGGCCGCACCACGGTCAAGTGCCGCGGCGAGGTCGCGCTGGGACGCCTCGGGGCGGGACAGGAGTTCGCGGTAGACCATCTCGTCCTCGGGGCGGACACCGATCGGCTCGAGCACCCGCCCATCTTGCCCCGGTCGGCCGGGCGGCCACCCAGGCACCCAGCTGCTGGTGGCATGTGGGCGGCAGTCGGGTGCACTGAACGGCGTCGAACAGCACCTGACAACGGTGGTAGCGGGTTGAGCGAGCCAGGCTGGTGAGGCACCTGCGCAAGCGACTGTCAGTGGCGGGTGTGCGCGATGTCGCCGGCGCTGCGGCGTGGTGTCGTTGCCCAGGACGGGAGCCAGACCGCCCCGGGGAGCGGTGCCAGGCTTGCGAAGTGGTTGATGACCGCCCGAAGTCCCGGGTGCGGAGTCGTTCTGGGCAACATGAGGGAGAGCGGGTAGGCGAGCGTCGGGTTCACGATCGGGATGCGGCGTAGGTCGTAACTTGCCGGCCAGATGTACCGGTCGCGCGCGCCGACGAGGGTGGCCACGTCGGCGGAGTCCACGAGGGCGTCGAGGAGTACCTCGTTACCGAAGTTCGGGCCCGCCGCGTCGATGCGGAGGTCGAAGGCGGTGGCGAGCTGATCGTAGAACTCCGCCCATTCGCTCCGGGGCACGATACCCGGCACCCAGATCCGAAGCTTGCGCAGCTGGGGTGGTGTCACTGTTCGCGCGGAGGCAAGCGGATGCCTGGGGCCGACGAGGAGTTCCAGCGGGGAGTCGAAGGCGTGGATCATTTGTACGTCGCGCGGCAGCGTGGCCGGATCGGTGACGGTGCGGAACGAGGCGTCGACATCGCCTGCCTGGACGGCGGCGGCCGCCACGTGCGGGTCGTTGACCCTGAGGGTCACCACGTCGAGGTCAGTTTCGGGATGCGACCGCCAATAGTCGTGCAGAACGACGGCCTGCGCGCTTCGCAGGCCTAGCACGTCGATCCGAAGGGCCCGCGAACCCGGCCTGACCGCGGTGACGGCGCGATCAACACCCGCGACGATGCTCCGCGCGTGTGGGAGGAATGCCTGGCCGTCGAGCGTCAGTTCGACCCCTCGGGCGGTACGGATGAACAGGCGGACCTCCAGCTCGCGCTCCAGGGCGGCGACCCGCTTCGAGACCGCCTGCTGGGTCACGCCCAGCTCGTCGGCCGCGTGTTGCAACTGCCCGAACTCGGCCGCTCGGACGAACGATCGCACTGCCTCGGTATCCATCGGTCCAGCTTATGCCCGCCCAACTGATAGTTGTGGCTCGCCGAACGACGGTTGTTTGATCCCGCTCTCCGGTAGCCGATGTGATTCCGGGACCCAAACATCGGTTGTTGCGGGGGAGTCGTGTGCACCTGAAACTGGGGTCGAGTTTCGGCTGGCTCTGGTCGGCCTACGCGGTCAGCACGTACGGCACGTGGATCGCATTCGGAGCGTTCCCGCTCATCGCGGTTCGAGTGCTGCACTCGTCGGCATCCGCGGTTTCGCTTCTGGAGGCAGCCGGGCTTGCCGTCGCGGCGATCGTTGCGGTCCCGCTCGGGCCGTGGGTCGAGCGTCGGTCCAAGCGTCCGGTCATGATCGCGATGGACCTGGCTAGGTTCCTCGCGATGGCGAGTGTTCCGGTCGCGTACTTCCTCGGCGTGCTGTCCTACGGCCAACTGCTGGTCGTCTCGGTCATTTCCGGAGCCGCAGCCATCGCCTTCACCGCCGCCTCCGGCGCGTACCTGAAATACCTCGTCCGCGGTGACCATCTCCTTACCGCGAACGGGAGATTCGAGGGCACGAGCTGGGTGGCGACCGCGGCCGGACCGCCCCTCGGCGGCGCGCTCGTCGGGCTGCTCGGCCCGGTCATCACCATCATGGTCGACGCCCTCAGCTACCTGCTATCCGCGCTCGGGGTCCTCCGCATCCGCGGCGGCGACGTCGCGGCACCCCGCGACCCGGCCGCGTTGCGCGGAGCCGACCTTCTTGGTGGCTGGCGGTTCATCCTCCACGACCGCGCACTACGGTGCCTGTTCCTCAACTCGATCCTGGTCGGCGGCCTGATCATGGCCACCGTTCCGCTCCTGGCCGTCCTGCTGCTGGGCGAATACCACTTCCCGGCCTGGCAATACGGTCTCGCCTTCGGCATCCCGGCACTCGGCGGCTTCGTGGGCGCCCGTCTCTCCGCACGCCTGGTGAAGCGTTACGGCCGGCACCGGGTCATGACCGTCTCGGGCTGGCTGCGATCGTTCTTCCCGCTCGGTCTCGCGTTCGTCCATCCCGGCATCACCGGACTCCTCACCGTGATCATCGTCGAGGGCCTGCTGATCACATGCATGGGCATCTTCAACCCGATCTACGCCACAGAACGCCTGCAACGGACTCCCGCGGATCATGCCGCCCAGGTCCTCAGCGCATGGAGTGTCAGCAGCAAACTCGTGCAGGCCACCCTCATGGTGATCTGGGGCATCCTCGCCAGACTCACGAGCCCCCTCGCGGCGATCACCATTTCCGGCGTTCTCCTGCTCGCCACCCCACTCTTGCTGCCCAAACGAGCGCACTTGTGCCACCTCGAACCTGCCCTGCCGGCCGAAGACGTCCTGGCCGCATGACTCACCGCAATGCCCGTTCACCTTGGAAGGGCGCCGCAGGCTCATCGAGCACGCCAGGACCTGGGTGACCTCACTCCAGATCCTGTTCGGGCGCGAGAATGCGGTCCGCCACATCTGCTGTATCAACTGTGCCATCGGGGTCAACGCTGATGGGAGTAGCTCGACCATCAGAATGGATAAGCCAGGCGAGGACCGCCTCAGTTAGCGGCGTGCCGTCGTACCCGTCGTTCCAGTGGGCACGCCATCCACCCCCAGGTATGACGCCCACAACACGCTCTCCACGTTCCAAATGGGAGAAGTCCGGCCAGTCGGTGACGGGTCGGAGCGCACCACGTTGAGGATCCACGACAAGCGCCACCCCAGTAGCCGGATCCCACGCCTCCACTGGTCGCATGCGTCCGCTCTCGGTCTCCGTCCCGCTAAAGATCGCCGTCCAACCAGTCGCACTGAAGTACCGCATTGATCAAGTTTCGCACCGGCAGTTACCCAGCTCACACCGGGCGCGTGAACATCGGTGGCCTTGGCGAGAAACGGGTCACCGGTACGCGACGCTGCCGACGGGCGGATGATGGGGCGTCACCGATCCAGTGCGGCGGTCAATGCCTCGGGCTGGCTGAGCGCCACCAGATGGCCGCCGGGCAGGGTCTTGGGCGTGACGCCAAGGCGATGCTGGGCTGTCCGGATCTGGAACTCGACCGGGAACAGTCGGTCCTCGCGGCTGCTCAGCACCTCGGTTGGTACGTCGGGCCACGCGCCCAGCGGCCAGGGCTGCTCGAAAGGCGCTCCGGACTGCGGTGACTCGCCCGCCATGGCCTCCTTGGTGATGTCCTCTGGTACGTCGTGGAAGAAGTAGACCAGCGGATCGAACGGCTCGTCCGGGGAACGGCCCTCGCGCACGTCGCACTCACGACGCGCCTGGTCCTGGCCGGTGTTGGTCCACCAATCCTGGCCGGTCTCGCCAGGCGCCGGGATCATCGCGTTGACCAGGACCAGCCGTGAGACCGGCAGCCGGCCACAGACCAGCGGTGCGGTCAGGCCGCCCATCGACTGGGCCACCACCACCAGGCCTCTCCGTTGACCTGCCGCGTCCACCACCGTGTCTGCATAATCCTGCAGCCCCGCGCTGTCGTCTCCGGCTGGCAGGTCGACGGCGATCGCCTCGTGGCCGCGCTGATGCAGGTGGGGAATCAGCCGGTGCCAGTACCAGGCGTCGCCGCCGGCACCAGGGATCAGTATGTAGGTCGCCACGGTGCGAATTTAGCACCGCGTAGTGTGATAGCGATACGCTAAGCCGGTGGCGCGAGCATATGACGATCCCTGCGGCCTGGCCCGGGCACTCAACCTCGTCGGCGACCGGTGGGCGTTGTTAGTCGTCCGTGAGTTGCTGCTCGGGCCAAAGCGCTTCACCGACCTTCGGCGCGGCCTGCCCGGCGCCAGCCAGAGCATGCTCACCTCCCGACTCGTGGAGCTGGAGGAGGCGCAGGTAATACGCCGGCGGCGGCTCGGTCCACCCACGAGCGCTTCGGCCTACGAGCTGACCGAATGGGGACGGGACCTCGAGCCCGCTCTGCTGCAGCTGGCCAGGTGGGGCAGTCGGAGCGCGCTGGTTTCGTCAGCAGAGCTGAGTGTTGACGCGCTGGCCCTCGCGCTGAAGACCACCTTCGACCCGGCCGCGGCGCGCGACTTTAGCGTGCGGTGTCAGCTTCGTCTCGACGGCGACATCCTGCTCGTCACTGTCGACAACGGACGGCTCGATCTGACGCGGGCTGACGGTGCCGATCCCGAGCTGGTGATCGTAACCAGTGTCACGGTGTTCCGCTCGCTCACTTTCGGCGGCACCCCACTGCATGCCGCTGACGTCACGATCCGAGGTGACGGCGAAGTCGCCGTCCGCCTGCTCCGGCTGTTCAAACGCCCGGCACCGTTCGCCGGCTCACAGGGCTAGCGAACTCCAGCACACCCACTCATGGCGCGATCTGCGTGCGCCCGGTGACGAGGCTGGCAGGTGGCTGCCGAAGCTCGGACGTTCGCGGCGCCCATCCGAGGAGTCCGGGTGGTGCGTGCTCTAGCGCGGAGCGCGGCGGTCTGCGACGGCGTACGAGGCGGCTGCGGTGAGTGCCGAGACGGCCAGTACGGCGGGCCAGGCACCGATGCGCTTGGCCAGCGGGTGCGACAGGCCGAACGCCCCGAGGTAGGCCGCGACCAGACCCGCGGTCACGGCCGGGCTCGTCCGCCGGGCCCACTCGCGTCCCGCCAGCACACCGCCGGCCGCAAGGACCACGCCGCCGAGGGGACGGTTACCGGTCCGGCGGGCGAGCTGCCATCCGCCGATAAGGGAGCCCGCGGTGGTCGCTGCGGTTGGGAGGCGCATTCCACGACCGTACCCCGGCGCCGGCGGTGTGCGCCTGGGATCAGGCGACGAGCCGATGAACGGCCGATCATGTCAGCGGCCGTGTCAGGGTCGTGTCAGGTGGGTGGCAGGCCCGGTGCCGATGGTGGTCGCATGACGAGTTCAGCGATTGCGGCTTCAGGGCTGCGGAAGGCGTACAAGGGCAAGATCGTTCTTGACGGCATCGACCTCGATGTTGCCGCGGGCACGATCTTCTCCCTGCTTGGCCCAAACGGGGCGGGCAAGACGACGACGGTAAACGTGCTGACCACGTTGATGAAGGCCGACGGCGGCACGGTACGCGTTGCCGGGCATGACGTGGCGACCGAGACCAAGGCCGTCCGCGCGGCCATCGGGGTCACCGGTCAGTTCGCCGCGGTGGACGATCTCCTGACGGGCCAGGAGAACCTCCAGTTGATGGCGGATCTCAAGCGTCTGCGCCCGGGCGAGAGCAAGCGGGTGGTCGCCGACCTGCTGGAGCGGTTCGACCTGACGGAGTCGGCGCAGAAGATGGCGGCCACCTATTCCGGGGGTATGCGCCGGAAGCTGGATCTGGCGATGACCCTGGTCGGCCAGCCCAGGATCATTTTCCTCGACGAGCCGACGACGGGTTTGGATCCGCGTAGCCGTCGGACGATGTGGGACATCATCCGTCAGCTGGTGGCCGAGGGCGTCACCATCTTCCTGACCACCCAGTATCTGGAGGAAGCCGATCGGCTCGCCGACCGGATCGCGGTGCTCGATCAGGGCAAGCTGGTCGCCCAGGGCACTCCCGCCGAGCTCAAGCGCCAGATCCCCGGCAGTCATGTCCGGCTCCGGTTCGCGGACGACCTCGAACTCGCCTCCGCGGTGCGGGTCCTGACCGACTCCGCGCGGGACGCCGAGGACGATCTGGTCCTGCGGGTTCCCAGCGACGGTGGGGCGAAATCGGTTCGCGCCCTGTTGGCACAACTCGACGCACATTCGATCGAGGTCGAGGAATTCTCGGTGCACACGCCGGACCTCGACGACGTCTTCCTTGCCCTGACCGGCCGTACTCGCGCGAAGGTGAACGCATAATGAGCAACGCGACGACCATGCTGGGTCGCAACTTCAAGCACACGCTCCGGAACCCGGTCGCGGTGTTCAACGCGGTCCTGTTCCCGATCGTGATCCTGCTGATGTTCGTGTACGTGATCGGCGGCGCTTTCGACATCGGCGGCAACTACATCGACTACGCGACGCCGGGCATGGTCGTGTTGACGATCTGCTACGGGTTGAGCGCGACCGCGTTGGCCGTGAACTCCGACATGACGAAGGGGATCATCAATCGGTTCAAGGTGATGGATATCTCCCGCAGTGCCGTACTGAGCGCTCATGTCGCCGCCAGCATGCTCCGCAGTCTGATCGCCATCGCGGCCATCATCGGAGTGGCGTACGCGGTGGGATTCCGACCGGCGGCGAGCTTCCTCGAATGGCTCGGCGCGATCGGCCTCATCGTGTTGGTCTCCTTCGCGACCAACTGGATCACCGTCGCCCTGGGACTGGCGGCGAAAACCCCGGAATCGGCGGGACTGATCTCCGTGCCGCTGGTCATGCTGCCGTTCCTGAGCAGTGCGATCGTGCCGGCCGGAACCATGGGCGCGGGGGTGCGGCAGTTCGCGGAGTACCAGCCCTTCACCCCGATCATCGAGGCACTGCGCGGGCTGCTGACCGGTGAACCTGCTGGAAGCAAGGTGGTCATCGCCGTCGTCTGGTGCGTCGGGATCGCCCTGGTCGGATATGTGTGGTCGCTGTCCACCTTCAAGAAGCGGGCGTGACCAACCGGGGCGGGCACACCAACAAATCACGTACCAGGCAAGAGGGAGAAGTTGCCATGCCTACATTCGCCACCCCCGGGCCCATCGCCGCCACCGTGGAAGTCGCCGGTGCTCAGGTGCGGGTCACCGCGAGCGACCGCACCGACACCGCGGTGCTGGTCGAACCCATCAACGAGGCGAGCCGGTCCGACGTCAAGGTGGCAGAGAAGACCAAGGTCGAATTCGCCGGCGGTCAACTCTCGGTCAAGACGACCGTCCCCGGGCACAAGAACAGGTCGGTCGCCATCACGATCGAGCTGCCCACCGGCTCCAGTTTCGCCGCCTACCTGGCGCACTCCGAGGTTCATGCCGACGGCTCGTTCGGCGGGTGCGAGCTGCACGTGGCATCGGGCCGGGTCCAGGTGGACCGCATCGACACGCTGCGGGCGAACATCGCGTCCGGTGAGGTCGCGATCGGCCACATCGCAGGGCGCGCCGACATCGAGGGCGGGGCGTTCGCGATCCGGATCGGCGAGGTCGAGGGCGCGGTGCGGCTCTCGAACTCCGGCGGGCAGGCCTGGATCGGCCACGCCTCGGCCGACCTCGATCTCAGCAGCGCCAGCTGCGACTTCGACATCGACCGCGCCGACGGCAGCATCGCCGCCATGACAGCCAGCGGTGCCATCCGGATCGGGCGGATGACACACGGTCCGGCGAAGCTGACAAACGGCTCGGGAAACATCGAGGTCGGCATCAGCGAGGGCACCGCCGCCTACCTCGACGTCAACAGCGAGCGAGGATCGGTGCGCGACGCCGTTTCCGTGCTGGGAAACCCTGGCCCGGCGGGCACCAGGGTCTCGGTCCACGCCCGCACGCGGCACGGCGACATCGTCATTCGACGCGCAGGTCAGAAGGCGAGCGTGGTCTCGACCAGCTGAGCCGAGCTCGCCTGCGTACCCTCCTGCGACACCTCGGCGAACCGTGCTTCGCCGAGGTGTCGCCGTACGTCCCGCTCGATCCTGGCCGCATCCGGGTGGGCGAGATCCGGCACTCCACGTGCGCCGACGCTGGCCGCGAGCAGTCGCGCCGCCTGCTCGTACTGGTCGTGCCGGAGCGCGAGGTCCGCAACACCGACGAGGGCCTGGGCGATCATGGGAGCGTGTCCCGCCTCGGACGCCGCCTGCCAGGCCGCCACGCGGTGAGAACGAGCCTCCCGAAGATCGTCGACCAGGTAGCCGAGCACGTCGTGGATGCCCGCGCGGATGTCCGCCGTCGCCGCCTCGTCGCCGAGCAGGGCCGTCGCGACCCCGAGTTGGTGGCGTGCCTCCGCGGCGTCACCGACCCAACGCGCGAGGTCGGCCTTGGCGAGCGCCAGCTCGACCAGCGCGTGCGGCCAGGTAACCCCTTCGGCGCACCGCTCCGCCTCGGCGATGGCGGCCGCACTGGAGTCCCGGTCGCCGTGCAGCCAGTACAGCAGGGCCTGTTGGGTCCGCAGCCGGATGACATCCTCGACGGCGCCGACCTCGGTGACGAGCGTGACCGCCTGTTCGTAGTGCGCACACGCACCGGCGAACTCACCGCGCCGGGCGAGTTGGCCCGCCAGCTCGGACAGGGCGATGGACATGCCGAACCTTTCGCCGAGCGTGCGGAACTCGGCGAGCGCAAGCTCCAGGTTGGCCTCCGCATCCCGGCCGCCCTGACCGAGCATGATCCGCATCTTGCCGAGCTGGAACCGGGCCAGGGCGCGTACCCAGGGGTCTTCGTTGTCCAGCACCGACTCGAACGCGGTCACCGCGGCGTCCGGCTCCTGCAGCAGGCGTTCCAGCGCGTCGACCAGTCCCAGCAGCGGGTTGCGGTGCTGGCTTTGCTGACTGAACCGGTACGCCTGGTGGATCCATTCCGCGCCCAGGTGTTCGTCGCCCCGCCCGGAGGTCACGAAGAGCACCACGATCCCGTACGCCATGGCCCGGACGTCATCGGTCACGTCGCCGGGGATGTTGGTGGCCGCGAGCATCAGCTCGAGGCCTTCGGTCCGGCGCCCGCCGAGCCACCAGTACCAGCCGGCGGCGGCCGCGAGCCGCATCGCCGCCTGTGCGTCACCAGCCGCGACCGCCGCCCGCATCGCGGCGCTGATGTTGTCGTG
Organism: Micromonospora sp. CB01531; assembly: GCF_001905095.1. Lineage (GTDB taxonomy): Bacteria > Actinomycetota > Actinomycetes > Mycobacteriales > Micromonosporaceae > Micromonospora. The sequence continues at coordinate 245,178 of NZ_LWLS01000105.1, forward strand.
TTCGGCCTCGAGCGTGGCGAGCCAGGCCAACTGCTCGGCGCGGCGCAGATGTGGCTCCGCGGTCTCGGTGAGGTCGGTGAAGTAGGCGAGGTGCGCCCGGCGAGCCAGGTCGGATTCGCCCGCTTCGGCGAGCCGATCCGCGGCGTACTCCTTGATCGTGCTGATCATCCGATAGCGCGGGGCGGCGTCGCCCTCGGTGACCAGCAGCGACTTCTCGGCCAGCGACGTGAGCAACTCCAGCACTTGATCCGGCTCGACGTTATCGCCGGCGCAGACCCACTCGGCCGCTTCCAGGCTCGCCCCGCCGGAGAACACCGACAGCCGGCGCAGGACCGTCCGCTCGGCCTCGGTGAGCAACTCCCAGCTCCAGTCGACCACCGCGCGCAGCGTCTTGTGCCGCGGCAAGGCGGTACGGCTCCCGCTGGTCAGCAGGCGGAACCGGTCATCGAGCCGGTTGGCGAGCTGATCGATGGTCATGGTGCGCAACCGGGCGGCGGCCAGTTCGATCGCCAGCGGCATCCCGTCCAGCGCCCGGCAGACGCGCACCATCGTCGACAAGGTGTGCTCGTCGACTCCAAGATCCTTGCGCACCGCGCCGGCCCGGTCCCGCAGCAAACGGACGGCCGGCGAGGACGCGGTCTCGGCAAGGCCGGCGTCGGTTGGCACGGCCAGTGGCTCGACCAGCCACAGCGCCTCACCGGTGATGCCGAGCGGTTCCCTGCTCGTCGCCAGGATACGCAGCCGTCGGCATTGCCCGAGCACCCGATCGGCGAACCTCGCCGCCGCCTCGATCAGATGCTCACAGTTGTCCAGGATCAGCAGCGCTTCCCGCTCGCGGATCGCGGCAATGAGCCCGTCCGCCAGATCCGCGCTCGGACCCGCGCCGAGCAGAGCATCCCGCAGCCCGAGCGCGGTGAGCGCTGCCTGCGCGACATCACCGTCGGCGCCGATGGCGGCAAGTTCCACCAACCAGACTCCGTCCGGCAGGTCACCGATCAGCGTGCGTGCGGTTTCCGTGGCCAGCCTGGTCTTGCCCGAACCGCCCGGCCCGATCAAGGTGATCAGACGATGCTCCGCGATGAGCTCGCGGACGGCAGCGACATCAGCGTCGCGGCCGACGAAACTGGTGAGCTCGGCACGCACGTTGGTCTTCCGGTGCTCCTCCCGCCGCCCCAGTTCGCCCCGTAGTAAGGCGACATGTAAGGCCGACAACTCCGGCGAGGGGTCGACGCCCAGCGCGTCGGAAAGTGCCTCCCTCGTACGTTCGTAGGCGAGCAGGGCCTCGGAGTCGCGGCCGGCTGCCACCAGGGCCCGCATCAGCGCGGCGACCAGCGGCTCCCGCAGCGGATGCGCGGCCACCGCGTCGGTCAGTTCCGCGACCACCTCCGCTCCGTGGCCCAGGCTGACCTCCGCTTCGAAGCGATCCTCCATCGCCGCCAGGCGCAGCCCCTCGAGCCGCGTCACCGCCGCGTCGAACGCCTCACTGTCCCCCAACCCCACATCCTGCATAGCCGCACCGCGCCACAAGGTGAGGGCTTCGCGCAACAGCCGAACTCGCTGGAGACCCTCCTCGTGGCGAGCCCGGCCGATGAGGCGTTCGAACCGAAGGGCGTCGACGGCGTCAGGGCCCACCATCAATCGGTAGCCGCCCGTCTGCCCGTCGATCACCCCGCCAGGCAGCGCCTTCCGTAGCCGGGAAGCCAAGCGTTGCAGGGCGTTCGCCGCATCGGCCGGCGGGTTCTCACCCCAGATCCAGTCGATGAGCGCCGCCTTCGGCACGACTCGGCCTGGTTCGAGTGCCAGGGCGACCAACAGTGCGCGCAACCGGGCGCCGGGAACGTCGGCCAGGATGCCTTCGTTCGTGCGAACCTCGAATGATCCAAGCATCCCGACCTGCACTCGCTGATTCTCCCACGGCGGTGTGCCCTTGCCGGACGTGCGGCCCGTCACCGGTAGCGCCTCCGAGATCCAGGCACGACCGGTTGTTCAGGACGGCGCCGCCCCGCTCGGGACCGGGCGCGGGCGCGGGTGACGGATCGGGTGGTGAGTTGGCGGCGGAGCGGACCTGGTGCTCCGGTTCGGCTACCGCTTCACCAGGTTGCGCAGCGCGGCGACCAGCGACCGGTCGCTGACCTCGGCGTAGATCTTCTTGTCGGGACCGACCAGGACGACGTACGGGCAAGCCTGTTCGTCGCCGCCCATGGCCTTGTCGACCAGCTTCCGGCCGGTCGCCACCTCGTACACCCGAAGGCGGTAACTGGCCTTCAGCAGCGTCAACGTGTCCGGCTTCGGGTCGTCGTACTTGCACCGACGGATCGTCGCGCCGGTGCTGACCCGGTCCAGGCAGGCGACCATCTGCACGTTCTTCGGATCCTCCGACGCCCAGGTCTGTTCCACCCGCTTCGACAGGCCCTCGTCGTAGTAGTAGCCGTTGTCCTGACGGCGGTGGTTTCCCGGGCCGTCTCCGATGAGCAGCACAACCGGGTGCGGGGCCTTGCCGGCGCGCTTGGGCGACTGGGGGTAGTAGAGGATGCCGTCGCACACGTTGTTCAGATCGGAGATCTGGGTTGCCGCGTAGTCGCTGGGCTGCGGCCCCTGCGGCACCGGCTCCGCGCTCTCGGCCGCGTGAGGGCTCGGGGCCGGGCTACCGGTCGTGGACGACCGCCGCGTCTCGGTCGCCGGCTTGGCCGCGTCGCGCTTCGTGGAGCGCAGCAGGAAGGCCCCGCCGACCAGGCCCGAGCAGGCCACCAACAGCAGTACGCTCAGCGCCACGACGGCGATGATCAGGCCGCGGTTGCGGTGGCCGGGTGGCGGTGGGTCGGCTGGCAGTTGCGGGCCGAACGGTGTGACCATCGTGGGCGGTCCGAACGGCTGGACTGCCGTGGGTGGCACCTGCGGCGGTGGCGCGCCGTGGACCGGTGCCGGCTCGGGAGCCGCACCGTCCGGCAGCGGCGTCCATGCCGCTTCCGGACCTCGCACCCAGTCCGCCGTCGATCCTGAATCAGGTCCGGCCCCCGCGTCGGACATGTGCATCCCCTTGTCGATCCAGAGCGAAGAGCGAACCTATCAAGATCCCGCCGTGTTGGGGGCGGGTGCAGGTCGGGCGGCGAGGCCCGGGGGATACCCGCTGTTACGGCAGGGTTCGTTGCATCCTTCGGGTTGGCACATGGGTTACTGCCGCGTGTGTCATGACACCGAGCCAGCCTCCGGCGAGAAGCCCGATCAGTGCCGCCCAGTCTGCGCCGATACTGGGCTGGAGCAGCTTGTTGGTCGCCAACCCAGCCGGCACCCCTGCAGCTGCGCCAGCAGCTAGAGCCCACCATCGATGCCGTACTCCCTCGATGTGCACCTGGAGGTAGGGCGACACAGCCGTCAGGAGCAAGATGGTCGGCGGGATCGAGGGCGTCAACAGCACGAGGCCCATGCCGATGATCGCCCCGGGGATGAGACACGCCAAGCCGAAACAAAAGCGTGACCCAGATCAACCGGCGCGTGGCTCATGTCTGGCTGGCGCCGCCAGATCCGCCTCCATCCGTCGGTGAATGTCCGCCGGGGTGGCAGGCTGATGCCTGACGGGACCCGGTTGGCTGATGGAGAAATATCGCTGGGGCCGGTCGTCTCGTCTGGAGCGGAATGTGGCTCCGGCGTAGCCATGAGGTGGATCCTTGCGCATCATGGTTCACCCTGGGAAGGCCGCCGGACGTGTTCGGGGGCAAACAGGGGGCACGAGACGTGCCAACGACGGCCAAGCGTCGGTCCAGTGGCGTGCCGCACGACCACCGATTGGTCGGCTGCGCCCACCCGCTCCATCCGCTGCTGCCGCGCATCGGGCGCTACGGTGCGTAGTGAAGCGTGCCGGGGTGCTGTGCACGGCCGTGCCGATGTGAGTGCGCGGAGGCTCGCGGACTCAGCTCACCCTACGGTCGCGATGCCGCGATGGCGGCATGTGGCCGATGAGTGCCTTCGGCGGGCCGCTGCAGACGCTCAACTTCCGTGAAGCCGGCTCGCGCCAGTCGCTCGGAGAATTCGTCAACGGGCCAGCGATAGGCGGTCACGACCTTGTGGTCGAAGGCGGCGACCTCGTCACCTACGAAGAGACCGACCACTAACGTCCCGGCCGGGGCCATTACTCGCCGGAACTCACCGAGCACGCCGTCGAGATCTTCCGGCGGCAGATGGATCAACGATCCCCAGGCCAGGATGCCTGCGATGGAGTGATTGGCAACGGCGAGATTTTCCATCGACCCGAGCTGGTACCTACCGTTCGGGTGGGCTGCCCGCGCATGGGCGATGAACTCGGGGACCATGTCGATTCCCGTTGCGTCGACGCCCAACGAGCGGAGGTAATCGGTGATATGGCCAGGCCCGCAGCCCAGATCGAGCACCGTGCCAGGCCGGCCCGCCAGGTGTCGCCCGATAAAGGCGAGATCGTCGGCGTGTACCTGCTGGCTTGTACCGAAGAGCCCGATGTAGAGCTCTGCGACGGACGCATATGCCCGCCGGACCTCCTCCATCTTCACCCCGTGACTATATGAGCTCTCGGATTGGCGAGCAGGGTCGGGCCAGCGCCGGGAGGCACGTCGGTCCTTACGCCGGGATGGTGGAGCAGCCCGGTCGGCATCGATCTGGGCACCAGCTCCGGCAAGCGGTGCGGCGATCGAGATGCCGGCGCGCAGGCCGAGGCGGGCGGTCTTCGGGGCGCTGCCGCCGTCAGCGCCGCCGGCTGACCGCGGCACGCGCGAACCGGTCACCCTGTCAGCCTGGCGCGTCAACCGCCGCGCCTGATTCGTCGGTTCTCGCATTGCCCGGGACATGGGGCCGTCGAGCTCGCTCCCCGGGCACCCGCAACCAGCGCTTCCGTCTGGCCTGACCGCGGCACAGTGGCCGCGAAAGACCTCTTCCAGCCACCAGGACGGGCGGCTGGGGCCGAATCGTGCTTCCTCGGGTTAGCGAGGTGTTGGGCTCTTCGAGGCCAGGGCCGCGATGGATGCCGTCATGTCCTTGACAAAGGCATCTCTGGTCGGAGCAGCAACGCGGTCCAGAGAGAGGTAGGGGTTGAGGTCCTCAAGTTCGACGAGTAGGAGTTCGCCGGTGCGTGTACGACAGGCGTCGACGCGCTGAATGCCGTGGCTGATGTCGTTCCAGTCGATGAACCGCTGAGCGAACGCCAAATCGGCATCGGTCGGTTCGTAGGGCTCGAGCAGCCACCGTTGGTCGGCATGAGGCGCGTACAACGCGTACTGGAAGGTGCGGTCGACGAAGTAGAAGGAGACTTCGTACTCGAAATCGACACGTGGCTGGACCAGCAGGTTGTCATAGGTCAGCTCCTGCAGTTGCTCGCGCTGAACGAACTGCAGACCAACGGAATCAGCGCCGAACTTTGGCTTGGCCACGTAATGGGTGGCCGGTGGCAGGCGTTCGATGTCCTGCAACCGGTCAACGGTGGGGATGACGGGGTAGCCGGCTCCGTACAGATCCAGTAGATACTGCTTGCCGGCCATGTCGGCCTTGCCGGTCAACTCGGTAAAGACTCGCACACCCGTCTGCCTCGCACGAGCGCGGAACTCGTCGTGATGATCCTGGTAGTAGAGGACGGGGCCGCTGTTGCGAACCACGACCACATCAAAGGAGTCCATCAAGTCAACTGCATCGATCGGGTGGCACAGGGCGATGTCGAAGTGCTCCCGCAGTTGGGTCGACAAGAAGATGTCCTCGTCGCAGTAGCGACGCCCGCGCGCCTCGTATGCCAGATCGGTGACGTAAAGGACGCGGGTTCTACGGGGCGGCACGGCGGTTCTCCTGTTGGTCGGGCGTGGGTGCAGTCTCGCCGGGTCCGGCGCGAAGGAGTCTAGGTGGCCCCCTGCGGACTCGACCTGCCACACGCTCGCCGCACTCATCCAGCCGCGAACCGCTCCTCACCAACAGTGACGGCGCCAGACAGGGAGAGGTGTCCTGGACCCTGCCGCTGCCCAAAGCAAGATCGTATTCGAGGCCGTCCACGCAGGCGGCGATCAGCTCAAGCGTTGTCGAGCACGAACGCCCGCATGAGCTTGGCGCACTCGGCCGCGTGCGTCTCCAACAAGAAGTGCCCGCTGTCGTAGATGTGCGCGTCCATGCGCTCAAGGGCGCGGTGGTAGGCGAGGACCTCGTCGACGTCGAAGTACGGGTCGCGCCGTCCCCACAGCACGAGTGCCGGCGGCTGGTGAGCCCGGTGGTACTCGGCGATCTCATCGAAGCGGGCGACGTGGCTACCGTAGTCGCTGAAGAGTGCGAACTGCGCGTCGATGTTGCCGGGTCGGCTCATGCGCTCCCAGTCGAGGTGCCACGACTCGGGAGGGTGCAGCGTGCGCAGGTACTCGGGCAGCCCGGCGAGGTACTGGTCGCGGGTGCCAGCAAAGTTCAACCAGTCCGGCAGCTCGGCGCGCTTGTCGTCGGTCGGGTCGGCCCAGTACGCCTTGGCGCTGTCCCACTGCTCGCCGAGGCCGTCCTCGTGCGCGTTGCCGCTCTGGACGATCAGGCCGCGGATGCGATTCGGGGCGCGGGTGGCCAGGTGGTATCCCACCGGTGCGCCGAAGTCGTGCAGGTAGACGAAGAAGCGCTCGACCCCAAGCTGGTCGAGTAGGCTCTCGATCGCCCGTGAGAGGTTCTCGAAGGTGTAGTCGTACTTGTCGACGGTTGGCGACGAGGACATGCCGAAGCCGGGAAGATCAGGCGCGACCACGTACGCGACCTCGGCCAGTGTTGGCATGACCTCCCGGAAGGTGTGCGACGAGCTCGGGAACCCGTGCAGCAGCAGTACGGTCGGTCGGCCGGAGTGCCCGGCCTCGCGGAAAAACACCTCCAGACCGTTGACGTCGGCCTGTCGATGGCGGACCTTCTGGATCGCCTGCATTGCGTCCTCCTCCTACGTCGGTTAGCGAGGGTCATCCGCCCGTGATCGCTCCGAGGTTGATGAGCGTGGCGCCGGCGGCCCGACCATCGCCGCGATCCTCGCGATGGCGGTGACGTTCAGGTGCGCATCGAACAACAGCGCGGCACCGACACCGGTGCCGGCGGTGCCTGGCCAGCCCCACACCCCGCAGTTGATGCCCAACGGCCGTCGAGGAACCTCACCAGAGCGCCGAGCTGTCCATGGTCGAGCGGCACAAGCGCCGACCGCACCGCATGTTCGGCGTTCCTGTAGCCGTCGCGTAGCTGCTGGGACGAGTTTGTCGGGCAAGGATCCCATCGCCGACATGGTCGCACGGGGCGCGACCTCACGCCGCCGTGACCGGCTGGGCCAGCCAGTACGCCTGAGCCCTGGTCGACCAGATCACTCACCGGCCCATCGTGCCGGATTCCACCGGGCTCCCCGCGCAACCACCCTCAAGCTGACCTGGGCCTGGCAGGGATTCGGTGCGCGCTTGCCGACGCTACGCACTGTCACCCCGAACGGATCAAGCCAAGGCCCGGTCCTGTCGAAGAGGGGATGCTGAAATCACCGACTGCACCGAGGGGACCGGGCGGCTATCCGAAGCGGTCGGCCAGCTTCGTCAGCTTGGTGACGTACGCCGGCCAGTCATAGTCGTGAGGGATGTTGGTGTTCTCCCGCCGCAGGCCGATCGCCGTGTCGTGCTGCTCGCGCATGATGTCGGCGTGACCGGCGTGACGAGCGAGGTCGCAGGTCACGTGGACGATGATCCTTTGCAGCGTCACGGCCTGTCTACCTGGCCGCCACCACGGCACCCGCCCCGGCGCGTCGAGCGGTAGCTGTTCGATCGTCTGGTCCGCGAACACCCCGACACGGCGATACAGGTCGATCAGCCCATCCTTCGTCTCGTCCTCCCGCGCGTACCAGTCTGCCTGCGGGTCCTCCTCGAACGCCTCCATGGCGACCAGTTCCTCAGGCGCCGGGAATTCGCGCCCGAAGGTAGGCCCGAAGTAGCCGGCTTCGACATTGAGGCAGTGCTTGAGGACTCCCAGCAGGTTGTTGCCGGTCGCGGTGCGGGGCAGTCTGACCTCACGTTCGCTCAGCCCGTCGAGCTTCCAGATCAGGTCTTCGCGAGCCGCCTGGAGGTAGTGGTGCAGCGCAGCCTTCGCATCGTCCAAGTCAGCCATGCCCGCCAGTCTTCCTTATGCGCCGAGCCTTCGTGCGAGGTGCCGTCTGCAAGATCAGCGCCCGGCTGGAGCAATCGCGGTCAGGAGCTGCATGGCGTGGCGTTCCCTGTCTGCGAGTTCGGTGAGGATGGCCGAGGCGCGGCTCAGGTGGTCTGGGTCGGTGGCTTCTCCGGCGGCCGTGATGTGGTGGGCGACCTCGGCCCATAGCGGGGCGATCTCGGCGTACAGCTGGTGACCGCGGCGGAGGTTGTCGTCGTCGACGATCGTGGCGCATTCGGCGAGGAAGTCGCGGTACATGTTGCGAAACAGGGCGCCGCCGGTCCCTCCGCGTTCCATCAGCGCCGCGGCCAGCGGGAGGTCGCGGTACGGGTCGCTTGAGCGGTCGAGCCACCGCGCCACCCGTCGGGCTGCCTTGGCGATGCCGCGGTGACCGAGGTTGGCGATGGGTGGGTTGAGAAAGGCGTGTGCGTTGTTGCGGATGGCCGCCCGGATGGCGTCGCCCAGATCGGGCTGGCCCGTGGGTTTGGCGATGGTGTAGGAGAGGTTGCGGGCGGTCATCGGTCCGCGTTCGTCGCGGGCCCGTTGCAGGCTCGTCAGCGTGGTCGTCACGGTGCCGCCCTGCTGGGCGGTGTCGATGAGGTAGGCGTGGGTGTCGTCGTAGCCGTACATCGCGGCGAAGTGGCCCCCGAAGTGGACTTTCGTGGTGAAGTAGTCCAGGTGGTAGCAGTCCAGTTGCAGGCCGACCGGGCGTCCGGCGGTGAGGGCGGTGGCGACGTTCTGCCAGGCCTTTCGAGGCGAGGCGGTCTCCTGGATGTGCAGCGTCAGGCCCAGCCGGTCGGCCACGGTCCGGGTGATCGCGGTCGGCTTGGTGCGGCCGCCGAGGAATGGAAAGTCCATGTTCTTGGCGTCCCAGTAGACGAAGCCCAGACCCTCGCCGAGGCCGAACAGCATGGGCTCGGACAGGTTGAGGCCCTCGTGGCGCAGCAGGGCGCCGAGCGTGGTGGTCTCGCAGTGCTGACCGGCGGGGAACGCCACATTATCGATGATCATTCGGTGTCCTGATCTGCTGGTCGGGCGGCCCGGACGGGGGTCGGACCGGCCAGGCGACCTCCGTGCGGAGCGCGGCCGTGGGTACGCCGGGCGCGGACGGGACGAGGTAGCGCTCCTCTGCCGGGCCCGCCAGCACCCGGTCCTGCTCGGCGATCCAGCGCCCCAGGGACCGGAGAGGGTCAACCCCGGCTCGGCCCTGCGGCGCCGCACATGGAGGAAATCATCGTGGAACAGGTGCGGCCCTCCGCAGGTCCCACACGCCTGCGGACGCCGGCTCGCTGACCTCGTCGACTGATTGACCTCAACGGTGGATATCGAACGAACCCACCCTCTCGACCAGCCAGGTCACATCGGCGCCGCTCGGAACCTCGACCGGCTCGGATCCTCGGCAGAAGACTCGTGCGCCCGCGGCCACGCCATCGAGCCGCATGGCACCGTCGCTCGCCCGCAGCCAGGTGCCCTCGCGCATGGCGAGCACCGGGACGTCGTTCTCCTCGAGGAACTGGGTGAGCCGCTCCTCCCGGGTCTCGCCCTGGTGCATCGAGGCCGGATCCGGGTCGAGGTAGTGGGGGTTGATCTGGAAGGGCACGAGGCCGAAGGTCTGGAACGACGGCGGCTGGACGATGGGCATGTCGTTCGTCGTGCGCAGGCTCGGTGTCGCGGCGTTGGTGCCGGCACTCGACCCGACGTAGGGCATTCCCTCGGCGACCCGGGCGCGTACGACGTCGATCAGGCCGAGCTCGTGGATCGCCTTGACGAGGCGGAAGGTGTTGCCGCCGCCGACGAAGACGGCCTCGGCACCGGCGACCAGGTCGCGCGGCGTGCCCTCGTGTGCTCCGCGGACGGTGATGCCGAGCGGCTCCAGGGCACCACGGACCGTCTTGGTGTAGGCGTCGTGGTCCGCCAGCGCGAACGGGACGAACACGATGGAGCGCAGGCCGTCGAGTGTCTCGAGGATCGCCTCGCGCGCGTGCTCGAGGTAGGTCCGCCCGGGGGCCGTCGAGTTGGACAGGAGCAGGAGGTTCGGGTGGCCCTGGGGCATGGGTGTCTCCTTGCGGTGGTCGGTCTGGCTCAATGGCGCGGCGCTCAGTGGGCTCGGGTCGGCTTGGTCTGCCGGGCTACGGCGGCCGAGTTCGCCCGGTTGTCGAGTAGGGCGGACAGTTGCTCCGCCGCGGCCTGCAGTGCAGGCAGGTGGTCCCGGATGTCGTCGGAACGCGCTGGATACTTGCTCTCGCCGAGACTGAGCGAGCCGACGGGCCGCCCCCTGAGCATGATGGGAACGGCGAGCGCCCGGGTGGCGTAGTCGTATTCGCCCTCGGAGTAGGCGTACCCCTGCGCGACGGCCTCGACGAAGAGCCGTTCGAGCTCGTGCTCGTCGACCCTGGTGAGCTCGGTGAATGTCGCGAAGACCCGCCCCGAGATCAGGGCGCGCCGCTCGTTTCCGTCAAGGAAGGCGAAGTAGCCGCGGGAGGTGGCTCCCGCGTTGGCCGGGTACAGCTCGCCGACGAGCGGATGACTGCGCAGCGGTCCGCCGCCGTCGACGGCCGCGACACACCGGACGTGGAGCCCGTCCGGGACGGCGAAGAGGGCCGTGCGATCGGTCTGGAAGGCGAGCGGCTCCAGCACCCGGTGCGCCAGAGCGGCCAGGCCTCCCGTGCGTTCCCAGACGGCGGCCATGCGCCACATCGTTGGGCCGAGGCTGTAGCGCCGGGACACCGGATCGGCGCTGAGGAAGCCGCGGGCGGCGAGCGCGGCGAGGATGCGCTGCGCGGTCGACTTGTCGATGGCGAAGGCCTCGGCAAGCTCCATGACGCCCCAGTCGCGGCGCCGCTCGGTGAACGACAGCAGGACCTCCAGGGCGCGGTCCACGGTCTGGAGCGGCGAGCGGGGGCGAGCGCCCGTGTCTGACATGGGTCCTCCGGGATGGGCGGGACGGGTGAGAACCTACCGCACCCCGATCCGATCAGGGACGCCCTCTCAAATACAGAGAAAGTATTGCTCAGGGATTACGAGCGAGCGAATCCTGGGCGCCGAGACCAGGTCAGACCCAACGAAGCGCAGATTGGAGGTGGCCGTGAACCACGTGGTGCGACGAGTCCTCGCGATGATCCCGGCACTCTTCGGCGTCGTGCTCTGCATCTTCCTGCTCACCCGCGTCCTGCCCGGCGACCCCGCCCGGACTCTCGCCGGGGAGCAGGCTGACCCGGCGACCGTCGACAAGATCCGTGCCGAGATGGGCCTCGACCAGCCGCTGGTCGCTCAGTTCATCTCCTACGTGCGCGGCCTCTTCGCCGGAGACTTCGGATTCGCGTGGCACACCGGCCAGCCCGTCCTCGCGGACTTCGTCTCCCGGCTGCCGGCGACGGTCGAACTCGCCATCGTGGCGATCCTCATCTCGCTGCTGCTGGGGGTCCCCATCGGTGTCATCAGCGCGACGCGTCGCGACCGGCCGGTCGACCACGCCAGCCGCATCTTCTCGCTGATCGGGGCGTCGATGCCGCTCTTCTGGCTCGCCCTCATCGTGATCTTCGTTTTCTACAACAAGCTCGGGTGGGAGCCGGCCCCGCTGGGCCGCATCGCCCAGGACGTGAACCCACCGACGTCGATCACGGGCCTCTACGTCCTCGACTCGCTCCTGACCGGTGACCTGGTCGCGCTGAAGTCGTCGCTGGCCCACATAATCTGGCCGGCCCTGTGCCTCGCCACCGGGAGCACGGCGATCATCGCCCGGATGACCCGGTCCGAGATGCTCGAGGTGATCAACCAGGACTACGTGCGCACCGCTCGCTCCAAAGGCCTGCCGCCGGCCAAGGTCATCCTCAAGCACGCGCTGAAGAACGCCGCCCCTGTCGTCGTGACCGTCGTCGGGCTCCAGTTCGGCCAACTCCTCGGCGGCGCGGTCATCACCGAGACCGTCTTCAGCTGGCCGGGCGTCGGCTTCTATGTCGTCCAGTCCGTGCTCGCCACCGACTATGCGCCGGTCCAGGCCTTCACGCTGCTCGCCGCGGCCATCTACCTGACGGTCAACCTCTGCGTCGATCTGCTCAACGCCCGACTGGACCCGAGGATCGAGAATGCCTGACACCACCGTGTCCGCCCCTGCGAGTGGCGTCCGGGCCGCGTCGTGCGACCGGGCCGGGTCGCGGCCCACGACGGCCTGGCGCCTGCTGGTCCGCAACCGCCTGGCGATGGTCGGTCTCGTCTTCATCGCGATCTGGACCATCGGCGCTCTCGTGGCCGGCCTGCTGCCGTACTCGCCCACCGCGACCGGAGCGGGAGGGCTCCTCGAGCCGCCCTCCGCCGCACACCTGTTCGGTACGGACAACTTCGGCCGCGACATCCTCGCCCGGGTGCTCGCCGGTGGGCGGATCTCTCTCTGGACCGGGCTCATCGCCGTCGGGATCTCGCTGCTCATCGGTGTCCCGATCGGCGCCATCTCCGGCTTTCTCGGCGGCGTGGTGGGTGCCGTGCTCATGCGGGTGATGGATGTGCTGCTCGCCTTCCCGTCGCTCGTGCTGGCCATGGCGATCGCCGCCGCCCTCGGCCCGGGCCTGGCCAGCGCGATGATCGCCGTGGGCGTCGTCGGCATCCCCGAGTTCGCCCGCATCGTCTACAGCCAGACCCGCTCGCTCCGGGAGCGTGACTTCGTCGAGGCGGGGCGCGCCATCGGCTTGCGTGACCGGACGATCCTCACCCGTCACATCGTCCCGAACACCGTTGCCCCGATCCTCGTCCGGGCGACTCTCGGCATGGGCTACGCGATCCTCACGGCCGCCTCGCTCAGCTTCATCGGCCTCGGCGCGCAGCCGCCGACGGCGGAGTGGGGCGTCATGATCTCGGACGGCCGTGGCTACATCATCAGCGGCGAGTGGTGGATGACGGTCTTCCCCGGCATCGCCATCGCCACCTCGATTCTCGGCTTCAACCTCGTCGGCGACGGCCTACGCGACGTCCTCGACCCGCGCCTGCGGACGAGCCGATGACCCGGTTCGCATCTGCGACGGGCGCCAGCCCATCCACTCCCTTCCATCGCATCTTCCCCCACCCGTACATGAAGGAGAACAGCGTGAAGCGCAGCGCCACCCTGGCCGCCGCGGTCGCCGTCATGTTCGCCGCAGCCGGCTGTGGAGCCAACGCCAACCAGGGCAGCTCCTCGCGTGCCGGTGCGGCCGCCAAGGACACCCTCGTCGCCGCCTACTCCGAGGGCGGCAAGACCCTCAACCCCGCCGAGGCCAACGACGTCACCTCCGACACGTTCGTCGTGGCGGCCTACGACCAGCTCGTCACGTACGACCGTACGACGACGAACGGCAAGCCGACCGCCAAGACGGACAAGATCGTGCCGATGCTCGCCGAGTCGTGGAAGGCGAGCGACGACTCGAAGAGCTACACCTTCACCCTGCGGCAGGGCGTGAAGTTCGAGGACGGCTCGGCCCTCGACTCCGACGACGTCGTCAAGACGTTCGACTTCATCAAGAAGTCCAAGTCGGCGAGCTTCCTCTACGGCATGGCCGGCATCGGCACGGTGACGGCGATCGACCCGCGCACCGTGAAGATCGATCTCACCGCACCGAACCACCTCTTCCTCCAGATCCTGCCGATGTACTCGTTCTCGATCATCAACATCGACAAGGTCAACGCAGAGGGTGGCGCCGCCTGGCTCGACACCCACACCGCAGGCTCCGGCCCTTACCGGGTGACGAAGTGGGACCCGGCGACCGAGGCCGTGCTCGAGCGCAACGACACCTACTGGGGCGAGAAGCCGGCCCTGCGCAAGGTCAACACGAAGTTCATCGGCGAGGCGAGCAACCGCGTCCAGCTCCTCACCAAGGGCGAGGTCGACCTCGCGCTCGAGGTGCCGGCGAAGGACGTCGACACCCTGTCGAAGCAGTCCGGCGTCGCCATCGACTCCCGCGCCAGCAACAAGATCCTCTTCTTCGGAATGAACAACGCCATCAAGCCGTTCGACAACCCGAAGGTCCGCCAGGCCGTGTCGTACGCGATCCCGTACGACAAGCTCATCAGCGACGTCATGAAGGGCCAGGCGTCGCCGATGCGCTCGTCCGTGGCCAGCTCGACCCCGGGCTTCTCCGACGCCGGCTACGCCTACTCGCACGACCTCGACAAGGCCAAGGCGCTCCTCGCGGAGGCCGGCTTCGCCAACGGCTTCAGCTTCGACTTCACCCTCGGCAGCGGCTTCGACGACTGGTCGGACGACGCCGTGCTCATCCAGGCCGAACTGGCGAAGATCGGCGTGACGATGAACATCCACAAGATGGCGCGCCCACAGTTCCTCGAGGCGCTCGCGACGAAGAAGGTGCAGAGCTACATCAGCCGCTGGACCTCGTTCGTCAACGACCCGGGCTACCACCTCGGCCTCCTGTTGACCAGCGACGGCACGAGCAACTACGTCAACTTCAACAACCCTGAGGTCGACAAGCTCTGGAAGCAGGCCTCGACCGAGCCGGACCAGAACGTCCGCAACGACCTGTACGGCAAGGCGCAGGAGATCATCAACACCCAGGCGCCGTGGGCGTACCTGTACGAGTACAACATCGTCGTCGCGGAGCGCGCGGGCGTGCAGGGGTACACGTCGTACCCCGACGGGATCATCCGCTTCTTCCAGTTGAGCAACAAGGGCTGACGCCGAGAAGGGGAGGCGCGCCGCTGGGCCCGCTGCCATCCCGCCGCGCGGCCAGCGGCCGCCTCCCCGCGCACCATCACGAATCCGACGCCCCGACAAAACGACACTTGGAGCCTGACGTGGCCACGCAATCCTCCGACTGGGAGACCCGGGTCCTCGACGAGATCGAGCGCACCCGGGACGAACTGCTGACGCTCGCCGGAGACCTCATCCGGATCCCGAGCGAGAACCCCCCGGGGGACTGCACGGACGTCGGCACCTTCATCGCCGACCATCTGCGCGCCGAGGGCCTCGACCCCGAGGTCCACGACGCGGGCGATGGTCGCCTCAGCATCGTCGTCCACCGTGCCGCGAGCAACGCCGCGGTGGGCGGCGACCCCACGACGGCGCGCCACCTCGTGCTCGCCGGCCACACCGACGTCGTTCCCGTCGGTGACCTCAGCCGCTGGACTTTCCCGCCCTTCGCGGGTGACGTCGTCGACGGTTACCTGCGCGGTCGCGGAGCGAGCGACATGAAGGCCGGCCTCGCCGGCGTCATCCACACGCTCGTCGTCCTCCACCGCCTCGGTGTCCCACTGGCCGGGAGGCTGTCGCTCGCCGCGGTCCCCGACGAGGAGCAGGGCGGCTCCCGCGGGGCGGACTGGCTCCTCGACCAGGGGGTCCTCGACGGCGCGACCGGCGCGATCATCGCCGAGCCCGCCGAGCGGACGCACCCGACGATCGGCCAGAAGGGCAGCAACTGGTTCCGCATGACGATCGACGGCAAGCCGGGGCACGGCAGCCTCCAGCCGCTGCACGGCGTCAGCGCGAACCTCCTCGCGGCCCGGGCCGTCGTCGCCCTGCAGCAGCTCTGGGACATGAAGCCGTCCGCGCCCGAGGACGTGCTCGACCTCATCGAGAGCTCGAAGACGTTCGCCGAGGAGCGCGAGGGCTACGCCCCCGGCATCGGCGCCGTCTTCGAGCACGTCACCGTCAACATCGGCACGATTCGCGGCGGCACGTCCTCCAACGTGGTCGCGGACCGGTGCGTCGTCGAGGTCGACACCCGCGTGCCGATCGGGTTGTCGCGCGCCGAGGTCCTCGCCCGGGTCGACGAGCTGCTCGCCGAGGCGGGCGTCGACGCGACGATCGAGCCGATCGGCTTCTGCAGCGAGCCGAACTGGACGCTGCCGAGCGATCCCATCGTCACCGAGCTCGTCGCGGCCCTGCGCGAATTGACGGGCGACCCCACCACAGAGGGCGTGCTCCAGTGGGCGTCCTCCGACGCCCGCACCTTCCGCAGCCACGGCATTCCCGTGCTCCAGTACGGGCCGGCCGAGCTGGCCACCATCCACGGCTTCGACGAGAAGGCACCCGTCGCCGACGTCGTGCTCGCCGCGAAGACCTACGCCCTGACCACCCTCCGGTACCTCGGCGTCGCCGAGACCGCTGTCGAAAGCGAATGATCGTGCTGTCCCACGTCCTTACGGCCCTCGACCTCCTCGACCGCCCCGACGCATCCGGTGACCTCGTCGCCGAGCACCTGCGTACCCTCGGCGACAATGCCTGCTCGATCACCGTCGAGACGGTGGCGGGTGAGCTGGGTTCGACCGACTTCATCTGCGTCACCGTCCCGGGCAGCCGCGGCAAGACCGCCGGCGGCGACGCCCCGACGCTCGGTGTCGTCGGGCGCCTTGGCGGCATCGGCGCCCGACCGGAGCTGATCGGCTACGTGTCCGACGGCGACGGGGCGACCGCGGCCATCGCGGCGGCCGCCAAGCTCCTCGCGATGCACGCCCGCGGCGATGTCCTGCCCGGCGACGTCGTCATCTCGACGCACATCTGCCCCGACGCGCCGACCCGTCCACACGATCCCGTGCCCTTCATGGACTCGCCCGTCGACATCACCGCGATGAACGAGCACGAGGTCACCCCGGAGATGGACGCCGTCCTCTCCATCGACACCACAAAGGGCAACCGCCTCATCAACCACCGTGGCATCGCCATCTCCCCGACGGTCCGCGCCGGCTACATCCTCCCCGCGAGCGCCGACCTCATCGGCGTCCTCGAGACCGTGTCGGGTGAGCCCGCCGTCGTCTTCCCGCTGTCGACGCAGGACATCACGCCGTACGGCAACGGCCTCTACCACCTCAACTCGATCCTTCAGCCGGCCGTCGCGACGGCCGCGCCCGTCGTCGGTGTCGCCATCACGACGGTGACGCCCGTGGCCGGCTGCGCGACCGGCGCGAGTCACGAGGTCGACATCGCCCTGGCCGCCCGCTTCGCCGTCGAGGTCGCCAAGGGCTTCACCGCGGGTGCGGTGTCCTTCCACGACGAGGCCCAGGCTGCGCTCCTCGAGAGCCTCTACGGGCCGGCCACCCACCTGCAGACGACTGGGCAGGTCCCCGCGCACGCCTGAGCGGGCGCGAGACCGAGCCCATCGGCATACGGAACCAAGGAGCACGGACATGGCTGACACTCTGCTGTCGATCGAGAACCTCTCAATCCGCATCGACACGTCCCGCGGCCCGATCCACCCGGTCCGGGGCCTCGACCTGACCATCGCACGCGGCGAGATGGTCGGGCTGGTCGGCGAATCGGGCTCGGGCAAGAGCGTCACCGCCATGTCCATCACAGGATTGCTGCCGGCGCGGCAGGCGCACATCACCGGTGGGCACATCCGCTTCGACGGACGTGACCTCGCCGCACTGTCGGACCGGCAGATGCGCGAGATCCGCGGCAAGGACATCGCGACGATCTTCCAGGAGCCGATGACCGCGCTCAACCCGGTCTTCACAATCCGCGACCAGCTCACCGAGCCGTTGCGTCAGCACCTGCGCCTAGGCCGACGGCAGGCGGCCGACCGAGCGGGCCAACTGCTCGACATGGTGGGGATCCGCAACACCGCTCGCGTCCTCGCGGGATACCCGCACGAGCTGTCCGGCGGGATGCGCCAGCGCGTCATGATTGCCATGGCCATGGCATGCGAGCCCAAGCTGCTCATCGCCGACGAGCCGACGACGGCGCTCGACGTGACGACCCAGCTGCAGATCCTCGACCTCATCATGGACCTGCAGGAGCAGCACGGGACGGCGGTCCTGCTCATCACGCACGACCTCGGTGTCGTCGCCCAGACCTGCCAGCGGGTCGCCGTGATGTACGGCGGTGAGCTGCAGGAGACGGCGCCGACGGACCAGCTCTTCGCCGCGCCCCAGGCCGACTACACGAAGCGGCTGCTCAGCTTCATCCCCTCCGCCAACGAGCACGTCATCGAGGCGGTCGAGGCGCTCGCCGAGGGAAGCACGGGGCGCGACGGCTCCGGGTCGGTTCGCGTCGAAGCACGCACGGACGCTCCCACCGAAGCACCGGACGACGATGCGCCGGTGCTGCTAGAGGTCACCGACCTGACGAAGGTCTTCACCGGGCGACGCCGCCGTCTGGGACGTCCGGCCGACACCATCACGGCGGTCGACGGCGTGTCCTTCCGGGTCCGCCGTGGCCGCACGCTCGCCATCGTGGGCGAGTCCGGTTCGGGCAAGTCGACAACCGGTCGGGCCCTGCTGCGCCTGCACGAGCCGACATCGGGGACCGTGACCTTCAACGGGGCCGACCTCCTCTCGGCCAGTGACGACGAGCTGCGCCGCCTCCGCTCCCAGATGCAAATCGTCTTCCAGGACACGTACGCCTCGCTCGACCCACGGTGGACCATCCACCGGGCACTCGCCGAACCGCTGCGGTTGCACACGGACCTCGACGACGCGGCGATCCGCGCCCGCATCGTCGAGGTCCTCGAGACGGTCGGCCTGGGGGAAGAACACATCGACCGCTTCCCGCACGAGTTCTCCGGGGGCCAGCGCCAGCGGATCGGCATCGCGCGGGCCCTCATCCTCAACCCGAGCCTCGTCGTCTGCGACGAGCCCGTATCGGCACTCGACGTGTCGGTGCAGGCCCAGGTGCTCGACCTCATGAAGCAACTGCAGCGAGACCTCGGACTCACCTACGTCTTCATCTCGCACGACCTGTCCGTCGTCGAAATGATGGCCGACGAGATCGTCGTCATGAGCCAGGGGCGCGTCGTCGAGCAGGGCACCGTCGAGCAGATCTTCACAGCACCTCAGCACCCCTACACCAAGGCGCTCCTCGCCGCGATCCCGATCGCCGACCCCAACGCGCGCGTCGACCGCGCCGTGCGACGCTGCATCGTCGAGCGTGGGGTAGCGGCCGCAGACCTGCCCGAGAAGGCGGTGGCGTGATGCACGTGCCGGTTGTGGGCCGGGCGAACCACGCGAGGCCGAGGCTCGGTCTCGTCACGATCGGCCAGGCGCCCCGCACCGACCTCATCCCCGATGTCGGGGCCGTCCTCTCCGGCGTCGACTGGGTCGAACACGGCGCGCTGGACCTCCTCGACGCGGACGGCATCGCCCGGCTCGCGCCGCGCGCCGGGGAGCGCACCCTCGTTTCCCGCCTACGGGACGCTTCGCGCGTCCGCCTCGGCGCGACGAGCATCGCCCCAGCACTCGACGACGCCATCCGACGGTGCGTAGCCGATCGGTGCGGGGTCGTCCTCGTGCTGTGCACCGGCCGGGTCGAGCACGGCCCGACGTCGGTGCCGGTGCTCCACGCGGAGGACCTCGCCCACGAGCTCATGGAGCAGCTCGTCGGCGAGGGCTCCCTGGGCGTGCTGTGCCCCGTGCCAGAGCAGTTGACGGACATCCGGGAACGGTGGGAGGGGCGCCTGGGCCGCTCGGTCATCGCGGCGGCCGTAGACCCCTACACGGCTGGACTCGACGAGGTAGCGGTCGCCGGACGACGGGTCACCGCCGGTGGCGCCGACGTGGTCTTCCTCGACTGCATCGGCTACACGGGCCAGCAGCGGGACGCGCTCGCCGCCAAGGGCATCCGAGCCGAGACCGCCCGCCACCTCGCGGTGACGGGCGCGGTGGAGCTCCTGACTTCCGCCTCGTACGCTGGCCATGAACGTTCACCGGGTTGATGAATCCTGATCGGGGAGTTCCGCATTGAGGCGGTCCGGCCAGTCATCCTCGGCAAGATCGCCCGCCAGGAGCACATCCCGCCAGTCCTGTGCCGGGCGGGCGCACTGCGACAGTGTCAGATCTCTCTGAGTCGCTGGCTACCGCCGCATCACCGGACCCGATGATGCGGCATTCTGCGCCCGCGTCAGCGGCCTGCTCGACCAGGGCTACCAGCTGTATGGGTCGCCGGCGCTGACCTTCAACGGTGAACGCGTCATCGCCGCTCAAGCGCTGGTGCTGCCGCACCGCGTCCGCCCTGATACGTCCGAGGGCAGCGCCAGATAGCGACGACCCGTCCCAGCAGCCGTCCCGGATTGCGGCAAAGCCCAGTGCATCGGGGCCTCCCTCGTATGGTGGTGGGGTGACTGACCGATCCCTGACCTTGATGGCCGTACACGCGCACCCCGACGACGAGGCGACGAGCACGGGCGGCATCCTCGCCCGGTACGCGGCGGAGGGAATCACGACAGTGCTCGTGACCTGCACGGATGGGGGGTGCGGCGACGGGCCCGGTGGGGTCAAGCCGGGCGACCCGGGGCACGACCCGCAGGCCGTGGTGGCGATGCGCCGCGCCGAGTTGACGGCCAGCTGCGAGGCGTTGAAGGTCACGCACCTGGAGACGCTCGGATATGCCGACTCCGGAATGATGGGTTGGGCGGCCAACGACGCGCCCGGCGCGTTCTGGAACACCCCGGTGGGGGAGGCCGCCGACCGGCTGGCCGAGTTGATCCGGCGCTACCGGCCCGACGTCGTCGTCACCTATGACGAGAACGGCTTCTACGGCCACCCGGACCACATCCAGGCCCACCGCATCACCATGGCCGCGGTCGAGCGTACGGACATCCCCGCAAAGGTGTACTGGACCACCGTGCCGCGCAGCGCGTTCCAGGACTTCGGCCGCATCATGAAGGAGATCGGCGTGGAGTTTCCGGAGCCGGACGGACCGTCGGGGGAGATGCCGGCGCTCGGCCTGCCGGACGACGAGATCACCACCTGGGTGGACACGAGCGCCTACGGCGGCCAGAAGTTCGAATCCTTGGCCGCACACGCCAGCCAAGCCGAGAACATCTTCTTCCTGCAACTCGGCCAGGAGCGGTTCACCGACCTCATGGGCCGGGAGACCTTCGTCCGGGTCCGCGACACCACCGGTGCGCCGACGCCGGAGGACGACCTGTTCGCCGGGCTACGCTGACCGGCACCGAGTGGTCGGCCGGGCCGGTCCTGGTGCCGGCAGTGCCATCACCCAAGGGTGGCGTCGGCCCGCTGCGCGAGCGGCAGCGGCGAGGACAAAGGCTGACTGCTCCGCGAGCGTCCCGGTCGCCTCTCTGAGCGAGTCGTTCACGCCCGCTGCCGGAGGTTGGGCCGTCGCTGCACGTGCTGGCCTGGCCACCGTAGCGGGTATCATGCATCAAGCTCAGGGGAGTTCGGGCAGCGGTCTAGAGGAAGTTTGGGAGCTATGTCGGCGGCGCAGAGGGCATCCGCTGGGGTCGCCGAAAACGACGTCTCGAAGAAGGACGTGATCGTCCAGAGGCTTCGTGAGGAGATCGTGTCCGGGGCTATCGCGCCGGGGGAGAAGCTCTCAGAGGCGCGCCTCGCCGAGCGGTTCGGGGTCAGCCGCATGCCGGTGCGTGAGGCATTCAAAGAGCTCGAAGGCGCCGGATTTGTCTCGATCGAGCGTCGCCGTGGCACTTTCGTCAAGAGCCTTAGTCGGCACGAGATCCTCGATCTCTTCGAGGTGCGCGAGGCGGTCGAGGGGATGACAGCCCGGCTGTGTGCGAACCGCGCCAGCAATGAGCTCATCGCGCGGATCGACGAGGTGATGGCATCGATGCAGGACTGCGTCGAGGCCGGCGACACCGACGGCTACAGTGCCATCGACGCGCGGTTGCACGAGCTCATCACCGAGGGTGCTGGCAATGAACGGTTGAGCGACCACTACCGCTTGCTGGTCCAGCATCTGAACCGCGGCCTGCTGTCCTCGATCGTGACGAGGCGAGAGGGGCGGATGCGGCGGTCGCTCGCGGAGCACCGCGACGTGGTGTACGCCATCCGCGCGCGGGATGCCGATGCGGCGGAGCAGGCCATGCGCGCCCACGTGCAGCAGGGCCGCCTCGAACTCCAGGACGAGGTCACGGCGAAGTTCGGCCGCTGACCGCTCCGGCGCTTTCGTAGACGACCTCGGCGGCCAGGAGAGGCCCGTCGCTGGACGTGAGCAGCGGCTTGACCCCGCCATCCTGTATGTGAGCCCAGCCCGGCACCGGCACGCAGCCCTTGATCGCGCGTCCGGGTGGGCGCGTGCGCGCAGTCTTGCCGTCCTCGGCCGGTGAGGCCCTAGCCGGCCCAGGTGGCCCTTGCTTCCGCCGCCCTTCCGGTGCCGACGTGAGTCGGCCTGGCCCGAGGCACGTCATCCGGAGTTCGGATCGGATCAACCTCTTGACAACTGGTATGGCAGATCAGCAGTATCTGGTGCACGTTACCGTGCTCCAGCGCTCTAGGCGCTCGCATCTGCCATACCAGTTCTCTTCACCGGTCCGTTTCACCCCTGTTACCTGCACAGGCAGCAGCCGACGAAAGGGCTCGCATGCGTACCAAGATCGCAATCGTGTCAGCCGTTACCGTCATACCCCTCGCCCTCTCGGCGTGTGGGTCCTCGGGCGACGTAGCGGCTGCCGACGGGACCAAGAACATCGGTTCCATCTCCCAGGCCCCTCGCAACGACGGCGGGTTCACCCAGTTCGGCCTGGCCGGCGTGAACGCGGCGGTCGAAGCTGACACGAACCTCAAGCTCTCCTCCATCGTTGACAACGCCGCCAACTCACAGGAGCAGATCCAGGGCTTGGAGTCGCTGGCCGCGAAGAACCAGATCGTGGTCGCCGACGGCGCCTCGTTCAACAAGGCCGTCGCAGTCGTGGCGCCGAAGTATCCAAAGGTGCACTTCATCCTGGTGGCCGCCGACCTCGACGCCTACGCCGAGAACGTGACCTCGGTCAGCGCGGCCGTCGGCTACAACGCCATCGTGGTCGGGGCCGTCGCTTCGGCCCATTCCCGGACCAAGAAGCTCGGGATGATCGCCGGCCTCCAGGTGCCCGCGTCCGGCGCGTGGTACTACGGCATGGCTCAAGGAGCCGCACTGGAGAACCCGAACACCAAGGTCGTGCAGACCTACACCGGCGACTACAACGATGTCGGCAAGGCCAAGCAGGCCGCCGAAGCAATGATCGCCAGTGGCGTCGACTCGATCCTCTCCGACCTCGACAGTGGCTCCGGGGGCGTCTACCAGGCCGCCGGTGGGTCCGCCAGCCCTGCCGACGTGTACGACGTTTTCGCCCTGCACTGCGAATCGAGTCCCCACATCATCGGATCCGGCGTAGTGAGCTGGTCCGACATCCTGAAGAACGCCGTCTCCGACGCTGCTGCTGGCAAGCTGCCGGCTGGCGCCATCAGCTACGGCCTAGGCACCGGCGCGCTGCGATTCGAGTTCTGTCCGGGCAAGGGGACGGCGGAGGAGAAGGGACTCGTCGAGAAGATCACCAAGGACATCACCGACGGCAAGATCGTCGCCGACAAGGGTGTTCTTCTCCCGAAGCCGACCTACCACTTCGAGCAGCGTTAGGCCGCCGTCGATGAAGACTCGTCCCGATTCCGGCCCCGCCCGCCGCGGCACGGGCACCGGAGCTTCCGCTCTCCGGCTCACCGGAGTGACCAAGAGGTTCGGCTCCTTCGTCGCCAACGACGCCGTTGACCTCGACATCGCCTGGGGTGAGATCCACGCCCTCCTCGGCGAGAACGGTGCGGGCAAGACCACGCTCATGCGGATCGTCACCGGCCTCTACACCCCGGATGAGGGTGGCATCGAGCTCGACGGAGAGCCGGTGCGTTTCCGCAAGCCCGAGCATGCCTTGCGGGCCGGAATCGGGATGGTCCACCAGCATTTCACGCTGGTACCGACACTGACCGAGCTGGAGAACCTCGCTATCGCACCAGCCGCCGTTCCATGGCGCAACGGTCTGACCGAGGCGCGCCGCCGGTCGCAGGAGGTGGCTACGGCAACCGGGCTGCGGATCACGCCCGACCGGCTGGTCGCCGACGCGTCGGTGGGGGAGCGACAGCGGCTGGAGATTGTCAAGTTGCTGTGCCGCGGTGCCCGGATCCTAATCTTCGACGAGCCGAGCGCCGCGCTGAGCCCGGGTGAGTGGGACGAACTCGCCAACCTGATGCGGCGGCTTGCCGCCGACGGTCATGCGGTCATCCTGATCTCGCACAAGCTGTCGGAGGTCTTCAGCGTCGCGGACCGGTACACGGTGCTGCGCCGAGGCGCAGTGAGCGGTTCAGGAACCATCGCGGAGGCAACCCCCGACCACCTGGTGACCCTGATGGTCGGCGATCGAATGGCCGACCGCCCGCCGCTTCCCGCCGGCACGCCGGGTCCCGCCGTCCTCACCATCCGCAGTCTCGACGTCGCGCGAGACGACAACCAGCCGGCCGGTCCGAAGGCGCTCCAGGGCATCGACCTCGAGGTGCGTCGAGGCGAGATCCTGGGGATCGCCGGGGTCGCCGGTAGCGGTCAGTCCGAGCTCGTCGAGGTGCTCATGGGCATCCGGCCGGCGCTGTCGGGCGCCATCGAGCTGGCGGGGCGGCCATTCACCCATCGGTCGCCGCGGAGGTTCTTCCGAGCCGGCGGTGCGGTGATTCCGGAGGACCGGCACCACGCGGCGATCGTCCCCGGGATGACCCTCTGGGAGAACATCACCCTACGGTCGCTGCGCTCCGCGCCGTTGAACAGGCAGGGATTGCTCGACGTCCGGGCGGCGTCCGCCGAGGCGCGCCGGCTGATGAACGAGTTCGACGTACGCGCCGACAGCGAGAACCTGCCGATCGGGCGGCTCTCCGGCGGAAACCAGCAGAAGGCCGTCCTCGCCCGGGAACTCTCGGGGAATCCGGCCCTGCTGATCGCCGCACAGCCCGTGCGCGGTCTCGACGTACGGGCGGCGGACTTCGTCTACCGGAGCCTCGTCGCGCACCGCGAACGCGGCGGTGCCGTGTTGCTGATCTCGATGGACCTCGACGAGGTCATCTCGATGTCCGACCGGATCGCGGTGCTCGCTCACGGACGCATCCAGGGCGTCGTCGAGGCCGCGAAGGCCACCCGCGCCAACCTCGGCGCCCTCATGACGTCGTCCGGAGAGGCCCTCTGATGCTGTCGAAAGACCTGATCATGCGGTTGCTCGTGCAGGTGGGAGTGGCCTTGGCGGCACTGGCCGTCGGCGCGCTCCTGCTGGTGGCGATCGGGGTGGCGCCGCCCGACGCACTCCACGCCTTCTGGAGCGGCACATTCGGGACGCCGACCAACGCCGGCACGACCCTCACCCAGGCCGTGCCGTTGCTCCTGGTCGCGCTCGGCTGGATCCTGACCACCCGGGCCGGACGCCTGCACGTCGGCTTTCCCGGTCAGATCCTCGCCGGGGGATCCCTGGCCACGGCCGTCGGGCTGCAGTGCGGTAGCCTGCCCGGCCCGGTCGCGGTGGTGCTCATCGCCATCGCCGGCATCGGTGGCGGCGCCCTCTGGGCAGGCCTGACCGCCTGGTTGTGGGCCTCGCGCGGGGTACTTGAGATCGTCTCGTCGCTCCTGCTCAACCTGGTCGCGATCCAGGTCGCGGACTGGTCGGTCCGAGGGCCGCTGCAGGGCTCCCTGGACGGTCAACCCCAGTCGGCGAACTTCCCGGCCGCCGCACTGTGGCCGAGCGTCGAATCGATTCCCGGCCGCACCCTCTCGTACGACGTGGTGCTCCTCCCGGTGTGCGCGATCGCCGTGGTGCTGTTGCTGTCCCGCACCGCGTTCGGCTTCCGCCTGCGGGTAGCCGGCGGCAACCAGGAGGCCGCTCGGTGGTCCGGCATCGATCCGGTCCGTGAAGGGGTCGCGGCCATCGTGATCTCCGGTGGGTTCGCCGGTCTCGCGGGCGCCGCGCTGCTCTTCGCCGGTTCCGCGCCCTGGATGAGCGACGGATTCGAAGCCGGCGTCGGCTTCAACGGCATCGCGGTCGCCCTGCTGGCACGCAACTCACCGGTCGGCGCGGTCGCCACCGCCGTCGTGTTCTCCGCGCTGAACGTCGGTGGGACCGCCATGCAGGCCCAGTTGGATGTGCCGTCCTCGCTGGCCTCGGTTCTCCAGGGCGCCGTCATCGTGCTGGTCCTGGTGGCGGCCGTCGTCCTGCACGGCCGCACGAGGACGCCGTCTGCAGCCAAGTCCGCCGCCCGTCGACGCTCCGGCGTCGTCGTCCACAGCGGTGCCCGGACCGAGGAGGCCTGAGATGGGAATCTTCGACGTGGCGTTCCTCGTCTCGGCGATCACGATCGCTGCCCCAATCCTGCTCGCCGCCACCGGGGAACTCGTCTCCGAGCGGGCCGGCGTACTGAACGTCGGCCTCGAAGGTGTGCTGCTCGTCGGCGCCTTCGGCGGCTACCTCGTGATGGCCGGCACCGGGAACATCGCAGTCGGTTTCCTCGGCGGCATCGTCGGCGGCCTGCTTTTCGGGGTGCTGATGGGCGTGCTCGCAATCGAGACCAAGGTCGACCAGATCGTCTCCGGCATCGCACTGACCCTGCTCGGCTACGGCCTGACGGCGTTCCTCAACGACGACGTCTTCAGCAAGCCGCGCGCCTTCGACCCGCTACCTCGACTCGCGATCCCGGTGCTCTCGGACGTGCCCGTCCTCGGGCCCGCCCTGTTCACCCAGGACGCCTTCATCTACGCCACGGCCGTCGTCGTCGTTGTCGTGGCCCTCGCGCTGACTAGGACGACCTGGGGCATCAACCTGAAGGCGACCGGTGAGAGTCCAGTATCCGTTGACGCTGCCGGCGTCAGCGTCCGCGGGTTGCGCTGGGCCGGCGTCCTCTTCTCGGGGGTCTGCGCTGGAGCGGCGGGCGCCTACATCTCCATCGGTGACGTCGGTGTCTTCCGTGAGGCCATGACCGGCGGGCGTGGCTATCTGGCGATTGCCGCGGTCCTGTTCGGAGGCTGGCGGCTGAGCGGGCTGGGTCTTGCCGTCGCGATCTTCGCGGTCACCGATGCCACCCAGTTGCGGCTGCAGGCTGTCGGTGACATCCCTCGTGAGGTATGGGTCGCCGCGGCCCTACTCATCCTGGTGGCTCTCGGCACCCGGCGCGTCCGGAGTGCGGCGGCCACCTCCCGCCTCGACCGGCGGCGGGCCAGCGCTGCCGGGCTTGCCGGCTTGGCCGCGGTCGCGGTGCTGGTCGTGCTCGCCATTGTCCGACCGGCCGTGACGTTGCCGGTGTCCCTGTGGCTCGCCATGCCGTACGTGTTGGCGCTCGTTGCCCTCGCCGCCGAGGGCAAACGGCGGCACAAGGCACCGGAGGCGCTCGCCGTTCCTTATCTGCGAAGTGAGGTCTGACTTTGATCACCGACGTGCACACGCACTTCTGGACCCGGGAGCACCAGCGCTCTCCCTGGACGGACGGGCTGGGACGGGTCTCGAAGACGCTGGCCTCCGACGAGATCGACCTGGTCACCGTGGAGTCCTACCGCCGGGGCGTCGCGCCTGCCGAGCGGACGATCGTCTTCGGACTCCAGGCGCAGGCCTCCGGGATCATGGTCCCTAACGATGCCGTCGCCGCATTCGTACGAGAAGTCGGCGGTCAGACTGTCGGCTTCATGTCGGTCGATCCGACCCGCCACGATGCGGTCGACGAGGTGGAGCGCTGCCACGCGGAACTTGGGTTGGTCGGCATCAAGATGGGGCCGATCTACCAGGGAACCTCGCCGCTGCACCCCATGACGATGCGGGTCTTCAAGACCGCGGAGCGGCTCGGCCTGCCCGTGATGATCCACCAAGGCGCGATCTTCGCGAACGCCGGCCGACTGCCTGACGCCAACCCGCTGCTGCTCGACGACGTGGCGTGCACCTTTCCCGACCTGCGGATCGTGGTCGCACACATGGGCCACCCGTGGATCTACGAGACCGTCGTCGTGATGCGCCGGCACCCCAACGTCTTTGCCGACACATCCGCGATCGCGAGCCGTCCAACGGTGCTGGCGAACGCCTTCTCGGCCGCCAAGGAGTACGGCGTCCTGTCCAAGGTGCTCTTCGGTAGCGACTCACCGATGGTGGCCGCGGCCAGCGCCGCCGCCGCCCTCGAACGGGTCGTCGCGCGGATGCGGCAGATCGCGCACACGCCCATCACCGACGAGGAACTGCACGGGATCCTGCACCGCCCCTCGTTCGACCTGCTCGGCATCGAGGCACCCGCGGCGCCCCCGCCGACTCTGCCGACCGAGCTGACCCGAACCGCCTGCTGACCGTCCCACGGAGAGAGTCATGACGACGAACCAGACCACGAATCCGTCGGTGTTCCTGGACGCCACGGCCGTACTCGACGGCCCGCTCCCCGTCGAGATCTCGATGGAGCCGATCATTCAAGGGGCGCCCTTCGCATACGAGAGAGTCCTGTACGACGCGGCCGGCGCATTCTTCGCCGTCTGGGCGTGCGACGCCGGGGTCTATCCCCGGGTGAAGGACAAGCGGGGCTCGTTCATGTACATCATTTCCGGCGAGGCCACCATCACGGACGAGGGCGGCACCTCCCACGAGCTGACCGCCGGCAGCGTGATCGTGCTGCCGCACGGCTGGGTCGGCGCCTGGGACATCCGCGAAACCATCCGGAAGGTCTACCTGCACACGACCCCGGTGCCGCCGTACCGCGCGGGGGTGCAGCCGTCCGCCTTCCTGGCCGCGGCCGACGTGCTCGAGCGCGACCTACAGCTCCCGGACCCGGCGGTAGGGACCTCCTGGGCGCCACCGGTCGCCGAGACCGTCGTGTTCGACGGGCCCGACGGCCGGTGCGCCGTCCAGGAGCGCGGACCGGGGGTGTTCCGGCGAGCGGCGGCCAAGAGGGCCTCCTACCTGTACGTCATCTCCGGCGAGGCAACCGTCACCGATGCGGACGGCACCACGCACGAGCTGACCGCCGGCAGCGCCGTCGCCCTGCCGGACGGCTGGGCCGGCACCTGGGACATCCGCACCCCGATCCGCACAGTCCACGTCGACACCGCACCGATCGCCGACAAGTGATCATGACAGGAGAAACTGTGATCAACGACGACCCCTACGCAGCCGTGACCCCGGCCCCGCCGCTGCGGGTGTTCAGCAACGACCTCGTCGACGGCACGGAAATGCCGCCGACCTACCGCGACCCGGACATCGGCGGCATCAACACCTCACCCCACCTGGCCTGGTCGGACTTCCCGGCCGAAACCAAGAGCTTCGCGATCACCTGCTACGACCCGGACGCTCCCACCGGGGTCGGTTTCATGCACTGGGCCGTCGCGAACATTCCCGCCTCCGTGACCTCGCTGCCCGCCGGCGCCGGCGCGCCGGACGGGCCGATGCCGGCGGGATCCCTCACCCTCCCCAACGACCTGCGGATGCGCCAGTACATCGGCCCCAACCCGCCGCCGGGCTCGGGCCGCCACCGCTACGTGTTCATCATCCACGCCGTCGACGTCCCCACGCTCGAGATCGATCCCGAGCTGACCCCGGTCGTCCTGGGCTTCAACCTGCACTTTCACACGTTGGCGCGAGGGAGCATGACCGTGTGGGTGGACGCGGCGGGGTGACGGTGACGTGATCGCTCAGCAGCCATCTGTCCGTTTCGTGGAGGCACTGAAATGACAGGAACTCTCTCGGCCGGCCCCACCGGCCGCTCCCGGCGTGCCGAGGTCGCGGGCGCCGGATTCGCCGGTCTCACCATGAGCATCGCGCTCGCCCGGCGCGGCTGGACCGTACGTCTGCACGAGCAGAACGACCAGGTGCGCGACTTCGGCGCCGGCATCCTGCGGTGGCGCAACGCGATGCTGGCCCTCGAAGTCATCGGGGTGGCCGGGGCAATCCGGGCGAACGGCGTGCGACCCGGCACCTACGACACCAACCTGAACGGCGAGCCGGTCTCCTCGGAGTTGGCCGGCTACCCCTACTGGGCGATAACCCGGCCGAAGCTGCACGCGCTGCTCGTCTCTGCTGCCCGTGAGGCCGGGGTCGAGATCGTCACCGGTTCCCGGGCGGTCGGCGCCGACCCGGCGGGCGCCCTGCTCCTGGCGGACGGGAGCCGGCTGACGGCCGACCTGGTGATCGGCGCCGACGGCGCCGGATCGGCGGTACGCAACTCGCTGGGCGAGTTCACCCAGGAACGCAAGAAGTACCAGGACGGCGTCTGCCGGGTCCTGATCCCGCGTCCGGCGGAGTTCCAGGGCCCCGAGTGGGACCGGGTCATCGACTTCTGGACCCTGGAGCCGGACCCGATGCGCATCCTGTTCATCCCCACCGGACCCGACACGATCTACATGGGCATGATGGCGACGACCACCAACGAACGTGCCTCGCGAATCCCGATCGACGTCGAGGTCTGGTCGAAGCGCTTCCCACACCTGGCCACGGCCGTGGAGTTGGCGGGCAAGGCCGAGGGTGGCCGGCACGACAGCTACCAGACCAACCGGGTGACGCCGTGGTCGACCGGTCGGGCGGTGCTCGTCGGGGATGCCGCCCACGCCATGTGTCCCGCGCTCGGGCAGGGCGCCAGCGTCGGCATCGTCAACGCGGTCGAACTCGCCCACACCCTCGATCAGTACGACGAGATCGGCGAGGCGCTCGCAGTGTGGGAGGAGCGCGAGCGGGCCATGACCGACGCCGCCCAGGCCCGCAGCGCCTACATGGCCGAGACCCGCACGCTGGCCAAGGGCAACGGCTTCACCCCTGAGGTCATGGAGACGGCGAACTTCGCGCTTCCCGCGGTGACCCCCGAGATCGAGGCGGCCTACCCGGTGCCCGCGGTGAACCGGTCATGACGACCGGGCCGCACACGGTCGTCATCGGCGACGTCGAGATCACCCGAATCCAGGAGTACGCCGGCCCCAGCCCGGCGACCCCCGGCTTCCTGTTCCCCGAGAGCGACCCGGCGTACTGGCGGGACAACGCCGGATGGCTCGACCCGGACTTCTTCGACGCCCGTCGGGGACAGCTCCGCTCGGTGCTGCACACCTGGCTGATCCGCAGCCAAGGGGCGGTGATCCTGCTCGACACCGGCGCCGGCAACGGCAAGGAACGCCCCTACGCCCCGGTCTACGCCCACCACGACACCGCGTACCTTGCGAACCTGGCCGCGGCGGGGATCGCACCGGAGGACGTGGACATCGTCATCAACACCCACCTCCACGTCGACCACGTCGGGTGGGACACCCGCCTGGAGGGCCGCGGCTGGGTTCCCACCTTCCCGAACGCGCGCTACCTCATCACCCAGGAGGACTTCGAGTTCTGGGACCCGGTGAAGAACCCGCGGCCGCCGGCCGACGGCAACCAGAACGTCTTCGAGGACAGCGTCGTCCCGGTACACCGCGCGGGACTCGTCGAGCTCTGGAGCGGCGAGTACCGGATCGACTCCGATCTCGTGTTGCAGGCCGCTCCCGGGCACACCCCCGGCTCCGCGGTGCTGCGGCTGGAGTCCGGGAACGCCGGCGCGCTCTTCGTCGGCGACATCATCCACTCACCCGTGCAGATAGCAAACCCGGACGTCAACAGCTGCTTCTGCGAAGACCCGGCGCTGGCTCGGGCGTCCCGTCGCCGCCTCCTCGCCGAGGCCGCGGAGCGCTCGTTGCTGGTCTTTCCGGCCCACTTCGGCGGGCACTCCGCCTGTCACGTCGCCGCCGCCGACGACGTGTTCGTCATCCGCGACTGGGCCGACCTGACCCGGATCTGAACCAACGCTCGGAAGGAACCCACCACCGTGACTGAGGACCTGTACGAGGCCGGCATGGCGATGCGCCGCCGGGTGCTCGGCGACGCCCACGTTGACGCGTCGCTGGCTGCCGCCACCGACTTCTCAATGGACCTGCAGGAGTACGTGACGAAGTACTGCTGGGGCGACATCTGGAACCGCCCCGGGCTCAGCCTGGAGGAGCGCAGCCTGATCAACCTCGCCATGATCACCGCCCTCAACCGGGGCCACGAGTTCAAGGCGCACGTCCGCGGTGCGCTGAACAACGGGGTCTCCCAGGAGAAGATCAAGGAGGTCCTCATGCAGACCGCCTTCTACTGCGGCGGGCCCGCCGCGTTGGAGAGCTTCCGCCTCGCGGCCGAGGTGTTCGCCGCTGTGGACGCCGAGTGACCGGGATGGGAATCGAGCACATCGGGTTCATCGGCCTCGGCAAGATGGGCCGACCGATGGCCGCACGACTGTACGAGGCGGGCTACCGACTCACGGTGGCCGACGCCGCCCCGGACGTCGCCGAGGAATTCGTGACCGACCACCCGAAGGCGGCTACCGCCCACACGGTCGACGCATACCGCGCTGTGGACGCCCTGATCCTGATGCTGCCGAACTCGGCGATTGTCGAGTCGGTGCTCGAGGGCGACGCGATCGCGGAAATGCTGCGACCCGGCACTCTGGTCGTCGACATGAGCTCCTCCGAGCCGCTGCGCACCCGCGCATTGGCCCAGCGGTTGGCCGCCCGGGGCCTGCGGATGCTCGACGCGCCCGTCTCCGGCGGGGTACGCGGCGCGGTCGCCGGAACGCTGGCGGTACTGGTCGGCGGTGAGGAGATCGATCTGGCCGAGGTGCGCCCGGCCCTGCAGCGTTTGGCCCGGACCGTCATCCCAGTCGGCCCCATCGGGTCCGGGCACGCGGCGAAAGCCCTGAACAACCTGGTCTCGGCCACCACCATCTCGGTCACCGTGGAGGCGCTCCGGCTGGGGGAGCGGTTCGGCATCCCGCCGGAAACCATGACCCAGGTGCTCAACAGCTCCTCCGGGCGCTCCAACACCAGCGAGAACAAGGCCACCCAGTTCATGATCAGCGGCAGCTACGACTCGGGGTTCGCGCTGCAGCTGATGGCCAAGGACGTCGGGATCGCCGTCGACCTGGCACGCGAACTCGGCCAGGCCACCGAGGTTGCCGACGGCGTGGCCCGACAGTGGCGGCGCATCGCCGGGGAAGTCACGCCGCAGACCGACCACACCGCCATGTACGAGCTGATCGGCGGTGACCGGTGAACGCCCCGCTGCTGCACTGGATCGGCGGCGAGGCCGTCCCCCCGACCGCCGGGGGTTTCCGCTCCGGCACCAATCCGTCGACCGGCGGCGTGGGAGCACAGGTCGCGCAGGGCACGGCGGCCGATGTCGACCTCGCCGTGCGGGCAGCCCATACCGCGGCACCCGGGTGGCGCCGAATCGCGTCGCTGGAACGCGGCCGGATCCTGGCGGCCATCGGCCGGCGGCTACTCGCGGACCTCGACGTGCTGGCCGAACTGGAGAGCCTCGACACCGGCAAGCCGCTCGCCCTCGCCACGGCCGAGATCCGCGGTGCCGCGGAGTACTTCGAGTTCTACGCGGCACTGGTGAACCTGCCGGCGGGCGACGTGCTCGACATCCGGCCCGACCTGCACGTTTACACGCTGCGCGAACCGTTCGGTGTGGTCGGGGTGATCACGCCCTGGAACCTGCCGCTCAACCAGGCGGCCCGGGCCTGCGCCCCGGCGCTCGCCGCCGGCAACACGATCGTCGCGAAGCCCGCGGAGAGCACCTCGCAGACGACCGTGGCGCTGGCCCGGATCGCCAGCGAGGAAGGGCTGCCGCCGGGGGTGCTCAACGTGGTGCTCGGCCGCGGCGACGAGGTCGGCACCGCGATCGTGCAGCACCCGCTGGTGCGCAAGGTGGCCTTCACTGCTTCGGTGCGGGTCGGGCAGGACATCGGACGGATCGCGGCGGACCGAATCCTCCCGCTGACTCTCGAACTCGGCGGCAAGTCGGCCAACATCGTGTTCGCCGACGCCGATCTCGAATTTGCCGCCGCCGAGGCCGTCCGGGCCTTCACGACCAACGCGGGTCAGGTCTGCTCCTCCGGAACCCGGCTTCTGGTCGAGCGGTCGGTCCAGGAGCGGCTTGTCGCCGCGCTGGTGGCGGCCACCCGGCGGATGCGCCCCGGCCAGGACGTTGGTCCGATGATCACCCGAGGCCAGTACGACACCGTGCAGCGGTACTTTGCGATCGCCGCCGAGGAGGGGGCCCGAGCCGAGCTGGGCGGTGGCGTGGTCACCGATCCCGAGCTCGACGGCGGCTTCTACGTCGAGCCCACGATCTACTCCGGCGTCACCAACGAGATGCGGATCGCCCGGGAGGAGGTCTTCGGGCCGGTCCTGGTGGTCATCCCGTTCGACACCGAGCAGGAGGCCATCGACCTCGCCAACGACTCGGAATTCGGCCTGGTCGGGGGAGTCTTCACCGAGGACATCTCCCGTGCCTTCCGGGTCGCCGAATCGATCGAAGCGGGGCAGGTCTACATCAACTCATGGTCGACCCAATCCGTCCAGATGCCGTTCGGCGGGCACAAGCAGAGCGGCTACGGGCGGGAGAAGGGGATCGAGGCGCTGAACCACTACTCGCACGTCAAGAGCATCAGCGTGCGGCTGGCTCCCCGTCGCTGAGGTCCGCACGCCTGCACAGCGGCGGTGCTACGCCGGAACTGCTGGAATACCAGCACAGTCGATCCGGTGGCACAGAGGTACGGCCACCACGCTTTTTATTGGTATGGCAGGACTATCAGGAGGTTGCAGGATGACGAGCATGCTCCGGACCGCCTCGTCGGTCTAGGCCGACATCAGGCTCGCGGAGAAGATGTTCATCGGCGGCGAGTGGGTGGCGGCCGTCAGCGGTCAGACGTTGCCGGTCTATGACCCTGCCGACGGCAGCGTGGTCGTCGAGGTGTCCGCCGGCGACGCGAGTGACGTCGACCGGGCGGTCGCGGCTGCTCGCGCGGCCTTCGCGCCGGGCGGCTCGTGGCGGTCGCTCACCCCTCAGGCCCGCGGCAGGCTGACCAACTTGATTATGGATCGTCAGTGATCATAGGTTGGTCGCGTGGGTCTTCTTCGATTCTCACAGACCACGGCGCGTCTGTCGGTGTTCACCCCGTGATGCTTGGTGTGTGGGCTGGTTCGGGGAGGATTCCGGTGACGCGGGCCGGCTGTGAGCGTTGGTTCTGCTCGATCGATGGTGGGTCGTTGAGTTGGTGAGCGGGAAGCTGCGGCTGGGCGAAGGCGAGACGGTCCGGACTGCGTGTGCCCGTGCTGTGCTGCGCACCGGTGTGGATGAGGAATCCGGTGAGGTCCTGTCTGCGGCGGTGCTTGTGCAGCGGGTTGGTTGGTGTGCTGATCTGGTGGCGGGCATGGTGGCCGCGCTGATCGGCGAGCACTGGAACACGGCGGATGTGGAGGTGCTGGCGGCCGGGGTGGATGCGGGTGGACGGCGGTTGCCGTCGAACGCGTGGATGGCGTTGCGGCGGCTGGGCTGGGCGGTGACCGCGCCGGAGGGTGTGAGGGTTAATGACCGGATCGTACGGATGGCCCAGGAGCAGGCGGGACGTGCGCTTCGTTCGGCGGCGTGGCGTGCCGAGGTGACCGCCGGGGTCCTGTCGACGTGGCCGGCCGATCCGCGTCAGCGCACCCCCGCCGAGTGGGACCAGGTCCGCAAGGCGATCCCGGGCGGGCAGCATCTGCCGTCCAATGTCATCAAGGGCCGCACCCGGCAGGTTGTCACGTTCGTCAAGGCCAATGGTCGGCTGCCGGTGGACGTGTTCGAACTCGAAGGCGTCCCGAGGATTCCGCGGATGTTGCTGCTGGCCGCGTGTGACCGGCAGCAGGCCACCATCGAGCGCAGCGACACCGACCCGGCGAGGGCGCTGCTGCGGCTGCAACTGCCCACCCGTCCGGATCCGCAGACGTATCGGGACTGGACATGGGTCGAGTGCCGGATCACGTTGCCGTCCACGGTTCCCGCCTCGGCGGTGCTGCACCTGCCCACCCTGCGCCTCACCGACGGGACGGTGCGCGCCGACATGGCATACACACATGCCGTGCCGAAAGCGCGGACTACCGGTCACTCGGTGGCGCTTGGCGTGGACTGGGGCCTCAACACCCTCCTCAGCGCCGGAGCCCTACGACTGGGACAGGATGGGCGGATCACGGTGTTGGGGGCCGGTGGACAGTTCCGCGCCGCCGGCATCCTGGCCAAGCAGCACCGCCTGCGCCGCCAGAGTGAGCGGCTGCATGCCAAGGCCGACCAGTACCAGCGGCTCATCGGCGTCGACGAGCGGCATCACCTTGTCGGCAAGCATGCGGTGATCCGGGACGAGATCCGCCACGTGTCCGCCCGCCGCCAAAACCTCAACGACGCGCTCGCCTGGGCTGCCGCCCGCTGGACGGTCGACCAGGCGATCGCCGCCCGGGCGACGGCGATCTACCTGGAAGACCTGCGGTCGATGGAAGCCAAGGGCATGGGGCGAACCCTGAATACCCGCCTGTCCCAGCAGGTCCGCGGAAAGATCAGCGACCGGATGCGGCACCTCGCCGCCGAGCACGGGATCGCCGTGGTCACCGTCCCCGCCCGCAACACGTCCAAACACTGCCCCCAATGTTTGACCCCGCTACAGCACCGTAAAGCCCCCGACCGCCCCACCGCGTCGGGATGGAAGTGGGCCATCTGCCCCCACCAGTCCTGCCGGTGGCAGGGCGACCGCGACCACGGCGCCTGGCGGCGTATCGCCGCCCGCGGACTCACCCACCAGACCAAAACCGTCACCGACAAGACCACCGGCGCCATGGTGATCCGCACGGTCGTCGACGAGCTCGAAGCCGCAGCCGTCGTCACCCCCACCATGTCCAAGACCAGCCGGAGGGACCGGTCGAAGACCGGCCCCACCCGGCCCCGCACGTCACGCCCCGCGCCCAGGCGACGCAGGGCACCCTCCCCCACCCGGCCCCACGGCCGGGCGGGCAAGCGTCCGGAGGGACACGCACCAACGGACCGGAGGCTGCCCCGCGCAGCCCACCGACACCAGGACGTGAACACGATCAGCACACCCACCACCGGCCACCGGCCACGAGGAGCCGCCTTGGGCGCAGGATTCCATCTCCACGCCCATGCAACTCCACCACGGTGGGAAACGATCCCGGAAACCCCATCCGACTCAGGATCGCTAAGCTAATCAGAGACGCTGATCTGGCGGCTGGCCGACCTGATCGAGGAGAACACCGAGCGGCTCGCCGTGCTCGACTCGATCGACAGCGGAAAGCCGATCAACGAGATGCGGTACTTCGACATTCCGTTCTCGGTGGACGTACTGCGCTACTACGCGGGCTGGACCACGAAGATCACCGGCGAGACGATTCCGATCTCCTACCCGGCCAGCCACGGCGGGAGGTTCCACGCCTACACCCTCAAAGAGCCGGTGGGGGTGGTCGCCGCGATCGTGCCGTGGAACCTGCCGCTGCTCATGGCCATCAAGAAGCTCGCGCCCGTCCTCGCCACCGGCTGCACCGTCGTGCTCAAGCCGGCCGAGCAGACCCCGATCTCCATCGCGCTGCTCGCGCAGCTCACAGCCGAGGCCGGCATCCCGGCCGGCGTGGTGAACTACGTGACCGGGTTCGGTGAGACGCCGGCGCGGCCCTCGTCGAGCACGCCGGCGTGGACAAGGTGACGTTCACCGGCTCGGTGCCCACCGGCAAGGCGATCGTGCGAGCCGCCACCGGCAACCTCAAGCGCGTCTCACTCGAACTGGGCGGAAAATCGCCCAACATCGTCTTCGACGACGCCGACCTCGACGCCGTGATCGCCGGCGCGGCCGCCGCCGCCTTCGCCACTCAGGGCGAGAGCTGCATCGCCGGCTCCCGCCTCTATGTGCAGCGCGGTGTCTTCGACGAGGTCGTCCAGCGGCTCGCGAAGCACGCCGCCTCGATCACGCTCGGCCGAGGTACCGACCCCGCCACCCAGATGGGGCCGTTGATCTCGGCCGAGCACCGCGACAAGGTCCTCGGGTACGTCGAGATCGGCGTAGGTGAGGGCGCCGAGGTGGTCATGGGTGGCCGCGCGCCGCAGGGCGAGGCCTACGCCGGCGGCTACTTCGTCGAGCCGACCGTCCTCGTCAACGCCCGCCCGGACTCGCGGATCATGCACGAGGAGATCTTCGGCCCGGTGGTCTCGGTCGTACCGTTCGACACCGAGGAGGAGGTGTTGGTGCTGGCCAACAACACCCGCTTCGGCCTCGGCGCCGCAGTGTGGACCCGGGACGTGTCGCGGGCGCACCGGATGGCCGCCGAGATCGAGTCCGGCCAGGTGTGGGTCAACTGCTACCAGGCGGCCGACTCGGCGCTCCCGTTCGTTGGGACCAAGGAGTCCGGCTGGGGCCGGGAGACCTGCCGGGAGTCGCTGGAGGAGTACCTCGAGACCAAGACGGTCGTGGTGTCCCTGTGAGTGCCTCCCGTGTCGGCTACGACTACATCGTGATCGGAGCTGGTACGGCCGGGTGTGTGCTCGCCGCCAGGCTCAGCGAGGACCCGGCGGTCCGGGTGTTGCTCATCGAGGCGGGCCGGGCCGATCCCAGCGCACGGATCACCACTACGTCCACCTGGCCGGCGCTGCAGCGGACGGACGTGGACTGGGCCTTCCGGACCGTCCCGCAAACCGGCACCGGCAAGGTCCACGACATCCCGCGCGGACGTACCGTCGGCGGCACCGGCAGCATCAACGCGATGGCCTTCCTGCGCGGCGATCGTCGCGACTTCGACACCTGGGCGTATTACGGCTGTACGGGATGGGATTACGCCTCCGTGCTGCCGTACTTCAAGCGATCCGAGACGTCCGCCCACGGCGACCCGGCGTACCGGGGGCAGACCGGTCCGCTCCGCCCGGCACCGGCCGCGCAGCTGCACCCGCTGTCTCAGGCATACCTGGCCGCCGCGGCCCAGGCCGGCCACCCGGTCGTCGACGATCTGAACGGCCCCGAGCTGCGCGGCGCCAGCAGCCACGACCTGCTCATCGTCGACGGGCGGCGGCAGAGCACCGCGACGGCGTACCTCGAGCCGGCGCTCGGCCGGGCGAACCTCGACCTGGCGACCGGGGCGTTCGTGGAGCGGTTGGTCATCGACGGTGACCGGTGCCTCGGTGTCGACGTGGTCGTCGACGGCGAGCGGCGCCACTGCGCGGCAGAGATCGACACCATCCTCTGTGCAGGCGCCATCGGGACCCCACACCTCCTGCTCACCTCGGGGGTCGGCCCCGTTCAGGTCCTGGAGCGCGTCGGCGTCAAGGTGCTCCACGACCTGCCGGGCGTGGGGCAGAGCCTCCAAGACCACATCATCCTGGCCGGCTTCACCGTCGAGGCCGACCGCCCACTCCCGCCCCCCAGCGGCAATCTCGGCGAGACGACGCTGCTGCTGGACAGTGAACCCGGGCGGGCGTCGATCGACCTGCAGATCGTGTTCATTCACGTCCCCTTTACCAACCCCTGGCAGTCGGCGCCCGAGCATGGCTACACCTTCGGCATCGGGCACATGCGTCCCGCCAGCCGAGCGGTGCTGGAACTGGCCAGCCCGGACCCGGCGGTGGCGCCCCGCATCGACTTCCGCTATCTCGACGAGCCTGCCGACACTCGGGCCCTGGTATCCGGTGTCCGGCACGCCCTGCAGCTCAGCGAGATACCGGCCTTCGACGGCTGGAAGGCGAGATCGCACCCGCTCCTGGCCGCCGATGACGCCACGGTCACGGCGTTCGTCCGAGAGGCGGTGCAGTCCTACGGACATGCGGCCGGCTCGTGCCGGATGGGCGTGGACTCGCTTGCGGTCGTGGACCCGCAGCTCCGGGTGAAGGGGTTGTCCGGACTGCGGATCGCCGACGCCTCGGTCATGCCGACCATCGTGTCGACGAACACCAACGCGGCGACGGTGATGATCGCCGAGAAGGCCGCAGACCTCGCGCAGGGGGTCACCGTCGCGGTCTGACCTGTCGGATACCGGCCCGCGCCCCCAGGGCCTGTATCCGCTGGACGACGGGTTGTCCGCCTGGCGACCGGCCTCTACGCGTCGGCCGTGTCTGCGTTGCCGATGTGCACGT
Organism: Micromonospora sp. CB01531; assembly: GCF_001905095.1. Taxonomy (GTDB): domain Bacteria; phylum Actinomycetota; class Actinomycetes; order Mycobacteriales; family Micromonosporaceae; genus Micromonospora. Next base: position 284,924 of record NZ_LWLS01000105.1, read on the forward strand.
TACCGATGGCGTCCATTCGGCCCCACCGTCCAGGGATGTCAAGCAGTTCGATGCGACCGAACCTGGCGGGCAGCGCCGGATCCACTATCAGGTCATCTTCATACGGCTCAAGGCCGAGCATGGTCCGCAGCAGCAGGAACGGTGTTCCGGTAGACCCGGCCTGTGGGCTGGACGCGGTGGGGTATTGCACGGGGTAGCGGGTGAGGTGTCGGGGGTATCCGGCGAAGGCTTCGGGTAGTCGGCCGTCGAAGTAGTTGGCGGCGTCGAGGATGCCTTCGGCGATGCGGGCGGCTTCGGTGTTGAAGCCGTAGCGGCGTAGGCCCCAGGCGATGAGTGAGTTGTCGAATGGCCAGACGGTGCCGACGTGGTAGCCGAGGGGGTTGTAGCGGGCTTCTCCTTCGGCGAGGGTGCGTACGCCCCAGCCGGAGAAGAGGCGGGGGCCGAGCAGGTGTTCGGCGATCTTCGTGGCTCGGGGTTGGTCGACGATGCCGCTCCACAGTAGGTGGCCGATGTTGGAGGACAGGGCGTCGACCTGGTTGCCGTCGGCGTCGAGGGCGAGGGCGTAGTACTGTCCGTCTTCGACCCAGAAGTCGTGGTTGAAGCGGTGTTTGAGGTCGGCTGCCTGGCGTTCGAGTTGGTCGGCGTAGGTGGGGTCGTTCCAGAATTCGCGGGCGAGTCGGGCGCCGCGGATTTTGGCGTCGTAGGCGTAGCCTTGGAGTTCGCAGGTGGCGCGGGGTAGGCCGGGCAGCCGGCCGTCGCGGTAGGAGATGGAGTCCCAGGAGTCCTTCCAGCACTGGTTTTCCAGGCTGTTACGTCGGTTGCGGCGTTGGTACCAGATGTAGCCGTTACCCATGATGTCGCCGTACTCGT
>NZ_LWLS01000106.1 GCF_001905095.1 Micromonospora sp. CB01531
GGCAACTGGTGAAGTTCCCGGACGCTCACTTAGGTCCGGCGCTGGGGATGGGCAGCTTGGACGTCATCACCAGCGGCCTCCATTCGCGCGCCACTTCTGCCCAGAACGAAGTTGCCCACCCGGCCCGGCTGCGCGATCGGAAGCAGGGCAGTGAGCCCCCTCCCCCAGGAAGCGGCGCTGACGGCGCGCACCTTTGGCGGTCTCACCAGCGGCCAATCGGATGGGCGGGGTTGATTGGCATAGAGCGTCGAGGTCGACCACCTCAACACCACGGCCGCGGAGCGCGTCGACCAAATGTGAGCCGATGAATCTGGCAGCGCCGGTCACCACCAGCACCCGGGCCATCATCGCTGCCCGCCTATACCGGTCCGCTGCGCGAACACCCACTGCCATACGTAAGTGAGTAAGGGCGGGTCCGCCGGCGAGACCGTCGCCCGGCCGGAAGCCGCCTGCACCGAGACGGGAATCGAGGGGTGTGGGGTGCCCGTGGTGCTGGCGAGGGCGTGCCGCGAGACGTAAACGGTCATGGCGCCACCGCTCGACGAACAAAGCTCCTCGGCTGCCAGTCCTGGCGGACCCGCCGGGATCCCGGCGGGTCCGCAAGGGCGAGGCGGCGGCTGGGAGCACCCCGCCGGTCACCCGCCCGCGCAGCCCTGATGGCGGTACGCGGACGAGGGGTCACCCTCACGAACGCGCATCCGGCCGCCGTTTCAGTCGGACAGGTCAACTCACTGGCCGCCTTGCCTGACTCGATCAATCTGCCCACCATGAATCTCCTGGCGTCGATGACAATGGGTCGGTGAGCTGGCCCGCCGCTCGGCAGCGGTCTTCGATGCTCGTCAACAGCGAACCGTCCACAGGAGCCGGGCGGTACCGTCCACTACCCGTCCGCTCGCAACCGGATAGTGACGGGCGGTAGCGAAGGTCGCTAGCGTCGGCTGCGGTCGACAGGCAACGCGCGGAGGTGCTCAGATGACCGGACGGCGCTATCCCCCCAACCGGCGGCTAGCGTGGGAGAGACTCCAGCGGGGCTGGTCGTACGAGGAGGTCGCTGAGCGTATCCGCGTGGGTATGAGCCACGCCGGAGAGACCGACACCGGACTTAACGCAAACACGGTGCGGCGCTGGGAGACCGGTGAACGGTGGCCGGACCCCCGTTACCGCAAGCACCTGGTGACCATCTTCGACAAGCCAGCGAGCCAGCTCGGCCTCCTCACCCCGGATGAGCTGGCCATGTGCCCGCGGGCGGACACACTGCACGAGTTCAGGAGGTTGTGGGACATGCTCACCGGAGACGAGAACGAAGCCGGCTGGGACCGGGCAGCTGTTCTGCGAGCACTTTTCGGCGCCAGCATGCTGCCCCTCGTCGCGCCGCTGCTGTCACTGGACCCACACGCAGCGCGCGCCGACACGAAGACCATCGACCCGGACGCGTACACCGACATCGTTCGCTGCCAGCGGGCCCTGTACTGGACCAGCCCGGCCCGGCCGCTCTACGAGGCCGCCTACGCCCACACCCAGCTCGGCACGGAACTCGTCCGAGCGGCGAGCGGCACCAGCCGCACCACCCTCGCCGCCGCCCTCGCCGAATCCGCGCTCCTCACCGCCCGGCTGGCGTTCTTCGACCTCAACCAGCCCGCCATCGCCCAGCGTTGCTACGACGTCGCCCTCGCCGGCACCCGGGAAGCCGGAGACCACGCCCTGGCCGCCGCCGTCCTGGGCCACATGGCCTTCATCCCCGCCTTCAGCCACGACTCCTCCGCCGCCCGGCCACTGGTCGACGCGGCGCTGCAGCACACCTGGCACGGCGTCAGCCCGGCCGTCCGCTCCTGGCTGCACTGCGTCGCCTCGGAAGTCGAAGCCCGGGCCGGCGCCGGAGCAGCCAGCCGGCACCAGATCGACCTCGCCGTAACCGCGATCGAGGCCAACCCCACCCCGCCGGAATGGCTCGACTTCTACAACGCCGGCCGACTGCACTCCTTCGCCGGCTACGCGGCCCTCGCGGCCGACGACCACCCCGAAGCCACCAGGCGGCTCACCGAGGCCCTCGCCGGCCTAACCACCACCGCAGCCAAGCAGCGCAGCGTCATCCTCGCCGACCTCGCCTCCGCGCATAGCGACGACGGTGAGCACGCCGCCGACTACCTCAACCAGGCGATGGACGCCCTGCACAACGACTGGTACGGCACTGGCCTCGATCGCGTCAGGGAAATCCGGCCCATACTCGGCGACAGCCGACAGGGCAGGCAGCTCGACGAACGCATCGCCGCCCTCGCCGCCAGCCGAGCCGCCCTACCTGGCAGCTAGGCCGCCGACTCGTTGTGCTTGCGCACCAGCTCGGGCAGCTCAGCCAGCGAGTCGAGCCGGAACAAGCAGCGCTCGCTGACGTCCTTGTCGTCAAGGATGTACCCCCACGGGCCGCGCCGTATCAGCGCGGTAGCGATCCCAGCCTGCTGCGCGGGCCGGATGTCGTTGTCCAGCCGGTCTCCGACGTACAACACCTGATCGGCTGGGCAGCCCGCCTCCGCCACAACGCGGTCGAAAAACGCCACCGACGGCTTCTCCACTCCCCAGCCGTCCGACGTGCCAATCACGTCCACCGGCAGGTCCAAGCCGCGCAGGATCGTTTCTGCCCGAGCGGTCTGGTTACCGGCGAGGCCGACCTGCACGCCCAACTCACGCAGCGCGGCCAGGCACGGCCGGGCATCCGGGTAGAAGTTCTCCTCGGAGAAGTGCTCGGGCTGGCCGACCGCTGCGCGGCGCTCGCGCTCTTCGGCCAGGTCGAAACCGGGGCGAAAGACCTGGAACGTCTGCCGGTAGTCCAAGCCGCGAGCGACCACAGCCCCGAAGACCGCCGAGAAGGTGTGCCGGGGTACACCCAGCCAGTCCGCCCAGGTCCCATACTCCCGGGACTCGTCGACGATCGTCTCGCCCACGTCGAAGAACACGCTCGCGATCACAGGCTGATTGTGCCTTGCCAGCTTTCCGCCAGGATCGTTGCCCCTACGGCCGCCCATCGCCGAGGAAGACGGCGGTGACAGAACCGATGGGCGGACCCGGCGAAGTTGCTCGCGCGGTACGTCGAGATCCGCGAAATCGACGTCGCTCGCTGCGAGGGCCGTCGCCTCCCATCCCAACGGGCACGCAAGGGGCACGCGGGCACGGGCTGATGTCAGCTTGGCTCTGCACCTAGAGTCGGGCCGTGGAGCTGGGACCTATCGCCGCCGTCGCCATGATGATCTGCGCCGTGGCGGGCTGCGTCGCCCTCGTAGGCGTTGTGGCGCGGCTAGCTGTGTGGTGGGGAGGGAAGCGGTAGCCGCGCAAGACGGAATCGGTGGCGACTGGCGCGTTACGAGATCAAGTTGGCGACCTGCGCCTACCGGCGAGCAACTGCCGCCACCCTTACTGCGGCACACGGTCGGGGTCAAGGGTGGCCGGAGGCCATCGGCTCGCCGACGCGGAGCGCGCTTGACGCCGGGCGGGTGGCGTAGAGGATCGGGCATCCGGGGGATGGTCACGCCCCGGTTCTCGTCGGCGGCGAACCGCGGGCGGTGCGCACCGAACTCGGGGGCAAGGAGCTCTGCTGCGCGGCAGCAATCGCCCCAACCTCAGCGGCGAGCGGCCACGACGGCGATCGGCCCGCCTCACCATGCGGCCGACTGGCAATCGCTCGGCTATGCCTGGTCGTACGCGTCACCCTGGGTGGGCGCGAGCGTTGGATTCGCGCCATCCGTGCTGAGAAGCCAGCGGAGCAGCTCGAGCACTGATGTGGCGACGACAGGCATCTCGCCGACGAGGCCGTAAGTATCCCAACCGACCAGGTAGCAGCGTCCCGCCCGGGTGGGGTGAAGGTCGATAACGATGTGCGGGTCTGTGGCTGCCCCGCCGCCGTCAGCGATGACGTAACAGCCGTTGGTCAGATCCGCTGGCACCTCTGTCTCGATCTCTCGCGCGATGGCCTCAGTCAGCAGTCGGGGACTCGCCGGCACGAGGTCGTCGGGTCCGCAGACTCGCCATTGGTAAGGGGCGTCGCGGAACAGCCAGGCCCCGCCGCACAGCTGGTAGAACTCCCGCAGGTTGTCCGGGACGCGGTGTCCTCGGCCTGCGACAGCACCACCTGTCGGCGGCAGGACCGAACATCCATGGGTGCGCGCGATGCGGTCGAGCAAGTCACGCAGCTCGCCAGCGGTCAGCCCGGAATCCGTCACGTCAGAACGATAGGCCCCGCGTGGCGGGCCGGCCCGGCCGATGCCGGCCGGAGGTCGCCAGCAGGCCGGGGCCGGGCCGGCGCGGCCCGCTTGCGGGCCGCCTTGTCTGTCCTCGCGAGGTCCAGGAGTCGCTGACCCTGACGGATTCGATGCCTCTGCCCGGCGAGGTGTGCGCTGCCCCAGGTACTGCCGAACCATCGGAGGAGTAGCTGGCACCGTCGCCTTCGCCCTCCGACCGCCATGCCGGCGATCCCCGGCCGCTGGCACCATAGATCAATGTCTCCGTCCCTTCCCCGACACGCACGCCAGCCGGTATGCCTTAGTAGGCCGCCCACAAGCTGGCTGAGCCGCTGGACGGCGATGTCCGATCACCGACCCTGCGGTGTTGGCGGCAGTGCTGCTCGGCGAAACGATCGGGTCGGCAGGAGCATCAAGGAGCTACGTAGTCGCCTCAGAGCTCTCTTAGGACGCCGCCGGCGCGTAGCGCTGTCGCACTCGGGGTGTGACGAGGAGTTGTAGGATCCGTACAACGTGAGGGACCCAAGAACAGCACATGGGTCTCGCTCCCTGCGTGCCGTAGCCGCCGAGCGCCAGGAGTCGCCGCACCGTGCTCAAAAAGATCATCATCAAGAATTACAAGGTGTTCCGCGACTTCGTGCTTGAGCTGAACCCCGGCATGAACGTGATCGTCGGCGACAACGACATCGGCAAGTCCAACCTCCTGGAGGCGATCAACCTCGCCCTCACGGGCCGGCTTCGCGGCAACCAGATCGCGGCGGAGCTATCACCGTTCCTGGTCAACCTCGACGCGACCCGTCAGTACATCACGGCCATGCGCGAGCGGCGCGCCGCGGAACCGCCGACGATCCTCATCGAGGTCTACTTCGATGACACCGACGATCTCGCACCGCTGAAGGGGAACAACAACTCGCTACGTGAGGTCGCGCCGGGAGTCAAGGTCCGCATCGCCTTCAACGACGACTTCATCGACGAGTACGTGGAGTACATCCGGGACCCTACACAAATCAACTGGGTGCCCACTGAGTACTACCAGGTCGAGTGGTCAAACTTCGCCGCAGCAGCCGTCACCGCCCGCGGCGTTCCCGCGACCGCCTCGCTGATCGACGCGACTGCGATCCGACTGCAGAACGGAGCGGACGCCTACCTGCAGTCAATCATCGGCGCCAGCCTGGAGCCCCGGGAGCGCGTCGAGCTGTCCCGGTCGTACCGAAGCCTTCGTGAGACCTTCAGCGAAATCGGGGCGGTGAAGGAGATCAACAACAAGCTCGCGGGCGAGCGTGGCGAGATCAGCGACCGCGAGCTGACACTCTCCATCGACATCTCGCAGCGGGCCGGTTGGGAACGCAGCCTCGTACCGCATCTCAACGAGTTGCCCTTCCCATACGTCGGCAAGGGCGAGCAGAGCACTCTCAAGATCCTTCTGGCCTTGAACGAGAAGATCGCCGACACCCACGTCGTGCTGATCGAGGAGCCCGAGAACCATCTGTCGTTCTCGTCGCTCAACCAGCTCGTGTACAAAATCGGCCAGAAATGCGCCGGCAAGCAGGTCCTGGTCACTACCCACAGTGCCTACATTCTCAACAAGCTCGGGCTCGACGACCTGATCCTGCTGACTCCTACCGGTGGGCAGCGCATCACCGACCTGCGTAAGGACACTGTCGACTACTTCAAGAAGCTTTCCGGTTACGACACCCTGCGTCTCGTTCTGGCCAAGCGCGCCATCCTGGTGGAGGGCCCCTCGGATGAGCTCATCGTCACCCGTGCGTATTACGATGAACACGGCCGTGAACCCATCGCAGATGGTGTGGACGTGATCAACGTACGGGGTTTGTCGGCCGCACGGTTCCTCGACCTCGCCGTCCCGCTCACCAAGCCCGTCGCCGTGATAAACGACAACGACGGTGACGCCGCTCAGATGCTGCAGAAGTATGCCGCCTACACCTCCTACAGTTTCATCTCGATCCACATCGGCGCCGGTGACGAGAAGACTCTCGAACCGCAGGTTCTGGCCGCCAATGGCCTTGAGCGCATGAACGAGGTCCTCGGCAAGAGCTACACGACCAAGGAGGAGATGCTCGATTACATGACGGCGAACAAGACCAGTTGGGCGCTGACCGTGTTCGAGTCCGACCAGGCCATCACCATGCCGCAGTACATCCGCGATGCCGTCCGCCCGTAACCTCGCGGTCATCGCCGCGGCCGGATCATGCAAGACCCAGCTCATCATCGAAGCCGCGCTGGCCCACCCCGGCCGACGGGCCCTGATCACGACCTACACCCAGGAGAACCTCGCCCAGATTCGCCGACGGATCTTGGCGGTCAATGGGGTGATCCCTGGACACGTCACGACCACAACGTGGTTTTCGTTCCTCATCCATCAGGCGGCCCGCCCCTTCCAGAGCTGCGTCACTGGGAGGATCGATCACATCCGGTCACTGAACTTCGACGGGAGCCGGTCGAGGTTCACACGCCGGGACGACGTCCTCGCCTACTACTTCGACCGGCGCGGCGATATGTACCGCGACGGGGTAGCCGACTTCGCCTGCCGCGCCGACGACGCCTCCGCCGGGGCGGTCATACGCCGCCTCGAGGCGATGTATGACGACATCTACATCGACGAGTTCCAGGACCTCGTGGGCTACGACCTCGACTTCGTCGACAAACTGTTCGCGTCGACCGTCAGAGTCACCGTCGTCGGCGATCCGCGCCAGCACACCTTCGCCACGAACAACGGCCCCCGGAACAAGAAATACCGTGGCGCCGGCATCATGAACTGGATCAACCAACGGCAGCACGCCTGCGAACTTCAGATGCGCGCCGAGAGCTGGCGATGCCACCAAACCATCTGCGACTGGTCCGACCGGCTATACCCGGCCCTGCCGCCTACCAAGTCCCGGAACCTAACTGAAACCGGCCATGACGGAGTCTTCAAGGTCGCCGAAGAGGACGTGCTCGCCTACGTCGCCAAGTACTCCCCAAAGATTCTCCGTGACCGCGTCACGACATCGACGCTGGGACTACCAGCCATGAACATCGGCCTTTCCAAGGGCAGCACCTTCGATCGAGTGCTGATCTTTCCGACGCAGCCCATGCTCAAGTACCTGAGAACCACAGACCTATCAGCCCTGCGAGCGCTAGACCGACTCTACGTAGCGGTAACCCGCGCTAGACATAGCGTTGCGTTCGTAGTCACCCGCCGCGAAGCGGACCACATTCCATAGTTTCATCCGGCTCTCTCGATCGCCTGTGGCCAGGAGCCTGTCGCCAACACGGCGGCCAAGGCCGGTGGCTGCGGCTGGGCTCTCTCGATGGCGGTCACCTGCTTGACGCCGCCGGACTGGGGCTACGAGGGGTCGCAGGCGAGTAGCTGTTCGCTGACCCAGTCCAGCGGTGCGGTGAGCTGGTCGCGGACCAGTAGGTCTACGAACTGGTCCTGTCGGGTCTTTTGTGCATTTTCGTCCTGCGGCTCCCAGGCGAATGGGTCGCTGTTCAGCATGAAGATGGCGTGCTCAGCGTGGAGTTGGTCGTCGGTGAGGAGCAGTCGGGGCCGGTCGGGAAGTGAGTGTGCGAACTGTAGGAGTTCGGGGCAGTCGCGGGCTGGCTGTGTGACCGCGACGATGTCGTACGGTGCCCGGAGCGCGTCGGACAAGGTATCCAGGGAGTCGGCCATACGTAGATCCACGCCGGCGATGCGGCGCTTCACCTCGACGGGGACGAGACTCCCGTCGGCGAACAGCAGGACAACGTCCGCCTCACCGATGTTCTTGTCGCTGCAGAAGAAGTTGACTCCGGGGTGCGCTCCGACGAGGCCGTGTCGTTCGAAGAGTTGCACCAGCCATCGCAAGGCGAGGAGATGGCCCAGGCTGTCCGTTTCGAGGACGCGCCGTAGAGCTTCCCCGATGCGGTAGGTGAACTTGAGTACCTCGGGCTCGTAGGGCTGCACGATCGAGCGTCCACAGCCGGGACAGGCTACAGGTGGTGGGACCGATGCCATGGGCAGCCAGGACTTGGCCTTGCACGCGGGGCACTCCACCGTTGCCCCGCGGACGAGCAGGTGGTGCCGTTCCGCCCACACGACCCAGTTGACGGCCGCTTGCCTCTTTCGGAACACCTTGAGAAAGTCGCTGAATGGCAGGGCGCGTCCCTCACCCGGCGGAGCGATCGCTGGGTCATCGCGCCCCAGACGTACCGCGGCTGCCTCGATCTCTTCCTCAGGAACACCCAGTGCTCGAAGTTCTCGGTGGGTGCGCGTCCAGCGGTCCTTCCACCAGGCCATGCCGCTGCGCTCGGCGAGCTTGTACAGCAGCTCGATCAACGGGCGGTGCGTCAGATAGCGGATGCCTTCCACGCCCCCGATAGCGCGGATCAATGTCTCCGCCGCGAGGCCCGGCTCGGACGGTTCTACGCGAAGCCGGCGACTCTGCGCTACCGCGGCGAAACTTGTCCATGTCGACGGCATGTGAACCGCGACCGTCTCCAGGCGTCGAAGCGACGGCACGTGCACCTGCGCGGATCCCGCCTGGAAGCGGAGGCCGAACTCCGCACCGCGCATCGTGGGATCGGCGGGAAGCAGCTGATCACGGACGCTGACATCAACGACCAGTTCCGGCGGACGCCAGAAATTGCGAGTTGGTCGCAGGAATTCGCGATCCGCTTCGGAGACGACCGCTAGTTGTGCCTGTCCCTCCGACCATTGCGCGATGTCGTTACGGCCCCTTCCCGGCGGGGGGCCAAAGGTCAGGAGTTCCTCGTAGGCGACCGCCCTCATGCCGGCGCTGGCCGCCACGTCAGCCAGCTGGCTGGGATCTCGGGACGCGCTCGTTACAAAGCATCGTCCGCCCTGGAAGCCGAACATGCTCGCCCGTCCCGGCTGCCGCAGTTCCTTCAGCGCCTGTTCGGTGACCGCCGCCACGGGCAGGCCGATGGGCATGACTCGGCCGTCGCCGTGCGCGGCGCGCAGGTTCCACAGCAACGCAAGATCCTCGACCGACCCAGGGCTCACGACGACAACGATGTTCGGGCCGGCAGCGCGACGCAGACCGTAGGGCTGTGGCAGTGGGCTCGCGCCCCTGCCCATATAGCCGGTGTCCGGCTCCTGCCCTGCGGCCAAGCCGATGTTGCTTACCATCCGCGGGGACATCGGTTGGCGGTTTTCGAGCCGCTGCAGGAGGTCGTCGAGCGAGCCAATAACTCGCTGCCGTTCGACCGGCATGATCTGCTCGAACCGTACGTTGTCCACGTGTCCACGGGGGTCCATGAGCGCGGGGTCGGGCACCTCCGGCAGGACGCCGAGGGTGGCGGCGTAGATCAGTTCCCAGGGATCATCGACATCCAGGGTGGGCACGTGAACAGGACGCCACTGATCGCGAGGGGTGCTGTCGGCGATCACAATGACGGGAAAGTCCCGGGGCGCGCTGCGCCTGACCCGGTAGGGAAGCTGGGCGTCCACGTCGTGTAGACCACCGACCTGGTCGACTTGCTCGACCTGCAGGAGGCGGACGTATGCAGGCGGTACCTCACCGCCGACGATGGGCAGTATCGGCTGCCCGGCACCGCCCCACGTCTGACACAGCCGGATGATCTCCTTTCGGAGTTGACCGAGGTGCCCGGCATCCACCGGCCGCGCAGCCCGCTCCGGCCGCAGTCTCATCGTGATCTCGTGCGTACCGGAGAGGAGATCCGTATCGAGCAGTCCACGCATAGGCATCGAATCCTAGCCTCCGTGCACGCCGTCCCGGGCGGCAGCGGATCACTCCATCGGCCGCAGCGGCTGCGGCCACTCGACGAGCGCCCCTAGTCACGTCGCTTTCGCGTGGATCCACCGCCGCCCGCGTGGGCGCTGTGCTGGCAAGGCGGCCGGTCTGGGACTGAGGCGCCCCGATGCCTGTACGGGGCAACCGACCTATGAGGAGCACGTTCTCTGGATCTACAACCCCTCGTCCGGGTGGTCTAGGGCCACGACCACGTCGGTGTTCTCACCTGCGGGACCGCTGCGCGCCGAACCGAATCAAGACGGACCGCTTCTGACCCTGGACCAATGCCCGTCAGGTTTGTCGAGCTCGTCCTTGAGGTCCTCACGAATCGCGTCGGGGCCGGTCAACCATGACCGCGTCAAACCACCGAGCCAGTGGGAAGTGCCGGCAGACGCGTCACTGAACCGATGGTTGATGCATCGGGCGGGCAGAATATGAAGCATCCTTCATCCTGTTCACGGCCTTGTCGGGAGGAGTCCGGAGATGGACTTGGCAACTCGGTTGCGCGAGCAGGAGTTTGCGGCGATCCGCCTTCAGTTGGAGGGCGGCCTCCGCGAGAACCTCCTGAAGGGCCTCGACGAACGCGGCGGAGCGCAGGAGCTGGTTCGTCAGCAGTACTCAGGTCGCTATCCGTTCGAACTCCTTCAAAACGCCAACGACGCGGCGGTCGACGCCGGGACTCGAGGTCGTGCCTACTTCCTACTGACGGACACGGCCTTGATCGTGGCGGACGACGGGTCGGGTTTCGGCGACCGGCAGGTGGATGCCATCTGCTCGTTGGGGCGATCGTCGAAGGGCCCTGGGACGGCCGTTGGGCACAAGGGGCTCGGCTTCAAGTCAGTTGGCGAAATCAGCGACCGGCCACAGGTCGTCTCGACGCGAACGTCGTTCCAGTTCGACGGTGAAAGGCTGCGACGTGAGGTGCTCGGACTGCTCGGGGCGCTGCCCGCCGAGCAGAGATTCCCGGTCTACGCATTCCCGTTTCCCATCACAGACGGGGACCTTGGGTCGGATGCCGCGCAGGTGCGCCAGCTCCTAGCTGAAGGGTTTCGGACGGTCATCCGATTGCCGCTGCGCGAGGATGTCGACCGGCAGACGGTCGCCACGCACCTGGTGGAGAACCTGCGTCCGCGGCTGCTGCTGTTTCTTCCCGGTATCGATCGACTCGACCTTCATGGAACGCTCTCGGACTTCACGGCCACCGTCTCTCGCGGCGAGGACGGCGGCGCTGAGCATGTCGTGCTCGATGCGGGCGGGACCGTCGAAGATTGGCTCATCTACCGCAGCGAGGCGACTCCCGACCGCGGCGTCTTGGAGCCGTTGGGTGAGGCGTGGACCAAGCTCAAGACGGTCCGATGGGCGCTGGCGGTACCACTGGATGAGGCGTGCCGGCCTCGGACGGACGAGACGTTTCCGCTACACGTCTACTTTCCGACCGAAGAGGTTCCAGGGCTGCACGTCATGGTGCACGCGGAATGGGTGTTGGGCATGGATCGGCGTCAGCTGGCGGTGACGCCGGAGGCCGCACCCTACAACCAAAGGCTCCTGGCTCACGTCGTGGGGTTCTTGGAGAACCACGTCGCGGTCGACCTCCTTGTTCGCAGCAAGGCCAGCGCAGCGGCTGTGGGGGCCCTTGTGCCGGCTGCCAAGCCACCCAGCGCGGGAGCCGGAGCTCAGCTACGCAATCTGTGGGAGGAGGCGCTGAGGCGAACCCGCTTCCTTCCGGTCGTCGATGGATCGCTGGCCCGACCCGCCGACGTCTTTCTGCTCCCACCCCGCGTGCCCAGTCTGGCCCAGGCCCATGCGTTAGCGGTTCTCGATCGCAGCCGCACGTTGCGACCTGACATCGAGGAGCTGCCGGCCACGAAGACGTTCCTCATGTCGGGCTCGGCCCGTGTGATGGGAGTCGATGAGTTTCTGGCGCACCTGAGGCCGCCCAGCCGCGACTCCATCGGCGCCTACTACGGCTTCCTCCTCAGCTGGCGCTACCAAATCGGGCAACAGCTCGTGACGGCGCTCCGCATGACGGCGAGCGTGCTCACAGTGAGCGGGCAGCTTGTGACGCCCACCGAGCAGCCAGTCTTCTTCCCGCGAGCGCGGGGCGACTCGTCCATTCCCGACAATATCCCTGTGCCGATCGCCGAGGTTCCCCCGATCGAGGGCATCGAAGGCCTCCTGAGGGAGCTGGGAGTAAGGCCGTTCGAGTGGCGCGACCTGATCCGAGACTTCTTGGCCAGGATCCTGGCCGACCCAAAGGCCGACTCGGACGAGCGCCTCCGGGCGATGTCAGGATTGCGGGCTTACCACAAGGTACGCCTGTCCGGGAGCGAGGAACTGGCACCCGTGTTGGGACGTGTCCTGGTACCGGCTCGTTCCGCTGACGGCACGCGACGCGATCTCCGGGCCGCCGCGGGGGTGTACTTCGGTGCCGACTGGACGCGGTCGAACGATCTAGAGACGCTCTACGGGCCATTCCGCCAGGCCGAGTTCCTCGACGTCGAGGTTCCGCGGAACTCCGACCAACGCCAGGACGACATGAACTTCTACCGGATGCTCGGCGTCACCGACCACCCCCGGCTCGAAGAGGCGAAACCGGCCGAAGCCTACGGCTACATGGTCGGACACTATCGCCACCCGCATCGTGGGCCCCTGTTCGATGAATGGATGGCGCAACCCCACGTCGGACAGGCGGCACAGTGCCCGCAAGGGCATACCAAGTCCCAGCAACTGCAGCGGTCCTACCGGCTAGACCGACACCTGGATCTAATCGAAAGCCGCGACGAGCACCGGCTCTTCGCCCTCTGGAGGCAACTCGCCCAACGCTGGGGCACCATCTACGAGCCGGCGATGGAAGCGACCTTCCGCTGCGTCCACAGCAGCCACTCCGGCGACCGGGACCGCACCTGCGAGTCGCTGTTCGCCCACACCCTCCGCTCGCGGCGGTGGGTTCCGGTCGCCCGCGGCGCAAACACCGATGTCGTACGCCCCGAGGACGCATGGGTCGACGCAACCGACACGCCTCGCCGCATCAAGGACCGCATCCCCCGAATCACGGAATCGATGTACCAGATGCGCGGTGGCGTCGCGCTCGTGGCCGCACTGGGTCTCACAGACGCCGGGCGGCCGAAGGTCAAGGACCTCCTCGCGCTGCTACACAGCATCGCCGCCGAGGCGGACGAGCTCGGCGGCACCAACCGGGAGACCGAACTGGCCGCCCGCTACGTCCAGCGCACCCTCGATGACGTCCTCGGCGACGAACCAAGACCGCACCCTGCGCCAGCGACCGTCCGCGTGCTCGCCAGCCACAACGGCCGACCGACCTTCGTCGCACAGCCACCGGTCGCCGACGACCCACTGCTACGGGATACCTGGGAACGGCAGTTTCCCGTCCTCAGCGCCGAAGCTCGGCTTAACCGGCTCGTGCGCTATCTGTCACTTACCAAACTAGACGACGCGGTCACAAAATTCGCCATGCCCTACGGCCTCCACTACCACGACGCCGCCTCGACCGCAGTCCACAGCCTGCTCGACGACGTAAAACCCTACCTCCTGGCACTGATACGAGCAGAGAACCCGCGGGCCGAAAGCATGGCCCGCAATGCGCTCAAGCGGCTGGACCAGGTCATCTGTGACAGCCTCGTGCTCCGCTACGAGTACGCCGGCGTCACGGTCGAACGCGACGACGCGGTCTGCTACATCGCCACTCGTCGAGAGCACGGTGGCCGGACGAACCAAATCGGCACCGCCTACCTCGAACTCGACCCCACCACCGGGGCCCCACACTGGTTCCCGTTCGGCCGCCAGCTCGCCCAACACCTCGGCACCCCTGCTCTGGCCGATGCCGTGACAATGCTGCTCACCGCCGGGACAGACGACCGCCAGCGCATGATGGCCGATCGGCAAATCCAACCCGAAGACATCACCGAAGCCCGCGAGCAACTCGGGCTCACCGCTGACGACGACGAACCGGAGAACATCCTCGACTCGCTCCTGTCACAGGCCGACCGACAGGCACCTGCCCCACCGGTAGATGTCACCGTGGAGCCGTCCCCACCGCCCATGTCTCCACCGCCCTCGCCCACACCGGTCGCCGCGTTGCCAATCGGAACCCCTCAGGAATCGCCGGCGGCGCCACCGCTGGCAACCGTGGACTACAGCAAGGTGCGCATCATCGACGGGCAGCTCGAGGCGTTCCACCCTCCGGCCGCCAGCAACAGCCAGAGCTGGGCGGGCGGCGGGATCTCCACTGCCCCCTCTCTACAGTCCGAGGCAGAAAAACGACACATCGGCAAGCGCGGCGAAGAGGTGGTCTTCCACAAGGAACGCGAGAGGCTACGCGACGCGGGGAAAAACCCCGACCTCGTCGTCTGGGTTTCGAAGGACGACGAGCTGTCGCCGTTCGACATCCAAAGCGTCGACGCTGACGAGCAAGTCATCTACATCGAGGTCAAATCCACCAAGGCCGACAACCCCGAGGAGCCCTTCTACCTCTCCCAGGCCGAACTCCTCGAAGCCAGCCTCCACGGCAGCCGCTACTACATCTACCGCGTCACCAATGCCGCTGCCGAAACCCCAACCATCATCCGCATCGCCGACCCCCTACGGAAGATCAAAGAGGGTAAGGGGCGCCTGCTGCTCGACCGTGCACGAATGACACTCGCATTCTCGAACACCAGCGAATCAACGACCAATGTGAAACCCACTTCGAGGTGAGCATTGGGCAGCGTTCGGGGCGCAGCAGGCGTCAGTCCCTCCTTAAGCTGTAATGCTTCCGAACCCCCAACCTCGTGCTGGGCGGAAGGCAGCCGGAGTCTGAGCCTGGTGCGGTCGGGCGCGCAGCCGGAGACACCTATGGCCTAGCGCAGTCGTCCCTGAACGCGTCATCCCAAGATGTCCAAGGGAGGCAGCCCGTCTACGATCTTCATGGTTTCCAGGCTGACGGTCACGATTCGTTTCAGCAGGTCAACCACATAACGCGGATCGTCGGACCAATCGTTTGGGTCGTTGACGATGCCCGAGTCCTTGTCCGTCTTGACCTGGTAGCGGTCAATGATCCACTCGATGGCCGACCGAGCACCGAGCTGGTAACGGTACGCCTCCTCAGGGATGTTGCTGAGCGTTACTCGATGGTTGTAAAGGATGGTTGATCGGTCCACCACGCCCTTGGCCCTGGCGAACTTCATCTTGCCGACTCGATACAGCTCGTCGAGTGGAGTAGTAGATGCATCGCCAGCAACTGTCTCGACAACGCCTTGGTACGGCTGAACCTGCTCGTAGTGAATGTGGAGGTCGGCAAGTTGTCGGCCGGCCTCGGCAAAGCCGCGGAAGTCGACCACCTTCGGTATTCGTGGCAGGGACTTCTTGAGGTCTGCGGCGAACCTTTCTCGGTATTCGGGCGAGTGCAGCAGGCCATACGTGTAGCAGAAGATGTCGTCCTTGTCGATCGTCGGGTCGCTGTAGAGCCGACGATAGTTTAGGAGAGCGGCATCAGTGATGTTATCGATACGCACATAGTCGACCGCCACGTCTGCTGCGGCGAAAAGCCCGTCTCCCGAGTCGAACTCCCCGAACGTGTAACGCGAAAAGAAGTATCCACCCTTTCCGAAGAGATCGAGGCATGGGATGAGATCCACTGCCAGGAGGGCGAATTCGGCAGTGGCATGGAACCCGTTTATATAAAACCCGAAGTTCTCGTGCCTGGGCGTCGGAAACATTTGGGGGAGCTTGCCCTGGCGATGATTGAGATCCCGATCGAAATAAAGGTGCTGGCGACAGAAGGCGCGATAAGAGCTGGGGACTACTCGACTTGGGTCAAACACGACATTCTTCCGTCGTGCGACCTTAGGGATGAGGCTTGACGACCAGCTGATCTTCGTGGGATTGCGATCGATAAAGGCCTCCGCATCCGCCGCCTGTGGTCGAGTGATGCCTCTGGCCCTGCAATGCTCGTCGAACCGGCCCACCTCGCTGTTGTAGAAGTCGATCGTGGACGCGACGTTAGTGCTCAGGTGCGATTGCGAATAGTTATAGACCCATGCATCGCGGTTTGTTCCCAGTCCGAGCGAGTATGCGGCGAAGATGGCTTCGGAGCCCTCAGCGCTATCTCGATCGCCCAGCGCTTGGAAGGCCGCGAATCGGTCGTCGCGTTGGTTGATCCAGTCCCCTTCAGTGTTGGGGACAAGCTCGTGCCACTCGACAGTTCCGAGGTCTTGTGCGCCGAGAGTTCCCAACTTTTGTTCGCGGGTAAGATAATCGCCGATATCACGGTAACGGAGCAAGCCGTGGGGATTCTTTCCGGCAACCTTGCCCCCTTTTATCAGGATCAGAATGGCGACGGTATTCCGACTACCCGATCCAAAGATCTTGCCGCCCTCTTTGCGCGACTGCTCGCCGCTTGTGCGCTGGTTGCCTCGCAGGTTGTAGCAGTAGATGGCGTCGAACTCGTCAATCAGCGACTTACGCAGGCCGTCGTAGGTATTTCCATCTATATAGCCGCCGTTGGAGACGTACGCGACAACACCTTCATCTTCGAGGCGGTCAGACGCCCATCGGATCGCCCTGATGTACGAGTCGTACAGTGTGCGTCGCGAAGTCGCATTCGTGCGAGCTCCGTAGGTCGTTTCTATCCGTTCATCGAGAGCCTTGTACTTCAGGTTCTGGTTGTTGTCGTTGACGCTGTCTTGACCGACGGAATAGGGCGGGTTGCCGATGACAACCGTGATCTTCTGCGTCTGTTGCTTCTTGGCGCGCTCGCTGTTGCCTTCGAGGACGTCCAGCCCGTCCAGCTTTGCAGTGCCCTCTGCGAGCTGGAAGGTGTCGGTGAGCACGATTCCTTCGAAGGGGCGATAGGCGCCGCCAACTAGGTCATGGAAGGCGGCCTCGATGTTGACAGCGGCGAGGTAGTAGGCGAGGAGCACGATCTCGTTGGCGTGCAGTTCGCTCGTGTACTTGCGGAGCAGGTCTTCTGGCTTGATGTAGCCGGACTGGAGGAGGCGGACCGGGAAGGTACCGGTGCCGACGAACGGGTCGATGATCTGGACGCCCTCGTCCGACAGCGAGCGACCGAAGTGCTTGTTCAACGCCTGTTCGGTCGAGCGGATGATGAAGTCGACGACCTCGACCGGGGTATAGACGATGCCGAGGGCGTCGGCGGTCTTCGGCAGGGCAGTCTTGAAGAACTTGTCGTACAGCTCAACGATGACGCGCTGGCGGCCCTCGTGGTTGTCGATGCCCTCGGCGCGCACCCGGACCGACTGGTAGAACTCGTCGAGCTTCTTGCTCTCGGCGTCAAGCCCCTGGTCGTCGAGGATGTCGAGCATGCGCTGCATGGCCTTGGAAACCGGGTTGTGCTCGGCGAAGCCGTAGTCCTTGAACAGCGCGTCGAAGACCGGCTTGGTGACGATGTGCTGGGCCAGCATGTCGATGGCGTCGCTCTCGCTGACGCCGGGGTTGATGTTGACGCGTAGCTCGCCGAGGAACTCCTCGAAGGCGCTTCGCTTCTCCGGCAGCGTCAGGGCGGCCTTGATCCGGGTGACGTGGCGGTCGGCGATCTGAGCGATGTCACGGGCCCAGTCTTCCCAGTACTGCCTCTGGCCGACCTTCTCGACGATGCGGGCGTAGATTGCCTCGCGCCACTCGGTGACGGCGAAGAGTGCATCCTGGATGTGCTTGGCGCTCTGGGCTTCCTTCGCCTTCGCCGCCTCGGCGCTGTCGGTTGCGCTCGACCCGTCGCGGTCCCCGACCGACTCGTCACCCGGGCCGATGCTGCCGATGCCGATCTTGTTGTCGGGCTTGTTCTTGTTTAGCTCGATCTGGTTGACGGTCGCGTTGAAGCGGTCGTCGTGGGCGCGCAGCGCTTGGAGGACCTGCCACACCGTCTTGAAGCGCTGGTTGTCGGCGAGCGCCTTCTCCGGGGCCATGCCGGCGGGGATGGCGACCGGCAGGATGATGTAGCCGTAGTTCTTGCCGGGGGCGAGGCGCATGACCCGCCCGACGGACTGGACGACGTCTACCACGGAGTTGCGAGGGTGGAGGAAGAGAACGGCGTCCAGGCTCGGCACGTCCACGCCCTCGGAGAGGCAACGGGCGTTCGACAGGATGCGGGCCTGGGCCGGGCCCGGGTCCTGCTTCAACCAGTCCAACAGCTTGTTGCGCCGCAGCGTATTGAATGTGCCGTCGACGTGCTCGACCTCGCAGCGCAACACCTCGTCGTCGGCGTCGTCGTAGGCGTCGACCACCTCGTTGAATCGCCTTGCGATCGCCGTAGAGTCGGCAATCGAACGGGCGAACGCGACGGCCCGTTTCATGGGCGCCTCGCCCTCGGCGAACCGGGAGCCATCGGCGAACGTGCCGGTACGCTTGGCCATCGCGTTCCAGCAGCCGATGATCTTCGCCGCGTCGTCAAGCCTCAGTTCGGAGTCCCCACCGGCAAGACCCTGCTGCAGCGTCTTGGCGACCCTGCCTTCGTCCACGGTGAGGATGAGGACCTTGTAATCGGTGAGCAGCCCCTGCTCGACGGCTCGCCCAAAGCCCAGCCGGTGGAACTCGGGGCCGTACGTGGCCTCGTCGTCCATCGAGGCCAGCAACGCGTCCGCGTTCCTCGCCTCGGCCTTGGTGTCCTCGTTATAGATCCGCGGGGTTGCGGTCATGTAGAGGCGGCGGTCGCCGCCGAGGAAGGTGTCGTCGTGAACCCGGACGAACGACGACTCGTCATGGCCGGCCAGCGTGACACCGGTCGTACGGTGGGCCTCGTCGCACAGGACCAGGTCAAACCGAGGCAAACCCTTACGCTGGGCCGCCGCCACCGTCCCGATGGACTGGTAGGTGGAGAAGACCACGGTCAGCCCTGGCTCCGCCTCAACCCTGGCCATCTGCTCGATCAGCCGGTCGGGGTCCGTGCTGGCGGGCAGGGCCAAGTCGTACGTGGTCATGTCGTTGTCGTCGCCCATGGCGGCCCGCTGCTTGCCGACCTTCGTGTCCGAGCACACGGCGAACGCGCGCAGCGGTACCTCGGATTCGTATGACCATTCGCGCAGGCTCTGCGACAGGAGGGCGATGGAGGGGACCAGGAAGAGCACATTGGTGTGCTCCGTCTCCCCAGTGACGGCACGCTCGCGCTGTAGCCGTTCGGCGATCTTCAGGCTGGTGAAGGTCTTACCGGTCCCGCACGCCATAATCAGCTTGCCGCGGTTGCGCTCGGTGAAACCGGCGAAGACGTCGTCGATCGCCTCGCGCTGGTGCTTGAGCGGCGACTTCTTGGCGCGCAGCGTCATCTCGACTCGGTGGTCGAGGGTGGGCAGGTGCCACTGCACTGGGCTCTGCGCGATCTCCTCGAGCCCGATGCGCGTGACAGGAATCTGCTGATCGGCGAGTGCCGCTTCGGCGTGGACGTTCCACTTGTCGGTCGTCGAGATGATCAGACGGCGGGTGAAGCCGCCCTTGCCGGAGGCGGTGAAGAAGGAGTCGATATCCGCCTTTTCTACCGTGTGGTCCGGCTCGTAGAACTTGCACTGGATGGCGCAGTAACCACCCGTCTCCCGGTCCTGCGCGACCAGGTCGATGCCGACGTCCCGCTTGTCGTCTGCAGCTCCCGGCCAGTCGGCCCACATCCACACCCGGCTGAACTGTTCGGTCCACTGCGGGTCAGTGCTCAGGTACTGGAGCATCAGCTCCTCGAAGCGGGTGCCACGATCTCGATTGCTTGCCGAGCTGTCGCGGATCGCCTTGATGACGTCGTGCACGGTCGTGGTCGTCGTCACTACGCTTCGATTCCCGTCACAGGTTGTCGGCGAGCGAGCGCTCGCCGGAAGGATCACAGACCGGAGGTACGCGGAACTCTACCGCTGCCCAGCGGAGGGAAGCAGTAGCTGCAGCTCTTCGGTGCCCGGGCCGTATGGCTCGTCGCGGGCCAGGTGACGCCGGCTTACTCGCGGGTCTGTGCAGGCGGCTGGGCCCGCTTGGGGCACCCGACACTGACCGGAGGTGCTAGGCGACAACCGTCTGTACCAATAATTGTCATTCTGGAGCTGCTGTACCTAGCCGCCGATCTTGCGTCCGCTCCGGTGGCCGGGCCCCGTCCTGCGCTCGCCATTGCCCAGCGGTGTCGGCGCGGAGCAGGCGCTCGACCATGCCGAGGGCCTCTTCCTCCGTCTCGTACTCCCAGCGCAGGACCTTGCCCGTCTCGGCGTCGCCGGCGCGGGCCACCACCGTCCAGCGGCTCTGGCGCACCAGCCACACATCGCGGCGCGCCAAACGCCCCCAGACCCCGTTCCACCAGCGTCGGACCACTTCCTGCACGAGGTGATCGTACGCATGTTCGATAACCGGGAGGGGTTGGGTTGCGAACAAGATCACTCACAGCGGTCCTCGGCGCCCCGGCCGTAGGGTTCGCAGCAGTCGAGGCGGTGCCGATACACCCGTAGGTCCCGCCCGTGTCGGTGCCCGAACTCGGGCGTGATCTCGTACAGGCAGGCCCGCCACACGACGGTCTCCCCGCCGCCGGGCACCACCTGGCCATCACCTGGGCCGCCCCGCAGTAGCACCTCCACACCCCGACCGTACGTACTCCGCCGCGGCTAGGCCCCGATCACGCGTGCCGTCAGCGGTCCAAGCGGCTTGCCGTGGAGCGTTTCCGTGGCTCTCTCTGTCAGGATCTCGTGAGACACCGGAGCACCGGATGTTCTGAAGTAGGGCGAGACGGAATCATCAGCGATCGTGATCATGGTGGCGCGGTGGGTGGGTGAGCTGTCCGACCGGCTCAGCGCCTCCCAGGTGCGGCAGGCGTACCGGCTGCTGGCGCAGATCATGCGGGCCGCAGTGGACAACGAGATCATTGGGTCGAGTCCGTGCCGGTCGGTACGTCTGCCTCGGCTGCCGGAGTCTGACCCGCCGGGAGCGCTGCCGGCCGCCGTGATCGGACGGCCGAAAGAGCCTGCGAGCGTCGATTCGGAGCAACGATGGACCAGGGTGACGCGCCCGACGTGGAGGAAACCCCCGTCTGCTGCGGCAAGCATCTGCCCCCAAATGAAGGCAAACCGATCGCCCTCGCCTGTCAGCTCTGCCGGAACTCACCGACCTACTACCGGCGCGACGAACTCGAAGGCGCAGGGGCTGGCAGCACTCTGTGACCGCTGATCGGCTACGCGATCTTCGGTGAAACGGCCCGGTCACACCGGCGCGCGGCCGACGATCGGACGGTGTGGGAGCGCGTCGACGTGCCAGCCGTCGGGGGTCCGGTCGACGGCCGAAACCTCATGGTGCCGCTCGACGACGATGGCCTGCCGCCGGAGACGATCGACCAGTCGTGGCTGTGGGTCGAGTACGGCGGCGAGCTACTCGACGCCGACGTTGACGGGGCGTACGAGCTCGAACCGGTCGCCGGGGCTGGGCCGCCGTGGCTGTATCTGTGGGTGCCGCATCGGCACACCACATCGGCATGAGACGGACGGCGCCGGCTGCAACCGTCGAAGGGCTCGGAAGGGTGACCTCGGGTGGCGGGATCCGCTACCCCTTGCGGATCGCGCACGGTCACACCTTCCGGGCCCCTCGTGCGCCCGGCCGCTGGAGGGAGGCGGCGGGCGTCACCGGAGGAACGTTCAGTCGGAGCTGGTGCTCTCGTGGTTGTGGCGCTTCTCGATGCAGGTGTTGCGCATGCGGTCGAGTGCGCGGGACATGCGCGGCCCGTCGCGGTGGTGCGGATGGGCGTGGAGGTGCGCTGCGACGGTACGGGCGAGTAGTTGGCGGGCCGACAGGCATTGGCCGTCCTGGTGGAGGACCAGGGCGAGAGTGGCTTGGGCGGCGAGGGTGGGCAGGGCGCGGGGGCCTTCGGCTTCGGTGTTCTGCCGGATGAGGTCGCTGTAGCAGCTCGCGGCGAGGGTGAGGTTGCCCGCGCGGCGGTGTACGGCGGCGAGGGCTTTGAGGGCGTCGCGGGCCTCGGCGGACGTCACGCCGAGCAGAGCCTTCAGGGAGCGGTGCGCCCAGCCAGCCCACGGCACGACGCCTTCGGGGTCGCCCTCGGCGACGGCGAGTTCGGCCAGCAAGGTGGCCGCCCTGGCGGTGGCGCTATCCGGGGCGATCCCGCCGGCGGGGTCACTGTGCAGCAGACCGGTACGCAGGGCCTCGATCGCGGCTGCGGGGTTGCCTGCGTCGGCTTGGCGGCGGGCGTAGTCGAGGCGCGACGCCATGGACAGCGTCGGCTTGGCGAGCTGACGGGGAATCAACCGCCAGGCGATGTG
The DNA here is from genome assembly GCF_001905095.1 of Micromonospora sp. CB01531. Lineage (GTDB taxonomy): Bacteria > Actinomycetota > Actinomycetes > Mycobacteriales > Micromonosporaceae > Micromonospora. The sequence goes on from NZ_LWLS01000106.1 coordinate 22,216, forward strand.
CAAGTCGGAGGCTGTTCGGCCGACGGCAACCCGCTGGACCGGGCCGAGGGCGTAGGAGGCAGCGTCGGCGGTCTTGCCGCGCGGCACGAGGTGCGGGGTGTGGTCAAGGACGGCCTTGGCGATGACGTCGCGCAGTAGAGCAGCGGACACAGGTGCCCGGCCGCACGACGGACGGCACAGGTACTGCTGCTCGCAGCCAGGAAGCTGGAGCAGGATCATCGGCTGGTCGCAGTCGTGGCAGAACAGCAGGCCTGGCGGCACTGGGGCGGCTTGCACGGCTCTGGCGCGCGACACCCACTCGGCGACCGTGGCCGGCGACAGGCTGGTTTCTTTCGCCACGACGCCGATTGCCGCGTGAAGACCGCGTTCGGCGGCGCGTTCGAGTGTTGCGGCCACGACGTCCGCAAGGAATGCCAGTGTCCACTCGGCGCTGGGCCGTGTCCGCGACGGCATGGACTGCTCCTCTCGGCCCGGCACCAAGGCCGCCGCGTCGTTGAGGCGGCCCTGGTGCCGGTGGTCAGATGGTCAGCCGGCGGTTGCCGGCGTGGATGGGGGAACGGGGCGCGCACCGCGTTGGAGTGGCCAGATCCGCGGGCCGCTGGGTAGGTGCAGCGGAAGGTCCGGCCGGTAGCCGTGCTGGCACAGCAGGTCGCGGGCGCCCTCGTTCGTGACGACCGCGTACACCGGGAGTCCGGTCCGGTCGACCATCTGGTGGTGCCGACGCAGCAGTTCGTCGGCGGCAGGCCACCCGTAGCCGTGCTGCACGGCCAGCCAGGACAGCCAGTGGTGCGGCGCATCGGACCGATAGCTGCGCACCGCGGCGTTCAGCTCGCCGAACCGGGGCGCTGCCCGGCCCGCGAACGTCGTCAGGTGATGGTCCCCGAGCACCCAGCGGTCTGCGTCGAGGTCGTGCGTCCGCCACAGCGCGACCGCCGACCAGTCCAGCGTCACGTCGACGCGGCCCGTCTCGATTGCGTGGTCGACGTCGACCGCGAGCAGCCGGTGCAGGACGGTGGTCCGCTCCTGCGGGTCCGGCACCAGCCACTCGGCGACCGGGTCACGTTCGAGCGCGGCGACCAGCAGCGCGGTGACGGCGGCGACATCGGCCGGCACGGCTCGGCGTGATGGGGTGGCCATGATGGCGTTCACAGCGATCCCCTGCGCGGCAGCATGACCGTAGGCGTCGGCTTGGGGACGCCTCCGTCACGCCACATCGGGAAGATCGGCGGGGCTTCGGCCGACGCCTGCATCGCCTGGCCGGCCTGGTAGCCGTGGCGCAGGTACAGGTCCCGGTTGCGGGTGTTGGACGCCTCCAGGTACGCCGGCTGGCCCTTCGCGTCGAGGGCTTTGTGGGCGTGGTCGAGCAGCATCGACCCGACCCCACGGCCCTGCCATTCGGGGTCGACGGCGAGGTACGCCAGGTACTCGTGCGGCATGCGTGGGTGCTTCGCCTCGAACAGCGCGTCGAGCAGCTGGAACTTCGGCGCGTACTTCCCGGTGGCCTGCTCCAACCGGTCCTGTAGTGCCGGATCGGCGGCGGGGGTCTCGTCCCGCCGATACCAGATCGCCACCGCGGACAGGTTGGTGGTGGTGTCGACCCGGCCGTCCCGCAGCCCGAGGTCCAGCATCATCCGGAAGTACCGGTAGTAGACGACGCGGCGTTCGGTGCGGTTCGGGATCAGCCAGTCGGCGACGGGCCCGTCAAGGAACGCGTCGACCAGCACGGGCAACAGCTGGCGGGCGTCGGGCGGCGTGGCCCGGCGGACTCCCAAGCCGGTACGGATCACGGTCACGGTAGGGCTCCTCATGCGGGCTGGCGGACAGGATCGGGGGTGCGGATCGGTGCCGTGGCGCTTTCCGCGCCGAGACCGATCGCCCGGTAGACGGCGGGTCGGGAGGACCGCAGGACGCCGGCCCACATCAGGCCGACCAGCGCGGCGACGGCGTATGCGGCCGGGAACGCCCACCTCAGCGGGGACGTCGATTCGACGCCGAGGAGGGTGTCGAACTGCTGGATGGTGACGGTGAGGATCGCGCCGAGGGCGAGGGTCGCGAGGACGGGCGCGATCTTCGTCCGCCACGGCCCGTCGCTGTTGGCGGTGCGGGCGAAGAACGCGATCACCGAGGCAGAGGTGACTGTCATCAGGACGAGGACGCCCAAGCCTCCGGTGACCGTGATCCAGAAGAACAGGTGCACGATCGGGTCCGCGTCGGCGATCGCGTACCCGACGAGGACACCCAGGGCCACGACGCTCTGCACGATCGACCCGGCCTTCGGAGCGCCGGTCCGCAGGCTGGTGCGCCCGAGCATCGCTGGGAGCACCCGCTCACGGCCGAGGGCGAACAGGTACCGGGCAACGGTGTGGTGGAACGACAGCAGGGCCGCGAACAGGCTGGTGATGAACAGGACCCGGCCGACGGTGATGAAGCTGGACCCGAGGTGCGGGGACACCAGGTTGAAGATCAGGTCGGTGCCGTCGGTGCTGGCGGCCTCCACGATCTTGTCCGGGCCGGTGGCCACGGACATCGCCCACGCTGAGGCCCCGTAGAGCAGGCCGGTAATCGCTACCGCGATGTACGTCGCGCGGGGCACGGTCCGCTTCGGGTCCTTCGTCTCCTCGCTGAAAACGACCGTGCCCTCGAACCCGACGAACCCGGTGATCGCGGTGACCAGGGCGGCGCCGATCCCGGTGGCCAGGATGTGGGAGGGGGCGAGGGTGTCGAACTTGATCCCGTCGGCGGGGTGGCTGACCATCACCACGTCGTAGATCAGCGCAACGACGAACTCGCCGATGAGCATGAACGCCAGCACCTTGCCGTTGAGGTCGATGCGCAGCACCCCGAGGACGGCGACGGCTGCCCACGCGGCGAGCGCGCACAGCCACCAGGTGGTGTCCCAACCGCGGTCGTTGAGGTACTGGCTCAGGACCGCCCCGAACCCGCCGTACAAGCCGATCTGCATGGCGTTGTAGGCCACCACGGCGATCATTGCCGTGGCGACGCCAGCCGGCCGGCCGAGGCCTCGGGTGACGAAGGCGTAGAACGCGCCGGCGTTGACGATGCGCCTGCTCATGGCGACGTAGCCGACGGAGAACAGGGCGAGTACCGCCGCGACCACGAGGTAGGACACCGGGATGCCGACCACGCCGGTGACGGCGTACCCGGTCGTCGCGCCGCCGGCGACCACCGTCAGTGGGGCTGCGGCCGCCACGACGAAGAAGATGACGGCGGGTATCCCGAGCCGGCCGCGTGCCAATACAGCCGACACGGTGTCAGGGTGCGATTGGGACATGGGGAAGCTCTCCCAAGAGGGTTGAGGGTGGACAGGTGGTGCAGCCGTGCCTGGAGGTCAGGTGCGGTGGCTGAGGACGGCTGAGCCGATCGCCGTGTCGAGGTCGGCGAGCAGGTCACGCATCGGCGGAGGTGCGGCCTCCAGCAGCCGCCGTAGATGCGCGGACACGGATAGCGGCGCGCCGTCGAGGATGAACTGATCCAGCCGGACCGATCGGGCGATGCCGGCCAGTGCGAGGTCGAACGGTTTGAGGTGTTCGTGGCGGCGCAGCTTCTGCGACAGCCTGGCCCACGACCAGGCGGCCACGTTGATGTCCGTCGGGACGTGAATGGTCGTGGTGCGGAACAGCCGGCGGCTTTGCGTCGGGACGACCTTCCCGCCCTGCCACAGCCGTGTCGCTACCTGCTCGTGGGCGGTCGCCGACAGGTACGCCAGCCAGGTGCGGGTGGCGGTGTGCTGCGGCTCGGCGATCAGCCGGGCCAGGACCATGTGTTGCAGCCAGTCCTCCGGTGGTCGGTGGTCCTGGACCACCAGTTGTCCCCGGTTGAAGTGGATCCTGCCGGCGGCGCCCAGCTCGGCGAGCAGCGCGGCGGCCAGGCCGTAGTTGGTCGCGCTGTCGTGCAGGCGTGGCCGGCCGGTCTGGTCGTCGTGGGCGAGCATGAAGAACTCGTCGGCCAGCAGCATCGGCTGGTGGGGGCCGCCCCGCACCGTGTGGGGGTCGGCGGTGGGCATGGGCTCGGTGTGCACGTGCACGGTCGGGCGGTCGTCTGCGCCGGGGGGTGTGGTCACCGCGGCTGGCCTCTCTCGGGTTACGTCGTCTGGTCAGATGGGGAGTCGGTACGGAGGCGGTGGAGGCCGGGTTGCCGGTCAAGCTCTTGCAGCGCCCACCACTCCATGGAGCAGGGGCCCGGCGTGCGGCAGTTGAGGCACCGGCGGTTTTCCTTGTGGGCCTCGACAACCAGCAGAGCCGTCGCGATGCGGTCACCCGGCCCGATCGGCTCGTCCAGCCGGGTCATGCCCGCGCCCTGTGCCGGGACAGGACGGACGTGCGGACCCGTAGCTCGACGCATGGCGGGTGTTCGTCGGTGGTGGCGTACTCGCACTGCGGCCGGTGCCCGATGACCCATGTCCACCGGCTGTTGGCCGGGCGTAGGCCGGACACCACCACGACGACATCGGTCCCGACGGGGAGGTCACCGCGGCCGGGTGTCCAGTCGTTGGCGGCGAGTTGCAGAAGCGTTCCGGCTGGCACTTCCAGCGGTTGGCGGTCCGGCAGCGCCAGCGAGCCAGTCACCGCGAGGTCCTGTGGCGGTGCAGCAGCCGGGCCAGGGGTCCCGGCGGCATCGGCGCCGGTTGGGCCTCCCAGATCGCCCGGTTTGCGGCGGCGACCTCCTGCGGGTCGGCGCCGGTCGAGGTCGCCATGGTGAAGCCGTCGTGACGGCCGTAGAGGGTGGCCCCGTAGTCGGCCACGCCGAACGGGTTGTACGGATCATCGGCACTGGCGGGGACAAACCACTTGATGCGCGCCACGGGCGCCACCTCCTTCCCGTGGGTGCGCGGCCGGGCCCTCCCCGGCACCGACCGCGCACCCGGCCGGTGGGGTGCAGGGGCCGCCGCCTGGGGGGACGAGACGGCCACCTGCACCCGGCTTATGTGCGGGGCTGATCCCGCAGGTACGTGGTGACCCGCTCCGCCGATTCCCGGGCGTGCTCAACGAGCGTGCGCAGCGGGGAGTTGGCGGGGCGGCTCAGCCATCGGGCGCTGTCGACCTGGTCCAGGCCGGCCAGAAGGATGCGGGTTTCCTCAAGCGCGTGGTTGACGCGCTCCATCTCCCGGGCCATCTCAGCCGAGGTGCTCATCCCTTGCCCCCTGGTGATCGTCACCCAACGTTGCGTAACGTTGGATTCATACCAACCATTGCAGTGGAATGAGACACAGTCAAGACCGCCGACTAGATTGGTTGGTACGAAACGGTGGAAGGTGTGAGCGTGGCGCAGCCGAAGTACCGAAAGATCGCGGACGATCTACGTCATCGGATCGTCACCGGTGCACTGCGCGTGGGCGACCGGCTCCCGACCGAGCCGCAGCTCCAGGAGCAGTACGAGGCGTCGCGCAACACCGTCCGCGACGCGACGGCGGTGCTCGTCAACGAGGGCCTTGTCGAGCGGGTCCCGGGACGCAGCGGCGGCATGGTCGTGCGCGAGAAGGTGACGCTGACCTTCCACGCCCACCGCGCCGAAATGCGCCGCGCAAAGATGCCGGCCGGCCCGACCGGCGAGACGGACGCCTGGCGCTCCGAGGTCGAGAAGCAGGGGTACACGGCGTCGCAGGAGTTCCAGCTGACGATCGAAGTGCTCCCGCGCGACCTGGCCGAGCGATTGCACGTCGAGCCGGAGTCCGCGGCGGTGCTGCGCCGCTGTGTCCGGTTCATCAACGGTCAGCCGTCCTCGTTGCAGGACACGTACTACCCCATGGACCTGGCCAACGAGGTCCGCGAGCTGCTGTCGCCGAAGGACATCCCGCAGGGCACCACGCGGCTGCTCGCCGAACGCGGGTACCTGCAGACCGGCTACTACGACGAGTACGTCTCGCGGATGCCGAACCCCGAGGAGACGGCCTTGCTGGGTTTGCAGCGCGGCACACCGGTCCTGCTCCACATCCGCACCGGCTACACCGAGAGGCGTCCCGTCCGGGTGTCCATCAACGCGTTCGCTGGCGACCGGAACCGGATCGTCAGCACACACGGCGACGCCGCGGTCATCGCGAAGTTCCGGCCGGAGGAAGAGGAATCATGATCATCACGCCTGCCCGGATGAGCGACGTCGAAGTCATCATGAGCTGGCGCCGCGAGCGCGTCGCCTGGCTCGCCACCCGGGGCGAAGAGCAGTGGTCAATCCCGCTGCCCCGCTCCGCCGTGGCGTCGACCGTCTCCGCCGGGCAGACGTGGATGGTTTGGGACGGCGACGACCCGATCGCCACGATCACCCTGACCGCGTACGTCGACGTCGACAACCTGTGGAAGCCCGACCGCGACCCCGAGGCGCTGTGGTACCCGGAGGACGATCCGGCTGACGCCCTGTACGCGGCGAAGATGATGATCCCGCTTTGCTACGCCGGCGAGAACCTGGGCGGCGAGATGCTGGACTGGGCCAGCGGCCGGGCGTACGAGGCGGGCCTGACGTGGCTGCGGCTGGACGCCTGGACCACCAACCCGCGGCTGCACGACTACTACCGCCGGCAGGGCTTCCGCCACGTCCGCACCGTGGAGTCCCGCGTGTCCGGCGCCTGCTTCGAGCGGGCGTCCCAGCCCTACACCAGCCACCGGTTGAAGACCGAGCTGAGCTGACCCCTCAGTCGCCGAGGATGACGTCTCGGGCGGTCGAGGCCAGGGCGTGCTGCTCGTCGTAGCGCAGACCGATGCGGTTCCACGCGAAGAGCACGTGGTAGGCGAGCACCGCGCGTAGCCCTCGGGTCAGCCGACCGGTGCGGGCCAGGTCCCCGAGTGCGGCGCCGGCCGTCCGGAACCCGGCCATCCAGTCGCCAGCGAACGCCAGCGTTCCGCCGTTGAACAGCGGACTGTCCGGGGATGTGTCCACGGCCAGGAAGCGGGCCACGACAGCGGCAAGCTGCGCGGGCCGGGTCGGCGGCTGGTCGACCGGCCGGGCGGCGACGACCCGGGCCAACACGTCACCCTGTTCGAACCACTCCAGGCCAGCGGCGCGCAGCAGCGCGGTGCCCAGCAGCAGGGACAGCTCCTTGCGGCGGTCACGCTCGCCGGCGGCGCCGCACCGGTACTCGAGCACCGACCGGCTGTCGTGGTGGAAGAGCTGGTGCGCCACGCGCATGCCGTCCAGGCCGCCGAACGCGTGCACCTCGGGCTCGTAGATCACCGGCACCCACTGACCGACGCTGTCTTCGGCCCGTAGGTACGCCAGTGACGCGGTGATAGCCGCGGTAGCGGCCTCCATCGGCTCGTCGGGGCCGGGCTGGTAGCGCAGTCGCCACCAGCCCATCTTGCGGATGAAGAACCAGGCGGCGATCACGCCGTACCGTTCGGCCTCGGCGAGCTGCCGCGCCAAGGTGGTCGCCACCGCCAACTCCGTGCCAGCGTCGGTGACCTGGACGTTGAGTTGCCCCTACGTGTCGCTGTCGACGTCCACGGCATTGCCTCCCATGGTCACGTGAGGAGCATGCAGGCGTCCCAGTCCGAGACGGGAGCATTCTGCGCGGCCGCAGTGTGCAGGGCCAGCACCACGCCGGCGTTCCCCTCCAATAGCCCGGTCTGCCCGTCGGTCAGGTCCTTTCCGGACAGTAGCGGCCCGGCCAGCTCCGCCAAGCGGTCGGCGACATGCGTTGTGCGAGCGTCCCGCGCGAAACGGGCCGCGACCTGGAGCAGCCCGGCCCAGCCGTGGCAGAGGCTGCCGTCGACGAGCAGCCCGAGCTGGCCGGGCGCTAGGCAGGCGGCCATGGCCCGCTCGGCGGTGTCGAGCAGCGCGGCGTCGTGCAGGGCGATCCCGGCCAGTTGCAGCGCGCGGGCGATCCCTGGGGGTGCCATAGCACCAGGACGGGCGGCCAGGCGCGTCCTGCGCGGGGCGGGGCCGGCCAGAGGCGTCGAGGGTGAGCCACTGCGGCCACCAAGGTCCGTCGGAGCGTCCTGCTGCCATGTGGTGAGGAAGGTGCTGACGCGGCGGATCGCGGCGGCCGGCCCGTCGACCACCACACCGGCTGTCGCGGCGAAGCTGAGCAGGGCGAGCGGGCCGGTGATGCCGTGGGCATGCCAAGGTTGCCGTGTCCGGTCGGGAAGTCGGGCGTCACCCGGTTGCGACTACGCCCGGCTCGAGCGCGGCAAGCTCTCCGGAGCCTTGTCGCCGGGTCGGGTGGCGTCGGCGGACCGCTGATAGGGACCCGGCCACCCCGTCGTGGGTAGGTCTCTTCGTAACGTGGATGCCGGCTGTCCGGCGCTCTGACCAGCGGCCGAGTGACCACGATGGTGGTGAGGAGGCCACGCGTGGCAGCCCGAGACGCAGTGTGGCCGGCCGGCGAAGCGCGGCAGGAAGGTCGTGGAAATCTTGGACGGACGACCCCTGGACGCTGTGGGCAGCATGTGAGATCGACTGTTCGGTTCAGGCAAGGATCCTGCTGATGGTGTCGATGTCCCCGGTGGTGTGGGCGTGTAGTAGGGCGGCGAACTGGTCAGCGGGCAGGATCCGGATGCCCAGATGCTCGGCCTTGTCGGCTTTTGTGCCGGCGCCGTCGCCGACGACGACCATGTCGGTACGTTTGGACACCGATCCGGAGGGCTTTCCGCCGAGCGTTTCGACGGCCTCGTTTCCCTCGTTGCGGGTCAGGCCTGGGACGGTGCCGGTCACGACGACGGTCAGCGGGGTTCCGTCGGGCCTCTGCAGCGGGAGAGGACGGGCGGCTGCGCCGTCCGGGGCCGGGGCGGCGACGGCCGGGGCGCTGGGTTCGGTCAGGTTCACCCCGCGCGCGCCGAGTTTGTTGATCACGCTGGTCAGCTCGACCAGCTCGGCGGCGATGATGACAGCGCGTTCCGGGCCGACGCCCTCGACCTGTTGGAGGTTGTCGACGCTGGCGTCGAGCAGGGCCTGCATGGTGCCAAAGTGTCGGGCCAGCCGCCGGGACATGGACCGGCCGGTCATCCGTACCCCGAGGCCGGTCAGCACCCGCGACAACGGACGGTCCTTCGATGCCTGAATGTTGGCTACCAGCTTGCCGGCGGAGATCTCACCCATCCTGTCGAGCGCGGCGAGGGTGGGCACGTCAAGGTCGTACAGGTCGGCTGGGTCGGTCACGAGCTTGGCCGCCACCAGCACATTGATGATCTTGTCGCCGAGTCCTTCGATGTCCATCGAGTCGCGGGCGGCGTAGTACGCGAGGGACTCGTGCGCACCGCAGGCCCGACCGCGGGTGCAGCGCCACCGCTTCTGCGAGCGGTCAATGTCGCCGCCGCAGCGGGGACAGACCATCGGAGGTTCGAACGGCGCGGCGTCGGCCGGCCGGTCATCGAGCTTGGCACCGGTGACCTCGGGGATGACATCGCCGGCGCGGCGCACGAACACGGTGTCACCGGCCCGGACGTTACGGCGGACCAGGTCGTCGAAGTTGTGCAGAGTGGCGGAGGCGACGGTGACGCCACCGACGACGACCGGTTCGAGCACAGCGACCGGGGTGATCACGCCGGTGCGGCCGACCTGGACCTCGATGCGCAGAAGTCGCGTGGTGCGGGTGTCGGCGGGAAACTTGTAGGCGATGCCCCACCGCGGTGCCCGGCTGGAGAAGCCGGCCCGGTCCCGGTCGGCGGGCTGGTCGGCCTTGATGACCGCCCCGTCCACCCCGAACCCCAGCTCCCCACGGCGGGAGCGCAGAGCCTCCACCGCGGCGATGACCTCGTCGACGCTCGCGCACAGCGGCATCCCCGCCGCCGAGGTCGCGGTCGTCGCGACGCCGAGCCGCCCGACGCGGGCCATCGCCACCGAGTGCGGCACCGGCTCACCGTCGGCGCCGTCGAGGCCGTGTACGGCGTACGCCAGAAACGACAGCGGCGCGTCGTAAGCGCGGTCCTGCGCGCGCAAAGTACCGGCCGCGGCGCTGCGGGGGTGCGCGAACGCCGGCTCGCCGTGACCGGTCCGCAGCACGTTGGCGGCGGCGAAGTCGGCGTCGGTCATGAACACCTCGCCGCGCACTTCTACCGTCAACGGTTCCGCCAGGCGGGCAGGCAACCCGACCGCCCGCCGGGCCTGCCCGGTTACATCCTCACCGGCCCGCCCGTCACCGCGGGTGGCGACCAGGGTCAGCCGCCCGTCGACGTAACGGGCAGCGACCGCCAGACCGTCGATCTTCGGCTCGACCGTGTACCCACCGACCGGCCGGCCCAGCAACCGCTCCAGCCGGACGGCCCACTTGCGCAGCGTCTCCTCATCGAACACGTTGTCCAGGCTGAGCATCGGCGAGCTGTGCTCGACGTCGCCAATCACACCGGCGCCGCCCGCGACCACCTCCGTCGGGGAGTCGTCGGCCTTCCACTCCGGGCGGGCGGCCTCGGTCGCGGCGACCCGCGCCAACAATGCGTCGTAGGTCGCATCGTCCATGACCATGCCCGGCCCGCTGTAGTACACCGCGGCGGCCGCCCGCACGTCGGCGATCGCTGACCGGTACGCCTGCACCGAATCGAAGGGCTCGGCGCGCGCGGCGTCAACGACCGGGTCGACGGCGTCGACCCGGTCGTCAAGACCTGTAACACCGGGGCTGGCCATCGCCGACCTCCTTGAATTCGCGCTGCCCACGCCCGCGGCGGCGCGGCGCAGACTTGCCCGACTTGAGCTGACCTGCTGCACAAACTACTGCTCGGGTACGACATCGATGCCGTCATCAGGCGCGGGATCATGCCTACGCAGTTGGATCGGGATGGGCGTGGCGGTGGAGGTGGGCAAGGATCTGATCCCGGTCGGCGGTGGTTAGGGCCGGGCCGAGGACCTATCGGGCGCGGGGATGGCCAGATACAGCTGCGAGACCTCGACGGCGATGCACGCTCACTGCTGCTGACCGAGCGCTGCCGCTCGCCAGCGATCCTCACGCTCCGTACCCGCTCCTTCGTAGCGTGGGCGGCGGCAGGGCGGAGTGTGCTGATCTTCGTCGCACCGCAGCGGGTAAGGCCGTCGCCGGCATCATGATCACGGCGCTTGCGATGTAGCGTCGAGGCAGCGGATCCGTCCACCATCTGCTTGGGCGGACCTACTGGGCGGCGGCGGTCACATGGTGCGGCGCTTGGAGCAGTGGTCGGCCGCAGGTTGTTATCTACGGCGCGCTGGCTAGTGGGCAGGCCGTCGTTGGGCCCACGCCCGAGACGCTCCGCCCGACAAGGCCCGCAGTTGTGCGCTGGCGATCCGCGGTGCTGGGGACATTGCCGAGCCCGGACGCCGGCCGGTGAGGTGATGCCGCTCCGTGGGCGCGCGCGTGTTTGGTTATGGATGGTTAAGGACGGTTCGTCGGACGTGTGCGTCCGGTCGTTCGGACGTGTACGTCCGGCCGTCTGGACGTGTGCGTCCGGCCGGTGGACAACCGGGGGGACGTGGACGTCCTCCCGGTTATCCACAGGGTTGTGGACGTCGGTCGGGTGGCCGGGTTGCGGTTCGGCGACCGGGCCGAGGCTTGCCGGTAGTGGGCGGCGGCGGTGCGTCGCGAGGTCCCAGACGACGGGCCGGCGGTCCGCCGGCAGGAACGCCGTGCGGCGTTGGTCGCCGCGGCGGATGAGGCCGAGGCGTTCCAGCTCGTCCAGGTCGCGGCGCACGGATCGCACGGTCTTGCGGGCGTAGTGAGCGAGGCGTTCCTGGGAGGGGAACGCGGCACGGCCGGCCGCGTCGACGTGGTTGGCCAGGCCGATGAGGACGGCGAGGCACTGCGGTGGGACGTCCGGGGCGTGGCCGAGCGCCCACGAGACAGCTTCAATGCTCATGGCGGGGCGGAATCTCCAATGTTCGTCAGGGGTTCACAGGGCGCCGCCGCCCGGAGCCCTGCGTGCGGCTGACGGGCGGAGATCGCGTGTGCGGAATCGCGGGTCGAGCAGCAGATGCCCCTGCTCCGGGCCGCGCCGCTGGGTGGCGGCCACGCTTGGCGTCGGCGTTGAGGCATCGACAGGGCCTACCGACGGCTATGCGGAAGCGTTGAGACGTGTGCCGCGGGTTCGGCGGCGGTCCGGATCTGACGTCACCGCGTGTGGTGAGCAGGCCATCAGGCGGCATGCGGTGTGGGCAGTGGCCGCTGTGAGGGGTTCCCGGTCGTGCGGGGCCGAACAAGTTGGTCCGCGCGGCGGTGGTCGGGGAGTGATGTGCTTTCGGCCTCGTGCGAACGATCGGCGATGGGTCGCCACTTGGTAGGCGTGGTGGGCGTCGGGCGCTGGCGAGCATGGGCATGGCTGTCCGACGCAGCGCGAGTTGGCACAGCGGCTCGGACGGTGGGTGTGGGGAAGGTGGGCGGAAGCGACGTCGGTGGCGAGCCGCCACAGCAGGACGTCGGTGACGGTGGGGGGATGCGGTGGCGGTGCGGCTGGTTCATCGGGTAGTTCCTTCATGGACGGGGCCGGTTTCGGGTGGCCGCCACCCTGGCCAGCGCTGTGGGGACAGGTGCGCTGCCGGGTAGGCCGCAGCGGCGGCCGGCACGAGTGACGCCCGACTTCGCGCCTAGATCAAGTCGTCGACCGGCTTCTGGGATCAGCTGTCGGCAGCCACATGCGGCCAGGCGTCGGACCGGTTAGGAAGGACGCCCCGGCCGGCTGGGCTGGCGTCACGGCAGGCGTCGTCCCACGGCCGTCACGGGCAGGTGGCGTCGCCACGGCGTCCAGGGCCATGTTCGCGGCGTCGGCGTTAATGGCGTTTCGCTAGCGGGGTCGTGCAGCGCGTGCCACACGCGGCTGCGCAACTGCGCCTAGCGGTGCTGCGGCATCGGCCAGACCGTCAGCCTGCGGCCTCTGCCTGATTGACCGGAGGCGGGCTGCGTGACCGGGCGACGGCACGAGGCGCTTGACGGCGCTCAAGGATTTTCACGCGGGGATGTGCCAGCGGTGTGGGCACAGCAGGAGCTGTAGCGCGGCGGCGGCTTGCTGGGGGACGACGCCGTTGCCGAGAACGCGCAGCGCGAGGGTGCGGGGCAGTCCGAGGGCGGTGACATGCCCTTGCTGGAGTCCCATCAGCCATTCGACGAAGGGTGGGGCGAGGACGGGCTTGCCGTGCCGACCGGTCTGGGTTGGTTCGGGGACGGGACGGTCGAGGATCAGTTCCCAACGGGCGACGGCGGCGGCATAGGCGCCCCACCGCTCGTCGTCGAGTTGGCCGAGGCCGGCGACGGTGGTGCGTAGGTCGTTGCCGCCGTCGCCGTGCCGGCCGGGTCCGCGTCCGTCGGAGGCGCGTGGTGTGGGTAGGTTGCGGGGGACACGTACCGCTGCCGAGGGCAGGGTGAGGTCCCCGTGTGAGCCCCGCTGCCCGGGGCAGCCTTTCTCCCCGTCAGAGGCGCGCGGTGTGGGTAGCAGCACCTGCGACAGCGGCGGCCGGAAACCCTTGCCGGCGCGTCGTCCGGGAGTGCCGGTGTCGCTCGCCCGCGGGGTGGGTAGCAGCCCGTGGCTGGTGCCGCCGGGTTCGATGAGGTCGGGCAGACCGTGCTGGTGGCCGGGGCCTTTGCCGTCACGTGCGCACGGCGTCGGCAACGTCCGCACCCCGTTTGAGGAGTTCGGCGCGTGTGGCCAGCAGGAACAGCCGGTCGCGGCGATGCGGGGCGCCGATGTCGGATGCGCGTAGGCACGTCCAGCTCGTGTCGTACCCGAGCGCGGCCATGTCGGCGGCGACGACGTCGAAACCCCGGCGGAGGAGCGCGGCGACGTTTTCCACAAACACGAGCGGCGGTCGAAGTGCGCGAACAGCGTCGACGACGCTTGTCCACAGGCTGCTGTGGATACCGGTGATGCCGGCTCGTTTGCCGGCGTTGGAGATGTCCTGGCAGGGGAATCCGGCGGTGAGCACGTCGACGGGCTCGACTCGGGTCCAGTCGACGGTGCGGATGTCGCCGAGGTTGGGCACGCCGGGCCAGTGGTGCTCGAGCACGGTGCGGGCGTGCCGGTCGACCTCGGCGTACCAGGCGAGCCGGCCGCCGAGCACCAGCTCGACGGCCATGTCGAGGCCGCCGTAGCCGGTGCACAGCGACCCGATCCGCACCCCGCTGCGGCGTCGTACGGGCGCGGGATGAGGCTCACTCACGCCACCTCCCGCACCCCGACGCCCGGCCCTGCGCCGCCGGTCGTTCCGAGAGACAGGTCCGGGCGACGGCCGCATTAGTAGGCCGGGTGTCGGTAGGGTCGGCGGCATGTTCGAGGGCCTCGACGCGCTGCACCCGCTGTGTAGCGAGAGAGGGGACCATCGCCGGGGGTGGGAGTTCGTCCGTGCGGTGACCGCGGCATTCGGCCGACCGGTGATCGAGGGCGACGGTGTCGACGCCAGCCGGTTGCAGGCGGCCGAAGACCGCATCGGGATCTTGCTGCCAGCCGCACTGCGTGAGGCTTACCTGCTGTTCGGTCGCCGGAGGGACCTGACCGCCGCTCAGGACCGTCTGATACTGCCCGAACAGCTTCGGACCGACGCCGACGGCGTCCTGGTCTTCCGCGTGGAGGCCCAGCACTGCGCGTCGTGGGGCGTGTCGCCCGGGGCCGTCGGCCAGGACGACCCCCCGGTCGTGGTGAACATCGGAGACGGCTGGATGCCGTACTCGGATCGGCTGTCGCTTGCGCTCGTCGAGATGGTGCTGTCCGAGGCGATGTTCTCCGCCGACGAGGGCAACGTCGACAACCGGGAGTTGGACGACGCGACCCATGGAGCGCTGGGCACTGCGTTCGAACGCCTGCCGTTGCCGGACTTCCCCTTCTGGGCCGGGATGGACGGGCCGCCAATCCGCTGGTTCGCCGGCCTCGATGTGATGCTGCGCGACGACGGCGGGACGTGGCTGTGGGTCCACGGCCGAACCCCGGCAGCAGTGCAAGCCATGCGGCATCGGTTGCCCGGCGAGTGGCTGACGGTCCCAGACGACGAGAACGAGGACGGCGAGGGCTGAGGCGTCCAGCGCAACGAAGCTGGGGATCTCACCACGGACGGCGAGCAGCAGCAGTGCGGATGACTGCGCGCCCGCGTCGAGGCTGAGATATCGGGCGGCGGATGTGTTCACGCGACCACCCCGCCGTCGGTGGCGTCCTTCAGGTTTCCTGAACTCGCGGAAGTCCCGGGCCGGCGGAAGATCAGCACGTCCTCGTGCGTGATCAGGTGCAGCGGGGTGCCGGCGGTGCGGGCCTTGCGCACGGCCTGGAGCTGGAAGAACGACGGCCGGGCGATCAGGTGCCCGTTGCGGACCGCCGCGAGGAGCGCGACGCACCGCTCGGTCGGCACCAGGCCAGCGCGGACACCCGCGGCGATCACCGCGGACGGCAGGTCGACCAGCTGGCCGTTCTTGCGCCACGGCCGCGCGGTGACCACCACGGTGCCGCCGGGGCGCAGCAGTACGGCGCAGCCGGACAGGATCTGCTCGAACCCGTCGGCAAGGCCGGTGAGGTCCCGGTAGGCGAGGTTCCCGCGGTCAGTGCCGTAGGTGTTGTCGAACTTCGCCACCCCGTCCGCGCCCGGCCGAACGAGGCCGTGCACGGTCGGCCCGTACGGGGGAGAGGTCACCACCAAGGCGACCTGCCCCGCGAGGGCCGCGGGCAGCAGCGACCGCAGGCGGGTGGCGTCGCCACGGACCACCGACGCCCGCCCGGTAGCGCCCTGCCGCTGGGCGTGGACGATGTTGGCGTCCGCGATGTTCGACCACCGCGGCTCGTACTCCACACCGATGGCATCGCGGCCGGCGTGGATGGCCTCAACGAGGGTGGTGCCGATCCCACACATCGGGTCGAGGACGAGATCGCCCGGCTGGGTGTAGGCGTGCACGGCGTGGGCGGCGATCGCCGGGAGCATCCGGGCGGGATGCTTGCCCGACTCGGGCACGTACCGGCCGCGCCGCTGCACCGGCCCGGTCTGCTGCGCGGTCGCCCACACCGACAGGCCCTCTGGCCCGTCCGGGGCCCGGTGGCGGCTCTCGTCGTCGCGGTGCCGACCCTCGTAGCTCCGATGCCGGCCGCGGTAGGTGTCCTCAGGCTGGTTCGGGTCGGTGGGGGAGGGGGTGTGCTCAGCCACGGCGATCACCCCCGTCGCGGCGCCCCTCACGCGGCGAGGCCATCGGTGCGACGGGCGTGAACACGACGAGGTCCGCGTGGACCTTCAGGTGCGCCACCGCCGACCGCTGATCGGTCTGCTGGGTGAGGGTGAGCAGTTCCTCGTCGGTGACGTGGTAGACGAACGTGTCGCCGTCGGTGTCGGCGGCGACGGCGACGATGTGCTGCAGGTAGCCCAGGCCCACAGCCGCGGCGGCGGTGGCCACCGGGGTGAAGTCCTCCGGCCCACCTGCCGCGGCGGGGATGGTTACGACGAGGACGAGGCAGCCTCCGGGGCGCAGCAGCCGCGCGCACGCGGTCAGCAGCCACGCCAGCCGCACCCGGTTGGTGGCGTCGGCGGGATCGAGGGGCCAGCAGGCCACCACCAGACTCGTCGCCCCCGCCAGGGACGTGTGGCCGGGGACGGTGGCGGGCAGCTCGGTGGCCAGGTCCGGCTCGGTGAGGTCGTCGCCAAACCACACGCTCATGTCCGGCACGTCGCCGCCGCCGTCGAAGGGGGCGGCCGGGTCGGGGCGGGCCGGCAGGGTGGCCGGTCCGATGATCAGGCTGGACGCGTCGGTGAACCAGCCCGGATGGTGCCGGCGACCGCCCGCCGTGCAGACGCCAGCGAGGGCGTGGTCGCCGGTGAGGTCGACGACGACCTCACCGGGACGGCTGTACGCGGCGATGAGCCGGTAGGCCAGCCGAGCGCCGACGCTTCGGCCGGCGTCGGCGGCGGTGCGGGCGGTGCGCCATACGGTGACCGGCACCGGCGGGTCGCCGGCGACCAGGTCGATCAGGGCCGGGTCGACACACGGGTCGACCGGGCGGACAGGGTCTGGGTGGTGCTGCGGCGTGTGCTCGCTCATCTGAATGTCGGCTCCGCGCCGCGCCGTGATGCGCTGACACCCTCAAACCGGGCTCTGTCAGCTCCGGCGAACACCCCCAGGCCTGACAGACCTCTCACAGCCGAGGGGGCTGACCTGACAGCCCTGGTAGGAGATCCGCCGGCCTTGCGCGCCGGTCGAGGGGTGACCGTGTCCGACGGACGCCGCCGCCGAATGTCAGAGCATCCCTGCGATACCTGACGCCGCTGTCAGACACCGAGCGTGACGGACAATGCCCACCATGTCAGCGAATGGCATCGATGACATGGCGAGGGCGACCTGTGCTGTCAGACGCCGCCATGTCGTCGCGACGGCGGCGACCACCCCGTCGGACACCGCAGCTGCCAGTGCCACGGCGAAAGGCCGGGGCAACTCTAGTGAGACAAACAGCCGGGTCGGAGCAACTTCATTGCGACACGCGCAACTTGATTGAGACGGGACACCTGACAACGGCCTCGCTGTCAGACTCGGAGGGACTGACCGGGGTACCTGTCAGACTCCCCGCCGCACTGTCAGACCCCGGCGGCAGTGCGACGGCTTGGATGTCCGCTCGCGCCGACAGACCGCGGCCAGGCGACAGCAAAGGCGGGTACGTCCAGGTCAGGGCGGCTCTGTCAGATCGCCACGATCGGAAACGGTCGACGCTGCCGAGGCGTGTCAGACACCCGGCCACAGCGACGGTCGCCGCCGTTGCCGCTGACACCGATGCGGCGAGCTGCGCTGTCAGAGGTCTGTGAGGCCGCCGTGGCGCAATCAGTGTCACCGCAACCGACGACACCCATCGACGCGTCATCGACGCTCGCCCTGACAAGGAGTTGTTGACATGGCAGCGCCCGACACCGCTTGGCCCGACTCGCCACTGGACGCCGTCAACGCCGCCTTCGCGGCACTGACACGCGACCCCAACCCGATGACACTCGATCTCGACAAGCTGCACGATGACAACGACCTCCCCGCCAGCTCCATGACACTGCCGGCACTGCGCGACTGGCTCCTGAAGCACCCACGCGCCTACACAGCCCGTGACACCGTGTGGCGGGAACTGGTCCTGCGCGCCCGGCTGCAGGGGCCGGCGTGGGTGGTCGCCGCGGCCGGCATGGCGATGCCGGCACTACGCCGATGCGCCGGCCAACTGCGGCTCGGCTGGTCCGGCGACGCCCACGACATCGACTCGGAAATCCTCACCGGGTTCCTCACGGCGCTGCGCGACCGGACGGACCTGTCGAAACCCGCGCCGTACGCATCGCTATGCATGGCCGCATGGCGAGCCGGATACACACTGCGCCAACGCGCCGGCGAGGCGGTGCCGGTCGACGATATCCAGCACGTCATCGGACCCCGCACCCCCACCGTCCCCTACGGCCATCCCGACCTACTCATACGCCGCGCGGTCATCTTGGGCCTGCTCGACGCCTGCGACGAGCAGCCCTACATCGACCTACGCCTCGGCCGGCGGGCAATCGAACCGATCGCCGACGCCATGGGCATCACCGCCGACGCCCTACGCATGCGAGCCCGACGCATCGACCAACGCATCGCCCACGCCCTGGCAAGCGGGCTACTCACCGGCGTCGCATCTCCGCAGGCCGCCGCACACCTGGCCGCGACCGCCACACACCGGAAACGGACCCGCGCCGCGCGTGCCACCGCGAATGCCTACCGGACAGCCGCAGCAGCGGCAAATGTCGCCGCCTGAACACGCCGTGCCGCGGGTCCGGCCGTCGTGGCCGGGCCCGCAGGCCGTTTGCGGGGACCGCGACCATACATGGCGGATGGTGCTGTCGGATGTCGTAAGCAACCATTGAGACTCGTCCAGTAGGGCGCTCCACCTTGTCCCCCCGTCCGGGGAGGCTGGACGGTCTACGACTGCCCGACGAGGAGATCCGCTATGAAGCCGCATGGTGCCCGTCAAGCTTCAATGACGATCGAGTTTGCGGAAGGGCGCCCCGGCTATAGCGGCTCCTCGCCTTCCGGGATTGTCCTGCTGCGGCGACGAATGTTCCGGCGCGGTGCGGGTATCAGGCGCAGCAGTGATGCCGGGCCTGGGCGGTCGCCGCCGGCGAGGAGGATCCGTGCGCCCCGACCGGGTACGTCTGTTGCAGCTGGTCATCCTGTGCGCCGTGCCGCCGGCGATCGAGGCGGCCGTGCTGCGCGGCGTACGGTTCACCTCGGTGCTCGGCCTGGCGCCCCAGGCCAGCGCGGTCTGGCCGTACGGGACGTTCCACGACCTGCTCTGGGTGCTGGTGTACCACAACTCGTGGATCGGGTTCGCCGTCGAGTTGCTGGCCACCATCGTGCTGCGCGGACTGTTCTGCGCCGTGCTGATCGCGATCGCCTGGCCGACGGAGGTGCCCCGCCCGTCGTGGAGGCGGCTGGCCGGCCGTAACCTGGCGATCTCCGCGCTGGCCACGGTGCTGCTGTCGCCGTGGGCGGCGATAGCCCTGGTCACCGTGGAAGTGGCGCTGTCCTGGTGGATCGTCTTCGAGTTGCTACCGCTGCTGGTCCTGGCCCCGCTGCTGCAGCGGGGTGGGATGGTGCCGGGCTGGTGGCGCGGGCTGCCCTCGGCTGCCCTGGTCGGCTGGGCGATCCTCAACTTCGTCGTGCTCACTGCGGCCGGCGCCCTCGTCTGGGGGGTTCCGTCCTGGTTGACGGTTCCGGTCGTGGCACTGACCGGGGCGGCCAATGGCCTGCTGTGGCTGCGGGTGGTGCGCGCCGCGGTGACCCAGGAGCAGGTCCGGTGGCGGCGCGTACCGGTGACGCCGGTGGCGTTTGTGCTGGTCCTGGGTTTGCTGGTGTTTCAAGACGATATCGTGGCGCTGGGCCAGCGCCCGACGGACCCGCCGCTGCTGCGGGCCGCCGCCGCCCGGCCGGAGTTCGCGAACCTCCGATACACGGTGCTGTTCCTCGACGGCTACGAAACCAGCTACGACGGGCGGCTCGCCCACGAATTCGCCTCGGCACCCCTGACGCTTTTCTCTTATCGGGGCACCGAGGCGGATGGGCGGCCCAGGCCCTACCGGGCGCAGGACACCCACCAGTCGGTGGAGACCAGCGCGCGGTTGCTCGCCGACCAGGTGGATCAGTTGCACGCGCGGACCGGCAAGCCGGTGGCGCTGGTGGGGGTGAGCGAGGGCGCCATGATCATCCGCTACTACCTGGGCCGGATGCCGCACCCGGCGGTCGAAGCGGCGGCGCTGGCTAGCCCGCTCATCCGGGCCGGGCAGATCTACTATCCGCCGCCGGAGGCCAGCTCCGGCTGGGGCGTCGCCTCCGGCTGGCAGCTGCGGGGCATCTTCGCGCTGATCGGCACCACCGGCCGGGTGCCGAACGATCCCGACGAGCCGTTCCTGCGGTCGCTGATGGACGAGGCACCGTTCTTCCGCAACAACATGTTCTGCCCGGTGCCGGGCGTACGGATGGTCCTGTTCCTACCGATAGCCGACGCGGTTACCGTCCCGCCTGGGGCCTATCCCGAGCTCCCCGTGTACGAGGTGACCAGCCTGCACGGCAGGCTGCTCGACCGGCCCGCCGAACTGCAGCGGCTGGCCGACTTCCTCCGCCACGGTACTACGCCGACTCACGAGACCAGCTGGGAATACGAGCTCATCGAGCAGGCCAGCGGGGCCTGGCAGGCGCCGGCCCTGGCGTTGCGACTCAACCCCGCCTGGCACTACACGGGGCAGGCCGATTACGCGCTGCGCAGAGGAGCCTGCGCCGAACGCGGGTAGACCGGCGTCGGGCCCGCGCTGCCTCGCCGACACCTCGCCCGCAGTGGCAGTTGGCCGGTAAGCCTGGCTTGCAGACCGAGTCGAGCAGCCGCGCCTCACGCGTGCCCTGGTAGTCCGCATCCAGTCCGCAAGAGGTCGGCGGACGGCGACGAAGTGGTGTGAGATGTCGAGAGGTGTCTCCGCGCGTGCCATTAGCGTGCCATTCGATCAGGACAGCGGGGGTAAGCCAGCTTGCCCTCGGATCACCCGGTCGCCGTGACCATGTCGACGGCGATGAGGGACCGGGGCGCGACGTCGTACCCGCCTGCTACGGTGCGCCGCAGTTGGCCGGCCAGAGCAACCCATGTGGGACAGCGCGGCTACGGGGGGCGGGCACTGGTAGGTCCCGGAGTGATCCCGGGACCGAATATGGGACACCGCGACCCGCTCCCCGCCAGGGGGACGGCCTACGACGGCCCGACGAGGAGATCCGTTCCTCAAGAGAGATACCTTGCCCGGCCGCGACCTATGGAGCGTCAGCCTCGCGGGAGCTACGCAATGCGCCGGCGGCCACCAGTCCCGCACCGGCGAGCGCGATTGCCGCCTCTATGGCGCGCGATACCTGCGGGAAGCCTTCCGTTGGCGTGCTCAGCGCCACCCCTATGGTCAGGAGGACGCCGTCGGGAGGGTTAGCCATAACCCACCAGCCTGACCACTGCTCGGCGAGATCCGAGTAGGCGTGAGCCGCCTCGAGTGACAGCAGGAACAACCCCACCGGGAGCAGCCAACGCCGGTCGGTCCGCCACCCTGACAGCGCGAATGTCCCCACGGTTACGAGGGCAGCGAGCAGCGCCGGCCACACCGCCCCGAGCAGGTCGATCAGCGGATAACGGCCGAACTCCCGCGCGGCGCTCAGCCCGAACCAGGCGAGTAGCAGCAGCGCGAGGACTGTCGTCGCGACACCCCGCCGCCTGCCGCGTGACGGTAACGCCAACGCACCGGCCGCGAGACAGAGAACGCCAAGCGCCAGACCCAGCGCGGCGAGCCTTTCCCGGTCGATCATCTCCTGCCAACGCGCCAACATGGCCGTCTTCGTTACCCCTTGGCCGTGTGGCAGCCAGCCTGCTTCATCGACCTGTTCCTGGTACCAGAACAGTCTTACCGCCGCGACCACGGCAAGTAGCCCGATACCGGCGGCGACGGCCCACCTCACGCGGCGCACACCCCGACTCACCAGCACGTAGCCGAGCAATGCGAGCAGCATGACCAGGCCGAACTGCAGCGACGCGGCTGCCATGGCGAGCAGCGCTGCCGCAACCGAAAGCAAACCAGCCGCGACGGATGCAACGAGCAGGCCGAACGGAAGACGCATGGCCAAGATCGTGACACATAGTCCGGAAGTGCGCGCCCGAGCTGCCTGAGCAGCAGTCGCGGGGCATGGGGCAGGTGCTCGCCCCAAAACGTGGAGCGGGCCGCCTGGCAAGCCGTCCGCATCTAGTCCGCAAGAGGCCGTCCGCACTGAGTCCGCAGCAGCACTAGCGGCCGCCCCGGTCGAGGCGGTCCGCGACCTGGTCCAGGTGGTCCTCGAACAGGTCCGCGTACACGTCCAGCGTCATCCCTGCCGAGGCGTGCCCGAGCATCGGCGGCACCGCCTTCACGTTGGCACCCTCGGCCACTTCGAGACTCGCTGCCGTGTGCCGCAGCTCGTGCGGTGTCAGACACCCCAGGAGCTGAGGTGTCAAG
>NZ_LWLS01000107.1 GCF_001905095.1 Micromonospora sp. CB01531
GTGATCGGCCAGTAACACAACACTCTCTGAGGCAACCACCGCCGGGAGTGGCCCGGTGGCAGGGCGCGGAGCCGACCAGAAGACCCGCCCCAGCGGGCCGGTGGCCGCAAAACGTCAACCCGGCACCACCCACGCGAGTAAGACCGAGACCGCCCCACCGCCAGGCAGGACTGCCCGACCATGTGCTCACTAGAGCGCACTGAGGGGTGACGGGAGACGGTCAGCATCCCGACCGAACACCATTGTGGATCGGATCGCGGCGGCCCGGGAGGAGGAAGGGATGTAGCAGGGGTTCGACGTTGGCATCCGAGCGAACCTGCCGGAACGAGGTGTGGTGCCGCTGCTGCCGAGGCCGCGGAACCGCCACTCACGGGCGACTCATGATCTCCAGCGAGGGGTAGCAGAGAGGCCGGTCGGGGACCTCCCCAACCGGCCTCTCACCTGCGGTTTCTCTTTATGGGCGATACTGGGATTGAACCAGTGACCTCTTCGTCGGTGTGAACAAAGAGGTAGGGTCAAGCCGCGGACAGGAACTCCGTGACGAGCTCGGCGAACTGTCGGGGGTACTGAAAGAGGAACCCGTGCGCGGCGTCGGCGAAGATCCGCAGCCGCGCGTTGGGCAGGTGATCGGCGAGGATCTGCGAGTTGACGGTCGGGATCATCATGTCGTTGTCACCGTTGGCGACGAGCGTGGGCTGGGTGATCCCGGCAAGCCTATTGAGCTGGGTCGGGTCAGGGATCCCCCATTCCACGATCGCGTCGTACTGAGCGCGCGCGACCTCCGGACCATTCGGTTTGTCGGCCCCCTCCATCCGGCCGAAGGCCCGCTGGATGTACTCGCGGCCGAGCGCCCGGCTGGTCTCAGTGACCTCGAAGAAGATGTGGAGCAGGTCCTCGATGCCGTTGTTCGCGTTGTTCGCCGTACGCTCGATGTCGAAGGTCCAGCCGTGCATTTGCTGGCCGCCCCGTGGACCGGTTCCTGCCAGGACGATGCGGCGTACCACCCGTGGCCGCAGCAACGCGAGCTCCTGGGCGACCATGCCACCCAGAGAGTAGCCAAGCACATCGATCCGGCCGATCTCCAACGCGTCAAGAAAGGCGATCGCATCGCGGGCCATCTCGGTGACGGTAGAGGGGACCTTGCCAGAGGAGAGGCCCACGCCTGCATTGTCGAGGAGGATCACTTCACGGTGTCCTGCAATGGTGTCGACGAGCAGCGGGTCCCAGTTGTCGAGATTGCCCCGGAAGTGCTGCAGAAAGAGCAGCGGCGGCCAAGGGGCGTCGCTCCTGCCGAAGCGCCGATAGGCGTACGTGACGCCGTTGGCCGCTTCGACCGTGATGATCGGCGCCGTCAGCTGCGAGAGCTCCACCGCCTGTGTGTCCGTTGCCATTATTTACTCCTTCGCACGTCTATGCGGTTTCCGATGACCTCGCCCCGGTGTTGCGGGATTCGATGGCCTCGACTGTCTTTGCCAGCGCCTTTTCCAATACGCCCTTGCCACTATGCCTACATGGCCGACTCGTTCGGGACGAACAGGATCTTGCCGGTGCGAGCGTTCTTCTGTGCGTGCCGCAGCGCCTTCTGGTGCTGATCCAGCGGGTAGGTCGCCTCGACGACCGCACCGATGGCGCCCTTCTCGACGAGTTCCGACAACTCGGCGTAGACACGCTCGAGGCGCTCCCGTGGTGTGTCCCGAATCCAGTTGAGAATGTAGAACGCGCGAAGAGAGATTCCCCGGTAGATCAGGTCCGCCAGTGGCAGCACGGGAGCCTGACCAGTAACGGCCGCAAAGGTGATCACCGAGCCACCCTCCTGCACCGCGGTCACCAGCTGAGCCACCTGGCCGGGGTCACCCGTGCCCTCGAACAGGACGCGCAGCCTGGCGCCGCGCAGAGACTGCGCGACACGTTCGCCGAGGTCATCGCCATCGAGTACGACGAGGTCGGCGCCGAGCTGTCGGACGTGGTCGGCAGCGTCCTCGCGGCGAACCACCGCCAGCGTCTTGATGCCGGCGCGCTGAGCCAGGGCGATCAGGTAGTGCCCGACGGCCGAGTTGGCGAGGTTCAAGCCGACCCAATCGCCCGGCTGCAGCGGGACGAAGTCGTTCAACAGGGCATATGCAGCGGCCGGGTTGACGGAGAGCATCGCCAGTTGCAGAGGATCGGCCCCCTCGGGGACTGGGATGACGTTCCGCGCCGGCACCACCGTTCTGGTGGCCCAGGTGCCGTAACGGAACGTCGGCAGGATGATCACACGCTGCCCGACCAGTGTGGGATCGACCTGCGACCCGGCCCCGACGATGCGACCCACACCTTCGGCCCCCATTGCTGCGGGGACCTCTGGGTAGACCCCGAACCAGCCAGCCGCGAACAGTAAGTCTGCGCCATTGATCGGCGCCGCCTCGACCTCGATCACGACGTCGTCGACTCCGGGCGAGCCCTCAGGTCCGAGGTCCAGTGAGACGGTGTCGTCGAGATCGCCGCCTACCGCAGTGAGGACTAATTGGCTCATGATGCGTCTCCTTCTCGGTTCGCGCGTTCTCGTAATGGTCGTTCGATTCGTGCCCAACTGGACCGAGCACCCGGAGCCCGGCGGCGTGAGCTGGACGGCCCGGAAGGCCGTTGTCGAAGGCGACGTCAGGTCGAGTCGCCAACCGAGACTCCTTCACCCGGTCGACTTCGACGATGGGTGCCGACATCAGACCCGCCGCTGACAGCGCCCTCCCGACGCCGAGAATCGACCCGCACCCACGGCGAGGCGTCGGCAGGGCGTATGTCGTCTCGGCCACACGCGCCCCATTCCTTGGGTGAAGTGACGTATCGCGAGACGTTCAAAGCGACAGTGCACTGCATCTCATGGGACCGCGGGCTCAGCTCTCACGTCGGCAGCTCCCCGCCGGACTGCTCGGCCACCATGTACGCGGCGTACCACTCCGGCCAGCTCTCGTCGTGCTGCCCGGTGCGCTTTTCGTGCTCGCCATGGGCAGTCGCCGCACGCACCAACGCCTGCTGCAGGTCGTTCGCCGAGGAGTACGAAGTTTCAGTGGCTTCGATGCGGCCGGGCAACCGCGTCGTGACCTCCTGCAGCAGCCAGCCGTTGCCGTCCGGGTCGCTGAACGTGCCGAAGGATCCGTAGCTGGCGTGATCGTCCGCCGGCCCGCCGACCCGACCGCTCGTGCCGTCGGGCCGGAACTGGGCACCCGGCGCCTCGGCGTGGAATACCTCGCTGACCTTTACACCACGGGCTGCGAGCACGTCTCGCGCAGCCTCAATGTCGGAGACGACCAGGTAGAGGCCCTGGGCCGAGCCGGGCATCGCCGTTGTGATGTTCGTGCCGAACTGGATCGAGCAAGGCGAGCCCGGCGGAGTGAACTGGACAACCCGGAAGCCGTTGTCAAAGGCGAAGTCAGCGTCCAGCCTCCACCCGAGGCTCCCGTAGAAGGCCTTCGCACGGTCGACATCCGAAACGGGGATGACGACGACTTCCAGCTTCAAGTCGACCTTCCCAGCGCTCGCGCCGCTGGTCGCGTCGTCACTGGGCACTTCGGGGGTGCTCATGACTGCCTCCTGGATCGTATCGCTGTCGAAGAAGACACTTGCAGCATGGCCGCGGCGTTTGCACCAGTGGGACTCCCTGGTCGGCCCCTGGTGTCCGTACGGAAGGCCTTCGCCTGGTTGCAGCGGGCGCACGACGACGCGGTCGCCTACTGGCGGTGATCCAGTCGACGATGAGGGCCGCATACTTGCTCGCGCCTCCGGCGATTCCACGAAGCGTCCGGTGGCGATCGGCCCGGTCCTGCAGGATCTGCTTCACCCTGTGGTGTGGGGTGTGCAGGGCGATGTCGGGGTCGCCGGCTCGGTGCAGGATGTTGATCGCGGCGTTCACGTCGGCCTGCCACACCACCCCGCGGCGGGTGCAGTGAAACCTGTCCCCGCTGCGTCGGCCGAAGTCGCCGCATTGGTGGCAGGACGCAAACGGTGCGAGCAGATATCGATCTTGCGACGCATCGCTGGGATTCGGTTTGTGTCCGGGGGAATTGACCACTCCCGTGTAGCATCTGTCATACAAACGGGTGCTCATGCGATAAGCCAAGGACCTAACAATCCGTAAACACTACCGGTGGGCGCTTTCCACGAGAACGCCATGGCGCAACAACGCATTCTGCCCACCAGCACTATCGACAGGGCATTCGTCAATTCGCACTGGAGATTGGGGGCTCTTCGAATTTAAGCGGGGTTGAGGTGTCCTCGGTGGTGTCGGGTGGTGGCGGTGCGGGTGCGTAGGCGTTGGTTTTCGGGGTTCCGAAAGCCGTAGGCGTTGCAGGCGATGGTTTTGATCACCCGGTTGGTTCCTTCGGAGCCGGCGTTGGTGATGCCGGTCGTCAGGAACGCCAGGATTTGTGGCCACCAGGTCTCGATCGTGGTGGCGAGCCGGTGCAGTTCGGGCAGGTCAGAGGCGGCGCAGCGGGCGTAGAAGCGGTGCAGCAGCTGGTGGACGTGTTCCCTGTTCGGCTGGGTGCGGGCGACTGCGAGCAGGTCGAGAGGTCGTGCGGCTTACCGCGACGCACCTCGTCGATGCCCAGCACCGCGACCGGCTCCGGCTCGGCCGGCAACACCGCGCTCGCGTGGGCGGTGAACGCGGCAGCGACGACCGGCCAGGAGATGCCGTCGTCCCGGGCGGCCTGCACGATCGTGCGACCCGCGTCGGCGACCGCCGCCCCGGCCGCCTGCCGCAGCCGGCTGGTCAGCCGGGCACGGGCCGGGACCTGCGCGACCTACTCGGTGAACGACTTACGCGGACAGCCTGGCGTCGAGCAGTACCAGCGACGTTTGCGCCAGCGCAGCCGTACCGTCCGGCCTCCGACTGGCAGGTCCCTCGACCGGGTTGTGGTCCACTGCTTCACCTTCAGCGCCCGCTGCCCGCCCGTGCGGGCAGCATCGTGCCTGCTCACAGCCGGTGGACAGGTCCACCACCGGGACGCCGGTGACGTCCACCTCGACCCGCTCAGCGACCAGGCCGTCCAGCCCCAGCAGCCGGGTCGTATCGTTGACCATGCTCGCAGCTCTTCACTTGTGACCATCCGAACTAGACACTCAGATGATCAGTGACGGGCTGCGAGCCCTTCACGCTCGGGTCGACTCACCCGCGAACCCCGCTCAAGTTCGAAGAGCCAGATTGGGTTACGGGCGGACAGATTTCGACGTACCCGAACCGGCTCTGCCACCCGACAGCCTGACGCCACCGGCCCGGCCCGACCCGCCACTCGGCACGGCGTATCATCAACTCGCGCGCGGCGTCGTAGCCGTGGCTGGGTCGGACGACGGTGTCGGCACCGCGTATCGACTGGGAGTCGACCAGCGCGGCCGTCGGCTGCCGGTTCGACCCTCGACCTGTTCGCGGACTTGCTCGCGCAGGCGCTTAGACCCAGTGCCTCCACCAGAGGTTGAAGCCGCCCGCGTCGCGCGACGCGCAGTAGAAGTACTGGTCAGGCGAGCCGTTTGGGTTTCCGTAAGTGTAATTATTCCTATGTTGCGCTTCGCCCAAACACAGGGCGTAGGCCCAAATATCTTCACGAATGATGTCATTGACGTACCCCGCAGCTATTTGCGCTCTGACGGGTGCAGCGGAGGCTGATCCCGGTCCGCCAAGTAGAAGGCTGGACGATACTGCACCCGCTACAACGAAGGGTGCAACAGCGCGAATAACTCTCTTGCTGCCTAACATGATTCTCCTCCACTCGAATCAGAACAATTCATGTTGAATGACGGCGGCCCAACCGGGGCGACAGCAATCGCTATCCCACGACCGTGCATGGGATCAAAGGCACGGACCCTCCGATCCCGCCCTCCTAATTGGATTCCTGTCGCTGGTTGCGCCCGGCGCCCGTCGTCCATGCCCATCACCCCCGGACAAGACGCCGCCCCGCCTGCTATGTCCGGTCCTACAACGGCGCTGCTGGCCACTCGGTTCAGTCAGACAACGAGTGTCCCGGTTCTGGTTGGGGTCGAGGATGTCGTTGAAGATCTTCTACCGGAAATACGAGGGTTTGCGTCACTTTGCGGCGGGCGAGCCGCCGACCATATCACCGCATCGCCGACCAGCGATGTCACGGGGTTCTCAAGCCCTTTCCTGGTACGAGTTGAACCGGCCGGATGCACGCACCGTTGGGGGTGCGCCGACCGGTCAGCTTCTCGGCGACCCCGCCGCACTACGACAGGCCCCTGCTCGGGCTGGACCAGCACGGCGACGAGATCCGAGCCGTTGGCTGAGTGACCGCTCAGCGCGGCGCGGCGGCGGCGAGTAGGTCGTCGACGAACTGGGTCGCAGCGGCGGACGCGGTAGCCGAGTCGGGCCGGGCGGCGCTCGCGTAGAGCCCTTCCACGATCAGCCAGATCCGGTCGCCGAGCTGGCCGGGGTTCGCCACGTCCAGCCGGGCGACGAGGCCGTCGATCTCGGCCCGGCTGTCGCGCAGGTAGTCCCGCGCCACCCGGGCGGGCCCGCCCTCGTCCTCGGGGAACTCGGTGAGGTATATCCGGAACGCGCAGCCGCGGAAGTCCGGCCGGGTGGTACTGGCGGCGATCTCCGCGACGAGCGCGCGCAGCCGTGCGGCCGGGTCGTCCGCCAGGCCCGCTGTGGCCGCCGCCAAGTCCCGGTCCCGCACCGCACGGCAGGCCCGCAGGTACGCGGCCACCAGGTCGTTCTTGCTGGGGAAGTGGGCGTAGAGCAGGCTCTTGCCGCAGCCGGCCGCGTCGATCACCTGGTTCATCCCGACGGCCCGCACACCGTGCCGATAGAACAGTTCGCCGGCCGTGCGCAAAACCCGTTCCCGGCTGCCCGGGGCGGCGGTGCGCGCCATGGGCCCCTCCCTTCACGGTCGCTGTGGCGAGGATAACGGACCGGCTGGTCCGTCAACGATTGACTGGCGCGACCCGGGCGGCGCAGGATCGGACTACTCGGTCCCGGACCAATCGGTCCGGGTCAACTCGCAGGAGGCAGGGATGCGGGACGCGGTCATCGTCGAGGCGGTACGAACCCCCATCGGCAAGGCGAAACGAGGTGCGTATCCCGAGGTCCACCCCGTCGAGCTGCACGCGCACGCGCTGCGCAGCCTCGTCGCCCGGGTCCCCGGCCTCGACCCGGTCGAGATCGACGACATCATCGGCGGCGCCGTCGGCCAGGTCGGCGAGCAGAGCACCAACACCACCCGGCTCGCCGCCCTCGCCGCCGGATTCCCCGAGTCGGTGCCCGGGGTGACCGTCGACCGGCGGTGCGGCAGCAGCCAACAGGCGCTGAGCTTCGCCGCCCAGGGCCTGGTCGCCGGGGCGTACGACATCGTGGTCGCCTCCGGGGTGGAGTCGATGAGCCGGGTGCCGATCGGCAGCGCAGCCGTCGTCGACGGTGCCCGGGCCGATGTCGCCGGGCCGGCAGTGACCGCGCGCTACCCCGGCGGTCTCATCCCGCAGGGTGTCAGCGCGGAGTTGATCGCCCGCAAATGGGACCTGTCCCGCACCCGGCTCGACGAGTACGCCGCTACCAGCCATCAGCGGGCCGCCGAGGCCTGGCGGCAGGGACGGTTCGACAGCCAGGTGGCCCCGCTGCCCGGCGTCGACCTCGCCACTGACGAGACCATCCGGCCTGGGACCACGGTGGAACGGCTCGCCGAGCTGCCGCCGGCCTTCGCCGCCGCGCACTGGACTGCGCGCTTCGGTGAGATCGACTGGAAGGTCACCGCAGGCAACTCCAGCCCGCTCAACGACGGGTCGGCGGCGCTGCTGCTCACCACCAGCGAGACCGCCCGGCGGCGCGGATGGCGCCCCCGGGCCCGGATCCACACCGCGACGGTCGTCGGGGACGACCCGATTTTTATGCTCACCGGCATCATTCCGGCCACCGCCCGGGTGCTCGCCCGGGCCGGCCTCACCCTAGCCGACATCGACGCGTTCGAGGTCAACGAGGCGTTCTCCTCGGTCGTGCTCGCCTGGCTCGCGGAGACCGGCGCTGACCCGGCGAAGGTGAACATCGACGGCGGGGCCATCGCCATCGGCCACCCGCTCGGGGCCAGCGGCGCCCGCCTCGCCACCACCCTGCTGCACGCCCTCGAACGCACTGGCGGCCGGTACGGGCTGCAGACCATGTGCGAGGCCGGCGGCACCGCCAACGCCACGATCATCGAGCGCCTCGACAGCTGACGGCCGGCCGGCCCGGCGAGCGGGCCGGCACGTCTCGTCCCGGCCCGCTGGCGGTGTCCCGCCCGTGCGCTCAGTCCGCGACGCCGCTGAAGGCCACGCCAGTTGGCCCACACCCATTCCCATTGCCGGCCGTCGTCGCGCATGAGAACGTCCGTGTCTCCGAGCCGGCCTGCATGGCATCTTGCCAACCGGCGGGCAGGGATCAATGGGCAGCTACTGCATCAGGCACCGGACCTCGATCCGTGCCCCGGGTACTTCGCCCTGGCGAACCGTACGTTTGCTGGCCTCCAGATGGTCGACATCGTCATCAGCGGCCTGCCCAGGGCCACGCCATGGGCAGGCCCCGAGGCGGCCGGCACCGTGATCGTGATGTCGGTAACGGCGTCGAGCATGCGCAGCCCCCGCACGGCGCCCGGGATGTCCCAGGCGGCACCAGAGGACCATGCCGTGGGGTCAGTCCCGGTGGACGGCGCGGCCGATCGCCGCGCCCACCCCGCCGATCCGATCGGCCAGCAGACCGAGCGCGCCCACCGCCCGAGACGACCCGATCACCGGCCTCGAGGTGGCCTGTTGGCCGTCCGGCGACCTCGCGCCCGCCGCGTCGCTGCCCAGCAGAATGCGACTGGCTCAGGAGCATGGACTGAGCCGGACCAACGTCTGGCAGGCCATCTCCCTATTCCGGTTGGAAGGGCTCCTGATCGTCCAGTCCCCGCACCTTCGTCCGCGTGCCGGGGTCACCGTAGGTGCGGGAGGCGAACTGTCCGGCGCTGGTGTAGCCGGTGGCGGGTGACATACCTGTGCATGCCGTCGAGGGTTGTCGGGTATCCGGCGTTGTCGTCGCCGGTGGTGACCGTCTCCGCTGGTAGCCCACTCTTGGCGGAATGCGTTCAGGACCCTCTGTTGGCCCACTCCCGGGTCGGCTTCCCTGAGCGGCTCAGTCGCCCCCTCGTGGTCATGGTGACGGCCTGCTGAACGCGTAGGTTCCGCAACTCGCCGGCAGTGCGCGAGCTCACCCGAATCGCCAGGCGGCCGGGTGAACATCGGTCTGCGGGGGCGCGTCGATCCGGGTATGAACTCGTTGCCCACTGCCATCCCGCCCACGCCGGCCGGGCGCGCCGATCAACCCGCCGGCCAGCCCGACGGAGCCCGGCGATGAGCCGGTGGATCCGCTCGTTGTGGCAGGCACTGGCCGTCCTCGGGGACGACCTTCCGGCGTTAAACTTCCTGTACCCGATCGACTACCGCTATCTGAGCGATCGTCTGTACCGCACGCCCGAGCAGCGACAGCGCGAGTTCCGGTTCGACACCACCGACGTCGAGGCGGTTCGGGCCGCCTTTCGGCTGATCGTTGAGCGAGAGTGGGGCCAGGCCGCGTTCGGGGACAGCGTCACTCCCCCGCCGTGCCCGCATCCTGACGCCGGCTGAGGCACCCCATGGGCTGAGGGAGGGTCCGGTCGAATGGCCGACCGGGCGGCGCAGCCATTCGGCGGGGAGGGGTGAGCGGGGTGAGGAGCGCCCCTCCGCCTCGTTCCCGGCTCGCCGCCGGGTCTGCTCGACCTGGATCGGCCGTGTCGGGAGACGGCTACGAACCGGTGTACGACAGCGCTGCCGCTCTCGCCGGAACCTGGGCCGGCTCCGGCCGGGCAGTCCGCGCCGACCGCCGACGCCGCGGTGGCAGGCTACGGCTCCCGGCCGGGACGGCCCCGCACGCCGTTCGGGTGTGCGGGGCCCGGCTCATGTCAGACTCCGAGGCCAGCCACCTGGCCAGGTACGCGACGTACCAGTACGGCCAGTCCGCATCCTCGCGGCCGAGTTCCCGCTCGTGCTGGCCGTGGGCGGCCGCGGCTCGCAACGCCTGCTCGAGCTCAGCCACCGATCCGTACACGACGTGGTTGGTCCGTCCCGGGATGCGCGGTCACCTCCTGCAGCAGGAACCCGTTGCCGTCCGGGTCCGCGAACGCCAGGGAGGAGCCGCGCGACCGCCGGTCCGGGTGCGGGCCAGGCACCTGGGCCTCGGTGCCGGCGTGGTGGAACACTCCGCCGGAGTCGTGGAAGATTTCGCTCGCCTCGAGGCCGCGGCCGACCAGTTCGTCTCCGCCGACGCGTTCGTCGAGAGCAGCTGCCGTGAGTTGGCCGGCAGCGGCGACCCGATCCGCACCCGGACGGCCTCCAGGCCGGATGAGCTCATCCCGCAGGAGCGGCAGATCGCTAGGCGCGCCCGTGACGGCCAGTCGAATATGGAAATCGACGCGGAGCTGTTCCTCAGCCCCGCACGGTCCAATGGCACCTGCGCAAAGTGTTGCCAAGAGGCAACGGGCAGCGCCAACCGCCGCACGCTGCGCGGTGCCCTGCCCGGCGGCGGGCCGCTCGCCTTTCCGGCTGAGCCGACGCGGCTCTGCCGGGCGCCCGGCACGACGGCAACCGCGCGTACCGGCCCGGATCCGGGCGGGTCACCCGGTAGGCAGCGGGTTGTTGCGGGCCTCGACGACCTTGACCGAGTTAGCCAGCGCCTTCGCCAGAACCCCTTTGGCGACGGTACCCAGCAGGAACCCGATCACCCGCCCCTTGGCGTTCTTGCCCTCCCGCACCACCACGACATCCACATCCGTCGTCCCGTGGGGGTTCCGAGTGATGGTGTACGTGTGTCCCGACGCACCGCCCCAGAGGTTCGAGTCGATCGTCCTCATGACCACTCGGCGCGGATCCGACCAGTCGTACCGCAGCCGTTCCCAGGCGCTACCGGTGCCCTCGGTGACATCCGCAAACGTCGGGCCCTGCTCGTGCACCCTCAGGAACTCGTCCGAGGTGGCGCTGAACAGCTTCGATCGGCCCGGCCCGAAGTCGGTCAACGCGGCCAGGAACTGCTCCGGCGTCGCGGTGGTGGTCTCGTGAAGGTGAATCGTGGCCATGATCTGCTCCTTGTGAACTACTTTTGACTGCGTGCAGCCTCCCCGTCGGGGCGGCCGGTCAACCGAGGTGCACGACCCTGGTCGTCGGACCTGAGACCCCGGCCAGGCCGCGACGCACGCCCGGGTGGTGCTTCCTGGCGGGGCGAGTGGGCGGCCAGGGGCACGTCGCTGCGCAGCGGCTCATCGGTGCTGCCCTCCGGTCCGGCGGCGACGGTCGGACGCCGCCGGTTGGCGGCGCGGACGGTGCGCGGGCTCGGCGGCGATGGTCGTCCGGATGGACCGCAAGGCGTAGTAGGCCCGTCGTGGACACGCTCGAAGCCAACGTCGTCGTCACCCCCACCGCCTCCAAGACCAGCCGGGTGGGACCGGTCGAAGACCGGCCCCACCCGGCACACCTCACGCCCCGCCAGGCAAGGCAGGGCACCCTCCCCCACCCGGCCCCACAGCCTGGCGGGCAAGCGTCCGGCGCACCACGCACCAACGGACCGGAGGCTGCCCCGCGCAGCCCACCGACACCAGGGCGTGAACACGATCAGCACACCCACCACCGGCCACCGGCCACCGGCCGAGAGGAGCCGCACTGGGCGCCGGATTCCATCTCCACGCCCACGCCTCCCCACGCTGGAAAACGATCC
Organism: Micromonospora sp. CB01531; assembly: GCF_001905095.1. Lineage (GTDB taxonomy): Bacteria > Actinomycetota > Actinomycetes > Mycobacteriales > Micromonosporaceae > Micromonospora. The sequence goes on from NZ_LWLS01000107.1 coordinate 11,735, forward strand.
CGGAACCCAAGTCGACTCAGGATCGCCACGCTGACCAGAGACGCTGTCTCGCGGGCCATCTGTTCGGTTAGGTGGGACTTTTGCCGTGAGTGGTGCGGTGGTGTGAACGAGGACCGTTTAAGCGCGCGCGACGGCGACGGCCCGCAGGATCGCCCCGGCGACCGGGCCGGGCTGGGTGACCGGCAGGGCGTGTCCGGCACCAGGGATCTCGGTCAGCTCCTTGCCCCCGGCGCGCTCACCCATCCAGCGCAGTGCGGCGGCCGGAATGTTGCGGTCGGCACTGCCCCAGACGAACCAGCTGGGCAGCCGCCGCCAGGCGGGCTCGTCGCCGGTGAGGCCCTCGTTAAGCGCCGCCTCGGTGATCGGCCGTTGGGTGACAGCCATCAGCGCGGCCTCGCCCGGGTCGGCGTCTGCCGCGAACTGCTGCGGGAACTTCGCCGGATCGATGTAGAGTTCGCCACCACCGCCGGTCAGCGCGCGGGGCACGACGGCGTCACCCAGCGTGCTGCCCGGGAACTGGTTCGACAGCGCCAGCGCGGTCTCGCCGATCTCCGGAGCGAACGCGGCCACGTAGACCAGGGCCCGGACGGCAGGCTCGCCCGCGGCGGCCTGGGTGATGACCTGACCGCCGTACGAGTGGCCGACCAGGACCGCGGAGCGGCCGAGGGACGCGACGACGTCCCGGACGTACTCGGCGTCGGTGCGGACGCTGCGCAGCGGGTTGGCGACCGCCACCGCGGTGACACCCTCGGCGGCGAGGCGCTCGATCACGCCGTTCCAGCTGGACGACTCGGCGAACGCGCCGTGGACGAGAACAACGACCGGCTCGCGGACGACATCGGACATAATTTCCTCCTGAGGGGTTGGGTTCGGTAGGGGTTCGTGAGTAAAGGCCCACCGGCTTCGCGGCCGTCTATATGCCGAGGGCGTTGAACAGGGCGAGCCAGATCTCGCTGCGGGTCGGGAACGGCGGGATCGCGTGGCGCAGTCGGCGGACCGGTACCTCCCCGACGATCGCGATGGTCGCCGCCTGCAGGAACTCGGCCACTGCGGTGCCCACGACGGTCACACCGACCAACACGTCGCGCCGTTCGTCGACGAGGAAGCGTGCCGTGCCACGGTCGCCACCGGTGAACGACGCCCCGGCGTTGCCGTCGGTCGGCACGTCGACGATGCGTACCTGCAACCCGGCCGCGGCCGCGCTGGCGCTAGTGTGACCCACCGCGGCGACCTGCGGGTCGGTAAAGATCACGCGCGGCGCGCCCGGCCCGTCGGCGAGGTGCTCCGCCGTCATGTCGCCGCCGAGTACGGCAGTGGCGGCGATCGCGGCCTGGTACTTCGCCATGTGGGTGAACAGGGTCCGCCCGTTGAGATCGCCCACGACGTACAGCCAATCCAGGCCGGGCACCCGCATCCGGTCATCCACCTTGACGAAGCCCTCGGCCGCGACACCGACGCGGTCCAGGCCAAGGCCGGCAGTCTGCGGCGTACGCCCCGCCGCCACCAGGACCTCCTCGGCGGTGACCGGGCCACCGTCGTCGAGCGTCACGTACACCAGGTCACCGTCGCGGCGTACGGCCGTGGCCTGCCGCCCCCTGCGGATCTCCACGCCCGCGTCGACCAGGGCCGCGGTGACCTGCTCGCGGACAAAGTCCTCCTCGCGGGGCAGCAGCCCGGGCGAACCCTCGACCAGGGTCACCCGGGTGCCCAGCGACGCATATGCCTGGCTCATCTCGACGCCCACCACCCCGCCCCCGACAATGACCAGCGACTCGGGGATCTCCTTGGCCGTGGTGGCCTCGCGGTTGGTCCATGGCTTCGACTCGGCGAGGCCGTCGATATCCGGCAAGGTCGCGGTAGTGCCGGCGGCCAGGATCACCGCCCGCCGGGCCCACAGCGTCTCGCCGCCAACCTCGATCTGCTTCTCGCCGGTCAGCCGGCCCCAGCCGCGCACGAGAGTGATACCACGATCGGTGAGCCAGGGCAGCTGGCCGGCGTCGTCGAGGCCGCCGATCAGCTCGTCACGGCGTCGCAGCACGGCGTCCCGGTCGAGCCTTCCGGTCACTGCCTCGGCGACGCCGGGCACCCGCCGCGCCTCGGCGAGCAACTCGCCGGGGCGCAGCAGTGCCTTCGACGGCATGCACGCGTAGTACGCGCACTCGCCGCCGACCTTGTCGGCCTCGACGATCGCCACGGAGAGGCCAGCCTCGGCCAGACGTCCTGCGGCCACTTCGCCGCCGGGCCCGGCGCCGACCACCACAACATCAAACGTCCGCATGCGAACAGCCTGGCGGGCGGATGCCGGAGTCGCCCCAGGGTGCACCACTGGTGGCGCCGCACCAGTGCCCTGGCCGACCCCTGCTCGCGGCCCTACGCGACCTGGCATCTCCCGTTTCCGGTGCTCCCGGCTCGGGTGACCCCATGCCGGACCAGACGGTGACGAGTTCGGCAACGTGGGCGGTCGCCGTCCCAAGGCGTCGAACGAGTGCTGGACCAGCTGTTGCAGTTCCGCCCGCCGGCGCGCGGTCGCCGATTCCGGGCGGCCGCGCCATTCGTAATAGCCGGAGCGGGACACATCCAGCCATCGGCGCATCTGGCTGATCGAGGGGTGACCTCACCACAGACCTACCTCACCGAGGCGGAACGCCTCGTGGCCGCCCCCGCCTGCGGAACCCGGGGACTGTGGCCGCGCGCCTGCGCCTGGCTGCCGCAGCTGGCCCTCGAGTCGGCGCTCGGCCAGTACTGGGCAGACACCGCACCCGCCGTCGCGGCCTGCCGCAGCCGCCGCTCCCAGATCCTCATGCTCAGCCGCTACCTCGGCGCCACCGGCGCCCGCCGTGTGGCGATGCTGTGGTGGTCGCTGTCGCGAGCCGGGCACCACCGCAGCTACGAACTCGCGCTGACCGGCGGCGAGCTGAAGCACCTGCACGCCGGGGCTCGTGAGGTCGTGAGGTAGGCGCGATGGCACAGTGGAGGGCCCACCGCGGCGCTGACCGGCGACTCGGTCACGCTCACCTGGCCGCAGCTCGCGCAGCTCATCGGCGGCGCTTAAGACGTTGGATCGTCGTTGTCCCCATCGCCCGCTGTAAGGGCGCCGCCGGTACGCCGAACTCGTCGAGGTCGAACAGGATCGATTCGGTAAGGCCGGGGTCGGTCGAGACAACGACGTCGCCGTGCAAAGTTGTTCAGCTGCAGGGCGACCACACCGTTGGACATCGTCGTTGCGACCAGATTCCCCTCTGGGCCGGGGACGCTTCAGACGGGGTCGCCATCCGAGTCCTGGATGTACCGAACGATATCGAGGTCATCGCCAAAGTGATTGGTCGTCGACCCGGTGGCGACGGGGCGACAGTCCACTCTCCGCTGATGAGCGACTCTTCGGTTGTCGTTCGGAACCGGCGTTCCGGGTCAGGGTCCAGCGACGGCGCGCGTCGCGCCCCTGCGCGCCGCGTGAATCAAGCGACCAAAGACCGTTGGAACGACTTGACATCCTCCCGGCCCTGAAGGGCCGGTTTTCCACGGTCGCCCGTGAGGTTTCCTGTTTCATCGCCGACTGCCTTTCCGGGAGGATTTTCCCTTGGGGTCTTACGTCAGCTCCGCAGGCGTTTTATTTCTCCGCCAGCCCGGCGGCGAGAATGTTGCGAGCAGCGTTGATGTCCCGGTCGTGCTCGGCCCCGCAGCCCGGGCACGTCCAGGAGCGGACGTTGAGGGCGAGGGTGGTGTTGATCCGTCCGCACCCGGAGCAGGTCTTGGACGTGGGCAGCCACCGGTGGACGGGGATCACTTCACGCCCGTACCAGGTGGCCTTGTACTCCAGCATGTTGCGGAACTGGCCCCAGGCCGCGTCGGAGATGACGCGGGCCAGGCGGCGGTTGCGGAGCATGTTCCGCACGCTGAGGTCTTCGATCGCGACCGTTTGAGTCTCACGGACGAGTCGGGTGGTCAGCTTGTGCAGGTGGTCCCGCCGCCGGTCGGCGATACGGGCGTGGATGCGGGCCACCGTCATTCGGGCCTTGGCCCGGTTGTTGGAGCCCTTCTGTTTGCGGGCCAGGTTCCGCTGCGCCTTGGCAAGCTTGCGCCGGTCGGCCTGCCCGTAACGCGGGTTGGCCACCGTGCCCTGCTCGTCGCTCACCCCTGGGATCGGGTGGGACAGGGTGAGCAGGCTGGTGATGCCCGCGTCCACACCAACCTCGGCCGCAACCGGCGGCAGCGGCCTCACGGTCTGGTCCTCCACCAGCAGGGATACGAACCAGCGGCTGGCAGCGTCCCGGGACACCGTGACCGTGGAGGGCTCCGCCCCGGCGGGCAGGGGCCGCGACCACACGATGTTCAGCGGGCTGTTCATCTTGGCCAGGGTGAGCTGCCCGTCACGCCAGCGGAACGCGGAGCGGGTGTATTCGGCCGACGCCCGCGACTTGCGCTTGGACTTGAACCTCGGGTACCGGGCTCGCTTGTCCCAGAACGCCACGAACCCGGCCTGCAGATGCCGCAGCGTCTGCTGCAACGGCACCGACGACACCTCGTTCAGGAACGCCAGGTCATCGGTGCGCTTCCACTCGGTCAGCCACGCCGACGATTGCACATAGGTGGTGCGTTGCCGGTCAACCGCCCACGCCCGGGTCCGCGCCTCCAACGCCCGGTTGTACACCAGACGCACACACCCGAACGTGCGGGACAACTGTTCGGCCTGCTCAGGAGACGGATAAAAGCGGTACTTGTACGCCCCGCTTCACCACCTCACCCACGCCTCACACCCTACCAACCGTCCATGTAAGACGATCACCGAGGGGAGGGAGCGGCGTTTCCTCCCGGCCCTGAACGGCCGGGTTTCCACGCCGCAAATCCGATGAACCACTGACCCAAGCCGCACGTAGTAGTCCACCGACAGGCCGCTGAGTAGGGCGATCTCCTCACGGCGCAGTCCCGGGACCTGCCGGTTCCCGCCGTAGACCGGCAGGCCGGCAGCTTCCGGGGTGAGCCGGGGCGGCTTACCAGGAAAGTCGCGGACCTGGGCGCGGATGTTGGTCGGAGCGGCCATGACCTCGACGGTACGTGCGCGCCGCCGGAGGAGGGAGGTACGCCTCACCACCAGGCACTCTCCCGCGCCCGGAAGAGAGGGGCCTGTTGCTGGGGCAAGCGCACGAACGCCGTGAACGCCACGGTCAGGAGGGAAGGAACCCATGCGAGCAACGCTGATCTACGGCGCCGGTGACGTCCGGGTCGAGGAGGTACCGGACCCAGTCCTGAAGCAGCCGACCGACGCGCTGGTGCGGGTCACGACCGCCTGCATCTGCGGCACCGACCTGCATCCCTACCGCTGGATGTCCCCGGCGGACGGGCCGGCGCGTATCGGTCACGAGTTCATCGGGGTCGTCGAGCACATCGGTTCCGAGGTCACCACGGTCCGTAAGGGCGACCTGGTTGTGGCGCCGTTCGCCTACTCCGACGGGACCTGCGAGTACTGCCGGGAGGGTCTGCAGACCTCGTGCCCGCACGGCGGGTTCTGGGCCACTGGTGACGTCGACGGCGGCCAGGGCGAGGCGGTCCGCGTGCCTCTGGCCGACGGCACGCTCGTCAAGCTGCCCGTCGCCGCGGATTCCGCGCTCATTCCCTCGCTGCTGACGCTGTCGGACGTGTTCGGCACCGGCTACCATGCCGCGGTCAAGGGCGGCGTCAACGCGCGCACCGCCGTCACCGTGATCGGTGACGGCGCGGTCGGGCTGCTCGCGGTGCTGTCGGCCAAGCGCCTCGGCGCGGAGCAGATCATTCTGATGGGCCGCCACAAGGCGCGCACGGACCTGGGTCGGGAGTTCGGCGCGACCGATGTCGTCGCCGAGCGCGGCGAGGAAGGCATCGCGAAGGTCCGCGACCTGACCGGCGGCCGGGGCACCCACGTGGTGCTCGAAGCGGTCGGGCACATGCACGCCTACGAGCAGGCCGTCGGCGTCGTGCGGCCCGGGGGCGTGATCAGCCGGGTCGGCATCCCGCAGTACGAGCATGCTCCCGTCGGGTTCGCCAGCCTGTTCGGCGGCAACATCACTCTCACCGGTGGCCCCGCTCCGGCCCGCGCCTACATCAGCGAGCTGCTGCCCGATGTCCTCGACGGGAAGATCGAGCCGGGGAAGGTGTTCGACCGGACCGTCGACCTCGACGGGGTGCCGGACGGGTACCGCGCGATGGACGCTCGCGAGGCCCTCAAGGTCCTCGTCAAGCCCTGACCGCATCTGAGGGCAGCGGCGGCCGGTATGAGCACCATTGCCGGCCGCCGCTGCCTGCAGGCCGAACGGAGCGAGCCAGTCTCCTGGTAAGCGGCTTGGCGGTCGACCGGTGTCCAGCGTGGCTGTGACCGCCTCGTGCTCGAACTGCCGGCGACGGATGGCCGCCGCTGGCGTCCATCGCCCGGTAGCACGCCTCGTCGACGACCTCGCCCAGGCGTCGATGTGACTCACGGCCCCGGCGGGGCGTTTGAGTTGGTTGAGGCCGCATTCCACGGTGTGCCGCGATCGGTAGTGGGCGGGGTCGAAGGCGGGCGGCCGTCCGCCTTTGGATCTCTTGGCCTTACGGTGGGCGTCTTGGTCGGCCTTGCTCGGGATGCAGACCCGGATCTTTCGGCGGCGGGCATACCCGCGGTTGCCGCGGCTGGTGTACGCCTTGTCGTGAAGGACCAGGTCGGGACGTGTGCGGGGTCGGCCGCCGCCGACCGGTACACCTTGATCCGCTGCAGCACGGTGCTGAACTGTGGGCTGTCTCCGCGCTGCCCAGCGGTGATCACCACGGCGAGGGTCTTGCGGCCCTGCTCGCAGGCCAGGTGCGTTTGGTGGTGAACCGGCCCCGGAGCGGCCCAGCCCGTGATCGGCAGGCTGGGTGGCAAGGCCGCCCGGCGGTTCTTTCTGCAGGTGGCCGTCTCGGCGGGCGCCCGCCGCGTGCTGGTGGGCGCGGCTGATCGTGGAGTCGACGCTCACCGTCCAGTCGATCTTTCCGGCCGCGTCTGCCCTGGCCTGCAACCCTGCCAGGACCTTCGCCGAGGTGCCGTCACGCTGCCAGCGCCGGAACCAGCGACACAAGGTCTGCCAGGGCGCATACACCTCGGGCACATCCCGCCGCGGCGTCCCGGTCCGGACCCGCCACCGGATCCCGTCGATGGTCTGCCGTTTCGTCCAACGCGGCGGACGCCCCGGGCCCGGCTCCGCAGGCAGGACGGGCCGCAGCCCTGCCCACTGAGCGTCGGTGAGATCGTGGCGCCTCGCTGCCGCTACCCTGGGCACGAGGTCTCCGGTCGGTCTTCGGTTTGCTTGGTCGCTAACCGATCTACCGGGGACCTCCTCTCTTATCGATCACCGCCACGCCGGCTCTTCTCACCACCCAGCAGGCCCCTACGAAACACGGGCTGGATCCTGGGTGTGACAGCCTCCGCCGAGCCGGACAGGTAGGGGGCATGTATCACCTTGGAGTACCCGAATGAGAGGACCCGGCGGGGCTCGCGAGGAGCGCTTCCGTTCCCTGCACCGCGACACGTACGCCGACCTGCTGCGCTTCGTCGAGCGGCGGGTGCCGCCCGGCGAGGCGGAGGACGTCGTGTCGACCGTCTATCTGACGGCCTGGCGGCGCTTCGACGACCTGCCGGACGACGCCCGGCCGTGGCTGTTCGCGGTGGCCCGCAACACCATGGCCAACCAGACCCGAAGCTGGTTACGGCGCCGGGCGCTGGACGTTCGGCTGGAGTCGCTCGGCGCGTCCGAGCGGGGCGACGACGCCGCGGGCGCTGCGGTGCGGATCGACCTGGAGCGCGCCTGGCGCGCGCTGAGCGCGGCCGACCGCGAGGTGCTGGCCCTGGTCGCGTTTGACGGCCTGACGGCCGAGCAGGCCGCCACCGTCCTGGGCTGCCGGCGGTCGACCTTCGCCATGCGGCTCGGCCGGGCGCGCCGGCGGCTGCGCTCCGCCCTGGAGCCCCCCGAATCGGGCACCCGCCCCCTTTCTCGCCCGTACTCGCTTAAGGAGCAGCAGTCATGGACGCAAGCATGAAGGACCTGGACATGAAGAACCTCGAATCGCTGGCCGTGCTGGACCCGGCGCGGGGGCGGGAGCCCACCGACATGGAGTGGACGCGCTCGCGGGCGTTCGTGGACCGGGTGATCGCCGGCGAGGTCACCCGGCGGGCGGCCCACCGGCCCGTGCGCCGCTGGCTGGCCGTTGGTGCCGCCGCGGTGGCGGCGGGCGCTGTCGGGGCCGTGGCCGTGCCGGCACTGCTGCCCGGCACGGCCGAGCGGGCGGTCGCGTCCTGGACGGCGGTGCCCAGCTCGCGCACCGGCGAGCAGGTGCTGCCGCAGGCGCGGGCGTGCGCCGCGAGCGACGTCGGGGCCCGCTCGTCGTCGCCACACCCGGACGACGTGCTCCTCGCCGAGCAGCGCGGGGTCGCGACGCTGCTCATCGTGCGCAAGGCCGGCACGGTCGTCGAGTGCCTGAGTGTGGGCGATGACCAGTTCGCCGCGATGGGCCTGCTCGACGACGGCCCGCTGCCGGCACAGCCGGCCGGCACGGTGACTCTGGAGACGATGAGCTCCCTGGGTAGCGGCGAGGGCATGATGTCGAACATCGTCGGCCTGGTGGGCCCGGGCGTCACCGGCGTCGAGATCCGCCTCGACAACGGCCGGGTCATGCAGGCCAGCGTGGAGGCCGGCTGGTGGGCGGCTTGGTGGCCGGGGCCCGAGGGCGGCGAGGTCGACCGCCTCACCGTGATCGTGCACACGGCGGACGGCATGACCAGCCACCGCCCCTCGGAGCTGCCGTAGGACGGAATCCGTCGGGGCGGCCGGTGTCCTCGGGGCACCGGCCGCCGCGGCGTCGGCACCGTACCGATCGAGCGGGGTTCCGGCAAGACCGGCTCGAAGCACCACGTCGTCACTGACGGCGCGGGCATGGTACTCGCTGCATGGCGCGCTTACAGCTGCAGTTAAGCGACACACTCACCTCCAGGTCAGCTGGGCGTACGAAAGACCGAGGCGAGTTGCCGATCACGCGGACGATGGCTGCCACGTTGTCGCTTGACCGTCGCGGTGGCGTCCGACTGCAGCCGGTGGGCATCGTCGGTGTTGGCGGCGGTTAGACGCTATCCGTGCAGGCGTAGGGCCATTTGCTCCACCTGCCGAACGATGTCGTCCTCGGTCTGTGTCACCAGGCGGCCTGCCGAAACGATCGGTTCTCCGCCAACGAGCAACAGCTCCAACGTCGCCGGAGGGCCGAGGACGAGGGCCGCCACCGGGTCACGCATGCCGGCATGGCCGAGGTCGCCAAGCCACCACAATGCAATGTCGGCTAGCTTTCCCGGCTCAAGGGATCCGAGGTCGCCATGGCGGCCCAAGCACGAGGCGCCGCCAAGGGTCGCGAGCCTCAACGCAGTTGCTGGACGGAGGGCTGAAGGCCCATCGCGGAGGCGGGACAAGTAGAGTGCCTGTTTCATCTCGGCTGCTAATTGTCCTGCTTCCTGTGATGCGGCGCCGTCAACGCCAAGACCGACGGTTACTCCGGCTGCAAGCAGGTCGGAGACAGGGGCTATTCCGTCGCCAAGTCGGGCATTCGAACTGGGGCAGTGGGCTACCGAGGTTCGGGTTCGCGAGAGGCGGCCTATCTCGCTTTTGCCAAGTTGTACACAGTGCGCAAGCCAGGTGTCGTTTCCCAGCCAACCAAGTTCGTCGAGATATTCTACGGAGCTTCGCCCAAAACGAGCGACGACCAAGGCTTCGTCCTCGCGCTCCTCAGCTATGTGGGTATGCAGTCGAACACCCTTCGCGCGCGCCAGCTCTGCTGTCTCAGTCATCAGTTGCTGTGACGCAGCGAGTGGTCCGAGTGGTCCTACTCCGATTTGTATCTTGGAATTCGGGGAGGGATCATGAAAGCGGTCGATCGCACCTTCTATTGCGATTAGCACAGTGTCGAGATCCTCGGTCAGTTCATCCGGAGGTAGCCCTCCCCGGCTACGACCTATGTCCATGCACCCACGCACGGCATGGAGGCGCACACCGATATGTCGGGCGGCTTCTATAGTTGAATGCAGCATGTTTTCGCTGCGGGATGGAAAGATGTAGTGATGGTCGGCCGTCGTCGTGCAGCCGGAGAGGGCGAGCATCGCCAATGCGGCTCGTGCGGCCGCAAAGACCATGTCGGAATCCAGCCTCGTCCACAACGGCCACAGTTCGTTCACCCACTCCAGCAATCCTGAGTTCTGACCGTGACCACGTGTCAGCCATTGGTAGAGATGGTGATGGGTATTGATTAAACCGGGTGTTGCGAGACAGCCTGACGCATTGATCAGCCGACCGTTGAGATCTTGAGGAGCTCCCGACCCGACTGCGCGAATCCGATCGTTTTCGAGGACGATATAGCCACTGTCGATGACCGAGTCACTGGCGTCGACCGTGGCGATGGCACAACCGTAAATGATGGTCCTCGAGGTCATCACCAGTTGTCCCATGATTGGACTGCTATGGCCCGCGGTTGTCGCCAGAAAGCCTGAAGCTGCTCGATTTTCAGGGGCACATGAGGCTCGAGGAGCTGGAAGCCATCATCCAAGGCAGCCAGGTTGGCGCCTGCTCGGCCCAGCGCTGCGGCCAAACCTTCAGCAGTGTCGGGCAGAATAGCGTGCGCGAGCCGGCAGAAAGCGCCTAGGGCGCCCAACTCGTATGCTCTGGCAGTGGTCAGAGTATCCGTTGCGCCTGGTGCGTCGACGAGATAGCTCTGAGATTTGCCGAAGGAAGACGCTAGCCGCACCAACTCAATTAGTGCACGCATAGTTAGCTCAGGTGCGAAAGACCCCGCTTCGAGTCCCGACGCGCCGTAGGCGACAATCTGGTTGACTTGGACTGCGAATCTTTCGTGGTCGGGCGTCGCCTGTGTCTCGGGCGGAACAACGCCTCCGCAGTCTCGTGTCACCGCCAATTGCAGATGGTCGAGCCAGCCCTGCCACTCCATGCCGAGAATTTGATCACGAAATCGTTCGAATTCCCCTATCGTGAAATTTGTCCGCTCTGTAGCCGGCCGTCGATAAGCGAGAAAGGCGCGCACGGCTGTACGGTCTTGCCGGCCCAGGAATTCTCCTCCCCAAATGGCATGACGCCTGGTCGTGGAGAATTTTCTCCCGTCCAGTCGGAGGAACTCGTTGGCTACAAGGCGGCTGGGTGGACGCAGGCCGAGCGCCAGCCAAATGGCCGGAAAAACCACCGACAGAAAGTAGCTGTTGTCGAACCCGAAGCAGGCGATGATCTCGCTATAACTATTCCAACGCATGCACAGGTCGTTCAGAGTCCGGGGCGCGCCATGCTCCCCCTTCTCGCTTTGCGCCATCGCCGCAGAAACCATGAAGTATATTGCGCAATCGAGCCCCATTGTGATGCGCTGATCCGCCCATCCAGGGATGTCAGGCGAGACGCCAGCCGTATCCGGATGTGTGATTGGTAGTTCCGGTAGACCCTCAGCTGCCATACGAATGCAGAGCGCCCGCATATGTGCAGGCATCTGTACATCCTGCCAATACTCAAGGAGCTGGCCGCCGAGAAGCGAGGTGGGCAATGTTAGTCGCCGTCCCGTCCTTAGTGTTGCAGGTGCACCGCACAGCGCACATCGCGGATGCCGGACCAACACGCAGTCAATTGGCCGTCCGCACTCCTCGCACACGTTGCCGGCCGCGCTGGAACCACAATACGGGCACCTGCCGACAATGAATGCCTCGTACAGGTAGCGCTCATCCGTCTCGCAATATGGCAACTCCTGTTCGGTCATCGCTATCACACCGCGATCTACCAGCAGGCGAAGCGCTTGGCGCATCATCTTCTGCACCAGAAGGGAGCGGGAGGGGCGCAGGAAAAAATCCGGTGCCATGCCAGCCAGACGGAGGGTTTCCTCGATTTTGTCCGCCGATTCGGCCGCAACGCTCTGTGTGGACCTGCGGTCGCGGACCGCCTGTAGGTCGATATAGCTCTGGAAATCGTCCGAACCGGTGACAAAATCAACGTGGGTGCCCGCTGTCTGCAATCGTCGTCGCAGGACGTCTGCTGACAGGAATGGCCCTCCGAGGTGGCCGAGATGCAGATCGCCATTCGGCGTCGGGTGCGGTATTGCGATCAATACTCGCTTGCTCACTGTCAACCACCCCTGTTGGTGTTCGCCTGGGCGCCTCGCCGCAAGCGGTGTCATGCCGTGCGGATCATTGGCTCGAGCGCGGCGGTGGCGATATCTCCAAGAATTTCCGGCATCGATCGCTCGCAGGCCACCACATCAGGCCGCCACAAGGCCTGCGGCTTTTCCGCCTCACTGGGGGTCATTGGCACATAAAGAGTCTGAGCAGCAAGATCCTGCCTGATGGCATGCAGTCTTCGGAATAACTGCAGCACCACCAAATCGTACGGAACCTGGGCACGCAGGGTCATGAAATAGGCGTCGTACAAGACGCGCAGAGTGCTGAGTTGCCCGACCATTCCGTGCCCTGCCGTGCTCTGCAGCAGCGACGGTGCCGAAGGCACGAGTTTTGCCGCGATGCCCTCATGAATGTGCCTGTTGAGCCTGCATTCCCGCAGCAGCGCTACAGCAGCATCTCCGCCGTGTACGGATTCACGGCCACGCAGCAGCGCTCGGACGTTGCCGTAGTCGCGTGCCCAGGCTCCGCTGAATGCCGGATGCTGGCGCGCCATGCTGGGCCTGATGACTTTGTGATAGACCTCCCGCGGGCACGAGCCGGCGTAGAGCAACATTGCCGAGTAGCCCCGAACAAGGCAACGCTCTCGATGTAGATCTTGCTCGCGGCCGTCGGCATCAACTGCTCTTTTGGACAAGGCACGTGCGAGCAGCTGCCAGAGTATGAACGTGGTCTGATGCCCAACTATCCACCGGAACCAAAATACTTGCTCCAATGAATCAATGGATTCCTGTGCCCCGATGTTGCCAGGCGCATGGCCGGTCAGCAGCCGCTGGCGGCTGGACTCCAGCGCGGCACCGTGCATTGCGGCACCGCCGGTGACGTCGTCGGCGTCCTGCAGGGCGTCCATGGGCAAGGTAAGCGGTTCCAGCCCGTAGAGATGTCCTCCGAAGTCCCACCATTCAGAATCCGGAAGCCGACCGACGACGTATCCGTCATACGGATTCGACCGGTTCATCGGTCGCCCGATGAACTCGCGTCACCCGCGCGCTTCCTCGTCATCCCTGTTTGGTCACGGAAGCCGTTGGCCCGGCCAGCTTCAGCAACCGGCGGTCCATCGGTCACCAGTGTGGTGTCCACGACTGCGACCCTCCCTCCTGGTTCCGGCGCCCTGGTGAACTAGCCGCCGGTTGCACGCCCGGTTCGTATCGTTAGGGGCGAGGAAGGTCAATCGAACCCGGGGAATACCCTGGCCCGTACCCTGGTCGGCACCTTCTTTAACCCGCGCGTCTCTGCAGGGTGGTAGTCCCTTTATGGACTCTGCGTGTCGTGGAGACGGAAGCCGGCCACTGTTTGATGATCCTTCGGTTCCCTGGCAAGGACGCGAAGGACTGGACGGTGGCCGTGGCCGCGGCTGCCCGCGTTGGAGGCCGGGGCGGCGGCACGATTGTGGGCTACCTGCCTGGGCTGGTGTTACTCGACACGCCCGCGAGTGATGCGGCGGCGGTGTTGGCGGGCTTTCGCTGGGACTTCTATCAGCGCCTGGTGCGCCGGGCGGACGCGTTGTTCGAGCTGACCGATACGGCCCTGTGCACCGGCGGGCCGGCGCACAGCCTGGTCGACCTGTCGCTTGCGGCGGAGCACCGGCGTGGTCACGGCGCCCTGTACGACGGGCTGAACAGTGGCCGCATCGACATCGGTCGGCTGCGGGTGAGGCTGGCCGGCCTGCCGCTACCGCGCACCGCGGACGGGCGGATCGTGCTCGCGCGCGACGTCACCAACTGGCTGCGCCCGGACGCGTCAACCTCGGCGGACCGGCTGTGCTGCCACGTCTACGGCCGGGCGAAGGTCAGGCCCAGATGATTCCCGGATGGCCGTACTCGATGGTTGCCGCGCTGGAGTCCGGCCGCACCTCGTTGACGGCGATCCTGGACGCACAACGGCTCACCCGGGCCGAGGACGCCACCGCCGTGACCGCCACCCAGCTACGCGACGTCGTCAACCGCCTCATCGTCGCAGGGCACTGGCGCCACGATGGTCCTGAGATCCTGATCGTCGCCGACACCGGGCTACGACATCACCCGGCTGACGTTCGACCGGCCGCCCACCCAAACACGGACCCAAGATTCCGCCTGGACGACCCCGACACCTGGCCTGCGCCGCAACACCACCACACCCACCAGCCGTTACGGCACCGAGCAAGCCTGCAGCTGGGACCGGCTGCACCCGAGGGTCGGGTGGCGTCGCCGTGCCGCAACTGGGGATGCGGCAGGCACTCCGCCCGCGCCGGGTCAGTGTCTGCACCAGTTGTTCATCTCACCGTTTCCGGCGTCGGTGAGCCCCCGTGGCGTTCTCTACGTTGTGACTAACAGGTGTCCGCTGCCTGTCCTGGGCTGCCTGCCAGCTGAGGGCGCAGCGGGCGCGGACCTGCATCCGCTCGGGAAGGGAACCTTGTGAAGGCAGGAAGGCAGGATCATTGATCCGGACTGGGAGCGCAGTCTGTTCTCGACCCGGGCGCGCAGCTTGTTGTTCTGGTGCTGTTCCCGATGCACAGTGACCAAGCGCTGTCCCTTGATAACGAAACGCCTACATGTGGGGTGTGACGGCGAATGACCGACCGGCAGAAGATCGCCGGCCGTTACCAGCTTGTCGAGCTGCTCGGTCAGGGTGGCATGGGTCGTGTCTGGCGGGCATATGACGAGGTGTTACACCGAGAAGTAGCGCTCAAAGAGCTGTTGCTGCCGGACGCCGTCACCGGCACCGAGCGGAAAGCGGCACGGACACGCGCACTGCGCGAGGCGCGGACGGCGGCCCAGCTCGACCACCGCAATATCGTGCGGGTGCACGATGTAGTACTCGGCGGCGAGGACCCCTGGGTCGTGATGGAACTGGTCCGATCGCGCTCACTCGCCGGCCTGCTCCGTGAGGAGGGTCCCATCGACCCGCATCGAGCAGGATCCATTGGGCTCGATGTCCTCGCCGCGATCATGGCCGCTCACCAGGCCGGAGTCCTGCACCGAGACATCAAGCCGGCAAACGTGCTGCTGGCCGAGGACGGCCGCGCCGTCCTGACCGATTTCGGCCTCGCCATCGGTGAAGGCGACCCACGCATCACTCAGTCGGGACTGATAATGGGCTCCCCGTCATATCTGGCGCCGGAGTGGGCGACCGACGGCAGCATCGGTCCGGCCGCCGACCTGTGGTCCCTGGGCGCGACGCTGTACACCGCAGTGGAGGGACACCCACCGTACGCCCGCTCCACACCCGTCGCGACCATCGCCGCACTCGCGGTCGAACCGCCGCCACCGCCACAACGGGCGGGCATGCTGGGTCCGGCGTTGACCGGCTTGCTGCGCCGGGACCCGGCGCAGCGCATCAGCGCCGAGATCGCCGCCGAGCTGCTGACCCGCGCAGCACAGGACGGTGCCCACGAGCAGTCCTGGGTAACTGTCCCGGGCGCACAGCGGACGGTTGTCCGGATGCTGTACCCGCCGAGCACCGCCTCGCGCGACGACACCACGCCTGCTTCGACGCCTACACCGGCGGACGCTGCCAGCGCCGACGAACTGATACCCGCCGGTGTCGATATCCACGAGCCGATCACCGCCACCGATGCCGACTCCGACAACAACCTCGACAAGTCATGGCGGCTGCCGCGGCGTGCGGCGACGGGACTGGTCGCCGCGGCGGCGGTGCTCGCCGCATCGCTTCTCAGCCTCGCCGGCTTCCGGGCCGATGACCCGCAAGCCAGCGAGAACCCCGGGCCCGATCTGGCGGTGCGACCGCTCACTCCGGTGGTGCCGGCAACAGGCACCGCCCAGCCCGTTCCGACAACCCCCCCGCCGACGCCCGGACCAGCCCTTTCGAGCCAGGCGGGGGGCGGGCCGCGCAGCGCGCCACAGGCCCAACCACCGCCATCCCCGCCAACGAAGACCACTACCGCCGTGCCAGGAAGAGCGATCATCGGCATCGGCAGCTCCCGATGCATCGACGCCCAGTCCAGCAACGCTTCTGGGGGCGTCCAGCTCCGGCTGTGGGACTGCACAGGTGCTGCCCGGCAGCGGTGGACCTTTCCGGCGGACGGCACGGTTCGATCGATGGGCAAGTGCCTAACTGCGGCCAGTGGGCAACGGCGGACGGGACAAAGGTCCTGCTCGCCAGCTGCACCGGCAGCGCCGCCCAAAGGTTCGTCCTGAACGCGGCCAACGACCTCGTCTATTCGCAGGCGGACAAGTGCGTGGAAGTCAAGGACTTTGCCACCTACATCGGCGCACCGCTACAGATATGGAGTTGCAACGGCCAGGTTCACCAGAAGTGGCGCGTCGCATGATCAGCTTCCGGCCACCGTGTCCGTGCGCTGCATTGTCGTTGAGACTGCCAGTGCACCTTCCCGGTGGTGGCGGGCGACGCGGCTGCGTGAGCCGGTTCACCATGCCGTTCTCCCGGCCGGTCCGGTCGAGCCGCACCCACCGGTACACGGTGACGTAATCGACCTCCACGCTCCATCGGAAAGTCACTGGTATCGAATCGCACGACCTTGCCACCGACCGCCGTCCGGGCCCGCGGCGGGGAGACCGCGGACCCGGACGGGCGGCTCACCGCAGGCGGTACGCCTGGATGATCCGCTGGGTCACCGTGTTGCCGGCGCTGTCCCGGGCGGTGGCCCGCAGCGAGACGTACCCGGGTCCAGCGGGGTGCCAGACCACGGCCACCCAGCCGGCGCCCTGTTTGTGCAGGTCTGCCTTCCGCCAGGTCTTCCCACCGTCGTACGAGACGTCGACGGTGAGCTTGGCGACCTTGGCGGCCGGTGCGTCGGGCTGCCGTTCGACTGTCACCGGGATGGTGAAGGTCCGCCCGGTCGGGGCGCTGTTGTCCACGGCCAGCGGCGGCGCGAAGTGGACCGCCATCGCCGGCAGCCGGAGCCAGTCGTCGCCGGTGACGTGCCGGGACCGGAAGGTCCAGCTTGCCGAGACCTCGGTGCTCAGGTCGGTGAAGCCGCGAGTGGCGGAGGTCTCCACCCGGTAGCTCGCCGCGCCCGGGGGCACCTCGAACTCGCCGTACCCGCCGTTCGGCTGCTCCGCGACCAGCGTGCCGTCGCGGTAGAGCGCGGTCCGTTGGGTGTCGGTGAGCGACCCGCCGGGGTGCCCGGCGGCGTCGCTGAACAGCGGCAGCGCGACCGTGATGGTGTCGCCGTTGCGGGTGATGCCGTCTGCCGCCTGGCGCGGCGTGGGGAGGGACGGCCCGTACGGCGCGGCGTTCCAGTCCTCCCGGACCGTCCGCGCGGGCTGGTAGCCGGTCGGCCTCGAGGAGAGCGCGACCTTCGGGTTCAGCCGGCCCTCGTCGTCGCGCTCACCGAAGTCGATTTCCCCGGTCCAGCGCATCCCGGCGGTGTTGTAGTGCTCGACCCGCTGGCCGGGCACGGTGGTGGGCAGGATGATCGCCGAGCCGCCGTTGTTGAACCCGGACTCGGGGAAGACCTGCCGCTCGGCATCCAGCCCCGGATAGCCGCCGCGGAACCGCTGGACCACGGTCGCCAGGTCCCGCTGCCGGTAGTGCTTGACGTAGCCGGTCGGGAACCGGCCCGGCAGCACCTCGCTGGTCGCGTACAGGTAGGGGCTGACCGGCACCGTCACGTCGGCCCACTGGCTGCTGACCGAGGAGACGAAGCGGTCCGCCGTCGTCGTCCGGCCGAGGTGGGCGGTGGTCAGCCCCGCGAAGTCGGACGACCACAGGCCGAGGCCGAAGCCGTCGCCGTTCGGAGTGATCCAGTTCGCCGACAGGTCGATCAGCGCCGGCGTGGCGTCCCGCTGCGGGACGGTGGTTCGGACGGGCTTCGCGGTCTGGGAGTCGACGGTGAGCGTCATGTCCCTGTCCGCGGTCAGCTCCGGCTGCGCCAGCATGGTGGTGCCGGACGGCTCGCCCTGCGCGTCGGTCTCGAAGACGATGGCGGCCAGGCCGTACACGCCCTTGGGGACACGCACTTGGGCTTCGCCGTCGGCGTCGTAGACATCGATCACACGCTCGCCGTCCAGCCCGACCAGGGTGGTGAAGTAGGACTCGGGGGCGGTGCCCTTCCGGTCGTGGTGGCTGACGGTCAGCGTGTAGCTCTCCACCTCGCGGTGCACGGCCAGCGGGGTGACCGCGAGGGTGGCGCCGGAGCGGGCGACGATCCGGCCGGTCCAGTCGCCGTCCACCCCGCCGAGCCGGGTGTCCGCCGTGACGGTCACCTGTGCGGCGCCACCGGCCGGGACGCTGACCTGGGGAGCGCTCAACCGGAACATGCCGGCCGGCGCGGTGCGCCCGCCCGGCCCGGTGGCCTCGGTGCTGAGGTCCAGGGTCAGCGCGGTCGGCCCGGAGTTGCGCCAGGTGACCGTCCGCTCGATCGGCGCGTCGTCCTCGTGCGGCCAGAGCGTACGGCCGAACGACACGCTCGCCGGCTCGCTGGTCACCGACTCGGTGATGGCGTGCGCTACGTCGACCCGCCCGGCGCCCTGTTGGTACGCCGTCTGGTCCGGGTGCGGCTTCGCCGAGGCCATCAGGGTCGCCTTGAGCTGCCCGGCGACCCAGCCGGGGTGCTGCTGGGCGAGCAGCGCCGCCGCGCCGACCACGTGCGGGGTGGCCATCGAGGTGCCGGAGAGGGAGACGTACTTCTCCCCCACCGGGTCGCCGATCTGGCCGTGAGCGGCCCGGGCGGCGACGATGTCGACGCCGGGCGCGGTGATGTCCGGCTTGAGGGCGTCGTCGCCCACGCGCGGGCCACGGCTGGAGAAATCGGCCAGCGCGTCATCGCGGTCCACGGCGCCGACGGCGAGGGCGGCGTCGGCGGAGGCCGGCGACCCGACCGAGCTGTCCGAGCCGGCGTTGCCGGCCGCGGTGACGAAGAGGGTGCCGGTCTGTGCGGTCAGCGTCTGCACGGCCTGCTCCAACGGATCAATCTCCGGAGTGTCCGAACCGCCGAGGCTCATGTTGACCACGGTGGCCCGCTTCTCCACCGCGGCCCACTCCATGCCGGCCAGGACGGCCGAGTCGGGGCAGCCCTCGTTCTCACAGACCTTGCCGGAGAGCAGGGTGGCGTCCGGAGCCACGCCCCGGTACTTCCCGCCGGAGGCGGCGCCGCTGCCCGCGATGATCGATGCGACGTGGGTGCCGTGCCCGACCGTGTCGTCCGTGTCAGGGGCCGCGCTGAAGTTGCGCGACTCGGCGACCCGGCCGGCCAGGTCGGGGTGGGTGACGTCGACGCCAGTGTCCAGCACGGCGACGGTGACACCCTTGCCGGTGAAGCCGGCGGCATAGGCAGCCGGCGCACCGATCTGCGGCACACTGTGGTCCAGCGTGACCTTCCGCCTGCCGTCGAGCCAGATCCGGTCGACACCCCCCATCGCGTCGGGCCGGGCGCCGGACCGCCCGGCCGTCAGGGTCCGCCAGACCGCGCCGGCGTCAACCTTCGCCGCGGTGAGGGCCGCGCCGCCGATCGCGGGCAGGTCGCGGGTCACCCGGGTGCCGGCGACCGCGGCGGCACTTCGGGCCCGTCCCTTCTGGTAGGACACCAGCAGCGGAAGCGTGTCGCGCCGGGCGTCGTCGTAGCCAGACGAGACCAGCTCGGTGACGTCGAAGAGCCGCCGGTCGACCCGGCCGGAGCGGATCAGCGGCAGCGCGTCCCGCGGCACCACGCTGAGGTGGCCACGGTCCCGGCCGACCAGGAACTCGATGCCGGTTCGACCCGGTGCGGGCCGCACGGCGGCCTTGCCGGTGGCGGTGACGGTGACCCGGTCACCGGTGAGCAGGGTGACGGTGACCGGACGACCGCTCGTCGCATATCCGGGCCGGTCAGCGGGCTGGCCGGTCGGCGTCGCGGCGGGACCAGCGGCCGCTGCCGCTGGCGCGCTGAGCACGAGGGCGCCAACGAGGCCGAGGCCGGCCAGTTTCCTTCTCTTTCGGAACAACCTTTCCTCCTTCGAGAGGCCTTCATCGATGGGAGCCATATCGATGCGCAGCGCCAGCATTGCATACCGGGTATGCACGCGGAATCACGGGGCCGACAGATTCCCGCTCGGCCCCGAGCATGATTTGTCGATAACCTCCGTTAAGGACCGCATGCTCGCGGGCGAGCTCTGACGCCTCTGGCCAGATCGCGATGCCCGGAAGACGCGGTCCGAGATGGGCACGCCAGGCGCGGCAGGGGCTCCGCTGGAGCGCCTGCGGCTCGAACGCAACGCCTCGCCCCTACGCCGCTCTCAGCGCGTGGCGCCGAGAGCCCCAATCGATGGCGTCTGTACGAGTGCTACGCGGTGGCCTCATCGGGAGCCACCAGGGTGATGAGCTCCCGTGACCTCGCACGATTGCTGGTGTCCGAGGGGGATCGATGCGCGTTATGAGTGCGCATGCGCTGATACCACATGCCTTACCTGCGGTAACGGACAGCGTGGCGGTTGCAGGCTGGCCTGTCGGCGCCCGGGCGCCAGCGTCTCGTCACTGCCGACCGGGCGCGTCCGGATGCCGATTTCGCTGCGATCAGGCAGGTGGTTGGCACTGCGCAGCCCTGGGGGGCGGGAGGCCACGCACATGGTTGGTCGACGCGCGGTGGGCGATGCGGGAGCCGCTGTTGGCGGCGTCGACCGGGTCAGTCGGAATCTGCCTGCGTCCTTGACCGTCCGGCTGACGGGTCCTGGATCAGATCCGCGTAGTCTTCCGGGTGCCGGTGGACGAACTGCGCGACGAACGAGCACGCCGGGAGCACTGAGAGCTGCTTGCGGCGTGCGTCGTCGAGCGCGCTGCGGATCAGCGCGCTCGCCACGCCCTTGCCCTGGTATCCGTCGAAGGTCTGGGTGTGGGTGAAGACGACGGTGTCGTCGGCTGACAGGTACTCGGCGATCGCCGCGAGTTGGCCGTCGACCCTGGCCTCGTACCGTCGACGTTCGGGTACGTCGGTGATGCTGACATCCACCTGTGCTGGTCTCCTTGGTAGCGGGTGGGAGCGTCTTCGTCGGCCAGTTGCCGGGTCCTGGTTCTCGTCCACGTCCGGCGGGGCTGGTGGGAACACCGCGGCCGTCAGCTCTCGTCGGATAGGGAGGCGTGCATCTCCCAGACCAGGATCTCCGCGGGGTCCACGGCGGTCACGAGCTGCCCGCCGGTGGCGGTGAATCGCACGGCGTCACCGGTGGCCAGGGGCCCGGAACCTTCCAGCCGCACCGTGCCGCGGGGCACGAACAGGTGCAGGAAGGGCGCGTCGGGCAGCTGGACGCTCTGCCCGGGCTGTAGTCGAGCGGCGTGCAGCGCGGCGTACCGGTTCCTGATGCGGATCGCGGCCGACCCGTCGTGCCGGTCCATTCCTGAGGCCACCGGGACGAGGCGGCCCGAGAGCAGCTCGTCGCCGATCTCCAGCTGCTCGTAGCCGGGCGTGATGCCGGACTCGTCGGGGACGACCCACATCTGAACGAAGTGCACGTCCTCGTGGGGCCGGTCGGTCTCCAGCCGGTAGGCGTCGTTCTTCTCGCTGTGCAGGATGCCGCGGCCGGCGCTCATCCGCTGGGCCAGGCCCGGGTAGATGACGCCGCTGTGGCCCGTCGAGTCCTGGTGCACCAGTGCGCCCCGCATCACCCAGGTGACGATCTCCATGTCCTGGTGCGGGTGGGTCTCGAACCCGGTGCCCGGGCGGACGATGTCGTCGTTGTTGACCAGCAGCAGCCCGTGGTGGGTGTTGGCCGGGTCGTAGTGCCGGCCGAAGGAGAACGAGTGCTTGCTGTCCAGCCAGGCGATGTCGGTCTTGAATCGGTCGCTGGCGCGGCGGATGTCGGTGCGCGGGGTGAGCAACGTGGTCATGACGGCCTCCTTCCGGGTCGGGCGACAGCCGAGTTCAGCGTTGGGCGCGGAACAGCCAGTGCTGCTGTTCGACGGCGGCGGTGATCCCGATCAGCAGGTCCTGTGAGATCGGGTCGGCGGCAGCGGTGTCGGTCACTGCCTGGCGCAGCGTGCGGGTCAGGGCGAACAGGGCGTCGATCATGATCTCGACCGCGGTGCCCTCCTCGATGTCGCCGTGCTCGAGGGTGGGCAGCGCCGACTGGTCGGCCACCGTGGCGGCGCGGCCGTCCGGGTTGAAGCCGACGGCGACGGCCCGCTCGGCCACCTCGTCGGCGGACCGGCGGGCGAGGTCGGCAAGTTCGTCGAGCTGCAGGTGCAGGCTGCGGAAGTGCGGGCCGGTGAGATTCCAGTGTGCCTGCTTGGCCAGCAGGCCCAGGTTGATCAGATCGGCCAGCGTCTGTTGCAACGCCTCACCGGTGACCTTGCGGTCCGCCGAGTCCAGGATTCCGTCGATCACGGCCATGGCTTTTCTCCTGTCAGGTGGAGGGATGGGGTGATGTGGCGGGTCGGCCGGCCGGCGCCGTTGCCGGGCCGGCCGTTGCCGCACGGTGTCAGGTCAGGCGGTGGTTCGCAGGATCGCTTCGCGGATCACCGCAGTAGCCCTTCGATGCGACAGCATCACCATGTACGAGGAGTTGATCCCGATCGGGGGCATCCCCGCCCGGTGGTCTTTCCCCGCCGGGAACCGGTGTCCCGCCGGCGGTCGTCAGCTAGACCGCCGGCAGGACGCCGAAAACCCCGCAAACATCGCATCGACTGTAGGCTGCGGGGAAGTCCGGACGCCCCGTGCCTGCCGACGCCGACCAATTCACAGGCGGGCACGAGAACTTCATCGGAGGTGGGCGGACGGCCGGTGTGGTCAGGGGTGGATGCCGAGGGGGCGGAGCACGCCCCAGTCGATGCGCAGCGACTCGAACAGGACCAACGCGTGCGACTCGGTGAAGACGTCGACCCCGGCCAGCTTTCCGGTGTATTTGGCGACCACCGGCGCCGAGGTCTGCCGTACCGCTTCCTTGAAGTACTCGTTGACCATGCCCCACGGGTTGCCCTGCGTGCCGTAGCGCAGGTAGTACGGAGTGATGTCGAGGGTGTCGAGCACCGCCCGGGCGCTCGCCTGCAGGTCGGCAATGTACCGCCGTTGGAGTTCACCGTCTTCGCGGGTACCCAGACGGCCGATGTGTCCACCGACGAGGGTCTTCCAGGGGTAGCTCATCGCCACGTCCTGCGCGTGGATCCAGGCAGGAATGTTCTGTGCCACGGCGAGGTTCAGGAATGGTGTCCATCCGGGGAAGAGGACGTCGGCCACCATCAGCGTCCGGTACTCGGGGGCGTAGATGAAGATGTTGTCGGGCGAGTGGTTCGGCCCGTGGTGGGCCAGCTCCAGCCGTTCGCCGCCGACCTCAAGCACCAAGCGGTCTTCGAACGTGGTGGTCGGCAGCGGGCGGTTGGGATCGTTCGCGAACTTGAGCAGGCTGCGGGTCTCGGCGTGCGCGATCCGCTCCACGCGCGAAAACAGGCCAGCGGCGCTGATGTGATCAGCGTGGTAGTGCGAGTAGATGATGTGGGTGACCCGGCTCGGTCTGCCGTTGGCGCGGGTGACATCCTCGATGGCGCGCATCAGGTTGTGGCCGATGCCGGGCGGGGCGTCGACCAGCACGACCCCCTTGCGCGTGGTGAGAAACATCGTCTGGTAGATGGAATCGGTCACCCAGAAAAGATTCTCGCCGATTTGGCCGACGTAGTACCCGTTCGCGTTGAGCGCCGGGCCGAGTGCGTCGGGAGGAATGGGTGCGTAGTCGGGCAGCCCGTCGGTTGTTCCCGTCGCGGCGGCCCGCGCCCCCGAACCGTCGAGCAGGACAGCGCCGGCGGGAACGGCCATGGCCCCGAGGGCCGCGTACCGCAGGATCTTGCGGCGGTCCAGAGCTGGTGTGTTTCCCGTCTGCGGGAATTCAGGCGTCATGAGAGGTTCCTCCAGCTGAGCGAGTGGTGATCGATCGGGGCCGCCGCCAATCGACGCATCGTGCTACCAGGCCGGGATGCGTCGATCGGCGACGGCGTAGAAGTGGTTCCCTACGCGTCCTGGCCGGGAACGAACAGGACCTTGCCGGAGCGGCCCTGCTGCCCTGCGTGGGCCAGCGCCTCCCGGTACTGGCGTAGCGGATAGGTGGCCTCGACCGTTGCGCTGATCACGCGCTGGGCCACGAGTTCCGCCAGTTCGGTGTAGATCCGCTCGAGATCGTTGCGCGGGGTCTGCTGAATCCAGTTGAGGATGTAGAACGAACGCAGGGAGATCCCCCGGTAGATGAGGTCGCCGAGCGGCAGGACGGGCGGCTGACCGGTGACCGCCGCGTAGGTGACGACCGTGCCGCCGTCCTCGACCGCGCGGACCAGTTCGCCGAGGTCCTGCGCGCCGCCGTCGAACAGGACCCGCAGCTTCGCCCCGGCGAGGGCCTCGGCGATCCGGTCGCCCAGGTTCTCCCCTGCGACAACTGCCAGGTCTGCGCCGAGGGCCTGGACCTGCTTGGCCGCATCGTCCCGGCGCACGATGGCGAGGGTCTTGATGCCGGCCCGCTTGGCCAGGGCGATGACGAACTGGCCGACGCCGGAGTTGGCGAGGCTCAGCCCGATCCAGTCGCCGGGCTTGAGCGCGACGTAGTCGTGGAGCAGGGCGTACGCGGTGGCCGGGTTGACCGGCAGCATGGCCAGTTGCTTCGGGTCGGCGTCGTCGGTGACGGGGATGACGTTGCGGGCGGGGACGACGACCTTGTCCGCCCAGGTGCCCTGGACGAAGGTCGGCAGAATGATGACTCGCCGTCCGATCAGTGTCTGGTCGGCTTCGGGTCCGGCCTGCAGGACGCGACCGGCGCCCTCGGCGCCCAGCGCGTTGGGGACCTGCGGGTACACACCGAACCAGCCGAGCATGAACAGCTGGTCGGCCGGGTTGATCGGGGCGGCCTCGACCTCGACGAGGACGTCCCCGCCGCCGACGGTCAGTTGTTGCTCGTTGTCCAGCCGGACGGTCTCGGCGGGGTCGCCACCGACGGCGGTGAGGATGAGCTTGCTCATGGGTTGCTCCTACTTCGAACGAAGGTCTGAACAGAAGTCGCGTGTAATCGTCGACTTCCAATGACCATTACACATGCCCTCGCCGACAGTGTAAAGGTCTTTGAGATTTAGACCATGTTGTGCTGGTCGGAGTGTCTACCGTTGGTGGATGGGGGACCACGTCGGCGCTGATGGTGATCGACGGGAAGGCCTTGTCCACGATTGCTCTGCTCATCGCGCAGATGCGCCACCTGGCGGGCATAGAAGACGAAGCCGTAGACCGTCTTCACGTGCAGCTGTAGTGGGCGATCTTGCTACTGCCGGTCATGCCCGGCGAGTAGCCCACGCGCCGCAGCACGAGGTTCGGTGGGAGCGTCACCGCCAAGCGCTGCCCCGTCTGCCCGCCCTCGATCGCAAGGACCGTCAGCCGCAGTTAGGCGACGTCGATCAGTATCTTCACGACCGCCCCGAGCTTGAAATCGGCCTTGCCGGTCTCGATGCTGCTCATGCCCATCACTCCTTGACCTTTCAGCGGAATCGCCGTCGATCACGAGCGTGCGCCACGACCCAGACCCGTCGCACCAGGGAACACCCTGGCTCCTGGCGTGACCCGTGCACTGGGGTACACCCGACCTCCACACGCCCCGGGGACACATCGTTGCGAGCCCGGCCGACCACTCGGCCCGCGTCCTAGCGCCCGTGACCGGCCCGTGGACCCACGGGCGCGCGGGGCCGGTGGCGCTGATCGTGAGAGGGCAAGCCCGCCCAAGGAGGCCCGCGATGACCACAACGCCCTGATTCGGCGCCTTGCGATCCGGGCCAATCAGCCGCGCATCGGCAGGCCTTCGCTCTTGCGGCGATCGAACGCCCTTGCGGCTGGTCCGCAGGGGTTCCGACATAGGATATGGATCGACCCAGCAGTCTTCTGCTCGGCATCGACACCCAGTGGCCACGACCGGCGCGGCCTCGGCTAAGCCCGCACGTTAGTCCGT
This sequence comes from Micromonospora sp. CB01531, assembly GCF_001905095.1. GTDB lineage: Bacteria > Actinomycetota > Actinomycetes > Mycobacteriales > Micromonosporaceae > Micromonospora. The sequence continues at coordinate 37,754 of NZ_LWLS01000107.1, forward strand.
TTCGGCGCGGAGGCGAGCGCGAGACCGGTACCGCGCGACGTTGTGCTTGTTGCCGCAGATCTCGTAGGAGTGCCACCGCTGGGTGCGGCTCCGGCTGGTGTCATAGAACACCGAACTGCACACGTCGTTGGCGCACAGCCGCATCCGGGTCCACTGACCAGAGGCGATGAGCTCGGCAGTGAGCCGTGCGACGCGGCCAACGAGCGGGTCGCCGGTGACCTGCTCCAGGCTCACCCGGGCCGGCGCCGCGTACTGTTGCTGGTACGTCACACCAGACGTTCGGGCGGTGAAGGCGGCCCAGAACGGTGCGGGGTCCTCGCCGTCGTGCTCGGCCGTGAGCACCGCCATCAGGTCGGCCCGCAGGGCGCGCAGCTCTGCCAACTGTGCGGCGGAGACCCCGATGCCGGCGTGACCGAGCCGGCGGAGCACCTCTGTGGCGTGCTCGGGAGAGTCGAGCTTCTCCGCGTGGATGGCGTGGGCCCGCGAGTTCAGCAGCGCGATCAGCGTCGTCGCCTCCGGCGGGACCGTGGAACTCATCCCCTCACTGTACCCGCGACATGAGCCAAATCCCAAAGATCTTTACAGAGCGCCAAGACCTAACAGCTTGCGTAATGCTCTTCAACATAGAGCCATTTTCATCCTGCGTGGCGGGTCGCTTCGACGTGGTGCAGGGACGAGGATGGCCTGCACGATCGCGGTGGCGCGGCGCAGGCAGCGGCGTAGCTTGGCCAGGATCTTCCAGACCTCCGATCGCTGAGACGAAACTCGGACACCTTGGCCACGTGTGCGGCAGCGTCCCGGCGGAGCCGGGACATGCGGTTTCCGGGCGTGGTGACGGGGCTTGCCGGGGTGCGGCAGGGTGCGGCAAGCTGGGTGCTGGTGGGAAGAGCGACCACGTTGTCGCCCCTTGCGGGGGGCTGACCTTTCGCCGGAAACGGCCTTGTCGGCGCTCTTCCCGCCTCTATGTGTGCGCTGATGGTGGGCCTTTCAGGCGGCGGCCTCACCGCTTTCGCCGTTGCCGGGACTCCCGCTGTTCGGGTGGTCGCTGTCGTGGTCGGCGAGGATGATCTTCTTGCCGGACACGGCTTCGAGTTGGGCGATCAGCCGCCGGGTGTGGGCTTGCGGGTCGACGCGGCGGGTGTAGTAGTCGTGGCCGAGGTCGGTGTAGGTGTTTCCGGTGGCCAGGACGGTCCAGATGACCTTGATGAGGGTATGGGCGACGGCGAAGGCGGCTTTCTTGGCGGCGGTCTTGTTTGCCCGGCCGCCGAAGCGGCGGTGTAGCCGGTGGAACCTTGCCCCGATGCGGGTGCGGGTCCGGGACGCGGCCAGAGCGGCTTCGATGAGGATCGACTGGACGTGGGTGTTGCCCTTGCGGTGCCGGGCCCTGCGACGCTGGCCGGCGGACTCGTTGTTTCCCGGTGCGAGTCCGGCCCAGGCGGCCAGATGCTTCGCCGACGGGAACCGGCTCATGTCCACACCGATCTCGCTGATGATCACTGCCGCGACCCGGTCGCCGATGCCGGGAATGGTGGTCAACAGCCGGACCTGTGCGGCGAACGGCGCGACCAGCCCGGACGGCTCGACGGCAGGCCGCCGACTGCTGCCGGGACGGCCGGTGTGGCCGATCTTCTCCTTGACCTGGCTGATCATCTCGTCGAGGTGATCAAGCCGGGCCAGGTGGAACCCGATCATCTGACCGTGATGGGCGGTGAACCGGCCGGCCAGGGCCAACCGCAGATCCTCGGTCTTGTTCCGCAGCACCCCGCAGGCCAGCCCGGCCAACACGTGCGGGTCACGCTCACCGGCCACCAAAAGCGTCCAGCATCGACCGGCCCGACACCCCGAACGTGTCCGAGGCGACCATGTCCAGCTTGATCCCGGCTGCTTCCAGAACTTTAAGTAGCCGCTGTTTCTCCCGGCTGCGTTCCTCGGTCAGCTTCGTCTGATACCGGGTCAGATCCCGAATCCGGCGGATGTCGTCCGGCGGCAGGAAACTGCCCCGCAGCAGCCCGACCTCCAACAGCCGGGCCAGCCACTGCGAGTCCTTCACATCCGTCTTACGACCCGGCACCGCTTTGACGTGCGCGGCGTTGACCACGTCAACCGCCATGCCCGACCCGCCGGCCTCCCGTAACGCGGAGTACACCGGCCACCAGTACGGGCCGGTCGACTCCATCGCCACCCGCGTCACCTGCTGTTCGGCCAGCCAGGCCGCCATCACCAACAGGTCCGCGTAAAACGTGCGGAACGTCCTGGTCTTCTCCCGCCGCACCGTACGCCGCGGATCCGGGATACGCACACTCACCGTCACCTGTCGCTTATGCACATCGATCCCCGCGACGTGCGAATACAACACTTCCACACGAACCCCTTCGTCCCGACCGGCTCAACCCGGGACGGCATCGCTCGCAGAGTCCGTCACAGACTCATGACACTGAGACACGTGCACGGGGGCAACAACCTGGGATACCAGGGACGGACTCCCACACCATTCTCCAAATCAGGCACCGCAAGGGCACCAAGCGGAACCGGCGACGGCGAGCGACACCGCCGACCGAGTTTCACCCACCTGTGGGTGGCCCCGCCAGGGGCCATGGGTTTCTCCAAAGGTCAAGCGGGGGCTGGGGTTCGGGTGGGGAATGCCTTGGTCTCGTCGTAGAGCTGGCGTGTTGTGAGGCATTGATGTAGGCAGCCGATGAGCCGGTTGAAGAGGTGGCGTAGGGCGGCGGCGTGGCGGTCGGCGTGGACGCTGATCTGCCCGCATCGGCCGGCCCGCTCGGCCAGTTCCAGTACCGGCACGAGGCCCGCGTGCGACACGATGGTCTCCTCGTCGAACGCCGCGCCGTCCGCGCGCCAGGCATGAGATCGTTGCACCGAGAGTGCCCTTCCAAGCCGCGAAGGTCAGGTCTTAGACAAACCCGATCATCGCAGCCTAGAAGGGCACTCTCGTCATCTACACGCCAACTCGGACGCCTGTTGCAAGCCGACCCGATCCGCGGATCGTGGCTCACTACCTGCCGTTCAGGTGCGCAACCAGAAGGTTCGGATCCTGACGCGAGAAGTACGCGGCACTGGTCACGTAGACGGTGTGCCCGTCGATGGCGACGGCGGTCGGCTGCTGCAGCCCGTCGGCACCGGTCAGCACTGTGCTGGAGGTGCCGTCCGGCGTGATCAGCACGACCTCGTTGGCACCGACGTTTGCGGCGAGCACTGAGTCACCGGCGAACGCGAAGTCGTCGATCCCGGGCGCCCCGGTGAACCGCGTCTCTACCCGGCCGGCATGCCGCCCGAGCGGGATTCGCAGCAACGTGCCGCGGTCTCGGTTGGATGTCCACACGGCACCGTCGTGCACCTTGAGACCGTTGGCGCCGAACAAGGTGGTCGGCGCGAGCTCCGGCGCAGCCGACCAGACGACGGGGATACCGCCACCCGACGGGGCCCGCCAGAGGATCCCGCGCGACGAATCCGCCACGTAGATGTCACCGGTGCGCTGGTCGACGTCGATCCCGTTCGGGAAGCTGGCTGCCGTCAGCGGGATCACCCGTTCCGGCTTCTCACCGGGACGGATACGCCACACGCCGGTAAGGTCGTCGCCGCCTGCGGCGTAGCCGACGTAGAGGCTACCGTCAGTCCCGCGGGCGATCCCGGTGGCGATCGCGACACCGATCCCCGGGGTGTTCACCCCGCCGTCGTCAGGTGCCGGCAGGGTCGCCAGCACACGCCGTCGGCCATCGTTGCCGATCCGCACCACCTGGAAGCTGCCAGCGAACACCAGGTCGACCCCACCCGGCTCGACCAGAATGTTCTCAGGCTGCTGACCCGCGGCCACATCGAAATGCGCGACGATCCGTGCATGGGACAGCGGCCTCGAGGCCGCCGAGGCCGGGACGGCCGAGCCGAACACCGCCGCGGCGGCCAGAACGGCGGCAGTGAGACCTCTCTTGGACATGTTGATCCCTTCCGCAACCAAGTAATGGTCGTTAGTCCGGCGGCGATTACTTTCTATCAGCTCTCGGCCCTAGCTGCAACGCACAAAGTGATGAGCACCACCGCGCCTGGTAGGAGAAGATCGCCGAGGAGACCAGCCGCCAGCAAGCCCCCGGAAGCTGGCGCCAGCAGCATCCGCCGGCCGTAGCCGTCGGCTCGACTCGTCAGCGCTGGAGGGATCTGGTGCGACATGAGTCAGGCGGGTCGCAGTTGGTCGCCGAGTTCTTCGACATCGGATTGTCCCGCTCGCTACCGCGGAAGCGCCGCCGTGAGGCGTCCCGCCCTCTCGCCGCTCCGCGACCCACGCCGCGGCTTCGACGCTGTGATAATGGGTGAGCCACAGCGCGCCTTCTACGGCAACCAGTTCGGCCTCACCTTCCCGTGTTCGAGCACTACGGTGTCGCGCTGTGAGTGCCCGAGGTTGGCGGAGCCGTCGACCTGGGCAGCGACGCCCACGACCTCGTCATGACCCTCTACGGCCGGCATGAGCAAGGGCGAGCGCAACCGCATCAAGGTACGAGTACGCAGCGCCACGGCCGCCCAAGCGTCCCTGGTCAGCTTTGTGATCCTGAGTCGGATTGGGTTTCCGGGATCGTTTCCCACCGTGGTGGGCAGGCGTGGGCGTGCAAGTGGAATCCCGCGCCCGGTGCGGCTCCTCGTGCGACGGTGGGTGTGCTGATCATGTTCATGCCCTGGGTTGGTGGGCCGCGCGGGGCAGTCTTATCCGGTCCGTTGGTGCGTATCCCTCCGGACGCTTGCCCGCTCGGCTGTGGGGCCGGGCGGGGGAGGGTGTCCTGCGTCGCCTGGGCGCGGGGCGTGATGGTTTGTGCCGGGTGGGGCCGGTCTTCGACCGGTCCGTGCGGCTGGCCTTAGCCTCCGTCTTTCGCTAAGCCCGTCAGTCATCGCTGTTGATCGATGTGGCTGGTGTTCGGCGGGTGGGCGGGGTTTCGGGCATGGTGAGGGCCCGGCGCGGAGCCGGGTTCCTCCGGGGTGTTCGTCGGAATACGGGGTGCGGGGTCAGCCGGCGGGTCGGGGCAGGGCGGCGAGCCGGCTGAATGCGGTGACCAGGGAGTTCTTCCAGGGCCAGTGGTCGGCGATGGCCAGGCGGGTTTGTCGGGCGGTGCGGGTG
>NZ_LWLS01000108.1 GCF_001905095.1 Micromonospora sp. CB01531
GCTATTACGGATTTCCCAACGGAGTCCTTTAGGCGGAAGAGGATGTCAAAACGGCCTGACGTACCGCTGCCGCCGCCAGGCGTCCGCCACGATCGCGGGCTGGGAACCGCCGAACACCCCGGCGCTGTGGCTCCAGGTCTGACCGGACGGGTGCGGCCACGCCCGGCGTGCGCCGCACCCGACGCCCGGTCGCCGCAACGGAGAAACGGCATCCGTCGCCTGGTGTCCGCCGTCGTGCTGCTGGTCCTGCTGTCCACCGCCGGATGCGCACCCGACCCGGCGCGGCCCGCCCCGGCACCGAGCGCGGCCGCCGACACCCCGACCAGCGGCATCGACGTGTTGTTCCTGACCATGATGGTGGCGCACACCGAGCAGACCCTGGAGATCGTCCGGGTCGGGCTCGACCGCGCGGTTGACACCCGGATCCGTACGCTCATCGCCGCCATCGACGTCACCGAGACCGACGAACTGGCCGGCATGCGCGGCTGGTTGCGCGACGCCGGCCCTTCGGCGATGGCCGTCGCCGCCCGGCACGACCACTCCGGACACAGCGACGCCGTCGCCGGCCTCGCCCGGCTGCGCGCCGCCGCGCCCGGCGACGTGGACCGGGTGCTCCTGGACGTGCTCAGCGCGCACCAGCGGACGGCGGCCGGCCTGGCCCGGGCGCAGGTGCGTGCCGGCAGCAGCGAGCGGGTCCGGGAGCTGGCCCGGCGCATCGAACGGTCGCGCACCGCCGAGGTCGAGCTGATGGCGAAGCTTCCGGCCGCGCCGCCCGGGCGATGACGCTACGGACCGGCGGACCGCCCCTCCGGAAGAGCTGACGGCCGGCCGTCCCTACTCGCCTGCTCGCGTTCCCGCCGCTGTTCCATGGCGGCGTCTGCCGGTGGCGGGGTGGTGCCTTGGCGCGACTCCGCCAGTGACAGCTATTCACCTGGCTGCGACGCCGGCGGTAGAACGTTTCACATGTCATCACTATTACCGCCCTCTATGCCTGGCCGGGTCCGGCGGCGGCTGATCGCCGCCGTGACGGCGGCCGGCCTGATCACTGGCGGAATCGCTGCGGTCCAGGCGCCGGCGACCGCGGCGAACCCCGCCACCGCCCCCAAGGCTCCGATCAAGTCCACGCACACCGTTACCCTGATCACCGGCGATGTGGTCACGGTGACCACCTCCGTCGGCGGCGCGGAGACGGTCGATGTCGACCGGCCCGACAACGCCACCGGCGGCGTGCACCTGCAGGAGAGCGGCGAAGACCTGTTCGTCCTGCCCGACGAGGTACTGCCGCTGCTGGCCGCCGACAAGCTGGACCGACGGCTGTTCAACGTCACCGATCTCATCGAGATGGGCTACGACGACGGGACGACCGCGAGCGTGCCGCTGATCAGCACGTACGCGCCGGCCAGGGCGCGTACGGCCAAGCCGGTCCCGCCGCAGGGCGCGACGCTGCTCCGCGACCTGCGGCGGGTCGGTGCCGCCGCGCTGGCGGTGGACAAGCGGCACACCCGCTCCTTCTGGAGCACCCTTGCCCCGGCCGGCCCCGGGTCCAGCCCGGCGCTCGCCAATGGCGTTGAGAAGCTCTGGTTGGACGGCCGGGTCACCGCCAGCCTCAAGGAGAGCGTGCCGCAGATCGGCGCTCCGGAGGCGTGGGCTGCCGGGTACGACGGCCGCGGGGTGAAGGTCGCCGTACTGGACACCGGCGTGGACGCCAGTCATCCCGACCTCGTCAACCAGATCGACGACAAGGTCAGCTTCGTACCGGACGAGGACACGGCCGACGTCAACGGTCACGGCACCCACGTCGCCTCGACGATCGTGGGCACCGGTGCGGCGTCCGGCGGCTCGTACAAGGGTGTCGCGCCCGGCGCGGACCTCATCGTGGGCAAGGTGCTCAACAACGCCGGATCTGGCCTGGACTCCTGGGTGCTCGCCGGCATGCAGTGGGCGGCCGAATCCGGGGCGGACGTGGTCAGCATGAGCCTGAGCGACCCGACGCTGTCCGACGGGGCCGACCCGATGGCGGTGGCGGTCGACACGCTGTCCGCGCAGTACGGCACGCTGTTCGTCATCGCTTCCGGTAACGCCGGGCCGCAGAGCATCGGCACGCCCAGCTCGGCCGCCAGCGCCCTGACGGTCGGTGCCGTCGACAAGCAGGACCGGTTGGCGTACTTCTCCAGCACCGGTCCGCTGGTGCGCAGCGGTGCCCTCAAGCCGGACATCACCGCCCCCGGCGTCGACATCACTGCCGCCCGCTCGCAGCAGATGACCACGGGCTCCGGCCTGTACCGGAGCATCAGCGGCACCTCGATGGCCACCCCGCACGTCTCGGGCGCCGCGGCGATCCTGGCCCAGCGTCACCCCGACTGGTCCGGCGCGCAGCTCAAGGACGCGCTGATGAGCAGCGCGAAGGGGCTGGCCGCCGGGTACTCGGCGTACGAGGTGGGCACCGGCCGGCTCGACGTCGCCGCCGCCGTGCGGGCGACTGTCCGGGCCAGCGGCTCGGTCTTCTTCGGCAATTTCGACTGGCCGCACGAGCCCACCGACGCCCCGGTGACCAAGCAGGCGACGTTCACCAACTCGGGCAGCACCGCCGTGACGCTGAACCTGGCGATCGCCGGTTCGGGCCCGTTCGCACTGGGCGCCTCCTCGGTGACGGTGCCCGCGGGTGGGAGCGCGAGGGTGCCGCTCACCGGTGACCCGACCAAGCCCGGCACCGGCCAGTTCACCGCCTACCTCGTCGGCACCGACGCCGCCACGGGCACCGCGGTCACCCGTACCTCCTTGGGCCTGCTCAAGGAGGACGAGCGCTACGACCTGAAGGTCAAGCTGATCGGCCGGGACGGCAAGCCCGCCGCCTCGAACGTCGTGATCAAGAAGGCCGGCGAGTTCTACCCGTGGGTGCTCACCGTCGACGGTGAGATGACGCTGCGGATGCCGCCGGGCACCTACACGGTCGAGTCGACGCTGGACGTTCCGGGTGAGCGAGCCGACTCGCTCGGCCTCGCCCTGCTGGTGGACCCGGAGACCGCGCTCGACGGCTCCGGAGCCGAGGTGGTGCTGGACGCGAGCAAGGCGCGCCTGCTGGACACCGTCGCGCCGCAGCGGAGCCAGGACCGGCAGCGCAAGCTCGACTACACCGTCAAGTACGCCAACGGCGACAGCTTCCGTGACGGGTTCATCGTGCCGATCAAGTACGACGACCTCTACGTCACGCCGACCGACAAGGTCACCCAGGGGTCGTTCACGATGGTCACCCGGTGGCGCAAGGGCGAGCCGATGCTGAGCGTGGACGTCCCTGGTATGCCGCCGGTGGACGTCACGGTCCAGCCGGGCAGCACGCTCACCGCCGGCAACGTGACCCTGCCCGCGGTCTACGCGGGCACCGGTGCGGCCGCCGACTACGCCACGCTCGACGCGAAGGGCAAGGCCGTGGTGGTGACCCGCAGCGACACGGTCAGCGCCAAGGACCGTACCGCCGCCGCCGTGGCCGCCGGGGCGAAGCTGCTGCTGGTCGTCAACGACGGCCTCGGCGTGCTCAACGAGTCGGTCGGCACGTCGCCGATCCCGGTCGCCACCGTGCACCGCGACGCCGGAGCGCAACTGATCGGTCTGGCCAAGACCGGCGCGTTGCGGCTGATCACCAACCAGGTGCCCTATGCGAGCTTCGTCTACGACCTGGCCCGCGACTACTCGGGGCAGGTGCCGGACAAGGCGCTCAGCTACCACCCGACGCGGCAGGACCTCGCCCGGATCGACGCGCACTACTACAACATCACGAAGGGAATGGAGGGCGGCGGCTACCGCTACGACGTGACCCTCACCCCGTCCCTCGGCTTCGCGGAGCGGGAGTGGCACCCGAGCACCCGCACGGAGTGGGTCACCCCGGACCAGGTCTGGCACGAGTCGCACGTGCAGGGCAGCTGGACGGACACGGCCAACCGCAACACGTACGCCAAGGGCAGCACCACCCGCCAGGACTGGTTCGCGCCGGCGATCCGGCCGGCGTTCAACCGGGCGTTCGCGGTGCAGAACAGCCGCTACCGCGACAACATGACCATCAACGTCCAGGCGTGGAGCCCGTCCGGGGACGGGCTGGAGCACGGCGGAAACCTGCAGTATGGATCGGTGCCGGCCAACATGAAGCTCTACCAGGGCGACCGGCTGCTGTACGAGAACAAGTACTCGTCCGACCTGCAGTGGAAGTCGGTGCCGGCCGGCACGCTGCCCTACCGCCTTGTGCTGGACGCATCCCGCCCGGCCGAGCAGTGGCGGCTGTCGACCCGCACCCACACCGAGTGGGACTTCGTCTCCAGCTCCAACCAGTCGGACAGGTTCGAGCCGTTCGCGTTGCTGCAGATGGAGTACCGCCTCGACACCGACCTGCACGGTGACGTGAAGGCGGGCACCACCGAGGGGATCCGCCTCAAGCCGATCCCCCAGGCGGGCGGCGGACCCAGCACCGGCAACGTCACCTCGGTGACCCTGGAGGTGTCGTACGACGACGGTGCCAACTGGCAGCAGGTGACCCTGGGCAAGGACACCGGCGACTGGTGGAACGGTGAGCTCAAGCTGGCGAAGCAGCCGGGCGGCTTCCTGTCGGTGCGGGCCACCGGCACGACCGACGCCGGCTTCAGCATCAAGCAGGAGATCATCCGGGCGTACGGCCTCCGGTGAGACCGTTCGAGGGGCCCTGGGGCGGCGACGTCCCAGGGCTCGTCCCGTCTTTCCCCTTCTCACCTGGGTCTGGGCAAGATCCAACACTGTGGCGCATACTCTCCCCGCAGCGACAGGTGGAGGGGAGGCAGCCGCCGATGCTGGGCGCGTTGGGTCTGAGCACCGACGAGGAGTCCGTCTACCGCCAGCTGGTCGGGCGCGCAGCCGTCAGCTCAGCCGACCTCACGGATGCCACCCACCTCCCCGAACCGACGGTCCGAGCGGCGTTGTCGCAACTGATGGCGGACGGGCTGGTGAAACGCACGCCCGACGGCGAATTTTCGGCCGCGCCGCCTGCGGTCGCGCTCGGCGCGCTGATCAGCGAACGGCGGGATGGCCTGCACGCCGCTGAGTTGGCACTCGTCACCCTCGCCGAGGAACACCGCGTCGCGATGGCAGGTCGGAGCATCAGCGAATTGATCGAGGTGGTCACCGGGGTCGACGGGATCCGACACCGGTTCGCCCAGGTGCAGCACGCCGCCCGGGCTCTGGTACGAAACCTCGTTACCGCCCCGTTCGTCGCCGTGCCCCCCGGCACCAACGCGCTGGAAACAGTGATGATGGACCGCGGGGTGGAGTATCGGGTCGTGCTGGAACGAGCGGCGCTCGCCGAACCTGGCATGATCGCCGAGACCGTCGCATCGCTGCGTAAAGGCGTCCAGGTACGGGTGGCCGAGTCGCTACCGATCAAACTCGTTCTGGCCGACGCCGACCTGGGTCTGGTGCCGCTGACGGCCGAATCGGGCGGTGAACCCGGTGCCGTGCTCCTGCACCGCAGCGGCCTGCTGTCCGCCATGGACGCGCTGTTCGAAATCGTGTGGCGCCACGCCCATCCACTCAACGTGTCCGCATTCGATGAGCTCACCACCGAGGACGCCCAGGGCGCCGACTCGGCGGCGCCGACCGGGTTGGACCGCAGGATCCTGGCTCTGCTGCTGGCCGGACTCACGGATCAGGCGGTCGCCAGCCAGCTCGACCTGTCCCTGCGAACGCTGCAACGCCGCCTCCGTTACCTGATGGATCTCGCCGGCGTCCAGAGCCGGATGCAGCTCGGCTGGTACGCCGCCCGCCACAACTGGGCGTGACCGGTCCGGGCGCCCGGTCGGCGTCCACTGCGGAGCGCTGCCTCGTAAGCCCCGTTTCGGCAACGGATCTCGCGGTTTCCGCCGCACGCGGATCTCCACTTTGGCGTCACCGGGTGAACCGCGACAGGCGTAGGAGGTGCTGGCCGAATGTTTCGCCACTCGTCGGATGATCGGCTGGTAAAGGGCACCGTAGCGTCGATGCGATTCACCTCGCACGGGTCTGGTTACTGAACGTGACCGCCGGGCGAGTGCCGCGGATGGTCGTGGCGGGCCGCCGGGTGGCGGTGGTGGATCGGTGCTCCGTGCTGTCTTTTTCAACCCCCGAAAGGAGCTACGGTGCCTCTGCATTGGCGTCCGTCCCGTGGTCGTCGCAACGCCGCGTTGTTGCTGTCCACGACCTTGGTCGCGGCTACGACGTCGTTGACCGCGGGACCGGCTTGGGCTGAGCCCGATGGGCCTGGTCCGAAGAATCCGATTTTCCTGACCGGCCCGAATGAGGGCGCGGCGAAGGACATCGCCATGTCCTATCTGCGGGCTCATCCCGGTGACTTCGGTGTCGCCGCCGGTGACCTGTCCGATCTCGTGGTGGCGTCGAGTTCCACCAGCCGCCACAACGGGGTCACCCAGGTGAACCTGGCGCAGCGGTACAAGGACCTCGACGTGTTCGGGGCCGTGACGACGGTGAGCATCGCCCGGGACGGCAGTGTCATCTTCGTCGGTGGCGCTGGCACTCTGGTGTCCGGCCTGTCGGACAAGGCCTCCGGGGCCGCTTCCCTGGACGCGGTCGAGGCCGTGCAGGCTGCCGCCGACGGCCTCGATCTGGCGGATCCGGCCAACCCGAAGGTGATGAGCAGCAGCGGCGGTGCGGCGCAGCGGACGGTGGTGTCCGGCAGCGGCATCTCCGACCAGCCCATCCCGGCCAAGCTGGGGTGGCAGCCGACCGACGACGGGCTGCGCCTGGCCTGGCAGCTGGTCATCGACGACTCCTCCGACGCCCACCTGTGGAACGCCAGCGTCGACGCGCACAGCGGCGAGCTGCTCAACGCCGACGACTGGACCGACCACGACAGCCCGAAGGACCTGGCCGCGACGCTCGGCCGTCGCGAGGCCCCCGCCACGACGGTTGCCACCACCAGCACCCCCGCCACCAAGGTCCGCCCCCCGAGCCCGGTCGATGACGGGTCCAGCTACCGCGTCTTCGAGTTCCCGAAGGGTGACCCGAACGACGGCCCGCAGACCGTGGTGACCAACCCGGCGGACGGGGACGCCTCCCCGTACGGCTGGCACGACACCAACGGTGCCCCGGGCGCCGAGTACACCATCACCCGGGGCAACAACGCGCACGCCTACACGGACCGGGACGCCAACAACCAGATCGACCCCGGCAGCTCCGCCGAGGGCGGCGCCGGTCTCACCTTCAACTTCCCGGCCGACCTGAACGAGCACCCGCAGACCTACACCCAGGCCGCCGTGGTGAACCAGTTCTACTGGTGCAACATGGTCCACGACCTGACCTACCGGTACGGCTTCGACGAGGCGTCCGGCAACTTCCAGGTCAACAACTACGGCCGGGGCGGCACCGGCGGCGACGACGTGCAGTGCGAGGCGCACGACGGCTCCGGCCAGAACAACGCCAACTTCTCCACGCCGGCGCTGGACGGCGGTCGCCCCCGGATGCAGATGTTCCTCTGGCCGGGCAACCAGTTCGGCCTGCCCAACGCCGTGACGATCGACGCGGGGTCCGCCGCCGGCACCTACGAGGCGGAGTACGCGCGGTTCACGCCCGCGCCCACCAGCGCCGGCTTCGCCGGCGAGGTGGTGCTGGTCAACGACGGCGTCGGGGCGACCGGCGACGGCTGCACCGCCTACACCCTGCCCCAGGGTGCGATCGCCGTGGTCGACCGGACCAGCGGCTGCAACTTCTACACCCAGGTGGCCAACGCCGAGACGGCCGGCGCCGCCGCCGTGGTGGTGGTCAACAACGTGGCGGGCGCCCCGGCGGCGATGAGCGGATCCATGAGCCCGGCGGTCGGCATTCCCGCGGTCATGGTGAGCCAGGCCGACGGAAACCGCATCAAGGGCGGCCTGCCGGCCGCGGGTCGGGTGCACCGCAACCTGGCCCGGCCGGCGATGCGGGACGCCTCGTTCCGCTCGGAGACGATCTTCCACGAGTACGGCCACGGTGTTTCCAACCGGCTGACCGGTGGCGCGACGGTCAACTGCCTCACCGGCGACGAGCAGATGGGCGAGGGCTGGAGCGACTTCCTCGCGATCACCGCGCTGCTCAACCCCGCGATCGACGACCCGGAGAACGCCCGCGGCTACGGGCAGTACGCGCTGTTCCAGGACAGCCGGGTGGGTGACGGCATCCGGCCGCGGCCGTACTCGCGGAACATGGAGATCCAGCCGTTCACCTACGACAGCATCAAGACCGGTGGCTGGCTGGACGGCACCTCGCTGGCGGCTCCGCACGGCATCGGCCACGGCTGGGCTTCGATCCTGTGGGACATGACCTGGAACCTGGTCGACCGCCACGGCTTCAACCCGAACGTCTACGAGGCGTGGAACACCGGCGGTAACAACCTGGCGCTGCAGCTGGTCATTGACGGGCTGAAGATGCAGGGTTGCGGCCCGGGCTTCGTGACCGGCCGCAACGCGATCATCGCCGCCGACGCCGCGCTCACCGGCGGGGAGAACGCCTGCATCCTCTGGGGCTCCTTCGCCCGCCGTGGCCTCGGCTACAGCGCGGTGCAGGGCACCACCGGTCGCAACGACAACACCGAGGCGTTCGACACCCACCCGTCCTGCCGGGGCGACTTCGTCGGCCGCTCGGCGCAGCCGGCGCTGAACACCGTCGTCGCCGGTGACGCCGTACCGATGAAGTTCAAGCTCGCCGCCGACCGCGGTCTGAACATCCTCGCCAGCGGCTCGCCGTACTCGCGGCTGGTCGACTGCGACACCCTCAAGACCGTCGGCCCCGACGGCGCCACCACCCCGCGGCCGACCCCGGTCGCGGCCCGCAACCCGGGCGGATCGAGCATGTCGGTCAACGCCAACGGCCAGTACAACTACCCGTGGAAAACCGACCCGTCCTGGGCCGGCACCTGCCGCGAGTTCGTCCTGACCCTCGACAACGGATTCCAGCACCGGGCCTACTTCAAGTTCACCAGCTGAGCCCTCGCTGCCGGTGGGAGCGTCCCGACGAGGAACGCTCCCTCCGGCGGCGCGGCAAGCGATGAGGGCCAGCTCCGCATGGAGCTGGCCCTCATCGTCGCCGAGTCCAGCCCGGGTTGTCCGGACGGTCAGCCGACGGACTTGTTGTAGCTGTCGATGGCGCCCTGCACGCTGGCTGCGGCGTCCTTCATGGCCTGCTCCGCCGGCTTGCTACCGACGATCGCCGCCTCCAGCCCGTCCTCGGACGCCTTGCGCGCCTGCGGCATCACACCGAGCAGGCATCCGGCCGACGCGACCGACGGGGGCAGCGCGTGCAGTTGGTCGACGGCGGTGCGGAACTGCGGGAACTTCGCCATCCAGTCCTTGTCGATCTGCTCCTCCAGGGCCTTGGCGTTGATCGGCACGTAGCCGGTGCCGGTGTGCCACTTGGCCTGCGCTGCCGGGCTGGACGCGAACTTCACGAACTCCCAGGCAGCCCGCTTCTCCTGCGCACTGTGCCCGACACCGCCGATCCACAGCGAGGCCCCGCCGATGATCGGGCCACCCGCCGACGAGCTGCCCACCTTCGGGTAGGGAGCGGTGAGCACGGTGAACTTTCCCTTCGCCGCGTCGACGTAACCACGCAGCACGCTGGTCGACTCCAGATGCATGGCGACCGTACCCGCCTTGAACGCGGCCTGCGCGTCGTCGGTTTTGCGCCCGGTGTTGGTCGCGTAGCCGCCCTTCACCAGGTCCGTCCACCACTGCGCGACGCCTACCGCGGTCTCCTGGTCGAACTGGACCTTCGAGGCCAGACCCGTACGCCCGTTGCCGTGGTCGCAGTACTCCTTGCCGTCGGTGGCGAGCAACTGCTCCAGCAGCCACCCGTAGATCGCGGCGCCGAAGCCGTACTGGACGGTCTTGCCGCTGGCGTCCTTGACGGTCAGCTTCTTCGCCAGTTCCCCGATCTCGGTGAGGTTGCGCGGCGGCTTCGTCGGGTCGAGGCCGGCCCGCTCGAACGCCTCCTTGTTCAGGTACAGCAGTGGCGTGGAGGAGTTGAACGGCATCGACCACAGCTTGCCGTCGATGGAGTAGTAGCTGGCGATGTTCGGCTCGATGTCGGCGGCGTTGAAAGCGTCCTTCTCGACGAACTTGTGGACCGGCACGACCTGCTTCGAGTCGACCATGAAGCGGGTGCCGATGTCGTAGATCTGCACCAGCGCTGGGGTGCTCTTCTGCTGGACCGACGCCTTGTACTTGGCGATCGTCTCGTCGTAGCTGCCCTGGAAGACCGCTTTGACCTCGACCTTGCCCCCGCTCTGGGCGTTGAAGTCGGCGACCAGTTGGTCGACCGCCTGGGCGTTCGGTCCCTTCATCGAGTGCCAGAACTCGATGGTGGTCTTGCCCGTGGCCTTCTCGAGCACCTCGGCGCCGGGTGCGTCGAGCGCGTCGCCGCCGGCATCGGATCCCGAGCCGCCGCACCCGCCCATCGCCGCGACGGCCACCAGGGCGACGAATGCCGCCATGGTTCGGCGGAGCCGAAGTCTTGTCATGCTTCTCCTTCTGTCGGTTCAACGCAGGGCGCCGGCGGTGAGCCCGCGGACGATGTAGCGCTGACCCAGGATCACGACGGCCAGCGTGGGGAGCAGCGAGAGCGCCACGCCGGCGAGGACCAGACCTGGTTGTGCGGCCTCCGCGTCGTTGAGCTGCGAGATGCCGATCTGGAGCGTCTGGAACTCGGTGTCCCGGATCAGGATCAGCGGCCAGAAGTACTGGTTCCAGGCCGAGAGGAAGACGTACACGCCGACCGCCGCGATGGACGGCTTGGACAGCGGCACGAGGACCCGCCACAACAGCCGCCAGTGGCCGCAGCCGTCGATCACCGCGGCGTCCCGCAACTCGGCCGGGAACTGCAGGAAGGCCTGCCGTAGCAGGAAGGTGCCGAACGCCGAGGCGAGGAAGGGCAGCACCAGGCCGAGGTAGGTCAGGCTGCCGCGGGCCAGCCCCCAACCGGAGACGGTCAGGTAGTTGGGGATGATGATCGACTCCCACGGCACCATGAGGGTGGCGAGGAACAGCCCGAAGGTGGCGGCCCTGGCCGGCAGGCGGAGGAACGCGAACGCATACGCGGCGACGATGCTGGTGACGACCTGGGCCAGGGTGATGACCCCGGCCTGGACCGCGGAGTTGAGATAGAACCGGCCCAGCGGCACCGACCGGAACACGTCGGCGACGTTCTGCCAGTGCAGTTCGGTCGGCACCAGCGCGGGCGGGTAGGTCGCCAGGTCGCCCGGGCCCATCACGGCACCGACGAAGCCGTAGTAGACGGGGAACAGGACCGGGATCGCGGCCACGCCGAGCACGACATAGACGCCGACCTGGCCGAGGGAGGGTTTCCTCATCGGTAGTGGACCCGCCGTTCGAGGATGCCGAACTGCACGGCCGTGCAGGCGAGCATGATGACCAGGAGCACGACGGCCTGCGCGCTGGCCGCGCCGAAGTCCGCCGAGCCGAAGGCGAACGCCTTCTCGTAGATCGAGTAGACCAGCGTGGTGGTGGCCTGGTCAGGTCCGCCCTTGGTCAGGATGTGGATCTGCCCGAAGCTCTGCAGGGCGTGGATCGTGGAGACCACGACGAGGAAGAACAGTTGCGGGGAGAGCAGCGGCACGGTGATCCGCGACGCCAGCCGCCAGCCGGTCGCGCCGTCCAGCCGGGCGGCCTCGACGACCTCGGGCGGGATGGCCGCCACACCGGCGGAGAGGACGAGGATGTTGTAGCCGAAGTTCATCCACACCGTCGCCGCGCAGACGGCGGGCAGCGCGATCGAGGGATCGGTCAGCCAGTTGACCCGGTCGATCCCGAACGCGCCGAGCAGGCCGTTGGCCACCCCGATCGCCGGGTTGTAGATGACCGCGAAGATGACCGAGGCGGTTGCCACCGAGAACGCGAAGGGCAACGCGAACGCGGTCCGCAGCACCCGTACGCCCCGGATGCGTGCCTCCAGCAGCAGCACCACGACCAGCGCGCCGGCCACGGCCGGCAGCACCGAGAAGAGCGTGAACAACGCGGTGGTGGCCAGAACCCGACCGAAATCCGCGGACAGCATCTCCCGGTAGTGGTCCGCACCGACGTACGCCGACGGGGCGCCGAAGATGTCATTGCCGTGTACCGACAGGTACAGGGTTCGCCCGAGCGGCCAGAACACGAACAGGGCGAACACCACCACCGACGGCAGCAGCAGCAACCACCCGAGACCGGCTTCGCGGAGGCGAAGGCGCTGTCCACGCGGGCCGCCGGAGCGAGTGGTCTCCCCGGTCGGGGCACGGTCGGCAGGTGGTGCGTTGACGGTGCGAGGGGGAGGCACGGCAGCACAGTATCAACGACATCGATAAGAAGAAATCCTTACACCCCGCATTCGGGGCCGGAAATTATCTCCAGCGCTGGAAGTCTGACCGTCCGAAATGACAACTGCGGGCACGGTCAGCCACCACCACCCGCCGGCCTGGCTGGCTGGTGGGTGGGGTGGTGCCGAGGCCCGTGCTATCGACTGTGGCCACCAGGGCGGCGGAGTCTACGGCTTGCGAGCCACTCCCGCCCAGTAGTAGGCGGCGTGCGGATCGCTGGGCGCGCCGTTGTCGGGCTGCCAGGCCATCACCGGCGTGATTCCCGGTTCGATCAGTTCCCACCCGTCGAAGAAGCGCGCGACCTCGTCCCGGCTCCGGGGCACCAGAGTCATCCCGCCGTGACTGGCGGAGGCGACGGCTGTCGCCATCGCTTCCGGGTCGAAGTCCCCGGTGGGGTGGGTGATGGCCACATAGCTGCCCGACGGCAGGGCGTCCATCAGCACCCGGACCTTGCCAAACGGGTCGTCGGCGTCCTTGAGCAGCATCAGGATCGCGATCAAGGTCAGGGCGACCGGCTGGTCGAGGTCGAGCGTGCCGGTCAGCGCCGGGTCCTGCAGGATCTTCTCCGGCTCCCGCAGGTCGGCGTGGATGTATTCACTACGCCCCTCGTCGGTGCTGATCATCAGGGCACGCGCGTGCACCAGCACGATCGGGTCGTTGTCGACGTAGACCACCCGGGTCTCCGGGGCGATCTGCTGGGCGACCTCGTGCAGGTTCGGCCGGGTCGGGATGCCGGTGCCGATGTCGAGGAACTGCCGTACCCTCGCCTGCCCGACGAGGTAGCGCGCCACCCGGTGCACGAAGCTCCGGTTCTCGGCGGCCATCGCCCGAATCGTGGGGATCGCGGCGACCAGTGCCTCCGCCACCGCCCGGTCAGCGGCGAAGTTGTCCTTGCCGCCGAGCCAGTAGTCGTAGATCCTCGCCGAGTGCGGCACGGTGGCGTCGATGCCGGCGGACGCCGGCTGGTGCTGATCTGTCACTGCCTCGTCACCCTGCCGCACGAGCAACCTCCCACTGAGGACGATTCGCGAATTCGGCACAGCCTAGCGCGGCGCGGTCGGGCGAGTGGTCTCCAGGAGCTTGCTGTTGCGCTGTCCAATGTCGGGAGCTGTCCGGGGCCGGGCACCTTCGGTGGCCTGGACGGCAACGGGCCTCGTCAGTGTGGCGCTGGTTCTCGTGATCCGCCGCGGGTGGTGGTGCCGGCACATGCGCGACGCATAATGGGTTGGGCGGCCGCCCGGCCAGCGCATGGCATGAACCCGGCGGGGGTGACGGCGGCCGACGAGGACGAGCGGAGACGGCGGTGCGGTGACTCAGGCGATCCCGAAGGTGACCCGGAACACCCGTCAACGCGGCGAGGTACTGCAGCTGTTGCGTGAGGTGGAGGGCTTCCACACCGCGCAGCAGCTGCACCAGATGCTCGTCGCCCGCAAGGCCCGGGTGGGCCTGACCACCGTCTACCGGACGCTGCAGCTGCTGGTCGACGCCGGTGAGATCGACTCGACCCGGCTGCCGGGCGGGGAGCAGCTGTTTCGCCGGTGCAGCCAGGGCCGGCATCACCATCACCTGGTCTGCCGGGAGTGCGGTCGCACGGTCGAGGTGGCCGGTCCGGCGGTGGAGCGTTGGGCCGACCAGGTCGCGACCCAGCACGGCTTCACCGACGTCGGTCACACCCTGGAGATCTTCGGCACCTGCGCCCAGTGCGCGAAGTGATCAGGGCAGTCGACGCGCTCGCACGGTAAGCATCCGGTCGAGCAGGGCGTCGAGGGTGATGCCGCGGGTGAGCTTCTCGCGCCAGGCGGGATACCCTACCTGCGGTGCCTCGAACCGCGTGACCGGAGGAGTCGATGCTGGGATGAGGGCAGGGCGACCGATGCCCACACAGGACGACGTGCTCGGGTACTTCAACACGCTGTCGAACTGGGGACGGTGGGGCGACGACGACCAGTTGGGGACCCTGAACCACATCACCGACGACGTTCGGCTGGCGGCGGCGCGGGCCGTGCGCCACGGCAGGAGCGTGTCGTGCGCATGGGAGGTTGCCGTACCGGAAGACATGGAGCGGTCGACGACGACGTGCCCGTGCGCCGCCGACATGCCAGGTGCCGAGAACATGCCGGTGCCCGCCTTTCACGCCGACCGGCGCTGGGGCTTTTCGTCCGAGCGGCTCGGCATCACCTTCCACGGCAACACCCTCACCCACATCGACTCGCCGTGCCACATCTTCTGGGACGGCACGATGTACAACGGTCGTTCGCACTCGTTGGTCGACGCCGCAACGGGATCGGCGTGGGCGGCCGTCACGGCGGCGGCGAACGGGATCATCACGCGTGGTGTCCTGCTGGACATCGCGAGGGTCCGCGACGTGCCGTGGTTGGAACCCGGGCAGGGTGTGTTTCCCGAGGATCTCGAGGAGGCCGAGCGCCGCCAGGGTGTGCGGGTGCGATCCGGCGATGCGGTACTCCTGCGGACCGGCTATGGCCGCGTCCGGCACGAGGCCGGTGCGGCCAGCGGTTTCACGCAGGCCGGCTGGCACGCGTCCTGCCTGCCGTGGCTGCATGAACGCGAGGTCGCGCTGATCGGTGCTGACACCCCCCAGGACGTTCAGCCGTCGGGGTACGAAGACGTGTTGATGCCGGTTCACGCCGTGAGCCTCGTCGCGATGGGTCTGTGGCTGCTCGACAACTGCGACCTGGAGGCGTGCGCGACGACGGCTGCCGAGCTCGGCCAGTGGGACTTCCACCTCGCCGTCGCGCCGGTCCGCTTCGCCGGTACGTCCGGCAGCCCGGTCAACCCGATCGCCACATTCTGACCGCGGTTCACGAGGGGCGAGATGCCGCGAAGGACGCGGCCCGCACCTGGTGGGAGGGGCGACCCGGGTCAAAGTCGGAACGAGATCAGGTCATCGATGCCGACGGTGTGGCCCGCTGGACCACCAGCAGTGACAGACCGCCGGACCCGCCGCTGTGGTGGGAACTGCGGTGTACCAACGCGGCAGGCCACCGCGCCGCGTGCTGACCGCACGCAGCGCGAGGCGCTGTCCGGCGGCGGGCGGCGCGTCGTGATCAGTGTCGCCGGCCGGGTCGACGTGACGGGCGGGCGCCCGCCGACCGGCGTTGCCCGTGGCTGCCACCAGCGCTGGTTGCGCGGTAGGTCGCCGGCCGCCGGGCGAACGACCGACTGCCCGGCCGGCCGTGAGCACCGGCTGAATCCGCTCGGCCGGGTCGGCTGCCGACGAAGCTGATCCACCTCGGCGCCGCAGGCGGAGGAACGCCGCGGCCGCGACAAGGACGGGCACCGTTCCTGCCAGCGCGCCGACGAGCGCGGGCAGGCCGGGTTGGACGCCGCCGGGCAGGACCAGCAGGACGAGGGCCACCGAGCCGGCCGTGACCACCCGACGGATCGCGGTGCCGTTCGCGGCTGCCGCGAGTGGCACGATCGCCCAGAGCAGGTACCACGGATGCACCACCGGGCCAGCAATGACGACCACCGCGAGTGACAGGCCGAGGGCGGTGACCGGTCCGGTCCGCGCGCTGCGCCGCCACAGGGCCACGCACAACCCCGCGGCACCGACGAGACCCACCAGCCAGACAGCGTGCCTCGTCTGCTCCACACCGACGCCGATCAGGTGGTGCAGCACCGTGCCCACCGCCCAGCCCAGGTCGGTGGTGATCGACATCCAGGTACGCGCGTGGGTGGGCGTACCCAGGGCCTGCACCCAGCCGAAGCTCATCCCGGCCAGCGCCGTGACCAACACCGCGGTGACGCCGGCGACCGCGCCGACCCACAGCGCAACCCGCAGTCGTGGCCAGCGGCCACCGATCTGCCGCGCCCAGATGGGCACCACGAAGGCGATCGCCAGCGCCGCGGGCGCCTTGACGAGCGTGGCGAGCGTGAGCAGCACGACCCCGACCACCGGTCGGTGCCGTAGCGTCATGACCAGGCCGACACACATCAGGCCCAGCATCACCGCCTCGTTGTGGGCATCGCCGATCAGATGGAGCAGCACGAGCGGGTTGAGCACGCCCAGCCACATCGCCGCCGCCGGGCGCACCCCGCAGAAGCGGGCCAGTCGGGGCACCGACCACACCATCAGGCCCACCCCCAACAGGGCCAGCAGACGCATCCCGAGGATGCCCGCCCAGACGCCACCCCCGGTCACCTCGGTCACCCCGCCGGCGAGGTTGAGGAAGATCGGACCGTACGGCGCCGGCGTGTGCTGCCAGATGTCGGGCACGTTCACCGTGAGGGGGCCACCCAGGGCGGCTGGTCCGACCTGATACGCGTCCAGCCCGGCCCTGGTCATCGCACCCTGGGCGAGATAGCTGTGGACGTCGCCGCTGAAGATCGGGATGGTGAGGGCGAAGGGCGCTCCCCACCATGCCGCGGTCGTCGCCAGGCTGCGGCAGGAGGTGTCACCGGAACGAACCTGCCGGCCCACCTGCCACCAGGCGAGCAACAGCATCGTGAGGCCGACGTAGACCACGGCGACCGACAGAGCCGTCGACGCGCGTACCTGATGGACGATCGGCAGGTCGATCGCCACCTCGCCGACGGGCCGTACGCCCGCCAGCAGACCGCCCACCACGGTCACCAGCGAACCCGCCGTCCCGAGCACGCGGTGCGCGGCCAAGCGGTACCTGGGGGGCCGTGCGGACACCTTGTCATCGCACTCTGTCGTGGCGCTAAGCAACATCATCAGCAATCAGCAACCATTCGCCTGGGCAGTGATCGCCGTCGAAGGCGATCCGCGACTGCCGTCCGCCGCACCTGGCAGCCCTCGCCGCGGTCGCTCGCCGCCGAGCGGAAATGGCTGCACCTCCGACTGAATCTAACGTTTCCCGCCGCCTTGCGGTCCGGATAACGAAGGGTGTGGCTGCTGATGAGGAAGTAGGCGGCGATGACTGACGGGGCGAGGCGTGGGGGAAACGCGGCAATGGCGAAGCGGAAGTGCGGCTTCGTCCTGCTCCGGCCCATCAGGACGGGGCTGACCGGAAGATCAGCCTGTGCCGTTCCGTGGGTGGGAGGATGGCCGTCCCGGGCGGATTGGGGGCAAGTAACTAGGCACTTTCAAGTAATCCGCAATTTCGCGACGTCCATCATTTCTGCGACGTGGCGCCCGTTTCTTGTTGCGGCCGTCAGCCGACATTATTTGCGATTTTCCGTCGCCCCGGTGAGAGTGCCTCCGGCGCGCAAAGCCACGGTGTCCACTGCGAGGGTTGCCGTCATCCGCCGCAGGGGTGGCGGGCCGGGCAGGGCCGCGGACGGTCCGCAAAAAATCTATGGAGCATCGCAAAAGCATGCTTGAGTACCGCAGGAACCTGCCATAGCATGATCGCGGCTCAGCTTGTTTCGCACCGGTCAACCAGTGACGGATGCGGTCACGACGGCCCGGCACACCATCCCGGGCATCCCCTGACCCGCAACCCATCCCGAGAGAAACGAGTCATCCATGGCACGGAGCATCATCGCAGTTGCGGCGGGGTGGTCCTGGCGGCGATCGCGCTGGGTCGCGCTGGCGGCCGCCACGTGCGCAGTCGTCACCGGTACCCCCGCTCTGGCCGCGGTCACCGCCGGGCCGGCGCCGGTCGTGACCCGCGCCGCCCTTGACCCGTCGCTGATCGCCGGCCGCGGCGCCAGCGTGGGCTTCGTCGAGCAGGAGGCGGAGAACGCCGCGACCAACGGCACGGTCATCCGGCCGGACCGGTCCGCGTACACGCTGCCGGCGGAGGCGTCCGGCCGCCGGGCGGTGAGGCTGACCGCGGGCCAGTACGTCGAGTTCACCCTCCCCGGCGCGGCCAACGCGATCACGGTGCGGTACAGCATCCCGGACGCGCCGGGCGGCGGCGGTATCACCGCGCCGCTGGACGTCTCCGTGAACCGCGGGCCGAAGCGGACGATGATCCTCACGTCGCAGTACGCCTGGCTCTACAACCAGTATCCGTTCACCAACGACCCGACCGCCGGGCTGCTGCACCCCGACTGGTGGATCACCGAGTGCTCCTGCGTACCGGCGGCCACGACCCCGTTCCCGTCCATTTCCAAGCCGTTCCGCCCGATGCACTTCTACGACGAGCAGCGGCTCCTGCTCGGCCGCACCTACCGGCCGGGTGACCGGGTGCGGCTCACGGTTCCGGCCGGCAGCGGCGCCGCGTGGACGGTCATCGACCTGCTCGACTCGGAGCTGGTCGGGCCGCCGCGCCGGCGGGCCGCCACCGCGAACGTGCTGGCGTTCGGCGCCGACCCGACCGGCCGGCGCGACTCCGCCGGGGCGATCGACAAGGCCATCGCCTTCGCCCGGCGCGCCCACCTGCCGGTCTACCTCCCGCCGGGCACCTACCAGGTGAACCGCCACATCGTCGTCGACGACATCACGATCGAGGGGGCGGGCAGCTGGTACACGATCATCAAGGGCAGGGAGGTGCCCCTCGACCCGCCGGCCCCCGACGGCTCCGTGCACACCGGTGTCGGCTTCTACGGCAGGGACGCCGCGGCGGGCGGTAGCCGCAATGTCCACCTCTCCGGCTTCGCGATCGAGGGCGACGTCCGCGAGCGGATCGACACCGACCAGGTGAACGGCATCGGTGGGGCGATGAGCCACTCGACCATCGACGGCCTCTATCTCCGCCACACCAAGGTCGGCATGTGGTTTGACGGGCCGATGACGAACCTGCGGATCACCGACAACGTCATCGTCGACCAGATCGCCGACGGGATCAATTTCCACACCGGTGTGACGAACTCCGTCGTGGCGAACAACGTCATTCGCAACACGGGCGACGACGCCCTCGCCATGTGGGCGGAGCAGACCACCAACGCCAACAACACGTTCGACCACAACACCGTGCAGATCCCGACGCTGGCCAACGGCATCGCGATCTACGGTGGCACGGACAACACGGTCTCGAACAATCTGGTCGCCGACCCGATCCGGGAGGGCAGCGGTATCCACGCCGGGTCCCGATTCGGCGCCGAGCCCTTCGCCGGCCACCTGTGGATCACGAACAACACGGTGGTCCGGGCCGGCACGTACGAGCTGAACTGGAACATCGGGCTGGGCGCGATCTGGCTCTACGCGCTCGACCGGAGCATCGACGCGGACATCCGGGTGACCGGTGACCACTACCTCGACAGCACGTACAACGCGATCATGCTGGTCAGCGAGTGGTCGGTGAAGGACCTGTACTCGATCACCGGGGTGAACTTCAAAGACGTCAGGATCGACGGTACGGGAACCTCGGTGGTGAGCGCCCGGGTGGCGGGCTCGGCGTCCTTCGAGAACGTCGACGCGCGCAACGTGGGCGCGGTCGGCGTCAACAACTGCGGCTCGTTCCACTTCACCCCGGCCGGCTCGGAGTTCTCGCTGACGGACCTCGGCGGCAACGACGGTGGCGGCACGACCGGGCCCTGGCTCGCGCCCTGGGAACTGCCGAACACCATCACCTGCGACGACCGTCCCCCGGTGGTTCCGCCACCGCCGCCGTCCGCGTGGTGATGCCCGGGCGCTATCGGGCGGACGGGTGCGGCCCGTGTGGCCGGACCGTCCGCCCGCACCCGGCTCGTCCGTGCAGCGGGACCGCCGAACCGGCGTACGGGGGCGGGTCCCGGACGACTAGGACTGCGCGGTCGCGGTGCGGCGCGCTCGGCGCTTCGCCGGCGGGGCCGACGGCGCGCTGGGCGCCGCTCCGGTGGACCCGCGTACGACGAGTTCGGGCTCGAACACCAGCTCGTCGGTCGGGACGGCGTTGCCGGCGATCTCGCTGACCAGCAGTTTCACTGCGGCCTGACCCATCGCGTCGATCGGTTGCCGGATGGTGGTCAGTGGCGGGTCGGTGCAGGCCATGAACGCGGAATCGTCGTAACCCACCACGGACACGTCCCCGGGGACGCTCATGCCGAGCCGTCGGACGGCCCGGACGGCACCCAGCGCGATGACGTCGGACGCGCAGATGAGGCCGGTGGCGCCGCGCTTGATCAGGCGGGTCGCGGCGGCGTGTCCACCTTCCATGGAGAAGATCGTCCGCTTGATGAGGCCACCGGCGGGGGAGTCGTCCACGTCGTCCCGGTCGTCGACCGCCCCGGTCAACCGCTGGAACGCGGCCAGCTTGCGCGACGAGGGCACGTGGTCACGCGGGCCGAGGATGAGCCCGATCCGCTCGTGGCCGAGGGTGGTCAGGTGGGCGTACGCCTGGTCGACGGCGTGGGCGTCGTCCGTCGCCACGGTGGGGAACTTGAGGTCGCTGATGCCGGCGTTGACCAACACGACCGGCAGCCGCCGGTCGAGCAGCCGCTGGTAGTGACCGTGGTCGGCGGCGGCTTGGGCGTAGTTGCCGCCTGCGAAGATCACCCCGGACACCTGCTGGTCGAGCAGCATGTCGACGTAGTCCGCTTCGGACAGGCCGTCCACGGTGCGGGTGCAGAGGACCGGGGTGAGTCCCCGTTTGGCCAGCGCCTCGCCCACGACCTCGGCGAACGCCGGGAAGATCGGGTTCTGCAGCTCGGGCAGCACGAGCCCGACCAGTCGGGCGCGTTCGCCGCGCAGCTTCGAGGGCCGCTCGTACCCGAGCACGTCGAGGGCCGTCAGCACCGAGGCCCTTGTGGCATCCGAGATGCCGGGCTTGCCATTTAGCACCCGGCTCACGGTCGCCTCGCTGACCCCGACGTACCTGGCCACTTCCGCCAACCTGCGTGTCACGAGCGCAATCATAGTGCATGCCAGTGCAACTACTTGCACGATCAAGTTGGCAGCGAAACCCGTCAATAAATAGCCGTCTGGCCCCATTGACCGTCGCGTAGCACCTCGGTAACCTTCCTGACACCGCAAGAATTTGCACCGATCCCTACGATTCTTGCCGGCGTTACGTCCGTTCCTACCGCCGCTCCTCTCGTTCTCCACGGGAGGAGGCACGACCGGTGCGGCTTCGGCAGCGCCGATCGGGCCGCCTCGCGCGGTACCGAAGTGAGCGACCCTGCCCTGCCTCTCGCGGCGCAGTCCCCGCTACGCCGCGAACGCGTCCCCCGCGGAAGATTGAGGTCGCACATGAGAACACTGCACCGGCTGCTCGTGGCAGTCGCCGTCACGGCCCTGACCGTGGCCTCCGCGCCGGCCCTGTCGGCTCAGGCGGCCGGCGGGCCCAACCTCGCCGCCGGCAAGGCCACCTCGGCCAGCAGCTCCGCCGACGTCTACTCCTCGCGCAACATCACCGACGGCAATCCGGCGACCTACTGGGAGAGTGCGAACAATGCCTTCCCGCAGTGGGTTCAGGTCGACCTCGGGTCGTCCACCAGCATCGACCAGGCCGTGTTGCGGCTGCCCAGCGGCTGGGGCAGCCGGACCCAGACCCTGGCAGTCCAGGGGAGCCTCGACGGCACCGGCTACGCGACAATCGTCACCTCCGCCACCTACACATTCAACCCGCCGTCGAGCAACACCGTCACCATCAACTTCCCGGCGACCAACACCCGCTTCGTCCGCCTCAACATCACCGCCAACACCGGCTGGCCGGCAGGACAGCTCTCCGAGCTCGAGGTGTACGGCACCGCCTCCTCGACCGGCAACCTCGCCCAGGGCAGGACCATGACGGAGAGCAGCCACTCCGACGTCTACACCGCGAGCCGCGCCAACGACGGCAACCCGGCCACCTACTGGGAGAGCGCCAACAGCGCGTTCCCACAGTGGATCCAGGTCGACCTCGCCGCCTCGGTCAGCGTCAACCGGCTGGTGCTCAAGCTGCCCACCTCGCGCTGGTCGGCGCGTACGCAGACGCTCAGCGTCCAGGGCAGCACCAACGGGTCGAGCTTCAGCGACATCGTGGGCTCCGCCGCGTACACCTTCGACCCGGCCGGCGGCAGCACGGTGACCATCAACGTTAACGCCACCACCACCCGGTACGTGCGGTTGAACTTCACCGCGAACACCGGCTGGCCGGCCGCGCAACTGGGCGAGCTGGAGGTCTACGGCCCGGGCACCGGCGACACCCAGGCCCCCACCGCGCCCACCAATCTCGCCTACACCGAGCCGGCCAGCGGGCAGATCCGGCTGACCTGGAACGCGTCGAGCGACAACGTCGGCGTGACCAACTACGACATCTACCGCAACGGTAATCTGCTCACCAGCGTGCCCGGGACGGCGCTGACCTACCCGGACAGCCAGCCGGACAGCGCCACGGTGAGCTACTACGTGCGGGCTCGGGACGCGGCCGGGAACCAGTCCGGCAACAGCAACACGGTGACCCGTACCGGCCACGGCGGGGACACCACCGCGCCGACGGCACCGACCAACCTCACCTACACGCAGCCCGGCTCCGGCCAGATCCGGCTCGCCTGGGGCGCCGCCACCGACAACGTCGGCGTGACCGGCTACGACATCTACGCCAACGGCACCCTGCGCGCCGGCGTCAACGGCTCGACCCTCTCGTACAGCGACAGCCAGCCCGACACGGCGACCGTCTCCTACTACGTCAAGGCGAAGGACGCCGCCGGCAACACCTCGGCCGCCAGCAACACGGTGACCCGCGTCGGGAGCGGCGGCGGTGGGGCCAATCTGGCGGTCGGAAAACCGATCACCGGTTCGGCCAACACCTACATCTACGTGCCGGCCAACGCCAACGACAACGACGTCACCACGTACTTCGAGGGCGCCGGCTTCCCGAGCACCCTCACGGTCAGCCTGGGCGCCAACGCCGACGTCACGTCCGTCGTGGTCAAGCTCAACCCCGACCCGGCCTGGGCGACCCGCACCCAGAACATCCAGGTCCTCGGGCGGGAGCAGAACACCGGCTCCTTCACGGCGCTCGCCGCCGCCCAGAACCACACCTTCAACCCGTCGTCGGGCAACACCGTGACGATCCCGGTGAGCGGGCGCGTCGCCGACGTGCGGCTGCAGATCGCCAGCAACACCGGCGCACCGGGCGGCCAGGTGGCCGAGTTCCAGGTGATCGGCACCCCGGCGCCCAACCCCGACCTGCAGGTGATCGGCCTCTCGTGGAGCCCGTCCGCGCCGGTGGAGACGGACACCGTGACCGTGTCGGCGACCGTGCAGAACACCGGCACCGCCGCGTCCGGCGCGACCGATGTCAACTTCTACCTCGGCACCGCGAAGGTGGGCACCGCCGCCGTCGCCGAGCTGGCCGCCGGCAACTCCACCACGGTGTCGACGGGCATCGGCACCCGCGACGCCGGCAGCTACCAGCTCACCGCCAAGGTCGACGAGGCCAACTCCGTCATCGAGCTCAACGACGCCAACAACAGCTTCACCAGCAGCACCAACCTTGTGGTCACCCCGGTGCAGAGCTCCGACCTGGTGGCGGCGTCGGTGACCTGGTCGCCGAGCACCCCCTCGGCCGGCAACGCGGTCAGCTTCTCCGTCGCCGTCAAGAACCAGGGCACCATGGCCTCCGGCTCCGGCTCACACGGCATCACGCTACGGGTCGTCGACGCGAACAACACCACGGTGGCGACCCTGAGCGGCGCCGCCAACGGGACGATCGCGGCCGGCGCGACGGCCACGCCGGTGTCGCTTGGCACCTGGACGGCCGTCAACGGCAGGTACACCGTGCAGGTGGTGATCGCCGTCGACCCGAACGAACTGCCCGTCAAGCAGGGCAACAACACCAGCAGCACCTCGCTGTTCGTCGGCCGCGGCGCCAACCTGCCGTACGACATGTACGAGGCCGAGGACGGCACGGTCGGGGGCGGCGCCCAGGTCGTCGGGCCGAACCGGACGATCGGCGACCTGGCCGGCGAGGCGTCCGGCCGGAAGGCGGTCACCCTGAACAGCACCGGCAGCTACGTGCAGTGGACCACCCGGGTGCCGACCAACACACTGGTGGTCCGGTTCTCCATCCCCGACGCGCCAGGTGGCGGCGGGATCAACACCACGCTGAACATCTACGTCAACGGCGCCTTCCACAAGGCGATCCCGCTCAGCTCCAAGTACATGTGGCTCTATGGCGCCGAAGCCTCCCCGGGCAACTCGCCGGGGGCAGGCAGCCCGCGCCACATCTACGACGAGGCCAACGTCCTGCTCGACAGCAGCGTCCCGAAGGGCAGCACCATCCGGTTGCAGAAGGACGCGGCCAACACCTCCCAGTACGCGATCGACTTCGTCAACCTGGAGCAGGTGTCGCCGATCGCCAACCCGGACCCGAGCCGGTACGTCGTCCCGGCCGGCTTCAGCCACCAGGACGTGCAGAACGCCCTCGACGCGGTACGCATGGACACCACCGGCACCAAGGTGGGCGTCTACCTGCCGCCGGGCACCTACGACACCGCGCAGAAGCTCCAGGTGTACGGCAAGCCGGTCCAGGTGGTCGGCGCCGGCGTCTGGTACACGAGATTCCAGACCCCGCCGGGCCAGGAGAACACCGACGCCGGCTTCGCGGTCCAGAGCACGGCCAACGGCTCGTCGTTCAAGCACCTGGCGTTCTTCGGCAACTACACCTCCCGCATCGACGGCCCCGGCAAGGTGTGGGGTGAGCTGATGAACGTCTCGAACCTGACCATCGACGACGTCTGGGTCGAGCACACCGTCTGCGCGTACTGGGGCGTGCACAACGACACCGTCACGATCAAGAATTCCCGCTTCCGCAACACCTTCGCCGACGCGGTGAACTTCACCAACGGCACCACCAACGTCCTGGTCAGCAACAACGAGGGCCGGGGCAACGGCGACGACGCATTCGCGCTGTTCTCCGCCACCGACCAGGGCGCCGGGGTCGGCAACAACAACAACATCTTCGAGAACCTGTCCGCCACGCTCACCTGGCGGGCGGCCGGCATCGCGGTCTACGGCGGCTCCAACAACACCTTCCGCAACCTCTACATCGCGGACATGCTGACGTACGCCGGCATCACCATCAGTTCGCTCGACTTCGGCTACCCGTTCGTCGGATTCGGCACCACACCGACCCGGATAGAAAACGCCTCGATCGTCCGGGCGGGCGGCCATTTCTGGGGCGCGCAGACCTTCCCCGGAATCTGGCTCTTCGCCGCCTCGAAGGAGTTCCGCGGCATCCGGATCAGCGACATCGACATCGTCGACCCGACCTACCACGGGATCATGTTCCAGACCAAGTACCCGGAGCAGACCCCGGTCACCGACACCGTCTTCACGAACATCACCATCTCCGGCGCCCAGCGCAGCGGAGACGCGTTCGACGCCACGTCCGGCTTCGGCATCTGGGCCAATGAGCTGCCGGAGTCGGGACAGGGACCGGCGGTCGGGTCGGCGACCTTCAACAACCTGACCTTCCGGAACAACTACCAGAACATCCGGAACACGACGTCCACCTTCACCATCACGGTCAACCCGTAGCAGCCAGCTCGACCGCGGTACCCGGCGGTGGCTCAGACCGTCGCCGGGTACCCCGCTGCTTGCGGGCAGCGGACAGCATGACGGCGCGGGTGCCGCCAGAGCCCTGGCGGCACCCGCGTGGTAGGGCAGTTCAGCGCGTCGACACCCAGGCGGCGGTGTCCGGCGGCAGCAGCGCTCCGTCCAGCGGGCCGCTGCTGAGCAGCACCGCGCCGGCCACAGGGAGTTCGATGGCCCGGTCCGACAGGTTCACCACGCAGACGAAGCGACCCTGCGGGCCCCGGCTGAAGGCGAGGACGGACTCGGGCGCCGGCAACCAGGCGAACGGGCCGTCCCCGAGCGTCGGCTCGCCGCGCCGGCAGGCCAGCGCCCGGCGATACAGCTCCAGCATCGAGTCGGGATCACCGGTCTGCGCCTCGACCGTCCGGTCCCGCCATGCCCGCGGCTGCGGCAGCCAGGGCTCCCGCGAGGCGTCGGCCGGGCTGAAGTCGAACGGTGGCACCTGGCCCGACCAGGGCATCGGCACCCGGCACCCGTCGCGGCCGAGATTCTCGCCCTGCGTGCGGTGGAACATCGGATCCTGCCGCAGCACCTCGGGGATGTCCTCCACCTCATCCAGCCCGAGTTCCTCGCCCTGGTAAAGATAGGCCGAGCCGGGCAGGGCGAGGGTGAGCAGGATGGCGGCGCGGGCGCGGCGCAGGCCCAGCGACTGGTCGGTGGGCGCGCCGAGCTGCCGGTATTCGAGGTTGAACGACGTGTCGGCACGACCGTAGCGGGTCACGTGCCGCGGCACGTCGTGGTTGGACAGCACCCACGTCGGCGGCGCGTCGACCGGCGCATGCACCGCCATCGTCTCGTCGATGACCCGGCGCAGCGCGTCCGGTTCCCACGCACAGCCGAGGAAGGCGAAGTTGAAGGCCGTGTGCAGCTCGTCGGGGCGCAGGTAGGCGGCGAACCGTTCCGCGTCCGGCAGCCATACCTCGCCGATCAGCGCGCGCGGCTCAGGGTAACTGTCCGCGATCGCTCGCCACGACCGGTACACCGCGTGCACCTCGTCCCGGTCGGTGTAGGGGTGGGGGAACGGCGGATCGGCCGGATCGAAATCGGTCAGCGCCGGATCCTTCATCAGCAGCGCGGCGGAGTCGATGCGTACGCCGTCGGCGCCCCGGTCGAACCAGAACCGCAGGACGTCCTCGAACTCCTCACGGACCTTCGGGTTCTCCCAGTTGAGGTCGGGCTGCTCGGCGGCGAACAGGTGCAGGTACCACTCGCCCGGGGAGCCGTCCGGGTTGCTGGTCCTGGTCCACGCCGGGCCACCGAAGATGGACTGCCAGTCGTTCGGCGGCAGTTCGCCGTTGGCGCCCCGGCCGGGGCGGAAGCAGAAGAGGTCGCGGGCGGCGGATCCCGGGCCGGTGCGCAGCGCCTCGACGAACCACGGATGCGCGTCCGAGCAGTGGTTGGGCACCACGTCGACGATGATTCGGATGCCCCGCTCGTGCGCCTCGCGGATCAGCTCCTCGGCCTCGGCCAGGGTGCCGAAGACCGGGTCGATGGCCCGGTAGTCGGCCACGTCGTAGCCGGCGTCCGCCTGCGGTGATGCGTACCAGGGGTTGAACCACACGGCGTCGACCCCGAGCGCCTCGAGGTGGTCCAGGTGCGCGCGTACGCCGCCGAGGTCGCCTATGCCGTCGCCGTTGCTGTCGGCGAAGCTGCGTGGGTAGATCTGGTAGATGACGGCAGAACGCCACCATTCGGTGGGAAGTGTGCGTGCCCTGGTGGCCTGAAGGGCCTGGATTTCCGCCACGGACTACCTGCTTTCTCGTGCGTACGGTGCTGCCGGCTGCCGCCGCGCCTGGCGGAGGTGGCCGCGCATCACGTCGAGGGGACGCGGACCTCGGTCAGCCCTTGAGGCTGCCGCTGGTCAGGCCGGACATGATGTTCTTCTGGAAGATCAGGAAGAACACGATCGTGGGGACGGCGGCGATGACCGCGGCGGCGACCACCACGTTCATCGGGGTGCCCGCGGAGAACGCGTAGATGCCGACGCTCACCGTCCGGGTTTCGGGTGAGGGCATGACCAGTTTCGGCCACAGGAAGTCCTTCCAGACCGCGGTCACCGCGAAGATGGAGACCACGCCCAGGATCGGACGGGAGATCGGCAGGACGATCGACCACAGCGTCCGCAGTGGCCCCGCGCCGTCGATGGTGGCCGCCGCCATCAGGTCCTCGGGGATGGCGTCGAAGAAACGCTTCAGCAGGAAGATGTTGAAGGCGTTCGCCACTGCCGGCAGCCAGATCGCGAAGGGCGAGTCGAGCAGGTTGAGGTGCAGGATCGGTAGGTCGATCACGGTCACGTACTGCGGGACGATGAGCACCATCGCCGGGATCATCAGCGTGGCCAGCATCAGGCCGAGGATCAGGTTGCCGAGCACCGGGCGCAGCTTCGACAGGGCGTACGCCGCCGCGGTGTCGAGCACGAGTTGGAACAGCAGCGCCCCGGTGGCGTAGTAGAAGGTGTTGAACAGCAGCTTGGCGAGGTTCAGGTTGGTCCACGCGTCGGCGTAGTTCTGTGGCCGGGGATCGTTCGGGACCAGCGTCGGGGGAGTCTGGGCGATCTCCTGGCCCGACTTCAGCGCGCCCGTCACCATCCAGTAGAGCGGCCCGAGGAAGACGAGCGTGAAGCCGGCGACGACGGCGAACAGCAAGATCCAGTAGACGACCTTGCTGCGGCCCCGCCGCAGCTGGGCGGGGGAGATGAGGGTACGGCCCCCGGAGTCCTGTGCCATGGTCACCCCGTCCTAGTCCTGTCGTGCGGCCAGCCGTGCGTAGACGGCGGAGAAGCCGCCCAACGCCACGAGCATGATCACGCCGAGCGCCGCGGCGCCGTTGAGGTCGTTCTGGAAGAACCCGTGCTGGTAGATGAGGTACGCCACCGAGGTCGCGGCGTCCTGCGTGCCGGCGCCGTTGGCGAGGATCAGTGGCTCGATGAACAGCTGCATCGTGGCGACGATCTGCAGCATCGCCATCAGGGTGAGGATCAGCCGGGTCTGGGGGATGGTCACGTTGACGATCCGCCGCCAGATTCCGGCCCCGTCGAGCTCTGCCGCCTCGTACAGCTCACCGGGGATGTTCTGCAGTGCCGCCAGGTAGATCAGCACGGCGCCGCCCATGTTCATCCAGGTCGACGCGATCACCATCGCCGGCATGGTCATCGTCGAGGACTGCATCCACTCCGAGGTCGGCAGGTGCAGCGCCCTGAAGATGGCGTTGAACAGGCCGGCGTCGCTCGGGTCGTACACGTAGAACTTGAACAGGAACAGCGCCGACGCGGGTGGCAGCATCACCGGCAGGTAGACCAGAACCCGCAGGTACCCCTTGGCGTGGCGGAACTCGTTGAGCACGATCGCCACGGCGAACGGCACCACGTACCCGAGGACGAGCGCGAGCAGGGTGAAGTAGAC
The DNA here is from genome assembly GCF_001905095.1 of Micromonospora sp. CB01531. Taxonomy (GTDB): domain Bacteria; phylum Actinomycetota; class Actinomycetes; order Mycobacteriales; family Micromonosporaceae; genus Micromonospora. The sequence continues at coordinate 29,126 of NZ_LWLS01000108.1, forward strand.
AGTGTTCTTCCACGCCGTCCAGAAGCTGGGGTCGTTGACGATGCGGACGTAGTTGTCCCAGCCCACCCAGGTGGTCTCGCCTCGCCGGGTCCGCTGGAAGCTCATGACGACACCGCGGATCATCGGGTACCAGGCGAAGAGGGCGAAGCAGAGCATCGCCCCGATCAGGAACGCGTGTCCGGTGACGTTGTCCCGCACCCTCCGACCGAGGCGGGCCCGCGATCGTCGATCGGGAAGCGACTGCCGGCTACCGGGCTGGCGTCCGGTACCGGGAGCGGTGGTGAGAGCCATGCGGCAAGCTCCTGCACGTCGGGGCGATTGGCTGCGGCCGACGGGCGGGGCCGGAATCCGGCCCCGCCCGTGCCCTCATCCGTTGCTGGCCAGGAGCTGGTTGACCTTGGACTCGGCCGTCTTGAGCAGCGCGTCGACGTTGGCGTTCGGGTTCGTCAGCACCCCGGACATCGCGGCGTCGAGCACCGCGTAGATCGCCTGCGCGTTGCGCGGCTCGCCCTTGATCGGCGCCGGGCTCGCCTCGAAGGCCGTGAAGTTCTCCACCGGGACGTTCGCATTCGCCTTGCGGAGCTCCAGTTCCTGCTTCTGCGCGTCGCTGCCGACGGCGAACATTGTCGGTTGGGGAAGACCGACCGGCTGGTTCTGCGGCTTGGCCCGTGCGTAGTCGAACTGGCCCTTGCCCGGCGTCAGCTTCTCGTACGCCAGCCACTTCAGGCCGGCCTCGACCTGCTCCTTGGTCAGGCCCTTCTTGAAGAAGTAGCCCTCGCCGCCGCCGAGGGTCCCCTTCGCCGGGGCGTCCTGGCCGGGCATCGGGGCCATCGCCCAGTCCTGGTACTTGCCCTGGAACTGGGTCACGATCGCGGTGGTCGCGTCCGGTGCGCCGACGAACATGCCGACCTTGCCCGCGCCGGCCAGGGTGAGCAGGTCTCCCCAGCCGAGCAGCTGCCGCTGGCCCATGCTGTTGTCGCCGTACCGCATGTCCTTGAGGTTCTGCAGGACCTGCTTGCCCATCGCGTTGTTGAAGTCGGCCTTCTTGCCGTCGGCCGTCACCATCTGGCCGCCCTGCGCGTACAGCTCGGCGGTGAAGTGCCAGCCGCCGGTGTTGCCGGCGCTGTAGTCGGCGTACCCGGCGATGCCGTTGCCGAGGGCGGAGATCTTCTTGGCGGCCGCCCGGACGTCGGCCCAGGTCTTCGGCGGGTTGTTCACGTCGAGCCCGGCCTGCTGGAACAGGGCCTTGTTGTAGAGCAGCCCCATCGAGTAGTTCTTCGTCGGGATGGCGTAGAGCTTGCCGTTGTCGGTGAAGACGTCCTTGAGCGCCGGGTCGATGCTGTCCCAGGTCGGGATCGTGTTCTTGTTGGCGTACTCGGTGACGTCCATCGCCTGGCCGGAGTCGAGCACCTGCTGCAGGTCGGTCATGTACCCGTAGAACAGGTCCGTCACGGTGCCGCCGGCGAGGCGGGCGGTGAAGTCCGGCGGGTTGTTGCACTGCTCGCCGACGCTCACGCTCTTGATGGTGATGGTCGGGTTCTGCCGTTGGAACTCGGCTACGTCGTCGTTCCAGTTCTTCACCAGGTCCTTCTGCGAGCCGACCGGCATGCAGTCGACCGTGATGGTGACCTTGCCCTTGGCGTCGGTCGACCCGTCGTCGCTCTTGGTGGAGCAGGCCGCGAGGCTGAGCCCCAGGCTGGCCGCGAGGGCTACCACCGCGGCCCTTCGGTAGTGCGGTAGCGACATCTGTCCATCCCTTCGGGAACGGGCGTTCGTAGTGGTGGGTCCCGCGATGGCCGTCACCGCGGCGGTGTGGTGCTGCTTCCCGAGTCACCCCAGGACGAGGTCGACCCCGGTGGCGTGGAGGCGTGGCGTGAGTCGTCACTGTAGCGACGGCGACTGATGCCCGCAAGGTTTCGACTGATCCATGCAAAGAACCGATGCAACTATGTAACCGAGGCGGGCTGGGGGCCGACCCGGACGGCTCCGCGCTCCGTTCGACGGCCTTGTCCGACGGGAGTCGCCCAGTGTCGGACGGCATGGTGCGGTGGTGGTGCAGAGCCGGCGTCCCCGGGGGCGGCGCGACGCGTACGGGCCGCATTTCAGCGGCGGCGTGCGGGAGCCGACGGTCGCCAGCCGCCTTTGAATGAGTGGCCGTCGAACCCGTGGAGGTGGCGCAGCGCTCCAGGATGCCGTGCCGCAGGATCAGCGGAGACCATGGTTCGCTGATGACGTCGAGCCCGCGGGCGATAGAGCAGGCCGTGCCCCCGAACCGCGTGCGCACCTTTGCCGCGACGGCAGCGGGTCACAAGCAGCATCTCGGGGGTACGCGCGGGCTGCGCGTACCCCCGAAGGTGCTCTCAGAGCGGACGGACCGCGACCACGGTGTACGGCGTGGTGGGGGTCGGCGGCGTGGTGAAGCGCGCGTTGGGCAGGTAGAGGCGGCCGAGGGCGCTTGCCACCGTCGTCGGGACGTCGAAGTTCGGGTCGGTGATGGTCCCGGTCATCGCGCCGGCGGTCCCGGAGAGGTTCAGCTCGACCGCGGAGATCTGGTTGAGCCGGTTCTGGACGATGTAGAGCGTGCGACCGACGAGCAGCAGCCCGTCCCCGTTGGCGAAGGTGTGGCCGGGCACATCGACCGTGGTGGTGACGCTGGTCGCCGGGTCGACACGGAAGAGGACGCCGGTGTTGGACTGAACGACGATCAGTGCCTGCCCGTCGGGCGTCCGCGCGATGCCGTTGAGGTTGATCCCGGTGCCGACCTGCTGGTAGGCGCCGGTGAGGGGGATCGCCGTGAAACCGTCGGTCAGCGGCAGTGCGCCGTCGCGGCCGAGTGGCAGGCGGTAGAGGACCGGCTTGTTGGAGTCGGTGAAGTAGGCCGCCTCTCTGGTGAGGACGACGTCGTTGACGAACGTCGGGGCGGTGGCGAACTGGTAACGCGCCAGGACGGCCCCGGTGCGGGTGTCGATCACCCGGGCATCGCCGGCCGTGCCGCCAGAGACGAAGAGGCGGCCGCACCGGTCGACCTTGAGCCCGACCGAGGGGGTGCCGGTGGCGGGGCTGATCTGCTTGCCTTCGCCGGAGATCAGGTCGGCGCGGTAGATGGCGCCGGTGGCGCGGGATCCGAAGTAGGCGTACGTGCCGGCCGTGGCGATGCCTTCGGGCTGGAATCCGTCCGGCAACGAGATGACGTTCGGCTTAGCCTGCCTGCCGTGCGCCTGCGACGGAGCCTGCGGAACGGTGGCGAGGAGGGCGGCAGCCAGGGCGACACCGAGGGCGCTCCTGATACGTCTGCGCACTGTGCTCCTTCCGGCTGGCAGGCCGGTTGCCGGTGGGCAAATCGCCGGAACCGGGTGCCTGCCAAGATCAGCGGGGCCAGGACTTTCCCCACTGTACTTTCCGCACCGCACGTTTCTAGGGCTGGCGGCGGGCGAAGAGGAGGGCCCCCGGCACGTCCTGGTCCGGATCGATCAGCAGTTGGGCCTCGACCGTGAATCCCGCGTCGCGCAGCCAGGCGGCCACCTGATCGGGTTGGCGGCGGTGAACGTGGACGTTCATCGGGTGGCCACCGTAGCCCTGCGTCTTCAGCCGCGAGCCGTCTCCAACGTGGAAGCCGAGCAGCAGTGGTCCGCCGGGACGCAACGCCCGCCGGAAGTGGCCGAGGGCCACGGGGACCGCGTCGTCGGGAACGTGGATCAGCGACCAGCAGGCGAGCAGACCGGCGACGGAGGTGTCGGCGAGGCGTAGGTCCGTCATCGAGCCGACCTCGAACCGCAGGCCGGGGTGGTCACGCCGGGCCACGTCGACCATTCCGGGTGAGAGGTCGATGCCGAAGGCGTCGATGCCCAACGTGTGCAGGTAGGCGGTGACGTGTCCGGGTCCGCAGCCCACGTCAACGACCGGTCCGCCACCGGCGGTGTGGATCAGGTCGGCGAACACCGCCAAGCTCCCGCGTAGGTAGGGCGCGCGGGTGAGAGCGTCGCGTAATTGGTCGGCATAGCTGACCGCGACGGTGTCGTAGGAGGTCCGGGTGTCCGCCAACCAACCTTGATCGCTCACCCGGACAGGGTAATGGCCCGGAACGTCACTTAGTAGTTGACCTAAGTGAGGGTCGCCGGCATACTTAGGTGCATGCCTAAGCATGGGGGTGGCGTGGCCGTGGCGCCGCTGGACGAGGTCTTTCACGCCTTGTCGGACCCCACCCGCCGCCGGGTCATCGAGCGGCTCGGCCAGGGGCCCGCGACAACCAGCGACCTGGCTCGGCCGTTCGACATGGCGCTGCCGTCGTTCACTCAACACCTGAGCGTTCTCGAACGCTCCGGCCTGGTGCGGTCGGAGAAGAAGGGCCGGGTGCGGACCTACTGGCTCGCGCCCCAGCCGCTCGACCGCGTCGACGCCTGGCTCGCCGCGCAGCGCGCGCTGTGGAACCAACGTCTCGATCAACTTGATTCGCTTCTATACGACCTGAAGGAGTAGCAGTCATGACCGTTCACCTCACCAACCCGGAGCTCGACCTCGTGCTGGAGCGCACCGTCGACGTCGCGCCCCAGCTGGTCTGGAAAGCGTGGACGACGCCCGAACTGATCGTGCGGTGGTTCGCCCCGAGGCCCTGGACGACGACAACCTGCGAGCTCGACCTGCAGCCCGGAGGCAGGTTCAACACCGTCATGCGCTCGCCGGAGGGCGACGAGTATCCGAACACCGGCTGTGTCCTGGTGGTCGAGGAGGGGTCGAGGTTGGTCTTCACCTCGGGTCTCGGCCCCGGGTTCCGCCCACAGCTCGTCGAGGGGTTCGCGTTCACCGCCGTGATCAGCATCGAGCCCGACGGTGACGGCACGAAGTACACGGCCACCGCGATGCACGCCGACGCCTCGTCGAGGAAGTCGCACGCGGACATGGGCTTCCACGAGGGCTGGGGCGCGGCCCTGGACCAGCTGGTCGAGGTCGCGAAGTCCCGTTGAGACCCGACGCGGCGGTGAGTGGGCCGCGCCGGCACGAGATGGCACCGGTATGCAGGGCGGCGGCCCGGCGCGGGATCTTCCGCGCCGGACCGCGCTCTGTCAGGCAGCGGTGCAGGTGGCGGTGCCGGAGGGTCCGATGCCGACACCCTGGAAGCCGAACTCGGTGCTGGCTCCGGCGCCGAGCTGGCCGTTGTAGCTGAGGTTGCGGAAGGCCACGGCACCGGACGTGCCGCTGGGCTGGGCGTTCCACGTGTTGGTGATCGTCGTGGCGCCCGGCGGGGTGAGCCCGACCGTCCACCCGTTGAGCGGGGTCGCACCGGCCGTGACGCGGACGTAGGTGACCGAAGCCGCCCTGCCACTGGCTGAGGGTCAGGGTCGCGGTGCAGCCGCTGCCCGAGGGCGGCGGGCTGGTCGGCGGGGTCGTGGTCGGGGGAGTCGTGGTCGGTGGCGGGGTGGAGCCGCCGTTCAGGGCGTTGAGGACCGCGGTGTACGCGGCTTCTTGTTGCCGCTGCCGTCGAAAAGCAGCGGGGTGCCGCTGGCCCGCCACGAGTCGGTGTCCCGGATGCCCCAGACGGTGATGCCGGTGCAGCGGGACACGGCCAGGCAGGCCCGGACGACCCGACCGTAGTTGTCGGCCTGGGTGGTGCCAGAGCCTTCGATGTCCAGTTCGGTGATCTGCACGTCGACGCCGAGGTTGGCGAACCGCTGCAGGTTGGCCTGGTAGTCACCGGGTACCGGGGAGGCGGTGTTGAAATGGGACTGGAAGCCGACGCAGTCGATCGGCACGCCACGGGCCTTGAAGTCCTGCACCACCGCGTAGACGGCGTTGGACTTCGCGTTCTGCCCGTCGGTGTTGTAGTCGTTGTAACAGAGCCTGGCGCCGGGGTCGGCGGCTCGGGCGGTGCGGAAAGCGACCTCGATCCAGTCGTTGCCCGTGCGCTGCAGGTTCGAGTCCCGGCGGCCGCCGCTGCCGCCGTCGGCGAAGGCCTCGTTGACCACGTCCCAGGCGTAGATCTTGCCACGGTAGTGGGTGACGACCTGGGTGATGTGGTTGACCATCGCCTGGCGCAGGGCGCTGCCGCTAATGTTCTGCGCCCAGCCGGGCTGCTGCGAGTGCCACGTCAGCGCGTGGCCGCGTACCCGCATGCCGTTGGTCTGGGCGTGGCTGACGATGCGGTCGGCGTTGGTGTAGGTGAACTGGCCCTGGGACGGTTCGGTGGCGTCCCACTTCATCTCGTTCTCGGGGGTGACCATGTTGAACTCGCGGTTCAGGATGCCGACGTACGTGGCGTCCGACAGCTTGTTCGCCGCCACCGCGGCGCCGAAGTAGCGGCCCTGCTCGGCCGCCGAGGTCCCCAGGGTCGTGCCGGCGCTGGCCGTGGAGGTCACCGCCACCGTGGCGGCGAACACCGCGACACCAGCCGCCGCCAACGCCAGGGCGGTATGCGGGCGTGACCGGGCCGTTGAGCTCCCGCTGTCGCGGCGAGCACCTTGTCCATCAGAAAGCGTCCCTGATCAGCTTTGCGATCCTGAGCCGGATGGGGTTTCCGGGATCGTTTCCCATCGTGGTGGGGTCGCGTGGGCGTGGAGGTGGAATCCCGCGCCCAGTGCGGCTCCGCATGGCCGGTGGCCGGTGGTGGTGGGTGTGCTGATCGTGTTCACGCCCTGGTGCCGGTGGGCTGCGCGGGGCAGCCTCAGCCGGTCCGTTGGTGCGTGTCCCTCCGGACGCTTGCCCGCCAGGCTGTGGGGCCGGGTGGGGGAGGGTGCCCTGCGTCGCCTGGGCGCGGAGCGTGGCGGCTTGTGCCGGGTAGGGCCGGACTTCGACCGGTCCCACCGACTGGTCTTGGAGGCGCTTGGGGTGACAACGGCTGCAGCTTCGAGCTCGTCGACGACCGAGCGGATCACCATGGCGCCGCTGGTCTTGTCGATGACGGTCTTGCCCTGATGGGTCAGGCCACGGGCGGCGATACGCCGCCAGGCGCCGTGGTCACGGTCGCCCTGCCAACCGCACCCGGTGTTGGGGCAGATGGCCCACTTCCATCCCGGTGTGGTGGGCCGGTCGGGGGCTTTACGGTGCTGCAGCGGGGTCAAACATTGCGGGCAGTGTTTGGAGGTGTTGCGGGCGGGGGCGGTGACCACGGCGATACCGTGCTCGGCGGCGAGGTGCCGCATCCGGTCGCTGATCTTTCCGCGGACCTGCTGGGACAGGCGGGTATTCAGGGTGTGGCCCATGCCCTTGGCTTCCATCGACCGCAGGTCTTCCAGGTAGATGACGGACGCTCGGGTGGCGATCGCCTGGTCGACGGCCCAGCGGGCGGCAGCCCACGCGAGCGCGTCGTTCAAGTTTTGGCGGCGGGCGGACACGTGGCGGATCTCGCCGGCCAGCACCTCGTGTTTCGCTCCCAGATGCTCGTCCGGGCGGCCGCCGAGCAGCCGCGCGTACTGGTCGGCCTTCGCGTGCAGCCGCTCACTGTGGCGGCGCAGGCGGTGCTGCTTGGCCAGGACCCCGGCGGCCCGGAACTGTCCACCAGCCCCCAACGCCGTGATCCGCCCGTCCGCCTGTAGTCGTAGGGCTCCGGCGCTGAGGAGGGTGTTGAGGCCCCAGTCCACGCCAACCGCCACCGAGTGACCGGTAGTCCGGGCTTTCGGCACGACGTGCGTGTATGCCATGTCGGCACGCACCGTCCCGTCGGCGAGGCGGAGGGTGGGCAGGTGCAGCACCGCCTCGGCGGGAACCGTGGACGGCAGCCTGATCGGGCACGCCACCCACGTCCAGTCCCGATACGTCTGCGGATCCGGACGGGTGGGCAGTTGCAGCCGCAGCAGCGCCTTCGCCGGGTCGGTGTCGCTGCGCTCGATGGTGGCCTGCTGCCGGTCACACGCGGCCAACAGCAACATCCGCCCGATCCTCGGGACGCCTTCGAGTTCGAACACATCCACCGGCAGCCGACCGTTGACCTTGCCGAACGTGACGACCTGCCGGGTCCGGCCCTTGATGACGTTGGATGGCAGATGCTGCCCGCCCGGGATCGCCTTGCGGACCTGGTCCCACTCGGCGGGGGTGCGCTTGCGCGGATCGGCCGGCCACGTCGACAGGATCCCGGCGGTCACCTCGGCACGCCACGCCGCCGAACGAAGAACACGCCCCGCCTGCTCCTGCGCCATCCGCACGACCCGGTCATTAACCCGCACACCCGGAGGCGGGGCGACCGTCCAGCCAAGACGTCGCAACGCCATCCACGCGCGCGACGGCAACCTCCGCCCACCCGCATCCACCCCGCCGGCCAGCACCTCCACATCCACGCTGTTCCAATGCTCACCGACCAGGACGCCCGCCATGCCCGCCACCAGATCAGCACACCAACCAACCCGCTGCGCAAGCACCGCCGCAGACAGCACCTCACCGGTTGCCTCGTCCACACCGGTGCGCAGCACAGCGCGGGCGCACGCGGTCCGGGCCGTCTCACCCTCGACCAGCCGCAGCTTCCCGCTCACCGACTCAACGACCCAACACCGATCCACAAGAACCGGCCCTCACCGCCGACCCACGCCACCGGAACCCGCCCGAGCCAACCCAACGTGATGCGCCACAGGGTGAACACCGACACCCTTCCCGGCCTTGGAAAGCCGAAACGTTCCACACAGACCAATCTATGATCACCGATGCTCGATAAGCAAATCGGTGAGCCTTTCCAAAGCCGTGCGATGAGGAGGACTCTTCGACCACTGCCCGCCACGGTGGTCGGCTCGCTGCGCGGCCGCCCGGAGGCCGCGCCGGGATCGTCTCCCGCCCCACCATGAGTTGATCGAAGGATATCCATCAAAAAGTACCGGAACCTTTTCTGGTCCACAACGTGTCGTGGCATGCCGATCGATGCCTGGTGGCCGACGTACGGCGGGGAGGCCGTGCCGGCCCCGAGCGAAAACCGGCCGGACCGAACAAGCCCGTCCCGGTACGCTCCGGCCGTGTTCACCCCGATCCGCACCCGCCGGCTAACCCTTCGGCCGGTCACCCCGGACGACCTTGACGACGTGTACGCGTACCAGCGCCGGCCCGACGTGTGCCGGTGGCTGCTCGGCGGCGAGCCGCGTACCCGCGAGCAGTCGCGGGAGTCGGTGGCGGCGATGGCCCGCGAGGACGGGCTGCGTGTCGAGGGCGACGTCCTGACCCTGGCCGCCGCGGCGGAGGGGCGGGTGGCCGGCACTGTCGAGCTGGTCTGGCGGAGCCAGGCCGACCGGACCGCCGAGGTCGGGTACGTCTTCAATCCGGAGTTTTCCGGCCGGGGGCTGGCCACCGAGGCCGTGGCGGCGCTGCTGGACTGGGGCTTCGAGGAGTTCGGCCTGCACCGCGTCTACGGCCGGTGCCACGCCGGCAACGAGGCGTCGGCCCGGCTGATGACCCGGCTCGGGATGCGGTGCGAGGCGCGGCATGTCGAGAGCTACCTGTTCCGCGGCGAGTGGGCCGACCGGCTCGTGTTCGCGATGTTGGCCCGGGAATGGCGGTCGCGGTCGGCGGCGCTCCCCGGCTGACGTGGGGTCCGTGGTGGAACGCATACGCCGTTCACCAGCTGCCGCAACCACGTGTACCCGATCAGCGCGAGAGGGGGCTGTCGTGCAGGTGCGCGCGGTGGTCGCCGCGGGCCGATAGGGTCGCCTCGTGCCCGTCCACGAATTCGCCTACCTGACCACCGTCGGCCGGCGCAGCGGTCGGCCCCCACACGATCGAGATCTGGTACGCGGAGCACCAGGGCGTTCGGTATGTGCTGTCCGGCGACGGTGACGGCGCCGACTGGGTACGCAACCTGCGCCGGGAGCCGAGCGCCCGGTTGCGCCTCGGTGGTCCCCGCGAACTGCACGCAGATCTGCCCGGGACGGCCGCCGTGACGGCCCGGTTCGTGGCCGCCCCAGGCGAGGAGGCGCTGGCCCGGCGCCTGTTGGCCGCCAAGTATCAGGGCTGGCGGGAGGGCGAGCCGCTCTCCGACTGGGCCGCGACCTCGCTGTTCGTGGCGTTCGAGCCGCCCGGCTGAGGCGTCTCGCCCCCGGCCGTCCTGTCACGACGGCTTTGGGCGCTCGATGCGGGTGGGATTGCCGCGAACGAGTTCGTCGTGGACGCGCCATCGGCCGGTGGTGAGGGCGCGGCGTGCCTCCTCGTCGCTGTGCTCGATGCGTTGCCGCAGCAGTTGCATGGCGATGCGGCGGTTGAGGACGAACTGGCGCTCGGTGTCGACCACGACGACGACGCCCGAGGGCCGGTGAGTTGCCCGTACGGCCGTGCTGGCCTTGTTGCGGTGCTGGCCACCCGGGCCGCCGGTGCGGCAGGCGACGATGTCGACGTCCGCTTCGGTGAACGTCGTGGTCGGGGTGTCGACCTGGCAGGGCCGGGCGGTGACGTACCAGTTCTTCCGGCCGGTGCTCGTCCGGTAGGGGCTGGGTGCCGGCCAGCACAGGGTTCCGGTCCACGAGGCGGCGAACTCCTCGGCGCGGGCGCCGGCGATGCGCACCAGGACGGAGCGGTAGGTGTCGGGCCGGTCACCGGGCACGGTCTGGACCCGGCGGGTGGTCAGCGCGTGCCGGGTGGCGTCGGCCTCCAGACGGGACAGCAGCCGGGCCAGCGCCCAGGCGCACTCCTGCGGGCCGCGCCCGGCGGAGATGAGCAGGTGCACACTCATGGCTGGCCTCGCCTGCGGCGGTTGTCGCGGCGGTCCGGTCGTGGCGTGGCCCCGACGTCGGGCGTCTTGTAGGTGACCAGGGGGATCGTGGTCGCCACCGGTGTGGCCAGGTGGTGGTCGACCAGGTCGCTGATCACCTGCTCGATGCGTTTGTAGGCGCTGGGCGCCTCCTCGAACAGCAGTTGGCGGTCGCCGCACAGCACCAGCGACCCCACCGGCGTGCGGCGCAGTTCCTCGACGGTGTGTTTGGCGCGGCCCCGGCGCAGGGCGTCGGCGCGGGACATCTTGCGGCCCGCGCCGTGGGCCACGGAGTGGTTGGCGTCCGGGCCGGCGTGGGCGGCCACGAGGTAGGACGGGGTGCCGCGGGTGCCGGCGATGAGCACGTCGCGGCCGTCGCCCGGCGCCGCGCCTTTGCGGTGCAGGTAGACCCCGTCGCGGATTTCGACCAGGTTGTGGCACTGGTCGAGGATCGGTTCGCTGGGCTCGGTCCCCAGCGCGTGCGCGACCCGGGCCGCCAACAGCCGCCGGTTGAGCGAACCCCAGCGTACGGCCTGGTCGTGCAGGGCCAGGTAGGCGGCGGGGTCAGGGGCGGGGCCCGCGCCGTGGACCTCGGTGTGCGCCCGCAGAGTCCGTTCGCCGAGACCTCGGGAGCCGCTGTGGGCGACGAGTACGAGGTCGCCGGCGTCGAGCCCGAGACGGTTCGCGTGACCCGGGTCGAAGACGGTGCCGATGCGCGCCAGCTCGACGAAGTGGTTACCCCGGCCGACCGTGCCGAGTCCCTCGAGGTGGCCGGCGGGAACCTCGCCGTCCACGACGGCCCAGGCGGGGTCGTCGGCGCCCCGTTGCGGGTCCAGGGCGCGGTCGAGATCGGGGAACCGGGCGGCGAGCGTCTCGGGTGTGGGGCGCTTGAGCTTGATCGGGAACATGGCGATTCCGCAGCCGATGTCGGAGCCCACCAGGAACGGGTACAGCACGGTCGACGCCATCGCGGCGCCGATGGGGGCACCCTTGCCTGGGTGCAGGTCCGGCATGGCGGCGACGTGGATCATGCCGTCGAGGGTGGCCACCTGATGGCACTGGGCGACGGCGTCGGACTCGATCCAGCTGGTGGGGGAGGCGAACACGGTGATGGTGGCCGGAGTGGACGGCGGCACGGGCTCCCGCCGTGAGGGGTGCTGAGACAAAGACGCTCGCTTCTGACGGAAAGGTATGGGCGGACGGCCAGGACGGCACTGGTCGGTGCCGTGGAACCTGGGATCAGTGGGTGCGGTCCGTCAGAACGTCATGGCGCTCACCCTCCCGGAACCCGCCGGGGCGCGGCAAGTGACTTTTCGGCCGCGTGGCCCCCGTTCAGGCCCGCTGCTTGTCGGTGGGTTTCAATAGCCTGCGCCCGTGACCGACACCGATCTCGCGGCTCCGCCGCGGTTGCCGACGGGCGAGGAAGAGTCCCGCTTCTGGGCGCTCGTGGAGGAGGCGTGGGCCCGACTCGGCCCGGAGCCGGCGGTGCTGCGTCGCGCCCTGCTCGACCGGGACCCGGCGGACGACGAGGAGGGTGGGGACGGGCTGTACGCGATCGACAAGTGGCTCGACCCGTTCCTGGGCGAGCTGCGTGAGCTGTGCGTCGAGCTCTCGGGCCCGGAGTTGGTCGACCTCGACCGGGTCGTCGAGCGGAAGCTGTATGACATCGACCGCGCCGACATCCAGGAGGTGACGGACGGGTCCGACGACGGTTTCCTGTACGCCCGCGGGTTCATCGTGGCGATGGGCCGCCAGTTCTACGAGGCGGTCCAGGCGAATCCGACGATGGCTGTGCTCGACGCCGACTGCGAGGGACTCTGTTACCTCTTCGCCCACCTGTACGAGGAGCGCTTCGGCGTGTGGCCCGAGACCGGCTCGGGCATCTCACGGGAGTCCGTGTGTAACCCGACCGGGTGGCCGGAGGACTGATCACCGCGGGTGAACCGGTGCCCGGCCAGTGTGCTCGATTTCTCGGGCGCCGTCAGTGGCGGCCATGGGAGTTTGCGTCCACCAGGGAGTAACCGACACCGCGTGCGGACTCGACGGCGACGGTGGCGTTCGCGTCGCGGAGCTTGGCCCGCAAGCGTTTGACGGTGGACCGGACGGCTGCCGCGTCCTCCAGGTAGTCCGCGCCCCAGACCCGCTCGTACAACTGCTGATAGGTCCAGACGCGCAGGGGTGGGCTGGCCAGTGCGGCGAGCACGTCCCGTTCCAGGCGGGTCAGCGGGAGGACCTGGCCGGCCCAGCTGACCTGTTGCCGCTGCTGATCGACCACCAGGCGTCCCAGCGCCACTGCGCCGGTCGGGTCAAGCCCCTGGAAGTGGTGTAACGGCTG
>NZ_LWLS01000109.1 GCF_001905095.1 Micromonospora sp. CB01531
CGTACGCTCCTACCCCATCGAGTCGCGGTCGCACACCCTCACGGCGTCGTCCTCGAGCGAGCCGAAGTCGACGGTGACGCAGAACGGCATGATCCGCCATAACCGGCACCCGGGTGTCAGCGGTCGCCGATACGCTTCACCGCGCGGAGGATCGCGGTCCGATGGACTTCTGCACCGGGCCGCCCCAGACAGTGAACCGCCGAGGGCAACGACCCCGGCCTTCCGTCCAAACCTTGGTCCGGGACGCGGCCCGGTGCCGGGCGCCGCCAGATTCCCCCACAACGGGTGGCACCACACCCGGCGGTTACCCGATCCGCTTCGCGGCGCACGCCTTGCGCCTGCACGGCTTCACGCCGGCGGCGACCGCGTCACCGCAGTCCTCGATCCCGAGCCCGGCGACCATCACTCTGTCGATGCCCGGGGGCGATGTCGGACAGTCCTCCCAGGTCTACAAACTCGCGTTCGTCCGCAGACTCGACTGGCTTGGTGGCGGCGGAGTCAATCAACCCGGGGCAGTCCCGCCGGTGCCGAACATGCCAGACTCGTGACGGCGCCACGGATGCGAGGAGGTGGCGGATGGGTGATGACGCACCGACGCCGGTCCACCTGACGAAGGTACTGGACGGTCTCGCCGAGAACCCGGCGCTGCCGTCCGGGCTGGTCCGCCGGCTGGTGCGCTACCGGTGCGGTTTCGGCCACGTCGCCACGCGCGCCGACCTGACCCCGGACATGATTGAGGAAATCCTCGCCTCGGGCCACCACTGGCTGCTGCACTCGCTCGCGCTCAACCGCCAGTTGTCGCACGCCGTCCGGATGCCGCTGGCCGCCCACACCGATCCCGGCATCCGGGCTGCCCTGGTTGTGGGCGCCTGTGACGCGCCCCGCGAGTTGTACGAGCGCCTCGTCGACGATCCCGACACGCGGGTACGGGAACACCTCGCCGAACGCGACGACGTACCGGCCGATCTGCTCGCCCGTCTCGCCAGGGACCCTGACCCGAAGGTCCGGGCCACGCTGGCGCGGTGGTGGACGCAGTCCCCCGAAGCGGTCCGGCGGATCCTGCTCACCGACCCCGTCGACGAGGTCCGTGCGGCTGCCTGCTCGACCTACTACGCGCGGCTGCCGCATCCGGTGCCGCCGCCCGACCTCATGGCGGGACTGCTCGCCGACCCGGTCTCCCGCGCCGGAGCCGTACGCCACGCAGTCCTGACCCCGAAACTGGCCGCACGGCTGGCCGGTGACCCCGACCACCAGGTTCGCCGCCAGGTCGCCGAACACCCGCAGCTTCCCCCACCCGTACGGGACCTGCTCGCCGAGGATCCCAGCGCGAACGTGCGCATGGGCGTCTTCATCCGCCGGGACACACCCAAGCCGGTACGCCACCGGATCTACAGGGAGATCCAGCAGGGCGAACGTCCGCTGACCGACCTGCTTAATGATGAACTCGACGACGATGCGCTGCTGCAGCAGTTCGAGGACCGCATGGCCGTTGCCGAGCTGCGCTACCTGCGGCTGGACTGGGTCACCGCCGACCCGTTGCCGTACGTGTCCTCGCCCTACATCTGCTTCCGGCGCTCCGCGGCACGGAGCCGGACGCTGCCGGCCGATGCGGTCATCCGGTTGCTCAACGACAACGACAGTGGCGTACGTACAACCATGGCCAAGCACGCCCCGCACCTGGTCGACCTGACTACGGCCGAGCGCATCGACCGTGAGTTCCGGCCGGATAAGAAAACGCGCTGGCGTCCGGCCGACCTATTCACGTTCCCGCCGCAGGCCCTGCGCCGGTTGGCCACCGATCCGGATCCGCGGATGCGATGCCTGGCGCCCCGGGACCCCGACCTGCCCGTCGAGATGGCCGAACGTCTGGCCACCGACCCCGACAGCACAGTTCGCCACGCAGCCGCCGGCCATCCGAACCTTCCGGTCCACGCACGTCGCGCCCTGCTCGCGGATCCGAGCGAATGGGTGGCGCACGCAGCAGCTGCGGCGGCGACACTGCCCGTGGCCGAGATGGACCGGCTGCTCACCCTCGCCGGTGTCTGACCGCGGAAAGCACCAGCACGAGGGGACTTGAACCCACGACAACCTCTTGTCGAGCATCGACCTTCGGCGCTTGTCATTAGTTGTCAAGACCCCTTGACCCCCACGACGATTCGCCTCACGTCGACGCACGTCACGCGCGCTATCCCCAAGATCAGGCCGTGCGGTCGGCGGCATACCGGCCACCATCGCGCACGACGTATGGCCCCCACCTGGTCCCCGGACTCTGACTCGCTCGGCGACCGCAGCACTCATGCACTCGTGCCCGTCCGGGACACTGGCTACTGGCACGTGGCTGGCCCACCATCGCCATCTGATCCGTGGGTTCCCAAGACCACTCCGCAGCCGTTCGGCAACCTCCGCGTCGCCCTGGCCGCCGCGCGCTCTGTAGTTGGATCGGTCCGGGCTCGTCCGGGTCCGCTCGCTCCGGTGGCTCCCGCGCATGGCTCCCACGCCAGGCCATCAGATCCGTGGCCTCGGCGGTGTCCTCCGGAACGGTCTGCCTGCGGCATGTGCAAAGTGCTTAGCAACCCACAGGAACAGCCACGCCCAATGGCGCACAACGGAGTGGAGCCACTACCGACGGTAATGGCTCCACTCCGTTGTCAATGTGCCTCGCACCCCGGCGGCCGCTGACCCCGAGTCGAGGCATCCTGCCACCGCGCATGCCCTCTCGTGCGCGCGCTGAACTCCCGGTTCACACGCGTCACACGATGGAGATCGACCGCACCTGGGTGTTGCCCTTGGTGTCGACGTATACCTTGTAATCGCCGACGGTGTAGGTGCCAGCAGCGTTGTTGTCGATGGTGAACGTGGCCGTCACCGGAGACTCGCTGCCGTCGACATGGGTCTGCTTCACCGTGATGGTCAACTCGTTCGTGTTGCCCGTCAGCTTCTTCACCACTGCCGACGGCTTCGCATCGATGACCGCGTTGGCGACTGTCACGTAGACCGCGTCGGGCGAAGAGAACTCCGCGTTCTTCTGCCCATCACCGAACACGAAGAAACCCCGCTGTTCGATGGCCCCGCGCCCGGGGAACGGATCCGGGTTTGAGGCCAAGTACGTCGGATTGACCGTGTACAGGTCCGTCTTGGAATCCGCGAGGACGGCCTGCACCCCGGTGTACGGGGCATCGGTGACCGCGAGGTTGACCGACAGGTAGATGGCGTTGGGGTTGTTGGCCGAGATGCGCGAGGAGAAGTACTTGTCCGCACTCTGCCCGGCAGGAACGGCCAGCGGCACAACCTTGTCGCCGACGAGAATGTTGAACTGGAAGTCGCCGTAGCCGCCGGCGACGAACTTCGCCCAAGCCGCGTCCGACATGTAGTCGGCGCGCTCCACCTTAAACTCCAGACGCATCGGCGCCACGTACGTGCTGTTCAGGTACTCGGTGTCGGTCAGGGGCAAGTAGACCCCTCCCGGGGCGTGCCCCAGTTCGAAAGCCGACGCCGTCGGGGTCGAGTTGCCGCGCCCGTTCCACATCGGGATGTTGAACGAGGTGGCGCCGAGCAGGGCCTGGGTGCCCAACTGGCTCGTGCCGACAGCGGCCGACGCGTCCTTGTAGGTTCCGATCGTGACGTCGAGCAGGTCGAGGTCCGCCCGGTCGGCGTTCAGCCCCGGGATGCTTGCCCACATGAACTTGGCACCGGCGGGCCCGGAGTACCGGGCCATCTCCAGCATGCCATCGGCCATGATCTTGGTCATCTGCACTGCCGAGTCGACCTTCATCCGCTCGTTGGCCGTGTGCCACCAGCGCTCGTTACCCGGGATGACGGCGCCGAAGGCGGTCATCTTGTTGCGGAAGCTGCTGGCCAGGGTGCCACCGGTCGTGCCCTGCGGATAGACCACGTCCCGGAGGGAGTATGGATCCGCAAACTCCTTCGGGTTGCGGTCGATCGAGGCTTGGTAGCTCCCGAACTGAAGTGCCGTCAGCGGGTTGTCGTGAGTGACGTACAACCCGGCGCCGACGGGCGAGCCAAGGTTGCCGATGGTGAACCCCTTCGCCTGGAAGGCGGCCGTGACCGCCGTCGTTGCCTGGCCGGAGTCAGCCGCGGTGACGTGCATGCTGCGCACATACATCGGCATGCTGAGGATGCCGGAGGCGTCCGTGTAAAAGCTCGTCGGGGTCTCCGAATTGATGCCTCCCATGAGGGCAAAGGTCAGGTTCGGGGTGCCGTTGCTCGGGTTGCGCAACAGGTTCGCCGGGATGCCCATGTACTTACCGATATAGGCTTCGCCTTCGACACCGTCGCGGAAGAACAGGTCGGCGATGCCGTCGGCGGCTTTCTTCAACTGCATGTCGGCGGCCGTGGTTCCCAATGCGCCGAGTCCCTTGGAGAGGAGGAACATTCCCCACACGACGGCATTCTTGCCGTACTGCGGGGTCGGCATCTCCATCGCCACATCGGTGTTGATCTCCAGCGTGAGCGAATCGCCGGTGATCGTGGTCTGCACCTTGGGCGTGGTACGGGGAGCAGCCGGGAGCCAACCCTTCGTGGTCGCGGCAGCGGTGATCGCCGCTACGAATCGGTCGCGCTCGACGGAGCCGGCCCCCGCCACGTCGAGGGTGAAAATGGCCCGCGAGGCGATCTGCGTGGTGCTGCCGTAGGCGATGTCCTTGAGCGTCGGGTCGCCTTCACGCAGGGTGACGCCAGCTGTGGCATTCGTTAGCCGGAAGGCCTTGGTGCTGTCTGCGGCCAAGCTCATCGACACCGGCGGGGTCACCGATCCGGAGTTGCCGACGATGACCGGGAACCGCGAGTCGGAGGTGTAGGCCGCGATCGGGATCTCTTCCCGGTTGAGGTTCTTGTAGGCCCAGTTGTCGTAGAAGCTCGGGTTCGAGTTGTACGGGATGGACTGGAAGGTGGCGGTGTTCGTCGTCGAGGGCGTGCCGGGACCGCCGTCTTCGTAGATTCCCATGACGATGCGGATGCGTCGGTCGAGGGGCAGCCCCGCCTCGAGCAGCGCCTTGGCCGCGAGCAGCGTCGCCAGCGTCGGGCCGCTGTCGTCCTGAATGCCCGCCCCATAGACCCAGCCGTCCTGGACATAGGGCGAGTGGTACGCACCAGGAGTGCCGAGATTGCCATCGGCGTCGCGCCAGCGCGCCAGCTGGGCTGACGAAACGGAAGCCGTCGGCGAGTCGAGGTGGCTCAACGCCATGACCATCTCCGGGGCGTCCGGGTCACCGATCTCTGCGTAGACGTACTTGTCGGGTTGGCGTTGGACGACCACCGGGAAACCCAGGTCGGTGGCCAGCTTGACCACCCAGGCGAGCTTGGCGACCTTGCGGTCGTACTCGTTCTGGTTGGCTTCGGTGTTGCTGACCGGGAAGGGGTACGCCGTCGCGGCCGTGCCGCCTCGGGAGATGGAGTCGTAGCTCGACCCGTCCAGCATTGCCCCGACCAGACTGAGCGGGTCGTAGGTGCCGTCCCCCGCCCGCGCGCTCTGGACGCGTCCGGCCAACGCCTCGACTTCCGCGTGGATCGCGTCGCGCTCGGCGTCGGTCACCGACAGATCGTAGGTGACACTCGGCTGGAAGCGCTCCTCGCCGACGGTGCTCGCGGACGCGTTGGGCGCGGGCGCAACGGTCGCGGTGAGGGTCGCGGCGAGCAGGACGGAGAACATGGTCGTCCGTCGGTCTCTCATAGAAGCTCCAGAACAGGGGGATGACACGGTGGCGACAGCACACGCCAGCCGTGCCGCCAGCGGCCGACGGGGCGGGATTTCTTGAGGATAATCTGAGAATCGGCTGGTGCCGCCAGCTCGGCGGCACCCGGTAGCCCACCCCGCGTGCGGTCTCCACCAGGCCGGCGTCGTCGAGCTTGCCGCGCAGGGCCGCGACGTGGACGTCGAGGGTGTGTCCGGCCTTCCGGGTTGTCTGGCCATACGTCCATCAGCAACCGTTCGCGAGACGCGACCGTGTCCGCCTGCCGGGCCAACGCCATCAGCAGGTCGAACTCCTTGCGGGTCAGGTTCACCTCCCGGCCGGGGAGCCAGACCTGCCGGGCGTTGAGGTCGACCCGCAGGTCGCCGACCTGCAGCGCCGCCTCGACCCGCGGCGGGGGCGGTCCGGCGCAGCACCGCCTCGATCCGGGCCTGCAGTTCCGCCACGGAGAACGGCTTCACCACGTAGTCGTCGGCGCCCGCGCGAAGCCCCGCCACCCGGTCCTGGTCGCCTACATCGTGGCCTCACTGCCGACCGGCGCGCGCACCGAAGAACTGCGCGCCCTTACCTGGGCACACGTCGACCTCACCCGGAAGCCGGACAGCGACCCACTCGTGCTACCGTCCATCCAGGTCTGGCGCTCGGTCCGCGCCGACGGGGACACCAAGACCAAGAAGTCGCGTCGCACCCTGGCCCTGCCGGCCCGGTGCGTCACCGCGCTCACCACCCACCGCGAGCGCCAGGGCCGGCCTGCCGCCGACCGCCTCGTCTTCCCCTCCACTGCCGGCACGGCCCTCGACCGGCACAACATGCTTCGGGCCTTCCGCCCGGTCGTCGCCAAAGCGGACCTTGACCCGCGCGACTGGACTCCCCGCGAGCTTCGGCACAGCTTCGTGTCCCTGCTGTCCGACAGCGGCATGAGCATCGAGCAGATTGCCGATCTCTGCGGCCACTCCGGCACGACCGTCACCGAGAGCGTCTACCGGCACCAACTGCGGCCGGTGCTCCTGTCCGGTGCGGTGGCCATGGATCGGATCTTCGGCGCTGAGGCATAGTCACTCAGTTAGACACGGATCGGGGTGGTAACGGAACCGCGGCTGTGTCACTCAACCACTCCTGCCAGAGCGCCGCGATGCTTGGCGCCCGAGACCGCGACCGGTTGTTGGACCGGCTTGAGGATCTGAGCGCGGGCCTGCTCATCGATCGTCTTCCCGCTCAACTGTGCCAGCTTCGCGAACTCCAGATGATCACCACCAATGCTCGCAGATCCCGGCCCGGCAGGGAGGCCGCGGCCGAGGTGTATCGTCGACTCGACGGCCTTCGCAACGAAGGCACGGAGCTGTGCCGCTGACACATCCTCTAGATCGACGTCGTCAGCAGACAGATCCGCTTGTTCGGCCCGTCATCAAGACGACTCGGCCGCGACAGGATCGCTGTAGGACACCATCCTCCCTCCCACGAATTGCAGCAGCAGGTTGGCTTCCTGTTCCAGGGCCGCCCGATCGGCTGCGCAGAGCGGTCGGAACGGGGTGAGCCGCAGCGTTCCGGCGTCGAGGGACCACGTTCCCTGCACCCAGCCGTCCACCAGGAAGGTTGGCCGTACCCGTGCCTGGCCGGGCATCACCCACTTCCGGTCCTCGCCGCTGATGATCCGGGTCCGGTCTGCGTGCCCGAGCAGGGCGTTGTCGAAGGCGGGCAGCAGCCGCACTGGAGCGAGCGTCTCGGGGTCGGGCAGCTCAGCGTCGGCCAGATCGATCAAATCCCTGCCGTCGGGGCCGGAGTAGCGGCGCAGTTCGGCGCGCATCTCCGCGACGACCTCGCGCAGGCGGGTCAGCCCGCACCAGGCCTGGACGTCCTCTACCCCGGCTGGGCCGAAGGCGGCCAGATAACGACGGATCAGCTCCTTGGCCAAATCCTTGGCGGCAGTCGCCGTCGCTGCCGTCGCCATCGGCTGTCCCAGCCAGACCTCAGCGGGCGTGACCAAGACCGCCGACCGGTTGCCCCAGGAGCCCCATGCGCCGGTGGCCGCGCCGTGGACGAGGGGCGTGCGCAATTCCACCTGCCCGGCCAGAATCCGGCCGTCGCGTCCCGGATGGCGTTCGGCCAGCCGCCGGGCCAACTCCTTGCGCGACAGCGTCCCTCCCGCGAGCAGGCCGAGTCCTTCGGTCACCAAGGACGCCGCGTCCAGGCCTGCGCTGTTCCGGGTGAAGTGGGGCGAGCCGGCCGTGCGGTCGAGCACGGGCTGCAGCAGCGGCCGCAGCCGACGGAAGTCGTCGGCCGCGGCGAGGTGCTGGGTACTGCGGAGCAGAGCGGAGCGAACCACCTGCCGGTCCTCCAGCAGGGCGGTGAGCTTGGACTGCATGAAGGCCTGGATTCTGCTCCACAGCCCGACATAGGCCCAGTTGGGCTCCTGTGCCTGCACCGCAACCAGTCGCCCGATCACCTCCAGCGGGGTGCGATCGGTGCGCCGCAACAGGAACTGGCGGTCCATCAGCGCCCGGTTCAGGGCCCGGAGGGAGAGTGTGGTCACGACAGCCGCACCGCCACATTGCCCCGGTAGGAACCCTGCAGCAGGGAGAGGAACGCCTGCGGCACGTCCTCGATCCCGCCCTGGACCACTGTCTGCGGGTAAACGAAGCGGCCCTCGCCGAGCCACCTGCTGAAGTGCTCGCGCCAGGCCGCGATCTGATCGGGTGTGTGGTAGCAGGAGAACGGCAGCAGCTCGACGCCCCTGACCTCGGCCGCCGCGCGATCGGGCTGCGGAAAGCGCTGCGCCGCGTCACCGAGCTGGCTGGACAGTGAGCCGCAGAGCGCGAAGCGCGCTCCGGGCCGGGCCACCTCCAGCGCGCCCTGGTACTGCTCACCGCCCACGACGTCGAAGAAGACCGAGATGCCCTCGGGCGCGAGCTCCCGCAGCCGGTCGGCCGTCGCGCCGTCGTGGTAGTCGAAGGCGGCGTCGTAGCCGAGCTCGTTCACCAAGTAGTCGACCTTCCCCGGGCTGCCGGCGCTGCCGATCACCCGCGCGGCGCCACGGCACTTGGCGATCTGTCCGGCCAGCGAGCCAACTCCGCCCGCCGCGCCGGAGACGAACACCACGTCGCCTTCGCCGACGGCCGCTACCTCGGCCATCCCGTAGTAGGCGGTCGGTCCCTGGCCGAGGTAGTAACCGGGGTCGGCGAAGAGCTCACGACTGAGCTTGAGGTACGAGCCGGCCGGGCCGGCCGAGTACTCGCTCCAGCCGGTCATCGACTGGACCAGGTCGCCGACCTCGAGTTCGGGGCTGTCGGATCGGAGCACGGTGCCGAGGGCGGCCATCCCTACCCGCTGCCCCGGCTGCCAGGCCGGGACCGGGATGGTGCAGTCGGCCCGCATCAGCTCCAGGTAGGTCGCGGCGAGCCCGATCTGGTCGGTGCGTACCAGGACCTCGCCGTCCACCTCGGTCTTGGCGACGGTGAAATGGTCGAGTGCGGGGGTGCCGGTGATCTGGGCGGTCAGATGGATCTCACGGGTGATCATTTTCCGTCCTTACCTCGGGTGTGGCCGTCGAGATCGACTCTAGGGAGGCTTCCGGCCAGTTTTTGACCGGAAGTCGAGGCAGGATGTCGGCATGGCGAACACCAGCTCACGGACCCTCAGACTGCTCTCGCTGCTGCAGACCCACCGGCACTGGTCGGGTCTGGAACTGGCCGAGCGGCTCGGGGTCTCCGAGCGGACGCTGCGCCGTGATGTCGAGCGGCTGCGCGAGCTCGGCTACCCGGTCGGCGCGGCCCGGGGCACCGACGGCGGCTACCAGCTCGCGCCCGGCGCCGTCCTGCCGCCGCTGCTGTTGGACGACGAGGAGGCGGTGGCCCTCGCGGTGGGCGTCGGCGACGCTGCGCAGAGCGGGATCGCGGGGATGGAGGAGGCGTCGCTGCGCGCACTCACCAAGGTGGTGCGGGTCCTGCCGCCCCGGCTGCGGGCCAGGGTGGACGCCCTGCGGGCGATGACTCTCTCCGCTGTCGTGTCCGGGCCGGTCGTCGCGGCGGGAGTGCTCACCGCGGTCGCCCAGGCTTGCCGGGACGAGGAGCGGCTGCGGTTCGGCTACACGGCCAGGGGTTCCGCACCCACTGAGCGCGAGGTCGAGCCGCACCGCGTCGTCGCACTCGGCGGACGCTGGTACCTGGTGGCCTACGACCTGGGCCGACACGACTGGCGTAGTTTCCGCCTCGACCGGCTGACCGAGCCGACGGCGACCGGCACGCGCTTCCGGCCACGCCTGCTCCCGGCCGAGAACGCCGTGGCCTTCGTCCGGGCAGCGAGCGGGGCCCGGGCTCCGTACACGGTCGAGGTCCTTGTGCACGCGCCCTCCTCGCTGGTGCAGCAGGTGGTCGGCCGCTGGGGCACGATCGAACCGCTCGATCAGGACAGCTGCCGGCTCACCATGACCTCGACCTCCCTCGACTGGCCGACCCAGGCCCTGGGCAACGTGGGCGCCGAGTTCGAGGTCCTGGGGCCGCCAGAGTTCGCCGCGCACGTCCAGGAGTGGGGCACCCGCTTCATCCGGGCCACCCGCGCACCCGCATGATTTTCCTCGCCATGGCACCGCACCGGTGCGACGTTCGTGGCAGCGGGCGAGGCGGTGGACAGCGTTCTGCCAGGCGTCGGAGGGCTTGAAAATCAGTCCGTACAGCGGTTCGGTCAGCCATGAAGTACGGACAGGGATAGGCCTCACCGATGATCACAGCACGTCACAATTCCATGAGTGCCAAGACCTGTGCCTGCTTTGCTGCCGGGCCGACACCCCGAACGGGCCACGCACCTGCTTCGAAGGCCGCATCGAACGCGACGGCAGGAAACCGCTGGTCTCACGGTTCGGCGGCATCCCACTCCAACGGCAGCGGTCGGCGAGGCTCGTTGATCGCCGGTCGCGTCCGCGCTGGTGGTGTAGGAGACGGCCATCGCGGGATCCGGTTTTGGGTCGGGCGGGTGACACGCCGCACGCCAGTCGTCGGCGTGGCCTCGACGTGCGCACCCCCGACGGCCGGCGGTCCGCTTCCCGAGAAGGACGAACCACAGTGCGCGACACCACCACCCTCGCCGGCCGGCCGCCGTCGGCATCCCACCTGACCCTGTCGCAGATCATGGACCAACACCACACCAACCTGATGGGCACCGTGCACGGCGGCCGGATCCTCAACCTCATCGACTCCGTCGCCGGTGTCGTCGCGGCCCGACACCGGCACAGCCCAGCGCCCGTCGCGCCTGGCGATATCGGCGCCCAAGGGTTGACGGACGAGGCCTGGACCCTAGCCTGCCAGATCCAGAGGCCATCCCCCGCGCTGTTTCGCCGGCCGGTGCCAAAGGCTTCTCCGGTGGCGACGACACCCGTTGTCCGGGAACCGGACCGCATGCTGGCCCGACTACCCGTGGACGGGTTTTGGGGAGGAGCCGAGGGTCATGGGTGTGGATAGTGGACGGCGCGCGATCCTACGAGCAGCCGTTGCTGGCGGAGTCGGCACAGGGCTGGCCGCGACAGGCCTGGCGGCGCCGGCCGGTGCAGCGCCCGGCGAAGCCACGCCAAGCGGTCGCGGACCGCACATTGCGATCCTGCTCTACGACGGTTTGACGGCACTGGACGCCGTCGGCCCATACGAGGTGTTGTGCCGGGTGCCGGAGGCATCGGTGGTGACGGTGGCGAAACGGGTCGGTCCCGTGCGCACGGATACCGGCGTATTGGGGTTGGTCGCCGACCGCGCGCTGCACCAGGTGCGGCACGCGGATGTGCTGTTGGTGCCAGGTGCGGGCAACCGGGGCGTCATCGCGGCGATGCAGGATGCCGAAACAATCGACTGGGTGCGACGCCTGCACGAGCGCACGACCTGGACGACATCGGTGTGCACAGGTGCGTTGATCCTGGGCGCGGCCGGCTTGTTGCACGGGGTGCCGGCCACGACGTACTGGGCATCACGCTCCTACATGGAGTCCACCTTCGGCGCGATCTACACCCCAGGCCGGTTCGTGGAATCCGGCAAAATCATCACCGCAGCCGGGGTGTCCGCAGGCATCGACATGGCCTTGCACCTAGTAGTGCTTTGTTATGTTGTGTTGTTGTATGGGCGGTTGCAGGTGTGGCATGCGCCGGCCATGACGGTGAGCAGTTGTTGCAGCTCACGGAGCACGGCGTAGAGGGTCAGGCCGGCGCATCCGCTTTTGGGTCGAGGCGTAGCAGGGTGCAGAAGGCTTGGGCGAGGACGGTGAGGGTGACGTGGCGGTGCCAGCCGGTGAAGCTGCGGCCTTCGAAGTGGTCGATGCCGAGACCGGTTTTGAGTTCGCGGTAGTCGTGTTCGACCCGCCAGCGGAGCTTCGCCAGCCGGACCAGGGCTTTCAGTGAGGTGCGGGCGCCCAGGTTGGACAGCCAGTACTTGACGGGTTCGGCGGCGTTGGGTGGCCATTCGGCGA
Source organism: Micromonospora sp. CB01531 (assembly GCF_001905095.1). GTDB lineage: Bacteria > Actinomycetota > Actinomycetes > Mycobacteriales > Micromonosporaceae > Micromonospora. Next base: position 12,147 of record NZ_LWLS01000109.1, read on the forward strand.
TCAGCCACACGTCGGGTAGGGTGCCGTCGCTGTTGCGGGGGATGTCGCGGTTGGCCGGTCGGATACGCAGGCGCAGGAAGTGTGAGCGCATCGCCGCGGTCGGGTTGGTTTTGGTGCGGCGGCTGCCCTGTCGCCAGGTCACCTGCCGTGCGCTGGCTTGGCCGGCGGCCAGGACGAGGTCCTTGAACGTGGCCGGCGGGTCGGGGTAGGCGGGCTTGGGCGGGCGTCCCCGGCCGGTGTAGGGCGGGGTGACCGGGACGGCGTCGCCGTGGTGGGCGGTGGCAGTGGGGTCGACCTGCACCGCGTAGCGCAGGCCGCGTTCGGCCAGGCCGAGCCGGAACAGGGTGCAGTCGCCGTAGCCGGAGTCGGCGGCCTCGGGGTTGCGCCGGCTGTACCGATCATCACAGACGAGAGCACCATCGCCTTGCTGACGCCAGTGCGGCCAGTCCTCCGGATCCTCCAGCAACCATTCGGCGAGTTCACCGGCCCGCGACCCGGCGCCGCAACTCGTCAATGCGGCCTCCAGCATCGCCGTCGCCTCCGCCGGCAGATCCGCATCCCCGAACGCGGGTAGTAGTAGCGAGTTCCGACGCTCGGTCACATTCCCGTTCGCATGATTACCAACGGCGCGGTTGACCGGGCTGTTCATTCCTGGATTGCCGACGAATGCAGCCGATCTACGGTGAAGAACAGCCTTGCCGTGCTGGTCCGCGTGATGCAGCAGGCCGTACGCGACGGCATCATCCAGCGCAACCCGTCGCAGGTCACCGGGTGGCAACGCGAGTACCAGCGAGCCGCAGACGAATTGGACGATCCCCGCTCGCTGGCGTTGCCTGACTGGGAATCGCTGACCACGCTTGCCGGCGCGCTGGGGAAGTCTCCGGCGTACGAGCCGAGGACATCGACCGGGAATCCTGGATGTGGACGGTACGCCGGCAGACCACACCCAGTCCTGGTGGCCTGATCGACAAGGGCACCAAGGGCAAGCGGGCACGCACGGTGCCGCTGATCGAAGAGGTAAGGCCGATCGTGGCGCACCGCCTGGACGCAGTGGCCACGCCCGAGACACGGCTGTTCACCGGGCCGCGCGGCGGCCGCATCAGCACAGCCGTGCTGCGCGACGCGACGCACTGGGACGAGGTGGTCACGAAACTGGGATACGAACACCTGCGCCGGCACGACCTACGGCACACCGGGCTCACCTGGGTGGCCGACGCAGGCGTGCCGGTGCATGTCCTACGGAAGATCGCCGGCCACGGGTCACTGACCACAACCCAGCGGTACCTACACCCGGACCGGCAGTCGATCACGGATGCGGGAGCGGCATTGAGCGCTCACCTGAAGGCCCGCCGGTCCCCAGATGGTCCCCAGCTACGCGCGGTCTAGATCGCAGACTCACGACTGTTTCAGCACAAGAGAAAGGCCGCTGACCTGGGCATATGCCCTCGTCAGCGGCCTTTCTTCATGCTGTCGGGACGGCCGGATTTGAACCGACGACCCCTTGACCCCCAGTCAAGTGCGCTACCAAACTGCGCCACGTCCCGATGCTCCCGCTGGTCGTGCCTGCGGCAGCCGGTACAGCTTAGCGCAGGATCTTCGCGGTTGCGCAGAGGCCCCTCCCGCGTCGCGGGTGCCCGGTCCCACTCCCCTAACGCGTCCCGGGAAAGGAGAAGCCGCCGGGGAGGCCCCGGCGGCTTCTCGACGGGCGGAGACTCAGCCGTGGGCCTTGCCGCGTCCACCCGGTCCGACCTTCTTGCGCGGGCGTACCGAGATCTCGATCGGGGTGCCCTCGTAGCCGAACTCCTCGCGGAGCTTGCGCTCGACGAACCGCTGGTAGCCGGCGTCCAGCGGACCGGTGGTGAAGAGCACGAACCGCGGTGGGGCCACCCCGGCCTGGGTGGCGAACAGGATGCGCGGCGCGCGACCGCCGCGCACCGGGTGCGGGGTGGCCTGGACCAGGGCGGTGAGCCACTGGTTGAGCTGTGCGGTGGGGATGCGGGTCTCCCAGCTGGCCAGGGCCTTGCGCAGCGCCGGGGCGAGTTTGTCGACCGCCCGGCCGGTCTTCGCGGACAGGTTGAGCCGGATCGCCCAGGGGATGCGGCGCAGCTCCCGGTCGATCTCCTTGTCCAGGTAGTAGCGGCGGTCGGCGTCGACCATGTCCCACTTGTTGAACGCGATGACCAGGGCCCGCCCGGCCTCGACGACCATGGACAGGATCCGCTGGTCCTGCTCGCTGATCACCTCGCTGGCGTCGAGCAGCACCACCGCCACCTCGGCCGCCTCGATCGCGGAGGCGGTCCGCAGGCTGGCGTAGTACTCGGTGCCGCTGGCCTTGCCGACCCGCTTGCGAAGGCCGGCGGTGTCCACCAACTGCCAGGTCTCCCCGCCGATCTCCACCAGGCTGTCGACCGGGTCGACGGTGGTGCCGGCGACCGAGTCGACCACCGCCCGCTCCTCGCCTGAGAAGCGGTTGAGCAGGCTGGACTTGCCGACGTTGGGGCGGCCGACCAGGGCGACCCGGCGCGGGCCGCGGGGGCGATGCTCCACCACCTTCGGGGCTTCGGGCAGCGCCTCCATGATTGCGTCGAGCAGGTCGCCGGAGCCGCGGCCGTGCAGCGCGGAGACCGGGTACGGCTCACCGAGGCCGAGCGACCACAGCGCGGTCGCCTCCATCTCGACGGCGGTGTTGTCGGCCTTGTTGCCCACCAGGATCACCGGCTTGGCGCTGCGCCGCAGCATCTTCACCGCGGCCTCGTCCACATCGGTCGCGCCGACCGTCGCGTCCACCACGAAGAGCACCACGTCGGCGGTGGCGACGGCGGCCTCGGCCTGCGCGGCAATCGCGGCGGCCCGGTCCTTCGCGTCCGGCTCCCAGCCGCCGGTGTCCACCACGGTGAACGCCCGGCCGTTCCACTGCGCGTCGTACGGGACGCGGTCGCGGGTGACGCCGGGAATGTCCTCGACGACCGCCTGGCGGCGGCCGATGATCCGGTTGACCAGCGTCGACTTGCCCACGTTGGGCCGGCCGACCACGGCCACCACGGGCTGCGGGCCGGACGGTTCGCCGGCCTCGAGTTCGGGGTCGCGCAACTCGACCCAGCCGCCAAGTTCCTCGGTCACGCCACACCCCGCTCGGTGAGCAGCGCCCGCAGCCGGGCGACGACCTCGTCGATGCCCAGCTCGGTGGTGTCCAGCGCGACCGCGTCGGGGGCCTGCTGCAGCGGGTTGACCTCGCGGGTCGAGTCGAGCCGGTCGCGGCGGGCCAGGTCGGCGGCGGTCGCCGCGACGTCGGCGGCGTCCTCGGCGCTGCGTCGCTGGGCGCGGGCCGACTCCGAGGCGGTCAGGTAGACCTTCAGGTCGGCGTCCGGGGCGACCACCGAGCCGATGTCGCGGCCCTCGACCACGATCCGGTCGGAGTTGGTGATCATCTCCCGCTGCCGGGCGACGAGCTGCTCGCGGACGGCCGGCACGGCGGCCACCGCGGACACCGCGGCGGTCACCTCCGGGCCCCGGATCTCCTTCTCCACGTGCACACCGTCGGCGATCACGCCGTACCCCTGGGGGTCGGTGCCGATGCGCAGGTCGACCTCGCCGGCGACCTTGGCCACCGACTCGACGTCGGTCAGGTCGACGCCGGAGCGCAGCACCGCCCAGGTGACCGCCCGGTACATGGCGCCGGTGTCGAGGTAGCGGGCGCCGAGGCTGACGGCGAGCCGCCGCGAGACGGTGGACTTACCCGAACCGGATGGCCCATCCACCGCGACCACGCACCGTCCGGTCCGTTCGTTCTGCCCCACCGTGTTCCTCCTCAGCCCGTATCTCGCCGGTCGCCGGTTCCTCCGGCGCCGTTGAGCGGTTGTCCATCGTCAATGATGCCCGCCGTCGCGGGACGGCCCGCGCACGGCGCCGCCGGGCGCGATCCGCGCCACGACAGCCCGCTACGACAACTCCAGCTCGGCGCGTCTGACACCGCGCCACGACCTGGAGCCGTCGTCCGACAATTCCAGCTCGGTGCGTCTGACGCCGCGCCACGACCTGGAGCCGTCGCGGGCCGGGACGAAGCCTACCGTCAGCGGTACCCGGAACGTCCGGGGTCAGTCGCCTACCGCTTTGAACAGGGCGGCCACCTCGGCGTTGGTCAGCCGCCGGGTCCGCCCGGCGCGCAGGTCACCCAGCCGGATCGGCCCCATCGCGGTCCGCACCAGCCGGCTCACCGGGTGCCCCACCTCGGCCAGCAGCCGCCGGACGATGTGCTTGCGCCCTTCGTGCAGGCTCACCTCCACCTGGGCGGTCTTGCCCAGGGTGTCCACCACCTTGAACGAGTCGACCTTCACCGGCCCGTCCTCCAGCTCGATCCCGGCGGCCAGCCGCTTGCCCAGGTTGCGCGGGATCGGACCGGTGACCTCGCACAGGTAGGTCTTCTGCACCCCGTACGACGGGTGCATGAGCCGGTGGGCGAGGGTGCCGTCGTTGGTAAGCAGCAGCAGTCCTTCGCTGTCCGCGTCGAGCCGCCCCACGTGGTATACCCGCTGTTCCACCCGGTTGCCGAGGAAGTCCGACAGCGCCGCGCGTCCCTTTTCGTCCGCCATGGTGGAAACCACCCCGCGGGGCTTGTTCATGGCCAGGTAGACCAGCCGGGTGTCGGCCTGGAGCCGCTCCCCGTCGACGTGGATGACGTCGTGCGCCGGGTCGGCCTTGTCGCCGAGCTGCGCGACCCGGCCGTTGACGGTGACCCGGCGCCGGAAGATCAGGTCCTCGCAGGCGCGCCGCGAGCCCACCCCGGCGGCGGCGAGCACCTTTTGCAGGCGCTCGGCGCCCTCGTACACGGGGGCGTCGGGCTTGGGGGCACGGTCATCGCGTCGCATCGGCAAGCTCTTCTACGTCGTCGGGGAGGAAGGGGGCCAGGGGCGGCAGGTCGTCCACCGAGTTCAACCCCAGCTTCTCCAGGAACATGGTGGTGGTCCGGTAGAGGAAGGCACCGCTGTCCGGTTCGGTGCCGCACTCCTCGACCAGGCCGCGCGAGACCAGGGTACGGATCACCCCGTCGCAGTTGACGCCCCGGATGGCGGAGATCCGCGACCGGGTCACCGGCTGCTTGTAGGCGACCACCGCCAGGGTTTCCAGTGCGGCCTGGGTGAGCCGCACGGACTGCCCGTCCAGAACGAACCGCTCCACGTAGGTGGCGTATTCCGGGCGGGTGTAGAGACGCCAGCCACCGGCGGCCCGGCGCAGCTCGAAGCCGTGCCCGGCGGCCGTGTAGCCGGCGGCGATGTCGTCGAGCATCGGCCCGATCCGCTCCGGGGACTGTTCCAGCACCTGGGCCAGGGTCAGCTCGCTGACCGGCTGGTCCACCACCAGCAGGATCGCCTCCAGCGCGCCGCGCAGCTCGGCGTCGCTCAGCTCGGGCGCGGGCTCCGGCGCCGCCGTCACCCGCCGCCGCCCCGCCGCCGGCTTCGGCGGTACGCCGGCGCTGCCGCTCTCCCCCGCCAACTCCCCGCCGGCCGCCTCCGTCGGCGCCTCGGAGATCTTGGTACCGCCCGGCCCCTCTAGGGGCACCGATGCACCAGGATCGGCGGCCGGCTCGGACGGCGTGGAGATATTGGCAGGGGTCGGATACTCCGGGGATTCGTCCCTGCGGAGATCTGCGGCGGGCTCGGGCTCGGCGGTGGTGGGCGTGGGCTCTGCGGCGGGCTCGGGCTCCGGGGTGGCGGGCTCGGCCGCCGCTGGCGCTGCGGTCGCGGTGGGCTTGGGCTCCGGGGTGGGGGGCTCGGCCGCCGCCGGCGCTGCGGTCGCGGCAGGCTCGGCCGCGGCGTACTCCGGATCTGCCTCGGCGGTGGGCTCGGCGGGGGCGGATCTCGCGGGCGCGGGGCGCTCCCAGGGCGGGACCCAGGCGGCGGCCTGGTCGGCCAGGGAGTCGCGGGACTCCTCGTCGCTCATGCCGGCACTCCGCTTCGCTCGCTCATCGGGGTCACTCCTGCGTCGTTGCCGGGTCGTCGCCGGCGGTCGCGGGCGCCGCCGGGGCGGCCGGCTCCGGGGAGCCGGCGTACTCGTCGATGGTCAGCTCGGTGTCGCCGTCGGCGGAGCCGGTCCAGCGGACGGTCAGCTCCTCCAGGGCCTGCTCCTGGACGAAGGCGACCAGCCCCTGCCGGTATAGCTCCAGCAGGGCCAGGAAGCGGGCCACCACCTCCAGGGTGATCTCACAGTCGGCGCAGAGCAACGAGAAGGTGGCCGTGCCGGCCCGGCGCAGCCGCGCCGAAATGATCTCCGCGTGCTCCCGGACGCTGACCCGGACCATGTGCACGTGCGCGATCGACACCTCGGGCACCGGCTTCGGGGTCATCGCCTTGAGCGCCAGCTTGAGCAGCCGCTCCGGGCCGATGCCGAGCACCAGGTCCGGCAGCGCGTCGGCGTACCGGGGTTCCAGGGTGACCGCCCGGGGATAGCGGCGGCCGCCGACCGCCTCCAGCTCGGCGAGGTGCGCCGCCGCCTCCTTGTACGCCTTGTACTGCAGCAGCCGGGCGAAGAGCAGGTCCCGGGCCTCCAGTAGGGCCAGGTCCTCCTCGTCCTCCACCTCGGCGGCGGGCAGCAGCCGGGCCGCCTTCAGGTCGAGCAGGGTGGCGGCGATCAGCAGGAACTCGCTGGTCTCGTCCAGGTCCCACTGGTCGCCCATGGCCCGGATGTACGCGATGAACTCGTCGGTGACCTTGTGCAGGGCCACCTCGGTGACGTCGAGCTTGTGCTTGCTGATCAGCTGGAGCAGCAGGTCGAACGGGCCGGTGAAGTTGGCCAGCCGGACGGTGAAGCCGCTGCCCTCCCCGGCGGCGGCCGCCTCGACGGTGGCCGGTTCGGCGGGCAGCACGCTGTCGACCTCGGCGGCCAGCTCGGCGGCGGCCACGGAATCGCCGGCGTCGGGTGGCGCCGGCGGGTCGAGGGGCGGTGCGGTCACCGGAAAACCGTAGTCCACGGTCCGGACACCCGGCGTTCGGCCTACCGCTCCGCCTGGGCGGCGATCACCTCACGGGCCAGTTGCCGGTAGTTGCGGGCGCCGGAGGAGGCCGGGTCGAGGGTGGTGATCGGCGCGCCGGCCACGGTCGACTCGGGGAACTTCACGGTCTTGGTGATCACGGTCTGGTAGACCTTGTCGCCGAACGCCTCCACCACCCGCTGGAGCACCTGCCGGCAGTGGGTGGTGCGGCTGTCGTACATGGTGGCGAGGATGCCTTCGAGCTCCAGATCGAAGTTGAGCCGCTCGCGCACCTTGTCGATGGTGTCCAGCAGCAGCGCGACGCCGCGCAGGCTGAAGAACTCGCACTCCAGCGGGATGAGCACGCCGTGCGCCACGGTCAGCGCGTTGATCGCCAGCAGGCCCAGCGAGGGCTGGCAGTCGATCAGGATGTAGTCGTATTCCTTGCGGATCGTCTTGAGCACCCGGGCCAGGGCCATCTCGCGGGCGACCTCGTTGACCAGCTGGATCTCGGCGGCGGAGAGGTCGATGTTGGCGGGGAGCAGGTGCAGCCCGGCCACGTCGGTCTTGATCAGCACGTCGTCCGCGGTGACGTCGTCCTGCATGAGCAGGTTGTAGACCGACAGGTCGAGGTTGTGCGGGTTGACGCCGAGGCCGACGGAGAGAGCGCCCTGCGGGTCGAAGTCGACCAGCAGCACCTTGCGGCCGTACTCGGCCAACGCGGCGCCCAGGTTGATGGTGGTGGTGGTCTTGCCGACGCCACCCTTCTGGTTGGCCATCGCGATGATCCGCGCGGGCCCGTGCCGGTCGGTCGGCATCGGCTCCGGGATCGGCTTGCGCATGGTGTACGCGGCCGGGTCGGCGGGGCCGAGGTCGGAGCCGAGCGTCGCCTGCTGCTCGCGGAGCTCCGACGTCCAGGTCTCGGCACGGTTCTCGTTGCCAGCCATGTCCTCGTTGCCCCCTCCCGACGACCACCCGGTGTCGGAGCCGTCCGACGTCCTTCGCGGCGCCGCTGCGCACCCCGGTGTCGCCCCATGAGGTCCGCGCCGATGCCGACTGTACGCCACCCGCCAGCAGCGCGTTCGGTACCGGGTCGGCGTGTCGGCCGGCCGGCGGCTCCGGGCCGCCCGTCAGCGGTCAGCCACGCGCCCGCGGGTGGGCGGTCGCGTACACCTCACGCAGCCGGTCCACAGTGACCAACGTGTAGACCTGGGTGGTGGTCACCGAGGCGTGACCGAGCAGTTCCTGCACCACCCGGACATCGGCGCCGCCGTCGAGCAGGTGGGTGGCGTAGGAGTGGCGCAGGGTGTGCGGGGATACCGCGCCGGGGCCGTCCACCGGCAGGCCGGCCCGCTCGGCCGAGCGGCGCAGCACGGCCCAGGCGCCCTGCCGGGTCAGCGGTCCGCCGCGGGCGTTGACGAAGACGGCCGGGGTGCCCCGCCCGGCGGCGAGCAGCGCCGGACGGCCCCGGACCAGCCAGGCGCGCAGCGCCTCGACGGCGTACCCGCCGATCGGGACCAGGCGGGTGCGCCCGCCCTTGCCGCGCAGCAGCACCGTGCCCTCGTCAAGGTCCAGGTCGTCCACCGCGGCGCCGACCGCCTCGGAGATCCGGGCCCCGGTGCCGTACAGGAACTCCAGCAGGGCCCGGTCTCGCAGCGCGCGGGGCGCCGCGTCGCCGGCGGCGGTGACCGGGCCGGCGGTCTCCAGCAGCCGGAGCATGTCCTCGACCGGCAGGGCGCGGGGCAGCCGGCGGGGCGGGGTGGGCGGGCGGACGTCGCGGCTGGGATCGGCGCCGGCCAGCCCCTCGCGCAGCGCGAAGCGGTGCAGGCCGCGGACGGCGCTGGCGGCGCGGGCGGCGGAGGACACGGCCAGCGGCGGGTGCTCGGCGTCACCGGCCCGCAGCCGGGCCAGATGGCTCTCCACCTCGGCGGCGCCGACGGCGGCCAGGTCGGTCACCCCGGCGGCGGCCAGGGTCGTCAGGTAGCGCTCCAGGTCGCGGCGGTAGGACGTGAGGGTGTTCGCGGACAGTCCCCGCTCGACGGTGAGATGGTCCAGGTAGCCCCGGACGGCACGGCGCAGGGCCGGCCCGGGCTGCTCGCCCGGGCCGGCCCCGTCCACTGTGCTGGTCAGGCTGTCGTCTCTCAACCGATGACGTCGGCCAGCGGGAGGACGTCCATGTCGTGCGCCTCGGCGACCGGGCCGTAGACCACGTGACCGGCGTGGGTGTTCAGCCCCAGCGCCAGCGCCGGGTCGACCCGCAGCGCCTCCCGCCAGCCGCGGTTGGCCAACTCCAGGGCGTACGGCAGGGTGACGTTGGTCAGCGCGTGGGTGCTGGTGTTCGGCACCGCGCCGGGCATGTTCGCCACACAGTAGAAGATCGACTCGTGCACCTTGTAGACCGGGTCGGCGTGCGTGGTGGGACGTGAGTCCTCGAAGCAGCCGCCCTGGTCGATGGCGATGTCGACGAGCACGCTGCCCGGCTTCATCCGGGAGACCAGCTCGTTCGAGATGAGCTTCGGCGCCTTCGCGCCGGGGACCAGCACCGCGCCGATGACCAGGTCCGCGTCGAGCACGGCCCGCTCGATCTCGTACGCGTTGGAGGCGACGGTCTGCAGGTGGCCGCGGTAGATGGCGTCGGCCTGGCGCAGTCGGGCCACGTTCTTGTCCAGCAGCAGCACCTCGGACTGCAGGCCGAGCGCGATGGCGGCGGCGTTCATGCCGGAGACGCCGGCGCCGATGACCACGGTCTTGGCCGCGTACACGCCGGAGACGCCGCCGGGCAGCACGCCCCGGCCACCGCCGGTGCGCATCATGTAGAAGGCGCCGACCTGCGGGGCGAGCCGACCGGCCACCTCGGACATCGGGGCGAGCAGCGGCAGCGAGCGGTCGGGCAGCTCGACGGTCTCGTACGCGATGCCGGTGACCTTTCGGTCGAGCAGCGCGTCGGTGCACTCCCGGGAGGCGGCCAGGTGCAGGTAGGTGAAGAGCACCTGCCCCTCGCGCATCCGGTGGTATTCCTCGGCGATCGGCTCCTTGACCTTGAGCACCAGTTCGGCGGCGTCCCAGACCTCGTCGGCGGTGGGCAGGATCTTCGCGCCGGCGGCGGTGAACTCGTCGTCGGTGATGCTGGAACCGACGCCCGCGCCGGACTCGACGAACACCTCGTGGCCGTGGCGGGTGAACTCGTTGACGCCCGCGGGCGTGATCGCCACCCGGTACTCGTGGTTCTTGACCTCGCGGGGGATTCCGACCTTCACGATGCAGACACCTTCTTTCGGGGCTGCTCACCCCGGCTGCGGCGCCGCGGCGGCCCCTTTGCCGACGCAGTCCACCGGTCCCGCCGGCGGCAGTCTAGGCCCGTGCGAACTCCGCGGAGGGCAGCACAGTGACATCCGGTGCCCGGTGGTCCTGACGATGTGTCAGGCGTGAACCGGGCTGGGCGGTGGAGACCGCCTCAGCCGTCAGGACACTATTGGATAAACATCGTCCCACCGTTGGAGTGCCAGTGCGGACAGGACGCCTGTGGATCACTAGGGTGTCCGCTCATGACCACTCCTTACCAGCAGTACCCCCCGCAGGGTGTCTCGGACAAGAGCAAGATCGTCGCCGGCATCCTGCAGATCCTCCTTGGCGGTTTCGGTATCGGCCGGTTCTACATGGGCGATGTCAAGATCGGCGTGATCCAGCTCGTGGTGACCCTGGTGACCTGCGGCTTCGGTGCGATCTGGGGCCTCGTCGACGGCATCCTGATCCTGGTCAACGGCGGCGTCGACGGCCAGGGACGCCCGCTGCGCGACTGAGCGCCGGCATCGACGAGCGGGGCCGCGCGGTGTCACCACCGCGCGGCCCCGCTGTCTGTCCGATCCGGCTCAGCGGGGCAGCGGCGCCCCCGGCCGGCGCAGCTCGGTGAAGCCGGTCTCCCGGGCCCGGGCGGCGGCGAGCACCCCGGCCACGCAGGCCACGTTGGTGATCTCGCCGGCCAGCACCATCCGCACCGCCTCGTCGAGCCCGACCCGGACCACCTGCAGGTCGGCCTCCTCGTCGCGCCGGTCGTGCCGCTGATCGGCGGGCACGTCGGCCAGATCGCGGGCCAGGAAGACCCGGACCACCTCGTTGGAGAAGCCGGGCGAGCTGTGCAGGTCGACCAGGACGTCGATGGTCCCGGCGGTCAGGTCGGCCTCCTCGGCCAGTTCCCGGGCCGCCGCGGCGGCCAGGTCCTCGCCGCTGACGTCCATCAGCCCGGCCGGCAGCTCCCACAGGTGCCGGCCGACCGGGTGGCGGTACTGCCGGATCAGCACCACCTGGCCGGCGTCGTCGAGCGCCACCACGGCCACCGCGCCGACGTGGGTGACGTAGTCGCGGGCCGCGGTGCCGCCGCCCGGCATGGTGACGTCGTCGCTGACCACCTGGAAGATCCGGCCGGACCAGATCTCCCGATGCGCGGTCACCTCGTACCGGTGCTCGACCGCGCTCACGCCGCCGCCTCGCTGCAGGCGACGGCGGCGCGAGGCGCCACGCTACTGAGCTTGATGGCTCGCTCGCTCCGCTCGCTCACGACGCGGAGGTCGCCTTCGCCGCGGCGGCGCCGTTGCGGCTCGCCTTCGCGGCCGCGGCCTCCGGCGGGGCGGTCGCCAGGTCGACCGGAAGCTGGTCGGCCTGGGAGTACGCGACGGCGGCCTTGACGAACGCGGCGAACAGCGGGTGCGGCCGGGTCGGCCGGCTCTTCAGCTCCGGGTGCGCCTGGGTGGCCACGAAGAACGGGTGCAGCTTCCGGTCCAGCTCGATGAACTCGACCAGCCGCCCGTCCGGCGAGGTGCCCGAGATCTGCAGGCCGGCCTTGGTGAGCTGGTCGCGGTAGGCGTTGTTCACCTCGTAGCGGTGCCGGTGCCGCTCGCTGACCTCGGTGCTGCCGTAGGCCTCGGCGACCAGCGAGCCGTCGGCCAACTTCGCCGGGTACGCCCCGAGCCGCATGGTGCCGCCCAGGTCGCCCTTGCCGGCGACGATGTCCTCCTGGTCGGCCATGGTAGCGATGACCGGGTGCCGGGCCTCCTCGTCGAACTCCAGCGAGTTCGCCCCGTCCAGACCGGCCAGGTGGCGGGCCGCCTCGATGGTCATGCACTGCAGGCCGAGGCAGAGGCCGAGCAGCGGGACGCCGTTCTCCCGGGCGTACCGGGCAGTGCCGATCTTGCCCTCGATGCCGCGGACGCCGAACCCGCCCGGGATGACGATGCCGTCCACGCCGGCCAGCGCGGCGGCCGCCCCGGCCGGGGTGACGCAGTCGTCGCTCGGCACCCAGCGCAGCTGCACCCGGGCCCGGTGGCCGAAACCGGCGGCCCGGATCGCCTCGCTCACCGACAGGTACGCGTCGGGCAGGTCGACGTACTTGCCGACCAGCGCCACGGTCACCGTGTGCTGCGGCTGGTGCACCCGGTCCAGCAGGTCGTCCCAGCGGGACCAGTCGACGTCACGGAACGAGACGCCGAGCCGGCGCACCACGTACGCGTCGAGGCCCTCACGGTGCAGCACCTTGGGGATGTCGTAGATGCTCGGCGCGTCCGGGGCGGCGGTGACCGCTTCCCGGTCCACGTCGCAGTAGAGGGAGAGCTTCTCCTTGACCTTGTCCGGGATGTCCCGGTCGCAGCGCAGCACCAGGGCGTCCGGCTGGATACCGATGCTGCGCAGCTGCGCGACCGAGTGCTGGGTCGGCTTGGTCTTCAGCTCGCCGGACGGCGCCAGGTAGGGCACCAGCGAGACGTGCAGGTAGAAGCAGTTGTCCCGGCCCAGGTCGTGGCGGACCTGACGGATCGCCTCGAGGAACGGCAGCGACTCGATGTCGCCGACCGTGCCGCCGACCTCGGTGATCACGATGTCGGGCACCTGGCCGTCGGCGTCCGGCTCACCCATGCCGAGGATCCGCGACTTGATCTCGTTGGTGATGTGCGGGATGACCTGGACGGTGTCGCCGAGGTACTCGCCGCGCCGCTCCTTGGCGATCACGGCCGAGTAGATCTGCCCGGTGGTGACGTTCGCCTTGCCGGACAGGTCCCGGTCGAGGAACCGCTCGTAGTGGCCGACGTCGAGGTCGGTCTCGGCGCCGTCCTCGGTGACGAAGACCTCGCCGTGCTGGAACGGGTTCATCGTTCCCGGGTCGACGTTGAGGTACGGGTCGAGCTTCTGCATCACCACGCGCAGCCCGCGCGCGGTCAGCAGGTTGCCGAGGCTGGAGGCGGTGAGGCCCTTACCCAGCGAGGAGGCGACGCCCCCGGTGACGAAAATGTGCCTGGTCGTCCGTGCTGAAGGGGCCAAGGCCTGCTCCCGTGTCGTCCGTAGCGGTCGTGCGAACCGCCGTGCCGATCACCGAAGTGATCACGCGATCCACGGGATTCCACGGTAACACGTTTCCCTGCCCGGACCGGCGTGGCACCCGGCGTCGGCGCACGTGAAGCCGGGTCCGGCTCACGCCGTGGGGACCTCCGTCGATGCCGGACGGGCCGGGGCGGGCACCCGGGCCGGGCGCGCGTCGGCCCGGGCCCGCGTGCCCTCGTCGGTTTCCGAGGCGTCGGAACCGCCGCCGTCGTCGGCGCCCGGATCGGCGGTTCGGGGCGGGTGTCCGCTCCTGGAGTGGTCCCCGTCGTCACCGGGGCCGGCCGGCCGCAGCCCGCTCTCGTCGCCCGGCCGGCCGCTGCCGGGCTGGGTGCGGTCGGTGGAATGGTCGAGCACCCGCAGGGCCGCCAGGGCCGCGATCGGCACCACCAGGGCACCTGCCGCCCCGGCCACGTCCAGCGCCGAGCCGCCCAGCACCCCGCCGATGCCGGCGGCCACGCCGGTGCCGGCCATCGCCGCCCGGATCGCCGGGTAGATGCCGAACAGCCGCATCAGCCCGCCCCAGGGCTGGAGCAGGGCCAGCCAGACCAGCGCGGCGCCGGCCAGGGCCAGCATGGTGAGCGGGCTGTCCACCAGGGTCTGCAGGTTGGCGGCGCTGGAGCGGTGCACGGTGAGCCCGCCGGTGCCGTCGCCGAGCGCGGCCAGGAACCGGCCGACGCTGCCCCGCTCGACCGCCGGGCGGCGCAGGTCGACGACCGCGTAGCCGATGGTCAGCGCCAGCGCGGCCATGGTGGCCCAGGCCAGCCGGCTCACGGTCAGCCAGCCACCGGTGCAGATCGCGGCGGCGACGCTCACCCCGGCGGTGAGCGCGATCGCGCCGATCGAGTCCGCCCCCAGGTACGGGCTGCCCACGACGACCACGGCGGCGCCGCCGACCGCGACCATCACCATCAGCCGCCAGGCCCGGGGCACGCGCTGTGCCAGCCAGCCCCCGCAGAGCAGCGAGGCGGCGACGAACACGCCGAGCCCGACGGTGCCCAGCCCGGTGTACCGGCCGCCCTCCAGGGCGGAGTATCCGACCACGCCGTTGAGCTGCAACCGGGAGCCGGTGAGCACGTCCACCCCGACCACCAGCGCGGCCAGGCCGGCCACCGCGCCGAGCGGGCCGAGGGTGCGCTCGTAGCCCGGGCTGAACCGGACGGCGGCCGTGCCACCGACGATCAGCAGGACGGTCACCAGGCCGAACCACCAGCCGGCGTACTCCCCCCGCCACCACGGCGCCGCATCGGCGAGCAGGGCGGCCGGCACGGCGAGCGCGGCGGCGATCAGCAGCAGTTCCACGACCGCCACCACCCGCCGGGACACCGGTTCGGGTCCGTGCGGGCCGGCATGCCGGCGGGCCCGGCGCAGCAGGGGCAGCACCGCGACGGCGAGGGCCACCTGGGCGGCGGCGAGCAGGCCGAAGAACCAGCCGGCGACGCCGCGCTGGGCGGCCGCCTCGCGGTCCGCGTCGGCCGGCGCGTCGATCGCGCTGCGCAGGTCGTCCGGCCGGCCGCCGACCGAGACGGCGGGCCGGCCGAGGAAGAGCCGCTCGGGCATCGGCCGGCCCAGCGCGGCCAGGGCGGTCGGGGCCAGGTCGACCAGTTGCAGGTAGCCCTCCCGGCCGGTGCTCGGCGAGGTCAGCCAGCCCCGCTCCCAGCCCGGACCGTGGGCGATGGCCACCTGCAGCCGCGACGGCGCCTCGGTGTCGCCGACGCCGGCGACCAGCACCGCTGAGCGGGGCGGTCGGGCGGCGAGCACCCGGGTGAGCTGGGCGTCCACCTGCCGGGCCTGGGCGGCCCGGGTCGCCGGGTTCTCACCGTCGACGCTGCCCAGGTCGACGATGCTCAGCACGCACGAGCCGAGCAGCCGCGCCGGATCGGCGGGCAGGACCGGCTCGTACCGGTCGACCCGGCCGAACGGGCGGGCGGCGGCCACCGCGGCGCCCGGCCCGACCGCCACCGAACAGCGCACGGACTCGGGCAGCGCGCCCGGGGTGGCCCCCCAGGCGAGCTTGTCCTGGTTGTACGCGACGACGCTCTCCTGGTCGGGCAGGTTGGCGCCGATGCTGTCGGGCCGCTCGACGGTCACTCCGGCGGCCGGGCAGCCACCTGCCGGGCGGCTGCCGTTCCAGGCGGCGAAGTTGCCCGCGCCGAGGGTGAGCCAGCCGTCGACCGGGCAGGTGGGCCGGTGCGCGGAGCGTACCGAGAGGGAGCCGATGGAGCCCTCCTCCGCCATCCGCCACAGGGTGGGGGTGGTCTCCGGGTCCATGTCGTCCCAGCGCAGCCCGGCCACCCCGGCCAGCACCACGAAGTCGGCGCTGCGGCCGGGGCTGCCGTGCTGCGGCCGGGCGGTCAGCGCGGTGACGCCGAGCACCACCACCAGCAGGGTCAGCAGGACCGGGGCCAGTCGACGCAGCATCACCGGGCCCCCGTCGACAGCTCGGGCGCCAGTTCGGCGTAGAGGGCGGCCAGGGTGGCCACCGTGTCCGCCTCGGTCGGCCAGGTCGCCGCCCGGGCGGCGCCGCGGCGGGCCAGGTCGGCCCGCCCGGCCTCGTCGTCAAGCAGGGCGCGGACCGCCGTGTCCACCGCGTCGACGTCGCCCGGCGGGATCAGCACCGCGCCGTCGCCGACCAGCTCCGGCAGGCCACCGACGGCGGTCGCCACCAGCGGTACGCCGGCGCGCAACGCCTCCTGGGCGAACAGCTGCCGGGCCTCCCAGTCGCTGGTCACCACGGCGAGGTCGGCGCCGGCGAGCAGGTCGGCCACGTCGGTGCGGTGCCCGAGCAGGGTCACCGGGGCCCGGGCGGTCGAGATCCGCGCGGCGAGTTGGAGGTACGCGGGCCCGCTGCCGGCGATCACCACCACCGGCGCCGGGTTCCGGGTACGCCACCGGGCGGCGGCGTCGACCAGGATGTCGTACCGCTTCTGCGGGTGCAGCCGGCCCACGGAGAGGATGAGCGGGCGGTCGGCGGCGACCCCGAACTCGGCGCGGACGGCGGCCCGGCGGCGGCGCGGCGGGGGCAGCGTCGGCGCGGCGACCGGGGCGAGGCGGGCGTCGGCGGCGCCCAGGGCGGCGGCCCGCGCCACCAGGTCGTCGGAGGCGCCCAGGGCGACCCGCACGGAGCGGGCGACGATCCGCTCGGCGAGCCGGGACAGCCGGCCGCGCAGCCCGCCGGCGAGGACGGCGTTGTGCCAGGTGACCACCAGCGGGGCGGCCGGCCGGGCGAGGACGGCGACCAGGCCGGCCCGCAGCCCGTGCGCGTGCACGACGTCGACCTCGGCGCCGGACAGCGCCCGGCGCAGCGCGGCGACCGCCCGTGCGTCGGCCGGCGTGGGGCTGGCCGGGATCTCCACCGGCGCGAACCGGGCACCCACCCCGGTGAAGTCGAACTGGTCCTGGGTGGCGGCCGGGCCGCAGACCAGCACGGACGTGCCGGCGGCGGTCAGGCCGCGGGCCACCGAGCGGATGTGCTGGCCCACCCCGCCGGTGCTGGAGGCGAGCACCAGGGCGACCGAGCCGGGCCACCGCGGCGCCGACGAGGCGTCCGTCATTGCTTCCCCTCCGTTCGCGACTGCGGGGCTCGCAAACCCGGCTCACTCCTCGCGCTCACCGGGTAAGAGTCTCCTTCCCGTCGCCCCGCTCCGGGGGGCGTTGCTCCTCCGGCGTGTCGGCGGCGGCCCGCGGTCGTCGCCGCCCGAGCCGGCGGGTCACGGCCGCGAGCAGCGGCCGCACGTCCCGCGCGTCGGTCAGCCAGGCTACGGCGAGGAACAGGGCGCCGACCACGGCCCCGGACAGCATGCCCTGCACGAGCGCCCCGGATGCCGTCGGGGTCCCGAGGCCGGCGAGCCAGCGGGCGGTGGCGGCCCCGCCGAGCCCCGCGACCGCAGCGGCGAGCAGGCCGGCGGCCCCGGCCCGACCGACGCCGGCCAGGGCGGCCCGGCCGGCGGAGCGGACCACGGCGGCGATCAGCAGGCCGCCGAGCAGCAGCATGCCCGCGGAGGTGGCGAGGGCCACCGCCAGCACCCGGTCGGCCAACGGCATCAGGTGCCCGAGCAGGACCGCCAGGACCGGCACGGTCAGCCAGCCGACCGCGGTGGCGGCGGTCGCCGAGCGGGTCTCCCCCCGGGCGTAGAGGGCCCGGGTGAGGACGGCGAACAGCCCGTAGCCGAGCAGACCGGGGGCGAAACCGGCGATCCCGGCCGCGGCCGTACGGGCGGCCTCGGGCGCGAAGAAGAAGTGCCCGACGGGGATCGCCGTGCCGACCAGCGCGGCGGCGCCGAGCAGGCTGAACAGCACCACCCCACGCACCGGCGTGGCCAGGGTGGCTCGGTAGGTCCGCTCGTCGCCGGCCGCCCGGGCCGCCGCCAGGGTCGGGTACGCGGCCACGGCGAGCGGCACGGCCAGCACCGCCCAGGGCAGGAAGTAGATGGTCTGCGCGATGTTGTAGATGCCCGGGTTGGCCTTCGACCCGTAGGAGACCTGGTTGAGCACCACGATCAGGGCGACCTGCTGGGCGGCGACGGTCACCAGCCCGGCGACGGCCAACGCACCGACCCGGGCCCGGGCCTCGGCGGGGAACCGGAAGCCGGGCCGCAGCGGCAGCCGCAGCCGGCGCAGCGGGACGAGCAGGGAGAGCGAGAGCACCACCACGCCGAGCGTCGTGCCGCCGGCGAGCAGCAGCTCACCACCCCCGCCCACCGTTGCCACGGTGGCCAGTCGCCCCTCCGCGGCGGTGAAGCCGAAATAGACCGCGATGACGGTGACGCTGGACAGCAGCGGGGCGATCACCGGCCAGGCGAACCGCCGGTGCGCCTGGAGCACCCCGGTCAGCACGATGCCGACGCCGTACAGCGGCAGCTGGGGGGCGAACAGCCGCAGCATCCGCGCCCCGGCCTGCTGCTGCACCTCGCTGAGGCCGGAGCCCTGCAGCGCGACCAGCGGGTCGGCGAGCAGCGCGACCAGCCCGGCCAGCGGCACCAGCAGGGCGAGCACCCAGGTGAGCAGGGCGCCGGTGGTGGCGGCCACGGCCCGCCGGTCGCCCCGGTCGGCCGCCGCGGCCAGCAGCGGCACGACGAGGCTGGCCAGCGCCCCGCCCGCCACGATCTCGAAGATGAAGTTCGGCAGGTTGTTCGCCACCACGTACGCGCCACCGAGGTCGGTGGGGGCGAGCGTCCAGGTGAAGACGGCGGTCCGGCCGAAGCCGGCGAGCCGGCTGACCACGGTGAGGACGGCGATGAGTGCGGCCGCTCCGGCCACCCGGCCGGTGCCGGCGAGGGGGGCCGGTTTCGTCACGTCAGTTTTCGAGCCGGCCCAGCGCGTCGAGTTCCCGCAGCCCCGGGGTCTGCTGGATCACCTGGGTGAAGCTGACCTTCTCGCTGGCGGCGGTGAGGGCGGCGAGCACGGCGAGGACGCCGGCCCGGCCCAGCGGCCCGGTACGCGCGGCCAGGCTGACCCCGAGCAGCGCGCCGAGCGCGTTCGCGCCGCTGTCGCCCAGCATCACCCGCTCGTCGAGATCCTCCCGGATCAGCCCGGCGGCGGCCCCGACCGCGCCCGCGGCGATGCCGCCGTACGGGCCGGTGGACAGCGGCGCGCCGAGCAGCATCCCCGACTTGAGCGCCCGGCCGGGGCGCAGGTCGAGCAGGTTGACCAGGTTGGCGGTGCCGGCCACCACGCCGGCGCCGAGCAGCACGTCCAGCCCGCGGCCGAAGGTGCCGGCGCGCTGCCGGCGGGGATGGGCGGCGACCCGGCGGTCGGCGGCCAGCAGCGCGGCCGCGCCGAGGCCGGCGGCCCCCACCCCGACGATCTTCACGAGTCCGGCGGTGATCCGGCCCTCGCGCAGCGCGGCCAGGTGCCCGGCGAAGCCCTTGGCCGCCTTCTGCTCGGGCCGCGCGCCGACGACGTCGTCGTACAGCCCGACCGTGCCGGCGCCCACGCCGGCGACGAGGGCGGCGGCGCCGGCAGGGGCGCTGCCCGCGCCGAGTGCGCCCGCGGTGGCGGCCCCGACGGCCAGGGCCGGACCGGCGGCCAGGGTGACTGTGCGACCGCGGAAGTTGGTGCGCTCGAGCGCCGGCGCGCCCGGCGATATACGCACCGCCCGCAGCACGTAGCGGGCGGCTACCGCCCCCGCGCCGACGGCCAGCAGCCGACCCAGTCTCACGCGACTCCTCCGATCCGGATATCCAGCGCGACGCGGTGCAGAGCGGACGCCCGCTCGGTCACTGCGGCAGTTTAGGCAACAGCCCGCCCGCGGCGTTGTCACCGACACCGTACTGGCCGGCCTTCTTCTCGGTCAGCTGCTGCACCAGGGCGAGCGCGGTGACGACCTGACCCTGCACGGTGTTGGCGTTGTCGACGGTCGAGATGGTCTGCGAGAGCACCGGGTCGCCCCGGACCACGGCGACCACGTTGCCGCCGGCCGAGCCCATGCCGCCGACCACGAGCGCCCCGTTGTGGTCGAACTGCTCGGCGATCTTCACCACCGACTCGTCCTTCTTCGCCGAGTCCTTGTCGACGTACGGCTGCCCGGTGACCAGCACGACCGCCTCGGCCGGCCCCGCGACCTTGTTGTTCTCCGAGGTGAGGTACCCGGCGGTCGCGTACGTCTGCAGAACCACCTTCCGATCGGCGTCGGTGACCGGCGGGCTGCCCGCCGGCCGGTCCAGCAGGACGCTGGCCAGCAGGGCGCTGGAGGTCTCCACGCCGTGCCCGTTGCCCGGCAGGTTGCCGGTGGGCACGCTGTTGGGGCGGGCGGCGGTGACGGCCAGCTCCAGCAGGTTGTTGTTGGTCGCGCTGTCCGGGCTGATGAACTTGTCCTGGATGTCGATCCGGCCGGTGACATTGGCCCCGGCGAGCTGGAGCATCTTCACCACGCCCTCGGTGTGCTCCCGGCCGGTGGACAGGCTGACCACCAGCACCCGGCGGCCGGTCAGCTTGCCGGGGAGGATGAGCGGCGCCGTCTCGGCGGCGAAGTCCTCCTCCATGTCCAGTTCCTTCTGGAGGCTGTTGACCGTCTGGCGCATCTGCTGGTTGTCCTTGCGCAGCGCGTTGACGTTCTCCTTGAGCGAGTCGGCGACCGGCCCGTTCAGGGCGGCCGTGCCGACCACCAGGCCGATCGCCAACGCCAGGAAGACCGCGGTCAGGGACACCACGTGGTAGCGGAAATTGATCACGCTTGCAGCCTCTTGATCGGTCGGGGGCTAGAAGAGCTGGCCGAGTTGGAACACAAAATTGTCCCACCATTCGGAGACCACGCCCAAATACGCCTTCCCGACCGTGGAGACCGCCACCGCGGAGGCCATCGCGGCCACCGCCGACAGGACCAGCAGCAGCAGGGAGGAGCCGGAGATGCCCTGGCGGTAGAGCCGGCTCACGCCCTTGGCGTCGACCAGCTTGCCGCCCACCTTCAACCGGGTCAGGAAGGTCGAGGCCATGCCGCCCCGGCCCTTGTCGAGGAACTCCACCAGGGTGGCGTGGGTGCCGACGGCCACCAGCAGCGACGCGCCCTTCTCGTCGGCCAGCAGCATGGCCAGGTCCTCGCTGGTGGCCGCGGCCGGGAAGGTGATCGCCGGCACACCGAGGGCGGTCACCCGGGCGAGGCCGGGCGCCCGGCCGTCCGGGTAGGCGTGCACGACCACCTCGGCGCCGCAGCGCAGCACGTCGTCGGTGACCGAGTCCATGTCACCGATGATCATGTCGGGGGTGTAGCCCGCCTCGACCAGCGCGTCGGCGCCGCCGTCCACGCCGATCAGCACCGGCTTGAACTCCCGGATGTACGGGCGCAGCACGTCCAGGTCGGCCTTGTAGTCGTACCCGCGGACCACGATCAGGCAGTGCCGGCCCTGGACCTGGGTCTCGATGTCCGGTACGCCGACGCCGTCGAGCAGCAGGTCGCGTTCCTGCTTGAGGTAGTCCATCGTGTTGGCGGCGAACGCCTCCAACTGCACCGACAGCCCCTCCCGGGCGTCGGCCATCGACTTGGCCACCGTCTCGGCGTCCTGGAGCGCGCCGTGCGCCACCGGCTCCTCGCCGACGTAGACCGTGTTCCCCTCGATCCGGACCTGATCGCCCTCGCGGATCTGCTCGAAGACGCACTCGCCGAGGTCGTCCAGGAGCGGGATACCGGCGGAGATCAGCACCTCGGGGCCCAGGTTCGGGTACCGCCCGGAGACCGAGGGCTTGGCGTTGAGCACGGCGGCGACCCCGACGGCGACCAGCGAGTCGGCCGCCACCCGGTCCAGGTCGACGTGGTCGATGACCGCGATGTCCCCGGGCCGGAGCCGGCCGACCAGCCGCTTCGTCCGGCGGTCGAGGCGCGCGGTGCCGCGGACTGAGCCCGGTTCCGCGTTCCGGGTCCGGCGCAACGTGGGTAGACGCATCGTGACCATCCTGGCATGTGAGGCAGGTATTGCTGTCGCGACATGCCTGAGCAGGGCCGCCTACCCAGGGAAGCACACCACGGCGCACGCTGGTGTGCTTGCGCTCACAATCCGGGGATCACGGGCGCCTTTCCTTGGCCGCCACGGCCAGGAGTTCCTCGGCATGGGCGATACCCAGATCGGAATCGGGCAAACCCGCGAGCATCCGGGCCAACTCCCGGGCCCGCTCGGTGTCCTCCACCACACGTACCCCACTGGTGGTCACCGCTCCCCCGGTGTCCTTGGCCACCACGAGGTGCCGGTTGGCGAACGCGGCGACCTGCGGCAGGTGGGTGACCACGAGGACCTGGTGACTGCGGGCCAGCCGGGCGAGCCGCCGGCCGATCTCCACCGCGGCCTGGCCGCCGACGCCCGCGTCGACCTCGTCGAAGACCAGGGTGGGCGGGCCACCGGAACCGGCGAAGACCACCTCGATGGCGAGCATCACCCGGGACAGCTCACCGCCGGAGGCGCCCCGCTGCAACGGCAGCGCGGGCGCGCCCGGGTGGGCCAGCAGGCGCAACTCCACCTCGTCGGCGCCGTCCGGGCCGACGCCGGCCTCCACCCCGTTGACCGACAGGCTCGGCTCGGCCCGCCCCACCGGGCGCGGCAGCACCGCCACCTCGATCCGGGCGTGCGGCATGGCCAGCCCGGCCAGCTCGACGGTGACCTGCTCGGCGAAGCGGACCGCCGCCTCCTGACGCGAGCCGGCGACCCGCCCGGCCAGCTCGGCCACCTCCCCGGCCAGCCGGGACGACTCCTTCTCCAGCTCGTCGAGCAGCTCGTCTGAGGTGTCCAGGTCGGACAGTCGGGTGCGGGCCCGCTCGGCCCAGGCGATCACCCCGTCGACGTCGTCGGCGTACTTGCGGGTCAGCCCGCGCAGTGCGGCCCGCCGCTCGTAGACGGCCTGCAGGCGGGCCGGGTCGGCGTCCAGCGCGGCCAGGTACGCGGAGAGCTCCGCGGCGACGTCGGCGACCAGGGTGGCCGCCTCCTCCAGCCGGACGGCCAGCTCGCCGAGCGCCGGGTCGGTGCCGGCCTGCGCCTCCAGGGTGCGCCGGGCGGTGCCGAGCAGCGCGGTGGCGTCGGGAGTGTCGTCGGCCGCCTCGACCCCGCCGGCCACGCACTGCTGGGCGAGCTGGGCCGCGGTACGCAGCCCCTCGGCGTGCTCCAGGCGCTGCGCCTCCGCCTTCAGCTCGTCGTCCTCGCCGGGCTGCGGGTCCACCCGGGTGATCTCGTCGAGGCCGAGGCGGAGCAGGTCGGCCTCCTGGTTGCGCTCGCGGGCGTTGCGCCGCCGGTCGGCCAGGTCGTCGACCACCGCCCGCCACCGGGTGTACGCCTCGCGCAGCGCGTCGAGCAGCTTCTCGTGCTCCGGGCCGGCGAACCGGTCCAGCGCGGCCCGCTGCTCGGCCGGGCGCAGCAGCCGGAGCTGGTCGGACTGGCCGTGCACCGCCACCACCTGCTCGCCCACCTCGCCGAGCATCGACACCGGCATGCTCCGGCCGCCCAGATGCGCCCGCGAGCGGCCCTCCACGGTGACCGTACGGCTCAGCAGCAGCGACCCGTCCTCGTCGGGCTCGCCGCCGGCGTCGGTGACCCGGGCGTGCACCGTCTCGGCCACCCGGCCGAGCAGGCGCAGCCGCCCCTCGACCACCGCGCGGCCCGGTTCGGCGCGCACCCGACCGGCGTCGGCCCGACCGCCGAAGAGCAGGCCGAGGCCGGTGACCACCATGGTCTTGCCCGCACCGGTCTCCCCGGTGATGACGTTCATCCCGCCGGTCAACGGCAGCGTGGTGTCCTCGATGACGCCCAGTCCGGTGATGCGCAGCTCTTCCAGCACAGCACCTGACAGTAGACGCGGCCCCCGACAGTTGACCAGCCGGCGACGCCGCATCGGGGCATGGCGCTTGACGTCGTACAGTTCTGCCCCGTGTTGGACGTGATCGGCCTGACCCCCGGCGAGGAGGAGCTGTACCGCTCCCTCGTCCAGCTCACCACGGCCCGGGTCGAGGAGCTCGTCGAACGGCTCCGCCGGCCGCGCGCGGAGGTCGTCGCGCAGCTCGAGGCCCTGCGCGGCAAGGGGCTGGTGCTGCCGATCGGGCCGGAGCCGGACGGGCCGCTGCGGCCGCTGGCCCCCGACGTCCCGCTCGGTGAGGCGCTGCTGCGCCGGCAGGAGGCGCTGGAGGCGGCCCGCGCGGCGGTCACCCAGCTGACCGAGGAGTACCGCGCCGGGATGCGGCGGCACGACGCCGACCACCTGGTGGAGGTGATCACCGGGGCGCGGGTGCTCCGCGAGCGCCTGCGGGACGCGCAGAACGGCGCCCGGGACGAGGTGCTCTGGTTCTGCCGGGCCAACCCGCTGGCCATGCCCGGCCAGGACAACGTCGAAGAGTTCGACGCGCTGGCCCGCGGGGTGCGCTACCGGGCCATCTACGAGCGCGAGATGCTCCTCGAACCGGGCGGGCTCGAGGACATCGAGCGGGGCGTACGCGCCGGAGAGCAGGCCCGGGTGCTGGACCGGCTGCCGGTGCGGCTGGCCATCGTGGACGGCCGGACGGCGATCTGCCCGCTGGTGCCGGACCGGGAGAGCGGCGAACCGAGCGCCGCGGTGATCGGCCGCAGCCAACTGCTCGACGCGCTGATCGCCCTCTTCGAGAGTTACTGGCGGATATCAACGCCGCTGCGCTCGTCCGCCCCGCCGGTCGACGGGCAGGCCGTCGACGGCTACCGGCCGGACCCCGACGAGGTTCGGCTGCTCGCCCTGTTCGTGGCCGGCGTCCCGGACAAGTCCATCGCCTCCCAGCTGGGGGTGAGCCGGCGTACCGTGCAGCGGCGGCTGGCCGACCTGATGACCGTCGCCGGCGTGGACACCCGGCCGGGGCTTGCATTCCAGGCCGCACGCCGGGGCTGGATCTGAGGCGACGGGGCGGGGCGGCCGGGAGCCGCCCCGCCCCGTCCCCGTCAGCGCAGCCCGTACGCGTCGAGCACGGTCTGGTCGACGCTGTTGCCGGCGCGGTCATCGGCGTGCACCCGCAACGACACCGTGCCGTGCCCGGCCGGCACCATGGCGGTGAACCGGGTGCCCGAGCCGTGGACCGGCACCGACTGCCAGGTCCGCCCGCCGTCGAAGGACACCTCGATTCGAATCCCGACGCCCGTCGGCGCCGGCACGCCGGCCGGCTGGCGCACGGTCAGCCCGAGCTGGTGCGGTCGGCCGCCGGGCACCTCGCCGTGCAGGTCGGCGGGGACCTGGTAGTCCACCTGCAGCAGCGGCAGCGGCTGGGCGGCGTCCCCGGCCGGCCGGGCCGAGGTGAACTGCCACGCCGTGTCGGTACGCGTGGCCCAGCGCCACTCCTCCGACGACCGCTCGGTGCTGAGGTCCAGCCGGTAGCGGGCCGCACCCGGGGTGGTCGGCACCGGAGCCCAGTCGCGGGAGAGGTCGGCGATCTGCTCCCCGTCCCGGCTCAGCCGGGCCTGCACCCTGTCCCACTCCTCGCTGAACCGGGCCGGGCCGGAGTGGCCGTCCGCATCGACGAACTCGGCCACCCGCAGGTTCAGGATGTCGCCGGTACGCGCGGGCACCGGCGCCCCGCCGCCCGCCGGCACGGCCGGCCGGACCACCGCGCCGTGCCACGTCTCGGTGACCCGGTCGTCGGCGGCGTACCGCCGGGGCGGCTGGACGAGCCCGCCGACCAGCGGGCCCCAGTCGGACCAGGGCAGCCGGTGCAGCACCCGCTGCTGCCACCAGGAGTCCCCGGCGCTGACGAACTCCTGCCGCACGGTGCCGGTACGCACCATCCGCTGGTCGTCGTTCCACGAGTACTGCTGCCAGGGACGCCACCCGAACCGCTGCTCGCTGGCCCAGTCGAACCCGCCGGTGTCGGCGTAGCGGGCGGTCACCTCGGCGGTGTTGTCCGCGGTGACCCGGTGCACGATCCGATCCGGGACCCGCCCCGGCGACACCTGCCACACGTCGTACAGGTAGGGGCTGTCCACGGTCAGCGTCACGTCCAGGGTGGCCCGGCCGCTCTTCGCCGCCGCGATCATCGGCTGCCCGTCGTCGTGCGCGACCACCAGCGACGGAATCGGCAGCCGGTCCCCGTCCGGACGCCAGACCGTCCACGCGCTGTCGTCCGCCACGCGGACGATGAGCACCATCGCGGCGCCGGCCGCCGTGGCGTCGGCGATCTGGTCCCCCTCGGCACGGTCGTAGCTACCGGCGACCAGCGCGGCCGTGCCCCGAACCCCGGCCCGGGCCAGCTCGGCGGCGGTGCCGTCACCCGCCCAGACCAGCGGCAGCTTCCGCCGGCCGGCCGGGGCCGGCGACCGACCCAACAGGTTGATGTCCAGCGGACCGGAGACGTTGCTGACCCGGGCGTCCACCATGGGGGCGACCAACTGCCAGCGGGAGGCGAACTCGAACTCGCCCTGGCGCACCGGCCGGGTCGGCGTGACGTTCACCTGCTGGACCGTGCTGAACGCCATCACACCGTGGTCGACCTGCCGGCCGTTGCCGAAGACGCGATGCTCGTAGAAGCTGAGCGTGTCCCGCTGCTCGCTGGGCTTCGGCGTCTCGATGCGCACCGGCGTGCCCTCGCGCGGGTCGAGCACCAGGGTCAGGTCCCGGTCGACGGTCAGCTCGGGGTCGGTGACCAGGGTGAGCTGCTCGTCCAGCGGGACGCCGTGCTCGATCAGCCCCTGAAGCAGGTACGGGCCCTCCTCGACCTGCACCTGCCACTCCATCCCGCGGAAGAGGTAGCCGAGCCGGTCGGACTCCCGGTGCTCGCCGAACAGCGTCACCACCGATGCGCCGCCCGGCTGCCCCTGCATGTCCAGCGCCTTGATGGTGACGGAGTGCAGCGGGCCGCTGAGGGTCAGGCCGATGGCGGTCCGCACCGCGACACCGTCCGCACCGGTCGCCACCAGCCACCCGCCGTACACCCCGCGGTCCAGCTTCGCCGGGTCGGCGTGCAGCGGGACGTTCACGCTGCCGCCGGCCGGCACCGTCACCTCCGCGCCGGCGAGCGACACCCCGTCCGGCTCGGCCGCACCGGTGTCCAGGTTGCGCAGCTGCAGCGCCAGCCGCAGGGTCTGCGCCGCGCCGGTGCCGTTGGTGTACGTCACGGTCCGCTCCACCGCCACACCGCCGGTGTTCAACCGGCCGAAGTCGGCGGTGGCTGACCCGTACACCCGCTGGCCCAGCGCGCGGACCACGTCGACCCGGCCGCCGCCCTGCTCGAAGACGGTCAGCGCGGGGTTCGCCTTCGTCGTGCTGACCAGCGCGTCCTTGAGCTTCCCGGCGGTCCAGTCCGGGTGTTCCTGGGCGAGGATCGCCGCTGCCCCGGCGACGTGCGGGGTCGCCATCGACGTCCCCGACGCCCGCGTGTACGCGTCGTCCACCGGCGTACCCATGGCGGTGCCGGCGGCGCGGGCGGCGACGATACCGACGCCCGGCGCGGTGATCTCCGGCTTCAGGCCGTTGTCGCCCAGGCGCGGACCACGGCTGGAGAAGTCGGCCAGGTTGTCGTCGCGGTCCACCGCACCGACGGTGAGCGCCGCGGCAGCCGCGCCCGGCGTCCCGACGGTGCCCGCCGCGCCATCGTTCCCGGCGGCGATCACGAACAGCGCGCCGGTCTCGGCGGTGAGGTCGTTGACCGCCTGGCTCATCGGGTCGGTGCCGTCGGTGGCCGGGCCGCCGAGGCTCATGCTGATCACCTTCGCGCCGGAGTGGGCGGCCCACTCCATACCCGCGATGATCCCCGAGTCGTAGCCGCTGCCGCCGTCGTCGAGCACCTTGCCGATCAGCAGCTTCGCGCCGGGCGCGACGCCCTTGCGCAGCCCGTCGGACGCGGCGCCGCTGCCGGCGATGGTGGCCGCCACGTGGGTGCCGTGGCCGTGCCCGTCACGGGCGCTGCCGCCGCCGGTGAAGTCCTGCGTCTCGGCGATCCGGCCGGCCAGGTCGGGGTGGGTGGCGTCGACTCCGGTGTCGAGGACCGCGACCCGGACGCCCGCGCCGTCCCGGCCGGCCGCCCAGGCGGCGGGGGCCCCGATCTGCGGCACGCTGTGCTCCAGCGCCGGGTGGACCCGCCCGTCCAGCCAGACCCGGGCGATGCCGGCGCCGAGCCGGACCGGCCCGTTCGCGGCGGTCCGCGCGGCCGGCGCGACCTTCAGCGTGCTCCACAGCTGGCCGAGGTCGCCCTTGGCGACGCGCAGCGCCGCGCCGTTGATGCTCTCGAGCGGCCGGGCGGCGGTGGCCCCGGCCAGCGGTCGGAGCCGGCCGGCCGCCGGCTCCTGGTAGCGGACGATCAGCGGCAGTGCCCCCTGCGCGGCGTCGCCGTACCCCTCGGCGGCCAGCTTCTGCACGTCGAACAGGTCGGCGTCGAGCACCCCGGCGGAGACGTACGGCACGACGTCGCTGGGCAGGACGCGCAGCCCGCCGTCGGCCGACACGGTCTGGAAGGTGATCCGCTCGCGGCCGGGGCCGGGGTGGACGGTGGCGGCGACCCGGCCGGGGGCCGCCTGGGCCAGCTCGACCCGGTCGCCGGTGATGAGGGTGATGCGGGCGGGCGCGGCACCCGGGATGGACGCGGCCGGTGCCGGGGCGGTGGTCCGGGCGGGCGGGTCGGCGGACGCCGGTGCGGCGAACCCGACCACCAGCGCGCCGACCGCGCCAGCGGCGAGCCAGCGTGGGGGCCAGTGCATGCGATGCGCTCCTCTACTTCGAGGGCCGGTCCCAGGAGACCGACCGCTCGGAGTCTGCGACGGAGATTATCGGAAGGTCACTAGTAGTGCTTTGTTATGTTGTGTTGTTGT
>NZ_LWLS01000110.1:0-4736 GCF_001905095.1 Micromonospora sp. CB01531
TCCGCGGCCTGCCGGTCGGTCAGGTTCTCCACCGCTTGGAACACGGTCACCAACATCAGCCGCCCCGGCGACCAGCCCTGCGGCCCGCGAGCGGCAAACGCCTCGGCGAACTCCGCGTCGGCGAACAGCTCTTCCAACTCGTCACGGACCGCGACCGGCAACGGCGCCCGCCGCCCCCGATACATCTCCGCGACCGCCCGGGTGATCTCTCCCGCGGGCTCGGGCCACGGCAACGGCTGCATCGACATCAGACACCCGATCCTACGGCCGGGAAGGGGAAAGACGACCGCGCCCGACCATCGCAAAGCCGCAGCCCGACCAACGCGCGACGCGCGCCCTACCAGGCCATCAAATGGCCAACAGGGTCGCTGGAGAGCACACACCGCGCACACCATCCAAGATCATGAGGAGCCTTCCGCTCCCCGGCCCGGGCCTCGCCGGCCGTCAGGAGGCGGCCTCGGCGGCGACCGTCCCGGGCTTCGAGCGCCGGCTCAGGGCATAACTCGAACCCGGGGCCAGCGTTCGGCGGGTCGGTGGCGGGCGAGTCGTTGCCAGGAGATCTCCGGGCTGACCCTGGTCGAGTTGCGCCGCCGCACCTCGTCGAGCAGGTCGTCGAGGCCGTACGGCCCGCAGACGACGAGCCGGTCGTGCGCGTCGAGGCGGACGGCCACGGCTGTGGGGTACTCATGCCGGGCGGCGACCTCGTCGGCGATGGTGCGCAATGGGGGCCACCGGGCCGTGCTGAACTTTGCCGGATACCAGGTGTGCATGGCGGCCTGGTTCTTCGCCTCCCACGGAGTATCCGGCCAGGCCGCCACCAGCCGCCGGGGGTCGCACTCCCAGCTCGGTGCGTCAGGTCGAGAAAAGAAGGCGTCGGTGTCACGCACGGATGAAGGGTCGAGGCGCTCGCCGTACCGTTCGCTCCAGACGAGCTCGCCGATGGCACCCGCACCGATCCAGGCGTCCGGCAAGCCGGAGGGTCAATCCCCTGGAATTGTGGAGGGCGTCGTTATATGCCTGGACCTCCAGGGCGCGGATGATCTTTCGTAGTCGATGGGGATCTCCAGTTGCAGACGGAGTGCCGTCGGCGCCGGTCGTAGTAGTCGGTGGTCCAGGTAGCGATCTTGAGTCGGGCTTCGGTGCGGGTGTGCAAGCTGCGGCGGTGTACGTACTCGACCTTGATGGCGGAGAAGTCGGCCTCGACGAACGCGCTCTCGAAGCACGACCCGGCCCGCCCCATCGACTGGCCTTCCGCGTGGGCGCAGGCCTCAGGCGAGTCGGCCGGGATGTAATCGCCTGCCCCTGTCCGAGTGGAAGATCACTCCAGCGACGTCGCCGCCACGGGTGACGGCGACCATGTTCAGCGCTGGGCTGCGGCAAATCAGAGGTCCCACGCCTGCGTAACCGCAGGCGGCCTGCTCGCCACCGCGGCGAGCTCCAACGCTGGCTCTCCCTTCAGCCGGTCGGGTTTAGCCCGATCGACCTGGTACTCCTGGTCAAATCCGCTCCAGCCTCTGAGCTGGTAAGTGCGACTGTCGCCACCTCGGAATGTCGGCGGTGTTGGCTAGCATTCCAGCTATGGCGATCACTCCATCGCGTCACCGCAACGCAGTCTCCGAGGGCATGGCCCTCGGCCTGATCATGTGCGACCGCTTCACGCTGCCGTGGGACAAGGTCGCCATCGACCTGTCCTTTGAGGGCGCCTGGCGGTCGTGGCAGTATCGGCACCGCTTCTCCCAGGTCGACACCGACATCCGCCACGGCGGCGATGGCGCCCGGGTGATGACTCGTGCCGACGAGGGCAAGCAAACCTCTAATTTCTACTGGGACACGAGCGGGCGCGAGATTGCCATCTACCCGCGAAACGTCTGGTCGGACGGCGAGGTCGACGTCGACCAAGCGGCGGAGTGGATCGACGGGTGACGTCCCGGCCGAAGGCTGGCAGGAGCTAGCCACGGACTTTCTCCGACGCTTCAAGAAGTGAACAACAGTTCGACGCACCCGAATCTGTCAGTCTTCGATGATCGAATTGCTCCATGACTGTGAATGTTCGGCGTACTGTTCTTCAGCGCCTCGGCAGCGGGGGTGCCTCACGATTCGGTCGTCCGTACCTCGTGGGCACCATTCGTCAGGAGACTGGCTGCTCCGAGGCAGAGGTGTGGGAAGCACTGTGGGGTCTCGTCGGCGACGGTCTGGTCTACCTAGACACCGCCGGCCAGGGCTCAGGCACTGACAACTGGCAGTGGCGCCTCTCGGCTGATGGGCAGCGAGTCGCCAAGGGCGGCAGCTGGGAGCCTCGTGATCCGGATGGCTACCTGGATCGGATCCGCCGCGAGATCCCAGACCTCGACGACCTCATCGAGCTGTACCTCACTGAGGCACTGCGGTCCTTTAACGGGCGGTGCTACCTCGCCACTTCGGTCATGCTCGGCGTCGCCGCCGAGCGCGCGTTCCTGGTCATGGCCCAGTCCTACGCCACCTCATCCATGGCCGGCGCACCGGCCATGGCCAAGGAGCTCGCCAAGCCACGCAGCAACTACTTCGCGCTGTGGACGGAGTTCCGAAAGCGCATCGAGCCGGTTCGACAGGATCTGCCGGACGGGCTCGCTGACGCTCTCACGCTCGATGCCATCGCTGACCTGATTCGCTTGACTCGCAACGAGGTGGGTCATCCGACCGGGCGGCAGATCGACGAGGACACGGCGCGGGTCCACCTGACGATCGCCCCGGTGTACCTGCGCAAGATGCAGCAGCTCACCGTTCACTTCGCTGGTTCGTCTGCCGGAGCTACGGCATGACACAGCTCCCGATCCCGGTCCACGTCGGGTCTGAGCCGCCTGACCACTGGGACGACATCGAGGCCAAGCAGCGCCAGTTCGGTGAGGAAGCAGCACCGTGGCTGCAGGAGCAGCGTCGCCCAACGATTGCCAGTGCGACTTTCGATTGGGCTGCCCTTGGCTTTGATCCCCGATGGGTGGGGTTTGACACCTCCGACTGTGCAGTGGCTCTGCAGCCGAGCGTCTACTCCGGGCATGGCGCCGATGAGTTCAACCGCTTCCGGCAGGGTGCCGAGAGCCGAGGCGAGACCGCCCTGGTGGTCAGCCCTATCGGTGACGTCGAAGGCAAGGCGTGCAGTGTCCTCTTCCAACATGATGGCTCCGTTTCTTTCGGCCAGAGCTACACGAGCGTCAGCAGTCGGCCGATCGGCAAGGGTGCGCGGATACGGGCTGCCAAGGATCTCGGTGATGCCGACGGCCAGCTCGCACTACGGATGTTGAACTGCAACCCGGCACCTCTGTGGCGCAGTCTGTCGCTCAGCGGAGCGACGCTTGAGTCGTACAACGGGCGAGTCCAGCATCCCGCCGAAGGCACTCTGGTGCCGATCTTGGAGACTGAGCTCGGTGAGCCGGTCGTGGCGGCATGGATCTCGCCGGATGGTGTCGAGCGGCGATACATCGTGCCCGTTGAGACGCCGTGGCCACTTCTCCTGGAGTGGTTGCGGGAGCAGGCGCTGCCGGAGTTCGTCCCAGGCGCGATGCGTCGGGCGAGGCGTCAGCTCGCGACCGACGAGACCTTTATGACCCGTCTTGAACGTGATGTGCGAACGGCGCTGGCTGAACTTGAGGCGGACTACGTCACTCGTCGGCGGCGGCTGGAGCGCGATCTCGAGGAAGCCCAGACTGTGGCATCGACGGTCCGCGAGGGGCTGCTTTATGGCACCGGCAAGCAGCTCGTCGTCGCGGTCCGCACGGTACTGGAGTCGGCCGGAGTCGATGTCGTCGACCTTGACGAAGAGCTCGGCGGCACCAAGAACGCTGATCTGCTCTGTACCTACGCCGGTCGCACGCGGCTGGTCGAGGTGAAGGGTGTCAGTGGCAGCGCTCCGGAGCGCGCCTACCAGGATCTCGTTCGTCACCTTCGGGAGTGGGAGAAGCTACCAGGTGTCACTCCAGTGGTGGGCGGCGCGCTGATCCTAGGTCACCAGCTCCGGGTCGCCCCGCAGGAACGGAGTCGGCAGCCATACGGTCGCCCGGAGTTCCTGGCCGCTCAGGCTGAACCGGTGATCACGCCGCTAGATCTCTTCGATGCCTGGCGTGAGGAGGACGCCGAGGAGATTCGTCGACTGCTGTTCTTTCCTGCAAGCAAGGAGGTGGCTCAGCCTCTGACCGGTGACGCACAGCCGGTGACCGCGGCGGGGCAGGATGGTGTAGGAGCTGGCCGGCGTCGTTGGTTCCGGCGAGGTTGAGGACGACTTGGTGCGTCGGCCTTAGCAACACTTGCGATATCCCCTCTCGTCCCTGGTACGTCTGACATCAGCCTGACGAGCGCGGATCGGTCACGCCGAAGATGGCTTCCTGGGCCCCTCTTCCGCTCAGCGACTGACGACTGACACCAAGATCACCAACAGCATCCGAAGTTCGGGCCAGAGCCATATCCCGTTGACCGCTGGCATCACGTCCCCAGAGGGTCACCCAGGGTGCAGGGCGCCGTCACCACTCTCGGTGGGCATCGCTCACTCCGGCTGAGGACCTCGCAACGCGAGTCGCCGCGATGGTACTTGCGCCCGAGCATCGAAAAGCGAGATCATCACGCATGCTCGACCCCTCGCCCGAGGACGACGGGACTTCACCGACGGTTTCTACGCCGGATTTCGTGGGTCGTGATCGGGAGATGGCGGCGCTCAGGGGCGCCTTGGCCCGGCCACCGGCGATCGTGCTGGTAGAGGGCGAGGCGGG
>NZ_LWLS01000110.1:4794-40638 GCF_001905095.1 Micromonospora sp. CB01531
GGAAGAGCCGACTGCTGCGAGAGTGGTTGGCCGCGCCGCACCAGCGCACCGCCCTGGTCTCGGTGTGCCCACCGCTTCGAGAGTCGCTGACGTTGGGGCCGATCGTCGACGCGTTCCGTGGGATCGACCGGCCGGCGTCGCGACTGCGGCTCACCGATCTTGCGGGTGCGTTACGGCCCCTTTTCCCTGAATGGTCCTCGGACCTGCCGCCCGCATTGGAGCCCTTGGACGATGCGAAGGCGGCACGGCATCGTCTGTTCCGCGCCCTGGACGAACTGATCCGGGCTCTGCGTGTCGACGTTCTCGTGCTCGAGGACGCTCACTGGGCCGACGAGGTGACCTTGGAGTTCCTGCTGTTCGTCACCTCCCGACAGCAGTCGGACGGGCCAAGCCTCGTGATCTCCTATCGGCCGGAGGAGGTGGACGCCGGATCGCTGTTGCTGCGGCTGACGTCCCGGCTGCCTGCTGGCGTGACCCAGCTGAGGATCGCCCTGGCGCCGATGCGACCCAACGACACGGCTGCGCTGGTGTCCTCGATGCTGGACGGCAACCCGATCTCGCAGGAGTTCACGACATTCATGCACGAGCGGACCGGTGGCGTTCCTCTGGCGCTGGAGGAGTCGGTTCGCCTCATGTGCGACCGTGCCGACCTCGTCTTCCGCGACGGGCAATGGGTCCGGCTGAAGCTGCGCGAGCTACAGGTGCCGCCAACGGTGCGCGACTCCACCCGAGAGCGGGTGGGCCGTCTGTCGCCGACGGCGCAGCAGGTGTTGCGAGCCGCGGCGACGTTGGCTGAGCGGTCATCGGTGGCCACGATCACGGTGACCGCCGGTCTGTCACCAGATGCCTGTCGAGGCGCTATCGCCGAGGCGGCCGATGCCGGCGTACTGGACGGAGACGACCGCGACCAGTGGCGGTTCCGGCATGTGCTGGCCGCCACGGCTGTCTACGAAGCGATCCCGTTGACCGATCGCAGACACTTCCACCTGCTGGCCGGCCGGGCGTTGGAGGACATCCATCCGCCGCCTGTCGCACGCCTTGCCCGCCACTTCCGTGAGGCGGGCGAGACGGAGTCCTGGGCGCGGTACGCCGAGCAGGGCGCCGAACTGGCCATGGCCTCGGGTGACCACACCAAGGCGGTCGCCTTGCTGGTCGATCTGTTGTCGTGGCCCGAGCTGCCGCCGTCGGATCGGGCACGAGTCGCGCGCATCGCCGGAGTGGCCGCACTGGGCCGTCGTGAACCGGTCGACGAGGTCTACCACCGCGTGATCCGTACCTTGCGCTCGGTGCTGAAGACCCCCGGTCTCTCCGCACGCCAGCAGGCCGAGATTCGCAACCCCCTGGGTCGGCTCCTGATCACCGGGGGTGAGGCGCAGGCCGCACTCAGCGAGCTCGAGCAGGCGGTGGCCAACCTCGACCATGACCCGGTCGAGGCGGCTCGGGCGATGACCTATCTTGGATGGGCCTATGCGGGACCGTGGCCGGCGTCGACTCATCGGCGTTGGCTGGATCGCGCCGCTGAGCTCGCCGCCGCATTCGATTTTCCCGCAGAGCGGCTGAACCTGGCCGGCAACCGTGCCGCTGCGTTGCTCATGCTCGGCGAAGAGGAGGCCTGGGACGTCGTCGCCGACCTGCCCATCGACGGTGCGACCTCGGCGGAGCGTCTCGACGTGGCCCGCATCCACGCAAATGTCGGGACCGGCGCACTGATCTGGGGTCGGTACGCCGAGGCGGAGGCACATCTCGTCGTGGCCATGCGCCTTGCCGAGGCCGAGCAGGCGTCCCGGTTGCAATACAACGTCCGACTCGAACAGGCCAACCTGGCGTGGCTCACCGGCCGGTGGGAGGGTCTCGCGGAGCGAAGCGCGGCACTCGCCGATGCCGACCGAGACCGGCCGGCGCTCTACCTCGGCAGCATTCGGCTCGCGGCCCGGCTGGCAGCCGCGGCCGGACGGCGGCGCGCTGCGGAGGAGCAGTTCCGGCTGGTCCTCGAGGAGTCTGCCCGTCTCGGCGCAGCCGACGACACGATGGAGGCCGCCGCTGCGCTGGCCAGACTGTGGCTGACGGACGGAAACAGCGGCCGGGCGCTGCAGATCACGAACGAGCCGATGGACACAGTCCGGAGAAAAGGTATCTGGGTCTGGGCGACGGACCTCGTCCCCGCCCGGATCGAGGCGCACCTCGCCGCGGGCGACCTTGAGGCCGCGACACGCCTGGGCGACCAGTTCGCCAGAGGACTGCGTGGCCGTACGGCGCCCGCGCCTCGCGCGGCGCTCACCGTATGCCGTGCCCTGCTGGTCGCCGCAGCCGGAGACCACGCCCGCGCGGCGACCGCGTACGACCGGGCGGCGCGCGCCTGGAGCGCGTTGCCGCGCCCCTACGACGCCATGCTCGCCCGCGAGCGCCAAGCCGAGGCGCTCATGGCCCAAGGCCAGATCGAACAGGGCCGAGAGCTGCTGGCCGCACAGTACGAGCAACTGTTCCGGCTCGGAGCCCGCGGCGATGCAGACCGTGTCGCACAGCGGCTTCGCGAACACGGCGCCGAGGTTCCGCGATTGTGGCGCGGCGGTCGACGGGGGTACGGCGACCGGCTCTCACCTCGTGAGCTCGACGTGGTCCGACTGGTTGTCGCCGGCAAGACGAACCGGGAGATCAGCCGGATTCTGGCCAAGTCGCCGGCCACGGTGGATCAACAGCTGCGTGCGGCGATGCGCAAGTTGAAGGTGTCCTCCCGGACCGCGCTCGCGGTCAAGGCGGTAGAGGCCGGAGTGTTCGCAGAAGAGGATTCCCTCGACGACCCGTCGTGAAAATTGACGTATCCGCGTGATAGCGAAGGTCGCTCGTCCCCGCCGAGCATGACTCCATGATCCATGGCCCTAGGGCAGCGCATGCCTGAGCGACCTATCGCGCGTGACGACTCCGTCAGCGAGCACCAGCCACCACTTGAGCTCTCACGCGAGCCGCGCGTCAGCGCCCGCGACGCCCGCGACGCCGGCGATGGCGGGGACGCCCGCGACGCCGGCGATGCCGGCGACCACAAGAGCCACGACCCCTACCAACCCCTGTAGGCGGAGGACCCCCACATGAGACCCAAAGCCCTCGCCGCCTCGCTGGCCGTAGCGGTCGGCCTGAGCATGATCGCGCCACCATCGGCGTCGGCCGCTGAGCCGGATCCCGGTGCGGCCGCCAGCAAGATCGCGTCGGACCTGAAGGACCGCTTCCGCACAAAGCCGGTCTCCGACTTCTGGATCACGTTCGACACCAAGGCCAACCTCGCGCAGGCGAAGAAGATCGCCGACTGGACCACTCGCGGTCAGTTCGTCTACGACGCGCTGACCGCAGCGGCGAAGAACTCCGTGGCATCCGTCTCCGCCGAACTCGACCGGGCAGGCGTCAAATACACCTCCTACCCGATCGCCAACGCTGTGCTCGTCAAGGGCGGCACCGAGAACCTCGCCCTCGACGTGGCCTCGGTGGTGCACGTCGCCGAGATCCACGCGACGCCGCAGGTCGCGCTGGTCGAGCCCGTGGACGAGAAGAGCCCGGCTGACCAGGCCGTCCGCCCCGCCGCCCCGACGGCCGCCGCCGAGGCGGGCACCGTCTCGTGGGGTCTGGACGCCATTCACGCTCCCAAGGCCTGGGCCATGGGCGCCACCGGTGCGGGCATCACCGTGTCCAACCTCGACTCGGGCGTCCAGTTCGACCATCCGGCGCTGGTGGGCTCGTACCGCGGCAACAAGGGCGACGGCACGTTCAACCACGACTACAACTGGATGGCCACCCGGGGCACGTGCGCGGGCGCGCCGTGCGACGACAACGGGCACGGCACGCACACCATGGGCACCATGGTCGGCGACGACGGCACCAACCACGTCGGCGTCGCGCCGGACGCGCAGTGGATCGCGACGAACGGGTGCTGCGCGTCGAACGGCCCCGAGTCGCTGCTCGAGTCCGGCTGGTGGCTGCTCGCCCCGACCGATGTGCACGGGAACAACCCGGACGTCTCCAAGCGCCCCCACGTCATCAACAACTCGTGGGGCCAGAGCGTGGAGCACAACTTCGACGACTTCTTCCAGGCCATCGACGAGGCCTGGAGCGCTGCGGGCATCTTCAGCGTCTGGTCATCGGGTAACACCTCGCCGTACGCGGCCTGTGACACCGTCTCCTCGCCCGGCTCCGCCGAGAGCGCCTACTCCGTCGGCGCCTACGCGTCGAACGGCACGCTCGCGTCGTTCTCCCGCAAGGGCGAGGGTGAAGGCGGTCGGATCAAGCCCGAGATCTCGGCCCCCGGCGTGACCGTCCGGTCGTCCTACCCGAACAACAGCTACACCGAGATGTCCGGCACCTCGATGGCGGCTCCCCACGTCGCCGGCGCCGTCGCGGCGCTGTGGAGCTATGACCCGACCCTCATCGGGCAGGTCGAGGAGACCCGCCGGCTGCTCGCCGAGTCGGCCGTCGATGTCGACGACACCGAGTGCGGCGGCACCGCCGCCTTCAACAACAAGTACGGCGAGGGTCGGCTCGACCTCGTCCGCCTGCTCGAGCTCGCACCGCGCCAGGGCGGCACCCTGACTGGGATCGTCACCGCCAACGGCGCCCCGGTCCCCGCCGCCGAGGTGACGATCAGCGGACCGTTCAGCCGGTCGATCGGGACCGACAAGGACGGCCGGTTCATGATGAACCTCCCGGTCGGCGACTACCAGATCAGCACCAAGGTCTTCGGCTACCTGACCGCGACCGCGAGCGCCACGATCACCCTCGGCCAGAACACCTCGCTCGAGGTTCCCCTCACCGCCGCGGCGCGCCACGACATCAGCGGCAGGGTCGTCGACGACAAGAAGCAGCCCGTCCCGAACGCCGACGTCTCCGTCAAGGACACGCCGCTGGCCGCGGTACGCACTGATGCCAACGGCGCGTTCACGATCACCGCTGTCCCCGAGGGCGGGTACACGCTGAACATCAAGCCCAACGCCTGCTTCTCGCCCACGACAGTCCCGCTGACCGTCGGCGCGCAGAACGAGTCGCCCGAGATCCCGGTCGCGCTCGTCGTCGACGAGGGCGGCTACACCTGCTCCGTCTCCGAAGGCGAGTACCTGCGCGGCACCGACCCGGTCGCGTTCCCGAGCGGCGTCTGGGCCACGGTGAAGCTGCCGTTCCCGGTCGCGCTCTACAACGGGAGCCACGACACCCTGAATATCAGCCTGCGCGGCGTGATCTCCCCGGACGCCTCCACCGGACCCGGCACCGGCGGTGCGGGCATCTTCCCGTTCTACGTACAGACCCCCGTCCAGTTCGCCCCCGGCGGGGGAGTCTTCACGGCGGCCACCAAGGTCGACGGCGAGGACGCGTTCGTCATCGAGTTCCGCAACGCCAAGATCTGGGCCTACCCGATCCGGTCGGAGTACACGGAGCCGGTCAGCTTCTCGGCCACGCTCACCCGCTCGGGCAAGGTGATCTTCGTGTACGGCGACGGCATCGGGACCGACGACCCGGTGACCGGCGGCGCCCGCGCCATCACCGGCATACAGGGCTGGGCCGGCGTCGACGGCATCCGGTTCTCCGACAACGCCCCGGTGCTGCACGACGGGATGATCGTTACCTACGACCTTCCCGACTGGGGCTACCTCGACGCGACCGTCGTCGACCAGAACGACGGGCTACCGGTGGCCGGGGCCAAGGTCTCGTTCACGAACAAGAATGGGCTCGTCGAGACCGTCACGACCAACGGGACGGGCATCGTGCATCGCCAGCTTCCGGTCGGCGACTACACGATGACGGTCGACGCGCCGAACTACACGACCGCGGCATACCCCTTCTCCCTCGACAAGCTCTACGCGAAGGCCAAGATCGACGCACGTCTGACCACGGGTGTCGCCGGCCTGAAGGCCGACGGCCTCGACGCGGTGCTGGGCACCGACCAGAACGGCGTCGGCACACTGACCCTGACCAACACCGGTTCCGCACCGCTCACCTACGACCTGGGGGAGGCCGCGCGCCACCCCGAGCTCGACGCCGCCGGCGCCACCACGCGCACCGGGACGGGTGCGAACAGCACCATCGACCTCACCGCCTGGAAGGCCGGCGCGAGCGGCATGAAGCCGTCGAACGTCGACGGCAGGGATGCGACGGTGAGCGCCGCGGAGGCACAGGCCGCCGCCAAGGTCGGCACGACCTCCGGCGGCGACGTCCTCACCCGCATCGAGATCCCGGGCACGATCGCCGAGAAGGAGCCCAGCGGCATCGGGTACGACGGTGACGTCTGGGTCCACGACTACGACAAGCGGACCAACACCGCGTACACGGTGACGGGCAAGCCGACCGGCAAGGTCTTCGGCGCGTCGTGGAACCCCGCGTACCGGGCATTCGACATGGCGCTCGACACCAAGACCGGCGACATGTGCCAGATGGAGGACAGCCCGGCCAGCTACATCCACTGCTTCGACCGGGAGACCGGGAAGGAGACACGGCAGATCAAGGGGGCCTGGTCCACGCTGCAGCTGACCGGACTCGCCTACAACCCGGCGGAGGACGTGTTCTACGTCGGCGGCCGGAGGAACGGCATGATCGGGACCGTCGCGGGCACGTCGCACGACAACGCGGGCGAGATGCTGTCCTTCTGCGCCCCGCCGCTGCCCGAGGTGATGGGCCTGGCCTACAACCAGGCGTCCGACACCATCTGGTACACCGATCTCACCTCGAACAGGCCCACCCGCCTGCTGCAGGTGAACCCCGACGACTGCTCGCTCGTCAACGCGTGGTGGTTCCCGGGCCAGAAGACGGGCCAGGGCGGCGGTCTCGAGACCGACTCCACCGGGGCGCTCTGGGCCGCGGACCAGATCGCCGATGACGTCGTGCTCGTCGACGTCGAGGACGACCTGCTCACCGACCTGCCGTGGCTGTCGCTCTCCTCGACCGGCGGCACCCTCGCTCCGGGTCAGTCGACGACCGTCAAGGTCTCGGTCTCCTCGAAGGGTGCCAAGCCAGGAGTCCTCGGCGCGAACATCGTGGTGAGGTCCGACTCCGGACGCCAGTCCAAGACCTACGTCCCGGTGACGCTCACGACCACGAAGTACCAGGTCGGCGTCAACGCCGGCGGCCCGTCGTTCACCGACGGCTCCGGCTTCACCTGGTCCGGCGACCAGGCCTCCGGCGACGGGGCGTGGGGCTACGAGGGGAAGACGAAGGTCACCTCCACGCAGGCCGGGATCGAAGGCACGACGGACGACAAGCTGTTCCAGTCGCAGCGCACCACGCCACTCAAGGACCTGACCTACACCTTCCCCGACGCGCCCAAGGGCACCTACGCGATCGATCTCGGGTTCGCCGAGATCGAGAAGGTGGCCAAGGGGAAGCGGGTGTTCGACGTCCTCGTGGACGGCTCGCTGACCGAGTACGCGTACGACGCGGCCGCGGCCGTGGGGTCGAACGCCGCCGACTGGCGCACCGCCGTCGTGAAGCACGAGGGCGGTCCGCTGACCGTGGAACTGCGGGGTTCGAAGGGCCTGCGCGCCCCGAGCATCGCCGCGCTGCGCGTGACGCTCGACCCGCGCGCAGACCAGGTTGAGCAGCAGCCAGTGCCCGAGGAGCCGAAGCCGGGCGAGGTGCCGGTGGCTCCCGCCGGTCGCTCGTACTCGCTAACGGCGACCAGCGGGCTCTACCGCCAGGGCACCGAGAACTCCGGCTGGATCGGCGACGACCTCTGCGGAGTGCTGTGGTTCGACTCCAGCTTCCGCTTCCCGTTCTACGACACGTCCTGGGACGGCGTGTGCGTGGGGACGAACGGCTCGTTGGTCTTCGACCGCGCCAGCGCGCTGGGGAACAACACGGCACTGCCGTCGCGGAGTCCGATCGACGCGATCTATCCGCTCTGGGACGACCTCATCGTCGACGCACAGGGCGGCATCTACCTCGGCACGACCGAGGTGGACGGGCTGGCGGCGCAGGTCATCGAGTGGCGCAACGTCACCTTCTACAGTGACCGGACGGCCCGCGTGAGCTTCTCGGTCACCCTGATCGCGGACGGACGGATCCAGATCGGGTACGGCGACGGGATCGGTGACGAGAAGCCCGTGACCCGCGGATCGTCGGCCACAGTCGGCGTGGAGAGCCTCAAGCGCAACCCCGCGAGCCAGTACTCCTTCAACCAGCCCGTCCTCACGGCCGGCCTGGGGCTGCAATACACCCTCCCGGCCGCGGGCACGATCGAGGGCACCGTCACCGACGCGAACGACAGCAAGCCGATCGCGGGTGCGATCGTCACGCTGAAGTCGCCGACTGGCGACCGGGTCATCACGGCCGACGCAGCGGGCCGCTGGAAGGCGCAGGCGCTGGTCGGCGAGACCACCGTGCAGGTCGGGGCACCGAACTACGTCACGGCCAGCCGCCCGGTCACCATCGCCAAGAAGGACCAGGCCGAGGTGGTCGACACCGCGCTCACCACAGGCATCGCGACCATCACCGGAGCAGACCTCGACTGGTTCCTCAGCTCCGACGAGGCGGCCAGCGCTGACGTGACCGTGACCAACACCGGTTCCGCGCCACTGCAGGTCCAGCTGAGCGAGCAACGCCGTACCAACGGCGGACACGAGGCTGCCGACCTTCCGTGGCTGACGCTGACGGGTGAGGCCGCGACCGGCACGGTCCAGCTCGCGGTCGGTGAGTCCACCACGGTCACGGCGATCGTCGACAACACCGGGTTCCAGCCCGGCGTCCTCGTCGGTGACGTGCTCGTGGCGTCGAACGCCGGCAAGGGCGACACCCAGTACACGCCGGTCCGTCTGGCGACCTCTGCCTACTGGCAGGGCGTCGACGTGGGCGGCTCCGGGCACGTGGGTGCCGACGCCTTCGTCTGGTCGCCCGACCAGCCGCTGGACTCGAGCCCGTGGGGGTACGTCGGCGG
This sequence comes from Micromonospora sp. CB01531, assembly GCF_001905095.1. Classification (GTDB taxonomy): domain Bacteria; phylum Actinomycetota; class Actinomycetes; order Mycobacteriales; family Micromonosporaceae; genus Micromonospora. The sequence goes on from NZ_LWLS01000110.1 coordinate 13,694, forward strand.
CGACGCGCGCGCCACCAAGGCGGACATCGCCGGCACCGACGACGACGCGTTGTTCCGGACCCAGCGGACCGGGAAGACGTTCGCCTACGTGTTCAAGGACGCGCCCGTCGGCACGTACCAGATCGGCCTCGGCTTCGCGGAGATCGACAAGGTCAAGGCCGGCATGCGTACCTTCGACGTCCTGGTCGACGGCAAGGCCGTGCTCCACGACCACGACGTACAGGCGAAGGCGGGCGCGCTGACCGCGGACGTGAACACGGTCACCGTCAAGCACACCGGCGGCGACCTGAAGGTCGAGCTGCGCTCCGAGATCGGCGAGCGCGAGCCGATCCTCAACGCCCTGAAGGTCCAGGAGGACCCGCGCCTATGAGATAGCCGAACCGGTCCGCCAGTAGTGGTCAGAGCCTCCTCGGAAAGGATTGCCGGGGAGGCTCTGACCTTAGGTCGCCGACGGCCTCGAGATCGGAGAAGCGGTGGATGATCAGCAGGTTGGCGATGCCGAACCCGCGGGAGAGCTTCCACTGGGACTGCTAGACCTCCAGCCGCAGTCCGGCCCATCGGTCGAGCCATCCCTTGACCTCCACGCGGCGCTGTACCTTCGCGCGGCCGGCTGCGTTGTCGAAGGCTGGAGAGGGGCGGACAACCATTCCCACAAGGTCAGCCAGCCCATGGCAGGACACCAGGCGAACAGAGTCACCCCGCAGCGTGACCGCGACGCACGTTGCCGTTTCGGGCCAGCGCGATATCGCGTCCAAGGCGGACGTGTAGGCCTCATCGCCATTGCGCAGATGCATCCGTGCTTGATTACGAATCTCCCACGGCACCCCAGGCAGGGCCACCATGGCTTGGGCTTCGGCGCGTGCATCCTCGCGTGGGTCCAGCTTCTCCGGGTCGAAGTAGGCGACATCCACGTCGCGCTCCGGCGAGACCGGGAGATTGCTGATCGCGTCCCAGACGCGGTTGCGTACGAAGCCGGCACCGATCCACCAGTCCGATAATCCAAGGTCGGCCGTAGCCCGAAGGACTCTCATTGCTCCCGGGTCTGACTCGATTACGCCCACAACGTCCTGCGCGCTCATGACCACCCAGGGACCCTAGACCGACGGACGTACGCACCGCTTGCGAGGCGGGGCTGAGGGCAGAGCGAAGTCTGTCACCGACGTGCTTCGCGCCGGCGCCAGCGCGGCAGGGTTCATCTCCGCTCAATGATCGGCGACGTCCCATGCCATTAAGCCTCGTGGCCCACCGCTACCGGCAACAGCGATCGGCCGCCGGGCGGCACCTTCGGTCTACCCTCGCGGTACGACGGGCGCTGCGGCACCGAAGGTCGGCATGACGATCAGCATCCGAACACCAACGCGATGTCGTCGTGATGGACCCCGACCGGTTCTTGACCGCAGCACGGTAGGCACTGCTCGCCCGCAACCCGGGCCTGACCGACGCCGCGGCAGCCGAGGCGGTGGCCGACGTCTACGACGCCGTACACGCTCGCCCAAGGCAACGGCGAGCAGCTGATCGGCTGAGCACGGGACCTCTTTGCCTGAGGGGATCTGACCTGACCATGCCGAAGCAGTAGCCGATACCTGCGGGAGCCAGCGGTGCGCCTGGTGCTGGAGCAGCGGGTCGATCTAGGCCACCTCGGCGTCTACCGCAGGTCGGCGGCGATCCGGTCGGCGTCGGCGGTCAGGGCGTCGTAGCCGTCGGCGGTGAGCTTGCCGTCGCGTCGCAGGTCGCCGAGCTTTTCGCGCAGCTTCTTGAGCTGGTCCTCGGCCTGGTCTGGGTCGTTTTCGGTAATCTCCTTTGCGATCGCGTCGACCTTGGTGTGCAGGTCTTTTGCGGCGTCCGGGTTCAACCGACCGGCTTCCACCTGATCCCGGATCGACCGTCGCATGCCGGCGATCGGGTCAGCGGGTGGAGTGGGGCTCGGCCTACGGGAGGTGGCCCGAGGGCTCGGTGTGGGGCTGGCCGGGCTGCGGGCGGCGGACGCGACGGTGCGTAGCGTCGGCGTGGCAGGCGCGACGGTGAGCGGCACGGCCGGCACGCGGGGCGCCACGGCGGTGGCGGCCGATGCCGGTGGCGTGGTCGGCCCCGCGACCGAGGTGTGGTCGTCGCGGTCGAGCAGCGTGACGCCGGCCAGGGCGAGCAGCGCGACGCCGAGCACGGCCGCCGCCAGCAGCGCCTGGCGTCGATGCCGTGCCGGGCCCGGCCTGGGGCGTGCCGGGCCAACTGCGCCCCGCCTGGGCGGAAGAGCGGTCACCGGCGTGGACGGCTTCGGCCGTCCCGGGTCCGCTGGCGTGACCGACACGAGGGGAACCGGCGTGCCGGCCCGGGGCAGCAGGGCTGCAAGGCGGTCCCGGACCTCGGGCGCGCCGGACGGCCGGTCGGCGGGATCCTTGGCCAGCAGTTCGGTGGCCAGGGCGTCCAGCTCGGCGGGTACGTCGGGCCGGCGCTCGCGCAGCGGCGGGGGTGGCTCGTTGACGTGCTGATGCAGCACGCTGAGCGGCTCGCCAGCGAACGGCGGACCGCCGGCGAGCATGGCGTAGAGGGTGCAACCCAGCCCGTACAGGTCGGTGCGGTGGTCCACCGGCTGGCCGAGGGCCTGCTCGGGCGACATGTACGAGCTGCTGCCGAGCTTGGTCGCCGGCTCGGTGAGGGTGTTCTCCCCCTCTGCCCAAGGAAGGCGGGCGATGCCGAAGTCGCAGATCTTCACGCTGCCGGTGGCGGTGACGATCAGGTTGCCCGGCTTCACGTCACGGTGCACCACCCCGGCCACGTGCGCGGCGGCGATCCCGTCGCAGGCCTGCACGGCGATCGACAACACCTGCAGGACAGTGAGCGGGCCGTCGGCGATCAGTGCCGACACGCTCCGCCCCTCCACCAGTTCCATGATCAGGTAGGAGTCGTCCTCCTCGGTGCCGAAGTCGTAGACAGCGACGATGTGCGGATGGGTCAGCCCGGCCGCCGCACGGGCCTCGCGGTCGAAGCGTTCCGCGGCCATCGGCTCCTGCAGACCCGCCGCGGTCAGCACTTTGATCGCCACCGGGCGGTCCAGGCGCAGATCGCGACCGCGCCACACCTCACCCATGCCGCCGCTGCCCAGCAGCTCCTCGGACTGGTAGCGGCCATCCAGCAGACGTCCCAGCACGGGGCCTCACTGCTCCAACCCTGCGCGCCGCTACACGGGGGGCGGTGACGCGACGGCCGGCATCGGGGTCATCGGACGAACCATCAGGAGTTCCTCACGGTGGACGGTCCCCCAAGCTGGACAACGCGCCATCGGCACCGAGGAAACGGCCGGCCGGCACCGCCCATCGATCTACCGGCCGTCGCGCGACAATCCACGAACACGCTTAATTCATTTCAAACAGTCTCTTAAAGGGTTGTAGGCGGACGGTACGGGGGTGACGAAGGCGAATCCTTTCCGCAACTAAAATCCCGCGCGTGGATCAAACCGCCATCATTCCCGCCGTACCCGAACCACCCCCGGTCTTTGTCGATCCGAGCGGTCGGCGGCGGCGGTGGCTGCGCCGCCTCGCGTACGGCGTCGGCGTGCTCGGTGTCGGCTACACGCTGCTGGTGGGGGTGAGCTTCGCCGGCGGTCCGGCGCGTCCCGAGACCGTCTTACCGTTTGTCGAACCCACTGCGAGCCCGTCCTGGCAGCCGCCCCCCACCCTCTCGCCCGACCAGTCGCCCACCGCTGGTGCCTCCGCCAGGCCTTCGGCCCGGTCCACCTCGCCGCGTACCGCCACGCCGGCGGCCGGCTCTGGCGCAACACCCCGCCGCTCCGCGTCGGCCAGGCCGAGTGCGCCCCGGCCCTCCGTTCCGACGTCGCCGAACGCGTCGCCGAAGCCCAAGCCGGGGCCCGAATCGCCTGGCCCGACCGGGCAGGGGCCTGCCGGTGAGTGACCGCAGTGGCGTGGGGCTGAAGGCCCAGCGTCACGCGCGCCGGACGTACCGGCGTATTGTGCCGCGTCCCAGTTGGACCGTGCTCGCGATGGTGTTCGTGCTGCTCGGGGGGTTGCTCTTCGTCGAGGCGTACGCCAACGCCGCTTTCGTACCCGATCACAAGGCCACCCCCAGAGGCCAGGACAACGTGCCCACCGAGGTACGCGACGGCGGCCCCATCCTCAACGTCGGGGCCGACGGACGTACCCAGTCGCACCGCCTGCCGCCCCGCACCCTGGCGCTGACCTTCGACGACGGGCCGGATCCACGCTGGACGCCGGAGGTGCTCCGGGTGCTGGCGCGGCACCAGGTGAAGGCAACCTTCTTCGTCCTGGGCACGCAGGTTGTCCGGCATCCTGAGCTGGCCCGGGAGATGGTGGCCGCCGGACACGAAGTCGGCGTGCACACGTTCACCCACGCCAACCTTGCCGACCTCCCCGGCTGGCGACGGCAGTTGGAGTACGAGCAGACCCAGATGGCGATCGCCAGCGCCACCGGAGTCCGGACTTCCCTTCTGCGCTTCCCGTACTCGTCGCGCGCGGACGCCTATACGGACGGGGACTGGCCGCTGCTCCGGCAGGCCGGTGAGCTGGGCTACCTTACGGTGGTCAACGACGTCGACAGCCTGGACTGGGCGAAGCCCGGCATCGAGACGATGATCGCCAACGCCACGCCGTCGGGATACGCGGGAGCAATCTCGCTGTGGCACGACGCCGGTGGTGACCGGTCGGGGACGATCGCCGCCCTTGACCGGTACATCCCGCTGATGAAGGCGCGCGGTTACCGCTTCACCACCGTGACCGAGGGGCTGAACCTCGCGCTGGCCGGGGCAGGTGTTGCGGTGGCGGGGCACACCCCGGTCAGGCTCGGCGAGCGGTGGCGCGGTGACGTGCTGGCGCTGGCGGTGCGCGGTGCCGATGCCACGTTCAACGTCTTCGGTGTGCTCTTCGTGATCGTCGGGGTGCTCACGCTCGGGCGTACCGTCCTGCTGTTCCTGCTCGCCCTGCGGCACGCACGCCAGCGACGGCGTCACGACTGGTCGTGGGGTCCGCCCGTGACCGAACCGGTCTCCGTGGTCGTCCCGGCGTACAACGAGAAGGAGGGCATCGCCGCGGCGGTGCGGTCCCTGGCGGGCGGTGACCACCCCGGCGGGATCGAGGTGGTCGTGGTCGACGACGGATCCACCGACGGCACCGCCGACATCGCCGAGGCCCTCCGGCTGCCGAACGTACGCGTGGTGCGCAAGCCGAACGGGGGCAAGCCGAGCGCGTTGAACACCGGTGTCGCGTTGGCGCGGTTCAACCTGATCGTCATGGTGGACGGGGACACCATCTTCGAGCGGGACTCGGTCCGGCGACTGGTCCAGCCGTTCGCTGATCCTCGCGTGGGTGCCGTGGCCGGCAACGTCAAGGTGGGCAACCGTGGCAGCCTGATCGCCAAGTGGCAGCACATCGAGTACGTCATCGGATTCAACCTGGATCGCCGCCTGTACGAGACCCTGCGGTGCATGCCCACCGTCCCAGGCGCGATCGGCGCGTTCCGCCGGCAGGCGCTCAACGAGGTAGGCGGGATGACTGACGAGACGCTGGCCGAGGACACCGACATCACCATGGCGCTGGGCCGGGCCGGCTGGCACGTGGTGTACGAGGAGACGGCCCGCGCGTGGACCGAGGCGCCGACCACCCTCGGACAACTGTGGAAGCAGCGGTATCGCTGGAGCTACGGCACCATCCAGGCGATGTGGAAACACGCGGCTTCGGTCTTCGACCGGGGCGCCTCGGGTCGGTTCAGCCGGCGCTGCCTGGCCTTCCTGGCGCTGTACGGGGTGCTGCTGCCGCTCGGCGCGCCGGTGATCGACCTGCTCGCCGTGTACGGCCTGCTCTTCCTCGACCGGACGGAGACCGTACTGGCCTGGCTGGCGATGCTTGGCCTGCAGTTCGTCACCGCGATCACGGCGTTCCGGCTCGACCGGGAGAAGCTTGGAGTGCTCTGGGCGCTTCCGCTGCAGCAGTTCGCCTATCGGCAACTGATGTACCTGGTGCTGCTCCAGTCGGTGGTCACCGCGTTGACTGGCGGCCGGCTGGGCTGGCAGAAGCTCCGCCGAACCGGGCTCGCGCCGCCAGCCCCCGGCCGTGCCTAGCTGGGGGTCTGTCTCGACGTGGGTTCCGTTCTGGCCTGGAGTTGATGATGTTGCGGCGCGTCCGGGTCAGCCAGCCGCGCCGCGGGCGAGCGCGAGAGCATACTCGGGCCACCAGACCCCGCGTTCGGGTTCGCCGGGGCGGCAGGCTCCGTCGGACTCACCCGGGTACTTGATCCAGAGCAGCGCGTCGACCCGGTCGAGGCCGGGGGCGTCGGTGGGTTCCTCGCCGAGTGCCCGGCCCGGCGGGTTGCACCAGCTCGGTGCGCCGTCCGCGGTGGCGCCGGCGGCCGGGCCGTTGCCGTTGCGGCTCGTGTCGATCACGAACCGGACATCGCCGCCAAGGGCGTCGGACAACCGGTGGCCGTACCGGACGTTGTCCCGCGTACGGATGAAGTTGGCGACGTTGAGCGCGAACCCGTCGGCGTCCCTGACGCCGGCCTGGCCCAGTGCCGTGGCCAGCGACGCAGTGTCGCTGATCCACTCGGGGTGCCCGGCATCCAGGTAAACCCGGGCCGCGCCGGTGCTCTTGAGCACGGCGACCGCGTCGCGCAGCAGCAGAAGCCGTTCCTTGAGGTTGCGGACGCACCGATCCACGGCGTCCGGGACTGCGCCGGGTTCGAGGACCACGATGACCGGCCTGCCCTTGATCCCGCCCGCCAGCTCCCGGATCCAGCGCTGGTACTCCTGGCCGGTCGCGGCTCCCCCGGAGCCCTGCCGGCCACAATCCCGGTCCGGCACGTTATGAATGACCAGGACCGGTGTCTGGCCCGCGATCGTCGCCTGGGCCAAGTAGTCGTCCACCTCCTCGCGAACCGGGGCATCGCCGCCGACCAGCCACTTCGCGCTCGGGCGGGTGCTGATCCGGCGCAGCGTCTCCGCGTCGACGACCCGGCCGGCACGCTCCCATCGGTCGACCTCCTGAGCGGCCTCGCTGTCCGGGTCCACATAAAAGACCGGCGGGGGCGGGGGCGGTGAGAACGACGCGGAGTTGCCGACCTGACGTTCCGCAGCGCCACCGCCGCAGCTCGACAGCAACGCGATCAGTGCGACCCCGGCTGGCACAAGAGCCCAACGGCGTCGCCCGGGACGGTAAATGGTGCACACCACGGCGGTCAGGCTACCGGCGTCCGCCCCGCGGCTAGGAGGGCTCTCTAGGCCCTCCTGGCGATGGCTCTTGATCTCCCGATGCCAGCGGCCCGTGATGTTGCCTGGGGGTCAAGGAGTCTTGGCGCGCGGTTCGGTTGAGTTTGTCTGTTGGTAAATCACTTTCTCGTCACGCAGAAGGGGTGTCCAGCCGGGTCGACGAAGACGTGCCATCGGTCGCCGCCGGGCTCAGTCTCAGGCTTGGTCGCGCCTAGCCTCAGGACCAGGGCCTCGGCCTCGTCGAGGTCGTCGACGGCGAAGTCAAGGTGGAGCTGCTGCGGTACGCGTTGGTCGGGCCAGGTCGGTGCATGGTAGTCGTCGACTCGTTGCAGACCGATGAAGAGTCCCCCATCGCCGATCAGGGCGACGAAGTCATCGCCGGATTTGGCGTCGATGTCGAGTCCAGTGGCCTGTTGGTAGAAGGCGGCCAGGGCCCTCGGATCCGGGCGGTCGAGTGTTATTGCGGTGAGCTTAAGCTGTGGGGGCATCGGCAACTCCGCCTTCGCCGGGAGGGACGTCTCGGGTCCGAAGCTGTTGACCGCAGCAGCCTAAGCTGTCGTCGCCGTGCAGAGCTCAAGCCCGATCCGACCTGCTCGCCGAGAGTTCACACCGATAGGCGACACATGCTTGACCCTTCCTGATCGGGAAGCTCATGGACGGTCCGTACCGCAGGAAACTGACATCAGGCGGTGCAACTTTGCCGTGCGGCGGAGTCGCACCGCCAATTCGGCCCATCATCGGGCGCGTCGGTCCAGCCATGCGACGACCACGGCGTGTGGCACGGTGACCGCGGCCAGGAGGGCGAACGTCGTGGGCAGGACTCCCGCGGCCCCGGTGTGGTGGGTGAGCAGGGCGAAGGAGACTAGTACGGCCGCGGTGGGGGGCGCGGCGCGCAGGGCGAATCGTCGTAGCGGAGGACCCAGCCGACCGGCCCGCAGGTGGGCGGCGTTCGCCGGGTCGGCGCAGAGCAGTCGCGCGATGTGCCGGAGCGAATGCCACGCCGCGAAGTAGACCCCGAACGCCAGCGCGGGCGGGACGATCGCGAACACGGTGGCGAGGAGCCCGAGTTGGACGAGGTCGCGTCCGCGTCGACCGCGCACCTCCTGTACGGCGGTGATGGCCACCGCCGACACCGTGAGGACTAGGGCGGTGGCGCGTACCTCGCTGGTGAGCAGCACGGTGGACCCGGCGGCGACGCGCTCCAGCAGCTGGTCTACCTGGTCGCGCCACAGCACGAGTGGGAAGACCACCGGCGGAGCGCCGTAGGCGAGCACGCCGTGCAGGCGTAGCCGCACCCGCCGGCCGTCCCGCTCGGCCTGGAACGCCTCGTCGCCGGTGCCGAAGTGCGCGATGGAGAGGACCAGGAAGCCCAGCACGACCGCGGCCGGTGCGGCCCGGTAGGCCAGTAGCCCGGTCCCGGCTATGGCGGCATAGCCGAACAGCAGGCTCACGCGTCGGCTCCACCGGCGTGCCTTCATCGAGAGCCAGGCGGGAATTAGGTGGTCGACGGCACCGTGTGGAAGCCCGAGCAGCAGCCCCAGCAGCGCCGGGAGCGGCGTGGACGCTGCTGCCTTGGCCTGGGTGGGCAAGTACAGCACGAGTACGGCGAGTAGCGCCATGATGCCCGCAGTATCGGCGCGGCGCAGCACGGCCCGGCGGGGGTCCGCCCGGCGCTCAGGGCCGAAGTCGGGTCGGCCGGACGGGCGAGGCCTGCTGTTGCTGGCCGAGCCGAACCCCGCCTCGTGCGCGATGGGCTGGCTGCTCATGCCACCGCGAGTTGGCCACGGTCGGACATCGCGCGGAGCCGGCCCACGTCGACGATGCTCCAGCCAACCTTCATGAGGGCCGACAGGACGACGAAGAGGATCGTACTGGTTTGCTCATCGACGATCTCGACTCCAGGCGGCCCCAAGATCCAGACCAGCGGGAAAGCGAGCCAGAGCACGGACAGCAGCAGTGCGACGACGATGAAGTGGGCCGCCATCGGGGCGGGCTGCCGCTCGGCGTCGGCCCGTAGCGGCCCCCAGATCAGGCCCAGGACGAGCGCGAGCGCAGCCACCCCGATTCCGTAAATGGTGAAACGGGCCGCAGTGCTCTTCATGGCCTCGGCGACCGGTCCCGCAATGACCATCGGGAAGGTTGGCACGATGAGCGCCGCCACCAGACCCAGCCGCTTTTCGGCGATGGCGTGCGTGGCCGTGAGGACGAGAGAGAACACCAGCAGCGGTGCGGTGACGATCCAGTCGGCGTAGTGCGACCAGTCCGTGATGTGGTCTACCGTGTTCGGCCGGCTGGCGCCGAGCGCCGCGACGACGTGCCAGATTGCCGACCATGCCAGGATGACGAACACCCCCCGGTATTCGGACTGGGGGAGACCCTTCGGGTTGCGGCTCCACCGTATGAACAGCAGCAGGGTGGCGGCGCACAGGATGACGTACGACCACAGCCACCACTCGGACACATGTACTCCTCGACCTCGACGGCGTACGGCGATAGCGGCACCTGATGGTCAGACACCGCCGACCCGGCATGTGCTCGCTGGCGGCATGGCCGCCACCAGCGGGTACGCCGACCTCCCTTCTCAAGCCGGGTGACTCCGCATTGGCGAGTTTATTCCGGTTTAGCGATATTGTTGATAGTTGGTCCGCATCCGCGTGGCCGGCGTGCCTAGGGCAGGTTCAGTCGATCTACAAGCGGGCTGCGGTACGGACGATGCCACGCTCGATGAGCAGGCCCGGCGTGGCCGTGCGCTCAGAGCAGTGGGCGGAAGTCAGGTCCGTCGGTCGTGGCCAACAGGTCCCACCCGAAGGCCGCCAACGTAATGTCTTTCCGAGCACCGAAGTCCTTCATGAGGGTCGAGATCGGGCCATCTGGGAGACCAGCCGCCACCGTGCCGAATACCGTCGCCGGAGATGCCCCTAGCCGCTGTGCCACGATCCACGGCAGCGCCAGAGCCACCGTCACGTCCCGTTCATCATCGGGTTGCAGGCACCAGGCGAGTGCAGTGGCCAGCAAGGAACGGCGCAATAGCTCGATGGAGGTCTCCCGTAGCGCAAGGGTGGCGAGGCGAACGCCGTAGCGTCCGAGGGCGAGCGATGCGGAGGGATCGAGGGAGTCGAGAAAGCCCTGATCAATACATTGCGGCGCCCGTGCCAGGATGGCCTGAGCAACCCGGTCGCGGTTGCCTGGGATCCTCTCCAGGTTCGGCTTCACGTGTTCAGGATGGCAAGGCTCAGCCCGGCGAACTGCGAGGCCCATGCGGTTTAGGGTGCGCGACGGCTAAAGCCACGCACGCTGTTAGCCTGACGCGTCTCGCGCGAGAGGTGGAGTCCGCCCGGTGCTCAGGATGGTGCTGCGTAGGTTAATCGCGGTGGCGGCCGTCTGCATGGTGACCGCGTGCGGTTCTTCAACGGCTGATACAGCGGATCGATCAGCGGGCGACACGATTCCCTCCACGGCGCAGGCGACGGGTTCGGCCACAGCCACGAAGCCAGCTTTCCCGGCAGTTCCGGCGACCGGCGGATCCGGCTACTCCGCGACGCTGTCCGCACGCTTGTTGGCCGCGGACTCGGTGCCGCCCGGATTCACTGTGGAGATCGCGACAGTCATGCCGCCGGATGCTGGAGATCAACGCCCAGGCGTCGACGTATCCTGCCCGGACATGATCCCGCTGCTGTCGGCCACGCGGCTAACCGGGACTCCGTCAGCGATGGCCGCAGCCACGCTCACCTATGACGCGGATCCCGATGGCTTCTGGGTGGGAAGCGAAGTCATCAGGACCTATGCAGATGACGGTGCACGACGAGCAACGAGCGACCTGCGAGCCTTCATCGGCCGTTGCCCCACCGTCGCGTCGGCCGGCCTGGGCGGCGGCAGCTACCGCTTCGCAGTGGCACCAGGGCCGCGGCTGGGCGATGACAGTATTCACGTCAGCTGCAGCACGACGTCCGGTTCTGGCACGCTGGAATGGGACACCGTACTCGTCCGGATCGGAACCACTTTGGTGGTCGTTCAGGAGCAGGGCAACCAACCCGGCGGCGACAAATACCTCACCCAGCTCGCCGCAGCTGCGCTCCGCAAATACCAGACGACCGGATCCTGAATGGCCTTACGCGCCCCCGAGGCCAGGGCCGTTCCTTCCCGACCGGCGCCCCCGTGGCGCGGTCTGCTGATCGAGCTACGGCGGCACCCGGACGCTGACGTGCGCGGGGAAGCGTACGCCGCCGACATGAGCTGACGTCAGGCCACGCCACGGCGGCGGGCGGCGGCTTGGCCGGTGCGGCGGACCCGGCGACGGGCGCCGTCGGGTCAGCGGTGCGGAGTCCCGCCCTCGCCATGGTGCTGGCCCTACCTCGGGTCGGCATCGCTCGGCCAGGAGGGCAGCCACGACGGCGCCGGTGTCATCGGCGGCAACGGCCTGGCTGACCTGCGGCCCTGCATGATCACGACGATTGACGGAGCCGTACCGCGACCTTCTCGACAACTGCACCATGACGGCCTGCTCGTGCCGTCTTTAGTGTCATGCCACGTGCGCTCTTCGGCCGCGCGGTGCCCAAGCTGCGCTGAGGGTCGCCAAGGGAGAACTGCCAAAGGGAGAAATGTGGTGAAAACGAAGCCCCTCGTGGCGGGTGCCGTCGCTCTGGCGACGGCTGTGGTAGTGCAGCTGGGTGGAGCTGGCGCGGCATTCGCCGCCGAGCCGCCAGGATCGAGCCCGTCGGACAACTCCGCCCATGGCGGCGCGGTCCTCGACGACATCCACAACGTGCCGACGACCGCCGTCGCGAAGAACGTCACGTTCATCGACAACGTCAGGGGAGTCAGCGGCTATTCGGCGCTGAACTTCATCAAGTACGACAAGTACGGCTACGACTTCATGTTCGCCAACGGCACCGGCGGCCTCGCCGTCTGGTCGCTGGAGGATCCCCAGCACCCGGCCCTGGTCTCGAAGATCACGGCGGCCGAGCTGCGCCTGCCCGGGGACACCCAGGACAGGTTCTGGGAAGGCGAGAACATGACCGTCGACCCGAAGCGCAAGCTGGTCTTCCTCATTCGGGACCCGCGCGGCTTCGGCGGCACCGTCAGGACCGGTCAGTCCGGCGTCTACATCGTCGATGTCAAGAATCCGTGGAAGCCGGAGATCGTCACCTTCCACCCGATTCCGGCCGGGCACACGTCCACCTGCATCAACGACTGCAAGTACCTGTGGTCGGTCGGTCCGGCCAACACGGGGACGCCAGGCCACGACCCCTCCTGGAACGGCGTCCCGGTGCGGGTGACCGACATCCACGACATCAAGCACCCGTACACCTTCGACCGGGCGGTCGATCTCGATCGGCTCGACGGGGTCACCGACTACGTGCACAGTGTTGACGTCGACAAGGACGGCGTCGCCTGGGTCTCCGGTGAGGGTGGCGTACGTGGCTACTGGACCGAGGGCAACCACTACGACCCGGTGCAGAAGCGCAACCGCGTCGCGACGGCGTACGACCCGGTGCCGTACGCGGGCGGGACCGTCACTCCCATCAACCCGGCGGGCACCGCCTTCTACGACTTCTTCGACCACAACGCCTACCACCCCACCGAGAAGGTCGGCTCCTTCGACAAGGGCGAGCTGCTCTACATCACCAACGAGAACGTCACGTCCTGCGCGCGGGCGGGCGAGTTCAAGATCGCCTCGTTGAAGGGCAGCTACGACGGCGAGAGTTGGCGTTCCACGCCGGAGAACCCGTTCCGGCTGGAACTGCTCAGCCACTGGTCGCCGTGGGGCAAGGAAGGTTCGGCCACCACCGGTAGCTGCTCCGCGCACTGGTTCACGGTGAACGGCAACATCGTGGCGCAGGGGTGGTACGGGCAGGGCACCCGCTTCCTCGACGTTTCGGATCCGAGGAACCCGACCCAGGTCGGCTACTTCCGCGTGCCGTCGGGGCAGGGCGTGACCGGCGGTTCGGCGTCGGCCGTCTACTGGCACAACGGGCTGGTCTACGTCGCGGACTACAACCGGGGCGTCGACGTCCTGCGGTTCGACGGCGAGCTGGCCGGCGCGCCGGACGACAAGATCTGTTGGAACTCGTGCGACAAGTAACCGTCTGAGCGAGAGCACCGGCCCGAGCGTGGCGACCCGCTGCGCCCGGGCCGGCTTTCGGTGATGACGGACATGGAGGTAGAACGGTGCGACGCAGAGGTGCCGTGCGCGTGGCCGCGCTGGGCGCGACCGCGCTGGTGGTGAGCGGCCTGCTCGCCGCGTGCTTTGCCTCTGACGAGGGCGGGGGCGCCCCGAGGCTGCGGGGCGAGATCACGTTCGGGGTGCTGGCCCCGCTGTCAGGCGACCTGGCTGAGCGTGGGCAGGACCTCGTCGACGGGGCGCAGCTGGCTGCCGCTGAGCTCAACGACCAGGGCGGGGTGCTGGGGCGGCAGGTGAAGGTGGCCGTCGAGGACGGCGGCTGCGCGCCGGCGACCGGCGAGCAGGGGGCGACGGGGCTGGCCGCCAAAAAGGTCGTGGGGATGGTCGGCGGGCTGTGTGAGGACGCGGCGGTGGCGGCGGCGAACGCCGTGGCCGCGGCTGGCACGCCGTTCCTGGTCTCCTCCGCCCGCGCCGACCGGCTGATCGAGGCCGGGGTGCCGTCGGTGTTCCCGCTGGAGGGGACGGTCTATCAGGAGGCGCTGGCCGCGGTGCACTGGATGGGCTACCGGAGCCCGCAGCGGGTGGCGGTGCTCGATGACGGCTCGCCGGCCGCACAGCGGCTGTCCGGCCTGGTGACCGACCGGGTCAAGGCAGACGGCCTGACGGTGAGCAGGCAGAGCGCCGAAGCGAAGGGTCCTGACCTCGCGAAGCTTGCCAGCACCGTCACCGCTGCCAGGGCGGACTTCGTCTACTGGGCGGGGGCCGCGGAACCAGGTGGACGACTGCTGAGCGCACTACGTCAGGCCGGCTACGCCGGCCATTTCCTGGCCTCCTCCGAGTCGGACAGCCCCGAGTTTCAACAGGCGGCCGGCGCGGCGGCCGATGACGCATACCTCGCCATGGCCGCGAGCCCACGGCTTCTCCCGGCAGCGGCGGACTGGGCTGCCCGCTTCAAGGACCGCTACCGACGGGAGCCGGGCCGCGACGCCATGCAGGCCTACGACGCGCTCCGCGCGTTGGCGCAGGCGGTGCGCCAGGCGGGGGACACGGCACCCGCGAAGGTCGTCGACAACCTCCCGCGGCTCGAAAACTTCACCACCTTCACCGGAACGCTCCGCTTCGCCGCCGATCACTCCCTGACGTACGACAACTTCATCATCGCCCAGGTCAGGGGCGGCAAGCTCATCCTGGCCAGCAAGCTGCGTACGGACTAGGTCGGATGACGCACAGCATGCACCCCGTACGCCATCGCTGGGCCCGGCTGGTCACGCGGCTGGCGGTGGTCGTCCTCCTCGCGACCGGCGGCCTGGTCACGGACCTCGCGTCCACCGCGACCACACATCCGGCGTACGCCCACGCCTACCTGCTGGAAACCTCGCCGGTCGACGGCGAGGTGCTGGCCTCGCCCCCGGCGGAGGTCCAGCTCCGCTTCGACGACGCGGTCAGCTTCAACGACCGGTCGATCCAGCTGCTCGACACGAACGCGAAGAAGCTGGCGATCGGCGCCGCTGGTCACGTGGACGGGAAGGCCAACACGGCCCGGGTCAGCCTGCCCACGGATCTGACCGAGGGAACCTACGTCCTGGCCTGGCGGGTCACCTCTGCGGACTCGCACGTAGTGTCGGGTGCGTTCAGCTTCAGCATCGGCCACCCGAGTGCTACGGCCGCCGCGGTGGAGCAGGACGCCCACCGTGCCGTCCTCGTCGTCGACGCGGTCGGCCGCGCCCTGGCCTTTCTCGGTCTGGCTCTCGCCCTCGGTGGCGCACTGTTCGTGGCCGTGCTCTGGCCCGCCGGCCGTACCGACCGCCGCGGCCGGCGCATCGCGTGGTCAGGATTCGCCGTGCTGACCGCCGGCACCGTGGTGGTCCTGCTCGTACAGGGGCCGTACGCCGCCGGCACGTCGCTGGCCGGAGTGTTCGACCCGGACCTGCTCGGCGCCGCCCTGTCCACCCGGTTGGGCCACGCGCTGCTGGCGCGGCTGGTGATCGTGCTCGCCCTCGGCGTGACCTTCGGGATCGCCGTACGCCCCGGCTCTC
Source organism: Micromonospora sp. CB01531 (assembly GCF_001905095.1). GTDB lineage: Bacteria > Actinomycetota > Actinomycetes > Mycobacteriales > Micromonosporaceae > Micromonospora. The sequence goes on from NZ_LWLS01000110.1 coordinate 29,079, forward strand.
CCGCTGCCACGACCGGGACGGCCGGCGCCGGCGCCACCCGCCGGATCGTCCTGCCCGCGGTCGCCGCGGTCGGCGCCGTCGCCCTGACGCTGACCTGGGCGCTGGCGGATCACGCGCAGACCGGCGTGCAGACCTGGCTGGCCGTGCCGGCGACCAGCCTGCACCTCCTCGCCATGGCCCTGTGGCTGGGCGGCCTGATCACGCTCGCGGCCTGCGTACTCGTCCCGGCCGGGAGGCGGGAGACCAGCCAGGTCATCACCCTGGAGCCCGCGCTGCCCAGGTTCTCCCGGCTCGCGCAGATCTGCTTCGCGGTGATCGCGGTGACCGGCGTCTATCTGTCCTGGCGGCAGGTGGGTACGTGGGCCGCGCTCGGCGCGACCGACTTCGGTCGGCTGCTTCTCGGCAAGCTCGCCGCCGTCCTCGCCGTGGTGGGCCTCGCCGCCGGAGCGCGGCGGTTCGTGCGGCGGCGCGGCCGCGAACCCCTCGGCCTCGACGCCGCCCCCTCCGCCGCGGTGCGCCGGCTGCGCCGCTCGGTCGTGGGCGAGATCCTGCTCGGGGTCGCGGTCGTGTCGATCACGGCCGTCCTCGTCAACACCGCCCCGGCCCGCACCAGCTACGCGCCGCCGGTGCACACCACCGTCCCCATTCCCGCCACCGCCGCGGACCGGGCCGGCCCGGCCGCCGGGCTGCGGGACGCCTCGGTCGAGGTGAAGATCGAACCGGCGAGGTCGGGCAGCAACGTGGCCGACATCTACCTCAGCGGCCCGGATGGCTCGCTGGTCGCGGTACCCGAGATCTCCGGTCAGCTCGAATCACCCGACCGCGACGTCCCGGCACTGCCCGTCACCGTCACCGCGGCCGAACCCGGCCACTACGTGGCGAACTCGATGTCCATCCCCTTCCCCGGGGTGTGGGTGCTGCGGCTGGACATCCGAGTCTCCGACTTCGACGAGACACCCGTGCGCGTCCAGTTCACGGCACGCTGAAAGGTTGGTGACACACATGCGAGGCGCTGACCGGAAGGCGTCCCGGAGCCGATCGACCGCGATCGCCGCCGGCTTGCTCGCCCTCGGCGTCCTGGCCGGCTGCTCCAGCGGGAGTCCGGAACCCTTGACCAAGCCGCCCTACACCGTGGACTCCATCCGCTTCGGCCTCGTCAGCCCTAGCGACCTGGGCGACGGCGCGACCGAGATCAAGGACAACGGCCACTCCTCGCACGTCGTCTACACGCCCCCGAACAGCATCCCGACCTGTCCGTACGTGCAACGGTCGGAGGACGTCGAGGTCAACGTGGAGCCAGCGATCGAGCCGGTGGGCGGGAATCCGACCGGACGGATCATCGTCGCACCACAGCTCGCGGGGCCGTCGTCCCTTCCGGTGGTCACCCAGGGCGCGGTGGTCTTCGAAAGCCCCTCACTCGCCGACAGCACGATGAAAACCGTCGTGGCCGAGGCCACCAAGTGCCCGGCGACGTTCAGCGTGCTCGGCGGACCGCCGTCCGTGGTGGGCGAGTACAAGGTCGGCAGCCGGTCGATCGACATCAATGGGTGGAAAGGGTACGCCCAGCATCTTGTACACACCTCGCCGCCCGATGTGAACCCGGACACCTACGACGACCTGATCACCGTTGTGGTGCACAAGGAGAACGCCATCGTCTACGTCGGCTACGCCCAGATCAAGGCCGTGGGCAAGCGCGCCGACTCCGACGAGAAGGTCAAGGCGTTGATGAAGACCACGCTGGGCCGTCTCGGCTAGTGCGAATATCACCACCTATAGAAAGTGGAGGAAGGGTGAGAGTCATACCCGTTGGAAGAGCCAGGAGGGGCAAAGCCCTCCTGAGGGGCGCGACCGTGCTAGCGATGGCGGCCGCGCTGCAGATGTCGAGCGTCGGCGCGGCCCACGCGGACCCGTCCGGTCCGGTCCGCCCCGGCACGGTCGGGTCGGCCGAGGCCGAGGCGACCAGCCTGCAGAACCAGGCGGACGCGGCCGCGAAGGACGCCGCCAGGGCAGCCGCCCGCTTGGACGAGGCCAAGGCCAGGGCGGAGGAGGAGGCGCAGAAGGCCGCTGACGCCGCCGCCACGGCCGAGCAGTCGGGCAAGATCTCCGACAAGAACAGGGCGGATGCCGCCGCCGCCCAGGCCGCGCAGGCATCCGCGCAGGCCGCGCAGGCGCAGCTGGCGTACAACGACAAGGCGGCCGCGGCGGCGCAGGCCGCTGCGGCCGCGGCGGAGGCGGCGACCAACGCCGAGCGTGAGGCCGCGTCGCTCGCCGGCATCACGGACGGCACCGCCACCGAGGGGACGCAGACCCTGCCGGACACCGGGGTGTTCCCGGACAACGCGACGCACAGCGACAACGTCGAGGTCGTCGGTCACGTGCGCGGCCTGCTGTCGAACAATGGGAGCTGTCCCGCGTTCAAGGCGACGAAGTGCCCGGCGTTCTCGTCGCTGAACTTCGTGCACTACGAGAAGCTCGGCTACGACGTCATGGTCGCCAACGGCACCGGCGGCCTGGCTGTCTGGTCGCTGAAGGACCCCGAGCACCCGGAGTACATCGCCGCCGTCACCGTCGACCAGCTCAAGCAGCCGGGCGAGACCATGACCCAGTTCTGGGAGGGCGAGAACCTCACGGTCGACAGCCGGCGCAAGCTCGTCTTCCTGACCCGCGACTCGGGCACCAAGGGCCTGTTCATCATCGACATCAAGGACCCGTGGCACCCGAAGCTGCTGGGCTTTCACCGGGTCCCGCTCGGCCACACCGCGACGTGCATCAACGACTGCCGGTTCATCTGGTCGGTGGGGTCGGGTGTGCGCGGGGTGAGCTCTCCCGTCTACGTGACCGACGTACGTGACGTCAACCACCCGTTCACCTACAGCCAGGCCGTCGTCTCCGACGTCCGGCGCACCGGTGTGACGAGCGGCTCCACGCACAGCGTCGACGTCGACTTCGACGGCGTCGTCTGGGTCTCGGGCAGCGGCGGCGTCCGCGGCTACTGGACCGACGGCAAGCACTTCGACCCGGCGACGCAGACCAAGCGCTACGCGACGGCCTACGACCCGATCCCGTACGCGGGTGGGAGCGTCAGCGGCTCGGAGAGTGCCTTCCTGCACAACGCCTACCGCTTCCCGAACGCCCTGGGCGACCGCCCGAAGGGCGACGTGGTGCTCATCACCAACGAGAACAACAACCAGAACTGCGCGAAGGCCGGCGTGTTCATCCTGGCGTCGCTGGAGGGGACGCACGACGCCGAGGGGATCACCTCCACGCCGGAGAACCCGGTCAAGATGACGCGGCTCGCCACCTACAGCCCCGGCGGCAAGCCCGGCCACTACGTCGACCCGACGGGCAAGGCGGGCGACTGCTCCGCGCACTGGTTCACGGTGAACGGCAACATCGTCGCCGCCGGCTTCTACGAGCAGGGCGTCCGGTTCCTGGACATCTCCGACCCGAGCAACCCGCAGCAGGTCGGCTGGTTCCGGGTGCCCGACCGCGCCGCCGGCCCCGACGGCCCGGCGATCATCGGGAGCAACGCCTCCTCGGCGTACTGGCACAACGGGTACGTCTACGTCCCCGACTACGGTCGAGGCGTCGACATCCTGAAGTTCACCGGCGACATCCCCGGTAAGCACGAGAAGAAGGTCTGCTGGAACTCCTGCGAGAAGTAGTCTTCCGCGGACCTTTCGTACGTGGAGGGGTCCCCGCGCCGCTACCGGCTGCGGGGGTCCCTCCCCGTCACCCGCCGCCCCCGGGCGGACCTGCCTGGACCACCCCATTCACCACCACCGGAGCCGAGAGAGAAGCACCGAATGCAGCTCCTGACCACCCTCGACGGCCGCGGCCGGACCCGCCGCAACCGCTGGCTCGCGCCGTTGGCCCTCACCGTCCTCACGCTCCCGGCCGTAGCCGCGTGCACCTCGACCGACGACGCGCCGGCCGCACCCCGGGGGGAGATCGCCTTCGGTGTGATCGCCCCGCTGTCCGGGCCGGACAAGGCGCGCGGGCAGGATCTGGTCGACGGGGCGCGGATGGCGGTGGACGACCTCAACGTCCGTGGCGGGATCATCGGGCAGCACGTCTCCCTCGTAACCGTCGACGACGAGTGCCTCGACGACGGTGGCAAGGAGGCGGCGAAGCAGCTCCACCTCACCGAAAAGGTCGCCGGCGCCCTCGGGGGCGTCTGTGACGGCGCGGCCGAGGCCGCCGCGCGGGTCCTCGGCGGTAACGGGCTGCCGTTTCTCATCACCTCCGCCAACTCGCCCACGCTGGTCAGCGCGGAGGACACTCCCACGGCCTATCTCACCAACGGCACGCCCCATCAGGAAGCGCTCGCGGCGGTGCACTGGATGGCTTACCAGGCGGCCCAGCGGCTCGCGGTGATCGCTGACGACAACCCGCAGTCGGCATACCTGGTCAACCAGGTGATCTCAGTGGCCTCGCCCGTCCCCAAGGTGGTCAGCAAGCAGACCCTGCCCGCCGGGCAGCGGGACATGGCCGCGGCCGCTGCCACCGCGCTGGCCGCCGACCCCGACGTCGTGTACTGGGCCGGCCCGGCCCAGGAATCCGGCCAGCTGGCCGCAGCGCTCCGCAAAGCCGGGTACAAAGGCAAATACATCGCCTCCGCAGCATCGGAAAGCCCCGATTTCCTTTCCGCCGCCGGCAGAGACGGCGCCGAGGGCGCATTCGTGATCACAACGGCGAGCCCGCAGAACCTCCCGGCCGCCGCGGCATGGACCACGCGGTTCACCAAGACCTTCGGCCACCCGCCGGGCCGGGACGCCCTGCAGGCGTACGACGGGCTGCGCGCCCTCGGCCAGGCCGTGACGCAGACGGGAAAGGTGGACCCCGCGTTGAACAGCGCACAGCTGGCCCAGCTGGAGGACGGCTTCACCACGTTCCTGGGTGAGCTCCGGTTCGCCCCCGATCACACGGTCAAGTACGACAACCATGTCGTGCTCACCGTCAAGGGCGGTGCCTTCACCCTCGCCAACACCCTGCGTTCGGACGACGGCTCCTGACGGCCCGTGGTCTCGTGCCGCCTCTCCGCCCCCGATGAAGTGAGCCATCCATGATCTTGAGCTCCCGTGCCGTGGCGGCCCTCGCGCTGGCCGCCGTCTGCGTCGGCGTCACCGGCTGCTCCAGCGCCGCGGGCGCCACGGCGAGCAAGCCGTCCTACACAGCCGACGACGTCAAGGCCGCGTTCTACAACGCAAAGGACGCCGGCGAAGGCGCGCGCGACTACTGGTACGACCGGGACTTCCACTCGCACAACAACTACGTGCCGCCGAGCGCCATCCAGACCTGCCCGTACGTGCAGCGCTCCGACACACCCAACGCACCATCCAACGTGGTTCAGCCCGTCGGTGGCCAGCCCGTGGGCCAGTTCGCCGTGGAACCCACCCGGGCGACCGACTCCCGCGTCCCGTACGTGACCCAGAACGCCCTCGTCTTCGCCTCGACCGCCATCGCCGACAACGCGATGAACGAGGTCGGTTCCGGGCTGGCCGTATGCCCCGGATCGTATGAGGTCGACGGGGGACCGCCGGTCATCCTCGGCGCCTATCGCGCCACCAGCCGTCCGCTTGAGGTGTTCGGGTGGAAGGGGTACGTGCAGCAGCTCGCCCACACGTACCCGCCAGGGCAGGACGACGTCTATTTCGAGGACATCGCCATCGTGGTGCTCCATCGGGCGAACCTCATCCTCTACCTCGACCTCACCCAGAAGAAGATCGTCGGAGACCGCGCCGACTCGGCCGACAAGGCCAAGGGGGCCATGGAGAAAGTGCTGCAGCGGCTGGGCTGATCGAGACCTGCGCCGAGCACCGTGGCCCGCGTATTCAACATCATGATTATCGATCAATGGAAAGCTGGAGAATGCACATGCTTCGTCGAGCCGTACGTGGCCTCGTAACCGTAGGCGTGGCGGCCTGCCTGGTCGGCGTCCTACCGACGGCGGCGTTCGCGCACGTGACGGTGAACCCGGGCACGGCCACCCAGGGCGGCTACGCCGCCCTGACGTTCCGCGTTCCGACCGAGAGCGACGACGCGAGCACCACCAAGATCGAGGTGCAGTTCCCGACCGACTCCCCGCTGGCCTCGCTCTCGGTGAAGCCGCACCCCGGCTGGTCGTACGAGATCACGAAGAAGAAGCTGGCCACACCGATCGAGGCGCACGGCGCGCAGATCAGTGAGGTCATCGACAAGATCACCTGGACTGTGGCGGACCCGCAGTCGGCGATCAAACCGGGTGAGTACGACGAGTTCTCGGTGAGCGCCGGACCGCTGCCCGCGGCCGACCAACTGGTGTTCAAGACGCTCCAGCACTACAGCGACGGCGAAGTCGTGCGCTGGATCCAGGAGCCAGCCCCCGGCGCCGACGAGCCGGAGCGGCCCGCGCCGGTGCTCCGGCTCGTGCCCGAGGCGAACCCGGCATCCTCTCCGGCGGCCGGCACCGAGCAGGCGGCGCTGGCCGTGGACAACGCGCCTACGACCCGGTCGGATGCGGGGGTCTGGTGGGCGGTCGGACTGTCCGTGGCCTCGCTGGTGATCGGCCTCGTGTGCGCGGCGATCGTCGTGCGGTCGCGCCGGACGCGATAGGCCGCCTCGCATTGGGGACTGCCAATCCCCTCGAATCCCGGAGGACTGGGGCGGGCCTGGGCCGCCAGGGCACCGGCCGTCAATCGTTCTTAGTCGACCGGTGGGCGCCAGTCGCAGACGGAGTGCCGGCGGCGCCGGTCGTGGAGACCGGTGCTCCAGGTGGCGATCTTCAAGCGTGCCTCGGTCGGGCGTAGCCCGGGCGAAGGCGATCGCCGGGTCAGCGGATTGTGGCGATGAGGCGTTGCAGGGCGGCGTGGGCGGGTGGGCCCCAGGTGGGCTTGCCGCCGGGGCGGCTGTGGACGCCGTCGTCGCCGATGAGGATGCCGCCGAGGGCGCGTGCCATCGCCCAGCCGCGGGCGCGGCGCATGGTGGCAGTGTCCGGGGTCGGCTGGTAGGCCGCGTGGAACTGGTCGGTGGTGTCGTCCGGTAGCAGGAGCCACACGGCGGCGAGGTCATACGCCGGGTCGCCCGCGCAGAGGTCGCCGAAGTCGATCACGCCGCAGACGGTGCCGTCGGCGGTGAGGACGTTGGCCGGGTGCAGGTCGGCGTGGAGCCACAGCGCCCGGCCCGTCCAGTGAGGCGCGGTGACCGCGTCGTGCCAGACGGCCCGGACGGCGTCCGGATCGTTGATCAGCCCCCGCTCGGTGGCGGAGGTGAGCGCCTTGGCGAATCCCTCGGCGTGGTCGGGTAGTGGCCCGCCGCGGCCCCGGCCGGCGGGCGCGCTGCTGGGGGCGGGTTGGTGAAGAGCCGTCAGGAAAGTGGCCAAGGATGTGGCCGCGTCGGAGGCTCGCGTGACGGGGGCCAGGTCGGCGGGTGTGCCCGGAACCCAGGTGGTGATGAGCCAGGGCCGAGGGAACCGTTCGGAGGGCTCGCCGAGTCGCTGCGGGACGGGGATCGGCAGCGGAAGGCGCGGGGCGAGCGTGGGCAGCCAGGAGTGCTCCTTGCGCAGCAGCGCGTCCGCGGACCCGGTCGCCCAGGGGAGCCGGACGGCCAGGTCGTCGCCGAGCCGCCACAGTTGGTTGTCCCATCCCCGCGCGCCCAGCCGAACCGGGCGATCGGCGAGGTCGGGGTGCTGGTCGCGGACCAGATCCCGGACCAACTCCGCGGTGATCTCGATCTCGGCGTCGGTCATGCAGAGCAACAGTAGCCTCTCGCTCATCCTCAAGAGTCGGCCGTGTGCGCCACAACCTGGCCAGGGGCGGACCCGTGGAGCCGACGGAAGACCCCGCCTTTGTGGTGGGCCGATGGCGTCGGTCAAGCAGATCCAAGTCACCTTCGACTGCGCAGAACCTGAGCGTGTCGCTCGTTTCTGGTGCGAGGTGTTGGGGTACGTCGTACCGCCGCCACCGGAGGGGTTTGCTAGTTGGGACGATTTCGATCGTTCGCAGCCGCCTGAGGATCAGGGTTCATGGTTCGCATGCAGTGATCCCTCAGGTGTGGGCCCGCGACTGTTCTTCCAGCGCGTTCCCGAAGGCAAGGTCGTCAAGAATCGGCTGCATCTTGACGTGCGGGTCGGCACCGGGCTCGTGGGTGAAGAACGGCTGGCCGCACTTGAGGCCGAATGCGCACGGCTGGTCGCGCTCGGCGCGGTACGCGTGCGACTACTGCCTGCCGATGACGACAACGAGTCGTGCCTCGTGATGCAGGACATCGAGGGCAACGAGCTCTGTCGCGACTGACTGGCCGCGAACGTGAGCGGCAGGAACCGGGACGGCCGGGCCCAGTCTCCCGCGCGGATGATGACCACGCCGGCGGTGACCAGGCCGGCCCCGGTCAGGATCGGGGAGGCTGAACAGCACGTCGCCGAGGTCCCGGTTGCTCGGCCGGATCACCTCGGCTGCGGCGATGATGAGCTGACCGACGATAGCGCTGGCCAGGCCCACCCGGGCGACGCGGCCGTGGCCACCGGCGTCTGAGAGTGCCAGGGCGCTGCGGCGGTCGTGGGGGTCCGGCACCCGCCGGAGGTACCCGACTCGCTCCAGGCGGTCGAAGGAACTCAGCCCGCGGCGGGCGAAAAAGCAAAGGCAAGGAGATGTCACTCCCTGCCACTTCTAACGTATACCGCACCGGGGGGCTTGCGGCAAGACCCGGGTCTTGCCGCAGAATCGGCGGCCGGACACAGCACCGACGAGGAATTGGGGGGCCACGACATGGGTGTGCTGTCGATGTACGGGGGACGCGGCGACCGCGAACCAACGATGTTCGAGGCGCCGGTGATTCGATCGGCCGGTGCAGTGCAGCGGAGCACGGCAGCCTCGGAGGTGTCGCAGTGATCGAGCAGTACGTGTTGGATCTTCAAGAGGTTGACGAGACGCAGGTCGCGGTCGTTGGTGGCAAGGGCGCGCACCTGGGCGGGCTGTCGCGGATCGAAGGCGTACGCGTGCCGGCTGGCTTTTGCGTGACGACGGACGCGTTCCGGCGGATCATGGCGGAAGCACCGTCGATCGGCGATCGGCTCGATCAGCTGTCGCGCCTGAACCCGGATGACCGGGAGGCGACCCGCACGCTCAGCGCGGAGATCCGCCGGACCATCGAAGGGATTGCCATCCTGGGCGATCTGGCGGCGGCGATAACCCACGCGCTCGCCCGGCTCGGCGAGCAACCTGCCTGCGCCGTCCGATCGAGCGCGACGGCAGAGGACCTGCCGACGGCCTCTTTCGCGGGCCAGCAGGACACGTACCTGAACGTCGTGGGGCCGGCCGCGGTTCTCCAGCACGTCAGCCGGTGCTGGGCGTCGCTGTTCACCGAGCGGGCCGTGACCTACCGCCAGCGCAACGGCATCGACCACCGTACGGTCCACATGGCCGTGGTCGTGCAGCGGATGGTCTTCCCGGATGCGGCCGGCATCCTGTTCACGGCCGACCCCGTCACGTCCAACCGGAAGGTCGCCACCGTGGACGCCAGCTTCGGCCTCGGCGAGGCCCTGGTTTCCGGCCTGGTGAACCCGGACGTCTTCAAGGTGCGCGACGGCGAGGTCGTCGTCAAGGCGGTCGCCGCGAAGCAGCGTGCCATTCACGCCCTGCCGGCCGGCGGTACGCAGGAAGTGGCGATCGACCCGCAGCGGCAGGAGCAGCCGGCGCTGACGGATGCGCAGGTCGTGCGGCTGGTGCAGCTCGGCCGGCGGATCGAAGCGCATTTCGGCCGCCCGCAGGACATCGAATGGTGCCTGGTCGACGACGACTTCCAGATCGTGCAGAGCCGGCCGATCACCACGCTGTTCCCCATCCCCGCGGCCCCCGACCGGGAGAACCACATCTATCTCTCCGTTGGTCATCAGCAGATGATGACCGACCCCATGAAGCCCCTGGGGGTCTCCTTCTGGCAGTTGACGGCCATGGCGCCGATGCACGAGGCGGGCGGCAGGCTGTTCGTCGACGTCACCCAGCGCCTGGCCTCGCCCGCGAGCCGCGCCGCCTTCCTGGAGATGGCGGGGAGATCCGATCCGCTGACCAGGGACGCGCTGGAGAGCGTCCTCGACCGCCACGACTTCGTCCCGGCGCTCCCGGACGGCGGTCCCGGCGGGCCGCCGGTCGGCGGCGCGTCCGCCCCGATCGAGACCGATCCGGCCATCGTCACCGAGCTGATCGAGCGCAGCCAGGCGTCCATCGCCGCACTGCGGCACGACATCCGGACGAAATCCGGACCGGCGCTGTTCGACTTCCTGCTGGAGGCCTTTCAGGAGCACAAGCGGGTCCTCAGTGATCCATTGAGCATGCAGGCGATCATGGCGGGGATGGAGGCCACCTGGTGGCTCAACGACCGGCTGCGGGAATGGCTGGGCGAGAAGAACGCGGCCGACACCCTCACGCTGTCCGCCCCCGGTAACGTCACGTCGGAGATGGGCCTGGCGCTGCTCGACGTCGCGGACGTGATCCGCTCGCATCCGGAGGTAGTGGCGTTCCTGCAGGGCGTCGAGGACGACGGCTTCCTGGACGAGCTGCCGAAGTTCGCGGGCGGGACCGAAGCGCGCGACGCCATCGAGGCCTACCTCGACCGGTACGGCATGCGTTGCGTCGGCGAGATCGACATCACGCGGCCGCGCTGGAGCGAACGCCCCACCACGCTCGTGCCCGTGATCCTCGACAACGTCAGGAACTTCGAGCCGGGCGCCGCCAAGCGGCGCTTCGAGCACGGTCGCCAGGAGGCGCAGAAGAAGGCGCAGGAGGTGCTCGAACGCCTGCGGGCACTGCCGGACGGGGAGCAGAAGGCCGACGAGACCAAGCGGATGATCGACCGGGTCCGGACCTTCATCGGCTACCGGGAATACCCGAAGTATGGCATCGTCAGCCGCTACTTCGTCTACAAGCAGGCCTTGCTCGAAGAGGCCGAGTGCCTCGTGCAGGCCAACGTGCTCGCCGAGAAGGAGGACATCTTCTACCTCACGTTCCAGGAGCTCCACGACGTCGTGCGCTCGAACCAGGTGGACGACAAGCTGATCCAGCAGCGTAAGGACGAATTCCGGTCGTACCACGCGCTCACGTCACCTCGGGTGCTGACATCGGATGGCGAGGTCATCGCCGGGGCGTACCGACGCGACGACGTGCCGACCGGCGCCCTGATCGGCCTACCGGTCTCCGCCGGGACCATCGAAGGCCGCGCCCGCGTCATCCTGGACATGGCCCAGGCTGATCTCGAACCGGGTGACATCCTCGTCACAGCCCACACGGACCCGAGCTGGACGCCCCTCTTCGTCGCCATCACAGGCCTGGTGACGGAGGTCGGAGGATTGATGACACACGGCGCAGTGATCGCCCGGGAGTATGGCCTGCCGGCTGTCGTCAGCGTGGTAGATGCCACTCGGCTGATTCCCGATGGGCAGCGGATCCGCGTGCACGGAAGCGATGGGTACGTCGAGATTCTGCCTTGACTGACCACTGACCGAGAAGGCCCTTCTGCCTTGCCGAGCACCTATTTCCAAGCGGCACTCCGCAAGCACTAGCCTCGGTCTTTCATTTGGGCGGCGGTT
>NZ_LWLS01000111.1 GCF_001905095.1 Micromonospora sp. CB01531
CACGTAAACAACACACGGGTTAAACGAAAAGCTAAGGCGAGCAGGATCGCCGAGAGCGGCACTCCCGCCGAGGTGCTTGATCGGCCGGCGGGGCCACGTCTTGTGCCGCCACTCGTTGCCTGCGTCATCAGTTGACCGTCTCCTCCCGCTGCCGGGTCAACCGCACGTTCCGCCGTGCCTGAGCGGGGGTCAACCCGCGACGACCCGGTTGGTGAAGGCGGCCAGGTTGACCATCGCTCGATCGATCCGCTCCTGCAGGGTCAGCGTCTCCTCCCGGCGGACCAGCCGCATCTTCGGCTGCCGCTTGCCCCGCAGATAGAGCGAGCAGGCCAGGTCGGCGCACAGGTATTCACCGATCGTGTTGCCGTTCCGCCCGGCCGCCCCGGCCAGGGGCGCGACGAACAACGCCACCCCCGACGCCGTGTGATCGGTCAGGCAGATCCGGCACATGCTCGACCGCAGAGTGCTCGACTTGTACGCCTCGGGCCGCCGGAGCACCACGCCCGTCGGCCCGTCCTCGCCCGGCAGGACCAGCAGCGCCCGCAGCGGGGCGCCCGGGTCCGTCCAGCCGAGGAAGTCCAGATCGGCCCAGGGAAGAGTGCCCTCCGCGAAGCCCGCGGGCATCCGGATCCGGCTCGCCTCGCCCTTGCTGCAGTTGACGAAGGACCGCCGGATGTCCTTCTCATCGAGTGGTTGCATGCCGGGGAAGCTAACCGGGTCCACGGCCCGCGGTCACCCGATTTTCGGCTGGTCAGAACAGCGTCGACGGCCCGACCGGCGCCGGCTCGGGCAGCGGCTCGAGCTCGGGCAGACGGGCCCGGACCTCGTCGTGGAACTGGCGGGCGAGGTCGGGCGCGTCGGCGTTGTCCGGCGTGTGCACGAACACGGTCGGCGAGCGGTCCTCGCGCAGCCAGCGGGTCACCACGTCGAGCCACGGTCGCCAGCCCTCGACCGTCCGCGCGGGGTCGTCCCGGCCCAGGTACCGGACGATCGGCCGATCGGTCAACGCCGTGGTGCGCAGCGGGGTACGCGGCTTGCGGGTCCACGCCTCCCGTTCCGCGTCACTGGTCGGTGGGGTACGGAAGAAGGCGGTGGTATCGAAGGGAATCCACTCCGCGCCGACGCGGTCGAGCGTCTCCTCGAGCGTGCGCACCGCTCGGGGGTCGTCGAAGAACGCGGGGTGGCGGACCTCCACGGCGTACCGGTGGGCGGTGGGCAGCCCGCGCAGGAAGCGGGCGAGCGCGGGTACGTCGGCGGGGCCGAACGAGCCCGGCAGCTGGATCCACAGGGCGTGGGCCCGCGGGCCGAGGGGTTCGATCGCGTCCAGGAAGACCCGCAGCTCGTCCTCGGCGCCCGTGAGTCGGCGTTCGTGCGTGACGGCCTTCGGCAGCTTGAGCACGAACCGGAAATCAGGGTCGGTCTGCCGCGCCCACGACGCCACCGTCTCCCGCGTCGGCGTCGCGTAGAAGGTGGTGTTCCCCTCGACCGCGGTGCACCAGCCGGCGTACGCCCGCAGCCGCTCGTTCGCCGGCAGCGGGTGCGCCAGAAAGCGTCCCTGCCAGGACTTGTGCGTCCACATCGCGCACCCGACGTGCAGCCGCATCCGGCCCTCCTCACCGCTCGACGGCAGGCGCGGGGCGACCCCGCGCCGCCGGTACGGTATCCGGCCGGGTCGACCGGACCCCGGGCGCCCGCCTCGGCGGTCGGCACGGCCCAGCCAATCCACTGACACACCGTGTCAGTGGTGCCCGCCTAGCCTGCCCGGCATGACGAACACCGATTTCGACTTTCTGGCCGGCCAGTGGGACAGCCGCCAACGCCGACTGGTCAAGGTGCTGGCGGGGTGCGACGAGTGGTACGAGTTCGACGCGACCCTGGACTGCCAGGTGTTGCTCGACGGCACCGGCGTCTTCGACGTGCTCCGCGCGCCGGAGCGCGATCTGGAGGGCGTCACCCTGCGGTTGTACAGCCCGCAGGAGCGGGTGTGGCGGATCTGGTGGGCTTCCAAGGCCAGCGGCGGCCAACTGGACGTGCCGGTCGTCGGCCGGTTCGACGACGAGATCGGCACCTTCGAGTGCGACGACACCTGGCAGGGGACCCCGATCCGGGTGCGCTACCAGTGGTCCCAGGTCGACACCGCGCACCCCCGCTGGGAGCAGGCGTTCTCCGTCGACGGGGGCGAGAGCTGGGAGGTCAATTGGGTGGCCACGTTCAGCCGACGTGCATGAGTAGCGAACTACCTCCACAGCCACCGGCCTCGTGACCAGCCGAGGCCGGGTCGCCGAACCGGTCGCTCTGCTGCGCCCTCTGACCGCTTGCCCCGCTGGTCACCATTTGTCCCACGGGATGGTCCAGTCGCCCACCCCGTCGGTGAGCGCCATCGCTCGTGGGGTGTTACGCACGTCGACCACGTCACCGAGCCGGAACGTGTCGTAGAACCAGCGGGCGTGGGCCGGCCCGACGTTGATGCAGCCGTGCGAGGTGTTCTGGTTGCCCTGGGCGCCGATGTTCCAGTCCGCCATGTGGACGAACTCGCCGGAGTAGGAGATCCGCAGGCAGAGCTGGATGACCTCGTCGTAGTAGTCGGGGTTCTTGGGGTCGGTGACCCCGTAGCTGGCCGAGGTCATCCGGTGCGAGGGCTCGCGGGTCATCACCACGTGCGGGCCGGACCGCGTCCAGTAGCTGATGGTCTCCCCGTTCGCGCCCGTGGTGGTGCCGCCCTTGCCCATGCTGATCGGGATGTCCCGCACCATCTTGCCGTCGAGGTAGACCTTCATCCGGTGGTTCTTGGCGTCGGCGATGGCGATGCGGGACGGGCCGATGGTGAAGTTCGTGCTGACGTTGGAGCCGCCGTAGACACCCTGGCCGAGGTCCTGGCCGAAGAGGTTGACCTTCACCGAGATCTTCGTGCCGGGCGTCCAGTACTTCGCCGGCCGCCAGTGCGCGTTGCGGCCGTCGATCCAGCGCCACCGTCCCTCGACGGCCGGCGTAGTCTGCACCACCATAGCCTTCTCAGCCTCGGCGCGGTTCTTCACCGGCCTGCTGAAGTGCACCATGACCGGCTGACCAACCCCGTACGTGCCGCCGGCCTGGAGGGCGGCCAGCGCGCTGGCCTGGAACGTGGCGGAAGCGACCCCGGACGGCTTGAGGGTGCTGAAGCTGCTCCGGTGCTCGGTCAGCGCGCCGGCCGGGTCGGCCACCGACACGGTGACCGTGTAGGTCTTGCCATAGGCCAGCTTGCCCGTCGACCGCCAGGTCTGGTCGTCGCCCAGCTTGCCAGCGACGGTCTTGCCACCCGTGGCCACCGAGACGTCCTTGAGCGTGCCGCCCTCGGGTGCCACGACGACCTGCTCGAGCGGTGATACCTTGGCGGCATCGGCGGCCGGCGTGACGGTCACCCGAACCTCGTCCGCCGGCGTGTTCGCCGCGGCCGCACCGGGCTGCGACCACGCCGCACCGGACGACGACGACTTCTGGTTGCAACCCGCCGTCACCAGGCCGGCCGTGACACCCAGACCGGTGGCGATCAACTTTCGACGACTGATCATCGCGTTCCTCTCCGCCGGGAGAGTACTCCCAACGGCGCGCCGCCGGAGGGCCGACTCGACGCCGCCCGCGACCAGCTTCTTCAGGCCGAGGCGCACCGCGGCCGCGCCACCGTCCGGCGCGCTGTCACCATGGCTCAGCGGCTGCCGGTTGCGGCTGCTCCCACGGGTCCGATCAGCCGCAGCGCGGTGGGCGCCGTGGCCAGCGGCTCGGGCAGCCGCAGCGGGCCGGCGCCGGGCACGATGGCGCCGAGCACCCGGGCCCCGGTCGCGCCGGTGCACGACGGCACGGTGGCGGGCAGACCGTGCGCGGTGTGCCAGCCGAGCAGCGCGAAGGCGATCGCCTCCTTGGCGTCGGCCGGCGCGCCGAACTCGTCGGCGGCGGTGACCCGCACCCCGGGCAGGCGCTCCCGCAGCATGCCCATCAGGGTCGGATTGGCGCAGCCTCCGCCCGAGGCGACGAGGGTGTCGACGTCGTGCCGGCGTGCCTGGTCGGCGACGGTCTGCGCGGTGAGCGCGGTCAGCGTGGCGGCGACGTCCGCGTCCGGCAGATCCGGGTGCGCCCGCAGCGCCGACTCCAGGTATGCGGCGTGGAACAGCTCCTTGCCGGTGGTCTTCGGCGCCTCGAGCCGGTAGTACGGCTCGGCGAGCAGCTCCGCCAGCAGGGCGGCGTGCACCCGGCCGGCGGCGGCGAGACGGCCGTCCGCGTCGTACCGCAGCCGGCCGTCGCTGGCCCGCACCGCGGCGGCGTCGATCAGCGCGTTGGCCGGCCCGGTGTCGTAGGCCACCGGGCCGCCGCCACCGGGCGGCCGCAGCACGGTCAGGTTGGCGATGCCGCCCAGGTTGAGCGCGGCCGGCCGGCCCGGCAGGCCGGACAGCAGCAGGACGTCCATCATGGACACCAGCGGTGCGCCCTGGCCCCCGGCGACCACATCCCGCACCCGTACGTCGGCGACCACCGGGACGCCGGTGCGCTCGGCGATCCAGGCCGGCTGCCCGATCTGCAGGGTGCCCCGCACCTGGCGCCCCTGCACCCAGTGGTAGACGGTCTGCCCGTGCGAGCAGATCAGGTCCACCCCGCCGGCCCGCCCGGCCGCGTCGGCCGCCACCTCGGCGAACGCCTGACCGATAAGGGTGTCCAGCTCGCAGGCCTCGGCGAAGGTCAGCGCTGCGGGTGGCAAGGCCCGCATCAGCCGGGCGCGCAGCTCCTCCGGGTAGGGCGCACTGCCGGCGTACCCGACCGTGCCGTGCAGCACCCCGCCGCGCAGCGCGAAGTCGACGACCGCGACGTCGATGCCGTCGTGGGAGGTGCCGGAGATCAGGCCGAGCACCTTCACGGGCTCGCCTCCAGCGCCTTCCGTAGCCGGCCGCCGCTGGCGGCCAGCCGCTGGCGGGGGTCCGCCTCGTTGGCAGGGCCGTCGAGCATCAGGATCGCGGTCTTGACGTCCAGGTTGGCGCGGTCGAGCGCCGCCTCCGCCTCGGCGTGGGGTGCCCCGGTCACCCGCCGGATGATGCGCACCGCCCGGTCACGGAGCTTGGCGTTGGTCACCCGCAGGTCGACCATGAGGTTGTCGTACGTCTTGCCCAACCTGATCATCGAGACCGTCGAGATCATGTTGAGCACCAGCTTCTGCGCGGTGCCGGCCTTCAACCGGGTCGAGCCGGCCAGCACCTCGGGGCCGACGAGCACCTCGATCCCGTGATCGGCGGCGGCGCTCAACGGGGTGTCGGCGTTACACGACAGGCCGACGGTCAGTGCGTCCCGCTGCCTGGCGGCCCGCACCGCCGCCAGGACGTACGGGGTGCGGCCGCTCGCCGAGATCCCGACGACCGCGTCGGTGGCCGTGATCGCGCATTCGGCGATCGCCTCCGCGCCGGCGGCCTCGTCGTCCTCCACGCCCTCCTGCGCCGCGAACAGCGCCGGGGTGCCGCCGGCGATGACGGCGCGCACCAGCTCCGGTGGGGTGCTGAACGTCGGCGGACACTCCGATGCGTCGAGCACCCCCAGCCGGCCGGCGGTGCCCGCCCCGACGTAGAGCAGCCGTCCGCCGGCCGCCAGCCGGTCGGCGATCCCTTCGATGGCCGGCACGATCTGCGGCAGCGCGGCCCGCACGGCGCCGGGCACGGTCGCGTCCGCGTCGTTCATGACCACCGCCAACTGTGCGACCGAGGCGGTGTCGAGGCCGGCGTACCGATCGTCGACCTGCTCGGTCAGCAGGTCACCCAGGCGATCCGTCATGCGTTGCGTCCACTTCTCGGGTCGAGGGCGTTGCGGAGCCCGTCGCCGAGCAGGTTGAGCCCGGCCCGGGCGCTGACCGCACGCCCGGCGACCGAGTATCACGGGGCCCGCGGAGCGCTGTCAACGTTTTCCACCTCATGACGGCAAGATGAAGAAAGTTGCCAGCCATGGGATTGCCGCTCCACCGACGCGTCACCGGGTACGCGCGAGCGCCTCCACCTCGGCGAGGGTGACGACCTCGTCGCACTCCCCGGGCGTCAACTTGTTGATCAACGCCTTGGCTGCCTGCGCCTGCGCCGTGGTGGGCAGCTCACCGGCCACGAGGCCGGGCAGGCTCAGCTCGTAGCCGACCCGGGCCCGGGGCGAGTAGCGCGCACGGTGACGGGCCACGGCGAAGGAGACGCGGATCGCATGCTCGTTGCCGGGCGACACGTTCGGCCGGTCCGTCTCCCGCGCCGCGAAGCGCATGCCGTGGTAGTAGGCGCACCGGTGACAGGTGACCGGACCGTGGGTGAGCGTGGATCCGCAGAGCGGGCACGTCAGACGGTCGAGGGCCGCGTCCACCACCCGCCAGTCGTGCTCGTCTGGACCGTCCGCCACGAGCCAGCCCAGCGCCGTCTCCTCCGGCGTACCCGGGGCGACGTCCAGCTCGGCGAGCAGGCACGCCCAGGCCAGCTCAAGTTCCGCCTCGAGCTCCGCGACGGCCCGGGCCAGGGACGGGCTGCGCCACGTCGGAGTGCCATCGACCATGTCGCCAAGCATGCGCCCACGCGCGATGCCGCGACACCGGATTCTGCCCGGGCCCGCTCAGGAGAAGTGCGTCCTGGGCCGGGCCAGCCGCTCCCCGCCGACGATCAGGTCGACCTTCTCGTTGTAGAACGCGACCAGGCCGGCGATCGGCAGCAGCGCCCCAGTCGGAAAGCGGTACGACCAGGCCAGGTCTGGGTGCGCCGTGCCGTCGCCGCGGACCGACCAGTAGTCGCTGGTCCGACCCTTGTACGGGCAGGAGGTCGTGGTCTCCGACGGCACGAGGCGGTGGAAGTTCACGTCGGTGCGATTCAGGTAGTAGCGGGTCGGCAGGCCGGTCTCGAAGACCAGCACCGGCGACGTCGACTCGGCCAGCACTGTGCCGTCGAGTTCCACCCGCACGCTGCGCGAGGACCGCACCGCGTCCACCCGCGCGTACGGGTTACGCGGATGGACGAACACCTCCTCGTCCTCCTCGAACCAGCCGTCGAGCGCCGCCCAGTCGAACCGGATCGTGTCCGCCAGCCCGGGCAGCGCGTCGTCCCCGTGCCACCGGGCGCACGAACCACGAGTGGTCTCGCCGACCCGCAACCCGTGCAACCGCCCGGTGCCCCGCCGCGACGGGTCCGTACGCTGCTCGTCGACCAGCAGGTCACGGTTCACGTCCGCGCTCGGGATGTAGTACTGCGGGTAGAACGGCCACTCCCAGACGTACCGGGCCCGCGTGGTGTCCAGCACCGGCTCGGCGGCGAGGAACGCGCGGACCCGGCGCGGCACGGGCTCGATGTGGTCCACCGGGGTGATCGCCTTCGGGTAGTCCGGCACCTGTCCTGTCCTCCACTGCTGGCTCACGTCGTACCGGTTCAACGATCGGCGCGGCCGTTCGCGGCACGTGTGACCTGAGGCACCTTCGTCGCGAGCGGGAATGAGATCAGCGGTCCAGTGATTTGGTGGCAGGTGTGACCGCCGCACAGTTCTCCGCCCGCGTCCGGACGGACGTGGCCCCGTGACCGCGACCGTCGACACCATCGAGACATCCACGCCAACCCAGCTTTCCGGTGACCTGATGAGCACCCGGCAACGGCTGCGGCTCGTCCTCGTCCTCGGCTCGTTGATCGCCATCGGGCCGCTGACCATCGACATGTACCTGCCCGCGCTGCCGGCCATCACCACCGACCTGCACACCACGTCGGCGGCCGTCCAGCTGACCCTGACCGGCACCCTCGCCGGCCTCGCCCTCGGCCAGCTGCTCATCGGCCCGCTGTCCGACGCGGTCGGCCGACGCAAGCCGCTGCTCGCCGGCATCGCGCTGCACATCGTGGCGTCCATGCTGTGCGCGATCGCGCCGAACATCGGGATCGTCGGCACCCTGCGCGTACTGCAAGGGCTCGGCGTAGCGGCCAGCTCCGTGGTGGCGATGGCGGTGGTCCGCGACCTGTTCAGCGGCGCCGCCTTCGCCCGGCTCTTCTCCCGCCTGATGCTGGTCATGGGCGTGGCCCCGATCCTGGCCCCCACGCTCGGCAGCGGGCTGCTGCGCTGGTCGGACTGGCGGGGCGTGTTCGTGGCCCTCGCCGTCTTCGGCGTCCTGCTGGTCACGGTCGCGGCGTTCGGGCTCGCCGAAACCCTGCCGCCCGAGCGGCGCCGCCGCGGCGGGCTGGCCGCCACCGGGCGGGACTACCTCGCGCTGCTGCGCGACCGGACGTTCGTCGGCCTCGTGCTGGTCGCCGGGCTCGCCATGGCGGCGCTCTTCGCGTACGTGGCCGGGTCGTCGTTCGTCTTCCAGCAGCAGTACGGGCTGGACGAGCAGCAGTTCGGGATCGCCTTCGGTGCCGGCGCGGTCGGCCTGATCACGGCCACCCAACTCAACGTGCGGCTGCTGCGCCGGTACTCGCCGCAGCGGATCCTCGTCACCGCGCTCGGCGTGGGCACGGCGGCCGGACTCGTGCTGCTCGCCGTCGCCGCCACCGGCTTCGGTGGCCTCGCCGCCATCCTCGCCTCGCTGTGGGTGGTGCTCGCCGCGGCCGGGCTCGCCATGCCGAACGCGCCCGCCCTGGCGCTGTCCCGCCACGGCGAGGCCGCCGGCACCGCCGCCGCGCTGCTCGGCGCGGTGCAGTTCGGCGTCGGCGCGTTGGCCGCGCCGCTCGTCGGCGTACTCGGCACCGGCAGCGTGGCGATGGCCGTGGTGGTCGCCGGCGGCATGGTTGCGGCGATGGCCGTCCTGCTCGTCGTGGTCCGGCCCGCGCGGCTGGCCGAGGTCGAGCCGGCCGTGGTCGCTGTGGCCGCGCACTGACCGGCGGCCCACCGGCCCGTCGTTGCCCGCCCCGACCGGCGCCCGCCGGATAGGGTCGGGCCTCATGCGGACCAAGCAGGAGCTGGGGGCGGCGATCCGGCGGGAGCGGCGGGCGGTGCTCGTCGTCAACGCCCACTCCCGCCGGGGCCGCCAGCTCTACGAGGGGGCCCGATCGCGGCTGGTGGCGGCCGGGTTCACCCTGCTCGGCACATACCCGGTCGAGCGGCCCGGCGAGCTCGAACAGCGCCTCGCCGCGGCCGCCGACCTGGGGCCGGACCTGCTGGTCGCCGGCGGCGGTGACGGCACCATCGGCACCGCCGCCCGGCTGCTCGCCCACCGCGACATCGCGCTCGGCCTGCTGCCGCTCGGCACCACCAACAACTTCGCCCGCACCGTCGGTATCCCGCTCGACCTCGACGCCGCGGTCGGGATCCTCACCGCCGGCAAGGTGATCGACGTCGACCTCGGCCTGGTCGGGAACATGCGGTTCACCAACCATGTCGGCATCGGCCTGTCCGCCGACGTGATGCTCCGGACGCCGCCGCGGCTCAAACGGGCCACCGGCCGACTCGCGTACCCGCTCACCGCCCTGGCGCTGCTCACCCGGCACCGGCCGCTGCGGGTGACCGTGCGCGCCGAGGCGCGTACGCACGAGTTCGTCACCCACCAGTTGTACGTGGCCAACGGCGGCCACCAGGCCGGCCGGCCTATCACCGCCGACGCCAACGCCGACGACCGGCTGCTGGTGGCGTACCCCGTCGGGGGGTCGACGCGCCGCGGGCTGCTGCGCGACACCGCCCGCAACGCCGCCACCGGGCACCGCCGCACGCTCGGCGACGAGCCGTTCCTCGCCGTGCGCCAGCTGTGGCTGGAGACCGACCGGCCCGCGCCGGTCGAGGTCGACGGCGAGCTGTACGGCGAGACGCCGATCCGGATCGGCCTGGACGCGAACGCGTTGCGCATCATGGCCGCCGCCGACAGCCCGGACCGCTGAGCCCGCCGGGTGCCCGTCCTGCCCGACCGGGCGAGCTGAGCTCCCGCAGGTGCTGGCGAGGTCCGGTGGCGGCCCTGGGTGGACCGCCCGCCGCCCCGGAGCTCTCAGTCCCGGCGGTCCTCGTCAGGTACCGGTATCTCCTGGTTCTGTTCCACGGCGTCCGCCGGGCTGACATCGCCGCGGACGGCGCCGGCCAGGTCGGTCTGGTCACTCGGCGGACGCAGGACGCCCTGCTCCGCCAAGTCCGCCTCGGACGCCTCCGGCACGGCGTCGGAGACCGCGTCCGGCGGACCGACCACGGTCTCGTCCTGCTGCTGCTCCTGCGCGTCGACCTCCGGCGGCCGGCGCAGCGCGTCAGCCTGCTCGTCCCAGTTGGCGGTCATCGCGGCCTCCCGACCCGAGCGGCCCGCTCAGCGGGTGCGCTGCACGAAGGGCGCGGTCAGGTCGGCGACCTCGCCGAACTCCGCCGGGAGCTGGGACACCACGTCGTCATACGCCTCGGGTGGGAGGGCCTGGCGGAGGGCGTCGAACACTGCCGTCGCCCCGTCCTTCGCCCGCTCCGGGTCGACCTCGGCGCGCCCGCTGACCCGCTGCAGGAACACGTCGAGACCGAACCGCTCGGCGGTCTCGGTCGGGGCGAAGGCGTACGGCCGCAGACCCTCGGGAAGCTGACCGGCCAGATCACGCCCCTCGCCGCCGTCGATCCGCTCCGCCAGGGTCGTCAGCGTGGCCCGGACGAGGGCGGTCGCCTGCTGCGACGACGTCCCGGTGCGCTTCGCCACCAGGCCGATGAACTGGTTGTCGTCCATCATCAGGGCCCTTCTCTCGGACGGATGCCCGCGTCTTCCCCGCCACCGCCGACTCAAACGGCAGCAGCCGGTGCAGCACGACCAGCGGCACCACGCCGACCGGATACCAGAGCAGGTCCACCGGATCGAACTGGACGCCCAGCACCAGCCGGGCCAGCAGGCTACGCGCCGACAGCGCGGCCGGCACGCCGCTGAGCTGGAAACACTCCATCGCCCAGCAGAAGCCCACCGCGATGGCCCCGGCCGGCACCGGGCGCAGGCGCGGCCCCAGGAAGAGCACCCCGGCGTACACCAGCGACGCGTACAGGGCGGTGCCCGAGTACTGCTCGAGGCGGCCGTCGGCAAGGGCCCGGATTGTCAGCGCCACCGCCAGGAACAACGCCGCCGACACCAGCATGAGCAGCCGGAAGATGGTCGGCCGGATCGACATCCCGGCGATGCTATCGGCGCCGGGTCGTCCGCACCGTCCCGAGCCGGCGGCCCATCAGATGATCCGGCGGGCCGCCGGCCGGGTCGCGCGTCAGCGGTAGATGTGCACGGGAACGCCGACCCCGATGACCGACCAGAGCCGGTTCATGGCGGGGATGGGCACCCGGACGCAGCCATGGCTGGCCGGGTAGGTGGGCACGGAGGTGGCGCCGTGCACCGCGTAGCCGCGGTAGAAGTAGTTCGGCCGCCACAGCAGGCCGAGGTCGCTCTGCCGCCAGCCGTCGATGCGCCGCTCGATCTTGTAGTTGCCGGTGGGGGTGGGGGTGCTGGACTTTCCGCTGGAGGCGTCCAGGATCCGTACCACTGACCCCCCGCGCGCAAGGTACAGCACCTGCCGGGTCAGGTTGGCCTCCAGCGAATAGCCGGAGTGCGTGTACTTCGGCTTGGGGACGACCGGGCGGTCGAGCGCCGCCCAGGTGCGCGGCCCGACGATCCCGTCCCGGGCCAGCCCGTTCACCTTCTGGAAGGCGACGACGGCGTGGTGCGTCGACGGTCCGAAGTCGCCGTCGATCCCGCCGACGTCGTAATGCAGCGCGGTGAGCCGGCGTTGCAGGGTGCTGACCGCCGCGCCCTTGGAGCCCTGCCGCAGGACTGGCTGGCTGCTCGCGGCGAGCGTGACGGTGGTGACGGTGGTGACGGTGCTGGGGGTGGGTGCGGCGGCCGACGCCGGACTGGCGGTGACGGCCAGGCCGCCGGCGGTCACGAGGAGGGCCATCCCGAGCGCGGCGCGCGAGGCGGGGTGGCGAAGGCGGGTGGTGTGTGGTGAGACGGGAAGCATCGTCCCTCCCTTCCGAATTCCTGAGCATGACGGTAGCCCGCGGAAGCGAGGATGGCTGCCCCGTTTTGTAACGGTTCCGCACGTTCGAGGTCAGGGCACGTGTGGAGTCAGGCCACCCGGGGCACGGGCTGGATCGGCAGGGCCACCCGGTGCGCCGAGACGTCGCCGGTACGCTCCACCGAGGGGGCCGGCACGGCGGCCGTGGTCTCGTCGGCGGTCGGTGCCGAACCGGTCGCGTCACCCCCGGCCGTGGCGTCGGGGGCGGCAGCGCTCCGCATGTCGGTGAGCAGGGTCAGGAGTCGCCCGAGGTCGTCGGCCGGCATCCGGAACGAGCCGCGGCAGAGCGAGCCGCTCCACAGGGACAACACCACGGCGCCGCGGTCCGGGTGGTAGCTGATCCGCAGCGTCCGGTCCTCGCCGCGCAGGTCGGTGAACAGGTCACCGAAGCTGGGCATCGGAAGCACCTCTCCCATCGATCCAGCATGCCGCAGACACACCGGCACGGGAAGACCACGAGCGGTCAGAATCGACCATGCTGACCTACGACCCCGCGGGCGCGCCGCCCCTCGGCTCCGTCCCAGGTTGATCGCGATCGGTCAGCCGAGGGCGGCTTCCAGCCGAGCCTTCAGCATGGCCAGGTCCTTCCGGTTCGCCCGGCGCATCGCGGCGGCCAGGACCGGAGCGGCGACCGACGCGAAGCCGCTGGGCTCGCCTCGATTGCGCAGGATCATCCGGGTGGCGCCGTCGCCGTGCGGCTCCCACCGGTAGGTGGTCTCCATCGGGAACGGTCCCTCGGCGGTCCGCATCACGAGCCGCTCGTCCGGGACCAGCTCGACGATCTCGTAGGTGTAGGCGAGCCGCCTACCGAGGAAGTGCGCCACGAAGGCGACCCGGGAACCGACCCGCACGGGCGGCGGCGTCAACCACTCGACCGAGGCGATGTTCACGTACCACGCGGGCGCGTTCGACGGATCGCCCGCGTACCGGGCCACCTCGGCGACCGCGCGGCCGATCACCACCTCGGACACCACATCCACCGCCATGGGCACACCCTCCGTCGTCCCGGCCGCGCCGGCGCCTCGTCGCCTCCAGTCTGACTCGTCACCGCGCGCCGCGCCCACGACGGGCGGGCCCGCAGCCTGGCGAGTAGCGTGCACGCGGAACGATCAACGCGAGGAGGCGCACCGTGCAGACGACGACCGTGGACGTGCCGACCGGCGACGGAGTGGCCGACGCGTATCTCGTCCGGCCCGACGGGGACGGCCCGTTCCCGGCCGTTCTGGTCTTCATGGACGCGTACGGGCTGCGCCCGCGGCTGGCGGAGATGGCCGAGACGATCGCCGCCCGCGGTCACGTCGTGCTGGTGCCGAATCTCTTTCACCGCTTCGGTCGCGCGCCGCTGGTCGACCTCTCCGGGCTCCGCGAGCCGTCCCGGCGCGGCGCGCTGTTCGAGGAACTCGGCCCGATGATCCGCTCCCTGACCCCGGACGTCGTCGCCCGGGACACCGCCGCCTACCTGGACTTCCTGGCCGCGCAGCCGGACGTCGCGCCCGGCCCGGTCGCCATCACCGGCTACTGCATGGGCGGCCTGAACGCGCTGCGAGCCATCGAGGCGCACCCGGACCGGATCGCCGCCGCGGCCGTCTTCCACGCCGGGCGGCTGGCCACCGACGCCCCGGACAGCCCGCACCTGGCCGTCGGCGCGGTCACCGGCGAGCTGTACTTCGGCCACGCCGACCAGGACCGGTCGATGCCGGCCGAGCAGATCGCCGTCCTGGAACGGGTTATGGACCGCGCCGGTGTCGCCTACCGCTCCGAGGTGTACCCGGGCGCCCACCACGGCTACACCCAGTCCGACACCTCCGAGTACGACGAGCAGGCCACCGAGCGGCACTGGGCCGCCCTGTTCGACCTGCTCGACCGCACATTCCGCCGCTGACCGCGACCCGGACGCGGCGACCGGGTCAACCGTCACTAACAGGACGATTCACCCGCGTCGCGCCGGGTGACCGCCGCCATGGCCGACAAGCGGCGTACCGCCGACACCGTCCGCTCACCCTGAACCGGGTGACCGGGCGGGGCGAACGAGCGGTGACCCGCGCCCGCAGCCAGGGCGGACAGGCCGGCCGGCTACGCCTGCGTCAGCTGGAGGTCACCGCCGTGATCTCCGTGCAGGCCGGGCTCGCCGCCGCGCTCGCCGCCCTGCTCGCCCAGTACCTCCTCGGCCCCGGCGCGCACGTCTTCGCCCCGGCCGCCGCGGTCGGCACGATCGCCACCGCCATCGGACAGCGGGCCCGGCGGGCCTTCGAGCTGCTGGTCGGGGTGGGACTCGGCATCCTCGTCGGCGACCTGTTGCGCTTTCTGCTCGGCTCCGGGTCCTGGCAGCTCGGGCTGGTCGTGACGCTGGCGATCGCGACGGCGCTGCTGGTGGCCGGCCGGGGCGGCGCCCTGGTCGGCCAGGCCGGCGGTACGGCGGTCCTGATCTCCGCCCTGGCCCCGGTCCGCTCCGGCCTCGAACTGCCCCGCATCTTCGACGCGCTCGTCGGCGGCCTGGTCGGCCTCGCGGTGGTCGTCCTGCTGCTGCCGGTCAATCCGATCCGGGTGCTCGACCGGGCCGCCGCGCCGATCTTCACCGTCCTCACCGAGCAGCTCGACGCGGTGGCGCACGCCCTGACCACCCGGGACGCCGACGCGGCGGTCCGCGCGCTGGAGCGGCTGCGCGGGCTGGACGCCGACGTCGGGCGGCTCAACGAGGCGCTCACTGGCGCCGGAGAGGTGGTCACGCTCGCGCCGGCCCGCTGGCACCGCCGCGCGCTGTACCACCGCTACGCCAACGGTGCGGCACATCTGGAACGGCTGATCCTCTACGCCCGGTCGGTGGCCCGTCGCTCCACCACCGCCCTGCAATATGACGAGCCCATCCCGGCTGCGCTCCCCGACGCCGTCTCCCGGCTCGCAGAGGCCGCCCGGGCACTGCGCCGCGCCGGCCGCTCCGGCGAGGACCTGGACCGCACCCACCAGCTGACCCGGGAGAGCGCCCAACTGGCCGGCCGGGCGTGGGCCCAGTGCGTCCGCTCGTACGGTGACGGCGTGATCACCGACCTCCGTACGGCGGCCAGTGAGCTGCTGCGCGCCACCGGATGCGAGCCGGACGACGCCAACCGGATGGTGCGGACCGCCGCCGGCGCGGGTGAGGCGGAGCTGCACCCACCGATCCGGGCGCGGATGCTCCGGCCCCGGCGGCACACCCCGCGCGCCCGGCGGCGCCTGCGGCTGGAGCGGCGGGCCCATGGACGAGGGGACATGAGCTCCCGGACCAGAGCTCCGGCCCGAGGCGAGCGGCGGGCCGGTGCGGCGGCAGGCCACGGACCGGAAACTGGCCCCTCCCATGACCGGTGAGCGTGATTAGCGTCGGGTCATGAACATGGGCCCGGATGAATTGCGCGACCGCTTCGCGGCGCTGACCACCGCCCACGTCGCCGACGCCTGCCTGCGGGCCGCCGCGCCGGTCCGCTGCGCCCCACCCGGCGTCGGACCGGTGGTCGCCGGTGGGCGGGCCGCCGGGCGGGTGCTGCCGACCCGGCACGTCGGCAGCGTCGACATCTTCCTGGAGGCGATCGACCGGGCCGCGCCCGGCGACGTGCTGGTGGTGGACAACGGCGGACGCACCGACGAGGCGTGCGTGGGCGACCTGGTGGTGCTGGAGGCGCAGGCCGGCGGGCTGGCCGGCCTGGTCGTCTGGGGCCTGCACCGCGACACCGTCGACATCCGGGCGGTGGGGCTGCCGGTGTTCAGCCTGGGCGCCACCCCCACCGGACCGCGACGGCTCGCCGCGCGGCCGCCCGAGGCGTTGAGGTCGGCGCGGGTGGGGGAGTGGAGCGTCGACCCCGACGACCTCGCGCTGGCCGACGAGGACGGGGTGCTCTTCATCCCGGCCATCCGGGCCCGGGAGTTGTTCGACCTCGCGGAGTCCATCCGGGACACGGAGCGGCGGCAGGCCGAGCGGATCCGCTGCGGCGAACCGCTGCGGGCGCAGGTGGGTTTCGGGGGCTACCTGGCCGCACGGGCCGAGAACACGGCGCTGACCTTCCGGGACCACCTGCGTGCGGTTGGCGGCGCGATCGAGGAATGAGCTCGGCGGGGTCGCGGTCGGCGATCCCGCGGCGCGAGGCGTCGGCCGCGTCACGCTGCCTGGGGCAGGTGCCGCAGCCGGCGGTTCCACCACCCGGGGCGGGTGTGGGCCTGCCGGCGCAGCCGCCGGTGCTCCCAGTGCTGATAGGCGACGAGCACCGGTACGAGTCCGAGCATGACCGCCGGCACGCGCAGCCGGGCGGTCCGGTTCTCCCGGAGCACGGCGAGCAGACCCGCGACGGCCGAGGTGTAGAGGATCGGGTTGTAGAAGGGCATCAGCTCGGATCCCAGCCCCTCGCAGTCCTCCAACCAGGGCAGGCCGGCTCTGGTGCGACGAGTTGGCCAACCGCGCAGATGAGCCGACACGGCGGCGAGCCCGAAGCCGTTCGCCGCGGCCAACAACGGGTCAGCGGACTCGTCGCGACCGGTCGCGGCCAGGACGCCGCCGGTGACGAGCGTCCAGAAACCCGCGGCGGCGTACGGCCCGATCAGCGAGGCGAGCGGCATGCCGACACCCGCTGCCAGCTCGAAGGCCACGTGTCCGGCCAGGCTGACCACGGTCAGCCGGGTCAGGGGTCGGCGCCCGACGGGTCCGGCCGGGACGCGACGAGTGCGCCGCGCGTGGCCCCCGAACATCACCGGAGACGGTCTCACGTCATGCACCGGAAATGCCCCACTCCGCTCCGCCCCTCACGAGATTCGCCGCCGCTGCCGCCCGATGGCGGTCGTCCGCCCGAGCGCGGCGGGTGTACCCCGTTTTCGGCCGGGCATTCGCCACGCTGCGATCAGCGGCCGGAG
This sequence comes from Micromonospora sp. CB01531, assembly GCF_001905095.1. Classification (GTDB taxonomy): domain Bacteria; phylum Actinomycetota; class Actinomycetes; order Mycobacteriales; family Micromonosporaceae; genus Micromonospora. Next base: position 16,821 of record NZ_LWLS01000111.1, read on the forward strand.
CCCCGGGGCGCCGGTCGGCAACCAAGGACCGGCGGGACGTCGAGGACGGTGAGCCACCGCCGGCCCGGGCGGCGCAGGAGCCGTCCGGGCCGGCGACGTACTCAGAAGCCGAGCGCCTCGCGGCCGCCGACGATCGGCAGGGTGAGGCGGCTGGAACCGGGCTGAACGGTCAGTCGGGTGCCGCCGAGCGGCAGCAGGGTGTATTCCTGGTCGCTGGAGAAGACGACGACCCCGATGCGGTGCCCCGCCGCGAAGACGTAGTCCTTCGGCTCCAGGGTCCAGCGGTAGTCGTACATCACGCCCTGCTGGACCGCGACCGTGTGCGACCAGCCGGTCCGGTTCTGCGGATCCATCCAGCCCCGCGTCACCACGACCGGCCGCGCGGTCGAGCCGGGCGCGCCGTAGTCGACCAGGTAGACGGACAGGTTCGCGTCGGCGCGGTTGTCGATGGACATCCGCAACCGCATCTCCGGCCGCCCGGACAGGCGCACGTCGCTGGTCAGCACCGGCGAGCGGTAGACCAGCCGGTTGGCGCTGGCCGTGTCAGGACCAGCCACCAGCGTGCTCGGGCTGATCGTGCGGCCCTCGTCCACGAAGGACTGCTCGGTGCGCTGGTTCCGGGCGTCGGTGGTGATCAGGTTGCCGGGCTCGGTGGCGCTGTCGGCGGTGAGGGTCAGCGCCACGTCCCGGGCGCCCGGGTCCGGCCAGTTCGCGTACGTGGTGTAGGACCGGTTCTCACGCTGCAGGACCGCCGTGGGCTCGTCCATGATGCCGTTCTGCACGCCCCACAGCCAGTAGTCGAGCCAGCGGTTCTCGGTCTGCTTGTAGGTCCACGCCTGGCCGCCCGGCAGGGTCACCGTCGCGGTGTTGCCCGGGCCGCCATGCCCGCCCTGGTGCAGCCAGATCTTGCGCGGCACACCGGCCGCCGCGAGCCGGTCCCACCAGCCGGCGAAGTTCTCCGTCTTCACGTTCCAGTCGTTGAGCCCGTGCACGACGAAGACGCTGGCGGTGACCTTCTTGGCGCCCGGCAGGTAGTCGCGGGCCCGCCAGAAGTCACTGTAGTCACCGGTGATCCGGTCCTGTTCCGTCGTCAGCTGGGCGATCTCGTCGGCGCACCGGCCTTCGGCGCGCGCCCGACCCGCCGTGTACTGCGCCAGGACGTCGAGGTCCTCGCCCTGGAAGGTGCCCGGCGCGACCACCAGCCCGTTGGCCCGGTAGTAGTCGTACCAGTTGCTGATCGCGGAGACCGGGATGATGGTCTTGAGGTTCTCGACCCCGGTCGTGGCCACCTGGTTGGGCAGCGTCCCGTTGTACGACACGCCGGTCATGCCCACCGCTCCGGTGGTCCAGTCGGCGGTGACCGGCTCGCCGGCGGCGTTGTACGCCTTCGCCCGGCCGCCCAGCCAGTCGATGATGGCCTTCGTGCCCAGCGTCTCCGCCATGTCCCCACTGGTCGGGCAGCCGTCGGAGTCCGCGGTGCCGATGCTCTGCCCGAGCACCACCGCGTACCCGCGGGGGACGTAGTAGTCGTCGAGGGAGCCGGGCAGGTTGGCCTTGGCCCGCTGGATCCCGATAGCCTGTGACTGGCTGCGCAGCTGCTGCTTGGTGAGCCCGGTCTGCGGCAGCTCGTCCACCAGCACGCTCGGGTACGGCACGTCGCCCCAGGTGCCCTTGCGATAGGGGCTGTGCTCGAAGACGACGGGGACCTTGAAGCCCTCCGTGGCGGTCTCCCGGGGGCGGGAGATGTCGGCGACGACCCGGTCGAGCCGGCCGTCGTGGTCGGTGTCGAGTGGCGTCTCGACCCACACCCGTTCCTCGATGGCCTCGGCGAACGAGAACACCGGTTGGGTCATCCCGTCGCTGACGACGATGCCGGGCGCCGGCGTGGCGGCGGCCGGTGCCGCGGGCACGGCCAGGACGGTTGTGGTGGCTAGAGTGGCGGCGAAGAGAATGCGATAGCGCGATTGGCGCACGAATACCTCCCGTGGTGGGGGCTGTCCCAAGGGGATCATGGTAATTGCGCGACTGGCCACGGTCGATGGTCGTTCGGGCGCGAATGGCGCCCGGATCAGACGTGCGCGATCACGTCCTTGCCGTACGCGGACAGGGTCTTCTCCTTGTCGTCGTGCATCAGGTAGAGGGCGAAGTTGCTCACCCCGATCTCCTTGAGCTCCTGCAGCCGGTCGACGTGGGCCGACTCGGGTCCGAGCAGGCAGAACCGGTCGACGATGCCGTCCGGCACGAAGTCGGTGGACGGATTACCGGCCCGGCCGTGGTGCGTGTAGTCGTAGCCCTCGCGGCCCCGGATGTAGTCGGTCAGCGCCTTCGGCACCACCCCGGAGTCGCCGTAGCGGGCGACCAGGTCGGCCACGTGGTTGCCGACCATGCCGCCGAACCAGCGCAGCTGGTCCCGCTGGTGGGCGAGGTTGGTGCCGACGTAGGCGGGCGCGGCCACGCACATGGTGATCGCATCGGGGTCCCGGCCGGCGGCGGTCGCCGCGTCGCGTACCGAGCCGATGGTCCAGCGGGCGATGTCGGGGTCGGCGGTCTGCAGGATGAAACCGTCGGCCTGCTCGCCGACCAGCCGCAGCGCCTTCGGGCCGTACGCGGCCATCCAGACCTCCAGCCGGCCGTCGCGCACCCACGGGATGCGCACCGGCGTGCCGTGGTGTGCGACCTCCCGGCCCTCGGCCAGTTCCTTGATCACGTGCATGGCCTGGTGCAGCGTCGCGAGGCTCGCCGGCGGCTGGCCGATGACCCGTCGGGCCGAGTCGCCGCGTCCGATGCCGCACACGGTGCGGTTGCCGAACATCTCGTTGAGGGTGGCGAACAGCGACGCGGTGACCGACCAGTCGCGGGTGCTCGGGTTGGTCACCATCGGTCCGACGATCAGGTGCTTGGTCGCGGCGAGGACCTGCGAGTAGATGACGAACGGCTCCTGCCACAGCACGCAGGAGTCGAACGTCCAGCCGTAGCGGAACCCGTTGTCCTCGGCGGCGGTGAGCCCGGCGACGACGTCGCGGGCGGGTGGGTCGGTCTGGAGTACGACACCGAAGTCCACGGCCACTCCTTGTCAGACCAGGTACTGGCAGAGATCGCGCTTGAGGAACGTGCCGTGTCCGGCGGCGCCGTGGAACGCGCCGTCGTCCACGACGACCCGACCGCGGGACAGCACGGTGGCCACCTGTCCGGTCAGCTCCATGCCCTCGTACGCGGAATAGTCCACGTTCATGTGGTGGCTGCTGGCCGAGATGGTCTGCCGGGCCGTCGGGTCGTACACCGTGATGTCCGCGTCAGCGCCGGGCGCGATGACACCCTTGCGGGGGTAGAGGCCGAACATCCGGGCGGGCGTGGTGGAGCTGATCTCCACCCACCGCGGCAGGGTGATCTCGCCGCGCACGACGCCCTGATAGAGCAGGTCCATCCGGTGCTCGACGCCCGGCATCCCGTTCGGGATCTTGGAGAAGTCTCCCCGGCCGAGTTCCTTCTGGTCCTTGAAGCAGAACGGGCAGTGGTCGGTGGACACCAGCGACAGGTCGTTGGTGCGTAGACCGCGCCACAGCTCCGCCTGGTGCTCCTTGGGCCGCAGCGGGGGAGAGGCGACATACTTCGCGCCCTCGAAGTCCGGCCTGGCCAGGTCGTCCAACGACAGGAACAGGTACTGCGGGCAGGTCTCGGCGAACACGTTCTGGCCGGTGTCCCGGGCGCGGGTGACCGCGTCGAGGGCGTGCGCGGCAGACAGGTGCACGATGTACAGCGGCGCGCCGGTGACCTTCGCAAGGGTGATCGCCCGGTTGGTCGCCTCGCCCTCCAGCTCGGGTGGCCGGGTCAGCCCGTGCTGCACCGGGTCGGTCTGCCCACTCTCCAGTGCCCGCAGGACGAGCTGGTCGATGGCGATGCCGTTCTCCGCGTGCATCATGATCATCGAGCCGGTGTCGCGGGCCTTCTGCATCGCCCGCAGGATCTCCCCGTCGGTGGCGTAGAAGACCCCCGGATACGCCATGAACATCTTGAACGTGTTGACGCCCGCGTCGATGCAGGCCTCCATCTCCTTCAGCGACGTGTCGTTCACGTCCGAGATGATCATGTGGAACGCGTAGTCGATTGCGCAGTTGCCGTCGGCCTTGCTGTGCCACTTGTCCAGCGCGGACAACAGCGACGTGCCTTTGGCCTGCACCGCGAAGTCCACGATGGTCGTCGTACCGCCCCAGGCGGCCGCGATCGTGCCGGTCTCGAACGTGTCCGCCGAGAACGTGCCGCCGAACGGCATCTCCATGTGGGTGTGCCCGTCGATGCCGCCCGGCACCACGTACTTCCCGGCGGCGTCGATCACCCGCTCGGCGCCGGCCGCCCACTGCTGCGCCAGACCCGAGTCGGGTGCCGCGAGCGCCACGATCCGCTCGCCCTCCACCAGCACGTCCGCCGGGTACGCCCCGGTGGCGTTGACGACAGTCCCGTTGCGGATGACGATGGTCACGGCTTCACCAGCGATTCGTAGGTCTCGGGCCGGCGGTCGCGGTAGAACGCCCACAGGTCGCGTACCTCGGCCAGCATGTCCATGTCCAGGTCGCGGACGACGACCTCCTCCTCGGTGTCCGACGCCGCGTCGCCGACCAACTGCCCGCGCGGGTCAACGAAGTACGACTGGCCGTAGAAGTCGTTGTCGCCCAGCGGCTCCACGCCGACCCGGTTGATCGTCCCGACGTAGTACTCGTTGGCGACCGCGGCGGCCGGCTGCTCCAGCCGCCACAGGTACTCCGACAGGCCGCGGCTGGTGGCGGAGGGGTTGAACACGATCTTCGCGCCGGCCAGCCCCAGGGCGCGCCAACCCTCCGGGAAGTGCCGCTCGTAGCAGATGTAGACGCCGATGCGACCCACGGCGGTGTCGAAGACCGGATAGCCCAGGTTCCCCGGCCGGAAGTAGAACTTCTCCCAGAACCCCTTCACCTGCGGAATGTGGTTCTTCCGGTGCTTGCCGAGGTAGGTGCCGTCGGCATCGATCACCGCAGCGGTGTTGTAGTAGACCCCCGGCTGCTCCTGCTCGTACATCGGCACGATCAGGACCACCCCGTGCTGCTCGGCGACCTCGCGCATCAGCGCCGTGGTCGGCCCGTCCGGGATCGCCTCTGTGTACGAGTAGTAGTCGGCGTCCTGGACCTGGCAGAAGTACGGGCCGTAGAACAACTCCTGCAGGCAGACCACCTGCGCGCCCTGCGACGCGGCGCGGCGGATCGCCTCGACCGCGTTCGCGATCATGGACTCCTTGTCACCGGTCCACTTCTGCTGCACCAGCCCGGCTCGGATGATGGTGCTCACCTGACCTCCCCTTTGGCGTGGCTGCCGCGCGGTGCCGACAGCGCCAGATAGACCACGAACGCGCCGACCAGGCCGGCGACCCAGCTGTAGTCGTAGAGCGGCTTGAGGAACGGGATGAGCCCGTCGGACGGGAACGGGCCCTTGCCGGGCGCGGAGTAGGCGCCGCCGACGGCGAGGATCGCGCCGACGACGGTGGCGACGACCGCCGTCCAGCTCCAGCCGCCGGAGAACCAGTACCGGCCCTCGGGACGGTAGAGGGCGGGCAACTGCAGGCAGGTGCGGTTGCGCACCCAGTAGCCGGCGATGAGCACGCCGGCGACCGCGCCGAGCAGGCCCCCGTAGAACCCGAGCCAGACGAAGATGTAGATGTTCGGGTCCTGCACCAGCCGCCACGGCTGGATCAGGATGCCGAGTACGCCGGTGATCAGGCCGCCGGTCCGGAAGCTGATCAGCCGGGGCACGGCGTTGGAGAAGTCGTACGCCGGGCTGACCGTGTTGGCCGCGACGTTCACCGACAGCGTGGCCACCACCACCGTGAACAGGCCGAGCGCCACGACCAGCGGGTTCTCGAACTTCGCGGCCAGCTGGATCGGGTCCCAGATCGCCTCGCCGTAGATCGCCGCCGTGCCCGAGGTGATCACGATCGACAGGATGGCGAAGAACGACATCGTGGTGGGCAGGCCCAGAATCTGCCCGTACACCTGCTGCCGCTGGCTGCCACCGAACCGGGTGAAGTCGGGGATGTTCAGCGACAGGGTCGCCCAGAACGCGATCATCGCCATCAGCGACGGCGCGAACAGCTTCCAGAAGTCGGCGCCCCAGCCCAGCTTGGACGGCTGGGACAGGATCGGGCCGAGCCCGCCCGCCTCGACCAGGACCCAGATCAGCAGCGCGACGGCGACCACGATGACGAACGGCGCGGCCCAGTTCTCGAAGCGGCGCAGGGTGTCCATGCCGCGCCAGATGATCGCCATCTCGATCGCCCAGAACAGCAGGAACGACGCCCACAGCGTCCACGGGTGGTCCATCACCTCCGCCGCGTCGACCCACCAGGAACCCAGCAGCTTGCCGGCGATCGCGTAGATCGCCTCACCGCCGATCCAGGTCTGGATGCCGAACCAGCCGCAGGCGATGAACGCGCGCAGCAGGGCCGCCAGGTTGGCGCCCCGGACGCCGTAGAACGCGCGGGCGAAGACCGGGAACGGGATGCCGTACTTCGTCCCCGCGTGGCTGTTCAACAGCATCGGGATCAGGACGAGCAGGTTGCCCAGGGTGATGGTGAGGAACGCCTGCACCCAGTTCATGCCGAGCTGGATGAGCCCGGCGGCGAGCAGATAGCTGGGGATGTTGTGCGCCATCCCGACCCACAGCGCCGTGAAGTTGTACGTGTTCCAGGTACGCCGCTCGATGGGCACCGGGGCGAGTTCGAGGTTGAAGTACCGGCTGTCGGCGATGGTGGAGAAATCGCGCAGCTCCACTCGGCCATCCGGATGGGTGATCTGGGTGCCCGGCTCGACCGCGGTGGCTTCGTGGGGTAGGGGTTCAACGGCCATCGGTGTCACCTCCCTGTTGCGCTGCCGCAACAGCGCCGGTCAGCCGGCGCGCGTGCTGCGGATGGGGCGGAACAGCACGATCTTTATCTCGGAATGGTGAGTGTCACGGACCCGCCACGGGCAGTGGCAAAGTGTCCACGCTTGCCATGATCACGGCACACTGTGTCCACGGGCACGGCCGCAGCGATCATGTCAATCCGCGCGGTGGACGGATTCCGGCCGCCTACCGGATTCGGCGCCCCGTCATGCGTCGTCGAGTTCATGCACCAGCAGCGCGACGTACAGCGACAGCATCGACTCGGGGTCCTCCAACGACACCCCGAGCACCTGCGCGATCCGCGCCAACTGCTGGTAGTACGCGGTCCGCGACACGTGTGCGGCAGCCGCCGCCGCGGACTTGTTGCCGCCCTGCTCGCAGAAGCATCGCAGCAGCTCCACCAGCCGGCTGTGGTGGTTGGCGTCCCGCGCCAGCAGCGGACCCAGCTCGCGGTCCGCGAAGGCCCGGACCCGATCGTCGTCCCGCAACAGGTGCAGCAGGCCGCGCAGGCGCACATTGTCCAGCCGGTGGTACAGCTGCGTGCCGGGGGCGCGCAGGGCCGCCCCCGCCACGTGCGCGGCCTCGCCCAGACTGCGGCGTACCTCGGCGACGTGCGACACGGTGGTGCCGACCGCGACCAGCACCGGACCGGCCGCCGAGCGATGCACCTCCCGGGCCAACCGGCGCAGCACCGCGTCGATGCCGGCCTGCGCCGGCAACGACAGCAGCGCGCGTACCGTCGTGTCGTCCACCACGCCCACCAGGGCGGGCACCGCCACCCGCCGCGCCGCCAGCGCGGTCGCCTCCGCGAGGTCGCGCAACACCTCCTGGTTGGCCAGCGCGGGGGCCCGGGGCGTCCCGGTGGCCGGCCGGATCGCCATCCCGACCAACTGCCGCCGCTCGACGCCGACCCCCAGCGCCGCCGCCCGGGCGGCCAGGTCCGGCGGCGGTACGGCCTGACCGAGCAGCTGCGCGAGCAGCATCCGGTGCGTCTGCCGCTCCAGGCTCTCCCGGTCCCGCGCCACGAGCCGATGCACCGCCAACGCCGACGCGGCCCGCTCGGCGACCACCACGTGCCGGTGCGGTGGCGGGTCCGGTGAGAGCAGGACCAACCGCCCCCAGTCGGCGCCCTGCGCCCCGACCATGGTGGCCAACCAGCCGGCCTCCTCGTCGTAGGCGGTCCGCTCGGGCGCGGCCACCGACCGGGACCGCTGCCCCCAGTCGGCCAGCAGCTCGGTGGGGTCCCGGCCGGCCGCGTCGTACGCGAGCACCTCGTGCCCCAGCGTCTCCAGCACCACCGGCAGCCCGGAGATCCGGGCCACCTCGCGCAGCACCTCCGCCGGATCCGCACCGGCCACTGTGAGCGAGGTGAACGTCTCGTGCACCTGCTCGGCGGCCCGCAGCTCGGCGAGCTGCGCGTCGACGATCAGCGCCACCACCGCCTCGGTGACGGACACGAACGGGGTCTCCTGCGCCAGCGTGATCAGGGGCAGCCGGTGCCGGTTGGCCGCCGCCACCAACGCCTCCGGCAGCTGGCCGCTCCACCGCCGGACCAGCTCGATGACCAGCCCCGCCGCGTGCACCGCGGCCAGGTCGTCCACGTACCTCGCCAGGGCCGCGGCCTCGTCCGGCAGCGCGATGCCGGTGGTGAGCACCAGCTCCCCGCCGCGCAGCAGGTGCGCGATGTCGGCCACCTCCGCCACATGGACCCAGCGCACCCGGCCCTGCATGCCGGCCGAACCGGCCACCACCTGCGGCTTCCCGCGCCGGATCACCGGCAGTGCGATGGCTTCTGCGACGGACGGATACATCGCGGCTCCCAAGGGAGGGACTGCACACAACGTAATGGTGCGGCAACCACAGCGGTACAGGTTGTGCATAGCGGTTGCACAACGATTGCCGCCACACTCGCCGTGGGGACGAGTTACGGGAGGACGCGATGGCCCACCGCGAGCTGCTGGCCCGACACCGATCCGTGCTGCCGAACTGGCTGGCGTTGTACTACGAGCAGCCCATCGAGATCGCCGGCGCGCACGGCCGCCGGGTGACCGATCGCGAGGGGCGGACCTACCTCGACTTCTTCGCCGGCATCCTCACCAACGCCATCGGCTACGACGTGGCCGAGATCAGCGACGCGATCCGGTCACAGGTCGACACCGGCGTGCTGCACTCGTCCACGCTGTACCTGATCCAGTCGCAGGTCGAGCTGGCGGAGAAGATCGCGCAGCTGTCCGGCATCCCGGACGCGAAGGTGTTCTTCACCAACTCGGGCACCGAGGCGAACGAGACCGCACTCATGCTCGCCACCCAGCACCGCCGCAGCGAACAGGTGCTCGCCCTGCGCAACTCTTACCACGGCCGGGCCTTCGCCACCATCGCGATCACCGGCATCCGCGGGTGGTCGGCCAGCGCCCTCAGCCCGGTCAAGGTGAGCTGGGTGCACGGCGGCTACCGCTACCGCAGCCCGTTCCGGGATCTGTCCGACGCGGACTACATCAAGGCGTGCGTGGCCGACCTGCGCGAGGTCATCGAGACCACCACGGCCGGTGACGTCGCCTGCATGATCGTCGAGCCGATCCAGGGGGTCGGCGGCTTCGCCTCCCCGCCGGACGGACTGTTCGGGGAGTTCAAGAAGGTGCTCGACGAGTACGGCATCCTCCTCGTGTCCGACGAGGTGCAGACCGGCTGGGGCCGCACCGGCGAGCACTTCTGGGGCATCCAGGCGCACGACGTCGTACCCGACGCGATCACCTTCGCCAAGGGCCTGGGCAACGGCCTCGCGATCGGCGGCGTGGTCGCCCGGGCCGAGCTGATGGACTGCCTGCGGGCCAACTCGATCTCCACCTTCGGCGGCAACCCGCTGGCCACCACCGGCGCGCTGGCGTCGCTGACCTACCTGCTGGAGCACGACCTGCAGGCCAACGCCGCGCAGCTGGGCACCCGCCTGCTCGACGGCCTGCGCGCGGTCGCCGCGGCCCATCCCGTGGTCGGCGACGTGCGCGGCAAGGGCCTGATGATCGCGCTGGAGTTCGTCGGTCCCGACGGCGAGCCCCATCCGGCGGCCGCGACCGCACTGCTGGAGGAAACCCGGGAACGCGGCCTACTCGTCGGCAAGGGCGGCCTGTACGGCAACGTCATCCGCCTCGCGCCACCGATGACCCTGACCCGGGCCGAGGCGGAGGAGGCGCTGGAGATCCTCACCCAGTCGATCGAGGCGGTGGCCAAGGAGGTGCAGCCCCGATGAGGACCACCCACTGGATCGGCGGCAAGCCGTGGCACGGCGTCGCCGAGCGCACCGGGGACGTGTACGACCCCGCCACCGGCCAAGTCGCCGGACAGGTCGACTTCGCCACCACCGCGGTCGTCGACGAGGCGGTCGCCGCCGCCCGCGAGGCGTTCACCCGCTGGCGCGCCGCGTCCCTCGCCCAGCGGACCAACGTGCTGTTCGCCTTCCGGGAACTGCTGAACGCCCGCCGGGCCGACCTCGCCGCCATCATCACCGCCGAGCACGGCAAGGTCCTCTCGGACGCGGCGGGGGAGATCCAGCGCGGGTTGGAGAACGTCGAGTTCGCCTGCGGCATCCCGCAGCAGCTCAAGGGCGGATACAGCGAGAACGCCTCGACCCAGGTCGACGTGTACTCCCTACGACAGCCGCTCGGCGTGGTCGGCGTGATCTCCCCCTTCAACTTCCCGGCCATGGTGCCGTTGTGGTTCGTGCCGAACGCCATCGCGTGCGGCAACACCGTGGTGCTCAAACCGAGCGAGAAGGACCCGTCCGCGGCGAACTTCCTGGCCGAGCTGTTCGCGGAGGCCGGGCTGCCGGACGGGGTGTGCAACGTGGTGCACGGCGACAAGGAGGCGGTCGACCGGATCCTCGAGCATCCGCGCGTCAAGGCCGTCTCGTTCGTCGGCTCCACCCCGATCGCTCGCTACGTCTACCAGACCGGCGCCCGGCACGGAAAGCGGGTGCAGGCGCTCGGCGGCGCTAAGAACCACATGGTCGTGCTGCCCGACGCCGACCTCGACCTCGCCGCCGACGCCGCCGTCTCGGCCGGCTTCGGCTCGGCCGGCGAACGCTGCATGGCCATCTCCGCCGTCGTCGCGGTCGACCCGGTCGGCGACGAGCTGGTCGCCAAGATCAGTGAGCGGATGGCCGCCCTGCACGTCGGCGACGGCCGCCGCCCCGGCTGCGAGATGGGACCGCTGGTCACCGGCGCCCACCGGGACCGAGTGACAGCGTACCTGGACGCCGGCCGGGCCGCGGGCGCGCAGCTCGTGGTCGACGGGCGGAACCACCCCGTCGACGGCGAGCAGGGCGGCTTCTGGCTCGGGCCGACCCTGTTCGACCACGTCGACACCGACATGTCCGTCTACACCGACGAGATCTTCGGGCCGGTGCTGTCGGTGCTGCGGGTGCCCAGCTACGACGCGGCCGTCGAGCTGGTCAACGCCAACCCGTGGGGCAACGGCACCGCCATCTTCACCAACGACGGCGGCGCGGCCCGCCGGTACCAGCACGAGATCGAGGTCGGCATGGTCGGGGTGAACGTCCCCATCCCGGTCCCGGTGTCCTACTACTCCTTCGGCGGCTGGAAGGACTCCCTCTTCGGCGACGCCCACGCGTACGGGCCGGAGGGGGTGAACTTCTTCGTCAGGTCCAAGGTGGTCACCAGCCGCTGGCCCGACCCCTCCTACGGCGGGGTCAACCTCGGCTTCCCGCAGAACCGCTGACCGCCGGGCGGCCCCGGGGGCGGCGGTCGCCCGCTTGGCCGGACAGCCCGGCCGGCGGCGGCTGGTGGCTGGGGTGTTGACCTCCGTCAGGACGCCCCGAAGCGGTCGGCGAACGCGGCCTCGACCGGCCCGCCGGCCCGGTCGAGCACCGCGAAGGTGACCTGGTCGAACCAGCCCGCCGCGTCGGCCAGGGCCAGCGCGAACGCCTCCGCCACCGTGGCCGGGTCGTTGCGGAACACGCCGCAGCCCCACGCGCCGAGCACCAACCGCCGGTGGCCGTACGCCGCGGCGACGGCCAGCACCCGACGGGCCCGGGTACGCAGCGCCAGCGTGACCCGCTCGGTGTCGGCGGGCTGGTTGCGCAGCACGGCGCCGCGGTTGGGGGCGGCGGCGGTCAGGAACGACACCTCGTGGGCGGCGTCGAGCAGCCGACCCTTGTCGTCGCGAAACACCGGTACCCGCGGCGAGTGGATGACCCGGTCGCTGTAGAGCAGGTCCCGCTGCTCGCAGTGGAAGTCGTAGAACTCGGGGACCGCGGTCAGGCAGGGGAAGAGCGCCGAGGCCCGGGCGATGCTCTCCTCCTGTGCCTGCGCCCCGGTGCGGAACCCGCCGCCCGGGTTCTTCGCCGAGGCGAACACCAGCGCGGCGACGTCCCCGCCTCGGACGAGACGCCGGGCGGCCAGCAGCGTGCTCTCCCCGGTCACCTCCACCGCCAGGGCGGCGTCACCGGTGGGTGGGGCGGGCAGCGGGTCGTCGGGCAGGTGCAGGCGGGTGCCGGCGACGGCGGCGCGTACCGGGCCGGCGAGCTCGACGGGCTCGCCGTGGCCGTTGACGTACCGGCCGGCGTCGAGGATGTCCAGGGTCTCGCGGGCGATGGCCCGCAGCCGCGTACTCATGATCAGGTGAGTGTGCGGCACGAGCCGCGGCGCGACGACGGGTTTATCCGGCCGGCAGATGCTGGACGAGCTGGATCGGGTTGCCGTCCGGGTCGGCCGTCCAGGCGATCAGCAGCCGGTCGAGCCAGACGTGCGGGGCGGCCAGTGCGGGTGCGCCGTCGGCGGTGAGCGCCGCGTACGCGGCGGCCGCGTCGTCGGTCCAGAGGACGACCGCCGCGCGTTGGCCCGACGGCACCGGGTCGAGGCCGTGGTCGTCCCGGGTGGAGGCGACCGAGGCGATGCCGATCCGGTAGCCGTCGAGGACCAGGTCCACGTGAATCGGCTCGCCCTCGGTGGGCACCCGGAAGGTCTCCCTGAACCCGAGCGTGGTGTAGAAGGCGGCGGCCCGGGGGACATCCTCGCTGAACAGGATCACCTGCGGCTCCCGGAACATTCACGGACCATACAACGCCGCTCAGTCGGGCAGACGGGGCATCTCCAGGCCGGGATCCCGACCGAGCAGCACGGCCCGGGTCAGCGCCGACGAGCCGAACCGGTCCCGGACGGCGTCCACTGCCGCATCCAGCTCCGCGCCCGGGTCGCGGGTGAACGGCAGCGCCAGCTGCACGTGCCCGGTGTCGAGGTTGCCGACGGACACCCCGATCAGTGTTACACCCCGGGCGTCGATCTCCGGCAGCGCCGCCCGCAGCAACGCGCGGGCGGCCTCGAGCAGCGGCCGGGTCTGCGCGGTCGCCTTGTCGATGGTGTGCGAACGGGTCGCCCGGGTGTAGTCGGCGAAGCGCAGCCGCAGGGTGACCGTACGGCCGGTGCGCCGCGCCGCGCGCATCCGCCCGGTCACCCGGTCGACCAGCCCGGCCAGCACGGCGTCGAGCTCGGCGGGGGAGTGTGGCTCCCGGCCCAGCGCGTGCTGGGCGCCCATCGACGACCGCCGCCGCCCGACCTGGACCCGGCGGGGGTCGCGGTTGTGGGCGAGGGCGTGCAGGTGGCGGCCGGCACCACCGCCGAGCAGCGACACCAGGGTCGGCTCGTCCAGCCGGGCCACCTGCCCCACGGTACGGATGCCCCGGTCACGCAGCTTCGTCGCGGTCACCGGGCCGACGCCCCACAGCCGCTCCACCGGCAGCGGATGCAGGAACGCCAGCTCCCGCCCGGGCTCGACGACCAGCAGTCCGTCCGGCTTGGCCACCCCGCTGGCCACCTTGGCGAGGAACTTCGTCCGGGCCACGCCGACGGTGATCGGCAGGCCGACCCGCTCGCGTACCTCCCGGCGCAGCCGGGCCGCGATGTCGACCGGCGGACCGACCAGCCGGCGCAGCCCGCCCACGTCCAGGAACGCCTCGTCAATGGAGAGCCCCTCCACCAGCGGCGTGGTGTGCCGGAAGATCTCGAACACCGCCCGGCTCGCCGCCGTGTACGCGGCCATCCGCGGCCGCACCACGATCGCCTCCGGGCACAGCCGTAGCGCCTGCCGCCCGCCCATCGCGCTGCGTACGCCCCGGCCCTTGGCCTCGTAGCTGGCCGCCAGCACCACGCCACCGCCGACGATCACCGGCCGGCCGCGCAGCCGGGGATCGTCGCGCTGCTCGACCGACGCGTAGAAGGCGTCCAGGTCGGCATGCAGGATGGTGGCCTCGCCCGACACGAACACATGTTCGCACAGGTGTTCGACAGCGCTTCGCTGACCTGCCGAAAACAGGTCAACTCAGCGCCGGCCCGAGCACTGCGGCGGCGCCCGGGTGGGCTCAGCGGCGGAGACCGGTCACGGTAGCGCGAGCACCGCGGCGTGCCCCAGGTGGTCCGACGCCCACCGGCCGTCCGGGGTCTGCCGCTCGGTGCCGAAGACCTCGCTGCTGACCGGCACGACCGCGCCCTTGACCAGGACCATGTCGATCCGGTGCTCGACGTCGCCGGCCGGCTGGTCCAGGTCGTCGCCGAGCCCGGAGGTGTAGCCGGGGTCGCCGGGGTGCAGGACCGGCCAGATGTCGATCATGCCGCCACCCACCAGCGCGACGTACGCGAGCCGGTTGTTCGGGTCGGGTAGTTCCGGCCCGGAGTTGAGATCACCGAGGAGGATCACCCGGCCGGTGGTGCGCAGCGGTCCCTGCAGCAGCTCCTGCGCCTGCAGCACCCGCACCCCGGGGTGGAAGGCCTCCAGGTGGGTGTTGACGAACCGGTAGGTCCGACTGCCCTGCTGCACGTCGACTGCCGTCCAGCCGCGGGTGCTGGTGGCGCTGCCCCCGACCGGCGGGAGTGGGGTCACCAGGTTGTGCACGAAGTTCCCCGACGACGTCCCGGTCACCTTCACCCGGCCGCCGTGCCGCACCAGGATCACGTCGCGCATGGTGAGCCGTGCGTCCTTGTTGTGCGGCGCCCCCGCCGGGGCCTCCAGATCCGCCTCGTTCTGCACCACCGCCACGTCGTACGGGTGGCCGGAGCTGGCCAGCTCGGACATCAGCAGGGCCAGGTAGTCGTACCGGAGCGTCGTGGCCGGCGCCGGGTCGCCGAGCGGGCCGGTGCGCCAGAGCGCCACCTCCTGCAGGCCGACCAGGTCGGGCTTGCGCTCGCGGATCTCCGCGGCGACCAGCCGCGCTCGGGCGGGGAAGTCCATCCGGTCGACGTGGCTGAGCAGGGCCGCGTTGGCGGCCAGGAACGCCGGCAGTGTGGTCGCGGTCATCGACGGGGTGAGGTCGCCGCCGAGGTAGAGGTTGCGGGTCAGCACCGTCACCTTGGGTCCGGTCTCCGCGTGCGCCGGCGCCGGGAGAAGCCCCAGGCTGGCCGCCACGACGGCGGCGGCGGTGACCAGCCGGGTCAGTCGGAAACGTGTTCTGCCGTCCATGCCCCGGTCCTCTCTCCAGCGGGTGATCCGCGTCGGGTAACCAGGGCGTACGGTATCGCCGCGGCGACCATCGTGGACACCGCCGTTCGGGCGGTTCCACCAGCTTCGAGAGCAGTGTCAGACGGCAGGGACACGTGCGACAGACCGGCGGCCGCCCCGGTGTAGGGCGGCCGCCGGCCGTTGGTCGTGCGTCGGTCAGGAGACGGTGATCGCGAGCTTGCCCAGCGCGCCGGTGAAGTCGCCGAGCGCTTTGGGCACCTCGGCCAGCTCGTAGCGACGGGTGACCGGGACGTGCAGCCGACCGGCCGCGAGGTCGCCGGCGAGCCGGTCGAGGGTCTCGGGGCTCGGGTTGCCCATGATCGAGGTGGCGGCCGGGTGCTGGTCCGGGCCGAATCCGATGGTCGAGGCGAGTCGCCCTTCGAAGGCGAGCAGCCCGGCGAGTTCCATGCCGTCACCGGCCAGGTGCGCCACCGCGGACACCCCGTCGGGGGCGACCGCGCGGACCTGGGCGCTCAGGTCGCCGGTGTAGTCCACCACCTCGGTGGCGCCCAGCTGCCGGACGAAGTCCGTGGCGGCGCCGGGGCGGGCGGTGGCGACGACCCGTGCGCCGGCCGCGGTGGCGTACTGGACGGCGAGCGCGCCGACGCCGCCGGTCGCGCCGGCGACCAGGACGGTGTCTCCCTGGCCGGGTGCGAGGGCGTTCACCACGTCGACCGCGGTGGCGCCGGCCAGCCCGAGAGCCCCTGCGGTCGACGGGTCGAGACCTGCGGGAAGGCGGGTGATGCCGACCCGCTCGCCGACCGCCACGTGTTCGGCCCACGAGCCGTCGCCCAGGTAGGACCGCATGACCACGCCGAACACCGGGTCGCCGACGCGGAAGCGGGTCACCCCGTCGCCGACTGCCGCGACCTCGCCGGCGAAGTCCTTGCCGAGCACGACGGGGTACCGGTATTCGAGCCCGCCCTTCATCATCCCGGCCGCCGCCTTCTTGTCGAAGCCGTTGACCGAGGAGGCCCGGACCCGCACGAGCACCTCACCGGGGCCGGGGCTGGGCTGGGGCAGGTCGCGGAGGGCGGGTTCCCCTCCCTCCGCGACCAGCGTGATCGCCCGCATGCGCGTACCCCTCTCGTCGCCGCGGTCCGTCAGGCGCCCCGCGTGTGGGGCCGGCCGGCGGCGCCGCGCGATAGCGAACTCGGCGCGTTCACCCCCGCCTGGTCGCTGACGCCGACGCCGAGCCGCTCGACCAGCTCACCGCCGAGCCAGCCGGTGAAGCCGGCCAGCACGATGCCGACGAAGCTGCAGCCCAGGGCCGCTGCAGGGGGTTCCCAGTTCGTTGCGGACAGCCGCAGGAACCAGCTCGCCGCGAACAGCAGCAGCACCACTACGTTGCCGAGGCCGTGGACCGCGCCGACCCGCTTCGCGCGGGTGCCGGCGGGGATGGACAGCCAGTCGACCAGGCCGAACACCCCGGCGATCAGGCCGCCGATGACACCCGCGGCGATCGTGTACGCCGCGGATATCTGGAAACCCGCCCGGTCGGTGATCAGGTACAGGATGTCGAAGATCACCGAAGTGGCGAGCAGGCCCAGCGGGAACACGATCAGGATGGGGTGGATCCCGTGCCCCATCGCCTTGGCGCGACTCTCCATGCCAACCCTCCTGTCTGTTTGGGCGAGGCGGTTTTCCCCGTCGACGGCGGCCTACACGTGCCGGCCGACCGGGGCGGCCGGTCAGGCCCGTGGCCGGTGGCGGGAGACGGCCTGCCGCGGGGGACGGCGGATCACCGCCAGCCGGTCCCCGCGGGCGCTGATCGAGGTCCGTCCGCCGCGCCGGCGGCGCACCGTCAGGTCGACGGTGGCGCCGCCCACCTGTACGCCCTCCAGCCGCAGGTCCGGCAGCCATTCGGGCAGGTGCGGGTCCACGATGATCGCCCGCAGGGGCGCGACCGGGCGCAGCGCCAACAGCGCCTGCACCAGCGCCACGATCGCGCTGGCCGACCACGCCTGCGGAGCGCAGGAGTTCGGATACACGCCGGGGTGCGGATGGTCGGCGTCTCGGGGCAGGCCGCTGAGC
Organism: Micromonospora sp. CB01531; assembly: GCF_001905095.1. Lineage (GTDB taxonomy): Bacteria > Actinomycetota > Actinomycetes > Mycobacteriales > Micromonosporaceae > Micromonospora. Next base: position 34,263 of record NZ_LWLS01000111.1, read on the forward strand.
GCCTCGGGCAGGCGGTGCTCCTCGAACAGCGCCGCCGCGGCGAACATCCCCTCGGCCAACCGGTGCAGGTGCTCCCAGCACCCGTACCGGGCCAGCCCGAGCCCGATGGTCCCGGCCTCCACCGGCCAGACGCTGCCCCGGTGGTAGCTGAACGGGTTGTACGCCGGATGCTCCGCCGACAACGTCCGGACCCCCCAGCCGCTGAACATGTCGGGCGCGAACAGCCGGTCGACCACCCGGGCGGCGGCCCGGGCCGGGACGATGCCGGTGGTGAGCAGGTGCCCGTCGTTGGAGTTGGTCGACCGCACCGGCCGCCGGTCCGGCCCGAGCGCCATCGCGTAGCAGCCCCGGTCCGGCAGCCAGTACGCGTCGTGGAAGCGCCGCCGTAGGGCACGGGCCCGGGCCAGCAGCGCGGTGCCCCGGGCCGGGTGGCCGGTCACGGTGAACACCACGGCGGCGTGCCGCAGCGCGGCGTACCAGTAGCCCTGCAGTTCGCTGGTCGCGATCGGGTTGGGCACCACCTGCCCGTCCTCGTCGACGATGGCGGTGTCCGAGTCCTTCCACCCCTGGTTCTTCAGACCGCCCCGGGAGCGGTGGTGGTACTCGAGGAAGCCGTCGCCGTCGGGATCGCCGTACCGTTCGATCCAGTTCAGGGCCTGCCGGGCGGTCGGCAGCAGGTCCCGCACCGTGTCCAGGTCGCCGGTCCAGGCCAGGTACTGCCCGAGGAAGACCAGGAAGTCCGGGGCGGTGGACCAGTCGCCGTAGTAGGCGGTGTACGGGTCCAGGCCGAGCACCGAGACCGGGCCCTTTCGGGCCTCGTGCAGCGGCTTGCCGGGTTCCTCGTCCCGCCAGTCGTCGAATCGCTGCCCGAGGTGCTGGGCGTTGAGCCGCAGGCTGTCGGCCAGCATGGTCGGCCCGGCCAGCAGCGCCTGCCAGGAGGCGGTCATCGTGTCCCGGCCGAAGATCTCCTGGTACATGGGCAGCCCGGCCATCGGCGCGGTCGGCCCGGCCGGTTCGCCGAGCGGGAGCACGGCCAGTTCCTCCACCGCGTTCCGCCAGGCCGCCGTGACGTCGAAGTTGCTGCTGGTCAGCCCGGCGAATTCGCTGACCAGCAGGCCTCGGGCCCGGGCGGCCGCGTCGGTGGCACCGGTGAAGGTGGCCGGGGGCGCGGGCAGGCGCGCACCGTCGAAGATCGGCTCCACGATCAGGTCCACCTGGGCGGCGCCGCGTGGCGGCACCTCGACCTCGACCGTGAACGCGCCGTCGGCGAACCGGACGGGGGTGTCGGCGCGCACCGCGACGGCGACCGCACGGTCGATGTCGTCGCGCAGGTAGGTCAGGCGGAGCTCCTGCGCCGTGGCGTCCCAGTCCGTGCCGACATCGCCGGTCTGCAGCCGGCGGCCCGTCTCGGCCTCGACGCTGTCGGCGAAGTCCGCCTCGACCCGGATCGCCAGGGCCAGCCGCAGCGGCTGCTGGGCGTAGCTGACCACGGTCAGCCTGGTCCGCAGCCCCGCGCCGACGAACCGTTCGGTCAGCAGGTAGGCCGCCCGGGACGGCAGCTCTTCCCCGTCACCGAGTGCGGCGTACGAGAGCTGGGAGCTGCCCAGGACGTTCGCCGCGCTGAACGGGATCGGCTCCCGACCGTCGACCGTGACCTGCTCGACGCTGAGCACCCGGGTGTTGCGGGCGAAGAATCCCTGCGGGTCGGTTCCGGTGACGCGGCAACGCACGTCGGTGACCAGCGTGCTCCACCCACTCGCCACGTAGAGCAGGTCGGGCCGGACGCGGAGGTTGCGCACCCTGGTCATCGGGCACGCCTGTACCCGGTCGGGCGGCCGGTACACGTGCCCGCCGGGGCCTCAGGGCTGGATCCGTGCCTGGTGGCGGACGAGCAGCTCGACGGCGAGGGCGATCGCCACCGCCTCCACGGCGAGCAGGGTGATCAGGATGAGCAGCTGGGTCGCTCCGGCCTGGAGCGGGCCCGCCCCGCCGAGCAGCACGCCGACGAACGCGCCCGGCAGGGTGACCAGCCCGACCGTGCGGGTCTGGTCCAGCGCCGGGATGATGGCCTGCCCGGCGGTCGGCCGGCAGATCTCCAGCGCGGCGTCGCGGGGGAGTAGCCCCAGGGCCAGCCCCGCCTCGTACTCGCCGTGCCGGGAGCGCAGCTCGTCGAGCGTCCGCCGGCCGGCCAGGCTCGCCGCGGTCATCGCCCCGCCGATCAGGATGCCGGCCGTCGGCAGCACCACCAGCGGCGTCGCGGGCAGGGCCCGGCTGGCCAGGAGAACGGCGAGACTCGGCACCACCCCGACCGCGATGGCCAGCGGCGCGACCCGGCGCGGGACGGCCGGCCCGATCCGCCGTCCCGCGGTGACGCTGGCGACCACGTACATGAGCAGGATGAACGCGGCGGTGCTCCACCACGCCCGCAGCACCGCGACGATGATCAGCGAGACGGCGCCGAGCTGGATGGTGGCCCGGCCCGCCGCGCCCAGCACGGCCCGCGCCCGGCCCAGCCCGGACAGCCGCAGCACCACGGCGCCGGCCAGGGTGAGCCCGGTGAGGGCGACCACCAGGGTCGGCCCGATCGGTACCGTGCCGCCACCTGTCGCCGCGCCGCTCATCGTCCCGCCCGGTCGCGGGGGATGTCGTCGACGCCGGCCACCTGATGATCGTATTCGAGCCGTCCGGCCGGTCGCGCGACCGGCCGGACGTGCCGGACCTCAGCGCTCGGGGTCCCGTCGGCGGGCCGGCCCGCGCGTCGTGGCCGTTGCCCGGGTCAGGCCTGGGGCTGGGCGATGTTGACCATCCAGCCGATGCCGAACCGGTCCACGCACATGCCGAACTCGTCGCCCCACATCTGCTTCTCCAGCGGCACCGAGATCGTGCCACCCTCGGCGAGCTGCTTCCAGTAGCCGCGCAGCTCGTCGGTGTCGTCGCCGCTCAGGCTGATCGAGATGTTGTTGCCGGGGCTGTATTCCATCTCCGGCGGGGTGTCGGAGGCCATCAGGGTGAACCCCCGGTCGGTCTCCAGCATGGCGTGCATGACCTGGTTGGCTACCGCCGGATCCGGGTTGCCGGCCTCGCCGAAGGTGCTCAGCGTCAGGTTGCCGCCGAACACGTTCTGGTAGAACTCCATGGCCTGCCGCGCGTTGTCGCGGAAGCTGAGATACGGGTTGAGCCGAGACGCCATTGTGCGACCCTCCTTCGTCCTTGACGAGGGTCATCGTCGCAGCCGGGTAAGGCAGGGACAACGACGTGTGCTGGGCGAGTCGTACCGAAACGGACACGGTGGGGGTGGCGCCGTTGCCACCCCCACCGCTCTCCCCGCCGGTACGTCAGTCCTGCTGGAAGGACTGCCGCACCACACCCCCCACCAGCGCACACCAGGTGGTGGTGCTGACCTTGCCGTTCGGGTCCAGACCGTGCAGGTGCTGCAGGTCCTTCAGGGCCTTCTTGGTCACGTAGTCGTACTCGCCGGTGATCGCCACGTCGGCGTAGCCCTTGGAGTTGAGCATGAACTGCACCGCGGTGACCGGGATGCCGGTCGCGTCCTTGTCCAGCTCGGGCGCCAGGGTCTCCCAGGTCGGCGCGGTGAGGGTGGCGTCGATGTCGACCGGGATGCCGTTGCGGGCCTGCCAGTCCTGCACGGCGGCGACGGTGGCGGCGTCGAAGACGCCGTTGACCGGGACGGTGTAGCCGCGGAAGGTGAGCAGGTACTGGGCGACGCGGACCACCGGGCCGCCGACGAACCGCCAGATGTCCGGCCACCGGCGGGCCGGCACGTCGGCCAGGTCGGTGCCGAGCTCGGCGAAGACCCGGCGACGCAGGGTGGGGAATTCCCGGTAGAACATCGCGCCGGGGCACAGCGTGGCCCGGAAGTCCCAGTGGCCGAAGATGTCGTGCGCGTGCAGGCCGTACTGCTGGCAGATGGTGGTGCAGAGCTTGACCAGCGAGTCGAGCAGTTCCCGCGGCGGCGTGTCGGTGACGTACGTGCCCTCGTTCTCGATGCCGATGGACCGGCCGTTCTCGCCCGGGCAGTGCGCCGAGATCATCTGCCGGTCGCCGGCCTGGAGCCGCTCCAGGCTGCCGTGCCGGCCCTCCAGGACGTGCCCGCCCCGGCTGACCGTGAAGTGCTGCCCGGTGTCCGACCACCCGTTGCCGTCCATGTGCAGGTCCTGGCAGTCGCGGGCCAGCTGCTTGGCGTGCTCCTCGGAGTAGTCCGTGCTGTTCGGGAACGCCATGTGGTGCACGATGATCTTGTTGGTGGCGATGGCGCTGATCGACAGCGGGTCCGCCGGTGGGCGCGCGCCCCACTCGTCGCAGCTGATGATCCAGTCGAGGTTCGCGCCGGGCGCGGCCTGCGCGGCGGCCGGGAACGCGAGTTCGCTCCCGACGACCGCGACCGCGGCAGCGCCGAATCCGGCCCGCAGCAGGGTGCGGCGGTCCAGCTCAGGGTGGTTGAAGTGCATGTCGTCTCCTCCGCGGCCGGGCAAGGACCAGGGCATGAAAAGGAACTTCAAGAGCCGCGCGTCGGACGGAGGATATTGCCAAGAACCGGCGTCGCGCTAGAGGTTGACGGCGACAAGAATCGATCCGCGCCCCAGGTGGAGGGTCGAATGTGGCCCAGTGTGGTCAACTCGGGCGGGCGTGGCTGCCCGGGTTGGCTGTGGCGTCCGGGTCTGCGTGTTGCTGTGCGAGGATTGCTACCCGGCGATACTGGAGGAGAGCCCAGCGGCCTGTCGCCGTCGCGGCGTGTTGGTGGCAGTGCGGATTCAGCACTGGCGGTTGGTCGAGGTCGGCTCTCGCGCTGCGAAACGGCTATGGGCGTTGGCCTGCCCGGTCGACCACGGCCCGGGTGATGACGGCGGTGGTGGCGGTGAGCATTCCTGCCTTGCCGTCGCTGGTGTCCTCGACCAGGTAGCTGCGCTCGCCGAGGTATTCGTAGGTGGTCTTGTCGAAGATCCACTCTGTGCGCTCGCCGAACTCAACGTGTGCAACGGCGACACCGTGGCGTCCGGCGGCGTCGACCGAGTCAGGCACGAGCACTACGCCTGGGATCTTGGCCGCCGCCCGGTAGAGGGTCGCACAGATCTTCGGTGGCATGAGCGACTCACGCAGAAGGTCACCGATGGTGGTGAAGGCTTGGTCGTCCGGGCTGTTGCCCTGCCCTCGGGTGTCGGCGTAGATCTTGTTGAGCAGCAGGTCTGGGTCGCTCGGCAGGTCGACGAGTTCCTCGTTAGAGGTGGTGATGCCGAGATCCGACGGCCGCCCAGCGTCCCTGATCAGCTTAGCGATCCTGAGTCGGATTGAGTTTCCGGGATCGTTTCCCACCGTGGTGGAGATGCATGGACGTGGAAATGGAATCCCGCGCCCAGTGCGGCTCCGCGTGGCCGGTGGCCGGCGGTGGTGATCGTGTTCACGCTCTGGTGCCGGTGGGCTGCGCGGGGCAGCCTCCGATCCGTTGGTGCGTGTCCCTCCGGACGCTTGCCCGCCCGGCCGTGAGGCCGGGTGGGGGAGGGTGCCCTGCGTCGCCTGGGCGCGGGGCGTGGGGTGCGGGGCCGGGTGGGGCCGGACTTCGACCGGTCCCTCCGGCTGCCTGTAGTGGTGGGGGTGATGACGGCTGCGGCTTCGAGCTCGTCGACGACCGTGCGGATCACCATGGCGCCGCTGGTCTTGTCGGTGACGGTTTTGGTCTGGTGGGTGAGGCCGCGGGCGGCGATACGCCGCCAGGCGCCGTGGTCGCGGTCGCCCTGCCACCGGCAGGACTGGTTGGGGCAGATGGCCCACTTCCAGCCCGCCACCGTCGGCTTGTCGGGGGCCTTGCGATGTTGCAGCACCGTGAGGCATTGCGGGCAGTAGAAAGACCTCGAAGCGTTT
>NZ_LWLS01000112.1 GCF_001905095.1 Micromonospora sp. CB01531
CGCATGACGGGCCAACACCACCACCTGCGACGGCGACGGATCGACCGTGAACCGGAACGCGGTAAACCTCCCCACAACCCCACAGCATGCCTACCACCTACGACACTTCTGAAACACGCAATAGGAGTCACCCTTCATGTCCGAGATGCTGCGTGCCCCCGCCGAGGTCAAGTACGCCGACGAACTCGACTACCTGGAGTCGGTCGACACCGACCCGAAGCCGTTCTCCTGGCGGCTCAGCCCGCGCATGGTCCGGCTGTTCGTCCTCGGTTCCGAACGGGCCGACGGCCTGGACCGGGAGATCCCGCAGAAGTGGTTCGGCGACCGCACCTTCGTCGAACGCAGCATTGTGACGCTCGCCTCCGACCGGGGTCTGCTGCTGATCGGTGACCCGGGCACCGGCAAGAGCTGGCTGGCCGAGCTGCTCGCCGCCGCGATCTGCCGCAACTCCACTCTCGTCGTGCAGGGCACCGCCGGCACCACCGAGGAGCACATCAAGTACTCGTGGAACGTGTCCATGGTCATCGCCCGCGGGCAGTCCCGCGAGTCGATGATCCCGTCGCCGATCATGACCGCGATGGAGCAGGGCGTGATCGGCCGCTTCGAGGAGCTGACCCGCTCCACCAGCGACGTGCAGGACGCGCTCATCTCCATCCTGTCGGAGAAGTACGTCTCGATCCCCGAGCTGAACGACGACAACATCGTCTTCGCCAAGCCCGGCGAACAAACAGCACGCAGACCCGGTGCCCGGGACTACCGCACCGGCACTGGTATGCCCCGTCGACGGGATCACGGCCGAGCACCGGTGGGAGCCGGCGGCCGTCGACTTCGTCGTCGTGCCGGAAGCAGGCAGACGTGCATGGTACGACTGTGTGGGTGGCGGAGACGGACGGCGGACCGACGCGCCGATGACCGCGGACCTGGCCGCGCGGCTGTTACGCGGGGGCGGCGGGCCCAGCCGCGCCACCTTCCTGGAGCTGTTCTTCGACCTGGTCTTCGTCTTCGCGCTCACCCGCATCTCGCAGCGGTTCGTCGAAGACTTCAGCTCGGGACGGCCAGCGCTGCCCGAGGCCGGTCAGACGACGTTGCTGCTGTTGGCATTCTGGCTGGTGTGGTTGCAGGCCGCGTGGGTGACCAGCCGGTACGACCCCGACCGGCGGGCCATCCAGCTGCTGATCGTCGGCATCATGCTCGGCACCCTGTTCATGGCCGTCGCCGCGCCAGCGGCGTTCGGGGAGCGGAGGCTGGGTTTCGCCGCCACGTACGTCGCGATTCAGGTCGGCCGCTCGCTCGTCCTGGTGCTCCTCCTGCGGAGGCACGAACAGCGGCGGATCCCTGGCCGAATCCTGTGCTGGTCCGCCGTGTCGGCCGTCCCCTGGATCGTCGGCGCCGCCATCGCCGAAAGTCCAGCCGGCGGGGCGCTGTGGACGCTCGCCCTGGCCGTGGACTACATGGGCCTCGTCCTCGGCTGGCCCACGCCCGGGCTGGGCCGCTCGCGCATCCCAGGGTGGTTGATCGCGGCCGAGCACCTGGCGGACCGGTACCAGCAATTCCTGATCATCGCGCTCGGTGAGGCCGTCGCGCTCATCGGCCTGGCGTTCAGCCACGGGGAACTGACCCCCGAGCGCACGGTGGGTTTCCTCATCGCCTTCGCCAGCACGGTGCTGCTGTGGCTGGTCTACTTCTTCCGCGCCGGGTTCGTGCTGCGCGAGGCGGTGGCGGCAGCTGACCGCCCGGCCGGTCTCAGCCAGGTGGCGGCCTACACCCACCTGGCGATGGTGGCGGGCATCCTGGCCAGCGCTGTCGGGCACGAACTCGTCGTCGGCCAGCCGGGCGGGCGTCTCGATCCCGCCTGGCTGGCCGTCGTCCTTGGCGGCCCTGCCCTGTTCATCGCCGGGCATGCCTGGCTGGGGCACGGCCTCTTCGGCCGCGTGTCCCGGCCGCGACTCGTCGGGCTGATCGTGCTGGCTGCCCTGGCACCGGTGCTGGCCTTCGCGCCGCCCCTGGCGGCCACCTCTGCGGCCACCCTCGTCCTGGCCGGCGTTGCCGTCGCCGACGCGGCGCACGGGCGCCGCCGGCCACCGGAGCGCCCGGCGCCGCACGGGTGAGACAGCCAGGGTGGGCCATAGTGTAAGCGTGCCGGCGGTCGCTCAGCCGAGCCAGCGGCGCAGGTAGGCCGCCAGCCCGGTCAGGTCACCGCCGCCGGAGCGGTAGCCGAGGTGCCCGTCGGGGCGTACCAGCAGCAGGCCGGCCACGCCGGGAGCGAGGCCGAGCCGGCGCAGTGCCACCCGGTCCTCGGCGGCGCCGGGCAGCCGGTGCACGGTGACCTGACCGGCCCGGCGCAGCGGCGTGACGACTTCCTCCGGCCAGGCCGCTGGCGGACCGCCCAGCAGCAGGTGCCAGCCGGGCGGGGCGGTGAGCCGGTGCAGCGTGGTGCCGGCGAGCGGGGCGTCGGGCAGCCGGTCGCCGGCCCGAGGGCCCCGGCGTGGCGCGCCCGGGCCCTGCACCGACAGCGGGCTGCGCCGGTAGCGGATGTTCAGTTCCGCCACCGTGCGGAAGGCGGTGGCGCGCACGCCCCGGGCGGCGAGCACGGTAGGCAGCACGGCGGGCGCGATCCGGGTGCGGGCGAAGCGGGCCAGCGGGCTGGTGGAGGTGACGGCGGTGAACGTCCGGTCGGTGAGGCGCAGCACCAGCCGGCCGACCGGCGCCCGTTCCGCCTCGTAGCTGTCCAGCAGCGCCGGGTCCGGGCTGCTCTGCAGCGTGTGGGCGAGTTTCCATCCGAGGTTGACCGCGTCCTGGATGCCGGTGTTCATGCCCTGGCCTCCGGCCGGGCTGTGGATGTGCGCGGCGTCGCCGGCCAGGTAGCACGGCCCGGACCGGTAGCGGGTGGCGGCGCGGTGGTGCAGCCGGAAGTTGGTCATCCAGACCGGGTCGCGCAGCCGTACCGCCCCGCCGGTGTAGGTGTCGGCGAGGGCCTGCACCTCGGTGAGGGTGAGCGGGGCGTCCGGTGGGGTCCGGTCGTCGGGTGGGCGGATGGCCAGCAGCCGCCAGGTGGCCGGGTGGCCGAGCGGGAAGAGGAGGAAAAGCCCCCGCTCGGCGAGGAAGGCGTGCGCCGGGCCGGCGGTCACGCCGTCGGCCTCGAGGTCGGCCAGGACGAACGTCTGCGGGTACGCGGCGCCCTCGAACCGGATCCCGGCCAGGTGGCGGACGGTGCTGTGCGCGCCGTCGCAGCCCACCACGTACCGGGCGGACACCTGTTCGGCAGGGCCGTCCCGGTGCCGCAGCGTCGCGACGGCGCCGTCACCGGTACGGTCCAGCCCGACTAGCTCGACCCCCCGCTCCACACCGATCCCCGCCGCCGTCAGGTGCTCGCCCAGGATCCGCTCCGTCTCGGCCTGCGACAGGAACAGCAGATAGGGGTACGCGGTGTCGTGCAGGCCGAGGTCGAACAGCGGCACCATCCGCTGCCGACCGCGCACGTGCAGGCACAGGCGCACCGCCCGGTTGCCCAGGGAGACCAGTTCGTCGGTCACGCCGAGCCCGGCGAGGACCTCCAGGGTGCGCGGCTGGATGCCCAGCGCCCGGGACTCGTGCACCCGGTCGAGCGCCCGGTCGACGACGCGTACCCGCACGCCGAACGCGGCGAGCTGCCCGGCCATGGCGAGCCCGGTGGGTCCTGCCCCGACCACCAGCACCTCGACGGAGTCCATCGGCACCCCCTGGCTCGGATCGCGGGACCGCCCCTTCTGGGCATGACGATATCGAGGCGCCTCCAGCAGTTCACGCCGCTGACGGCGGCGGGGCGGTAACGAGCTGCGCGAGCAGGTCGGCGGCGGCGTCCAGGACGTCCCGGTCGCCGGTGATCAGCAGGTCCAGCAGCAGGCCGCGGGTCGCGGCGAGACTCAGTCGGGCCCGCCGGCGGGCCTCCGCGCGGTCGTACCCGAGCTGGACGAACAGCTCCTCGACGGGGCCCGCCCAGGCGGCGATGACCGAGGCCCGGAACGGCTCGGTCCAGGATCGGCCGTACAGCGCGTGCGCGTAGATCTCGAAGAACAGCCGTTCTGCCGGGGCTAGCGCGGGGTCGGCGAGGCGCCGCCAGAAGCGTCGGCTCACCTCGACCGGATCATCGGTCTCCGTGGCGAGGGTGGCGAGCGCGGCCCGTTGCTCGGCCTCGACCCGTCGGACGACCTCGGTGAGCAGGCCCTCCCGGCTGCCGAAGTGGTAGATGAGCATGCGGTGGCTGGTGCCCGTACCGGCGGCGATCTCGCGGAGGCTGAGCTGGCTGAACCCGCCCTCCTTCAGGAAGCTGACGCACCGGTCGAGCAATGCCTCGCGGGCGTCACCGGCCACCGGTGGACGCCGCGCCGTCGTCCGTCGCCGCACCGGCCGCACCGGCGGATGACGCCGCCGTGGCTGCGGCCTCGGCGGCGGCTCGGAGCCCGGCCGCCTCCATCCGCAGGTACCGCCGCGTCCGCGCCGCGGTCAGCAACGCGACCAGCCAGGCGAGGGCGCCGGTCTGCCGGATGCCGATGTCGATCCGGCTCGTCCCGTCCGGCTCGGGCTCCACCCGGTGGTAGGCGACGGTGTGCACCCCGGGGACGTGTGAATCCCAGGCGAACGAGGCGCCCGGCCGTAGCTCGTCGACCCGCCACACGGTGGGCGGCAGGCCGGGCTGCCGGATGCGGAACCGGTTGCCCACCGCCAGGGCGGGGCTGTCGAGCGGCTCCACCGCCGACATGGACGCCGTCCACCGGGGATAGCTCGTCACGTTCGCCAGCGCGGCCCAGGCGTGCTCGGGGGCCGCCGTGGTGGTGATCGTCTCCGCGTAGTTCATGTACCAGATGGTACACAGCGGCGGCGATCGTCAATAGCTGCCACCTCGGCCCAGCTGCGCGGTGACCCGCTCCCGCAGCGCGGTCAGCGCCGGGCTGACCGCGACGGCGAGCGGCGTGGGATCGGCCAGCCGCCGCGCCCCCGCCGGCAGCCAGGCGAGGTCGGCGTCGAACCGGCGGCGGGCAGACCGCACCTCACCTGCGGGGTCGGCGTTCTCGAGGCGCCGGCCAGCACGCATGACCGGCGCCAGCAGCGGCTCGCGATCCGCCGGGGGCGGCTCGTCGCGCAGCCCGACCAGATCCCCGTCGGCGCCGGTGGGATCGCGGAACACCTGCTTGCGGCCGGGCAGCGTGGCCTTGCCGGGCGACAGCTTGAGCACCGGCCGGCCGCCGTAGGCGACCAGTTTGTAGGCGCTGTCCAGCGACGGCGCGTCGTAGGAGACGCCCATCTTCGTGCCCACGCCGTACCCGTCGATCGGGGCGCCCTGAGCGACGAGCGCCGCAATGACGTCCTCGTCCAGGCTGCCACTGGCCACGATCCGGGCCTGCCGCAGCCCGGCCTCGTCCAGGATCGCGCGGGCCTGCCGGGCCAGCACCGCCAGGTCGCCGGAGTCAAGCCGCACGGCCATCGGGCCGGTCAACCCGAGTTCGGTGACGACGTCCACGGCGGCCCGGACGCCGGCGGGCGTGTCGTAGGTGTCCACGAGGAAGATCGGGTTCGTCGGGAAGTCGGCGGCGAACGCGCGGAACGCCGCCCGCTCGTCAGGGAACGCCTCGACGTAGGAGTGGGCCATCGTCCCGGACGGGGTGAGCCCGTACCGCCGGGCGGCCTCGACGTGGCTGGTCGCGGTGAAGCCGGCGATGGCCGACGCCCGCGCCACGCCCGCCCCGGCCTCGATGCCGTGCGTACGACGGAACGCGAAGTCGATCAGCTGTGCGTCGCCGGCGGCCAGCCGGCAGCGGGCCGCCTTGGTGGCCACCGTGGTGTGGAAGGTGATCAGGTTCAGCACCCCGGTCTCCACCAGCTGCGCCTCCGCGATCGGCGCGGTCACCTCCAGCAGCGGCTCGTCGGCGAAGACCACGCGACCCTCGGGTACGGCCCACACGTCGCCGCTGAACCGCAGCCCGGCGAGTGCCGCCAGGGTCGCCGGGTCGAGCCCGGCCACCTCGCGCAGGTAGCCCAGCTCGTCGTCGTCGAAGGTGAAGCTCTCCAGGAAGTCCAGCGCCTCGGCCAGGCCGGCCGCGACCAGGAAACCGCGGCGGTGCGGCAGGCGGCGGACGAAGAGGCTGAAGGTGGCCGGCTCGGTCATGCCGCGGCGCAGGTAGCTGGCCGCCATCCGCAGCTCGTACAAGTCGGTCCGCAGTCCGCTCATGCCACCCCCTCGACCACGCCACCACTGTGGTGGACGCGGCAGTGGCGCGTACGGGAAACGGAGATCCTGCGGCAGCCCAGCACCGCGTCGAGGGTGCCGACGGATCCACCGGTTGGCGGCCAGGCGGGATCCCCCGCGTCGCATTGACGAACTCACCCGGACGTGGGTCCGGTTCGGCGGGCGGGCGGGCACCGGCGGGAATAGAGTGTGGGAATGGGGGAAGCGGTTGCCGCGTCCGCGGTGGCCATCATGGCTGCCGTGATGGGTGGCGTCCCGACGCCGACACCGACGCCGAGCCTGCGGGTGGACGCGACCCCCGTGCTGACCTCGACCCCGTTCGGTGCGCTGCCCGGGCAGCAGGTCACCCACACCGTCACCATCGCCGGCACGGCGACGCTCGTCGCCGCGCGGATCACCTTCACCACCACCGCAGATCTGGAGACGGTCACGGCGCGTGCCCAGCCGGGTTGGTGCGCGGTGACCGCCCGCGAGGTGGTCTGCGACCTCGGCGACGTACGGCTGGCCAGCGGCTCGCCGGCGCCGCGGATCACGATCACGGGGCGGGTCCGGCCGGGCGCGGAACCCGGGACGGTGGTCCGTAACCGGGTCAGCCTCACCTCCGAGCAGGTGCCGGAGAACGAGGCCCAGATCGCCAGCAACGCCTACCTGGTGCCCGGCTCGACCACGACGCCCATCGACCCGCCGGCCGAGCCGCAGGCGGCGACGGTCGACCCGACGCCGGCCCGGTCGATGCGGGTGCCCACCGTGCTGGCGGTGGTGGTGGCGGGCTTGGCCGCGGCCGGGGCGGTGCTGACCCGTCGACGCTTGCGACAGCGTCGCGCGGAAAGTGTTACGACCGGACGGCCGGATCCGATGTAGCAGGCGGAGGCAGGCGACGTCAGGAGCACGGCATGAACCGACGGTGGTGGCGGCGGGCAACGCTGGCGGCGGTCGCCGGGACGGCGACTGTGGTTACGACGTCCACCTGGCTGGACGCCGGGACCGGCACCGCGGCGGCGCAGGGGCCGCTCCCCCTGCCGACACTCTCCCTGCCCGTGCCACTGCCGACCGTGTCGCTGCCGCCCCTGCCACTGCCGTCGGTCACGCTGCCCCCGCTCACGCCGCCGTCGCCGAAACCGCCCACCGTCCGACCCACGGCCTCCCCGTCGGCCGGCCCGTCGACCGGGCACACCCCCGGGCCGGCGCCGGCCTCGCCGACCGCGCCGCCGCGAGCCGGCGGACCGGCCGCCCCGGCCACGGCCCCGCCCACCATCGATCCCGGGTCCGCCCCGGCACTCATCGCCGCCGACCCCGGCGCCGACCTGTACCCGCAGCCACCGGCCGACGCCGCCATCACACCCGACGCCCGTCAGGTCGCCGCGCTCACCGACGTCGAGCGCCGGATCCAGTACCTGCACAACATCCTGGCCCGCACCCGCGACGACCTGGCCACGGTGCAGCGCCAACCCGATCCGGTGCTGCAACTGCTGACCGCCTGGACCGGCGGCCCCGCGCCGGTGGGTGACCCGGCGCCGCCGCTGGCCGTGGTCGACGCCGCGGACCTGCTCGACACGCCCACCGGCCGCGCCGCCGCCCTGTCCGCCGCGATCACCTCCGGTCAGGCCGAGCTCACCGGCCGGCAGCGGGAGGAGACGGCGCTCCGGCGGGAGATCGACCGGCGGGCCCACGCCGCCGCCGTGACCGCCGCCCCGGCGGCACCGACCACCCGGGTCGGCGGGAGGCGGCTGGGCCGCCCCCTGGCGGGCCGGCTCACCAGCGAGTTCGGCGTCCGCTTCGACCCGTACTACCACGTCTGGCAGCGGCATCCCGGGATCGATCTCGCCGCCCCGATCGGCACCCCGATCAGGGCGGCCGCCGACGGACGGGTCACCCGCGCCGGATGGTACGGCGGATACGGCAACTACATCTGCGTCGACCACGGCCGGGTGTCCGGGCAGCGGCTGTCCACCTGCTACGGCCACCAGTCCCGCCTGCTGGTGTCGCCCGGACAGCGGGTCCGCGCCGGCCAGGTGATCGGCCTGGTCGGCTCGACCGGCGCTTCCACCGGACCACACCTGCACTTCGAGGTGCGTCTCGGTGGCCGGGCCGTGGATCCGCTGCCCTGGATCTGAGACGCGCCGTTCCCTCGCTCCGGACCGTCGGTGTCCTCGCGCGCCCGGACGGATAGCCTGGTCGCCATGATCTTCATTACTGCCAAGTTTCGAGTGAGGCCGGAGGACGCCGACCGCTGGCCGCAGATCGTCGCGGAGTTCACCGAGGCCACCCGCGCCGAGCCGGGCTGTCTGTGGTTCGACTGGTCACGCAGCGTGGCCGACCCGACGGAATACGTGCTGGTCGAGGCGTTCCGCGACGACGAGGCCGGCGCCGCGCACGTGCAGTCGGAGCACTTCCGCACAGCGCAGCGGACGCTGCCGCCGCACCTGGCCGAGACGCCCCGGATCGTCAACGTGACCGTCCCGCAGCAGGACTGGTCGCTGCTCGGCGAGATGGCCGTCCCCGAGGGCAGGTAGTCGGCCATCAGTCCTCGACGGTCGGGCCGAGCAGCCGGATCTCCTCGATGTCCAGGGCCGCCTGCACCTCGCGCAGCACGGCGTCGTCGATCTGGTTGGTCCGCCGCAGCCGGGTGAGCTCCTGCCGCTTGCGGTCGAGGACGCCCAGCCGCAGCCGCCGGGCGAGTTCCCGCTCTTCCTCGGCCTGCTCGTCCCCCGGGCACCGGATGTCGTCGAGGTGCTCCTGGTAGTCGGAGCGGAGCCGTTCGACGGCGTCCGGCGCTGCGCCCACGTCGGCGGCCACCTGGGGCAGGGCGTCGAGGGCGGCCTCGGTGGCCCGGATGCGCGCCCAGCGGACCTCGTCCTCCCGTTCCTGGTCGCCGCTGAGGCCGGCCCAGTTCACCACGGCCGGCAGCGTGGTGCCCTGGACCAGCATGGTCAGCACGATGACCGTGACGGTCACGAAGATGATCAGGTCGCGTTCGTGGACTGGCGTGCCGGCGCTGGTGGCGACCGGCACGGCGAGGGCTGCGGCCAGCGAGACCGCGCCCCGGAACCCGGCCCAGCCGGCCGCGGTGCGGACCCGCCAGTCGAACCCGCGGCCGCGCCGGGACTCACGCCGGTCGAGGTTCTGCAGCGTGGACACGCCCAGGTGCACCCAGGCCATCCGGGTCACCACGACGACGACGGTCACCACCACCGCGATGCCCAGCGACTGCGTCGGCGAGTGGCTGGTGATGCCGCGTAGGGATCGCGGGACCTGCATGCCGAGCAGCACGAAGAGGCTGCCGTTGACCATGAAGGTGGACAGGTCCCAGAACGCGAACGCGGTGATCCGCGAGCGGGCCCGGATGATCCGGGGCGCGGCCCAGGAGATGAGCAGCCCGGCGACCACCACCGCGAGGACGCCGCTGGCGTGCACGACGTCCGCGAGCAGGAACGCCACGAACGGGGTGAGGATGCTGATCCCGCCCTCGCGCAGCGGGTCGTCGACGTGGCTACGGATCAGGACGGCGGCCCCGCCGACCAGCAGGCCGGCGGCGATTCCGGCGGCGGCCGAGCCGACGAACCGCCCGAGCAGTCCGGCTGCCCCGGGGAGTGCTCCCCCGGCGATCACCCCGACCGCGACGGCGAAGATCACCAGCGCCGTTCCGTCGTTGATCAGGCTTTCCGCGCGCAGGGTGGTGAGGATGCCGCGCGGCATCCGTTTGGCCAGGCCGGCGACGGCGGCGGCGTCAGTCGGCGCGAGCACCGCGCCGAGCACCCAGGCCGCCGGCGAATCGACGCCGAGGGCCTTGGCGGCGTACGCGACCGCGACCGTCGTCAGGAGCACCAGCGCCACGGCCAGCAGGGCGATCACCGCGAGGTTGGCCCGGACCTCGCGGATGCTGATCACGAGGCTCTCCCGGTAGAGGATCGCCGGGAGGAAGAGCACCAGCACCACCTCGGGTGGGAGCACCACGTGCGAGAACGGTGGGAGCAGCCCGAGCAGCGCGCCCATGCCGATCAGCAGGACCGGGGGCGCGACACTGTAGCGGCCGCCGATCGTGGTGCCGATCAGCACCGTCGCGCCCAGCACCGCGATCAGCACGAGCGGTTCCACGTCGTACCCCCGTCACCCGATCGGCGTGGTGCGGCGGCGGGCGGATCGCGGGCACGCCGCTGCCCCAACATGGTGGTACGGCCGACCGAGGACGTGCGGACAAACCGGCTAATTTGGGCGGCGGCTACTCGAAGCGCGAGGGATCCCCGGCGCCGTGGCGCAGGATCTCCGGTTCGGGCCCGGACAGGTCGACCACGGTGGTCGGCTCGGTCCCGCACTCCCCCGCGTCGACGACGGCGTCGAGCTGGTGGTCGAGCCGTTCCTTGATCTCCCAGCCCTGGGTCAGCGGCTCGTCCTCGTCGGGCAGCAGCAGCGTGCTGGACAGCAGCGGCTCGCCCAGTTCGGCCAGCAGCGCCTGGGTGACCGTGTGCTTCGGTACGCGTACCCCGACGGTGCGCTTGCGCGGTTCCTGGAGCCGGCGCGGCACCTCGTGGGTGGCCGGCAGGATGAACGTGTAGCTGCCCGGGATGGCGGCCTTCACCAGGCGGAAGACCGAGTTGCTGACCTTGACGAACTGGCCGAGCTGCGCGAAGTCGCGGCAGACCAGGGTGAAGTGGTGCCGGTCGTCGAGCCGGCGGATCTCCCGGATCCGGTCCAGGCCGCCACGGTTGCCGATCCGGCAGCCGAAGGCGTAGCAGGAGTCGGTGGGGTAGGCGATCAGCCCGTCGTCCCGGATCACGTCGACCACCTGCCGCAGGGTCCGCGGCTGCGGATTGTCCGGGTGCAGGTCGTAATACCTCGCCACGGCACCCAGCCTATGCCTCGCCGCGCGGACCCGCCCGGGGTGGGGCGCGGCACAAATTTGCAGCTCGCAGGTTTGGCGGAGGATCGGACCGGAAAGGATGAGGCCCGCTCGAAGAGGGGGACCCGACCATGTCCGATGCCAGCACAGACCGCGACGACCGTCCGGCCGAGGTGACCGACCCGCTGCTGTGGCGGCTCGCCGCCGCGGTGGCCGACACCCACCAGCCGGACGAGCACGGCGCCTGCGACAACGGCAGCTGCTTCGGCGCGGCCTGGCCCTGCGCCCCGTGGCACAGCGCGCAGGTGGGTCTGCGGGCGGCGCAGGCCGCACCTCGTACCGGCACGGCCGAGCCGGCCGCCCACGAGGACGCACCGGAGACGCCGGCTGGACGGTCCGCCGTGGCAGCCGCAGCCCGACCAGTTGCCGTTGGCGGTCACGTCCGCGGCCTGACCCGGCGCACCCGGGATGCTCAATCCGGTTGATCAGCCTGGCCAGCTGATCGCGTCGAGGAACTCTTCCACGGCGACCACGACTCGGCTGAGCACCGCGATGGATTCCGTGAGCGGGCCGGGTACGTACATCCCGTGATCCGCTCCTTCCACCTCCAGCACGTGGGGTGACAGCCGGCGGGCGAGGTCACCGTCCCACACCTTGTCGGCGGTGCCACCCACGAGAAGGAACGGTGCGGTCGCACGGTTCAACGCGTCAGCCACCCACGGCAGGGCGAGCAAGGGCGTGAGCCACACGGCCGGCAGGGATCTCTCGGCGGCAATCGCTGCCGCATTCGTGCCGAGCGACTTGGCCAACAGCAGGGGGCGACCGCCGACCTTGTCGATCAGCGGAGCGACCTCGCCGCTGACCCACCCCTCGATTGCTGGCTCGTCTGGCCTCGGAAACTCCTGGGACCACGAGTATCGGTGCACCGCTGCGCCCCGCTGCTCCGCCACATCGCCGGCATACATGAGCAGGGGCGCACCCGGCCCGAACATACCGCCGGGAATCACGACAGCGTCAGCCATGCGGACGACCTTACCCAGACCCGTGATGGGGAGGAGGTCAGCGACCTCGGGCTCGCTCCTGGTCATTGACTGGTAACCGTGACCGCGAGTTGTGTCAATGTATTGTCCTGACATCCGCCGGCTTCACCGGGTGACCGCTTCGGTACAGTGGCGCCCATCCCCGGACCCCTGGACAGCCGTGACGAGGAGGTCCCCCGTGACCAGCCCCGAAATCGTCGTCGACCGGAGCAGCCCGATCCCGCTCTACTTCCAGGTCGCCGAGCAGTTCGCCGCCGCGATCCAGCGTGGTGACCTGGCACCGGGCGACCGGCTGGACAGCGAGCTGCAGCTCGCCGACCGGCTGGGACTGTCCCGGCCCACCGTCCGGCAGGCCATCCAGCACCTGGTGGACAAGGGGTTGATCGTGCGCCGGCGGGGCGTGGGCACCCAGGTCGTCCGGGGCGAGGTCCGCCGGGCGGTGGAGCTGACCAGCCTGCACGACGACCTCGCCCGGGCCGGGCGGCAACCGTCCACGTCGGTGTTGGAACTGGCAACTGTGGGCTGCCCGGCCAAGGTGGCGGCGGCGCTCGAGGTGGACGCCGACAGCCCGGTGCAGCACCTGCGCCGGCTCCGCTTCGCCGACGGGGAACCCCTGGCGGTGATGGAGAACTGGCTTCCGATCGACCCGATCCGGCTAACCCTGGACGTCCTGCAGGCCCGTGGCCTGTACGCCATCCTGCGCGCGGCCGGGGTCCGGATCCGCAGTGCCCAGCAGCGGATCGGGGCCCGGGCGGCGACCGCCGCGGAGGCGCAGATGATCGGCGAGCGGCGCGGCGCACCGCTGCTGACCATGACCCGCACCGCGTACGACGACCAGGGCCGGCACGTCGAGTACGGCGAGCACCTCTACCGGGCCTCCCGGTACGCGCTGGAGGTGACCGTCGCCGAGCGGTGAACCCCAGGTTTCTCGCCCATTTCGGTGACAGGTATTTACGTCGTCAGGCTGTCATGACATTGTGGCCGACAAGCACCGCCGGCATGGACCTGCGGCCGGCGGGGCGACCCGCGAGTCTCTTCGAAGTCACTTCTTGCGAAGGGAACAGCCCATGTCAGTCACGCCGAGACGCGTCCCGGCCGTGCTCGCCACGCTCACCGCGATCACCCTCGCCGCCACGGCCTGCGGTGGCGGCTCGGAGCCCGCCGGCAAGGACGCCAAGAACATCACCCTCACCATCGCCGCCAACGCCATCGCCGGCGGCAAGAACGCCACCGGTGCGGAGTGGATCGAGAAGTGGGTCATCCCCCGGTTCATCGAGGCCCAGAAGGCCAAGGGCGTCACCGCCAAGGTGTCGTTCGTGCCCAGCGGCGTCGATGACGAGCAGTACAAGACCAAACTGGCCCTGGACCTGCGGTCCAAGGGCGGTGCCGACGTCATCTCGGTCGACGGCATCTGGGTCGGCGAGTTCGTGCAGGCCGGCTACCTGAAGCCGCTGTCCGAGGTGGCCGGTGGCCAGGCCGACTCGTGGGACGGCTGGTCGCAGATCCCGGAGAGCGTGCAGGGCCTGGGCACGTTCGAGGACAAGCGCTACGGCATTCCACAGGGCACCGACGGCCGGGTGCTCTACTTCAACAAGAAGCTGTTCGCCCAGGCCGGCCTGCCCGCCGACTGGCAGCCGAAGAGCTGGCAGGAGATCCTGGACGCCGGCACGAAGCTCAAGGCGCTGCCCGGGGTGACCCCGATCCAGATCAACGCCGGCACGGCGATGGGCGAGGCGACCACCATGCAGGGCGCGCTGCCGCTGCTGGTCGGTGCCGGCGGGGAGATCTGGAAGGACGGCAAGTGGGCCGGCGCCAACCAGCCGGTCAAGGACGTGCTCGACTTCTACACCAAGGTCTACGGTGGCGGCCTCGGCGACCCGAAGCTCCAGCAGGAGGCCAAGGGGCGGGACAAGTCCTTCGAGGAGTTCGCCGCCGGAAAGATCGGCATCCTGGGCGAGGGCGACTACTTCTGGCGCAGCGTCATCAACCCGAAGGACGGCACCGCGAAGATGCCCGACCGGGACAGCACCGTCGGGTACGCGATGATCCCGGCGAAGCAGCCCGGCGCGGGCATCCGGGGGCAGGACTTCGTCAGCATGTCCGGTGGCGGCGTCGACGTGCTCAACCCGAACTCGAAGTACCCGTCGCAGGCGTTCGAGCTGCTGGCGTTCATGCACTCGGCGGAGGCCACCAAGGCTCAGCTCGCCGGCGCGGCGCGGATCACCTCCCGGGCCGACGTCAACAAGGAGGTGCTGGCCGGCGACCCGATGCTCAACTTCGTCGCCGAGAAGGTGCTGCCGTTGACCGCGTACCGGCCGCCGCTGGCGGTCTACCCGCAGGTGTCGGTGGCGCTGCAGGAGGCGACCGCGGCCGCGGCGTCGGGCAAGAGTGCCGACGAGGCGGCCTCGGCGTACCAGAAGAAGGTCGAGGGGATCGTCGGTGGTCCGGGTAACGTCTCGTCCTGACGAGACGGTCGGGGGAGCGCGCCCGGCGACGGGCGCCTCCCCCGCCCCCGACGCCGCCGGGCTGGGCCGTGCCCGCGCCGCCGGGTTTCTTGTCCCGAGCATGGTGCTGATCCTGCTCTTCCTCGTGGTGCCGGCCGCCTGGACGATCTACCTCGGCGTCACCAACTACCGGCTCACCGGGTTGGCCGCGGCCCATCCGGAGGTCGTCGGTCTGGACAACTACACCAAGGCGCTGACCGACGAGCGCTTCCGCACGTCGCTGCTGCTGACCTTGCAGTTCGTGCTCGGCTCGGCGGTGCTCGGTCAGGCCGGCCTCGGCTTCGCGATCGCCTTCGCGTTGCGCGACCGGCGCGGTCCACTGCGTCGGGTGGTCGAGGCGTTCATCCTGCTGTCCTGGATCCTGCCCAGCTCGGTCGTCGCGTTCCTCTGGATCGCCCTGCTCGACCGGGACGCCGGCACCCTCAACGCCCTGCTCGGTACACCCGGCATGGCCTGGTTGCTCGACCACCCGATGCTGTCGATCATCGTCTTCAACACCTGGCGCGGTACCGCGTTCTCGATGATGCTCTACGCCGCGGCGCTGGAGAACGTGCCCCGCTCGCACCTGGAGACCGCCCGGCTGGCCGGCGCGTCCACCTGGCAGCAGCTGCGCGACGTGGTGTTCCCGCGTATCCGCGGCCACGTGCTGACCAACCTGCTGCTGATCAGCCTCTGGACGTTCAACGACTTCACCCCGTTCCTGATCACCGCCGGCGGGCCCGAGCAGCGCTCCGAGATCCTGGCGGTCTACGTCTACAAGGTGGCGCTTTCCGGCGGCGAGCTGGGCTTCGGCGCCGCGATCTCGTTCATCATGCTGCTGATCAACCTGGTCATCGCGCTGATCTACCTGCGCATGCTGGGGCGAAGGGAGCGGGCGTGAGCGCGAGGAGTGAGCCGGTTCTGCGAGCCCCGCAGTCGCGAACGAAGGTGCTGCCATGAGCGCGAGGAGTGAGCCGGTTCTGCGAGCCCCGCAGTCGCGAACGAAGGTGCTGCCGTGAGCGCGGACCTGGCGAAAGAGGCCCGAACGGACCTCGCGGCGCGGGCGGCGGTGCGGCACCTGCTGGCCCGCGTCGGGCGCTACGTCTTCCTCTGCCTCGTGCTCGCCTTCTTCGCCCTGCCGCTGCTCTGGCTGGCCACCGCCCCGTTCGACGACACCCCGACCATCGGCACCTCGCTGCCGCGGTTCACCCTCGACAACTTCCGCACCCTGCTGGACAACCCGTACGCGCTGACCTCGCTGGTCAACTCGGTGTGGCTGGCCGGCGGCACCGCCGTGCTGGTGGTGGTGTTCGCCGCGCTGGCCGCGTACGCGCTGAGCCGGGTCCGGGTGCCGGGGCGCGACGCGCTGCTCTACGGCCTGCTGCTGCTGTCGTCCATCGTGACCGGCACGGCCACCATGGTGCCGCTGTTCGAGCTGGCGTTCCGGCTCAACCTGATCGACTCCCGGCTCGGGGTGATCCTGGTCCTCACCGGCGGCCTGCTGCCCGCGGCGATCTTCATCCTCAAGGACTTCATGGACGCCACGCCGACGTCGTACGAGGAGTCGGCGCGGGTCTTCGGCGCCAGCGCCCTGCAGATCATGCGGCACATCGTGGTGCCGGTCGTCCGCCCCGGGCTGGCCACCGTCGGCGTGTGGGCGGTGGCGAACGTGTGGGGCAACTTCCTCGTGCCGTTCCTGCTGCTGCGCGGCCCGGACAAGGCCCCCGCCGCAGTGATCATGTACACCCTCTACACCGAGGGCGGGCAGGCCGACCTGCGGCTGCTCTCCACCTTCTCGCTGCTCTACTCGCTGCCGGTGGCGCTGATGTTCGTCTTCGTGAGCAGCAGGTACGGGTTCCGCTTCCACGGAGGGATCAAGCGCTGATGTCCGCCATCACCCTGCGCGAGCTGACCAAGGTCTACCCCAACGGGGTACGCGCCCTGGACGCCCTCGACCTGGAGATCGCCGACGGTGAGTTCTTCGCCCTGCTCGGCCCGTCCGGCTGCGGAAAGACCACCCTGCTGCGCACCATCGCCGGCCTGGAGCTCGCCTCCGCCGGCAGCGTACGCATCGGCGACCGGGCGGTGACCAACCTGCCTCCGGGGCAGCGGGACGTGGCGATGGTCTTCCAGGACTACGCGCTCTTCCCACACATGACCGTGCGGGACAACATCGCGTACCCGCTGCGGATCAAGAAGGTCGGCCGGGCCGCCCGGCACGACAAGGCGGCGGGCACCGCCGAGGAACTGGGTCTGTCGGCGCTGCTCGACCGCCGGCCCGGGCAGCTCTCCGGCGGCCAGCAGCAGCGGGTCGCCCTCGCTCGGGCGATGGCCTGCCACCCGCAGGTGTTCCTGCTCGACGAGCCGCTGTCCAACCTGGACGCGCGGCTGCGGCTGGAGGCGCGGACGTTCCTCAAGCGGCTGCAACGGGAACTCGGCGTCACCACCGTTTTCGTCACCCACGACCAGGCCGAGGCCCTCGCCCTCGCGGACCGGATCGCGGTGATGGAAGGCGGCCGGATCCGGCAGGTCGGCACCCCGACCGAGGTGTTCCGCCGGCCGGCCAACACCTTCGTCGCCGGGTTCATCGGCTCCACCCCCATGAACCTGGTCCCGGCCCGGGTGCACGGCGACGAGCTGGCCGTCGCCGGGGTACGGCTGCCGGTGCCCGAGGACGTCCGCGGCCGGCTGACCGACGGCGAACAGGTGGTCTACGGGGTCCGCCCCGAATACCTCGACCACTCCCCCGAGCCCGTCCCCGACGCCCTCACCGGCCAGGTCGTGGTGGTGGAGAACCTGGGCAGCTTCTCCCTCGTGTCGCTGGACGTGCCGGCCGGGGACGACGGGGCGACCAGCGTGCAGGTCGTGGTGCCGGAGGGACGGGAACCGGCGCCCGGCGACACCGGCTGGGTGGTCCCGCGCCCCGGGCGCACCCTGGTCTACCGGGACGGCGAGCTGGTCACCGGCGCGGCGGCGCCACCGGTGCCGGCGCCGCGTACCGGCGTCGCGGCGGACGCCTGACATGGTGACGCACCGGGGCAGGTGGACGCTGCGGGACCGCGCCGAGAGCATCATGCGCGCCCTCCCGGTCACCGTGGCCCCGGGCACCGCCGCACTCACCGTATGCCTCGACCACCCCCGCGACGCGGGCGTGCTGGACCTCGGCTGCCTCGGGCCGACCGGCTTCCGCGGCTGGTCTGGCGGCGCCCGCGACGGCTGGACCATCACCGCCGACTGGGCCACCCCCGGCTATCTGCCCGGCGAGCTGGTGCCCGGCGAATGGCAGGTGCTGCTCCGGCTGCACCGCATCCCGCCCGACGGGCTGCCCTACGAGGTCACCGCCACCACCAGCACCCGCTCCCCAGCCCCGCCGGCCGCGCCCGAGCCGCCGCCCCGACCGGCACGCCCGCCCCGCCCCGCGCTGCCCGAGGTGGACGGGCGGCGGTGGCTCGCCGGAGACCTGCACACGCACACCGTGCACAGCGACGGCGCGTACACCGTCGACGAACTGGCCGCCCTCGCCACCGCGCGAGGCCTGGACTTCCTCGCCGTCACCGACCACAACACCGTCAGCCACCACCCCTGGCTGCCCGCCGCCTCGGCCCGCTACGGCATCACGCTCGTGCCCGGGCAGGAGGTGACCACCGACCGGGGACACGCCAACGTCTTCGGCCCGGTCGGCTGGATCGACTTCCGGCAGCCGCCGGACGAGTGGCTGGCCACCGCGGAGCGGGCCGGCGGGCTGATGTCGGTCAACCACCCGCTCGGCGGCGACTGCGCCTGGCGGCAGCCGCTCACCACCCGGACCCGGCTCGCCGAGGTGTGGCACTCCGGCTGGTGGGACCGCACCTGGGGCGCCCCCCTCGCCTGGGCGCAGGCGTGGCGGCCGGACGTCGTACCCATCGGAGGCAGCGACTTCCACCGGCCCGGCGCGGACGCGCTGCCCGGCGCGCCGACCACCTGGGTGCTCGTCGACGGCGACCCCACCGACGAGGCGGCCGTCCGCGCCGCGCTGGCCGCCGGTCGCACCGCCATCTCCGCCGGCCCCGACGCGCCCCGGCTGCTGCGCCTCGGCGACGAGCTGCTGGCGCTCGACGCGGACAGCGCGCTGCTCGGCTACCCGGACGGCCGGCACCGGGTCGTCCGCGGCGACCGGTGCCTGCTACCGGCCGCCGACGGGCTGCACGTCCTGGAATCCCACCGCATGGAGGTGATCGCACTGTGCAGCTGACCGGACGCACCAGAGTGGCCGGAGCCCCGGTCAACTACGGCATCTACCAGGCGACCGACCCGGACGTCGGTCCGGAGGACCTGCTCGCGTCGCTGGCCGCCGACGGCTACACCGGCGTGGACTCCGGGCCGATCGGCTACCTCGGGACCGGCGAGGTGCTCACCCGCCGGCTGACCGCGGCAGGCGTCGGGCTCGCCGGCGGCTGGGTCGACCTGCGCTTCGCCGACCCGGACGGGTTCACCGCCGACCTGGCCCAGCTCGACGCGGCCCTGGACGTGTTCACCGCCGCGCCGGTCGACGACCCGCGCTTCGCGCCCCGGCCCACCCTGGCCTGCTCCGCCAACCCGGCGCGGATGGCCCGCCCCGGCACCCCGCCGGACCTGGCCTCGGCGCTGCCCGCCGCCGCCTGGCCAGGCTTCGCCGCCCGGGTGCAGCAGGCCGTCGACCGGTGCCGGGACCGCGGCCTGGAGCCGGTGTTCCACTACCACCTGGGCACCGACGTGGAGACCGAGGCGGAGGCCGATCGGCTGCTGGAACTGACCGACGTGGCGATCTGCCTCGACACCGGGCACCTGACCCTGGCCGGCGGCGACCCGGTCGCGGCGGTCCACCGCTGGGCCGGCCGGACCGGCCAGGTGCACCTCAAGGACGCCGACCTGGCCGCGCACCGCCGGACCCGCGACGCCGGCGGCGGCCTCGGCGACGTGGTCGCCGCGGGCGGGTTCTGCGCCCTGGGCGCCGGCGACGTCGACCTCGCCGGGGTGCTGCGCGGGCTCGACGAGACCGGCTACACCGGCTGGCTGGTGATCGAGCAGGACGCGCCCGAGCGGGGCCGGAACCTGGATCGGATCCGCGCCGACCAGCGGGCCAACCTGCGCTGGCTGGCGGAGGTGCGGCGATGACGGAACCGGGCAAGCGGATCCGGATCGCGGTGGCCGGGCTGGGCGTCATCGCCCGTACGGTGCACCTGCCCCTGCTGCAGCGCCGCGCCGACCTGTTCGACGTCGTCGCGCTCAGCGACCTGTCCCCCGCGCGGCTGGCCGAACTCGGCGACCAGTACGGCGTCGAACCGGCCCGACGGTATGCGGACGCGGCCGACCTGCTGGACGGCGGCGGCTGCGACGCGGTGCTGCTGGCGACCTCCGGGTCACACGGCGAACTCGCCGCCGCGGCGCTGGACCGGGGGCTGCCCGTGCTCTGCGAGAAGCCGCTCGCCTACACCCTCGCCGAAACGGACCGGCTGACCGGGGCGGCGCTGATGGTGGGCTACATGAAGCAGTACGACCCGGCGGTGGCCGAGGCCGCCCGCCTGCTGGACGGGATCGGCGGTGCGGCGGCGGTGCACGCGGTCGAGGTGACCGTCCTGCACGCCGCCGGGGAGCAGCAGCTCGCCTTCGCCCACCTGCCCCCGCCACCGCGGGACGTGCCGGCCGCGGCGGAGTCCCGGCTGCGGGAGGCCGACGCGCGGCTGCTCGACGCCGCGGTGGGCGGGGACGTCACGGCGCGCGCCCTCTACCAGATCCTGATCAACAGCATCTCGCACGACCTGTCCCTGCTGCGGTTGTTCACCGGGCCGCCGGCCACGGTGGACCACGTGGCGACCTGGCCGCTGACGCCCGACGGGCCGGCCGAGCCGTCGGTGGAGATCTCCGGCCGGCTGCCCGCCGGCGGCCGGTACGGCATCCGCTGGCTCAACCTGCCGGACTGCCCGGCCTACCGGGAGACGGTCACCCTGCACCACGCCCGGGGCGCCCTGGAGCTGGTCTTCCCGTCGCCGTACCTGCTCAACGCACCGACCACGCTGACCGCGGTGGACCGGCACTGCGGCGGCGAGCGGCGAGCGCAGTTCCGGTCGGTGACCGAGGCGTTCGAGCAGGAACTGGTCGCCTTCCACGCGATGGTGACCGCGGGTACGCGCCCGCTGACCGGCGTCGCCGAGGGCGCGGCCGACCTACGCACCAGCCAACAGGTGGTACGCCGCTACGGGGAGCTGACCGGGGCGGCGATCGGCGGAGAGGCGGCGAGCTGATGGACGGGCCGACCGAGATCATCGTGGTGCCACACACCCACTGGGACCGGGAGTGGTACGAGCCGTTCCAGCGGTTCCGGCTGCGGCTGGTGGCGCTGCTCGACGACGTGTTCGACCGGATGGCGACCGACGAACGCCAGCGGTTCACCCTGGACGGCCAGCTCGCCGCGGTCGACGACTACCTGGAGGTACGCCCGGAGCGTCGGGAGCAGGTGATCGCGCTGGTCCGGGCAGGCCGGCTGGCCGTCGGGCCGTGGCAGATCCTGCTCGACGAGTTCCTCTGCTCCGGGGAGAACATCGTCCGCAACCTGGAGCGCGGGCTGGCCCGCAGCGCGGCGCTGGGCGGGGCCATGCCGGTCGGCTACCTGCCCGACATGTTCGGGCACATCGCGCAGATGCCACAGCTGCTGGCCGGCGCCGGGCTGGCCCACGCCTGCGTGTTCCGGGGCGTACCGGACCGGGTCCGGTCGCACGCGTTCGCCTGGCAGTCCCCGGACGGCACCACGATCCGCACCGAGTACCTACCCGGCGGCTACGGCAACGCCGCCGGGCTGATGGACGACCCGCGGCTGGTCACCCGCCGGGCCACCGACCTGGCGGAGCGGCTGCGCGGCTGGCGGTCCACCGGCGACGACACGCCGATCCTGGCGATGTACGGCACCGACCACGCCGCGCCCGCTCCGGACGCCCCGGACCGGCTGGCCGCCGCGGCCGTCGACGGGGTGCGGCTGCGGCTCGGCACCCTCGCCGAGTACTTCGCCACCCAGCCGACCACGGTGGACGGGCTACCCACGGTGGCCGGCGAGCTGCGTTCGCACGCCCGGGCCAACATCCTGCCCGGTGTGATCTCGGTACGCGCCCACCTCAAGCAGGCGATGGGCCGGGCCGAGCGGCGCGTCGAGCGGTACGCCGAACCGCTCGCCGCGCTCTACCATGACCCGTCCGTGCAGCGGTTCCTGGACATGGCCTGGACCCGGCTGATCGACGCGAGCTGCCACGACTCGGTGACCGGCTGCGGCTGCGACGAGACGGCCGAGCAGGTGGCCGCCCGGCTCGCCGAGGCGGACCAGCTCGGGCGGGCGGTCTGCGACCTGGTCGGGGCGCGGCTGGCCGGCGCGGTGCCCCGCGACGGGTACCTGCTGTTCAACCCGACCCCGGCGGCCCGGACGGCGCTGGTGCGGCTGGACGTCGAGGCCCCGGCGGACGGGCCGGTCGGGCTGGCCGGCGCGGACGGCAGGGTCGCGCCGGCCCAGGTCCTCGACCAGGCACGGACGCTGCTCGCCGACGACGTGGTGCCGGCCGCCGACCTGCCCGCGATCCTCACCCGGGTGCACGGAACCGAGCTGTACGGACAGGAGATCACCGGCTGGTCGGTGTCCCCTGCCGACGCCACCCTGACCTTCCAGGTGGCCCGGCACGGCGATCCCGCCTTCGACGTCGAGGACGTCCGGCTCGCGCTCGCCGCGGCCACCGGCCCGGACCGGTGGCGGGTACGCATCGTCGCCGCCCCGCGGATGACCGTCGCCGCGCTGGTGGACGTCCCCGCGCTGGGGCACGCCGCGGTCCGCCCGGTCGCCCTGCCCCCGGGCACCCCGGCGGGCCCGGCGCCGGATGGCAGCACGCCGGTCGCGGTGGCCGGCCGGACGGTCGACAACGGTCTGCTGCGGGTGGAGGTCGCCGAGGACGGCACGCTGCGGCTGTCCACCCCGGACGGGCTGAGCGTCGCCGGGGTCGGCCGGCTCGTCGACGGTGGCGACGTGGGCGACAGCTACAACTACGCCCCACCCGCCGCCGACGAACTGGTCGACAAGCCCCGGGCGGTGCGTACCGTCGTCGTGCACGAGGGCCCGGTGGTCGCCGTGCTCGACGTGATCCGGGAGTACCGGTGGCCGGTCGGGGCGGACGTGGACGCCGGCTCGCGCCGGGTGGAGCGGGAGACGGTCACGGTGACCACCCGGGTGGAGGTCCGCGCCGGTGAGCCGTTCGCCCGGCTGCGGCTCGCCTTCGACAACCGCTGCGACGACCACCGGGTCCGGCTGCACCTGCCGCTGCCGGCGCCGGCCCGCTCCTCGTACGCCGAAGGCCAGTTCGCGGTCGTCGAGCGCGGGTTGACCGCCGAGGGCGGGGGCGGCGAGGTCCCGCTGCCGACCTTTCCCGCCTCCGGTTTCGTCGCGGCCGGGGGTGCGGAGGGCTCGCTCGCGGTGCTGCTGACCCAGCCCACCGAGTACGAGCTGACCGAGTCCGGCCGGGAGCTGGCGATCACCGTGCTGCGGGCGATCGGGATGCTGTCCCGCAACCGGCACGCCCTGCGGGACGAACCCGCCGGCCCGCAGTTGCCCACGCCGCAGGCCCAGTGCCGGGGCGAGCGCAGCGTCGAGCTGGCGGTGCTGCCGTTCCGGGGCGACTGGGACTCTGCCCGGGTACCGGCGGCGGCCGAGGCGTACCGGCACGAACTGCTGGCCTTCCCGGGCGCCGGTGACCCGTCGGCCGGACTGCCGGCGCCGGTGACCGGGCTGACGGTCGACGGGGACGGCGTCACGCTGACCAGCGTCCGGCACCGGGACGGCCGGGTCGAGCTGCGGATGGTGGCGACCCGCGACACCGCCGCCGTCATCGGAGCCGGCCGCCGCGTACGCGGCGCCTCGCGGGCCGACCTGCGTGGCCGGCCGGGCGAGGCCCTGCCGGTCGACGGGGACGGCCTGGTCCGACTGCCGCTGCGGGCGTGGGAGATCGCCACCGTCCAACTGGACCTGACGAGCTGACGTGAGGGCCGGGCGGGTGCCCGGCCCTCAGGCCGTCGGCGTGACCGCCCGCAGCCAGGCCTGGGCGATCAGGGCGTGGCCGAACGGGGTCGGGTGTACGCCGTCGCGGGTCCACACCCGGTCGTCGACGTCGGCGGCCTGGAACAGCTCGTCCACGGCGACCAGCGTCGCGTCGAACTCGGCGGCGAGGCGGCGGACCACGTCGACCTTCGGGTCGAGATCCTCCCGCCAGGTGCGCTGGGCGTCGTCGAGCGGAATGACGAAGGGCTCGACGAGGATGATGCGGGCGCCCAGCCGGCGGGTCTCCTGGAGGATGTGCCGGTAGTCGCGGGCGAACTCTTCGGCACTGGTCGGGTCGTCCCGGTCGTACCGCCGCCAGGTGTCGTTGACCCCGATCAGCACCGACACCACCTGCGGGGCGAGGGCCAGGCAGTCGGTCTCCCAGCGGACGCGCAGGTCGCGTACCCGATCGCCGCTGATCCCCCGGTTGCGGAAGCTGACCCGGTGCTCGGGGTGGCGCGCGGTGAACCAGGCCGCGGCCATCATCGCGTACCCGGTGCCGAGGTCCTCACCGCAGGACCGGTCCCGGCCGGCGTCGGTGATGCTGTCACCGATGAAGAGCACCCGCCCGCTGGGCGGCACCGCCACCGTCATCCACCCGTCTCCTCCCGCTCGACGATCCGCCCATGATCATGCCGCAGCCGTTCCACGGCTGACGTCCGGCCGAAACGTGAGGGAAAATCCGCCATCCGGCTGTTGCGTTCCGGCCCTCGAACCCGATCAAGCATTCGTGGCAACGCGGCGGGGAGAGCGGGAAAACCACCCTAAGTTGACCTTGACCGTTGCAATCGGCACACAAACGATGGTTGACTGCTGCACCATGCCAGAGCCGACGACCACGGACAGGCCGGTAATTTCGTGAGAAGCTCCGACATCACCCCAGTGTCCACAGTTGGTCGACGCCGGGTCACCTGGCGACAGCGGGCGGCGCGCTGGTTGGATCCGACCGTCGCGCAGTGGGACGTCGCACCACAGGAGACGCCCGCGCCGCCCCCACCGCCCCCGGACGAACCGCCACCCAGTCCCTGGCCGGCGATCTGCGAGCAGTTCGCGATGCGGATCATGGCGTCGGCGTACCAGATGGGTTCCCACCTGGAGGCGGTGGAGGCCGACGAGCAGGACCCCGACCGGCTGGAGCGGCTCTACCGGATCGACCACGCGAACACCCGGATCCGGCGGCACGCGGAGAACCTCCAGGTCCTGCTGGGCCGCCGGGTCGAGGACGCCAACCCGCAGACCGTCCCCCTGGTCGACGTTGTCCGGGCGGCCAGCTCGGCCGTCGAGCACTACCCCCGCATCCGGATGGGTCACGTGCTCGACCTGGCGGTGGTCGAGTTCGCCGCCGACGACGTGATCCGGGTGCTCACCGAACTGCTGGACAACGCCACCCGGTTCTCCCCGCCCACCGCCCCGGTGATCGTGTCGGCGTTCATCACCGAGGACGGCGGCGTCCTGCTGCGCATCGAGGACGCCGGGGTGGGCCTCCACCCCGATCACGTCGCCCAGCTCAACGCATTGCTCGGCGGCCGGCCGCTCAGCCCGGCGGCCACCCTCGACCCCGCGGCCCACCTCGGGCTCGCCGTCGTCGCCCACCTGGCCGGCAGCCACCGGCTGCGGGTCACCCTGACCAACCGGCCCTCGGGCGGGACCACCGCGACCGTGCTGGTCCCCGGCGCACTGCTCTGCGAGATCCCCACCCCGGCGGGCCCGGACCCCGCCACCCCGTCGCCGGTCTGGCCGCCCCCGCCCAGACCGGTACCCGGCCAGGCCGGCGTGCCCATCCCCCCGCCGCCGGCCTGGCCACCCCCACCTATCGCAGGCGGCACCGACCCCTGGAGTACGCCGATGGCCACGCCCCCGGACAGCACCCATGCGCCGACCGTGCGCCTGGCCACGCTGGGCGGCCAGGCCGCCGAACCGCAGCCGTCCGGCGGCCTGCCCCGGCGGGTACCGACGAGCGTCCGGGACGACCCCGCGGCGGCGCCCCCGCCCCCGGCCGACCCCGGCGCCGGATCCCCACCCGAGGCGTGGCCGGACGAGACGGCGGCCTTCGCCGCCGGCGTCAGTGACGCCCGGACCACCAGCGACGAAGGACCGCAGCGATGACCCACGGATACCCCCGCACCGGCCCGGCGGCCACCGGCCAGGGGCTGCCCGACTGCGCCTGGCTGATCCGTCAGTTCGCCGAGGACGTACCCGGGGTCACCCACGCGATGCTGGTGTCCCTGGACGGCCTCCAGCTCGCCGCCTCCCGCAGCGTCAACCGCGACCTCGGTGACCAGCTCTCCGCGCTGACCGCGGGCCTGCTGAGCATGGCCGACCGCAGCGCGTCCCTGCTGGACCTCGGCGCCTCCGAGTACCTGACGGTCCGGCTGCCCCGCGGGCACCTGCTGTTCATGCGGGTCGGCGACTCGGCGGGCCTGGCGGTCGCCGCCGCCACCGGCTGCGACCTGCGGGTCGTCTCGTACCGGATGACCCAGTTCGTCGGCGCGGTGTGGCACGCCCTCACCCCACAGGTCCGCCACGAGCTGCACCGGATGACCGCCAGTCAGCCCGGCTGACCGGGGGTGAAGGAGATCATGTCCATGACCTACTGGAAGGTGCGGCCGTACGTGCTGACCGCCGGGCGGACCCGCACCCGGCAGCCGCTGCTGGTGCACACCCTGGTGTCGGTGCCGCACTACGACGCCGTCTTCGCCTCCGCGCTGCTGCCCGAGGCCCGGACGCTGTACGAGCATGCCCGCCGGGCGGCCCGCTCCGTGGCCGAGCTCTCGGCGGTCTGCGGGATGTCGCTGGGAGTGACCCGGGTGGTTGTCGACGACCTGGCCGCCACCGACCGGCTGCTGATCCACACCGACCACCACAACGTCGACTTCCGCCTCCTGGAGAGACTGCGCGATGGCCTCCGCAAGCTTGCCTGATGCCCCCCTGCTGACCTCGGCGAAGATCGTCATCGCCGGCGGCTTCGGGGTCGGCAAGACCACCTGCGTCGCGTCCATCTCGGAGATCCCGCCGATCAACACCGAGGCGTGGATGACCGCGGCCAGCGAGACCGTCGACCGGATGGACCCGGGGATCGACAAGAAGACCACGACGGTGGCGATGGACTTCGGTCGGCTGACCATCGGCCCCGACCTGGTGCTGTACCTGTTCGGCACCCCGGGCCAGCCCCGGTTCTGGCCGATGTGGGACGACCTGTGCCGGGGCGCGGTCGGCGCGCTGGTGCTGGCCGACACCCGGAACCTGGCCGCCGCGTTCCCGGCGGTCAACTACTTCGAGCAGGACAGCGACCTGCCGTTCGTGGTCTGCGTGAACCTCTTCGACGGGGTGCTGCACCACCCGCTCGAGGAGGCACGCGAGGCGCTCGCGCTACCCGCCGGCGTACCGCTGACCGCCTGCGACGCCCGTGATCCGTCGTCGGTGGCGCGGGCGCTGCTGACGGTCGTGGAACACACCATGTCCCGCACCGTCCGGCCGACCGCGGGCGCGCTCGCCGGCCGGTAGCTCAACCTGGAGGAACGATGCGCAAGATCCTGATCGTCGGGGCCGGACAGTCCGGGCTCCAGCTCGCCCTGAGCCTGCTCGCCGAGGGCTACGACGTGACCGTCATGTCCGCCCGTACGCCGGACGAGATCCGCCGCGGCTGGGTGATGAGCACCCAGGCGATGTTCGGCAGCGCGCTGGCCACCGAACGCCGGTACGGGCTGGATCTGTGGCAGGACCTGGCCCCCCGGATCGAGGGGCTGCAGGTCTCGCTGTCCGCCCCGCCCGGCGAGCGGGCGCTGCGGATCCCGTGCCCGATCGACGAACCGGCGCAGAGCACCGACCAGCGGATCAAGATGGCCGCCTGGCTGGAGCTGTTCGAGCAGCGCGGCGGGACCGTGCTCTACCAGACGGTGACCACCGCCGACCTGGACGGGCTGACCCGGCTCGGCCGCTACGACCTGACCGTCGTGGCCGCCGGCAAGGGCGACCTGGTGGCCGTCTTCGACCGGGACCCGCAGCGCTCGGTCTACGACACGCCGCAGCGGGGGCTGGCCGTGGCGTACGTGCACGGGATGGCCCCGGACCCGCTGCTGCCGATGCCGCACGTCGGCTTCAACGCCGTTCCGGGGTTGGGTGAGCTGTTCGTCATCCCGGCGCTGACCCACTCCGGCCCGTGCGAGATCCTCTTCTGGGAGGCGGTGCCCGGCGGCCCGCTGGACCTGTGGACCGAACGGCGCGACCCGGCCGAGCACCTCAAGCTCACCCTCGACCTGACCCGCCGCTACACCCCGTGGGTCTACGAGCGGTGCAGCGACGTGGAGCTGACCGACGGCCGGGCCACCCTCTCCGGCCGGTACACCCCGACGGTCCGCCGCCCGGTGGCCGAACTGCCCTCGGGCGGGCTCGTGCTCGGCATGGCCGACGTGGTGGTCGCCAACGACCCGATCACCGGTCAGGGCAGCAACACCGCGGCCAAGTGCGCGTACTCGTACCTGGAGTCAATCATGGAGCGCGGCGACCGGCCGTTCGACCGGGAGTGGATGACGCAGACCTTCGAGCGGTTCTGGACGGCCGCTGGCGAGGCGGTCACCGGCTGGACCAACGCGATGCTGCAACCGTTGCCGCCGCACGTGCAGCAGATCCTGGGCGCCGCCGCGGGGAACCCGGTGGTCGCCCGCCGCTTCGCCAACGGCTTCAGCGACCCGAACGACTTCCGGGACTGGTTCATGACGCCGGACGCCGCCGAGCGTTACCTGGCCAGCGTTCCCGGCTGACCCGGCGGGCCGGCATCCACCCATCCCCGGTGGCTCCCGGCTGCGGCGGTGGAGGCGATCGTCTTGCCCTTGAGGTCGGCGGGGTAGCTGATGCGGGGCCGATCAGCACCCGCCTCCCGCCGCCGGCGTCGCCTGGCCGCCGCCGGCCTCCGCCTTTGCAACGCCGGCGCGGCCTGCGGCGGCGCCGCGACCAGGGTCGACCGCCGGCGGCGACAGTCCCAGTTCCGCCAGAGATCCCGGCCCACCCGGTCCCGGGAGCCCTCCTGGCGGGCGAGACCGGGTGGGCCGGAAAGGCGAGGCTCGCCTGTAGATCTTGACGACTTCGCGTCGGTGCGGGTGGATAGGGCCTACTCAACTGAAGGCCAGCGCTGTCCTGGCTTTCCCGGAGAGAGGATTCCCATGACCATCCCACGCCTGCGCGGCGCCGCGCTGGCCACGGTCGCCCTGGTGGCTGCCGGGTCGGCGGTGGCACCGGACGCGGCCGGCGCGGCACCCGGCAATCCCGGTGCTCCGCGCTACTCTGCCGGTGCGGCGAGCGTCAACGACCCGTACTTCCCTGACCAGGGCAACGGCGGGTACGACGTCCAGCACTACGACCTCAACTTCGCCTACGACCCGGCCACCCGGTTCATGGACGCCACCGCCACGATCACCGCGGTCGCCACCCAGGACCTCGACCAGTTCAACCTCGACTTCCGCGGCCCGGACGTCACCTCGGTGACTGTCAACGGGCACGCGCACGAGTTCACCCGCGAGGGTCAGGAACTGATCGTCACCCCGCGCCCGAAGCTCAAGGCCGGGCAGATGTTCACCGTGGTGGTGAAGTACGCCGGCGTACCGGGCCCGATCACCGACCCGGACGGGTCGATCGAGGGCTGGGTGCCGACCGACGACGGCGTCTTCGTGGCCGGGGAGCCGCAGGGCGCGCCGGCCTGGCTGCCCACCAACGACCACCCGACCGACAAGGCCACCTTCCGCTTCACCGCGAAGGTGCCGGAGGGCCTCACCGCCGTCGGCAACGGCCAGCTCCTCTCCCAGGAGACCCAGGACGGCTGGACCACCTTCGTCTGGGACTCGACCGAGCCGATGGCCACCTACCTGGCAACCATCACCATCGGCAACTTCGTGGTCACCGAGTCGACCACGCCGAGCGGCATCCCGGTGTACGTCGCGGTCGACCCGCGGCTGGTCGCCGGCTCGGCGCCGGCGGTGGCGCAGATCCCCAAGATGATCGACTTCTTCGCCTCGAAGTTCGGCCCGTACCCGTTCGCCTCGACCGGGGCGATCATCGACCGGGCCCCGAACGTGGGCTACGCCCTGGAGACCCAGACCAAGCCGATCTTCTCCAGCACGGCGAGCGTCGGCACCATGGCCCACGAGCTGGCCCACCAGTGGTACGGCGACAGCGTCTCGCCGGAGCGCTGGTCGGACATCTGGCTCAACGAGGGCTTCGCCACCTACGCACAGTGGATGTACACCGAGTACAACGGCGGCGCGTCGGTGAGCCAGACCTTCAACAGCAGCAGCAACTACGGGCGGGCCGCTTCGTCGTCGTTCTGGCAGACCGTCCTCGCCGACCCGGGCCCCGTCGACATGTTCAGCAGCATCCCGTACAACCGGGGTGCGATGACACTGCACGCGCTGCGCGGCAAGGTCGGCGACGACACCTTCTTCCGCATCCTGCGCGAGTGGGCGGCGAGCAACCGCTACAGCCACGCCACCACGGCCGACTTCATCGCGCTGGCCGAGAAGGAGTCCGGGCAGCAGCTCGACGCCTTCTTCGACGTGTGGCTCTACCAGAAGGGCAAGCCCACCACCTGGTGACGCCGGCGGGCCCCGCGACCGGTCGGTCGCGGGGCCCAGCGGCCGCGACGACCAGGGCCAGCGCGGCGAGCGCGGTGTGCCGGGGTGCGGGATCGGCCCCGCCGAGGTCCCCGGTCTGCCACCGTTGACGGCAGGGTCCGCGCGGGTCGGGGGTGACATGACTGAGCAGCCGCCCGCTGAGCCGAACGCTGGTCAGCCCGTTGGTTCCTGGTTGACCCGGAACCTGAAGGTCCTGTCCGGGGTGTCGCTGTTACAGGACGCCGCGTCGGAGTTGCTGTACCCGATCCTGCCGATCTTCCTGACGACCGTGTTGGGGGCGCCCGCCGCCGTGGTGGGGGTGGTGGAAGGTATCGCCGAGGGCGCCGCCGCGTTGAGCAAGATCGTCAGCGGCCGGATCGCCGACCGATTCCGGGCCCGCCCGATGATCGGCCTCGGGTACGGGCTCGCCGCGCTCGGGAAGGTCGTCATTGCCGCCGCCACCGTCTGGCCGGTCGTCCTCGCCGGTCGCAGCGTGGACCGGCTGGGCAAGGGCATCAGGGGTGCGCCCCGCGACGCGCTGATCGCGACCGGAGTGCCGGCGGCCGCCAGAGCGCGGGCGTTCGGGTTCCACCGGGCGATGGACACCGCCGGCGCGGTAATCGGGCCGCTCATCGGTCTCGCCGGCTACGAGCTGCTGCACCACCACATCCGGCCGTTGCTCATCATCGCCGTGGTGCCCGCCGTGGCCAGCGCCGTCCTGGTCGTCGCCGTCCGCGAGGCACCCCGCCGCCTTCCTCGCACCGGCACTTGGCACCTGCGGCAGCTGCCCGGCCGCTACTGGCGGGTGGTCGCCGTCCTGGCGCTGTTCGGCCTGGTCAACTTCCCCGACGCGCTCCTGCTCCTGCGGCTGAACGAGATCGGCTTCTCCGTCCCCGCCGTCATCGGCGCCTACGTCACCTACAACGCGGTCTACGCCGTGCTGAGCTACCCGGCCGGGGTCATCGCCGATCGGCTGTCACCACCCACGGTCTTCGGCGCCGGCCTGATCCTGTTCGCCCTCGCCTACACCGGGCTCGGGCTGACCCGCTCCCACACCGCCGCGTGGCTGCTCTTCGCCGCCTACGGCGGATTCACCGCCTTCACCGACGGAGTCGGGAAAGCCTGGATCTCCGGACTCCTGGGCAGCCACGAACAGGGCTCCGGCCAGGGCATGTTCCAAGGGCTGACCGGCCTGGCGGTCCTGGGCGCCGGTCTGTGGGCCGGGCTCGCCTGGGGAAGCGACGGCACCCTCCCCCTCCTGGTCTCCGGAATCGCCGCCGCCGTCCTCGCCGCCTGGCTCCTCACCGGACCCCTCCGACACCGCGTCCACCTGAGGTCTCCCGGCGGTGGCGGCCAGACCTGAGCCGGTGCTACCGCCGCCCGCTACGGGGTCAGCCGCTGGAGCAACCACGCCGGCTCCGGGTTCACCACCGCCTCGCCGCGCGCCACGACCGTCGGGACCGTCTCGTCGCCGCCGGTGACGGCGCGGACCGCCGCCGCGCCGGCCGGATCACGCCAGATGTTGACCCAGTACGCCCGGCCGGCCCGCTGGCCGAGCCGGAGCCGCAACCGCAGGCAGTACCGGCAGCCGGGCCGCCAGTACACGATGGGTCGACCGTCCCGCGCGCTGCGCTGCTGCGCCTGCCCGGCCGACAGCGACCGCGGAAAGACCAGCGGGGAGAACAGGACCGCCAGCACCAGGAAGATCAGGAACTCGGTCACCGCGACCCCGCGGACCTCCTGGGTGACCGCGACGTACACCCCGCACGCCAGCATCACGCACGCCAACCACCAACTCCGCAGCACGCCGCGGAATGCTACCCGCCACCGCCGGGTCGCCCTGCGCGCCGGCCTCGGCGGCCAGGCGAAGGCCTCAGGCCGTCGCGTCAGCCAGGAGTTCAAGCAGGTGGCGGTACGGTTGCCCAGTCGCCCGGGCCATCCCGATCTCACAGGTCCGGTTGACCGAGGCGTACCCGTCGAAGGGCCGGGCGGACACGGCCGCCGCCTCCTCGCGGGTGGCCGCGGCGGTCAGCTCCGGGTGCAGCAGCCCGCGGTCCCCGGCGAAGCCGCAGCACTGCCATCCGTCCGGAACCACGACCTCGTCGGCGATCGCCCGGGCCACGGTGAGCAGCGCCTCGTCCAGCCCCAGCCGGGTCGACGAGCAGGTCGGGTGCAGCGCGAGGGCGCCGAGCCGGCGCCGCACGGTAAGCCGGGGCAGCAGCTCCGCGGCGGCGTACGCGACGGCGTCGACCACCCGCAGCGGACCGGCCTCGGCGAGCAGCTTGGCGAAGCCCTCGGTGCAGGAGGCCGCGTCGCTGACCACGGGCAGCGCCCCGTCGCGGCTGGCCGCCCGCAGCGCCGGCGGCACCCGGTCGTGGACGCGCTGGTAGCCGGCGGTGAGGCCCTTGGACGACCAGGGTGTGCCGCAGCACATGGTGGCCACCCCGTCCGGCACGAGCAGGCGCACCCCGGCCCGCGCGGCCAGGGTGAGCACGGCGGCGGCGACACCCGACCCGCCCTCGGCGGGTGCGAAGAGCGTGCCCAGGCAGGACGGGACAAAGACCGCGTCCGGCTCGTCGACCGGGCGCGGCCGGCGGACCTGGCCACCGCGGGGCAGGTCGCGTCGCCACTGCGGGACCCGGTCGGCGCCGAGCACGGCGCGGGCCGCGCGGGTGGCCACCTCGGGGAGCG
The DNA here is from genome assembly GCF_001905095.1 of Micromonospora sp. CB01531. Taxonomy (GTDB): domain Bacteria; phylum Actinomycetota; class Actinomycetes; order Mycobacteriales; family Micromonosporaceae; genus Micromonospora. Next base: position 32,959 of record NZ_LWLS01000112.1, read on the forward strand.
CGGGCGGCAGCGCGCCGGCCAGGTCCAGGCCGCGGGCCATGCCCCGGGTGGCCGCGCCCCACCGGTTGGCCGCCCCGCGCCAACCGGCCTGCGCCACGCTGCCGGTGCGGTCGCCGCGCAGCCGTTTCACCAGGTCGCCGGTGTTGATGAGGACTGGGCAGGCGGTCGCGCACATGCCGTCGACCGCGCAGGTGTCGACCGCGTCGTAGTCGTAGGCGTCCGCCAGCTCCCGGGCCAACGCGAGGTCGCCGTCGGCGCGGGCGGCGGCGATCTCCCGACGCAGCACGATCCGCTGCCTCGGTGTGGTGGTCAGGTCGCGGCTGGGGCAGACCGGCTCGCAGTAGCCGCACTCGACGCAGCGGTCCACCTCGGGTTCGACCGTGGGCACGGTCTTCAGGTGCCGCAGGTGGACGTCGGGGTCGTCGCTGAGCAGCACCCCCGGGTTGAGCACCCCGTCGGGGTCGCAGAGCGTCTTCACCTCGCGCATCACCGCGTACAACTCGTCGCCGAACTGGCGCCGCACGTACGGGGCCATCACCCGGCCGGTGCCGTGCTCGGCCTTGAGCGTGCCGCCGTGGCCGAGGACCAGATCCACCATCTCCTCGGTGAAGTCGGCGTACCGGGCCGGGGCCTCGCCGTGCGCGAACCGCTCGTTGAGCATGAAATGCAGGTTGCCGTCCTTGGCGTGGCCGAAGATCACGCTCTCCTCGTACCGGTGCCGGTCGAAGAGGTCGGCGAGCGCGGCGCAGGTGTCGGCGAGCGCCGCCACCGGGACGGCGATGTCCTCCAACAGGGCGGTGGTGCCCGAGGGGCGGGCGCCGGCGACGGCCGCGTACAGGCCCTTGCGGATGTGCCAGAGCGCGGCGCGGGCGGCCGCCTCGCCGCTGAGCCGGGCCGGGGTGGTCAGCGGCAGCTCGGCCAGCACCGGTCCGGCCGCCGCCACCCGCTCGGCGAGCGCGTCCGGGTCGGACTCCTGCCACTCCACGAGCAGCGCAGCGTGGTCGCGGACCGCGAGGCCGCGCAGCGCGGCGTCCGCCTTCGGGTCGCGCTGGGCGACCCGCAGCGCGGCGGCGTCGAGCAGTTCGATCGCCGCCGGCCCGGCGGCCACCAGCACCGGCATCGCCGCCATCGCGGCGGCCAGGGTGTCGAAGACCAACAGGCCGGTGGCGGCGTGCCGGTGCGCCGGTACGGTGCGGAAGGTGGCCGCCGCGACGAACGCGAGGGTGCCCTCGCTGCCGACCACCAGGCGGGTGAGCAGGTCCGCGGGCGAGTCGTGGTCGAGGAAGGCGTTCACCCCGTACCCCATGGTGTTCTTCATGGCGTACTGGGCGCGGATGCGGCGCACCGAGTCGGGGTTGCCGCGGACCCGGTCGCGTAGCCGCAGCAGGCCGGCGTGCAGCTCCGGCTCGGTGGCCCGGAGCCGGGCGTCGGCGTCCGGGGCGCCGGTGTCCAGCACCGTGCCGCTGGGCAGCACCAGCAGCAGCGACTCCAGCGTCCGGTAGGTGTTGAACTCGGTGCCGCAGGTCATCCCGCTGGAGTTGTTGGCGACCACACCGCCGACCGTGCAGGCGGACTCGCTGGCCGGGTCCGGCCCGAGCCGCCAGCCGTACGGGGCGAGCCGGTTGTTCACCTGCCGCAGGACCACCCCGGGCTGCACCCGGACCCGGCGGCCGTCGTCGAGCACCGTCAGCCCGCGGAAGTGCCGGCGGGTGTCGACGAGGAGCTGGTCGCTGACCGCCTGCCCGCTGAGGCTGGTGCCGCCGGAGCGGAAGGTCAGCGGCGTGCCGGTCTGCCGGCTGTGTCGCAGCAGCGCGGCGACCTGGTCGGCGTTGGTCGGGGTGACCACCGCGCGGGGGTGCAGCAGGTAGTGGGAGGCGTCGTGGGCCAGCCGGAGCCGGTCGGCGGCCCGGGTCCGCACCCCGCCGGGGACCGCCGCCTCCAGCCCGGCCAGCAGCGTCCCAGTCATCTCCGGCGTCATCGCCCACCTCCCCGGTTCCACCCTAACCAGCGGTGATCCGGCAGCAATCGACCCCTTGCAATTTGCATCGACGTGGATGGATACTCGCGGCTGAAGCGTTCGCCGAGGTCAACCCCGACGCGCTCCCCGGCGACGTCCGAGGCGCCGACGCAACCGGTGGCCAGCACCCTCCAAGGAGGAGACCGTGAGAATCCGCCGACTCACCCCACTGCTCGCCGCGGCCGTCGGGCTGGTGGCCGCCGGCGCGTTCACCGTGCCGGGCGCCGCCTCGGCCGCCCCGCAGACCTACACCGCCGACCAGCTCGCCCGGGTCGAGGCCGCCGTCGGCGCCTCCGGAGTGGAGGGCATCGCCTGGCACCTGGACAGGGCGTCCGGCCGGGTCTTGGTGACCGCCGACGAGAGCGTCTCCGCCGCCGAACTCGCCACGCTCAAGAAGAGCGCCGGCGCCCAGGCGGGCGCGATCCGGGTCGACCGGGCCCGGGGCACCTTCCGCCCGCTGCTGTCGGCCGGCAATGCCATCTACGGCGGCGGCTACCGCTGCTCCCTCGGCTTCAACGTGGTCAAGGGGAGCACCTACTACTTCCTCACCGCCGGGCACTGCGGCAACGTGGCCAACACCTGGTACACCAACTCGAGCCAGAGCACCCTCATCGGCCCGACCGTCGGCTCCAGCTTCCCGGGCAACGACTACGCCCTGGTCCGCTACGACAACACGTCGCTGACCCACCCGGGCGGCTACACCGCCGCGAACGCGTTCGTCGGTGAGGCGGTCAAGCGCACCGGCTCGACCACCGGCACGCACAGCGGCACGGTGACCGCCCTGAACGTCACGGTCCGCTACGTCGGCAGCGGCACCGTGAAGGGCATGATCCAGACCACCGTCTGCGCCGAGCCGGGCGACTCCGGCGGCCCGCTCTACGACGGCACCAAGGCGCTGGGCATCACCTCCGGCGGCAGCGGTGACTGCCGGTCCGGCGGCACCACCTTCTACCAGCCCGTCCCGGAGGCGGCCAGCGCCTACGGCGTGACCGTCTACTGACCCACCGCCCCGGTCAGCCCACCGCTGTAACGGTAGGCCCGACACCGCGACAATGGCCTTCCCGGCTGCCGCACGCCGGGAAGGCCATTGTTGATCGATTACCGGAGCATCTCTCTGCTTCGGACTACCTGCTCGGACCGGAGCGGCAGGTAGATCCCCTGGGCTCTGACGATCTGCTGGCCCTGTTCGCTGAGGATCAGGCGGAGGAGCTCTGCGAAGATTGGGTTCACCGGTCGCTGCGGGTCACGGTTGAAGTTCAGATAGATCAGCCGACTCAGCGGGTATTCCGCAGTGGCGACGTTCTCGTAGGTCGGCGCGTATACCGGACTGTTGTTGTGATCGGACAGGGCCAGCATCTTCACCGGCTGATCCACGTACGCCAAACCGGTGTAGCCAAGGGCGTACCTGTCGTTGGCGATATGCTCGGCAACCTTGAAGACGGTGCTCTCCCAGGTGACGTCCGGATCCTTCGGGACACCCGGGGCGGCAACGCCGGAGCGCCATTCACCGCGGTTACCGTTGTAGTTCAGCACCCGCTGGCGGGTGAATTCCTCGAAGCCGTTCCACGGCGCAATGCCATAGATGTGGATCGGCTTGTCCGCCCACTCGCCGGTGAGCCCCAGGTCGCCCCAGGTCCGGATCGGCGCACCGCCGCGGTGACGCGTGGTCGACAGGATGGCGTCGAGCTGGTCGAATGACAGCCTTCCGATCGGATTGTCCTTGTGCACAGCAAAGCCGATGGCGTCCAGGAATCCATAATGCCGGTAGCTGCCACCTGAAATCGGCACGCTGAACGGGTCGTAGCCGAAGGCCTCGCGGAAGCCGGAGACATCCGTGGGTTTGAGCTCCCGGGACACGAAGACACAGTCCAGATTGCCCTCGATCAACTCCAGGGCACCCAGGCTGCCGGCGTAGGGCGGGTCGACCGAGATGTTGACCTTCGGGTAGTACTCCTTCAGTTTGGCGATCCACGCCTTCGCGAGGCCGGGCAGGACGTCAGACGAGGCGCATTTCAGGTCACCCCTGAGTTCGTTGCCCTGGTACGCGGGCTGGAAGGTGGGTAGGGCGGGGTCAAGGGACGGCTGGAGCAACTCCGGTTGCGGCAGGGCACGGCCGTGCTCTCGCCCCCTCGCCTTCTCTTCCTCGGTGAGTGGGATGTTCGTCGGCAGATGCGGAACGCCCCAGGAGACCAGCCCTGCCGAGGAGTCGTTACCAGTCGCCTGCACGACGGTTGCGCCACTGACTGCGAGGACGGAAACCAGACCGAGGACGCTCACGCCCCGTGAGAGTCTGTTCATGATGGGATCTCAACTCACTTTCCGGAGAAATCTGACACAGCTTGCCTCGGATTCCGCGAGGAACCGACACCATTGGCCAGTCGACCAATGGTCGGCCACGTGGCGAGTGCGATGCCTCGCCAGGACGGAACAACAGCTCCGGCAATTAAGATCCTGGGCGATCACCCGGTTTCCATGCGACGTTCGGTCGTTGTCCACCGTTCACTCGGCCGGCGCAATCATGGCGGGGCGGGGCCGAATGGACAATCATGTCCATTGTGTTTCATAGATGTTATGGATGGCCTTGACCGCAGACTCTAGGCATGTATGCCGACACCGCGCATCCCTTGTGTAATTTATGACCATAGATTTCGTAGCGGTTGCTGTCGGGCGCGTCGAGCACCCGGATAAAAGGTCCGCGAGCCCGGACGCCGGTCAACGTCCACGAGCTGACCGCCGCAGGTGTCAACGCCAGCGGCCAACGAGAGGCCCGCAGTCGGCGGCCAACCCGGCGAACGTTGGTGGACGGCGCACCAGCGCCCGCCCGTCGGCCCCGGCAAGCGACCGTCGGGTCCCCGTCAGCCGAAAGACCTGAGTAGACGTTCAACCACCCCAGACGGATCGGGGCGCCCGTCGTCGGACCCATGGTTGTGGGGGATACAGCACGCCCAGCTGTCGTTCCGCGCCGGCAAGGGCTTCGAGCTGGTCGACCGCAGCGCCGACGGGCCGAACCTCAGCTACGCCGAGGGCAGCAAGCCGTACGCCGACCTCGGTGTGCGGGAGCTGCGCGCGAGCGCCCTGCGCGTGCGCGGCGGCCTGTCGCTGACCGCCGAGGGCAACCTCGGTCCGGGCCAGCGGCGGGGTCACCGTGTTCAGGGACGGCACCGGCAACGGGGACCTGACCGTCCAGGGCAACGCGTGGGTGAACGGGAACCTCACCCTGCCCAACTGGAGCTGGATCAACGGCGGCACCCGGCTGCACATCGGCGGTCCGGAACGCCTGCACCTGCTCAACGCCGCCGGCGTGTACGTCGGCTTCGGTGGGGTCGCCGGCAACGACAGCGGCTGCCTCTGGGTCGAGAACCGCAGCTCCTTCGGCGGCGACATGCGGGTGACCGGCAAGATGGTCGTCGGCCCGGCGACGCCGCCGCTGGCCTCGTGGAGCGGCGGCGGGCATCAGCACCTTCGACCTGTTCTCCTCCGGCGCCATCTACCTCGGACTCAGTGAGTCCAGCGGCTACACCATCAGCGTCCCTGATCAGCTTAGTGATCCTGAGTCGGATTGAGTTTCCGGGATCGTTTCCCACCGTGGTGGGGAGGCGTGGGCGTGGAAGTGGAATCCCGCGCCCAACGCGGCTCCGCGTGGCTGGTGGCCGATGGTGGGTGTGCTGATCGTCGTCACGCCTTGGTGTCGGTGGGCTGCGCGGGGCAGCCTCCGGTCCGTTGGTGCGTGTCCCTCCGGACGCTTACCCGCCCGGCTGTGGGGCCGGGTGGGGGAGGGTGCCCTGCGTCGCCTGGGCGCGGGGCGTGATGGCTTGCGCCGGGTGGGGCCAGCCTTCGACCGGTCCCCCCGGCAGGTCTTCGTGATGACCGCCGATGCTTCGAGTTTGTCGACCACGGCGCGGATGACCATCTGACCGCTGGCCTTGTCGGTGACGGTCTTGGCCTGGTGGGTGAGGCCGCGGGCGGCGATGCGCCGCCATGCTCCGTGGTCGCGGTCGCCCTGCCAGCGGCAGGACTGGTGGGGGCAGATCGCCCACTTCCAGCCTGGGGTGGTGGGCTTGTCGGGGGCCTTACAGTGCCGTAGCGGTGTCAGGCACTGGGGGCAGTGCTTCGAGGTGTTGCGGGCGGGGACGGTGACCACGGCGATACCCGCCTCGGCGGCGAGGTGCCGCATCCGGTCGACGATCTGCCCGCGCACCTGCTGCGACAGCCGAGTGTTAAGTGTGGCGCCCATGCCCCGCGCTTCCAACGACCGCAGGTCCTCGACGTAGATGACGGTCGCCCGGGAGGCGATGGCCTGGTCGACGGCCTATCTGGCGGCGGCCCACGAGAGGGCGGCGTTCAGGTTCTGGCGGCGGTCGGAGACGTGCCGGATCTCGGCGCGCAGCACCTCGTGCTTGCCGACGAGGTGATGCCGCTCGTCACGGCCGGCGAGGCGTTGGTAGTGGTCGGCTTTGGCGTGCAGCCGCTCACTGTGCCGGCGCAGGCGGTGCTGTTTGGCGAGGACCCCGGCGGCGCGGAACTGGCCACCGGCCCCCAACGCGGTGATCCGCCCGTCCTCGTGCCGGCGCAGGGCTCCCGCGCCGAGGAGAGTGTTCAGCCCCCAGTCCACCCCGAGCGCGACAGTGTGGCCGGTCCGCCGGGCCTTCGGCACCGGGTGGCTGTATGCCAGGTCGGCGTGCACCTGCCGGCCGGTCACGCGCAGGGTGGGCAGGTGCAGCACCGCGCCCGCGGGGACCGTGGGCGGCAGCAGGATCGGACAGGCCACCCACGTCCAATCCCGATACGCTCTCGGATCTGGCCGGGTGGGAAGCTGCAACCGCAGCAACACCCTCCCGGGTTCGGTGTCGCTGCGTTCGATGGTGGCCTGCTGCCGATCACACGCGGCCAACAGCAGCATCCGCGCGACCCTCGGGACGCCTTCAAGCTCGAGCACGTCCACCGGCAGACGCCCAGTGACGGCAAGGAACTTCGCAGCCTGCCGCGTGCGGGACTTGACGATGCTGGACGGCAGATGCTCCCCGCCCGGAACCGCCTTGCGTACCTGCTCCCACTCCTGCACGGTGCGCTCACGAGGATCGGCCGGCCACGTCGCCAGCACCCCGCCGGTCAGATCAGCACGCCACGACGCCGAACGAAGTGCCCGCCCCGCCTGCTCCTGCGCCATCCGCACGATCCGGTCATTGACCCTCACACCCTCAGGCGCGGTGGCGGTCCAGCCCAAGCGTCGCAGCGCCATCCACGCGTTCGACGGAAGCTTCCGGCCACCCGCGTCCTGTCCGGAGGCCAACGCCTCCACATCCGCGCAGTTCCACCGCTCCGCCAACAGGCCGGACACCATGCCCACCACCAGATCGGCACACCAGCCAACACGTTGCGCCAGCACCGCCTGCGACAGAACCTCACCGCTCTCCTCGTCCACCCCTGATCGGAGCAAAGCACGGGCGCAAGCGGTGCGGGAGGTCAAGCCCCCGGCCAGCGGCAGCTTCCCGGTCACCGGCTCATCGCCCCGCCATCGATCCAAGAGAACCCACGATCACAACCGGCCCACCTCACCGGAATCTCCCCCGAACCAGCCCAAAAGCGAAGCGCCACGGTCCACACGGTTAACCTAGGATCACCGACGATTCCTAATCAAGTTGGTCAGCCTGGCGAGGGGCTGCAACAGCTCCGGATGCAAGCTCGCGGCGGCGCCCAACGCCCTCAGCAGACCCGGCTGCCGCAGCCGAAGCTCGAACCGCCCGGCCTCGACGCTGATGGCCACCTCGCTGCCGGGGGAATGCCGAGTCGACGGCGGCCGCGAGCCTGGCATGGTCCCCGATCTCCCGGATCGTCTGCAGGGCGGTGGGGTCCGCGCTGTCATGGCCGAGCACGAGGGTACGGCTGCCGATCTGCGCCCTACGCGCCGGCGCGTCGGCGTCGGTGCGCAGATGGTCGTAGAAACGCCAGGACCGCATCATGTTCGAGGCGGTGCCGTTGTCCAACGAACGCATTACACTCGTCTCGTGGGTTACGACTGGCTTCCCGAGGCCCTGGCCGCGCTGGCAGGCGTCGAGCCGTACGAGGTCGCGCAGGTGCTCGCGGCCCGGCGGCGTCTGCCGCTGGCTGCCAGCAGCGGCGGCGTGCCGTTCATCGCGGTCATGGGACGCACCCAGGCCGGAAGGCCCTTGGTCGTGGCCGGTCCGTAAGGTCGGCGACATCGACCAGCAGATCATCGGGGCCCGGGACATGACCCCGGCGGAGCTGAAGCGGTTCGAGGCATGGGAGATGAACGCATGAGCGAGGACATGGTCCGGGCGGCTGAGGCGTTCGCCCGCGGTGAGGTCGAGTACGACGAGACCGCTCAGGTCGAGCTGCCGCCGGCGCCCGAAACCGAGCCGATGGTGATGCGTGGAGTACGCCTGCCGGTCGACCTGGACCAGCGGGTACGCGCCGCCGCCGACGCCGCCGGCGTGAAGGCATCCACCCTTATCCGCGAGTGGATCGAGCTGGGGCTGACCGAGCTGGAGAACGACCGACCCGTGTCCCTGTCCGCGCTGCGCCGCGCGATCGCCCACGCCACCCAGGCCGGGCGCGCGGCCTGACCGAGCGCGAACATTCACGCCCAGCCGCCCTCTCAGGACGGCTCGATCGAGCATCACGCGTGCGGCCTTCGACCTGGGCGAGCAGGCCCTGCCCACCGGACAGATCCACAAAGCCGACGTGCCATCGGTCGGCGGTGGTGGTCCACGAGGCGGCCGGTTCGTCGTAGCTCCAGCGGGCCTTGCCCCGGCGGACCTCGTCGATTCCCAGCACCTCGACTGGGTCCGGCTCGTCGGGCAGCACTGCGGTGGCGTGTGCGGTGAAGGCGGCCGCCACGATCGGCCAAGAGATGCCGTGGTCGCGGGCGGCCCGCACGATCGTCCGGCCAGCATCGGCAACCGCCGTCCCGGCCGCCTCACGCAGCCGGCAGGTCAACCGCGACCGGGCCGGGACCTGCACCACCTGCTCGGTGAACGACTTCCGCGGACACCGGACCGTCAGGCAGTACCAGCGTCGCTTCCGCCAGCGCAGTCGCACGGGCCGCCCGCCCACCGGCAGGTCCCGCAGCCTGGTCGTGGTCCATTGCTTCACCCGGGTCGCCCGCTGCCCGCACCGCGTGCAACATCGTGCCTGCTCATCACCGGTGGACACGTCCACTAGCGGGACACCATCGGCGTCCAGCTCGACTCGCTCCACCATCAGGCCGTCCAAGCCCAGCAGCCGGGCCGTATCGTGGACCATGAGCGCAGCTCTTCACTTTGAGACCATCCGAACCAGACACTCAGATGATCGCTGATGAGCTGCGAGCTCTTCACATCCGGACCCAATCCAACGCGAATCCCGCTCAACTTCGAACAGCCACCATGCTCGAGGCCAGGCAGGCCCGGTCGATGTGCACTTCGGTCAGGTCCAGCCCGGGGCTGGCCAGGTCAACGGCGATGTCGTCGGTGACAGTTCGGGGATCGAGGATTAGGACAACAAGAGCGGCAATTTGTCCAGCCGGTGTATGAATGGCGCCTGACTCCAGGTTAGTTCGGCAGCGGGAACCGCGAGCCTCAGATCCGGGAAGCGCTTGAGCAAGGTCCCGATAGCCAGCTCGCCTTCCAGCCGAGCCAGCGGAGCTCCCAGGCAGAAGTGGATCCCGTGGCCGAAGGCAAGGTGTCGACCTTTCGTTCGGGCCAGGTCGAATCGGGAGGGGTCCGAGAACTGGGAGTCGTTCCGGTTGGCTGCCTGGAGGCTGATGACGACGAGGTCGCCTGCCGAGATGCGCGTCCCGCCGATGTCAAACGAATTGACTGCGGCCCGGAAGTTGGCCACCGGAACGGGGCTTTCCAGGCGCAAGAACTCTTCGATCGCTGCGGGGAGCAGGCTGGGGTCCGCGCGCAGCTGCGCGGCTCGATCGGGCTTCTGCATGAGCAAGTACACGCCGTTGCCGATCAGGCTCAGGGTTGTGTCGTGTCCAGCGACGATCATCAAGAAGATCGTCGCGGTGAGCTCGTTCGCGCTGAGGGCGTCGTTTTCGTCCCTGGCCCGTATGAGCGCGGAGATCAGGCCCTCGTCGGGATCGTCGCGCCTTTGCGCGATCAGGTCGCGCAGGTATTCCACAAATTCTGTGGCAGCCCGCACCGGGAAGTCGGGCATGCCAAGGCGGGATATGATTGTTCGGGACCAGGCCCGGACCTGCGGCCGGTCGGCTTCGGGGATGCCCAGCAGTTCGGTGATGACCAGGATCGGCAACGGTGCGGCGAACTCGGCCATCAGGTCGACCTGATCGTGCTGCGCGAAGCCGTCGATCAGCTCGTCGGTCAGTCGGCTGATCCACGGTCGCATAGCTTCGACGCGACGGGCGGTGAAGGCTTTGGACACCAGGCGACGAAGGCGCGTGTGGTCCGGCTGATCGGAGTTGGTCAGACTCTTCAGCAGGGCGTCCCGCATGTCTGGGCTGAGCGCTCCGCCGTCGAGTCCCCCGGTCGCCAACGCCGTCGAGAGGTTGTCGTCGTTCAGCGCCGCGACGGCCTCGTCGTAGCCAACCACCAACCAGACCGGCATTCCGTTGGGCAGTGTCGCACGGTGTACCGGCCCTTGCTTCTGAAGGTCGGTCCTTGTGTCCGGGTCTGTGAGCACGTCGTTTAACGCGATGCTATCGCCGCGATGGTCCACAGCAGCTCCCTTCGAAGTGGATTGATTTCCCCCGCTTGACGGCCTGTTTGCGCCCTCGCGGGTTGGAAGTCGACGCTAATCCATCGCTTGGGCAAAGACGACAGTCAGAGGGCTCTATTTGGAAAGCCAGGGTGCGGGCCAGTATGCGGACCAGGGCTTTCCCCGGGCGCGACGGCCGTCATGGGCCGCAACGGTGGGCCCGGTAGATGCCGGTGACCTTGACCGGCCACTGACAGCAAGAGGAGGAGTTGCAGGCCCGACGTCTCCGCGATGAACGACGGCTGACGTTCGCAGTGGTACGAGCCCCGTTACGACGTTGGTGTGCTTACGCTCTCCCGCGGCGGCACAGCCTCAGCTACCGGTGTTGTAACCGGGCCTTTCCAGGACGCCGCCAAGCGGCGTCTGGGCCCGTCGCAGGCCGTGCTGATCAGGATACACCGCTACGGCCGCCGGCCCAGCGGAGAAAGGATTCACCGATGCGCAACCTGACGGGCAGGCCGACCCGCATCACATGCCTGGGGCAGTGGTCCATCGAGAGCGGCGGACGCCATGAGGTTGTTCGCCCCAGTAGGCGAGCTCAGCTGTTCGCTCTGCTGCTGATCAACGCCGACCGGATCGTACCCACCCGGGAGTTGATCGCCGAGGTGTGGCCGGAAGACGCGTCCGGCGACCTAGTCAACGACCTGTACGCACACGTCACCCGTCTGCGCGCGGATCTGCAGCGGTGGGGCGGCGGCAGCGGCCTGCGGTTGGCGACCTGCCGGCCAGGGTACCGGCTCGAGCTCGGTGCAGCGGAGCTGGACCTCAACCGGTTCCGTGACCTCGCCGCGCAGGCGGCGCAGTTGCGCGAACACGCGCCGCACGCGTCGCTGTCCACGGCCAGGCGGGCGTTGGCGATCTGGCCGGGAACCCCGTTTCCCGGCGTCGAGTTGGGCCCGGCCGCGTCGATCGCGAAGGTCCGGCTGGAGGAGGAGCACCTCAACCTCATGATCGGCACCTTCGATCTGGCACTGGATCTGGGTCAGGACGCGATGCTGATCCCGGACCTTGAGGAGCTCACCTACCGCTACCCGTACTGCGAGCGGTTCTATGACCAGTTGATGGTCGCGCACTATCGGGCGGGGCGCCCGGACGGGGTGATGCGCACCTACCATCGGCTGGTCCAGGTTCTGGCCGACGACCTCGGTCTGACACCCAGCCCGGCGTTGCAGCGCCGGTATGTGGCGATCTTGCGTCACGAGGATTCCATGGAGGTCGGTCATCGATCGGTCGCCACCGTGCCGGCGTGAGTCGCCTGCCTGGCACGGTGGCGCCCGGGTTCGTGTGCCGGCATCAGCCGCACCGGGGTGTGGGCGAATCCGTTGAGGATGTTGGAGTGGGTGTAGCGAAGGGGGCCGTCGATGACGACCTCAGCGACCTGCGGGCGGAACGCGGACAGCAGCGCGGTGATCTCCAGCCGGGCGAGCGCCGCACCGATGCAGTGGTGTGGGCCGTGCCCGAAGGCGACGTGGCGGTTGCCGGTGCGGCCGACGTCGAAGCGGTACGGGTCAGGGAATTGACGGGCATCCCGGTTAGCCGATGGCAACCACGCGGCCACCACGTCGCCGGGCTCGATCACAGCCCCGCCCAGGACGCATTCCGACAGTGCCGTACGCGACACACCGAGCGCAGGCGAGGTCCACCGTAGGATCTCCTCCACCGCGCTGGGAATCAGCGACGAGTCCGCCCGGATGCGCCGCCACTGATCGGCATGCTGACCGAAGGCCACCACCGCCCCGGACAGCGCCAACCGGGTTGTCTCGTTCGCGGCCACCAGCAGGCTTAGCAGATTGAGGACCACATCCTCGCGCCTGACCGAGCCGTCCGCGCCAGCGCCGAGCAGGGCGGAGACCACGTCATCGCCGGGGCGTGCCGTCCGTTCACGCACCAGCGCCTCGAAGTATTCGATGATCTCCGCGCGGACGACCGTCGCCTGGTGGGTGGCCACCGCCCGCGGCACGCCGGGCTCGGCCAGCAGCACGCCGTTGGCCAGGCGGGACAGCGTTGGTGCTTCGCTCGGTGGTAGTCCGAAGATGCGGCAGGCCACCAATACCGGTACCCGCCAGGCGATCTCCTGGGCGAAGTCGATCCGTTCACCGAGCCGGTCGGCGACACTCGACCGGAAGTCGTCCAATAGGGCCGGAAGGTAGGGCTCATGCCAGGCAGAGCTGAAATAGGACTGCATGGACGCCCGTAGGGCCCGGCGCCGCTCACCGTCGGTGGCCACCAGCATCCGTTGGCCGGCCGGGTCCGGGTTGTCCGGGCCGAAGCCCAGGAACGATCCGTACCGCGAGGAAAAGTTGGTGTCGTTACCCAGCACCTGACGGACTTCGGGCCAGTTGAGCACAGACCAGAAGCTCGCGCCGAGCATCGTCGACCGGGTTGCCACCACCGGGCCCGAGGTCCGTAGCTCGTCCCAGACCTGCCAGGGTGGCCCGGCGTCATAGGTCGCCGGATCCCCGAGATCGAGCCGGCCGTCATCCGCTGCTGCATTGCTCACCGCACCAGCATCGCCGTGCTGCCTCCACGCCCGCCCGTACACCGATGCCGACCTCCGCGCTAGGGCCACCTGTCAGGGTAGGTGTCAGGTGCACGGTGCAGCGTCGACGCATCAGCCAACGAGCGCCAACAGGAGTGACGATGACGGGCAACGAGAAGACGGTTGACACTCGCCCACACGACGGTGAGCAGGTCGAGCAGCTGGTGTTGGGCGTCCTCGCCGAAATTCTGTACAGCGAGGCAAAGGACATCGACCCGGCAGCCGCGTTCACCGAGCTCGGCATCGACAGCATCCTGGTGGTCGAGCTGTGCGCGGCCCTGCGTGAGCGGACCGGTACCACCATCACCGCGGCGACCGTTTACGAATGCGCGACCCCGCAGAAGCTCACCGCCCACCTGCTGCATCTGGCGGCCAGCGATGAAGGTTGAGTTTCGGGACCGGCAAGGGGTGTTCGCCCTGGTCTGCCAGGAGATCTGTGATGCGCTGCCGTACGTCGAGCAGGGCTCGATCGCCGGTGACATCAGCATGCGGGACCTGGGCGCCAACTCGCTGGAGCGGATGGACGTCGTGGTCTGTTCCAGCCACCGGCTCAACATCATCGTGACGGCCGACCGGCTACGCGACGTGGACACCATCGACGGGCTGGTGGACGTGCTGTGGGCGGCTGTCCAGGAAACAGCGTGATGGCGGTCGGCATCGAGGCCATCTCCGCCGACACCGGTCCAGCCTATGTGGACGTCGCGGAGTTGTTCGCCGCCCGCGGACTGGACACCACCCGGATGAGCAACCTCATGATGGTGCAGAAGGCGGTACCGCTGCCGTGCGAAGACGTCGTGTCATACGCGGTGAACGCAGCGTGGCCTATCGTCGCATCGCTGCCGCCCGACCAACTGGCGACCATCCAAACACTCATCGTCGCCACCGAGACCGGTATCGACATGGCCAAGTCCGCGGCCACCTACGTGCACCGGCTGCTGGAGTTGCCCCGCGAATGCCGCCTATTCGAGATCAAACAGGCCTGCTACGCCGGCACCGCCGCCCTGGTCTCGGCGGCCGCGCTCGTGGCAGCGTCCCCGCACAGCCGCGCCCTGGTCATCGCCGGTGACCTTCCCGCACCGCAGCGGGGCGGATACGCCGAGCCCAGCCAGGGCGCCGGGGCGGTGGCGATCCTGGTCGGCCGGCCCATCATCGCGGCGCTGCACCCGGGCGAAGGCGGCAGTTTCTCCTACGAGATCACCGACTTTTTCCGCCCCCTCCCCACCGTGGACCGCGTCGACGTCGACCTGTCACTGCTGTCCTACCTCGACTGCCTGCTAGGTGCGTTCGCCGCCTACGCCGCACGACGCGGCGGCGCCGACATCGTCGCGGACTTCGCCGCCTTGGCCATGCACACCCCGTTCCCTGGAATGGTCAAGGGCGCGCACCGCACCATGCTGCGCCGGCTCACCGGCGACGGGCCGGCCACAATCGAGAAGGACTTCGACGCCCGCGTCGCCGCTTCGCTGATCCTGCCTCAACACACCGGGAACATCTACGCCGGGTCGACGCAACTGGCTCTGCTCAGCGCCCTGGCCCACAATGACCTCGACATCGGCGCCCGCATCGGGGTGTTCAGCTACGGCGGAGGCTGCGCGTCGGAGTTCCACCCGGTGACCGTCACCAGCGGCCCGGCCGACCGCCACGCCCGCCTCCACCTTCCCAGTGCCACCCGGCACCGCCTCGACATCGCCAGCTACGACAAGATCGTCGAACACCTGGGCGACACCGTTCTCGGCGTACGGGATATCCGCCTGCCGCTCGAACAGTACGCACCCTTGCTGGATTCTGAGACCCCACGGCTGGTGCTGCGCGAGATCAGCGACTACCACCGCGACTATGTTTGGTGGGAAAGGGAAAACTGATGCACACCGACGAGCCGCCGGTCCTCACCACCACCCGGCCCGGGGCACTGTGGGCGACCCTCAACCGCAGCGAGGCCGGCAACACCCTGCGCGCGGACAGCCTGACCGCCTTACACCGGGCACTGGACAGCGCCGAAACGGACCCGGCCTGCCGGGCGCTGGTGCTAGCCTCCGACGCCGACGCATTCTGCCTCGGCCTGGATCTGCGCCACCCACCGCTGGCCGACGAGTGGCACACCGGCCGAGCTGACGAATCGTACTGGCGGCTGCTTGGGCGGCTGCGCTCTACCGCGCTGGTCACCATCGCGGTGGTCAACGGCCCGGCCGCCGGCGGCGGCGTCGGCCTGGCCGCGGCCTGCGACCTGCTGATCGCCGGACGGCAGGCGACATTCCGGCTGCCCGAAGTCTTCTACGGCCTGCTCCCGGCAATGATCACACCGGTGCTGAGCCGCCGCATCGGCGAACACCGTGTATTCCGCATGTCGCTGCTCGCCGAGCCGCTCGACGCGCAGGCAGCCGAATCGGCCGGCCTGGTCGACATGGTCGCCGATGACCCGCACCAGGCCGTACGCCGACTGATGGCCGCGATCGCCCGCACCGACCGCGACACCGTGCAACAGCTCAAAGCCTCGCACCGGCTGCTGTTTTCCGTCGCGCCGGACTACGGGCTCTACGCCGGCCAGCTCCTCGCCCGCCGGCTCGACGACCCTAAGGTACGCCAACGCATCGACCGCCTGCGCGCCAACGAGGACCAACCATGAGCAGCAGACACAACAAGGACTTCGGACCGGTACACGTCAGCATCGACGAGTACGTCGGCATCATCCAGATGAGGGACGTCGAAGGACGTAACGTACTGCACGCCCCGCTACGCAACGGCATCATCCAGGCGGTAGCCGCAGTCGTCGCCCACCCGGACACCCGAGTGGTACTCGTCACCGGCTGCGGCAACGTCTTCTGCACCGGCGCGCCGCAGGCCCTGCTGCGCGGCGATCAGGAAATGCCCTTCGACGAGTACGAGCCGTTCGCGCGCGCGTTCCTGCACTGCCCGCTGCCCGTCGTCGCGGCAATGCAGGGCCACGCAATCGGCGGCGGTCTCGTGATGGGTCTGTACGCCGACGTGCCGGTACTCAGCGAACGCTCGGTCTATGCCGCCAACTTCCTGCAGTACGCCGTCGCTCCGTACGTCGGCACCACCCACCTACTGCCGCTACGGATGGGTTCGGCACTAGGCACCGAGATGATCCTGACCGCCCGCGGATACCACGGAGCCGAACTCCGCGACCGCGGCGCCAACGTACGCGTCGTGCCCCACGACCAGGTATGGCCCACCGCCACCGACATCGCCCAACGCATCGCCCAAGCTCCCCGGCACGCACTCACCCTGGTCAAACAGCAGCTCGCGGCTTCAATGCTGGCCGACACCGACACGGCCATGAGCCGCGAACTGGAACCGCACCAGACCTCCTGGAACCATGCCGAGGTCCGGCAGCGGGCTGCGGCCCACTACGGACCCCCGGCCTCCGCTCGCGCCGCAGCTTCACCGGCGAAGCCATGATCGGATCCGAGCGAAGCGGGCAACGAATGACCGGCAACCCGACCGACAACGGCGGTGACATCGCCGTCGTCGGCGCAGCCTGCCAGGTGCCCGGCGCCGACAATTTGTACTCGTTCCGCGACAACCTGGCCGCCGCGCGACAGTTCATCGCCGACGTCCCCGACGCCCGCCTCCCCGGATACACCGCGCCCGCACCGCTACGCGCCAGCCTGCTGGAAAACCCAGCCGACTTCGACGCCCGCTTCTTCGCCATCAGCCCCCGCATGGCGAACTGGATGGACCCGCAGCAGCGGCTGCTGCTGGAGACCACCTGGCGGGCCCTCGAGGACGCCGCGATCGACCCGCGCACCACCGCCGGCGCCCAGGCCGGCGTCTACGTCTCCACCACCAGCAACGACTTCCGCGACCAGGCCCGCGACGCGGCCGCGGTCGAACCGTACTCGGCCCTCGGTCTGCTGCCCGCCTACCACGCCAACCGCATCTCCTACCAGTACGACTGGCGCGGCCCCTCTATCACCCTCGACAACGCATGCGCGGCCGGCCTGACCACGGTCGGCCTCGCGGTCTCCGGCCTACGCAGCGGCGAAATCGATCTCGGAGTAGCGTGCGGCGTCAATGTGCTCGGCCACGGGTACATGCAGTCGGTGATGCTGAAGTTCGGCGCCGTCTCGCCCTCCGGCACCCCCCGCTGCTTCGACGCCGACGCCAATGGCTACGTCCGCGGAGACGGGGTGTTCTGCTTCATCCTCAAGCGGCTGGCCGACGCGATAGCCGACCAGGACCCCATCCACGGGGTAATCAAAGGATGCGTACTCTCCCACGATGGCCGCAGCGGCGGGCTGACCCGCACCGACCGCGACTCACAGGTACGACTCATCCGCCGATCCCTCGCCCAAGCCGGCGCAACACCAACGGAGCTGGGCTACGTCGAGGCACACGCGGCCGGCACCCTCATCGGCGACGCCACCGAGGTGGCCGCGCTGGTGGACCTGCTCGGCACACATACCGCTGCTGGACCCGCCGGTCGACTGTGGGTAGGCTCGGTAAAAGCCAACATCGGCCACCTGGAAGGTGCCGCCGGGGCCGCAAGCCTGATGAAAGCCCTGCTAATCCTTCGATTCGGCCAAATACCACCCACGCCCGGGTTCCGCATCCCCAACCCAGGCATGCCGATAGCCGGAACGGCGGTGGGCATCGCCGACCATCTCCTGCCCTGGCCCGCCCCCACCGGTGACCAACCGGCCCGACTGCTGGGAGTCAACTCCTTCGGCGTCGGTGGGTCCAGCGGCCACCTGACCCTCGCCGACCCACCCCACCCCAATCCCCGCACGCCAGCCCCACCGCACACCGATCAACACTGGATACCAATGAGCGCCGCCGACCCGCAGGCGCTACAGTGCCTTGCCGCCGACCTAGCCGACCACGTCCAAGACCTACCCACATCGGCGATGCCAGCAGTCGTCCATACTCTGCAGGCAGGCAGGGCCCACCTACAACACCGGCGGCTCGTCCACGCCACCGACCCAACCAGCCTCGCACACGCGCTCCGCGAGAGCGACAGCAACGGCCCGCCGCCCCCGCCCGCCCTAGCCGACTGGCTCGCCGGCCGCCAAGACCAGTGGCCCGCCGAGCACGCCGCCCCGGCCGTACGCCGCGTGCCGCTGACGCCCTACCCGTTCCAACGCCGGACCCACTGGTTCACCAGCCCGCCACCGCCCACCATCGACTACGCGGGCACACCATGACCGCCGGCGTCCCCGTCGCCATCACCGGAATGGCGATCCTCAGCCCACTCGCCTGGACCCTCGACAGCTTCACCGCCACGCTACGACAGGGAACATCAGCACTGCGCCGGGTCCGGACACCCGGCGCGCCCGGCGCTGTCGCCGCCCTCCTCCACGACTTCCCGTTCTCCGACTGGGCCGCCACGAACCTGCCCGCCCGGACCGCATCCGCATGGGACCGAGTGGTGCAGCAGGGCGGCCTTCCCGCCCGATCCGGCGCATGCGTCGCCGCCCAGGCGGTCCAAGCAGCGAACATGTCCGCCAGCGACCTCGCCGCCGCCGGTCTGATCGTCGCCGGCAACAACCTCGTCAACGACAGCCAGTACACCGCCGCCAACAGCAACAAGCCACCCCGCCCCTCGTATTTCACCAACCACCTCGACACCGACGTCCTCGGCCGGGTCTCCGAACTGCTGGGCATCCGCGGCGAAGGCTGCACGATCGGCGGTGCCTCAGCCAGCGCCGCGCTCGCCGTGATCGCCGCCGCTCGCCTGATCACCGCCGGATTCCTGCAACACTGCCTGGTGGTGGCGCCGGCAACCGAGCTCGGGCCGCTGGAACTGGGCGCGCTCGAGGCCGCCGGCGCGCTGGCCCCCGACGACATCCGGACCGCACCGCAGCAGCTGTGCCGCCCGTTTGACCGCAACCGCACCGGCTTCGTCTACGGCCACGGCGCCGCGGCCGTGACGCTGGAACCTCTGGATCAGGCCCGCACCCGCGGCATTGAACCCGCCGCCGTGTTGGCCGGCTGGGCCCAGGCCCTGGACGCCAACCGCGGGACCGAGCCCGACCCCGTCCGCCAGGCAGCCACCATGACGCGGGCACTCGAACACACCGGCGCACAACCCACCGCAGTCGACTACCTCAACGCCCACGCAACCGGCTCGAGAGCCGGCGATGCCAGCGAGGCAGCCGCGATCCGCGCCGTGTTCGGCACCGGGACACGCCCGCTGGTTAACTCGACCAAGCCGCTGACCGGACACTGCCTGGCCGCCGCTGGCCTGGTCGAGCTCATCGCCACCGTCATCCAACTGCGGGACGGGTTCGTCCACGCCAACCCGGCCACCACCGACCCGGACGCCGACGCACCACACCTGGCCGGCACCCGCTCCGTCGACATGCCGATCGAACTCGCAATGTCGAACAGCTTCGGCTTCTCCGGCATCAACGCCTGCCTGCTGCTGCGGCGCCACCCCGCGGGTGGGCCACTATGACCACCGAAGCCATCTTGTTCCCCGGCCAGGGCTCACAACGGCCCGGAATGGGCAGGGACCTGTTCGCCCAGTTCCCCGACCTCGTGGCCACCGCCAACGCGATCTGCGGCTACGACCTGCCAGCACTGTGCCAGGAGGACCCACAACATGCCCTACGCCACACCCGATACGCGCAACCGGCCGTATACACCGTCAACGCGCTGGCCTACCGCCGGTGGCTACGCGAACATGGCAGCCCACCCGACATTGCCCTCGGCCACAGCCTCGGCGAATACAACGCGCTGGAAGCAGCCGGCGTGTTCGATTTCGACGAAGGCCTGCGACTGGTACTGCAACGGGCCCAGCTGACCGCCAGCATCAGCGGTGCAATGACGGCCGTGCTCGGACTGCCCGTATCCGCAATCCACCACGCACTCACGGACGCCAACCTCACCGCAGTCGAACTCGTCAACCTCAACACGCCGACTCAGACAGTACTGGCGGGGTCGACAGCCAACATCGTCGCGGCCGAACAGGTGCTCCTCGCCGCCGGCGCGTTCGATGTGCGGCGGCTGGACGTTTCCGGCCCGTTCCACTCCTCCCTCATGCACCCCGCAGCCGTCGCCTACACACAGGCACTAGCAGCCGTCAAGATGAGGCAACCACGGCTTCCGGTCGTCGCCAACCGCACCGCCCGCCCACATCTCCAAGCGACCATCGCCACTGCCCTCGCCGAGCATATCGACCACCCCGTCCGGTGGCAGGATTCGATCAAGTGGACACTAGAGAACTACCTCGACGTGCGATTCAACGAGATCGGCGACCAGCCGGGCGTACTGCTGCGGATGCTCCGCCAACTGCTACCACCACCCAATGCATCGACAAGCAGTTACTCGACGACCATCGCAACGGCGACGGATGGGCGCGGCGGCGTCCTCGCCGTCAACATCGACAGCGGTGCGGCCGCCAAGCGCAGCCACAAGTAGCCCACCGGGGTGAAGCTGTCGTCGTCACCTGTGCCGATCGGGAGGGCCGCCGCGAACATTGCGCACGGCGCACCACCCAACGACAGTGCCCTTGATGTCCACCGCAAGGTGTCGTCACCCACGTCCGGGCGGCCGCTGGCACCGGCTGCCCGCGCAGCAACAGGCGCTGATGGCCCTGGCCCACCTGCACAACCGCTACACCCTCACCCGCCTCGCAGCCGGTTTCGGGGCGTCGATCACCACCGTGTGGCGGGACCTGCGCGAAGCCGCCGACATGCTTGCCGCCTGCGCCGACGACCTCGCCGCTGCGATGCGCCGACCCGTCCGGCTGGCGTACGCCATCCTCGACGGCACGCCGATCGACCGGATCGCCGACCAGCGTCCCTACCACTCGGCAAGCGCAAGCGCCACGGGGTGAACGTGCAGGTCCTGGCCGATGCCGCCGGGCGGCTGATCCGGGCCCCACCCGCACTGCCTGGCCCGGTCCACGACCTCACCACGACCGCCATCATCGCCACCCGCACCCCCGGCGGCGGACCCCCATCCCCACAGCCGTCGTGCTGCCCAACGTGGTCACGCACCCTTGAGCCGGCCGATACCTCCCGGTGGCCGGCCAGTCCCGGCGTGACCCCCGCCGCCCACTCTGACGGCGCGCGGATCAGTTGTCCCGCGGAGGCCCCCCAACCACCAGATGGGGAGTCGCTCGCCGGCACGGCGAGGATCCACAACGGTGCCTTGGAAACGCGGTGAACGTAGCACCCACCACGCCGGCGAGCCGTCGACCACCTCCGCGGCCGACGGCTCGTGCCTACTCAGAACGCCCGTTCGTAGAGCTCTTGCAGGTCCGGTGTGTCTGCCACGCCGCTGTAGCCACAGCCCATCACGCCGCCCTCGAACGACGCGACTAGGTACTTCTCGCCGGTTGCGAAGCTGACGCCGCCCAGCAGCTCCACTGCGGTGTCGTCCTCTTGAGTCACCCGGACCACGTCGGTCGTCGCGCCCTTATAGAGATGCGTGACCTGCAGCGTGACCACGTCGCCGGAGATTCCGGTCACCCTACCGGCGAACACGAAGTCGGCCTGGGTGGCAAGGCTCTGCGGCGACGGTGCTTGGCACCTGCCCTGTTCGCGCCCGGCGGCGGTGAGCCGGGTGATCGACGGCGGCTGAGGCGTCGGGATCGCCCTAGAGGGCGTGGCCACCGCGGTCGGCTTTGAAGGCGTGGCCACCGCGGTCGGCTGAGAAGGCGTAGCCGCCGCGATCCCCGCAGGCGTGGTGTTCTGTGGGCGCATCAGACTCCAACCGCTGGCGATGGCGAGCGCCACGAGCGCCGCCGCAGCCAGGGCAACGAACCGATACCGGCCGATGGTGGCACGATGCGCTGTGGCATTGGGCGGAGCAGTGGCATCGGTCATGGTCTCCTCCAAGAGTCGCGAAACCCGGTCGGGAGCGATTGGCATCAGCGATGCCGCCGGGTCGACGCGACGCAGCCGCGCCCACAGGTCATCGTCAGTCATAGCCATCTCCCTCCTGTCGACTCCTCATGTCCGGCCAGGTCACCAACCTTTCGCAGTTCCTCGCGCAGTCTCTGTTTGGCCCGATGCAGCCGTATACTGGCCGCGTTCGCGGAGATCCCGAGGACCACGGCGATCTGTGCCGGGGCGAGTTCTTCCCAGGCCCACAGCCGCAGCAGTTCGGCATCCTCGGCGCGCAGCCGAGATAGTGCGGCGGTGAGTGCCTCGTCCCGCAGCGGCGGCTCCTCCGCCACGCTCTGCGGCGGGTCAATCGCGGCGATCCGCGCGACCAAGCGGTTCTGCCGACGCTGCGTGCGCTCGGCATTGCCCAGGCAGCGCCGGGCCACACCGTACGCCCAGGGCAGATGATCGCCGGGCATCTCGTCGAAGCGGCGCCAGCAGACCAGCATTGTCTCAGACAGCACGTCGTCGGCGGTTGCCGCGTCGGTACGCCGGACGAGATACCGGCGCAACGCGTCGATCATGGTCGGCGCCAGGGCCTCGAAACGCGTCCGGCGCCCGTCCAGGTTCACAACGTCCACCCTGGCACATGTCCGGCGCCGGGCCATTCCTTTCGGATCTGGCGTATTGGCACCACATTCTCCTCGATGAGATCAACAACGGTCACAGGTACCGTTCCTATGGACTGAGCATGAGTTGCAGGTGCTCAGCCGCGTGCCCCGAACGGTGTTGTGCACACTGGTCCCCCGCGTTCGCTCCGTAGCCGGCGCACACAGATCGTGCCCCCGCGGGTCCGGGATTGCGGGGACGGGTTCCCTCGCGCTCGGGGTTCCCGGTCCGGCCTGGGCGATCCGATGCCCCTGCTCATCACTCCGGTGGGCACGGGCCGTGTCGTCCGTCGCCGGATCGGGTGTCCCCGGGCGCGTCGTCCGATCGCCACGGCGGCGTCGTGGCGGGTTGTCTTGCGGCGTTTGCTGGTCAGTGGCTTCTGCCAGTGCTGGGCGCCCCACTGTGACGTGTAGGCGGGGTCGACTGCGATGATCGCGACCCCGACCGCTTGGGCTATGGACGTGATCCGGGCGCGGAGTTTGCCTGTGGGCATGCCGGAGATGAGATGGCGGAACCACCTTCGGCGGCCGTGCTTCTCTCGGGTTTTCTCCCTGTCGAAGTTCAGGTCCCCGATGCCGATCACCGCGCATTCGCAGAACCCACCCTGTCCGGTCCGCAGGGAGTTGCCCGGCGTTGTACTGCTGACCTGATGCTGGCCAGGTTGCCTCGACGCTCCGAAGTCCGGCCGTCCGGATCAATCTGGCCGAGCTTGTCCCCGCGGTCACCCGGTTCCGGTGCTCCCCGGCTCTCGAGGAGGCCTGCTCTCAGGAGCCGACGAGCACCTCGTACGAGTAGATCTTCAGTTCCCGGTTTCCGTAGCCGATGTTCGCCGCACCGAAGGCGGAGCGGATCTTGCCCGGTTGCAGATCGCCGTCTACGACCGTCGCGCGCGCAACGAAAAGCTCCTCGCCCGTGGCTTCATGCCCCCAAGCGCTGGCCTCCACCGGTATCTCGCCAAAGCGAGCCTCTCGCCATTCGCCCGCCTCCATCAGCACCTCGTACTCGTCGACCCGAAGCTCACCGCCGTTCCAGGCGATCTGCGCTCCGCCGAACGCGGGCCGCACTTTGCCAGGATGAAGGCCGTTGAAGACTCTCGCGCGGCAGACCCACAGCGGTTCGCCATCGGCCTCGCGGCCGTGCGCAACCGCCCCGTCGGGGATGGCGCCCAACCTCGCCCGCCTCCAGTGATACCGGTCTCTCCGGCGATGCCACCACTGGCCGATGCCCACGCTCACTCCCGGCAGTTCCGCCATTGCCTGTGGCACCAACCAAGGTCCATTGGTGCCGGCGTATCGGGTGCACGTTACATGTCGCATCGCCGGAGTCTCCACTGCCACCGAATCCCTGGCTTCGCGCATCACATACCGGACTGGCCATCTTCAACCGGGCGGTCAGGCACCGCCCGGTTGGTAACGCCCTGCGGGTCGTGGTGGGCCGGGAACCGGAATGGCCCGCGACAGGGGGCAAGAATGGACACTGGCCGTCAAGCCCGGCCGAGGCGCGGCTTGGCCTTCGCGGTCTAAAGGTGCTCTGACCGGCTAGCCCACACCGGCCGGCCGAAGCGAGACGGCTTCGGCCGGCCGATACGGGCTGAACGCGGAATCAGCGGGCGGCTCGTTCGATCACGTCGGTGACAGTGCCCGGACGGGACAGCGCGACCAAGTGGGAAGCGCCCTGAACCTCGACCTTGTGGGCACCTGCACGCGAGGCCATGAAGCGTTCGGCAGCCGGGGCGAGGGCGTGGTCACCGGTGGCGACGACGGCGTACTTCGGCAGGTCTGCCGGGGCGGTCCGCGGGACCGGCTCGGTGAAGACCGACGCCGCGACCGGACGCTGGGACGCCCCCAGTACGGCGGCCTGGCGAGCCGGCAGATCGGCTGCGAACACCGCGCGGAACGACTCCTGCTTCATCACCACATCGGCACCGCCGGGGTAGCTGATCACGTTCGTCGTATCCGGCCCGATCTCGCTGCCCGGGAACTGCGCGCTCAGCCCACCGAGTGTCTCACCGGCCTGCGGGATGAACGCCGCCACGTAGACGAGCGCCTGCACATCAGCGGCGCTCGCGAGCTGGCTAATCAGGGCACCGCCATACGAGTGGCCGACGAGTACCTTCGGGCCCGGGATGCCTGCGAGTACGCCGTTCAGGTACGTCGTGTCGGACGCGATCCCGCGCAGCGGTACGGCCGGTGCGACTACGGTGTAGCCGTCTCGCTGGAGCCGGCTGGTCACCTCCGACCAGCTTGCGCCGTCGGCGAACGCACCGTGCAGCAGCACGATCGTCGGCTTCGCATGGTGCGTGGCCTGAGCGGCAGCGGTGGGCGCACCGACCGCCAGAAGTATGACGCCGGCGGCTGTGGCGATCAGCCGGCGACGAAGGCTCTTCGAGCCGCCCTTGGGAAACAGGTTCATCGTCCTTTGCTCCTCGTCTTGAGCTGCGACACCTCTGTGTCCCGACCACGGTCTCGCGGGTGACTTGAGCTTCGCACCCGGGTAACTCCCGGGCCTTTCCTACCCCCGTGCCACTAGGGCGTCGCCGGGTTGCATCGGTTGCGTCCACACCACGGACGTGGTGTACGACTTGCCCGTGATGGACGGGTTAGGTAGATAAAAGACGGCCTTCGCGTTGATCCTTCGAGACGATCAAGCCAGAGAAGGAAGAGAGAACGCGATGGCCGCATCTGAGAGTGCGAACCCCGCGACCCGAGTCTGGACAGCGGTCCAACTCGGTGTACTGGCGCCGTACCTGCTGAACACCGATGAGAAATGAGGGCGTCGACAACGGCAAGGTGTTCGACGATCTTAAGGCGGCGATTGGCCGCCGTACGCCGCCCTCGCCCGTGTCGTGCGCCTTGCTGCCGGACTTCCGCGTCGATCTCCCGAAGGTCGACGTACGACTCTGGTTGTTCATTGCATCGAGGACAGGCGACGCGGCAGCCACGGGCTAGGGCCCGGGTCAGGCGGCTGAAGGCACAGCATCGCGTGCTGCCTGCGGTCGAAGGCGTGCGCAACGCACGTCGTCGATGCGGTACGACCGTCCCCTGCCGCGATTCTGGTGGCGCGGACGAGTCAAAAGGTTCACTGAACTGCGATGCACGAACGGCCGTCAAAAGGAGGGCAGCCGAAGTCGCGAGCAGACGCCGAGGGAGGTCCTCGTGAAACTGACGAGCGTTGAGTCGTCAGATGAACGGGCGAGCGGGAGTGAAAACGGGCAGCGTGCGGGATCACGAGAGCGCGGCCTGCGTCGCGGGCGATCTCGCTCGCATTCCGTTCACGCGGTGGTCCGTGCTGTCCATGGAAACACCTCAGCATGGCTCAAGGACTGACGCCGCGAGAGCCATGGCGAGGGTGAGCACGCGTGCCTGACCCCGAACTCCAAGCGCAACATCGTCGTGATCGCCAAGGCGGTCGCTCAGGATGGGCTCTCCATGTGCTCACGGCAGGTCCTCAGGTGCAAGCCTGAAGGCGGCGGAGACCCCCTGGGCCGCAGACCTCACCCCCGTCACAATCGAGTTGGGTTGCCTGACCAATGGTCGTCCCATATCTGTGTGACCCCCCAGGGCACCTGTTCATCCGGCCGCGTCGCGTCCGGCGCTATGGCAACGCCCAGCCGGTCGGGGAGCTCCACCAGCCTTGGGGCAAGGGGTTCACGTCCTCACGCGTTCTCCTGCTCTTCCGCGTTGGTTGCGAGGGCTGGGCTAGGGGCGTACCGGGTCGCCCGGCGCGTGGCCGAGGAGACATTGCGGGACGGAACGGTCGGCGGCGGACTCGGCTACGGCGCAGCGAGCCCGCTCTTGCCAGGCTCGCGCCGCCCGGCGAGGCGGGCAGATGGTGCCGATGATGCGATCGGTACGGTGGCCGGCTGTGTTGGCGGGACCGGCCGCCGTGGTGCTCACGGCCGGCTGTGCCGGTGGCCCCGCCGCCACGGACGTTACGGCCGAGCGAACAGTCCCGGTGCCTGCTAGCACCTCGCGGGCACCGGGACTGTTCGTGGTGAACTCGCAGCGGCTCGGTGGCCCGATCGTCATCGACGTCCGCGGGTACGCCCTCTACCGCAGCGACGCTGACCGGGCGAGTCCGTCGCGGTCGGCGTGCGTCGGCGAGTGCACGGCCACGTGGCTGCCGGTGATGGCGGGGGAACTCTCGCGGCTACGCGTCGTCGGCATGGACCGTGGAAGGCTCGGCAGGCTTGTCCGGTCAGACGGCACCGAGCAGCTCACCTTGTCGGGATGGCCGCTGTACGGCTATAGCGGTGACGCGTTCCCAGGCGATGCCAACGGGCACGGGCTCAACGGCTGGTACGTGATCTCCCCGAGCGGGGAGCGGGCCGGCCGCGCCACGTCCTGACCGCGGTCAGGACGGCGACGGGTCCGGAAGCGTCAGGACGGCAGTGGTGCCGCGACCGGAGCGTGGCTCCAGGCGCAGCGCTCCGCCGTGCAGCTCGGCCACCCACTGGGCGATGGTCAGGCCAAGTCCAGTGCCGTCGGCGGCGTTGCTTTGGAAGCGCCGCGCCGGCCGGTCGCCCAGGCCGGGGCCGGCGTCCTCGATCAGAACCAGGCCAGGCTCGACGACGATGGTGATCCTCGCCGGCTCCGATCCGGTGCGACCGTGCCGTACGGCGTTGTGCACGAGGTTGCGGATGGCGATACGCACCAGGGTGGGATCGCCGTTCACGACCGCCGGGGTGGCCGAGAGCTGTGCTCGGTGTGGCGAGTGCACGGTTTCGGCGACCACCTCCTCGGCCAGCTGGTCGAGACGAAACGGCTGTCGGTGCAGTTCGCGCAGGCCAGCGACAAGTCGCGCCCGCATGAGCAGTGCCTCTACCGAGTCACCCAGCTGTTCGGTGGAACGCAGCACTTGGCGCAGGGCGTGCGGCTGCTGCGCGGGGTTCGTGAGCGCAGCCTCGGACAGCGCCCGGATGACGGTCAGTGGAGTACGCAGCTCGTGCGCCGCGTCGGCGACGAATCGTTCCTGCTGACCCAGCGCCTCAACTGCGGGCTGCGTGCCGCGTCGGGCCAGTAGGTAACCGCCGAGCCCGGCGAGCAGTGTGAACACCATCCCCCCAGCGAACAGGGACCAGCCCAGCCGTTGATGTGCGTGCTGGATCGGGCCCAGGTCGACGGCGATGACCACCGTCCCCGACACTGCCCCGGTGACCACATGCGTGAAGGGCACGGCGAGTAGCTGCGCGCGACGTCCACCCGCGATGATGGTGGTGTCGTAGCCACGGCCGCCGTACCAGACTTGGCGGGCGGGGCGGTTCAGGGTCTCTGGCGCGATGACCGGCAGGGTGGACGGGTGCGCGAAGACGAGACGTACATCGGTGCGGGTGCCTTCGTAGACATACACCGCGATCGGCCCGTTTGCCGTTGGATCGGCGAAGAGGCGGTCCAACTGCAGTACGCCGGAATCGTAGTAAAGCAGCGCTGTCGTGGCACGGGCGGTGCGGTCCAGCTCGGCCTCGACCAGGCCGTCCCGCTGCCGCTCGTCGACGATCATGGCCACTGCGCCCATCCCGGCAAGTCCGACGACATTAAGCGCAATCAGTAGCAGGGTGATCCGTACGCGTAGGGCACCCAACCGGCGTACGGTCTGCATCTGCGCGGGTTGGGCCTGGCCCATGCGGCCCGGCGCGCGTCGCGACGCGGTGACACGTTGCCACCTCACGGCTACGATCGCCCCACGCAGTAGCCGGCACCGCGCGCCGTGACGATAAGGGTCGGCTCACCGAGCTTGCGGCGCAGCTGCTTGACGACCACATCGACCACATTCGAGGCAGGATCGGCGCGCTCGTCCCAGCAATGCTCGATGAGTTCGGTACGGCTAACCACGGCCGGCTGGCGGGCCAGCAGGGCCTCCAGAACCGCGAACTCCTTCGGGGTGAGAGTCAGCAGCACACCGGCGCGGCGTACCTCCCGGCGGGCAACGTCAAGCTCGACATCATCGGCGCGCAGAATCGGCGGCACCATGCTGGTCCGACGCCTGCACAGCGCGCGTACCCGGAGGACCAACTCGTCAGTGGAGAAGGGCTTGGTCAAGTAGTCGTCCGCCCCTGCCTCCAACCCGGCCACTCGGTCACTGATGTCGTCGAGCGCGGTCAGCATGATCGCGGGTACCACCAACCCCGCCTGGCGGCGCCGGTACAGATGGTCGGCCGAGTCGCCCTCGGGCAGGATCCGGTCGAGGACCAGACAGTCGTAGTCGTTGACGCTGACGCTGAAGTCGGCCTGGCTCCAGTCGGCCGCCTCGTCAACGGCGAAGCCAACCGAGCGCAGCGCGGCGACCACGACCTCGCGTAGGTCCGGATCATCCTCCACGACAAGCACCCGCATGGTGGCGAGCGTAACCGTTGGCGGGCACCCACCCGGATGGCCCGCACCACGAGCTCGCGACCAGCGCCCCGGGGACCGGCAACCTGCTCGACTGGGTCCGCGACATCCTCACCACCACGTACGGGCTGGTCGGGCACACCGGCGGCCGCCAGCGCAAGCTTCCACCCCGCTGGTACCGCCACCCCGACGCGGTGACTGAGCTGTCCTGGCTGTGCCAAGAATCGCACCGGATCTACCGGCCGGCCAAGGGCACCCCGGCCGCCGCCGGCGAATGGCACAACCGTGGCTGCCGGGCACAGTCAACCGGCTGCTCTCCGAGCCCACCGATAGCCAAGATCAGCTTCCTGTAGTTGTTTTGGTCTGGAAACTACGGACGGGCCGTGAGGGGTGAGGGCCCGTCCGCGGCGTTCGTGCAGGGTGGTTAGTCGGTGGCCTTGGGGTGACCTGTGCCGGCGTGCTTGATCCAGCAAATGCGGGTGTCGTGATCAGGCAGGTACCAGATGCGGCCGCCGGCGGTGACCTCGTACTGCCACTGCGGCAGCGTCTTCCCGTTGTGCACACCGGTGGCCAGGGAACCCTTGAGGGGGTGCTGGCGGCTGGTCGGCGGGGCGGGGCAGGGGTTGACCTCGATGGCGTCGAACGCGGAGCGGGTGTTGGCCGCGGCCTGGCGGCACAGGTCTTCCCAACCCTTGGCCGCGTCGTTGGTGGCGAATCGCAGGGTGTAGCCGCCGGGGCGGGGTGGTGGCGCGGCCCGGTCGCCGCGTTTCGCGCTCACTCGCCGGCCGGGCGCGCCACCGGCCCGAAGTCGCCGTCGCTGGGTGCGGCCAAGACCCGGTGCAGGTCGGGATCCGCGTGGATCTCGGCGGTGTGCCGCCACTCAGTGAGCAGCTGCGACACCGCCGCGGTGTTGCCCAACGACACCCCGGCCGCCGCCGTGGCGACGAATTGGTCGGTCATCTGCTCGACGTCACCCGGTGGAAGGAACCGCACCCAGGGCAGCACGGTGGCCAGCTCTTCGCGCACCAGGGCCGGGTCCCGGCGCACCACGTTGGCCAGCAGCCGGGCGGTCAGGTCCACCACCTCTCCCTCGGCGTCCGCCCGGTCGGCGGACATCAGCACCAGGTCGGCGGCGTCACGGCGACGCAGCCGCACCGCGCGGGTGCGGGACAGCCGTTCTGCCGTCTCGGCCGGCTGACGCAGCAGCTCGGAGAACGGCACGGATTCCAACGGCATCGACATGACATCAACACTACTTCAGAAGTAGGGGGATTGCGAGGAATACGACGAAGGCCCACCCGGGAAGGGTGAGGACCTGGTCTGGCGCCTGCAGCACCCAGCCCTGGCCAGCTGAATCTCCAGGTCGACCAGGGCAGTGTCGTCGGCCTGCACGAGCGCTTCGGCGACCTCGACCGGCTTGCCGACCAGGTGGCAGAAGTCCACCTTCTGCGCCGCCCATGCCTCAGGTGTGAGCAGGAACGACGCCGGATCGGCATACCGGCGCGAGGCGGGCACGAACCCGTCACCGGAACGCAACCCGTCCCGCAACCCGACCAAAACGGCCAGCTCCCAGTACCTGCGGTACGCGATCACGTCGCCGGCCTGGTCCGCGGCGGCCAGATAGCCGGCCCACTTCGTCGGCACGAACCCCACCGGGGCCCCGGCCGGCACCTTCCGGACGCCGGTCGCCTACAGCCCGGCCAGCATGGGCACCGCCTGCAGCAGCTGCTCAGTGCCCGGCCCGCCGGCGAACTGGACCGCGGCGTGCACCCCGGGCGCGAACTGGCGCAGGCAAGACATCGACGCGTCCAGCATGCTGAGCTGCCCATGGTCGCGCGGGAGCCGCTCGCGGCGCTCGGCCCACGCCGCCCGCATCCGCTCCATCCCAATGTTCGTGCGCAGCATGCTGCCGATCTGCTCGTCACCGATGCCAGGGCCGAGCACGATGGTCAGGATCTCGTCCAGCAGCGCCTGCCGGTTCTCCCCGCCCTTGACCCGCTCGGCTTGGGCCTCGGCGACCTTCTCGCCGCGGCTTCCCGCCCGGTACTGCGGCGCCGCGTTCGACTCGGGACGCGAGACCAGCGGCTGCCGCCTGCGCCCTCGACGCCCCGACCACACGCGGTGGCTCTTCATCGAATCCTCACGGAGGCCGGCGCAGAATCCCACTCGCCCGGGCGCTGGCACCGGCGGTACGCACGGCAGCTCCGGCGCCAGCACACCGATGCCCAGCGTTCAGCGAGAAGGAGGTGTCCGATGCGCGGCGCCCGTTGGACGGCCAGCCTCGCCATGACGTTCATGGCCACCGCTGGCTGTACCGGCACCGCGACGACACCGCCGGATCCCGGCCGATGCGGTGCGCGAATCGCATTCTTCGGGCCGCTGACCGGCGAAGCGCAAAACCTCGGACGGAACATGAACGAAGGCGTGCTGCTCGCCGTCGAGGAGCACAATGCCGCGGATCCGTCCTGCGCCGTCCAGCTCGACGACTTCGACTCCCAGGGCGACCCGAAACAGGCCCCGGAACTCGCCCAGCAGATCGTCGCCGACTCGGCAATCGTCGGCGTGGTCGGGCCCGCGTTCTCCGGCGAGTCACAGGCCGCCAACCCGATCCTCAGCCAGGGCGGGGTCAGCATCATCACCCCGGCGGCCACCGAGCCGAGTCTCAGCACGCGCGGATGGTCGACGTTTCACCGCATCCTCGGCAGCGACACCGCGCAGGGACCGGCCGCCGGCCGGTACATCCGGCGTACGCTGCAGGCCCGCAAGGTATTCGTGATCGACGACACGAGCCCATACGGCCGCGGCCTCAGCGATGAGGTGATCAAAGAACTTGGCCCGCTCGTCGTACAGAGCACCTCGGCGCAGCCGAATCTGATCGACCTTCGGGGCGTGGTCGCCGAGATCGCGTCGGCCTCGCCGGACGTGGTGTTCTTCGGCGGCTACTACCACCAGGCCGGCCGGCTACTGCGAGAGCTACGTGCCGTCGGCATGTCCGCGACATTCGTCTCCGGTGACGCCGTCAAGGACGAGGAGTTCCTGCACATCGCGGGCCTGGCGGCAGCCGAAGGGGCCGTGCTGACCTGCCCGTGCCAGCCGCCCGACAAGGATCCCGCGTTCGTCCAGCGCTATCGGACCCGGTTCGGCCACGAGCCCGGCACCAACAGCGCGGAGGCGTACGACGCCGCGACCGTCTTCCTCCGCGGCATCGACGCTGGCCACACCCGGCGTGCCGACCTGGAGCGATTCGTCGATGACTACTCCGGACCGGGCGTCAGCGCGACAGTCCAGTTCACCGCCACCGGCGAGCTGGTCGACACCTCGGTCGCCGTGTGGGCCTACCGCGTCGATGGGGGCCGCATCGTCGCCGATCACAGTCCAATCCCCAGCAGCTGACCTACAGGAGGCCGCTTAGCATGCCGACCATCTTGACCACCGAGCGGGAACCAGACACCCTCGCGGTACGGCCGTCCGCACCACCCGCACGGGCATCCTTGTCCCCCACGCTTCGCGTAGCCCCCCCGCTGTCGAAGCGGCTCCACTACGCCGCTGGCGCCGTCCACCGCGCCTTGGCGGACGCGCCCGTCGGTGGACACGCCCTGCTGGAGGCGGCACTCGCCTGGCAGTACCTACGCCCCACCGGCGACGCGTACCAGTGGCCGCTGCTCGCGGCGCAGCGCCACCTGCCGATCGTGGAGGCTCCCAGTGAGGCGGTGGCCGCCCGGGTCGCTCGGCTGCTGTCTGGGCTCACGTGGGCGATCATCACTCGTGTCGAAGCCGACGGTTCGGCCGCGGCCGGCACGACCGCCGCGCGGGTGGAGGTCCCACGGGTCGAGTACCACCGGGTGCTCCGCGCGCTGACCGGTACGTGGCGCAACGCCCGGCGGCATTTCGACTCGCGCTCGCCCGGCTCCGCGAGCGACCCCGGGGCTGCCGTCGCCCTGTGGCGCATGGCGCTGCTCATCGCCGGGGCGGGCCCCGGGCGCAGCATCGTCCACCTCCACACTGCCAAGGCGGCGGCACAGATCCTCGCCGCAGCCGCCCGCAGTCTCGGTCTCACCCCGACCATGGAACCAGTGCACAGCGGTCGCGTCGTCGCCCTGTACGACCCCGACGAGGTGCACTGGCTGCTCGCCGAGGCCGGCTCGCTCGGCGCGACCACACGCAGCCGCCCCGGCCGTCGCGTCAGGGCAGCCAAATAGCGACGTGGACTATGCGGCGACGCCACCTCGCGCCGGGTCGGCCGGGAACCTCGGGCAGGCCATTACCTCGCTGACCCAGTTCGACTGCGAGCCCCTGCACACCGGGCAATCGGTGAGCGAAGGCGGTTGGCGCGGACGAGCGCAGCGACAGCTGTGGCGTATTGGCGTCAACCAACAGCCTTGACGTGTGACCGAGGCCACGTCGAATCGCCGGAGATGAACCGCGGTGTGCCTCCCCACGTCGGGGATGGAGGCGGCCGTCAGAGTTCCCGGCTTACCGGGCGACACCGGCGGCATCCGACGGGCGGCGCAAGGCGGTCCGGATGGTCCAGACAACGGCATGGCATTGACCGTGGGGTCGTGCCCAGTCCGCAGTGAGGCCAGCGGGCTGATCGGCGGTGGCCCCGATGACCAAGGAAGGACTTCCACGGCGATGAAACCCCTCAGGGACAATCCATCCGCCCCATGGCCACAGGACCGTACGGCGATGCCAGGACGCCACCGGGGGCCAGCGTGAATGAGGGGCTGGCCGAGGCCGTCGTCGATCTTTCGGCGATCGCCCACAACGTCCGGGTAGTCGCCGGCGAGGCGCGAGTCGCGGTGATGGCGGTGGTCAAGGCCGACGGGAATGGGCACGGGGCAGTGCCGGTGGCCCAGGCCGCGCTCGGCGCGGGTGCCACCTGGCTGGGCGTGACGTCGACCACCGAGGCACTGACCCTCCGCGCGGCCCGCATTCAGGCGCCGGTGCTGAGCTGGCTACACCGGCCGGACGAGGATTTCACCCGCTTGATCGACGCGAACGTCGACATCGCCGCGTCCACCCCGACGCACCTGCACGGCATCGCCGGTGCGGCGGCACGGCTCGGCAAGCCCGCGGTGGTCCAGCTCAAGGTGGACGTCGGACTCTCCCGCAATGGCGCCAACGGCGCTGACTGGCCCGATCTGGTCACCTGGGCCCGCAAGTACGAGGCCGAGGAGAGCATTCGGGTACGAGGCGTCTGGTCGCACCTGTCCAGCGCGGAGGAGCCGACCGGACCGGGGGTCGCGCGTGTCGCGCGTCAAATCGCGAGATTCGAAGCGGCACTGCAACTCGCCCGCGGCGCCGGTCTCGCCCCCGAAATGGTTCACCTAGCCAATTCGGCGGCGGCGCTGGGCGTGCCGGAGGCACGCTACGACCTCTGCCGGATCGGGCTGGCCCTGTACGGCATCGACCCGTTCGGCGCGCCCGCTCCCGGGCAGTTCGGCCTGCGGCCGGCGATGAGCCTGCGGACAACGGTGATCAACGTCAAGCGAGTACCGGCCGGAACCGGAGTCTCGTACGGACCGACGTACGTCACCGACCGTCCGACCACCCTCGCCCTGATCCCCCTCGGCTTCGCCGACGGCCTGTCGCGTACGACCGAGGGCCGTGCCCAGGTCTGGCTGCGCGGCCGGCGCTGCCCGATCGTCGGCCGGATCGCCATGGACCAGTGTGTCGTCGACGCCGGTGATCTGCCGGTGACGCTCGGCGACCCGGTGGTCGTCTTCGGCACCGGCGCTGGCACGTCCGACGCAGCCGCACCCACGGTCAACGACTGGGCGCGATGGGCGGGGACCAACCCGCACGAGGTTCTGACCGGCGTTGGCGCCCGGGTGCCGCGCGTCTACATCCACGGGGAGCGATGACGGTATGAGCACCAGGCTTGCGGTCCTGTTCGGCGGACGCAGCGGGGAACACGAGGTCTCCCGCCGTTCAGCGGAAAGCATCCTGGCGCACCTGGACCGTGAGGCCTACGACGTGACCGAGGTGCTGATCGAGCGGGACGGTCGCTGGGCGGTGAACGGCAGCACGCTGACCTTCGGCGCCGCGCTGGAGGTACTGCGCCGGCAGGACGTGGTATTCCCGGCACTGCACGGCCCGTACGGCGAGGACGGCACCGTCCAGTCCATGCTGGAGTTTCTTGGCGTCGCGTACGTCGGCAACGGGGTGTTCGCCAGC
This sequence comes from Micromonospora sp. CB01531, assembly GCF_001905095.1. Taxonomy (GTDB): domain Bacteria; phylum Actinomycetota; class Actinomycetes; order Mycobacteriales; family Micromonosporaceae; genus Micromonospora. Next base: position 68,206 of record NZ_LWLS01000112.1, read on the forward strand.
GCAGCCGGAATGGACAAAACAATCACGAAGCGGCTGCTCACCGCCGAGGGACTGCGGGTGGCCGACGAGGTGTCACTACGCCCCGGCGAGGACCTGTCTGCGGCAGACCGCAAATGGTTGGGCCTGCCGGTGTTCGTCAAGCCTCGCCGGTCGGGTTCCAGCCTCGGTGTCTCCAAGGTCGACGACTGGTCGCAGTTGCCAGCCGCGATCGCGTTGGCGCGGGAGAGCGACAGCCGGATCCTGGTCGAGCGAGCAATCCGCGGGCGCGAGATCGATGTGGCCGTGTTGCAGTTCCCCGACGGCCGGATCGAGGCTGGGCCGCCGCTGGAGATCAACGTGTCAAGCGCCGCCTTCTTCGACTACGAGGCCAAGTACGAGGGTGGAGCGGTCTTCGACATCCCCGCGAAGCTCGACCCCGACGCCACTCAGATGTTGCAGGACCGGGCCGTTCACGCGTTCCGTGTCCTGGGCTGCCGGGCGCTGCTCCGCGTCGACTTCTTCCTCCCGCACGGCGAGACCGAGCCGGTCCTCAACGAGGTCAACACGTTCCCTGGCTTCACCGCCGCATCCCAGTACCCGCAGATCTGGCAGCGCGCCGGCATCGAGTTCCCCGTCCTGTTGGACATCCTCATCGAAGGTGCCCTGCGCAGACCGGCTATGGGCGACCGCGTGGTAGCCGACAGGGCCGTGCGGTAATAGGCATGGCCATCTACGCTACGCAGCGGCTCCGCGAGATCCGGGTAGTCGTCACAGGCGGCGGCACGGGAGGGCACACGTACCCGGCATTGACCACAATTCGCACGCTGCGTGACCGGCTCGCCCAGGCCGGCGTCGAGCCGAAGCTGCTCTGGGTCGGTGTCTCACATGGGCTCGAAGCCAAAATCGCCCGACAGGAGGGCATCCCGTTCAAGGCGATCACCACCGGCAAGCTCCGCCGCTCACCCACCATGCGCGAGCTGGGCCGCAATATCGCCGACGCCTTCCGCATCCCGCTCGGCGTCCTCCAGGCCATCATGATCGTCGTCCGTTCCCGGCCGGCCGTAGTCCTCTCCACCGGCGGCTACGTCTCCGTACCGATCGGGATCGCGGCCTGGCTGACCCGCCGTCCACTGGTCATGCACGAGCAGATCCTCACCCTCGGGCTGGCGAACCGGATTCTCGCCCGCGTCGCCGCCCGGGTCCTGCTAAGCCACGAATCCTCGATCGACCACCTGCCTGAGCGGACGAAGTCCCGTGCGCTGGTCACCGGTAACCCGATCCGCCCCGAGATCCTGGCCGGCGACCGGGGCCGCGCGCTCGCCGCCTACCGCCTCGACCCAGACCGGCCGCTGCTGTACGTCACCGGCGGCGCCCAAGGCGCCGTGCAGGTGAACAACCTGATCGCCGACATCCTGCCGGACCTGCTCGCCGCTTGCCAGGTGCTGCACCAGTGCGGCGAGTACTCCTTCGACCGGATGCGGCAACTCGCCGCCGGGCTGCCCGAGCACCTGCGGAACCGGTACCGGGTGGTCGCCTACGTGCACGACGAGATGCCGGACGTGCTCGCCGCCGCCGATATTGTCGTCGCCCGCAGTGGCGCCGGCACGGTCGCCGAACTCACCGCCCTCGGCAAGGCATGCGTCTTCATTCCGCTCATCCCGACCGGCGGGGACGAGCAGCGGCGTACCGCCCGTCATCTCGCCGAGGCGGGCGCGGCCCGCATGCTCGCCGGGCCGGACGCCACTCCCGAACGCCTCCGTGAGGAGATCATGATGCTGCTCAACCACCCCAACCGACGCCAGCAGTTGGCCGACGCCGCCCGCCAGTACGGCCGCCCCCACGCGGCAGCGGACGTCGCCACCGCGCTGATCGACGCCGCCGGACGATACTCCACATGATCCTTCTCTCCGACCCGCGGATCTCCGCCATCCCGCTTCGCGACAATGGTGAGGCCCTGGTCGACCTCCGTGAGATCGGCGAGCTCCGGGTCGACGACCGGCTGTCCGACGCCGCGGGAGCGTACGCGCATGTGCGGGAGTCGACCGTCGAGCGGCTGCTCACCGCCCAACGGAGCCTGCCCAGCGAACTCCGGCTACTCGTCATCGAGGGGTACCGGCCGCTGAGCCTCCAGACCACCTACTTCGAGGACTACAAGAACGAGCTGCGGGTGAAGTATCCGCACTGGGACTTGGAGCGCCTGCACGTCGAGGCGAGCAAATACGTCTCCCCGCCCGAGGTGGCCCCGCACAGCACCGGCGGCACCGTCGACCTGACCCTCTGCACCTGTGACGGGGTGGAGCTGGACATGGGTACGGCGGTCAACGACAGCCCGGTCGCCAGCGCCAACGCCTGCTTCACCGCCTCACCCGACATCTCCGCTGAAGCCCGCGCCAACCGCAACATCCTCTCCGAGGCGCTCACCGCCGCCGGCATGGTGAACTACCCGACCGAATGGTGGCACTGGTCGTTCGGCGACCGGTACTGGGCGCTGAGCACCGACGCAGACAGCACCCGCTACGGTCCGGTAGACCTGCCGTGAGGCGACTGTACGAACTGGACCTGCTGCGGATCATCGCCGCCGTCGCAGTCGTCGTCTTCCACTACACCTTCTCTGCCTGGATGCAGGGAGTCAGTCCGGTCGAGTTCCTGGGGTTCGGCAAGCTGAGCAGGTACGGCTACCTGGGCGTGGACCTGTTCTTCGTGATCAGCGGGTTCGTCGTACTGCTGAGCGCGTGGGGCCGCAGTCCGCGCCAGTTCGTTGTCTCCCGGATCGTGCGGCTTTACCCGGTGTTTTGGGTCGCGGTCACCCTCACCGCCGTGGTCAGCGTCGTCTCCGGCAAGTTCGCCATCAGCCTCGTCCAATATCTGGCGAACCTGACCATGCTCAACGCGGCGGCGAACATCGAGAACATCGACGTCGTGTACTGGACGCTGTGGGCCGAGATCCGGTTCTACCTGCTGGTGTTCGTGCTGGCCTGGATCGGGATCACCCGCCGCCGGGTGCTGCTCACCCTCTGGAGCTGGCTGGCGCTGACCGGGTTCATGCAACTCCGGTTGCTGCCGGGCGCGGCGGATCTGCTGCTCCAGACGACGTTCTCGCACTACTTCATCGCCGGGATGGCGCTGAGTCTGGTCTACCGGTTCGGCATGACCTGGGAGATCGCCGCGATCCTACTCCTGTCGTACGCGAACGCGATCTACCGTGGGCTCGGGTTCGCCTCGGATGTGGCGGACCGTTACGACACCGTGTTCCATCCGTGGGTCATCGTCGGCGTGATCTGGGTGATCTTTATTGCGATGGTGCTGATCGCGCTGAAGTCGACCGCCCCGCTGGCGCGGCCGTGGTTCTCGGTCGCCGGTTCGCTGACGTACCCGCTCTACCTGGTCCACGCGCACATCGGGTTCGTGCTGCTGGCCTGGCTCGGTCCGCTGGTAGCGCCGTACACAGGGATGAAGTGGGCCTTGTTGGTCGCTCTGATCATAGGCATGGGCCTGCTGGCGCACGCCATGCACGTGCTGATCGAGCGTCCGGCGGCGCCTCAGTTCAAGCGTGTCCTGAACCGGATCGCGCGGTCAGAGGAACGGTCCGCCGGTCAGCCCGACACGGCCGACGGGACGCTCGCCCGCCTGGACGAGGATGTTCGCGGACGTCGTGCCCATTGACCTAGGCGACTTGATCCTCTGGGTCGGCAGACGGGGTGGCGACACACCGTTACGACCTGCGCTTTCCCCGCCCGGGCCTAACTTGGTCTTTAACCTGCTGGGCGGTGGCATCGACCCCGGCTGATCATGGGGACAGCCCTTGATCGATCATTCCTCTTGTCTAGGGAAGAAGATCAAGGATCAAGGGCTGTCTGGTGATCAGTGTGCACGATGCTGGGACGACCGATGAGGTCGACCCGCGGATCTCCGCCATCCCGCTTCGCGACAATGGTGAGGCCCTGGTCGACCTCCGTGAGATCGGCGAGCTCCGGGTCGACGACCGGCTGTCCGACGCCGCGGGAGCGTACGCGCATGTGCGGAAGTGCGCACTTCAGATCATGTAAAGCTTTGGCAAACCGCTTTGGCGAGGAGTATGGGCCGGACCTGCGGCCGAGCGCAAGGGTTTCGTCAGCACCCGTTGCGGTTCAGCCGCGGACGCATTCTTCGAGCCAGCGCGCGACGCCGTCCTCGTCGTTCGAACGGATGGTGCGCGTGGCGAGGGCCCGCAGCTCCGGCACGGCGTTCGCCACCGCGCACGATTCGTCGGCTACGCCGAACAGCGGCACGTCGTTCACGTTGTCGCCGAAGGCGATCATCCGCCCCGTGCGGATCTCGTCCGCCAGCCGCCGCGCGGCGAGCGCCTT
>NZ_LWLS01000113.1 GCF_001905095.1 Micromonospora sp. CB01531
CCCCCGACGAATTAACGCCGAGCAGCACTTAGGGGGAACTGCCAGTACACCCAAAAACGGTCACTCCCACCCGCGCGGGAAGCACTGTCAGATGGGTGCATGGCTTCATCTTCTGCGACCAGCGCGTCGGCATACGAACCGACCCGACGGCATACGAGCATGCTGCTCGGGCTCGTGCTGGTCAGCTACTTCATGATCGTGCTGGACAACTCGATCATCTTCACCGGGCTGCCGCAGATCGAAGCCACGATGGGCCTAACCGCCACCGGGCTGGCGTGGGTGCAGAACGCCTACACCCTCGTCTTCGGCGGGCTGCTGCTCCTTGGCGCTCGCGCCGGTGACCTCCTCGGCCGGCGCCGCGTGTTCATCGCTGGGCTCGCCGTGTTCGGGCTCGCCTCGTTCCTGATCGGCACCGCGCAGAACGAGACGTGGATCATCGCCGCCCGTGCCCTCCAGGGCATCGGAGCCACGATCGTCGCGCCCTCCTCCCTGTCCCTCATCACGGCGCTGTTCCCGGCAGGCCCGGAACGCACCCGGGCCGTCGCCGCCTACGGCACCACCGCGGGGCTCGGTGCCAGCCTCGGCCTCCTCGTCGGCGGTGCACTGGCCTCGTGGGTGTCGTGGCGGGCCGGCTTCTTCATCAACGTGCCCATCGCAATCCGCATGATCGCTGGTGCTGCCCGATACCTGCCGGCCTTCGGCACCCAGCGAGGCCGCTTCGACCTGCCCGGCGCAATCACCTCGACCCTCGGCACGGGTGCGCTCGTGTACGGCATCATCAACGCCGCAGACCACGGCTGGACCGACCCGCCAACGATCATCACCCTCGTCATCGGTGTGGTCGTGCTCGCCATCTTCGTGCTGAACGAATGGCGCGCCGAGCAGCCCATCATGCCGCTGCGGCAGTTCGCCAGCCGGGAACGATCGGGCGCAGCGATCGCGCGGTTGCTGTTCGCAGGCACCATGATCGCGTTCTTCTTCTTCACTACCCAGTTCTTCCAAGGCGTCTACCACTGGACGCCGCTGCAAGCCGGACTCGGGTTCCTGCCGATGACACTCATTCAATTCGCGTCCTCCCTGCTCGTCTCTCGGCTCACCCGTCAGTTCGGCAGCGCCCCGCTGGTCGCAACGGGGCTCGCGCTCGTGCTGGCCGGAATGATCTGGATCGCTCAGATCACTGCCAATACCTCGTTCCTGGCAGGTGCGGTCGGACCGCTCGTACTCATCGGCCTCGGCCAGGGCATCGCGTTCGGTCCGCTTACCGCCGCCGGAATCGTCGGAGCCCGAGCCGAGGACGCAGGAGCCGCCTCCGGCCTGGTCAACACCGCCCACCAGCTCGGCTCCACTCTCGGCGTGGCGATCCTCACCTCCGTGGCCGCCACAGCGACCAGCCTCGAAAGCAGGATTGCCCATGCCTACCCAGGCGGCGCAGCGATGGTCGGCGTCGCCCTGGTCGCCGCGCTCGCACTCGTCTTGCCCGCCGAGATCGCGCACCGCAGGCAGGCCATATGACGGGTGATCTCAACCGCAGAACATTTCTGCAGGTCGGCGTCGTCGGCGCGGCAGCCCTCTCAGCCGCGCTCGCCGGCTGCGCGCCCGGAACAACCTTGCAGCAAGTCCCGCCACTCATGAAGGAGGAGCGAACATGACACGGACTCCCGGTTCCGAAGCTCTGCTGGTCTACTTCTAACGCGTGGGCGAAAACTACTACTACGGCGGTCGACGCAATCTCGACGTCGGCAACACCGAAGTCCTTGCAGGCATGATCCGCGAGCGGATTGACTGCGACGTCTACCGCATTGAAGCTGCTGATCCCTACCCCGACGCCTACCAGCCCACCGTGGATCCAAGAACAACAGGATGATGCGTTCCCAAGCATCGCGGGCGAGCTCCCTGATGTCGCTCGCTACACGACTGTGCTCTTGGGCAGTCCTGTGCGGAATGTCCGCGCCCCGAGGATCATGTTCACCTTCATCGAAGGCGTAGACCTGACCGGGAAGATCGTGTACCCCTTCGTTACTTACGCCGTCAGCGGCATCGGCAACGTCGAGCAGGTCCTGCAAGCCAGTCAGCGTCAGCGCCGCCGCGGCGGTGCTGACGGGTTCGGCGGCGACCCGCAGGCGGTCCAAGTCCGCCGCGAGGTGGTGCAGGAGTTGCACGCCCGCGCTGCTGATCTGTTCACCGCCCGTGCTGTGATCGTTTGGGGAAATGCAAGGGAGTGGCTGCAAAGATGACCGTCTGATGTCGAGGCCGCGCCGACGTCGAATTGACGCTGGACTTGGATTCCGTGGCCAGGTGATTTTTGTATTCTCGTTCGCGCGCACGGCGTTGTCCGTGTACTCTCACGGAGAGTCGCCAGGCGGGCTCACCGGTCGTGGGAAATCCGCAGGTTCTGCGGTCAGTATGGCGGCGAACTGGAGACCGATGCTCGCCGAGGATTCAGCGACGCGCGGTCCGGGGACCTGGCGGCTTTGACGTTTCGCGGCCCGGCCTACGGGCGAGCAACGATGGACAGTCGGAGGCCGGTCTCTGTTTCCTCGATGAGCACGCGTTCGCCGTGGCTGTGGTCTGGCAGCATCGCGTCGTACAGGTCTTCGTTGCTGATCTCCAGAGTGCCACCGGACCTGCGGATGAGGACGTTGACGTTGAGTACGGCGCGCAGGTTGACGTCGCTGAGGTAGCGCATGGGGGTTGTCTCCGTAGGTCCTGCTGCTCGGTTAGGCATGAAGGCAGTCCAGTTCCGGCTACCGGGATGACGTCGGCTCGTCAGGAACCGGTCGACGCGGCGGGTCGCTGCTCCAGGGGTGCGCTGGATGTCGCAACGAGGGCAGCTATGGCGACGAACGGTGCGGGTTGGTGCGCCGGGCGTGGACCCGGGTAAACGCTGCGGCGAACAAGGACATCCGTGTGTTGCCTGCCTGTGTGCTGAGGTCGTGACAGGCCGGGTCGTGCCGGTGGGAGCCGGTCGGGCTGGGCGGCGATCGTTCCGCGCGACGAGTCCCTCGGCCCGGAGGCCGGTCACCTGTTCCTGCGGGCCGTAGTGGCGCGGCGGCGGGCCGCCAGGCCAGCGGTCCCAGCAGGGCCGCTCTCACCGAGCTGTCGACTCGTCGAGTTCGGCGGGGTCGAGACGCAGGGTCGCGAGCAGCCCGGCGTGCTGGGTGGTGTCGACCTGCTCCGGCAGCTCCCGCTCGACCCAGTCGGCCCTGGTGTGCTGGCCGCGCCGACGCAGCGCGGAGACGATCGTGTGCCGGGCGATTGTCATGGTCTGCTCCTCGGTGGCGATGGTGGGAAGATTGTCGGTCCTTCGCTGCGTCGGCGGAGGTGCTGTCGGTGCGGGCGCCGGTTCGGTTGGCGCAGAGTGTCCGGCGGGTCCAGCGTCGGCTATGCGGGAAGCGACCGCGGCAAATTCGCCGGGGGCGGTGCGGAGACGGCCGCCACCCCCTCCCAGGTGTGCCAGCCCCTGCTGTCGGCCGTCGCCTCGGACATCGTGCGCGGCGACGGTGAGCAGCTGCGGAGTATGGACAATGTTGCCGGCGGTGGCGGCGCGCGCCATCGCCGCCTCGGCCAGGTCGACCGGGGTATCCGGCGGGACGACCAGCAGGTCGACCCGATCTTCGTTGAGGCAGATGGCGGTCAGCAGGCTGGCGGGCTGACTGGTGAAGTAGCCCAAGCGCAGCACCCTGCCGCCGATGGTCAGGCGGCGTGGGTTGCCGTCCCAGGTCTCGGTGTTGAGAAGCAGCCGGACGATCGGCCCGTGCAGCAGGTCGATGGCGAGGACGAGGCCGGGCAGCTCCGCGAGCGGATTTGTCGAGCGGGGCCACCAGCCGCCGTCGAGCAGCGTGCGCGCGGACCGGGTCGGTTCGATCCGCAGGCGCGGCGTCGATGGCGGCGATGGGGGAGCGAGGGCGTTGGTCGGTGGCGTCATGTTGGATCCTTATCGCCGTGACCGCGGGTTAGCGGTGGGGTGTTGCGCGGGGTCGCGCCATCCGCCGGGTGGGTGCCGGTTCGCCGACCCGTCTGGCCGGGTCGTCGGTTGCCCCGCTCAGTGGCGGCGCTGCAGTTGGGTGATGCGGGCGGTGCGGATCACCATGGCGACGATCGCGAGCGGCGCGCCGTGGCGCGGACGCCGATCCGGGTCGCGCTGGCGCGGATCAACGGCACCCGGCTCGGTGGGAGGGGGGAGTGGTTCCCCATGCTCCGGCGGCGGGAGGTCGGTCGGGCCGCTGCGGATCGGGTGCTTCGGGTACGAACATGGCATCCCCTCGGGCGAGCCGGCGTGGCGGGCACCTCAGGAGTGGGATGTCGTCGATTCCGGGATGGCCCCAGCCTACACCTGTCCGGGCCGGTCAGATCGGTGACGCCGCAACAGGGGCCGGGGCTCACTCCGAACGGTCCGTGGTCAGCGCCCGCCCGACGACGCGCAGCTGCGCGAGATGGCCGGATTCGCCAGGACCCGAACACCGAGGTGACCGAGTCAGCCGCCGAACCACAACGCCGATCCGACGTCGTGTACGGCGTGGTTGTCGGTCGCGGTCAGCTGCATGATCAGGCTCCTCTGCTCGACGTCCGCGTACTCGTCGACAGCCCCGGTAGGGGGCGAAAACCCTTTTCATGCGCTTTTGCTCAAAGAGGCGGTTGGCCGACCCCTGGTTTCCTTCGCGTTCCCGCTGGTAGCTCGTGGGATGGTGCGTGGCGGGGTGTTGACACCTGCCGGACGCCAACTGCGGTGACCACTACCTCGGTGGTGAGGTTACCGGTAGCTCGGGGGCAGTGATGTTCCCTGGGTTCGATGGAGTCAGGTTGGTTGACTCGTCAGGCTCGTCGCTCGTTGAGGATCCGGTTACACACCTTTACTCGCGGGCACCTGGTGCTAGAAGGCGGGGGAGGGTGCTTCGGGCGGGCGTCCATGGGCGCGAACGATGTCCGCGGTGGCTACCCCGGCCAGGACCAGGTTCGCGACGATGGCGACTCCCAGCGGTGGGACGTATACCATCACCGGCGCGGCGACGGCCAGCACGAGCAGTGCGACCAGCCGGGATGGGGAGACCCGGCTGAATACCTCGTACTCGAATCGGGCTCGGCCGGCCAGGAACAACGCGGGCCCGCCGAGAACGACGCCGACGAGCCCGAGGGTGGTGTCGCCGCTGGGATGGCTGATGATGGTTTCGGCTCCGGCTGCGGCGACGACGATGCCGGCCACCATGATCAGGTGGGTGTAGGGCGCTGACCGTACGAGCCGGCCCGGGTCACGGGAGGACTCGATGGCGGCCTGTAGCAGGGCCCCGGCGCGTTGGCGGTAGATCTGCCACAGCAGCACGGTGGTGACGAACGTGAGCACGAACGCGACGGTCCGGTCGAGCGCGAATCCGCCGCCGGCGTATGTCAGGGTGGGGATCAGGATGAGGTCGCCGAGGGCGAGAGTGAAGAACTGCTGGTAGCGTTCGGCCAGGTGTTCGGCCGCTAGCCTGTACTGCGACCCGGGTATCCGACCGAGCCGGGGTGTGGGGTAGCGGAGCCAGGCCGACCCGTAATCCAGGGCGAGAGCCGCCGTCCACAGCGCGCCACGCGCGGTGCCCGCCACGGTGGCTCCGGCGAGCCATGGCACGGCCGAGACGGAGAACCAGAAGAGGAATCGCACGGCGTGTCGACGTGCCTGCGGCCCCTGCAAGGCGGGCGCCAGGAAGAGATTGCGGCCTAGGTGGATCGCCACGTAGGCGGCCGCGAAGACCACGGCGTCGCGGGTGAAGGCCGTGGGCAGCGCGGCGGCCATCAGTAAGGTGCCGAACATGACCGAGATGGTCATGAGGTAGATCGGTGGCCGGTGCGGCAGGTAGAGGTCGGTCGTGAGCGCGGTGACCGACCAGACCCACCAGAGCGCCATCAGCAGGACCAGGGTTTGAAAAGCGCCGGGCCAGGTCAGATCGGCAGCCAGCTTCTGCGAGGTCAGGGCGAGCGCGGCAACGAAGACCAGATCGAGGAACAGTTCCAACAGGGTTGCTCGTTGCGGTCCCCCGGCCGGGCGGGTCAGCCCTACCGCCCGGTCGTTCGTCACGGGTCGCCCGATCTGGTGAACGGTCGGCCACCGGCAATTGGCGGCTCGCCTCGACACTCGGCCGCCCGGCTGCCCCTAGACACGATCTTAATCTTACAAATCGCCCCCTTCGGTCCAATCGTAAATAGGACTGAACCGCCGAGTACCCACGAACGACACCGCGTTGCCGCCCCCGCCGCGCGACCGCGGTCGTGCAGGCCCTCCTCGTCCTGCACCGCCCCGAGACCGGCCGCTGCTCAGGGTGAAACGGCTCGGTGCGGCCGCGCCGAAGGGTGCACGACGCCGGCGGCGCGAGCAGCGGTGGGGCGATCAGGCTCACAGCGGCGGGATAGGCGCCAGGAAGACGACGGCCAGGATCAGCGGCAGGACGGTGCGCGTCGCGGCTGTTGGCCGCGTTGGTGCGCACCACGTTGGCGGTCTGCCCGGCGACCAGGGCGTGGGTGCCGGGGGAGGGGAAGCAACTCATGTTGTCCGGCTTGTGCCCTATCCGAGCGTGGTACGGTGGGTCCCGTTGCAGTTGTTTTCCGATATTTTGCCAGCGCGTGGTGGGTAGCTGACCCTCTCGGCGCTTGGTGTTTCCGGTCATCTCCGGATGTGGGCGATCAATACCGCGACGTCGGGGTCCGCACGGTGTGGGTCCCGAATCCAGCCTTCCAAGGAGAAGACATGGCTGTCGGCACTGTGAAGTGGTTCAACGCTGACAAGGGCTTCGGGTTCATCACCCCGGACGGCGGTGGGGCGGACTTGTTCGCCCATTTCTCGGCGATCGCCTCGAACGGCTTCCGCAGCCTCGATGAGAACCAGCGGGTCGAGTTCGACATCACGCAGGGAGCCAAGGGCCCGCAGGCCGCGAACATCCGCGCCATCTGAACCACTGCCGGCGCCTGCCTACCGCCCCTCGATGGTTGGCACGCGCCGGCGTCGGCGCAGCACCCGCCGGGAGGCGCTCATGTCCATAGCGCCGCCGCAAACCGGCAGCGGAAGCCCATACGCCCATCTCCTGCACCAGATCCGTGGCGCCGGACTGCTGGAGCGCCGCACCGGGTACTACATCTGGAAGATCGCCATCACCGGTCTACTGTTCGCGGCCGGCTGGACGGCCTTCGCGCTCATCGGGGACTCGTGGTGGGTACTGATCGTCGCCAGCTTCCTCGCGTTCGTCTTCACTCAACTCGGGTTCCTCGGCCACGACGCCGGGCACCAGCAGATCTTCGCGTCCCGGCGGGCGAACTACGTGCTCGGGCTGCTGCACGGCAACCTGGCCATCGGGCTGAGCTACGGCTGGTGGGTGGACAAGCACAACCGGCACCACGCCCACCCGAACACCGACGGCGCCGACCCGGACCTCGAGATCGGTGCGCTCGCGTTCACCTCGCGCCAAGCCGGCAACCGCGGCCGCATGGCCGCATTCGCGTACCGCTAGCAGGCATTCTTCTTCTTCCCGCTGCTTCTGCTGGAGGGCCTCAGCCTGCACGTGAACAGCGTGCGCGCCCTGCGGCGCCGCGCCGGACGCCCCCGCGCGTGGGAGGCGGTGCTGCTCGCCAGCCACGTTGTCGGTTACCTCGGCGCGGTCTTCCTGGTACTTTCGCCGGTCCGTGCGGTCGTGTTCATCCTCGTCCAGCAGGGACTGTTCGGGCTTTACCTCGGGTGCAGTTTCGCGCCGAACCACAAGGGCATGGTGATCCTCGCCGCCGGGGACCGGACCGACTTCCTGCGCCGCCAGGTGCTCACGTCGCGGAACGTGCGCGGCCACTGGCTGACCGACTTCCTGCTTGGCGGCCTGAACTACCAGATCGAGCATCATCTGTTCCCCAGCATGCCCCGGTCGAACCTGCGCCGCGCGCAGACGATCGTCGAGTCGTTCTGCCGCCGGCACGGCCTTACGTACTGTCAGACCGGCCTGTTCGAGTCGTACGCCCAAGCGCTACGCCACCTGCACCGGGTCGGACGTACTCCCTGCCCGGCGGGCGCCTGAAACCGGTCGCCCTGACCGGCGATCGTCCATGAACGGAGCATGTCTTGCCCACGCCGACCGGCGCCCTGCTCACGCCCTTCGTCGCGTTCTGCGCCGACGAGTTCGACGGACTGCGCCTCGCGCGTCTTCCGTTCGTACCGGAGATCCGCCTGCACCTGGCCGATGACGCGATCGTGTTGCGGGCCAGGTTGGAGACGCGGGTCGGACCGGGCCTTACGCCGTTCTGGGCGAACGCCGGGGCCGGCGGCGAGGCCCTCGCCCGGTACGTCCTGGACCATCCGCAGGTGGTGGCCGGCCGACGGGTGATCGACGTGGCGTCCGGCTCCGGCCTGGTCGCCATCGCCGCGGCCAAGGCGGGCGCCGCCGAGGTGACCGCCAACGACATCGACCCGTACGCGCTGGCGGCCGTCGCGATGAACGCCACCGCCAACGCGGTCAGCGTGGCGGTGAACGAGGGCGACCTGCTCGACGGCGACGGCGGCCTCGCCGACGTGATCCTCGCCAGCGACACCTTCTACGACCCCGAGCTGGCCGCGCGGATGCTGGGGTTCCTACACCGCGCCGCCGACCGCGGCGCGCGTGTCCTCGTCGGTGATCCCGGCCGCGGGCACCTGCCCGGGGATTGGCTGAAGGTACTGACCAGCTACCGGGTACGTGGCTTGGGCGCTGCCGAGGACGCCGAGCTCACCGAGGTTTCGGTGCTCGGCCCCGCCGGGTAGCGCTCAGCGTCCATCGCGAAGCGAGCGCCCGGCCGGGCCCGGGCGGAAAGGCCGCCTGACGGGAGGCCGAGGACGCCGTCCATTTCGAGTCCGGTGGAACGCAGTTCTTCATCTATCCCACCTCCAATGCCGGGCAGGCGCCTAACACGTTGGCGGCCTGGTTAGTGGCCGACCTCGACGCCGAGATGGTGGACCTCCGGGGGCGCGGCGTGACGTTCGAAGAGTACGACCTCCCTGATCTCAAGACGGTCAACGGCGTCGTAGAGTTTCCGACTGCACGGCGCCTCGTTCAAGGACAGCGAAGGCAACATTCTTGGCGTGACCCAGCCCCGCGAAGGGTAATCCCTGTAGTCGCCATCCGCTTAGTTAGGCCCACCGGTGGCAGAAGCTGGTGGCGGAGCGGCCAGGGAGCGAAGCCCACCGCTTGGCCCCAGGGCAGGGCCAGTCGCCCAGACCCCCACTGGATCCAGTGGATCACCCAGCAGCCGGCCCGGCGGCATCTTCAATTTGAAGTCCTGGTTGGCAATACCCACTCCGACCACCGGCTAATGTCCACAGTGTCCGCTGGCTGCTATAGGATTACGGCATGAGCACCCATGCTGAGCATGGGTGCCGCAAATTCGTGTACGAATCCCCCCTCGGACACCAGTCTTCGTGGAGATTCGCGCAAGATCGACCGGTAACGGCGGGGCAGCGGCTCACCAGCGGTGGCATCCGTGCTCATGACGAACCTCGGGGGACGGTCCCGCTTGCGCTGACACTGGCGGGTTCGCACTGGCGGGGGTGGCCGTGAGCCGCCGACCGCTTCCTCCTCGTTGGGACGACGAGCAGCTCGTCGAGGCGCTCGTGCCCACCCCACTGCCGGTCGCGCCGCCGCAGCCGGCGCCCATGCCGGCCCTGCCGCCGCCCGCTGACCAGCCCTCCAGCGGGGTGCTGTTCGACGTCGCCCGCCCCGATTCCGCAGGTCGGGTGACCGCCCGTCCGCTGCTGCGCGCCCTGGGCTGGGCACCCGGCCTCGCCCTGCGCGTCGACGTCGTGCGCGCCGCGGTGCTCATCACCCCCGCGCTCGATGGCGAGCACCTCGTGGGCGCCCGCAAGGAGCTTCCCCTACCGGCCGCCGCCCGCCACCTGTGCGGCATCACCCCCGGTCAACCAGTGCTCCTGGCCGCCTTCCGCGGCGGAGACCTGATCGTCGTGCACCCCTCAAACACCATCACCGCGCTCCTGGCCGACCGGCACGCCGACATCCTCGGAGCCCTCGATGACCGCTGACCCCGACCGCATGACCATCGTCCGGGCTCTGCTGGACCATCTCGGCCTCACCGTCGCCGACCTCACCGACACCACCAGCCGCGCGGTGCCGACAGTCGCCGAATACCTGCCCCGTGTCGTGGCGGCGGCGAGCCCCGGCACCCGGCGCAGCTACCGCCCATACTGGAACCGGATGGCCGTGGCGCTCGGCGACCGCCGCCTGAACACGGTCACCGCAAGCGACATCGAAGCCCTCATGCGCCAGACCACCGCCGGCGCCCGTTCCCGCCGCAACTCCCGTCACGGCCGGCACGCCGGCGAGCATTTCATCGCCGCCGCCCGCGCCTTCTACAACCGCGCTATCGCCGACGGCTACCTCACGGCAGCGGACAGCCCCGCCCACCGCGTGCCCAAGCCCCGCCGGCTGCCCAACACCCGCCGCGCCCTCACCCCACAGGAACTGGAGGAGATCAACCGCGCTGCCCGCAGCGGCGGCAACGACATCGTCCTCGACGCCCTGCTACTGCGCCTGCACACCGAAACCGCCCGCCGCCGCGGCGGCGCCCTCGCCCTGCGCCTGGTCGACCTCGACACCGACCACGCCCTGATCCGACTCACCGAGAAGGGCGGCACGCAACGGTGGCAACCCATCACCCCGATGCTCGCCACCCGGCTGCTCGAACACGCCCACGCCCGAGGTGCCGTCGCACCTACCGACAAGCTGCTGCGCTACCGCAACGGCCAGCCCGCCAGCTACCGCCGCTACGACCTGCTGTGGAGACGCATCGGGCGTCAGCTTCCGTGGGTCGCCGCGCAGGGGATCTCCACCCACTGGCTCCGCCACACCACCCTCACCTGGGTCGAACGGCACTTCGGCTATGGAGTAGCACGCGCCTACGCCGGCCATACCGACCTCCGCGGACCCGCCACCACCACCTACATCAAGGCCGGCCTGCACGCTGTTGCCACCGCGCTGGCCGCCCTCACCGGCCAACCCCACCCGCTAGCCCGAGGACACGATGGACAGTCCTTTCCCGCGCACCAGGCCAGGGAGGACGGCGGCTGGTCGCATCGCCCTGGAACTCGCCGTTCACCTAGTCCTTAGGAGACGCCGCTCGCAGACGTGCTGGTGTCGGCGCTGGTGGGCAACGGAGGGATATCCGGCTGCAGGTAGCCGATGCCCGCCGCGACAACCCACTGGGCTGCCACCGGCTGAAGGGCCCACGGCTCGCGCAGAAGCGTTTTGCGCAAAGCGCCGCGGTCCGCCACCTGCGCGGGTTCTGGCTGCAGTCGTCGGCGCCGTTGGCCGTCAGGACCCCAGTGCCGATGCGATGGCTCGTCAAGGGCGGTGACGAAGTCGTCGACCAGGCTGGGCCAGGTCGGGGTGCCCCACCAATGGTGGCACGCCAGCCCACCGTGTGCCGCGGCGCGCCAGGCGGCGTGTCGGCCACCCCGTTCCTCGGCCGCGGCTGCCCACCCGCCCAACTCGCCGGCGACATGGTCGCTGAAGTCCGCGAGGTCATCGCCGGCGACCTGGTCGCTGAAGTCCGCGAGGTCATCGCCGGCGACCTCGACGAGCGGCAAGCCACCCGGGGGCAGGCGCTGTGGGTTGACCAGCCAGCGCCAGATCCGTGCGGCCAGCCAGTCCCAATCGTCCACGCTGACGTCGTCGAGCTGCCCAGTGTCGGCATCGGTTGCGAGGCCCACCTCGCGGCGCCAACGCCGGATGATTTGCCGTACCCGCCAGCAGGTGTGCGAATTGATGCAGAGCATGTCCCCATCGCTGAGCGGCCCGTCGCCGGCGTGCCAGTCCTCCACCGGGCTGTTGCGCCACGCGTTGTTGACCACACGCAACGCAGCGAGATCCAGAACCGGCCCCACCCGGTCCGGATCGATCCCCACCTGATCAGCCAGCATCGCCCGCACGAGCTCCGACTCCTGCTGCGGTGCCAAGGCATCGTCGGCATTGCGGTGAACGACTGTCCCGAATACGGCGTCGGTCCACGACGATCGTTCGGTTCATCAGCTGAAGACGGCAATGGGTCGCAGATAGGGTCTACCTACCGGATGGATTCGAAAGAGGGCCGGCTCGGTCTGGACGGCAGGCATGGAGGAACAGCGGAGGTATGAGGCCTTCAGGGCTCGGTCGACTCTGTTGAGCACCTCCAGGAACTCGTCAGCGCGTCGTTTGGTGTTTGTAGGTGTGTCAGCATCGCTTCGGGCGCACTCACATCGGCATGAGCGGACACTTGGTGGGGGCCGTCGCCGTAGGCATCAGGGTGGGGCGTCGTTTTCACAGGCCGGACGCACCAACCCCATGAACCAAGCGTGCGCCGACGTACTCGGCGGGCCTCGCCTTCGGCGGGGGTGAGGCCGAGGGCTGACACCGCGTCGGTCACTGCCGTCGGCGCCGGCCGACGGGTCCCGGGCTGAGCGAGCACACATCATGATCTTCGATGATGTGCGCGGTGTGTGCTCTCCAGCGGATGCCAACCCGGGTGAACCGGTGCCAACGTGGGTCTCCACAACCAACCGCTGGTCGCAGACCGGGGCTCGTGTGCTCGGCGTGTGGTCCTGGGCTGGGAGAACGGCGGTCCGGGGAACGTGGGCGAACGTGGGCCACTCCCTGCCACCCCAGGTGAACCCCCAGGTCGCTAGACTAGGCGCTCGCGCCCTCGTAGCTCAGGGGATAGAGCATCGGTTTCCTAACCCGACGCTCCGCCGGTGTCCGCAGCTCGATGACCTGCGGCCTTTTGTTTTCCACCTATGCGTGCCGGTCGCTTCGCGGCCTTGCTGCGATCGCTTGCCGAAGATCAGCTGGAGCGCTACCTGACGGAGCCGTCGGGTCGAACGGGTTCGTTCTCGTTGAGCAGTTCACGGCGCCATTCGGCGAATCGGCTACGGAGATCGTTCAGTGCTTGGCCGGTGACGCCGTACTGGGCGAAGTCGTCAGGGTCGAGCACGGCGGCTTGTCCGAGGGCGTCGGCGAAGATGCGCCGGTCGAAACCACGGTCAGCGCGCTGGGCGAGGGTGATGAGGGCGTCGCGGGTGTAGCGGCCGGATCGGAGCGTGGCGTCGATGTCGATGAAGTCACGAGCGAACGCTCGCCCGTAGAGGGCGCTCATCTTGTTCGCGACCGCGTCGTCGGGGTGGAGGACCGGTCCGATCGCCATGAGGATCGGTTCGTTGGCACGCCAGTCCACGCCGAGTTCGACCTTCGAAACCCGCACACCATCGGTGACAGACAGCCGGGCGAACGTGTCGTACTGCCGCTCGGTCTCGACGGTCAGGCCGTCGTCCCGGTAGGCATGCACGACGGCGGCGACCGCGGCGGTGAACTCCTGCCGGCGGTCCCAGGCGGTGAACAGGTCGACGTCCTCGCTGGGCCGCTCGAGAAGCCCGGCGGCCTGGACCGCGTAACCGCCGGCCAGCGCGAAGCCGTATCGATCGGCCGCGCCGAGCCCGGTACGGGCGAGGCGTTCGTGGAAGGGGTCCACCGCTATGCCGCGTTGCTGCGGTTGGCGGCGAGTTCGGGGAAGGCTTCCTCCCAGCGCTGGCGGAGTTGGGGTGGCAGCCAGAGGGTGGGCCAGAGTCGCCGGAGGAGGTCGGCGTTGAGCCAGGCATTGAGGTCCTCGACCGTGCTGGCTTCGGTGAGCACCACCTTGTACATGCTGGTCAGGCGTGCGGTCCGGTTCAGGTCGTATTCGGCGTGCCCGGACCAGTCGAGGTGACGTGGGAGCGTCACTGTGCCGTCGGTTGGGCCGTGCAGTGCGGCGAGGGTTTCGGCGATCACGTAGGGCTTCCGGTCGCCGTAGGGTCGGTAGTCCGCCGGTGGCTGGGGTGATGTCTTGCGTCGGCTGATGTTGGTCGCGCGCCGGATCTCCGGTCGTAGCGCCTGGCGGATCGTCTCCCGGCTGTAGCCGGTGACTCGCTGCAGATCCACCGGCCGCCAGCCGGCCGCGTGAAACGCCCGCAGCTGCTCGTCGCGCTCGGTCAACGCGGCCGCCCGCGTCGCCTCGTACCGGGAGACAACCGCGTGCAGCTCATCCTCGGAGAACCGGCCCATGGCCGTTAGCCTACCAGGCTAGGCCCAGCACGCTTGGCTTTCTGTCATATCTCTGTAACCGGCGGGGCCAGTCATGGTGATCGCGATGGGATGCACTCATGTTCTGGTGAAGCCGAGGGCCCGGTATCCGGGCATGCGGCGTGGGAGTGAGGCGGCGAGGATGGGTGTGGCTGGGTCGTGGTAGTCGTGGACCTCGGCGAGGTCCTTGCCGGGTGCGGCGCGGATGACGCGGCCGGCGCATTGGACGAGTAGGCCGTCGTAGGAGATCGGGCCGGCGAGGAAGAGTGTGTCGAGGGCGGGGGCGTCGAAGCCTTCACCGATGAACGGTGTGGTGCCGATGACGAGCAGGCCGTCACCGGCCTTCGCGCCCTCGAGCCGGTCAACGATGGCCCGCCGGTCGCTGGTGCTCATCGCGCCTTGGAGCACGAGCGCCTGGTGTCCGCGTGCGGCGAGCAGAGCGGTGAGGGCCTCGACCTGGGCGACCCGTCGGGTCAGGACGAGACAGTTTCGGCCGCGGGTCAGGGCTACGGCGACGTCGTCGGCGATCTGGGTGTTGCGGGGCTCGTCGAGGGCCAGTCGCCGGTGTACCTCGGCGAGCGCGCCGGGGGCGTCAAGGTCGACTTCGCCGGGCTGGAATGTCGTCTCGTGGATGAACAGCGCTCGACGGGGTCCGGCGTCGGCGTACATCGCTGCCGCGAGAGTGCCTTGTTCCTCGTCGGTCAGGGTGTGGCGGACGGGTCCGAGTTGCCAGGTGACAAGTTGGCCGAGGCCGTCGCGTCGGGTGGGGGTGGCGGTGAGACCGAGCCAGAACTGCGCGGCGATCCGTTTGACCGAGTGCTCGTAGGCTGCGGCGCCGAGGTGGTGGCATTCGTCGACGATGACGTGCCCGTACCCCTGGGTCAGGGTGGCGACGTCGTCGCGCCGTGCGAGGGAGGGCAGTAGCGCGATGTCCACGGTGCCGGTGAGCTTGCGTCGGCCGCCGCCGAGTTGGCCGGGCTTGATTCCGAGGAACTGTTGGATGCGGGTGCGCCACTGGTCGGCGAGGGCTTTGCGGTCGACGAGGACCAGGGTGGAGGTGTTGCGTTCGGCGATCACGGCGCAGGCCATGACGGTCTTGCCGGAGCCGGGCGGGGCGACCAGGATCCCGTCGTCGTGGGCGAGAGGCGCGCCGACCGCGGAGGCCTGCTTGCCGGTGAGTTCGGCGGTGAACGCGGCGTCGATCTCGGTCCCGGGGTTTCGTAGGTCCGTGACGGCCAGCCGTGATCCGGCGCGTTCGACGATGGTGGCGATGGTGTGCCGCAGGCCCCGCGGGAGGACCAGGCGGTCATCGAGGGTGAGGTCATAGCCCTGGATGAAGCGTGGGGTGTCCCAGGTGGACTTGCGGAGCCGCTGCAACTCGTAGAACTTCGGGTTGGCCATGGCGGCGGCGTGCTTGAACGTCGCCAGTGCGGCGGGGGTGAGCTGTCCGGCGTCGATGCTCAACCCGGCACCGACTTCCGCGTGGACCACCGGAGGGAGCGGAGGATGGACCTGGGTCGCGGCGGACCGGCTCATCGCGGCGATGTTGGCACCGGTGACGGCTTGCTTGGCCTGCCGGGCGACGTGTTCGGCGTCGCCGGGGCTGAGCCGGTCCAGCGTAGACAGGAATGCCCACTGGTCGGTGTACGGCTCGAGCGTGCCGAGGTCGAGGAAGGTGGTCAGTCCGTCCTTGCGGCGGCGGCCCTGAAGCGGTGCGGCGATGAGGTTGCCGAAGCCGCCCTCGGGCAGCACGTCCTGGTTGGGGAACAGCCGGTCGTACGACCGCAGGTCCATCGACCCGCGCAGCACCATCGCCTCACGGAGAAGGACGGTGCCGACGGCCCGCGCGGTGGCCGCGGAAACGGCGCCGGTGAAGAAAGCCCACACGTGGGCGCCGCGGCCCGACTGGGAGATCTCCAACGCGGCGGGCACCGCGTTGGCTCGTGCCGCCTTCACGTAGGCGAGGGCGTCGAGCATCGCCGTCGGCCCGTCGAAGTCGGCCACGACGAAGTGGCAGGTGTTGCCGGGCATCAGCGGGTACAGGCCCATGAACACGTCGCCGACCAGATGCGCCGCGACGACCTCCGTCGTGCGGGGCAGGTAGGTGGCACCCCGCCGGTCCATACCCTTACGCCAGCCGCCGGCGACCGCTGGCATCCACCCGGCAGCGCCGGTACGGGCGTTGTCCCAGCGCACGGCGTACACGTCGGCCCGGGCCCGGAACCGGTCGGCGAACAACGCCAGCTTGTCTTGAGTCGGCGAAGCCATGGTGACCAGCCCTGGCGGCTCAACCGGCGCGGACAACTGCTCCGGCGCCGCAGTCGTGTCCTGGCCGCGCAACTCCAGCAGACGCGCCAGCCGGGCGTTCTCCGCCCGTAGCCGCTCCACCTCCCGCCGAAGATCGACGAACTCGGCCACCGAACCCATGCCGACCATCCTCGCGCATCGGGCTCCGAACACCCCGACACCGGTCCGCTATCCTCCGCCGATGGCATCGAACGGAAACGCCGTGCTGCAGGCGATGATCGAGGAAGCCACCGTCGACGCGTACGGCGACGACGAGCAGCTCACCGGCCTGTTCACCATGATCGAGGAGCATCTGGCGGTGCCGTTCACCACCACCGTCCTCGGCGTCGAGGTCACCGTGCGCAAGATCGACCTGACCGCGGACACCATCGTCGCGGTCTGCACCCGTGGCCGCCACCGGCAGAGGATCGACCTTCTCGACCTGCCGCTACCCACCCCCGCGCCGGACGGAACCGCGTGGATCGACGCCTACCGGCACTGGGCCGGAAGGTAGACCACGGTGAGCGAGTACCAGTACTACGAGTTCACCGCCGTCGACCGGCCCCTCACCTCCCGAGACCAGGCCGAGCTGCGGTCGCTGTCGACCCGGGCCGACATCACCGCCACCAGCTTCGTGAACACCTACGAGTGGGGCAACTTCAAGGGCGACCCGCGCAAGCTGATGGAACGATACTTCGACGCGCACCTGTACCTGGCGAACTGGGGAACCCGCCAGCTCATGCTGCGGCTACCGAAACACGTGCTCGACCCCGCCACGGTGGCCCAGTACTGCCAGGGTGACAGCGCATCCGCTTGGACCGCCGGCAAGCACGTCATCATCGACCTCCACGACGAGGACGAGGACGGCACCGACGAGTGGGATCTGGACGGCCACGGCCTGCTCACCTCCATCATCCCGGTCCGGGGCGGCCTCGCCGCCGGCGACCTACGCCTGCTGTACCTGGCCTGGCTCCGCTGCATACAGTCCGAGGACATCGCCGACGACGAGCCCGAACCACCCGTGCCAGCCGGACTGGGCACCCTCGACGCGCCCCTCACCGCCGTCGCCGACTTCCTGCGCATCGACCCCGACCTGATTGCGGCTGCGGCGGCCGGGTCGTCGCCGGCCACCCCCGGTGAACCGACCGCCGCGCGACTACGGACCTGGGTCGTCGGGCTGCCCGCCCCAGACAAGGACGCCATCCTGACCGACCTGATCACCCGAGGCGACAGCCACCTGCGCAGCCAATTGCTACGCCGCTACCGCGCCGCGCGCCCCACCGACGCGTCCACCCCGGCAGCCGCCCGTACCGCCGGAGAACTACTCGCCACCGCCGCAGACCTGCGCGCCGAACGGGAACGACGGGACGCCGAGCAGCGCGACCGCGACCGGATTCGCCGCGAACGGTCCGCCGCGGCAGCCCGGCAACGACACCTCGACACCCTCGCAGTCGACCAACCCGCCGCATGGCAACGGGTCGATGAACTCATCGCCACGAAGAAACCCCGCGAGTACGACACCGCCGTTCAACTCCTCGTCGACCTGCACGACCTCGGCGAACGCGACGGAGACAGCTCATCGTTCCGAGACCGGCTGGCCGAGCTACGGGCGGTGCACGCCCGCAAGCCCGGCCTGCTCGAACGCCTCAACCTCGCAGGCCTCGACACCTGACGCTTGGTTCGCCGCCCGGTGCCGTCACCGAGGCGCGCAAGATCGTGGACCGCTCGGCGTTCCGGCGCGACGCCCCTGACAGCGGCGGCTTGGGCTCCGGGTGTCCGTCGGGACCCGCAACCGGACATCGAGCCGCGTCGTTTGCCGGTTGGGCCCGGAGGGTCGGGTGACTGTCTGGGTGTGTGCTGCCGATGTCATGGCCAGCTTGGAGTAGGACGCCCCGGCCCTCGCTGATGACCGCTGTATCAGCACTGGATGGAGACTTGCGACCGATCGCCCTTTCCGAAGGTGCGGCTACTGAACCGCGGCGGGTCCACGCCCCTTGACCAGAACGAGCGAAAAGGGTGATGCCCGATGGGCAGCCTGTGGGCCGGCGTCGACGTCGGCAAGACCCACCACCACGTGTGCGTCGTCGACGACGACGGCACCGTAGTCCTGTCCGAGAAGATCCCCAACGACCAGCACGCCATCTCCGCCATCGCCGGACGGCTCGGCAAACGCCGTAAGCCGATCCGCTGGGCCGTCGACCTCCGAGGCGGACCCGCCTCACTGCTGTTGGCGGTCCTGTTCGACTGCGGTGCAGACGTACGCTACGTCAGCGGCACGGTCACCTCCCGGATGGCGGAGGCATTCAACGGTGAACGCAAGACCGACGCCCACGACGCCTACGTCATCGCCCAGACCCTGCGCATGCGCGACGACCTATCCCACTCTCACCCTCGCGGACGGGGTGCAGCAGCAGTTGAAGCTGCTCGTCTCCCGCCGCCTCGACCTGGTCGCCGACCGGGTGCGCATCACCGCCCGCATCCAGGACCTGCTGACCATGATCAGCCCCGCTCTGGAGAAGACGCTGAACCTGCGCAGCAAGGGCTCGCTGCGGCTCCTCGCGCAGTGGCAGACCCCCGCCGGGCTGCGCCGAGCTGGCGAAGCACGCATCCTGGCCTACCTGCGCCAGCACGGCGTGCGGGCGGCCAAGGCGCTCACCGCCAAGGCCCTCGCCGCCGCGCGGACGCAGACCGTCGCCGTCGCGGGGGAGGCCACTGCGGCGGGGATCGTGGCGGAGATGGCGACCGACCTGGAAGCGGTCAACGGCCGCATCGTCGCCATCGAGGAGACCATCGCCGGCATCGTCGCCGGGCACGAGTTGGGAGAGATTGTCACCAGCCTGCCCGGCATCGGCACCACCCTCGCCGCCGAGTTCCTCGCCCACGCCGGCACCCTTACCACCTACCCGAGCGCTGCGGCGCTCGCCGCGCACGCCGGCTCGCGCCGATCTCCCGCGACTCCGGCCGCCGTCAGGGTCACCAGGTTCGGCCCCACCGCTACCACCGGGGCCTACGCCGGGTGTTCAGCATGTCCAGTTTCACCGCGCTGACCCACTGTCCACGGTCACGCGCCTACTACGACAAGAAAAGCGCTGAGGGTAAGATCCACCGCCAAGCCACCGCCGCCCTGTCCAAACAACGCCTCAACGTCCTCTGGGCGTGTATCCGCGACAAGACCCCCTACCAGCCCAAACCACCAAGATCGGCAAAGGTGGCGGCATGCGAACTCGCGTAGAGACTCCGCTTGCGTGAGATCTGCGGCCTGACCGTTGCTCTGCCGATGCGATAGGTGATGCGCCGGTTCTATGTTCATGCCGAATTCGCGACGCCGATAGCTCGGACCAAGTGCTGCGGAAGTGCTTCGCATTGCTTCCGGGCGGCCTCTGACGTAATTACCCTTTGAAGATGAAACGTCCTCTCGGGTGCGCCGAGTGGAACCGGTTCAACTCGACGCCACATCTTGACACGTCGGACAACATCGACTCTGGGACTCAGCCCACCCGGCCCGTCGGTTGCTCACCACGGCCGCCGCTATTTATCAACGACTGCCCAGGCGCCAGCAACCGAGTCGTATCGGAGCTTGACGGAGTCCCCGATGACCAGCGCGCGCAGCTGCTCGAACGCCTCCCCTGGGAGCCCGGCTCTGATTTCCGCGTCGATGCCGCGCGCCGCGTCTCGAATGATGATGGATCGCTGCTCGGTCCGGCCATCATGAAGCCGCGCGAAGACCCGTCCGAAGAGCGTCTGCAGCGCTGCACCCGTTGCTCCACCGAGGGACTCGCCCAAGGCCGAGAGGAACCCGTGTAGGGGGATGGCGACCAACACGATCAGGGCCAGGCTGCCGGCATCACTGCGGCTCTCCTGCGCCTTGACGACGCGGGTCGTGAATCGGTGTGCCCGCAGCATTTCCGCCACGGCCTCGGCGGTGTCGCCATCGTCGCTGCCGCCGAAGTGCACAACCGACACGGATTGTTCTGACATTCCCGGCTGCTCCATTAGGTCTCGAGAAGGGGTGTGCTGTCGGAGCGCATGAAGACAATCGGGGTGCCCCACTCCAGCGAGCCCAGGCCATCGCGACGAACCGCGAGCCGGGCCATCATCGCGGCCACGTCAACCGGCGCTGAGACCGAGAGGGCCTCGTAGAAGACCGTCGCGAATTTGCGGGCGACCGGATCCGACACGACGTCCCGCATCGAGAGCACCGCGCTCACCCCTCGGCGAACAAGCGCCTCCGCCGTGCTGGTGTAACCGTGCTTCCCGTCGTCCCTCGCGGACTCGCAGGTATTGAGCACGACCATGCGAAGCCCGTTCTGGTTAGCGAGGATCGCGCCGAGGTCCGAGGCGAACACGCGATCGGCTTGGCCCGCGCTGTCGGCGAATGCGACGTAACCTTCGCCCCGGGTCCCGTCGAACCCGCCGTGACCAACGAGGTGTAGGGCGTGGTATTGCCGCTTGTAGAGCTTGCGCTGCAGGTCCTGCCAGGTTTGGCCCTTGACCCAGCTCAGCCGGACCAGCCCGTCTCGAGCGAACTGGCTTAGCGCCTCCTCGATCGCATCCCGCTCCGCCTCCACCGCGAGCGGATCGAGATTATCAGGAGAGACAACCATGCCGAGGATGTACAGCGGCGGCTTCACCGCGGTGCTCCGCACCGGCACGGGCAGTTCAACGTAACGCACGATCGGGTGTTCCAGCGCGAGATGCGCCCCCGTCTCGTCGTCGAACATCAACTCCCAGGGCAGCGCCGCCAGTTCCGCCGTGCGGAGCCGCAGCACCAGCCGGAGCATTCCGTTGCCTGGGGCTTGTGTACCGCCATAGCGGATCGCGTGGTGGCAGGCCCGGTAGAGGCTCCTCGCCTCGCCGTGGAAAAGCGCTCCGAACAGCATGGCGCCCGGCACCTCGCCGCCGAGGCGGGTATCGCCGTGGTCACCGTCCCCGCCCGGAACACCTCCAAGCACTGCCCGCAGTGCCTGACCGTACTGCAGCATCGCAAGGCGCCAGACAAGCCGACCGTGGCGGGCTGGAAGTGGGCCATCTGCCCGCCCAGGCGACGCAGGGCACCCTCCCCCACCCGGCCCCACAGCCGGGCGGGCAAGCGTCCGGAGGGACACGCACCAACGGGTCGGACCCGGCTGCCCCGCGCAGCCCACCGACACCAGGGCGTGAACACGATCAGCACACCCACCACCGGCCACGAGGGGCCGCCCTGGGTGCGGGATTTCACCTGCACGCCCATGCCTCCCCACCACGGTGGGAAACGATCCCGGAAACTCAATCCGACTCAGGACCACTAAGCTGACCAGAGACGCTCGCTCGAACTCGCCCACGACCACCGCGTCGAACCCGCGGCCCGGGTCCGCGAGAGCGGCCAGCAGTCGGGCGGCTTGCGGGCGACGTGGCCAGGGCACCTGCCGGGAGTGGCCCACGTCGAAGAACTCGGCCACGATCACGCCCCGGCCGTCGATCACGTCCTCGGCGAAGTCGCGCTGCCACCGCGCCGACGACAGCCGATCCTGAAATTCCCTGGTCGACATCCGGCCGTAGAACGCGAACCGGATGCCCAGCGGCTTCGGTGTCGTCGGGCGCCGCGTCCGCAGGCGGCCTCGCCGATTCGGCTGCCGTACACCAGCCGAGCAGGTCAGGGCCGTCAAGTTCCGCCGCGTACTGCATCAGGACCTCCCACACCGAGGCTTACAGGCAGCCCTCGATATGGATGGATAACGATGTGACCGTTCGCTGGACTCGGCCACTCACCACACCTGTTGGCGCAGAGGAAGGCGTCGAGGTTCGAGGCGATTGCTAGCCCTGACGCGGTGCCGGTGGCGGCCTTGTCGCGTGGTCAAGCTGGCCGTAGCCGGTGCGGCAGCTATCGTTCGGCATTCGCAGGGCCGGTGCGCCGACCTTCGATAGTGCCGCTCAGCGGGCCTTCTTCGTCGCTCGCTTGCGGGGCGGAGTCAACAGTTCGGCGATCGCCGCGATCGCGGACGGCACGAGGCGGTAGTACGCCCAGACGCCGCGCTTCTCGCGCTCGAGTAGGCCGGCCTCGGTGAGGATCCGGAGGTGATGGCTCACGGTCGGCTGGGAGAGACCGAGCGGTGCGGTGAGGTCACTTACGGACGCCTCGCCCTCGGGGGCGGACTGGATCAGGCTGAGCAGTCGCAGCCGGGCGGGGTCGGCGAATGCTTTCAGCACTCCCGCGAGCCGCTCGGCATCGGCGCGCTTGATCGGCTCGCCAGTAAGCGGCGAGATGGCAGGCGTAGCTGTTTTCGCAGTTGGCACGTCTGCCATCGTTGCACCAACACCATCGATACGTCGGTTGAACCAGTACCCGGTCACCGTCAGTTTGCGGGCAGGGAGCCGTTTGACCTGTCCCGGCCGTGTCAGCGGCCGGATGAGCGAGGGTCGGCCCGCCCAACGGGTCACCGGGCGGACGGGTAGCGCCGGCGGGTTGGTCAGGCGGCAGTGCGGTGAGGAGCCTTTCCACCCGGGTGCGGATCTCGTCGCGGATCGGGCGGACGGCTTCGACGCCCTTGCCGACGGGGTCTTCGAGCTTCCAGTCCTCGTAGCGCTTGCCGGGGAAGACGGGGCAGGCGTCGCCGCAGCCCATGGTGACGATGACGTCGGATGACTCGGCGGCCTCGTACTCGAGGAGCTTGGGAGTCTGGTCGGTGATGTCGATGCCGACCTCGCGCATGGCCTCGACGGCGGCGGGGTTGATCTGGTCGGCGGGGGCGGAGCCGGCGGAGCGGACCTCGACGCTGTCGCCGGCGTTGTGGATGCAGACGAACAGGACGCTGGGCTTGTCGCTCATGGGGTGCCTTCGTGCAGGACGAGTCGGGGGGCCGCTTGACCGGCGCGTCGTCGGGGTCGAGGGCGAGGTGGCGGTCTGGGTTGCTGTTGCGGTCGACGGTGCGGTAGCGGCCGGGGTCGTGGCGGCGGTTGACAAAGGCGAGCGCCAGGGGCACCACCCCGGAGACCATGTGGCTGACCCCGGCCCAGAAGCCCCCGGGCAGCCAGGTCCACGAGGGCAGCACCCACCATCGCGGCTGCTTCGGCGACCACACCCGCGGCAGGCCCGCCAGCGTGTTGGCCAGGGTGATCACGAACAAGCAGACCGCTCTGGTCAGCGTCCGCACGCCATGGGCCACCTTCACCAGCGCACGGCGCTTGAAGCTGTGCACGCGCTCGGCCGCCCAGGGGTGGTGCTTGGCCAGCGTCGCCATCTCCAGCGCGAGCAGGAGCAGGCCCGGCCCGGGAGGGGGAACAACAGTGCGCCGGCGACCAGCTGCACCCAGCCCAGCGCGGTGAACACGGTGCGCTGGCTGAACGGGCGACCCGGGCGGGCGGAGGACCGTGGGTCCGTCACCAGCGCGAGCTCGGCCGGCCGGCCGGGGGCGGCGGGCGGCGTGCGGAACGGCGGCCCACCGGGGATCTCCCGGTGGGCCGCCTGAATCTCCGTCATGGGATCCGTGTGGGACGCCAGGTCAGTCGACGTCGGTGCCGGGCAGGGCTGCGCCCGGCACGTCCTTCGGCAGGTAGATCTTGGCGTCACCCGGGTAGGGCAGGTCCCAGTTGTGGGCGCCGTACCACGTGTACCGGTTCATCAGCTCCGGGTTCGCGTAGTCGGCCTGCGCCCACTTGCCGGTGAGGCGCTGCTTCGAGGCCCACTTGTCCCACGCCTCAGAGTAGGAGACGAAGCTCGTCGGGACGGGGCCCTGGAGGGCGGCCGCGTTGGCGCCGGTCGGCGTGTCGAGGCCGCACGCGGGCGCGGTCTTGATGTTCTCGGTCAGCGAGATGTTGTTGGCCTTCGCGGTGTACGGCGTGAGGTCGGCCTTGGGCGTGAAGGCGCCGTACATCGGGGTGGCCGCGGCGACCTTCTGGTTGAGCGGCTCCGCACCCAGGATCTGCTCGATGGTGCGGACCATGTTGATCTGGGAGTAGTAGGTCGAGACCGTCTTGCCGTGGACGGCGTACGGGCTGATGACCTGGATCGGGGCCCGGTGGCCGTCGACGTGGTCAGGGCCGGCCTGGCTGTCGTCCTCGACCACGAAGATCGCGGAGTCCTTCCAGTACGGGCTGTGCGAGATCGTCTCGACGATCTTGCCCAGCGCGAGGTCGCCACCGGCGACGTTCGACCGCTGGGACACCGGACCACCGGTGTGGTCGTCGGAGAGCCACACCATGTTGAACTCGGCCGGACCGTTCTTCTGGAAGTCGTCCTTCCAGATCTGGTAGCGGTACAGGTCGGGGATCTGCATGTCGAACGGGGGTGCGGTCGGCACGGTGATGTTGTTGAGCGAGGGGATCGGCGAGCCGTAGTTGCCCTTGAGCGCGGGGCTGGTCAGCTGCGCCGGGTCGCCGCCCTGGTCGACGTTCTGCGCGGCGCAGTAGTACTGCTGCCAGGTCGAGCCGGCCGGCTTGCCGCTGGAGGAGTAGACGAACTCGCCGAAGTTCTTGGCGGTGTGGCCGGCGGCCATGACGGCGGTCCACAGGAAGCCCGAGCGCTGGTGGCCCAGCACGTCCTCCTGGGTGTCGTAGCTGCGGACGTACTCGCCGGCGCTGGACTCGGTGTACTCCGGGTTGTCACCCTGCATGATCCAGTTGTGACCCTCGGCGGAGTTGGTGCCGACGTCGTAGGTGTTGTCGTAGAGACCGAACTGCCGCGAGAGCGCGTGGATGTTGGGCGTGACCTGCTCGCCGAACTGGGCCAGCGACGGGTCGCCGTTGCCCTCGGGCATGTCGCCGTGGATCTGGTCGTAGGTGCGGTTCTCCTTGACCAGCATGAAGACGTGCTTGATGGGCGAGGGGTCGCCGATGCGCCGGGGCACGGGCAGTGGCGCCACGTTGCTGCCGCGGACGGCGCGCTTGACGTCGCTGTCCGCGCCGCCCCAGCCGTTCTGCTTGAAGACCTGCGGGGTGTAGGTGTCCCTGATCTCGCTGTCGGAGGGGAGGGTGAAGCGGGTCAGCGAGGCGGTCGTGGCGTGGGTGCCGTGACCGGTCGCCGGGGTGGTGCCGAAGCCCTGGTTGTAGGTGATGGCCGGGCCCCGGGCGTCGATGCCGCGACGGTTGGCCACGACGATCTGGTCGCCGACCGAGAAGACGTCCTCGGGGTAGTAGTCGGTCGGGACGAGGCCGACGTAGCTGACCGGGTCGAGCGCGCTCTCGCCGAGCTTGTAGACGGCGATCGCGTTGACGCGGCCGAGGCTGACCAGCAGACGGCCGTTGTGCACGGCGATCG
This sequence comes from Micromonospora sp. CB01531, assembly GCF_001905095.1. Taxonomy (GTDB): domain Bacteria; phylum Actinomycetota; class Actinomycetes; order Mycobacteriales; family Micromonosporaceae; genus Micromonospora. The sequence goes on from NZ_LWLS01000113.1 coordinate 25,600, forward strand.
CGTCGGGCTCGTAGCCGACCGTCGAGCTCTGCCAGGGCTTGGTCTCGATCGTCTGGACGACCTTGTCCATGCTGGTGTCGACCACCGAGATGGTGTCGTCGTTGGTGTTGGCCACGTAGAGCGCGCTGCCCTCGAGGTGCATGTCGGTCGGGTGGAGACCGACCTCGATCTGGCCGATGGGCGCCGCGGCGTTGGCCGTGTCGATGACGCTGAGGACACCGGTGGTCGAGGTGCCGAGCACCGGGTCCGCCGGGACGTTGGTGCCGTAGGACTTGATGGTGTCCTCACCCGGCTGGGCCAGGCGGCCACCCTCGTCGCTGACGTAGAGCTTGGTGCCGACGAACTTCAGCTGGCGCGGCGCGATGCCGACGGGGTAGGTCGCCTTGATGGTGCCGGCGACCGGGTCGATCGCGACGACGGTGTTCTGGCCGTTGACGGCGGCGTACAGCGTGCTGCCGTCGGGCGAGAACGTCATGCCGGCGGTGAGCGCCTGACGGGTGGGGCTGGTCAGGTTGGGGATGGCGATCTTGGTGCCGGCCGCCAGGGTGCCGTCGGCGTTGACCGGGAACCGGGTGATGCCGGTCGCGTTCGGCATGAAGAGGAACTTGCCGTCGGGGGAGTAGAGCGGGCTCTCCTGGCCGACGGTGTTGTCGGAGGGACGCAGGTTGGCGCCTGAGGCGGTGCCCGCGCGGAAGATCAGCTGGTAGGTCTCCAGGTCGAAGATCTGCAGCGAGATCGACCGGTCGTTGGCGGTCGCGGCCAGGAAGCGGCCGTCGGGGCTCAGGGTGGAGCCCATGAACTTGCCGTAGTTGGTCACGAGCCGCTCACCGAGCGGCTTGATGATCTGGTTGGAGGAGACCTGCAGGCCGTCGGTGTACTCCTCGCCGACCAGGTTCTCACCGAAACCCATGGTGGAACCGTAGGCAACACCACCCGTGACCGTGACCGCGAGGGCCACGCCGCCGGCCACGAGGCCGGTGGGCAACGAGCGCAGGAGGCGACGACGAGGCCGCTTCACGACGCGGTTGCGCCTTACATTCATCTGGTTCCCCTTCACTTTGTAGTTGCCAGCAGGTCGACGACTCCGTCGAACTGCCACAGCGGGTTCGGTCGGTCACCCAGGGGGGTGGCGACCTGGAAGAACCCGTTGACCTCCTTCGGCCCGTCGCCGTCGGCGACGTACCGTCCGTCCGCGGTAACATCGAGCTGGTAGATCGCGTTGCCGGTCGCGGTCGCACCAGGGAGGGTCCACGTCACGACGCAGCGCCAGTCGGCGCCCGGACCGTGGTCCTCGACGCGCTCCCCGGCCTTGTCGCACTTGGCCGTGGCGTGGAGCTGCTCCTCGGTGACCGCCTGCCGGTTGAGCTGCTCGGTCTGCAGGACGTACAGGTGCGAGAACGACGTCGCCAGCGAGGCCTCGAGCTTGGGCCGCTCGATGCCCGTGCCGTTGGCACCCGTGGTCACGGCGACGACCACGGTCGTGACTGCGGCCAGGCCCGCCAGCGGGGCCAGACCCGCGACCAGGAAGCGGCGGCCCATGCCGTCGTAGGCCAGGTCGGTGAAGTCGCGACGCACGAAGAGCCGGTAGGCGAGGTAGGTGGCCAGGGCCGTCCAGGCCAGGCTGACGGCGAGCCCGATCCACAGCGACCCGAGCTGACCTGGGGCCGTGAAGAGGCCGCGGTGGGTAATGAAGGCGTTCATCGGCGTCGCCACCCGGAGCGCCACCGGGACCGGCATCAGCTGGACACCTTCGAGGATGAGCGCGATGATCACCGGCATCAGTAGGCCCAGTGGGGAGCGCCCCAGCGCGACCGACCCGAGCAGGCCGACCGCGGAGAAGGCGAGCGTGGGCGGGACGATGGTCAGCCAGCCGAGGAGGACCGTCCGGGTGAGCTCACCGGAGTCCATGATGTGCCCGTCCAGTCCCGGCATCGGCTGGGTGCCGAGCGCCAGCAGGCCGCCGGCCAGCGACGACACGAGGAGTGCGGCGAGAAGCGCCAGGGTGACGGTGAGCGCGGCCATCGCCTTGGACACGAAGATCCGGCGCGGCGAGCGCACCGCGACCATCAGGTGCCGCCACGTGCCGAGCCGGTCCTCGACGGCGAAGACGTCACCGGCCACGAGACAGGTGAGCAGGGGCAGCACCAACGTGCCCATGACGTCGAGGATGACCAGGGAGCCGGCCCAGCCGGACTGGTTCATCCAGCGGCCGTAGACCGCGTCGGCGGGAAGGGAGGTCTGCTGGCTGATCACCGCCGTGTAGATGGCCGGGGCGAGCAGGCACGCCAGGAAGACCAGCCGGACGCGCCACTGCGAGACAAGCTTGACCAGCTCGAACGTGTAGCAGCGGCTCACCGCCACGGGCTGTGGCTGCGTGCGGACGGGGGCATCGACGATGGCCGCGGTCATCGGGAGGTCTCCTGGAGGTCGGGGGTGGAGGCAGGGCTGATGTCGGCGTCTGGGCCGGGGTCGGTGTCGGCGCCGGCGCCGGTGAGCGCCAGGAAAGCGGCCTCCAGAGGGGGCACGACGGGGCCGAGCTCGCGGATCGCGATGCCCGCGCCGACGAGCCGGGCAACCAGGTCGTCGAGGGCCGGCTCCGGGCCCCGCACGACGACCGACTGGTCGTCGTACTGCGACTGCGACTTCCGGCCCGCGACCTGGCTCAGGCCCGGGATGTCGTCGGCGAGCCGGCGTGCGCCGTCGGCGTCGGTCGTGACGAGCCGGTAGTCGAGCTCGCCGCTCTCCGTGGCCAGCTTGTGCACCGGGCCCGAGAAGACGACCCGGCCGGTGGACAGCAGGGTGACGTCGTCACAGAGCGCCGCGAGGTCGTCCATGCGGTGGCTGGAGAGGACCACGGTGCCGCCGGCCTCGGCGAGGTCGGTGAGGACCTGGTGGACCTGTCGCTTGCCGGCGGGGTCGAGGCCGTTGGCCGGCTCGTCGAGGACCAGCAGACGCGGCTCGCCGAGCAGGGCGGCGGCCAGCCCGAGGCGCTGCCGCATGCCGAGCGAGAAGCCGCGGACGCTGTCACCCGCCACCTCGGTGAGCCCGACCCGGTCGAGCAGCTCGTCGACGTCGGCGGAGCGGCCGGCACCGCTCCGCAGGGAGACCAGGGCCGCAAGGTTCTGGCGTGCCGTCAGCTCGGGATACAGACCGGGGCCGTCCACGAAGCCCGTGACGCCGCCGGGCACCGACAGGATGCGCCCGACCGGTGAGCCGAGGATCTCCAGTGAGCCGCCGTCGGCCACCGCCAGGCCCAGCAGCATGCCCAGGAGAGTGGTTTTGCCGGCGCCGTTGGGCCCGACGAGCCCGTGGATCTGCCCCTCGGGGAGGTCGAGATCGACCCCGTCGAGGGCGATGACGTCGCCGAAGGTCTTGGTGATGCCGCGCGCACGAACGGCAGCAGCTGGTTGCATCGGGGTCTCGTCCCATCCGGCCGCGAGCAGCCAAAAACAGTTGCCAACTCCAACTTCCTTCGACGGCGAACCTAAGGAGTCCAGACGACTTGACCCGATCGATTTGCTGAACGTATTGCAAACGTCCAACCAAACGCCTAGGAGGTCGCGCAAATAGGTCAGACGGGCTGCCCGACATCGATGCGAGCAGGTCATCGAGTGTCTCCCGTGGCGGCTGCAGGTCGAGGGTGTGGTTCGCGATGGCCTCCTGCACCCAACATCACCGCTGAAGCACGAGCAGTTCGGCCAGGTCGTCAGGTCGGGCAGCGATCAGCCTCAGTCCCTCGACGGGCCCGGAAGTGCTGGTGTCTTTTCCGGCGCCTGCTGATAGCGCTGCCGGCACGGCTCGGCCGGGACCTGGCCCGCGACTCGGGGCTGTCACCGGCGGACTACGAGGTGCTGAGCACCCTGTCGGAGAAGCCAAACCGTAGGTGGGCGCTCAAGGACCTCGCCGCCAAGATGGAGCGGTCGCGCAGCCGGCTGTCCCACCACGCGGCCCCGCATGCAGGGCCGGGGACTCATCGACAAGGAGCCCGATCCGCAGGACGCGCGGGGCTGCATCCTGCACCTGACCGACGACGGCTTCAGGATGCTGGAGGAAGCCGACCCGCACCATGTCGTCTCCGTAGGCGCCTGCTCGGTATGGCTTGCCCGGACGGTTCCGGCCGGGTGACCGGACGCGGGCTGCTGCGCGCGCTGGGCTGGGACCCGGGCCACCGCATCAGCATCGATCCGCGCGCCGGGATGTTGGTCGTCGCCTCGGCGCTGGCCGGGCCGTATGTGGTGGGCAGTCGGGGGGAGTTGCCGCTGCCGACCAGCGCACGGCGGATGTGCGCCATCGTGCCGGGGCAGCCGCTGCTGCTTGCCGCCCTGGTCGCCCATGACCTGCTGGTGATCCACCCGGCCAGTACCGTCGCGCGGCTGCTGGCCGACCTGCACGCCCAGGTGATCGGAGGCCGTGGCGACAGCTGATCGCCCGCGTCGCCGCCGCCCGGCAACTGCTGGCCCACCTCGGCGTCACCCTCGCCGATCTGCAGGCCGACCCCGGCCCGAGCCTGCCGACCCTCGCTGAGTACCTGCCCCACGTCATCGCGGCGGCCGGGTCGGGCGCCCGTCGCACCTACGGGACCTACTGGAACCGCATGGCCGCCGCCTGGGGCGACCTCCCGTTGGATGCCATCGCGGCCAGCGACATCGAGGCCATGCAACGACAGATAGCCGCGACGGCCCGGTCACGGCGTAACAGCCGCAGCGGCCGCCACACCGGTGAACACGTCATCGCCGCGGCCCGCGCCGTCTACAACCGGGCTATCGCCGACGGGTTCATCGACGCCGCAGCCAGCCCTGCCCATCGGGTGGTTAAGCCCCGCCGGCTACCGAGCACTCGCCGCGCCCTGACCCCCGACGAACTGGAGGAGATCAACCTTGCGGCTCGTACCAGTGGAAACGACGTCCTCCTCGACGCGCTGCTGCTGTGGCTGCACACCGAGACCGTCTGCCGCCGCGGCGGCGCGCTCGGGCTACGGCTGGCCGACCTGGACACCGACCGCGGGCTCCTGCGGCTGACTGAGAATGACCAGGGCTGGGATGCCCGTCAGCTTCGCCGAGGTGGCCCGGGTCTGGCGATCCTGGGGCCTGCAGCCGCATCGCGTTGAGACGTTCAAGTTCTCCACGGACCCGCAGCTGGAAGCCAAGATTCGCGATGTGGCCGGTCGCACCGACAATCCACAAACGATCTCATGACGCTCCTGATGGGGTTTGCCTGCCTATCAAGGCAAGCCGAGATGAAGACCGAGGCTAAGGGGGGTCGCCTTCGCACGTGCTCATGCGTGTGCTGGCGGTGGCTACGTAATCACGCGGCACGGCGGACCGGCGAAGCATGGTGGGGCTCGTGGTTGTAGGGCCTGCGCCCTACTGCCGGTACGGGTCGATGATTTCCTTCGGGCGGAGTGCTGGAGCGGCGAGATCGCGAAGCGCGGGTGAGGCGAGGTAGAACCTGCCTCGGGTCTCGCCGTGCTGGTCGATCATGCCGGCCCGTACCAGTGCGCGAAGGTCGCGGGTCGCTTGGTCGTCGGTGAGGTTTTCGTCGCGTTGGTAGAGGGTGCGGCGTACTCGGCCGCCGGTAGCGGCGAGGTGTAAGGCGCTGACCACCCGTTCGGGCAGTCCGTTGCGCCGTGACCAGGTGTCGAGCAGTTCCCAGAGATGCGCGGCCTGATCAATGCGTTGCCGGACGAGCTGGGCCTGTTGATGGTGGGCGCTGAGGCAGAACCGGATCCACTTGCTGGTGTCGTTATCAGGCTGCCAGTGTCGGCCGCCCGCCTCGCCGAGGGCGTCGTAGTAGGCGTATGTGTTACGGCCGACGCCGAGCCATTCCTCGATCGAGGAGAACTCTGGGGCGAGTACACCGTCGCGGGCGAGTACGAGAGTGTGTAGGCAGCGGGACATTCGGCCGTTGCCGTCTCGCCAGGGATGAATCTTGACCAGGTTCAGGTGAGCCATTGAGGCCCGTACGAGCAGCGGGGTTTCCGGTTCGCCGTCGGTCAGCCATTCGATCAGCTCGGAGATCAACGAAGGGACGTCGTCTGCGTCCGGCCCGGTGTAGACCCGTCGGCCGGTGTGTGCCTCATCGATGTGGATGTCTCCGGGCCGGAAGCGGCCCGGCCACTTGGCAAGGTCATGCCTAAGCATCATGAAGTGAAGCGCGTTGACGAGCATGTGTTGCCAGGTGAACTCGCGCGAGCGGGCGAGCTGTTGCACGTAGGTCAGGGCGTCCCGGTAGCCGGTGATGACCTCCCAGGTTTGCGGGCTTGTCTCCACCGGTTCGTCTCCGGCGACGGCTGCGGCTGCGTCGTCCAGGGACACCTGGTAGCCCTCGATCGAATTCGAGCCCTGGATGGCGTGGGCGATCAGGGTGCGTCGGAGTTGTCCTGTCCAGCGGTGCGGCTCAGCGATCTGGTATCGCAGGTTGTCCCGCATGGTGTCCAGTTCGCCGAGCACGCGCTTGTCGTCATCGGTGAGCACGGGTGTCTGGTACAGCATGCGGCAATCATACAATGAAATCGGCGTGGTGCCGAAATCATTGCGGCATAAGCTCGGAAGCGCTCGTCAGATGGGGGTGGGCGGTCGACGTGCCCTTGCCCTGACGGTCGGCCGAGGTCGAGGGCTTGGACGTCCCCGTCCGCTATGCGACACCGACGTCCCCTGCGATTGTGGCACTGGTCGGTTGCTCGCAGCCGACCAGCGGACCCACCAGCCAGAGAAGCATCCCTCAGTCTTCGGCAGTCCAGGCCGCTGGCGTGCCACCAGTACGCTGCGTTCTCCGTTGAGTGTCCCGGCGTCGAGGTCGACGCCGGCCAACACCTCCACATCCACGCTGTTCCAATGCGCGCCGACCAGCGCGGCCACCATGCCCGCCACCAGATCGGCACACCAACCGACCCGCTGCGCCAGCACCGCCGCAGGCAGCACCTCGCCGGTCTCCTCGTCCACACCGGTGCGCAGCAAGGCGCGGGCGCACGCGGTGCGAGAGGCCTCACCCTCGGCCAGCCGCAGCTTCCCGCTCACCGGCTCAACGACCCACCATCGATCGGGCAGAACCATCGCTCACGGCCAGCCCGCGTCACCGGAATCCTCCCCGAACCAGCCCACACACCAAGCGTCACGGGCGAACACCGACAGACGCGCCGTGGTCCGCGAGAATCGAAGAAGGCCCACACGACCAATCTACGATCACTGACGATCCATAACCAACTTGGTCAGCCTTCACCCAGCAAGTGCCTTCCGTGACAGGAACATCGGACCCTCAGCAAGTCCTATTTTCCCTGATCAGAAGGCACTTCTTTGCTATCAGACCACTCCTTGGACAGCCCTTAACGGGGGGGCGAGGATAGGGGAGCTGAATGATGCGCGTCAAGGCATTCTCGTGGCGGGTTCCAGCCGTAAGGCAGATTCCCGCCGTCCAAGGTCCCTTGACGTGCAATGTGCATGTCCACGACGGTGTCAGCCACGGATCAACCCGGATCCCACCGGAGCTCGGCTAGTCACCGGTACGTGATCGTTGAAGGATCTCAATGGACACCCCCCGAAAAGCGCCCAGCCCGCGAGCACGAATAGTGACAACGGTTGCTGCCGTGGCGTTGATGATGCTCAGTCTTGCTAGCCCAGCCGCTGCGAGCGTGAACGCAGGATCTTCCAGCACACCCATGGCCGCCGCGTCCGGCAAGTCCGCAGCGGTCCGGCAGTGCGCGGACCCCAAGCCCGGGCATTTCGTCTGTATGGCGATGCGCCGCACTGACGTGACCACTCACCGCGGTGTGCAGCCGCAGTCCGCGATCCCAGACGGCTTCGGCGCCGGCGACCTCCGGAGTGCCTACTCGCTGCCTGCGGACGGCGGCGCCGGCCAGATCGTCGCGATCGTGGACGCCTACGACAACCCGAACGCCGAAGCTGACCTGGCGGTCTACCGCCAGCAGTACGGTCTGCCCCCGTGCACCACAGCCAATGGCTGCTTCCGCAAGGTCGACCAGCGCGGCGGCATGAACTACCCACCGGCTGACCCGGGATGGGCCGGCGAGATAGCCCTCGACCTGGACATGGTGTCCGCCACCGCCCCCTACGCCCACATCCTGCTGGTCGAGGCGGACACCCCGAGCTTCGAGGACATGGGTGCCGCGGTGGACGAGGCGGTTGCGCTCGGGGCGAAGTACGTCTCGAACTCGTATGGCACCGCGTACTCGGCGGATCCGGGCACCGGTGAGGACCCGTCCGAGGTCACCGAAGCCGACCCGCATTACAACCACCCGGGCGTCGCCATCGTGGCGTCCAGTGGTGACAGCGCTTTCGGCGTGGCCTACCCGGCCGCGTCGCAGTACGTCACCGCGGTCGGCGGTACGAGTCTCGTCCGGGACTCGAGTACGCGCGGCTGGTCGGAGTCCGTGTGGTACAACTCGGGCTACGGCCCGGGCAGCGGTTGCTCGCTGTACGAGGCGAAGCCGGCGTGGCAGACCGACAGCGGTTGCTCGAAGCGCACCGTAGCCGACGTCGCAGCGGTAGCCGACCCGGCGACCGGCGTCGCCGTCTACAACTCCTTCCAGTCGGGCGGCTGGACCGTGTTCGGCGGCACCAGTGCCTCGGCGCCGATCATCGCTGGTGTGTACGCCGCCGCTGGTACCCCGGTCGCGAACACGTATCCGTCGAGCTACCCGTACGCCAACACGGGGCAGCTCAACGATGTGAGCGCCGGCAACAACGGCACGTGCTCGCCGGCGTACCTGTGCACGGCCGGCCCTGGCTATGACGGCCCGACCGGGCTCGGCACGCCGAATGGTCTGGCCGCGTTCCGCACCGGCCCGCACGGCGTCGTCACGGGTGCCGTCACCAACGCGTCGACGAATGCACCGGTGGTCGGCGCCACCGTGACGGTCGGCGTCTCGACGGCCATCACCGACGTGTCCGGCCACTACAGCGCCACCGTGCCGGTTGGCACGTACGACGCGACGGCCGCGGCGTACGGGTACAAGAGCAAGACGATTACCGGCGTGGGGGTCACCGACGGCGGCTCGCTGACGGAGAACTTCGCGCTCGACCCGGTCCCCACCTCGGCCGTATCCGGTACGGTCACCGACGGCTCGGGCCACTCCTGGCCGCTGTACGCGACGATCACCGTCGACGGCGTACCGGGCGGGTCGGTCCACACCGACCCGTACACCGGCCGCTACAGCCTGCAGTTGCTGCAGGGCCAGACGTACACGCTCCACGTGAACGCGAACTACCCGGGCTACCAGGCGATGACGAAGGACGTGACCGTCGGTACCTCGAACGTCACTGCCGAGTTCAGTGTCCCGGTCGAGGTGTACGACTGCCTCGCGCCCGGATATGCGACCCACAACGCGGGTACGACGGAGACGTTCGACGCGACGTCGATTCCGGCCCGCTGGACCTCGGACAACACGGCCGGGGGCGGATGGGCGTTCGACAACCCGAAGCTGACGGCGCCGTATGCGCCTACGGATAATGTCACGGGCGGTAGCGGCGGCTTCGCCGTCACCGACACCAGCACGTCGTCCGGTCCATGGGACATGTCTCTGATCTCCCCGGTGACCGACTTGTCCGATTCCGGGAACCCGGCCCTGTCATTCAACACCGACTTCCGGTCATTCGTGTCCTCCGCGGACGTCGACGTCACCACGGACGGCGGTGCCACGTGGCAGAACGTCTGGCACAAGGGCTACCCCGAATTCCGCGGCCCGGCGTGGGTCGACGTACCGCTGCCGATGGTCGCTCACCAGTCCGCCGTACAGGTGCGGTTCCACTACACGAGTTGGGCCAGAACGTGGTGGCAGATCGACAACGTCTTCATCGGCAACCGTACGTGTGACCCGATCCCGGGCGGCCTTGTGGCCGGTACGGTCACCGACGCCAATACGAACATGCCGGTCGTCGGCGTGACCGTGGCGAGCGGCGAGAAGCCGGCCGAGCACGCGACAAGCGCGGGGACGCCGGCCGACCCGAAGATGGCCGACGGCTTCTACTCGGTGTTCTCGTCGCTGACCGGCACGCACGACTTCACCGCCGAGAGGAGGTATTACGCCACGGCGACAGCCCACGTCAATGTGGTGGCGGACGCGGTGACGCAGACGCAGTTCATGCTCAAGGCTGGCAAGGTCATGATCACGCCGGCCAGCGTCGGCATCACCGTGCCCTGGCAGGGGAAGGCCGGCCAGGCCGTCACCGTCCAGAACACCGGCAGCGCACCGGCGAAGGTGACCCTCGGCGAGCAGGTCGGCGGCGTGGCGCCGTTGACCGCGCACGGTGCGCCCACCCAGCGGATCCAGGGCACGTACTCACCGCTGTCGCTACAGGACAAGGACGCCTCGATCCGCCAGGCGACCGGGGCCGCACCGAACGGCTCGGTGCCGGCCGCCGCGCCGTGGACCACGATCGCCGACTACCCGACCACGATCCAGGACAACGGCGTCGTCTCGCTCGGCGGCAGGATCTACTCGGCATTCGGGGTCACCGGCTCCGATTACTCCCACGCGATGTACGCCTATGACCCGACCGCGGGCAGCTGGTCTCGGTTGGCGAGCCCCGCCGACGATCGCCAGGCGCCGGTGATGGCGGTGTTGAACGGGAAGATCTACGCAACCGGTGGCTGGGGCGGCTGGGCCGTTGGCGGAGCCCCCGATGGCAAGACCGAGGTGTACGACCCGGCAACGAATGTGTGGACGACTGCGGCGACAAACCCGAACCCGCTCGCGGGCTCTGCTGTCGCGGTTCTCGACGGCAGGATGTACGTCGTCGGCGGCTGCGTCCTCATGGAGTGTGGCACCACGGACGTCATGGTGTACGACCCGGCCACCGACTCGTGGAGCCACGCCGCCGACTATCCCGAGCCGATCAGCTGGGAGTCGTGTGGCGCGATCTCCGGCGCGCTCTACTGCGCCGGCGGCGAATCCAAGTCCCGCGGCACGACGCGCCACACGTACGGCTACGACCCGCATACCGATTCGTGGTCGCCGGCGGCCGATATGCCCATCGACCTGTGGGGGTCCGGATACACGACGGCTCAGGGCCGGTTGCTGCTCTCCGGCGGTGTCACGGAGCACAGCTCGGTGATCACCAACCAGGGCTTCGCCTTCGACCCGGCCAGCGACACCTGGACGCCCATCCCGAACGCGAACAACGCGCTTTACCGCAGCGGTAGCGCGTGCGGGTTCTACAAGATCGGTGGTAACACGGGTGGCGAAGACGGCGGGAATCTCGCCAGCTCGGAGGTGTTGCCGGGCATGGTCGACTGCGGCGAGACGAGCCGGGTGAGCTGGCTCGCGGTGAACCCGACGACGCTCACGCTCGCACCGGGTGCCAGCGCCACGGTCACCGTCGCCGTCGACGCGAATGTTCCGGACATCACTCAGCCCGGGACCTACACGGCGGCTGTCGTGGTCGGGACGGATACGCCGTACGCGATGCCGAGCGTCCCGGTGTCGATGACGGTCAACCAGCCGAAGAACTGGGGCAAGATCACCGGTACGGTCACCGGGCCGTCAGGTCCGATACGTGGCGCGACGGTCCAGATCACCACGCCGTTGGGGCACTACACGCTCAGGACCGATGCGAGCGGCCATTACCAGTTGTGGCTCGATGTTCGAAACAACCCGTTGCAGGTGATCTGCGCGATCGACGGCTATCAGCCACAGGCGGTGACTGTAAAGATCAAAAAGGGAGAGACGACGACGCTGAACTTCGCCTTGCAGAAGGTCTAGTTCGGGTCTAGTTCCAAGGCCACGTCGTTTACGCCGTGGCGTGGTGCAAGGGGGTGTTGATCCCGGACGTGGCAATGGGGCCCATCGATGATTTGGTTTGGCCAAGGAGTCGGATCATCGATGGGTCCCGTTGCTGGATCAATACGGCAATCACCAGGACGATCATGGTAGCGGCGGGGGGACTTGTCGAGGGATGTCGTCCAGCCGGTCGTTCGGCGGACGTGCAGGCGGCCGATCGTCCTGTCCCCGTCGGGACGGAACATCACAGCCAGCCACGCGCCTTGGCAGTCATTCCCAGCTGGAAGCGGGTGGCGGCACCCAGCTCCTCCATCAGCGCGTGGATCCGGCGCTGCGTGGTCCTGGTCGACCAGCCCAGCGACCGGGCGATACCCTGGTCGGTCAGGCCCGAGGCGAGCAGCGTCAACAGTTCACTGGTTTCCTCGTCCGGTCCGCCCGCGTCGTCTGCCAGCCCGTCGACGGACAGGGGCGTGGCCCGGTCCCACTCCGCCTCGAAGAGCGTGATGAGCGCGTCGAGTAGCGATGATCGATGGATCACGTAGGCGACACCGACATTCTGGTCGCTGGAGCTGATGGGTATGACGGCCATCCGGTCGTCGGCCACGAGCATCTTGAGCGGCAGGTTCGGCCGTACCCGGGCCTTTCCGCCCTGGCGCATCCCGCCGAGGATGTCGCCTCTCAGCCGCCCGGGCCAGGCGACCGCCTGCGGCGTGTAGATTGCCCGGTACAGCACGCCCTGGCGCAGCCGCTGGCCCTCGTCCGCGAGTTTCGCGCCGGGGGGCGGGGTGACGTATGGCGGCTTGTCGAAGCCGCGCAACTGTGTCTTGGCACTGTGGTGGATGTGCGCCACTCTCCGGCCGATGTTGTCCTGGCCGATCAGCACCTCCAGTGACTGTTCGGGATGGGTGTAGCGCGATGCGGCCCGGTGCGTCTCCATCAGGGCCTGTCCGGCGTCGCGCGCCTGCCACAGTTTGGATTCAACGCCGGCGATCAGTTCGCCGATCGCCGCATCCGGTGGCGCGGCGAGATAGCGTACCGGTCGTCCCGGAAGCCGACTGACCATGCCGAGCTCGGTGAGCCGGACCAGTGCCCGTCCGGTCTGCGCCCGAGACAGTCGGGCGGTTGCCGCAAGTTCGTCGGCGCTCGCCCGGGGGTTGCTCACCGCCGCGACGTACACCGCGCTCTCCGGCGGGGCGAGGCCCAGCGCTTCGAACATGTTGCCTCCAGGTTCCGTCGGTGGCGGGCCAGGATCACTAAGTGCTGCTCGGCGTTAATTCG
>NZ_LWLS01000114.1 GCF_001905095.1 Micromonospora sp. CB01531
CGGCCGGCCCGGTGCCGGGACGGCCGGCGGCGCCCGCCGGCGGCGACCTGGCCGAGCTGCGACGCTGGGACGACCTGCTTGGCGGGGCGGACCTGGCCGGCCACGGCGCCCAGCGGCTGCGCCGCACGGCCCGCGCGTTCACCGTCGCCGGGGCGGCCGGCCGCCGCCGGCTGCTGCCCGGGCTGGCCGAGTCGGCCCAGCTCGCGGGCTGGCTCGCGGCCGACGCCGGGGACCTGACCGGCGGCCTGGACGGCTACCGGCTGGCACTGCGGGCGGCGGTGGCGGCCGGCGACCCCGCGTTCGCCGGGCACGTCCTCGGGTCGGCCAGCCACCTGCTGGCCGGTGCCGGGGACCCGGTGGGAGCGCTGGCCCTGGCCCGGATCGGCTACGCCGGTGCCCGCGACGCCGCCTCCCCCGGGCTGCGGGCGCTGCTGCTGCACCGGGTGGCGTTCGCCGCCGCGTTGGCCGGCCGGCCGCGCGCCGCCCGGCCGGCCCTCGACGCCGCCGACCGGACCGGCGGGCCCGAGCCGGGCCGGGAACCGCCGTGGCTGTACTGGCTGGACGAGGCCGAGCTGGCCGCGCTGACCGGCCGCACCCTGGTCGCGCTGGGCCGTCCGGGGCCCGCCGTGCCGCTGCTCGGGCCGGCGGCGCGCGGGCGGGACCGGCCGCGCCGCGCCGCGGTCTACGGCGGCTGGCTGGCCCGGGGCTACCTCCAGCTCGGCGAGGTGGCGGGGGCCTGCACGGTGGCCGGCGAGGCGCTGCTCGACGCCGTCCGGTCCGGTTCGCCCCGGGCGGTCGGCCAGCTCACCGAGGTACGCCGGCGGCTGGTCGCGCACCGCGACGAGCCGGCGGCCCGGCGGTACGCGGGTCTGCTCGCGGCGGCCCGCCCGTACCTGCCGGTAGGTGCGGCGGGCGGGCCCGGGGCGGCGAGGTCCCGTCGACCCCCGTCGAAACCCCGCCATGGCGGCACGACGCGATCGGCGGGGACCGGCTAGCGTTCACGCGTGACCCACGCTGCTCCCGTATCCCCCGTCGACCGCGCCGGCCTGCGCCAGCGGATCGACAAGGCCCTCACCGAGTTCCTCGCCGGCCAGCGCGGCTGGCTGACCGCGGTCGACGACGGCCTGGTGCCGGTCGCCGAGGCGATCGAGGCGTTCGTGCTGAGGGGCGGGAAGCGGCTGCGTCCGGCCTTCGCGTACTGGGGCTACCGGGGGGCCGGCGGGCTCGATTCCGACCAGGTGGTGGCGGCCCTGGCCGCGCTGGAGTTCGTGCAGGCCAGCGCCCTGATCCACGACGACCTGATGGACCGCTCGGACACCCGGCGCGGTGAGCCGGCCGTGCACCGGCGGTTCGCGGCCCGGCACCGGGCGGCCGGCTGGAGCGGCGACCCGGACGGCTTCGGTGACGCGGCCGCGATCCTCCTCGGCGATCTCTGCCTGGTCTGGTCGGACGAGCTGCTGCACGCCGGGGGCCTCGACCCGCGTACGGTGGCCCGGGCCCGGCCGGTCTTCGACGAGATGCGCACCGAGGTGACCGTCGGGCAGTACCTCGACGTGCTGACCCAGGCCACCGGGGACACCTCGCGGGAGCGGGCCGGCAAGGTGGCCCGCTACAAGTCGGCGAAGTACACGGTCGAGCGGCCGCTACTGCTGGGCGCCGCGCTGGCCGACGCCCCGGCCGAGGTGCACGCGGCGTACTCGGCGTACGGGCTGCCGCTGGGCGAGGCGTTCCAGCTCCGCGACGACGTGCTGGGGGTCTTCGGGGATCCGGGGCGCACCGGCAAGCCGGCCGGCGACGACCTGCGCGAGGGCAAGCGGACGTATCTGGTGGCGGCGGCCCTGGAGGCGGTCGACGATGCGGGCCGGGAGCTGCTGCTCGGCGGGCTCGGCGACCCGGGGCTGGACGCCGCCGGGGTGACCCGGCTGCGCGAGCTGATCACGGCGAGCGGGGCGCTGGAGCGTACCGAGCTGCGGATCGCCGCGCTGACCGAGAGCGCGCTGGCCGCCCTCACCACGGTCGACCTGGACACCGAGGCCCGGCAGGCCCTGGTCGACCTGGCCATCGCCGCCACCCGCCGCACCGACTGACCCACCCCCACCCCACCGCCGCTGTTGATCATGAGGTTGGCGGCTGAGTGATCGCAGAAACTGCCGCCAACCTCATGATCAACCGGCAGAGCCCGGGGGTGGGGTGGGGTTAGAAGCCGAGGGCTTGGGCGCGGCGTTTGACCTCGCGGGCCTGGTCGCCGCCGAGGGCGGCGGCCGGCGTGCCGGGGAGGGTGGGGTCCTCCTCGTAGAGCCAGCGCAACGCCGCCTCGTCGTCGTACCCGGCGTCGGCGAGCAGGTTGAGCACGCCGGGCAGGTGCTTGAGCACGGTGCGGTTGGCCACCAGGTCGGCCGGGACGCGGCGGACGCCGTCGCGGCGGACCGCGATCAACTCCCGGTCGCGGATCAGCTGGTGCACCTTGCTGATCGACAGGTCGAGGCGCTCGGCCACGTCCGGCAGGGTCAGCCAGCCGGCCGGGTCGGTCGGTCCGGGCAGGTCGGCGCCGGCGGCGGCGGGTACGGATTCGGTCACCCGACCACCCTGCCACGTGCCGGGGCGGCCCGGGCGGCGGCACCCCGTCCGGCGCTTCCGCACGCGGCGCGACCAGGCCGGACACGCGCGGCGGGACCATCGTCGGCCCTAGGCTGTAGCATCCTGTTCAACCTTCACCCTCCTGACACATAGACTGCCTGCCGATGGACACACAGGTCGCCGACACGTTGCTGGGCTCGCTGATCGACGGGCGCTACCGCATTCGCGGTCGCGTGGCCCGTGGCGGCATGGCGACCGTGTACACCGCCACCGACGAGCGCCTGGAGCGCACCGTGGCGGTCAAGATCATTCACCCGACCCAGGCCCCCGAGGCCCGGGCTCGGATGGCCGGCTTCGTCGAGCGGTTCACCGACGAGGCGAAGACCATCGCCCGGCTGACCCACCCGAACGTGGTCGCGGTCTACGACCAGGGCACCCACGCCGGCCTCCCCTACCTGGTGATGGAGTACGTCCGGGGCCGCACCCTGCGCGACGTCCTCGCCGAGCGGCGCCGGCTCAACCCGGACGAGGCCCTGGCGATCGCCGAGCAGATGCTCGCCGCGATCGCCGCCGCGCACCGTGCCGGCCTGGTGCACCGCGACGTCAAGCCGGAGAACGTGCTGGTCGCCGAGGCACCCACCGGCGGCACCGGCAACCTGGTGGACAGCGTGGTCAAGGTGGCCGACTTCGGGCTGGCCCGCGCGGTCGAGGCGAGCGCCGAGGAGAACGGCAACCAGCTCATGGCCACCGTGGCGTACGTGGCCCCGGAGCTGGTCACCGACGGCCACGCAGACCCACGCACCGACGTCTACTCCGCCGGCATCGTGCTGTTCGAGATGCTCACCGGCCGGGTGCCGTACGACGGCGACCGGCCGGTGGACGTCGCCTGGCAGCACGTCGACCGGGACGTACCGCCCCCGTCGACGCTGGTCCCGAGCCTGCCGAAGGTCCTCGACGATCTGGTCGGCCGGGCCACCCGGCGCGACCCGGGCGCCCGCCCCACCGACGCCGGCGCGCTGCTGGCCGAGGTGCAGGTGGCCCGGGACGGCCTGGGCAACGCCCACACCGCGGTGCTGCGGCAGGTGAGCGACGAGAACCCGATGGCCCAGCCGACCATGGTGGTGGCGGCGGTCCGCCCGGCCGAGCGTCCCGCCTGGGCCCGGCTGCCCGAGGGGGGCGGGCAGCGCCCGCACCGCCGCCGCTCCGCCGACAGCGACCCGGGCTCCGGGCTGGCCGGGCTGCGTACCCGGATCATGGGCTCGCCCCGGGGCCGGCTGGCGGTCGCCGCGGCGGCCGTGGTGCTCGGCCTGGTGGCCGCTCTCGGCGGCTGGTGGTTCGGGGTGGGGCGCTACACGGTCGCCCCCCAACTGGTGAGCCTGACCAAGGCCGAGGCGGAGGCGCGGGCCGCCCGGGGCGGCTTCACCCTTAAGTACGCCGACCCCCGTTACGACGAGAAGGTGCCGAAGGACAGCGTGCTGGGGCAGAACCCGGGCTCCGCGGCCCGGATCCTCAAGGGCGGCACGATCACGCTGACCCTGTCGCTCGGTCCGGAGCAGTTGCCGGTGCCGGACGTGGTGGGCAAGGACTTCGAGCTGGCCCAGGCCGAGCTGACCGACGCCAAGCTGGTGGTGGTCAAGGGCTCCGCCCGGTACGACGACGAACTGCCGGCCGGGGTGGTGATGGCCACCGATCCGAAGGTGGGCACGGTGGTCAAGCCGGGCACGAAGGTGACGGTGGTGCTGAGCAAGGGCCGCGCCCCGGTCACCGTGCCGAACCTGGTGGGCAAGAACCTCAACGACGCCCGGGGCATCCTCGCCCAGCTCGGGCTGACCCCGGTGGAGTCGTACAAGGACTCGGACAAGCCGAAGGACGAGATCCTCGGCCAGAGTCCGGCCGACGGCACCGGGGTGGAGAAGGGCGCCCAGGTCAAGCTGGAGATCAGCAAGGGGCCGCCGCAGGTGATCGTGCCCCGGGTGATCGACCTGCCGTGCGATCAGGCCAAGCAGGTGCTGGAGAGCCAGGGCTTCCCGGCCAACATCCAGGTCAACCCCGCAGGGGTGGCTCGCTTCCAGAACCCGGGCGAGAACACGCCGGTGCCGCCGGGCACTCAGGTCACGGTGACCTGCCTGTGAGCGCGAGGAGTGAGCCGGTCCTGCGAGCCCCGCAGCCGCGAACGAAAGACGGTCCGGTGAGCGAGCGGAGCGAGCCGGGCTCGCGCGCCCCGCAGTCGCGAAGCGCGCGGCGGCGGGTCGGCGCGCACACCCCCACCTCCGGCGGCCTGGCGAAGGCGGCGCTGCCGTACGTCGACGCGGCCGGCGCCGAGGTGGTGCAGGTCTACGTCTCCAACTCGCGGGGCTGGGCCCTGCCGGCGGGCGACCCGGCGCAGGACGCGCTGTTCCGGGACGGTTGCGGCGAGCGCGGGGTGCCGGTCTTCATCCACGCGTCGCTCCTGGTCAACCTGGGCTCCCCCACCCCGGCCACCGTCGAACGGTCGGCCCAGACCCTGGCGCACGCGCTGCGCCGGGGCCGGGCGATCGGTGCCGAGGGCGTGGTGTTCCACGCCGGCAGCGCGGTGGACGCGGGGTACGCCGAGGCGGCGATGCGCCAGGTACGCGAGGCCCTGCTGCCGCTGCTCGACGAGGCGGCGGCAAGCGGCGGGCCGATGCTGCTGGTCGAGCCGAGCGCCGGGGGCGGCCGGTCGCTGGCCTCCCGGGTGGAGCACCTGGGCCCCTACCTGGACGCGGTGGACCGCCACCCGATGATGGGCGTCTGCTTCGACACCTGCCACGCCTGGGCCGCGGGGCACGACCTGGCCGTCGAGGGTGGGATGACCGCCACGCTGGACGCCCTGGTCGCCGCCGTCGGGGCGGACCGGCTGAAGCTGGTGCACGCGAACGACTCGAAGGATCTGTGCGGCTCGACCCGGGACCGGCACGAGAACATCGGCAAGGGCACCATCGGTGAGCCGGCGTTCGCCGAGCTGATGCGCCACCCGGCCACCGCCGGCATCCCGGTCGTGGTGGAGACCCCGACGGAGAAGCACGTCGGCCACGCCGCCGACATCGCCACCCTCACCCGCCTCCACCCCTAACTCCCCCGCTCAACCCGCGTTGAGCAAGAAGTTTGCGGCGGAATCCGCGCCGTCGGCGGCGCAAACTCCCTGATCAACACGCTGGGGCGGGGCGGGGCGGGGCGGGCAGGGTGGGGTTAGGCGCGGAGGATTTGGGTCAGGGTCTCGGCGGCGCGGTCGACGGCGGCGTCGGTGACGTCCAGGTGGGTGACCAGGCGGGCGGTACGCGGGCCGAGCACCGAGACCAGCACGCCCGTCGCCCGGGCGGCGGCCGCGAGAGCCTTCGCGTCGAGCGGGTGCTTGGTCAGGTCGAGCGGGACGATGTTGGTCCGCACCGGCATGGCGAGCACGCCGTACGGGGCGACGGCCTCGGCCAGCCGGGCGGCCTTGGCGTGGTCCTCGGCGAGCCGCTCGACGTGGTGGGCCAGCGCGTACCGGCCGGCGGCGGCGAGGACTCCCACCTGCCGCATGCCCCCGCCCATCCGCTTGCGGATCCACCGGGCCCGTTCGATCTTCTCAGCGCTGCCCAGCACCAGCGAGCCGACCGGCGCGCCGAGGCCCTTGGAGAGGCAGACGGACATGGTGTCGAAGAGGGCGCCGTACTCCGCCAGCGGCACCTCGTCGGCGACGTGCGCGTGCCAGATCCGGGCGCCGTCACAGTGCAGCGCCAGCCCGTGGTCGTCGGCCACCCGGCGCAGCTCGCGCAGGGTGGCGAGGGGGATCACGCCGCCGCCGCCCCGGTTGTGGGTCTGCTCGACGGCGATCGCCCGGGTCGGCACCGCGAAGTAGCCGTCGGGCCGGACCATCCCGGCCACCACGTCCGGGTCGATCTCCGCGCCGACCGCCGGCCAGGTCCGCGACGAGATTCCCCCGTACGCGGCCGCCGCGCCGATCTCGTAGGTGACCACGTGCGCGTCGGCGTCGCAGAGCAGCTCCTCGCCCGGCGGCACGACGAGCTGGAGCGCGATCTGGTTGGCCATCGAGCCGCTCGGAGCGAACAGTGCGGCCTCGTGCCCGAAACGGGCGGCCACCTCGGCCTCGAGCGCGGCGACGGTGGGATCCTCGCCGTACACGTCGTCGCCGACCTCGGCGGTGGCCATCGCCTCCCGCATCCCGGCGGTGGGCCGGGTCACCGTGTCGGATCGTAGATCAACAAACTCAGCCACAGTCATCCTTTCGGCCGCCGACCGCAGGGCTCGCAAGCCCACTCCGCGCGTCAGCCACGAAGCATCTCCGCCACCAGGAAGGCCAGCTCCAGCGACTGCTGGGTGTTCAGTCGCGGGTCGCAGGCGGTCTCGTACCGATCGGGCAGGTCGAGGTCCTCGATGCCCTGGGCGCCGCCCAGGCACTCGGTGACGTCCTCGCCGGTCAGCTCGACGTGCAGGCCGCCCGGGTGGGTCTCCAGGCCGCGGTGCACCTCGAAGTAGCCGAGCACCTCGTCGACGATCCGGTCGAAGTGCCGGGTCTTGTAGCCGTTCGAGGACTCGTGGGTGTTGCCATGCATCGGGTCGCACTGCCAGACGACCTTGGCGCCGGCCGCGGTGACCTTGGCGACGATCGGTGGCAGGGTGTCCCGGACCCGGTGGTTGCCCATCCGGCTGATCAGGGTGAGCCGGCCGGGGATGTTGTCCGGGTTGAGCTTCTCGCAGAGCTCGATGGCCTCGTCCGGCGTGGTGGTCGGGCCCAGCTTCACGCCGATCGGGTTGGCGATCCGGGAGATGAAGTCGAGGTGCGCCCCGTCGATCTGCCGGGTCCGCTCGCCGATCCACAGGAAGTGCCCGGACAGGCCGTACGCCCGGTTGCCGGAGATCCGGGTGAGCGCCCGGTCGTACTCCAGCGCCAGGGCCTCGTGGGAGCAGTAGAGGGTGACCGTACGCAGCGCCTCGTCGTCGGTCATCCCGCAGGCCCGGATGAAGGCCAGCGCCCGGTCGATCTCCCGGGCGATCGCCTCGTAGCGCTCGCCGGCCGGCGACTGCTTGACGAAGTCCTTGTTCCAGTCGTGCACCGCGTGCAGGTCGGCGAGCCCGCCGGCCAGGTACGCCCGAAGCATGTTCATCGCGGCCGCCGAGTTGGCGTACGCCCGGATCATGCGCTGCGGGTCGGCGACCCGGGCCTCCGGCGTGGCCTCCAGCGAGTTGATCATGTCCCCGCGGTACGCCGGCAGGCCGCGCGCGTCGGTCGGCAGCGACCGGGGCTTGGTGTACTGCCCGGCGACCCGGGCCACCTTGACCACCGGCAGCGACGCGCCGTACGTCAGCACGATCGCCATCTGGAGCAGGGTGCGGGCGTTGGCCAGCAGGTGGCTCTCGGTGTTGTCGGCGAAGGTCTCGGCGCAGTCACCGCCCTGGAGCAGGAACGCCTTGCCCTCGCAGACCAGCGCGAGGCGCTGCCGGAGTTGGTCGACCTCGTACGGCGCGACCACCGAGGGCACCGTGTCGAGGACCTTGCAGACCTCGGCGACCTGGGCCGGGTCCGGCCACGGCGGGGTCTGGGCCCGCGGCAGCTCCCGCCAGCGGTCCAGGCCGAGGGCCGCGTCCTCGGCGGAGTCGGCGGTCGGGCGGCTGGTCTGGAGTCCCGGGCTGCCCACCGCCGGGTGGGTCAGCTGATGCCACTCATGGCGCATGAGAGAAAGCGTACGGCGACCGCCGGGGTGACCCGCCGCCGAGGGGGATGGTTCCGGCAGGTGGGAGATCACCGCCACACTCCGGCCGGCCGCAGGTCAGCCAGGCGGGCGGGTCAGGGGGTGATCGACGGTTCGGGGGTGTGGCCGCCCGGGGCCTCGCCGGAGATGCACCAGTCCGCACCACTGCGGGTGACCGTGAACAGCAGCGCCTGGGTGGCCTTGCGGGAGCCGACGGCGACGGTGACGGAGGTGCTGACCTCCTGGCCGTTCGGGCCGGACCGGACGTCGGTGATGGTGGCCTGCGGCACGGTGAAATGGTCGGCGAAGTCGCCGTTGGGGCCGGTGGCGGCGGCGTCGAAGGCGGCCTGCACGGGGGCGCAGAACTGGCTGCGGCCGGCGTCGACGTCCTTGCCCGCCATCGCGTCGAGGTACGCCTGCACCCGCTCGCGGCTCTTGGCCGCCGCCTCCTCGGCCGGCGCCCGCTGCGGCCCGCCGTCGGAGGCGGCCCCGGGCCCGTCGTCCCCGCCGAGGCCGCAGCCGGTCAGGGCCAGCGGCAGGAGCGCGAGCAGCACCACCCCGGTCGCCACCCTCGGGTGCGTCAGGCCCATCGGTCCCTCCCATCGGCGCGGGCATCGAAAGATGCCGAGCGGCGAGTGTGCCACATCGGCCTTCCCGCATGTCGAGCCGTCGTACCGGAATGTCGGTCACGTCCCTGGCGAGGCGGCGCGCGGCCGTTCCATCTTGCCTCGACCACCCCGGTCAGCCGGTCCGGCGCGCGGGCGGCTCGGGTGGCTCGACGGGGCTGGACAGCCGGGCGGGGAGGGGCCGCTGCGGCCCCTCCCCGCCGGGTGGGTGATGCGTCGGCCCTCGGCTCAGCCGAGGCCGCCCTTGATGGCGCTGATCAGCTCGCCGTTGCTGGTGTCACCGGAGAGCTCCCAGAAGAACGCGCCACCGAGGCCCTGGTTCTTCGCGTAGGTCATCTTGCCGCCGATGGTGGACGGGGTGTCGTAGCTCCACCAGTTGCTGCCGCACTTGGCGTACGCCGTGCCGCCCACGGTGCCGGTCGCCGGGCAGCTGCTCTTGAGCACCTTGTAGTCCTCGATGCCCTGCTCGTAGGTGCCGGGCGCCGGGCCGGTGGCGGTGCCGCCCGGGGCGGACTGGGTCACCCCGGTCCAGCCACGGCCGTAGAAGCCGACGCCGAGCAGCAGCTTGTCGGACGGGACCCCCTTGCCCTTGAGCTTCTGGATCGCCGCGTCCGCCCAGAAGCCCTGCTGCGGGATGCCGGCGTACGAGTAGAGCGGGGAGTGCGGGGCGGTGGGCCCCTGGGCGTTGAAGGCGCCGAAGTAGTCGTAGGTCATCGGCATCAGCCAGTTGAGCTGCGGCGCGGCGCCGGCGTAGTCGGCCGCGTCGATCTTGCCGCCGCTGCTGCCGTCGGCGGTGATCGCCGCGGTGACCAGGAAGTTGGCGCCGAACTTGCTGCGCAGCGCGCTGACCACGTTCTTGAAGGCGTTCGGTCCGCTGCTGTCGCACTGCAGGCCGCAGGCGTTCGGGTACTCCCAGTCGACGTCGATGCCGTCGAAGACGTCCGCCCAGCGCGGGTCCTTGACCAGGGCGTAGCACGAGTCGGCGAAGGCGGCCGGGTTCTGCGCGGCCTGGGTGAAGCCGGCCGACCAGGTCCAGCCGCCGAAGGACCAGAGCACCTTGAGGTTCGGGTACATCCGCTTCAGCTTGCGGAGCTGGTTGAAGCTGCCGCGCAGCGGCTGGTCCCAGGTGTCCGCCACGCCGTCCACGCTGTCCGCCGCGGTGTACGCCTTGTCGTAGTCGGCATAGCTGTCGCCGATGCTGCACCGACCGCCGCTGGTGTTGCCGAACGCGTACAGGATGTGGGTCAGCTTGGCCGCCGACCCGCTGGTGTGGATGTTCTTGACGTGGTAGTTGCGGGCGTAGACGCCCCACTCGGCGAAGTAGCCGACGACCTTCTTGCCCCCGGTCGGCGGCGGGGTAGTGGGCGGCGGGGTGGTCGGTGGCGGAGTGGTCGGCGGAGCCGTGGTGGGTGGGGTGGTCGTCGGCGGGGTCGTGGTGGGCGGTGGCGTGCCGCCGGCGCAGGAGGCACCGTTGACGGTGCAGTTGAGCGGCGCCTTGTACGCCCCGGTGCCGTTGTAGCCCCAACTGAAGCTGGCCCCAGGGGCGAGCGGGCCGGCCCAGCTCTTCTTCACCGCGACGTAGTGGTTGCCGCTGCTGGTGACGTCGGCGTCCCAGAAGGTGCTGATGGTGGTGCCTGCGGGCAGGTCGAACTCGATGCGCCAGGTGTCCACGCTGGCACTGGTGCCGTTGGTGACGGTCACCTTCGTCTCGTGACCGGTCCCCCAGTCCTGCACCTTGGCGAAGGTGGCGGTCACGCTGCCCGCGGCGGACGCGGTCGCCATCGGTACCGCCGCGACCGCCAGCGCGACCACGGCACCGGTGGCCCAGAGGGCCCGGCGGAGCGATCTCTTCATACGGCGTCTCCCTAAACAGTTAGGAAACTTTCCAGATTGATGCTGAGACGCTACTCAGGCGTTCATCACTTCGTCAAGATGTAGATGCATCGATTTCCTGTACCCGCGCCAACCGGTCCGGCGGGCGCGTAGCCTCGCCACATGACCGTTTTCGACGTGCAGATCGACACCCTCACCGGCGGCCCCGCCGACCTCGCGCAGTACCGCGGCCGCGCGCTGCTGGTGGTCAACGTGGCCTCGCGGTGCGGCCTCACCCCGCAGTACGCCGGCCTCCAGGCCGTGGCTGACGAGTACGCCGACCGGGGCCTGACCGTGCTCGGGGTGCCCTGCAACCAGTTCGCCGGACAGGAGCCCGGCACGGCCGCGGAGATCGAGGAATTCTGCCAGGTCAACTACGGCGTGACCTTCCCGTTGACGGAGAAGGTCGACGTCAACGGGCCGGGCCGGCACCCGCTCTACGCCAAGCTGGTGTCCACGCCGGACGACGAGGGACACACCGGCGACGTGCGGTGGAACTTCGAGAAGTTCCTGGTCGCCCCGGACGGCACGGTGGCCGGCCGGTTCGCCCCGCAGGTCACCCCGGACACCGCCGAGCTGCGGGCCGCGATCGAGAAGGTGCTGCCCGCCTGACCCCGCTCAAGATCCGCCCTGATTCCCGGAGAGAGTGGCTGTTCAACACGAAATAGCCACCCTTTCCGGGAAAGCGCAGCCAGCGATCCCGTCCGCGACGGTTCGGACGGGCGGATCGGGTCGGCTCAGCGGCAGCGCCGCGGGCCGCGCCGACCCCCGCTACGGGAATCGGCGCGACCCGGGGCGGTCAGCCCGCGACGGAGCGGAAGACCGGGTAGTAGCCGCCGGACTGCCCGGCGGCCGTCGGATGGTACGAAATGGTCAGGTTGAGGTAGTTCAACGCGTGCAGCCACTTCTCGCCGTAGCTGCAGAGCTGGTGGCCGACGAAGATCGACCGGACGTCGGCGAACTTGAAGCCGGCCGAGGTGGCCGCCGTCCGGGTGATGTCGTCGAGCAGGTTGATGCCCTCGTTGATCTTCGCTCGGGAGGTCGCGCTGAGCCCGACGCAGATCGTGCCGAGCTGGTAGAAGACCGGGTAGCCGACGACCACCACCCGGGCCGAGGGCGCGCGGCTCTTGATGCCGTTGTAGACGTTGGCGAGCTTGCCGGGCAGCTCGGTCCGGGCCTTGTCCTCGGCGGCCTGCACGGCCGCCACGCACTGGCTCTCACCCTGCAGGACGCAGGTGGTCATGATGTTGGCGAAGCCGACGTCGTTGCCGCCGACGGTGACGCTGACCAGGGTGGTGGTCGAGGACAGCGCCGAGAGCTGGCTGTTGATGACGTCCGTCGTGGTCGCGCCCGAACAGGCCACCGAGCGGTACGAGGCCGGCCTGATGTTGGTGTTGTAGAGCGCCGGATAGGCGTTGGTGCTGCGCAGGCAGGACCCGCTCTCGGAGGTGTAGCTGTCGGCGCCGACGCCGGAGGCGTACGAGTCGCCGAGCGCGACGTACCGGTCGGCGGGGGCGGCCTGGGCGGGGGCGCCCAGGGCCAGGGTAACCCCGAGCGAGGACGCCAGGGTCAGGGCGAGGGTGGCAAGACGGGATCTCCGCACGTCGCACTCCTGGGGGTGGGAAGTGGTGGTGGGAGAGAGATATCAATGGATCAGGTCCGGACGGAAGATCAACAATTCGCAGGGTTCGTTGATAGACCCTTATGGATACGAATCATTACCAATCCGATCCCGGTCACTGAAGGTTTTCGCCAGGCTGACGCGATACCCCCGGCCGAATGTCGGGCCGCCGAATAACCGACCACCTTGGTCGGGAATGCCGGCCGCCATCGCGTGGTTGGCACCGGACATGACAACTGTGGGACTGATCGGCAGCGGCAACATCGGCGGCACGGTGGCCCGACTGGCGTTGGCCGCCGGTCACGACGTGGTACTCAGCAACTCCCGTGGCCCGGAGACACTCAAGGAACTGGTGGACGAGCTGGGCCCCCGGGCCCGCGCCGCCACCCCGGCCGAGGCGGCTGCGGCCGGCGATCTCGTGGTGGTCACCATCCCGCTGCGGGCCTACCGGGCGGTGCCGGCCGAGCCGCTCGCTGGCAAGATCGTCATCGACACCAACAACTACTACCCGGAGCGGGACGGGCGGTTCCCGGAGCTGGACGACGAGTCGACCACCACCAGTGAGCTGCTCCAGCGGCACCTGCCGGAGTCGCGGGTGGTCAAGGGCTTCAACAACATCTACTTCAAGCACCTGCTCGCCCTGGCCCGGCCGGCCGGCGCGGCGGACCGTACCGCCCTGCCGATCGCCGGCGACGACGCGGCCGCCAAGGCCGCCGTCTCCGGGTTCCTCGACTCCCTCGGCTACGACGCGGTCGACGTGGGCCCGCTCGCCGAGGGCTGGCGGTTCCAGCGCGACACCACCGCGTACGCCGCCCTCTACTCGGCCGACCCGGCCAACGACTGGGAACGGCCGGCACCGGTCGACGCGGAGAAGCTGCGCGCCGCCCTCGCCGCCGCCCGCCGCTACGCCGACAGCTGACCGTCCCGTCCGGAGGGTGGGGAAGCCGCCCGCCCTCCGGACGCGCCGGTTGCGCCGCGGTGTCCGGGCGGTCAGACCGCCTGCGGCGGGAGCGCGAGCCGCATAGCCGGGTCGCGGGTCTCCTGGAAGCCGAGCGAGCGGTAGAGCGGCCGTCCCGCCGCGGAGGCCCGCAGGTCGATCCGCCGCACGCCCCGCTCGTGGAACCAGCCCAGCAGCGCCGTCAGGCAGGCCCGGGAGTGGCCGCGCCGGCGGTGGACGGGATCG
This sequence comes from Micromonospora sp. CB01531, assembly GCF_001905095.1. Lineage (GTDB taxonomy): Bacteria > Actinomycetota > Actinomycetes > Mycobacteriales > Micromonosporaceae > Micromonospora. The sequence continues at coordinate 13,591 of NZ_LWLS01000114.1, forward strand.
GTGCTGACGTTGAAGACGTACCCGGTCAGGCCGTTCGGGTTGTCCGGGCCGCCGAGCCGGCGCTCGATCGTGCCGACCGCGCAGGCGGCCAGCGTCCCGTCCGGCCCGTCGACCACGAAGGCCGCCATCGACGGCTCGGGCTCGGCCAGCCACTCCCGTAGCTGCTCCCGCGCGACGTCCTGCCACGGGCCCGGCGGCGGATCCGCACCCTTCACCGCCGCGAGCATCAGGCCGCGCAACCGGACCACCTCGGCGGCGTCATCCGGCGTCGCCGGGCGTGCGTCGACCATGCACGGCACCGTACCCGCAGGGGCGGTCAGACCGGGCGGCGGCCGGCGAAGCCGCACTCCACCCGGTGGTACCAGCGCACCTCGTCGTCCCCCTCCAGCCAGCACCAGAGCACCGCCCGGCCGCCCCGTTCGCCGGGGAAGTCCAGCAACACCGGGGCGATCCCCTTGACCTGGATGTCGTGCTGGTGGATCTCCTCGAGGACGGCGTGCAGCCGGGCTTCGAGGGCCTTCACCTCGGCCAACCCGCCGAGCGCGCTGATCCCGTGCTCGGCCAGGTCGACCCGCAGCTCGGCGAGGTCGGCGCGGAGCCGGATCAGCTCGTCGATGCGCGGCCGCAGCGTGGCCACCAGGTGTCGCGCCTGGGCGAGAGTGAACACCGCGCCAGTATGCGGCACGAACACGGGGGCACCGTCAGTGACGGTTGCGCGAGCCGGGCCAGGAGAATCAGCTCATCTTCCGCCCGCGAGCCGCCTATTGCCGGGACGCCGTTGCGGGCGATCTCGCGCCGTGGCTCGTGCCTGCCGCCTCAGTCGGCCTGGGCGGCCAGTTCCCGGGCGCGGTCGCGGGCCGCCTCCAGCGCCGCCAGCATGGCCGCGCGTACGCCGTGGTTCTCCAGCTCGCGGATGGCGGAGATGGTGGTGCCGGCCGGCGAGGTGACCGCCTCGCGGAGCTTGACCGGGTGCTCGCCGGAGTCGCGGAGCATCACCGCCGAGCCGATGGCGGTCTGCACGATCAGTTCGTGCGCCACCTGCCGGGGCAGGCCGAGCAGGATGCCGGCGTCGATCATGGCCTCGACCAGCAGGTAGAAGTAGGCGGGACCGGAGCCGGAGAGGGCGGTCACCGCGTCCTGCTGGGACTCGGGCACCCGGATGGTGGCGCCGAGCGGCTTGAACATCTCCTCGGCGAGGGCCAGGTGCGCGCCGGTGGCGTGCGCGCCGGCGGAGATGGCGCTCATCGCCTCGTCCACCAGCGCCGGCGTGTTGGTCATCACCCGGACCACCGGGGTGCCCTCGGGCAGCCGGCGGCTGAAGAATGTGGTGGGCAGGCCGGCGCAGAGCGAGATGACCAGCTTGTCGGCCGGCACCTTCGGGCCGACCTCGTCGAGCAGCGCCGCCGCGTCCTGCGGCTTGACCGAGACGGCGAGTACCTCCGCCTCGTCCACCGCGACGAGGTTGTCCACCACCCGTACGCCGTACCGGGCGGTCAGCTCCTGGGCGCGGCTGGGTCGCCGGGCGGTGGCGAGCAGCCGCTCGACCGGCCAGCCGGAGCGGAGCAGGCCGGAGAGCATCAGCTCGCCGATCTTGCCGGCGCCGATCACGGCGACGGTGTGCACCTCGGGTGCCATGGGCCGTACCCCTCTCGGTCGAGGCGGGGCGCGGCGGACCCCGACCGGGTCCGCCGCGCCGCCGGCGTCGATCAGCTGCCGAAGAAGACCTCGGCCTCGGCGTACCGCTCCAGCGGCACGGTCTTCAGCTCCCGGGTGGCTTCGGCCAGCGGGACGCGGACGATGTCCGTGCTCTGCATCGCGACCATCTTGCCCCAGTCGCCCTCGTGCGCCGCGTCGATCGCGTGCAGGCCGAGCCGGGTGGCGAGCACCCGGTCGAAGGCGGTCGGGGTGCCGCCGCGCTGGATGTGGCCGAGCACGACGGTGCGGGCCTCCTTGCCGGTCTTCGCCTCCAGCTGCTCGGCGAGCCACTGGCCGATGCCGCCGAGCCGGACGTGGCCGAACGAGTCCAGCTCCTGGTTGTGCAGCACCATCTGGCCCTCCAGCGGGTGCGCGCCCTCGGCGACCACGACGATCGGGGCGTACTGGTGCTGGAAGCGCTTCTCGACGTACCCGGCGACCTGGTCGACGTCGAACTGCCGCTCGGGCAGCAGGATCACGTTGGCGCCGCCGGCGAGGCCGGCGTGCAGGGCGATCCAGCCGGCGTGCCGGCCCATCACCTCGACGACCAGGGTGCGGTGGTGGCTCTCCGCGGTGGTGTGCAGCCGGTCGATCGCCTCCATGGCGATGTTGACCGCCGTGTCGAAGCCGAAGGTGTAGTCGGTGGCGCCCAGGTCGTTGTCGATGGTCTTCGGCACGCCGACCACCTTGACGTCCAGCTCGTGCAGCTTGGTGGCGACGCCGAGGGTGTCCTCGCCGCCGATGGCGATCAGCGCGTCCACGCCCTGGGCGGCGAGGTTCTCCTTGATCCGCTCGACGCCGTTCTCGATCTTGAACGGGTTGGTCCGGGACGAGCCGAGGATGGTGCCGCCGCGCGGCAGGATGCCACGGACCTCCGCGATGCCCAGCGGCCTGGACAGGCCCTCCAGCGGGCCCTTCCAGCCGTCCTGGAAGCCCACGAACTCGTGACCGTAGGTGGCGACGCCCTTGCGGACCACCGCCCGAATCACCGCATTGAGACCAGGGCAGTCGCCGCCGCCGGTGAGCACGCCGATACGCATGATCTGCTCATCCTCCTGGAGCATCAGGTAAAGCCCGGATAAGCCCCAGGATAGGTGTCAGATCAGACCATCGGCGCCATTGCCGGCCCGGGGCGGGCCGTCAGTGCGCACTGTAGTCGGCGCGGGGGTACGGCGACACCGCGCCCCGGCCCCCTTCCGCCCGCCGGATCGGCTACCCGTCAGTAGCTGACCTGGCGCTTCTCCCCCGCGCGGTGCGGCCCTCCGGGCACCGCCGCCCCGGCGAAGCCGAGCAGGCCGCCGCTGCCGGTCACCGCTCGGTCATCGCCCGCCAGCGCGCCAGGTTGTGCCGGGCGTCGACCAGGGCGTCGTGCCGGTCCGCGTCGGCGTCCGGCAGCTTCGGCCGACCCCGGTCGTCCCAGAGCTGGCGCAGTTCCTTGGTGAACCGCGGGATCTCCCGCGGCAGCGCCGGCATCGCGCCCCACAGCTGGGCCAGGACCACGTGGTCGTACGCCGCGTACCAGGCCCAGAGCTCCAACTGCTCGCCCGGGCGGTCCCGGACCGGCGCCATCAGGAACTCGTAGAGGTCGTCCCGGATCCGCTCCCGGGACCGCCACGCGCGGTCGGCGGGCGAGGGGAGCTTGTCCAGCACGTTGCGGCGCACCCAGGGCACCGCCCGGGAGTCGTCGAACTCGGTGGAGACCGCGTAGAACTCGCGGCCGTACTCGTCGACGACGCCGATCGACACCAGGTCGACGATGCGGCCGTCCTCGATGAACTCGCAGTCGTAGAAGTAGCGGTAGACCATCCCCACCATCCTCGCCCACCGCCCCCGCCCGCCCGTCGCCGGGGCGTCCACCGAGGTCGGCACGGTTCGGACAGGCGGTTCGGGAGAGTCACGGAACTGTCTCCAGGGGTGTACAGCACGCGACCGGAGCGTCATGATCTGATGTGTACCGCTACCGGACGCCGAACCGGTTCAGATGCCTCGTACCGGGATGTCAGGGCCACCCCGGTGAGCGAGTTGTGGTCCTTGACCGGGGAGGGGTTGGGCCGTGGAGGTTCGCCTGCCGGAGCCGGGTGACGCGCTCACGGGCGTGGAGATGTTCGCCGGGCTTGAGCCGGAGGTGCGGCAGCGGGTCATCGCCGCTGCGGTGCCGCGCACCTACCGCAAGGGTCAGTTGCTCTTCGTGGAGAACGACCCGGGCGAGTCGCTGATCGTGCTGCGCCGGGGGGCGGTGGCGGTGTTCCGCACCGCACCGACGGGAGAGCGCGCGGTGCTGTCGGTGATCCGTCCGCCGGACGTGCTCGGCGAGGTCTCCCTGCTGGACGCGTCCACCCGGTCCGCGTCGGCCGAGGCGATCGAGGACTGCGCCGCGCTGGCGCTGTCCCGGCCGGCCTTCATGGAGCTGGTGCACTCGAACCCGCGCATCCTCGACGCGGTGATGCGCTCGCTCGGCGGGCTGATCCGCCGGCTCACCGAGCAGAACGCCGACCACGTCTTCCTCGACCTGCCCGGCCGGGTGGCCAAGACGCTGGTCCGGCTCGCCGGCGAGAGCCAGGCGCCGATGATCACCATCGAGCTCAACCAGAGCCAGCTCGCCGAGATGGCCGGCGGCTCCCGGCAGAGCGTCAACCAGGCGATCGGCTCGTTCGCCAGCCGGGGGTGGCTGCGCACCGAGGGGCGCCGGATCGTGGTGACCGACGTGGCCGCGCTGCGCCGCCGCGCCGGGATGAACGACCGCTGACGGATACGCGCAGGGCCGGGGCGAGACCGCCCCGGCCCTGCTGTCGTGCCGCCCGGCTCAGACGCCGGCGCTGCCCGGCCCGGCCCACTCGTTGGGCCGGCCCGGCCCGGCCCAGTCGCTGTTGTCATCGCCGCCGGAGCCCTCGATGACGATGCCCTCGGCCTGGAGGGTGGCCAGGGTGGCGGCGTCCACGTCGACGGAGTCCCCCGCCGCGTGGGCGACCCCGTCGGCGTCGGTCCAGTCGCTCTCCAGCTTCACGTACACCATGGTGTGGCCCCCTTGATCGCGGTCGTCGTCCGAGGCATGAATCTAGTCCGCGAACCGCGCCGACGGCTGTCCGGACGAGTGTCCACAAGCCAACAGCCCGGTACCTGACACCGCTAGCGGCGGCGATACTCGCGATGGACGCCGCGGGGGGCGGCGCCCGGCCGGGACCGGCCGGAGGATCCACCAGTGGAGGGCGTCATCTCCGCCCAGTGTGACCGTTGTGGACGTACCGCCGCCGAGGGCGACCGCTTCTGCGGTGGCTGTGGCGCGGAGCTGGGGGCGGTCTGCCCGCACTGCCTGCGCCCGCTCGCCGCCGACGTGGCCTTCTGCACCTCGTGCGGGGCAGCCCGGTCCGGTGCCAAGCCGCCGGTCGCCGTGCCGCAGGAGGACCGCCGCCGGGTCAGCGTCCTGTTCGTCGACCTGATCGACTTCACCCCGTACGTCGAGCGCGCCGACCCGGAACAGGTCCGCGGCATGCAGACCGGCTTCTTCTCGGCCGCGAAACGGGTGGTCGGGCAGTACGGCGGGGTGGTCGAGAAGTACATCGGGGATGCCGTGATGGCGCTCTTCGGCGCCCCGGTGGCCACCGAGACCGACGCGCTGCGCTGCGTCCGGGCCGGGCTGGAGCTGCAGCGGGTGCTCACCCGGTTCGCCCCGTCCGGCCGCGACGAGCTGCGCTTCCGGGTCGGCGTGGCGACCGGTGAGGCGCTGGTGGACGTGGCCGCCGCCCGCGACGGCGGGCAGGCGATCGTGGCCGGCGACGTGGTCAACACGGCGTCCCGGATGCAGTCGGTGGCGCCGCCCGGCGGGGTGCTGGTTTGCGGCGCGACCCACGCCCTCACCAAGGACGCCATCAGCTACGAGGAGCAGCCGCCGGTCACCCTGCGCGGTCGGTCCACCCCCACCGAGGTCTGGCTCGCCCTCGCCCCGGTACGCCGGCAGCCCACCGACCAGGAGCCGGACACCACGCCCCTGATCGACCGAGAGCACGAGCTGGGTCTGCTGGTCAACGCCCTGCACCGGTCGCTGCGGGACCGGCTCCCGCAGGTGGTGACCGTCTTCGGCCGGGCCGGCATCGGCAAGAGCCGACTGGTCCGCGAGCTCTACCGGCACGCCGGTCGGCTGGTCGACGAGCCGCTGACCTGGCGGACCGGGCGGTGCCCGCCGTTCGGGGAGAACGTCACCTTCGCCGCGCTGGCCGACGTGGTGAAGACCGAGGCCGGCATCCTCGACACCGACCCGGCGTCGACCGCGGCGCAGCGGCTCACGTCCGCGGTGACCGAGCTGGTCGGGCCGGCCGAGCGGGACCGGATCGTCGACGCGCTGCGCCCGCTGGTCGGGCTGACCGGCACCACGCTGCCGGCCGAGGAGGCCGAGTCGGCGTGGCGGCGGTTCCTGCTGGCCCTGGCCGCCCGCCGCCCCACCGTGCTGGTCTTCGAGGACCTGCACTGGGCCGACGACGCCATGCTGCGCTTCGTCGAGCTGCTCGGCGCCGCCGCCCGGGACGTGCCGCTGCTGCTGCTCTGCACCGCCCGGCCGGAGCTGGTCGACCGGGACCCGAGCTGGGCGGGGACGATCACCGGCTCGGTCACCATCACCCTGCCCCCGCTGCGGGACACCGGCATCGCCTCGCTCTACGCGCACATGTTCGGCCAGGCCGCGTTCCCCGCCGAGATGCTCACCCCGCTGGTGGAGGTCGCCGGCGGCAACCCGCTCTACGCCCACGAGTACGTCCGGATGCTCATCGAGCAGGGCGCGCTGCGCCAGTCCGGGCGCGGCTGGTCGCTGGACAAGCACCTCGACCTGCCCATGCCGGAGAGCGTCCACGCGGTCATCGCCAACCGGATCGACCTGCTCGACGCCAAGGACCGGGCGGTGCTGCTGGCCGCCTCGGTGGTGGGCGTGCAGTTCTGGCCCGGCGCGGTGGCCGCCGCGCTGGGCCAGCCGGTCGAGTCGGTGGAGCGCGCGCTGCGCCGGCTGGAGCAGCGCGACTTCGTGCACGAGCAGGGGGCGTCGACGATGGCCGGGCAGCCGGAGTTCCGGTTCCGGCACGTCCTGGTCCGGGACGTCTGCTACCAGCGGCTGCCGCGTACCGAGCGGGTGGCCCGGCACGAGCGCACCGCGGACTGGCTCGACACGCTGTCGCAGAGCCGGGACACCGACCTGGCCGAGGTGCTCGCCCACCACCGCTGGGCGGCCCACGAGATCGCCCGCACGCTCGGCATGGACACCCACCGCTACGCCGGCCCGGCACGCGCCGCGCTGCACCGGGCCGCCCGCCGGGCGTACGCCCTGCACGGGCTGGACGCGGCGGCGGCGCACGCCGGCCGGGCGCTGGGCCTGGCCGACGACAGCGACCCGATCGGCCGGCTGCAGCTGGAGCTGCTGAGCACCGAGATCTCGTTCTACCGAGACGGCAACGCCTTCCTCTCGGGCGGCGGGCCGGAGCAGTTGCACGCGCTCGCCGACCGGCTGCTCGCGCACGGCGACCACCCCTGCGCCGCCCGGGCCTGGACCCTGCTCGGCCAGGCCGCCTGGCTGCGCGCCGACCGGACCGCCGCGGTGGCCTGCCTCAACCGCGCCGTGTCCCTGTTCGAGCCGCTGCCGGACAGCGGCCAGAAGGCGGACGCGTACGCGGAGCTAGGCCGGCTGCACATGCTCAACTACGAGCGGGACCCGGCGGTGGCCGCCGCCGAGACCGCGGCGGAGATCGGCGCGCGGCTGGGGCTGTCGGAGACCCGGACCAACGCGCGGATCACCGCGGCCACCGCCCGGTACCAGTCGGGTGACCGGTCGGGCCTGGACGAGCTGCACGTGCTCGTCGAGTACGGCCGGGCGCAGCAGCTGCTGGCGCTGCACCGGGCGGTGCAGAACCTGGCGTACGCGGTCCGCGAGGAGGGCGACTGGCTGCGCTCGGACGCGCTGCTGTCCGCCGCGCCGGCACGTACGGCCAGCGGGCAGACGCTGACCACCAGCTACTCCGGGGAGGCGATGCGGGCGTACTTCGACGGGGACTTCGCCCGGCTGCTCGCCGCCGCGGACGCCTTCGTGGACACCCCCACCGGCGGCTGGGACATGCAGGTCCGCGGCCTGCGCTCGTGCCTGCTGGTGCTGCGCGGCCGGACGGTGCCGCCGGCGCCCCGACCGGCACCTGGCCAGCGGAACGGCGGTCCGGAGGAGCCCCTGCCCCGGCACCCGGACGACGTGGCCGCCGCGTTGGACAGCGCCCGCCGGAGCGGCTTCCACCGGCCGCGCTGGACCATGCTCGGCATGGCCGCGCTCTGCCGCGCCCTGCAGGGGCGGGCCGACGAGGCGGCGGAGCTGGTCGACGAGCTGGCCGACTCGTGGTCGGCGGTGCCCGCGCTGGCCAGCGGCGAGTGGATCGCCGCGGCGGCGTACGCGGCCACCCTGGCCGGCCGGGACGCGGCAGTGCGCGTGCGGGCGATGCTGGACCGGCTCGAACACCGGACGCCCTGGTCGGAGGCGGCGCTGCGGACGGTGACCGCGGCCCTCGCCGCGGCCGACGGCGACCACCGGCGCGCCGGCGAGCTGCACCTGGCGGGCGCGGAGATCTACGCCCGGATCCCCGACGTGACGGACCGGATGCTGGCCCTCGCCCTGGCCGTCGCCGAGCTGGACCGGGCGGGGGATCGGGCGGCGGTCACCGCGCCGCTGGCCGAGGTGAGCGCCTTCGCCCAGCGCAACGAGGCGCCGGGCCTGCTGGCACTGGCCCGCCGCCCGGTGCCCGACGCCGGCCCCGCCGTCGCCTGCTGACCCCACCGGCCGGCTGGGGCGTCAGGCGGGGACCGGCTGGGTCTTGGCCTTCTGGGCGTACATGTCGACGTACTCGCGGCCGGAGAGTTCCATCACCTCGTACATGATCTCGTCGGTGACCGCCCGCTCGACGAACCGGTCGCCGGACAGGCCGGCGTAGCGGGAGAAGTCCAGCGGGGCGCCGAAGCGGATCCGCACCCGCTTGATCGTGGGGATGAGCTGGCCGGGCGGCTGGATCTCGTCGGCGTTGAGCATCGCCATCGGGACCACCGGGGCGCGGCTCTCCAGGGCGAGCCGGGCCACGCCGGTCTTGCCGCGGTAGAGCCGGCCGTCCGGCGAGCGGGTCCCCTCGGGATAGATGCCGGCGATCCCGCCCGCCCGCAGCACCTTGAGCTGAGTGTCCAGGGCGGCCCGGGCGGCCTGGCCGCCGGACCGGTCGACCGGGATGGTGCCGGAGCCGACGAAGAACATCTTGGTCAGCCAGCCCTTGATCCCCTTACCGGTGAAGTACTCCGCTTTGGCGATGAATGTGACTTTTCGCTTGACGATGAGCGGGGTGAAGATCGAGTCCGAGAAGGAGAGGTGGTTGCTGGCCAGGATGACCGGACCGGTCTCCGGGACGTGCTCGAGCCCCTCCACCTGCGGGCGGAAGATCAGCCTCAGCAGCGGGCCGAGGATGATGTACTTCAACAGCCAGTACAGCACCGGGGTCCTTCCAGGTGAGGGCGGCGACGCCCGACGACGGCTCCAGCTCGGCTGGCGGCACAATTCGGCCGCCGCGCCGCCAGGCGGCGCACCGCACCGGATGACGGCCGGCCCGACGCCGCGCAGCGACCTGGAGCCGTCGAGGCCAGGGAGCCCGGAACGGGCCGCCGGGACGCGCCCCGGACCGCGCCCGGGGCGCCGTCGGCGAGCGGGACTGTCCGGGAAGAGCCTACGAACCGGGAGCGGCACGCCACAACGCACTCCCGGAACAGGGTCCGGACGTGTCACGATTCAGGGCACGGCGTACGGGGCGCCGGGTCGGGACGCACCGACAGGCGGCGAGGAGGGGTGTCCGGTGTCAGCGGGTGGGCCCCGCCGGGGACGGCGGGACAACGGGCTCGACGCGGCCGAGTACGCGGTCGCGGGCGACGTCGATCCGCGCATCGGCGAACATCTGCTCGACGTGCTCGCCGCGGGCGGGATCGCCGCTTACCTACAGCCCTCCGCCGACCTGAACCCGATCACCCGCACCACGACGGTCCCGTCCCGCCCGGTCGACCGGCTCTACGTCGACCGCTCGCACCTGACCACCGCCCGGGACTACCTCACCCAGCTCAGCGACGAGGGGGCCCGCGAGTCGGCCCGGGACGACGAGCCGGACATCGAGGCGGAGTGGGCCAAGATCGTCGCCGGCTTCCACTCCGCCCCCACCTCCGGCAGCCACCCGTGGCCCGCCGCCGAGGACGTGGACGACGACTCCGTCGACCCGCCCGAGCCGACCGGGGGCGCCGGCGGTCGGGCGGAGGAGACCGGCGGCCCGACCGCCACCGACGTCCGGCGCCTGCCGTACGCGGCGGACGTCTCCGGGATCTCGGTGAGCCGGGGCCGGTCCGACGAGCCATCGCTGCTGGACGGCCTGGACACCTTCGGCGCCGACCTGCCCGACGACGAGGACGAGCACTACACCCCGCCACCGCCGCCCCCGCTGCCGCGCTTCTCGAAGTACGCCGTGGTCGGCGTGCTCTGCATCGTGGCCGGCTTCGTGTTCTTCCTCTCCCCCACGGTGCTCCCGGTCACCGACCCGTCCGTGGTGACGCTGCTCGGCTTCACCGGCATCCTGGCCGGCTTCGTGATGCTGATCTGGCGGCTGCGCCCCGGCGACTCCGACGAGCAGGACCCGGACGACGGCGCGGTCGTCTGATCCGCTCCGCCCAGCCGCCCGGAAACCGGGACGGCCCTCGCCCCGGCGTCAGCCACGTAACAGGGGTGTAACTTACGGTCAGTAGGAATACCCGTACGTCACTTCCCGCACCGGCTGTCCGGTTTGTTCCTCGCTCCGGTGGCCGGACCCCTGCTGAGCGGATTGCCCGACATGCGACAGAGCCCCCTCGTGGTGGTGGCCAACCGCCTCCCCGTCGACGACAGTGTGGCGCCGGACGGCGCCTCCGAGTGGCGCCGCAGCCCCGGCGGCCTGGTGAGCGCCCTACACCCCCTGCTCCGGCACACCCCGGCGACCTGGCTCGGCTGGGCCGGCGGCACCGGCCCGGCACCGCACCTGCCCGAGGTGGACGGCGTCCGGATGCACACCGTCCCGCTGACCGCCGACGATCTCCGCGACCACTACGAGGGCTTCGCCAACGCGACCCTCTGGCCGCTCTACCACGACAGCGTCGAGCAGCCCGAGTACCACCGCCGCTGGTGGGAGGCGTACCAGCGGGTCAACCAGCGGTTCGCCGAGGCCGCGGCCGAGGTGGCCGAGCCGGGCGGCCTGGTCTGGGTGCAGGACTACCACCTCCAGCTCGTCCCGGGGCTGCTCCGGCGGCTCCGCCCCGACCTGCGGATCGGCTTCTTCCTGCACGTGCCGTTCCCGCCGCCGGAGCTGTTCATGCAGCTTCCCCGCCGGGCCGAACTGCTGCGCGGCATGCTCGGCGCCGACCTGATCGGCTTCCAGCGGGCGCACGCCGCGCACAACTTCGCCCAACTGGTGGCCAAGGTGCTCGAACTGCCCGCCACCGACCGGCGGGTCGACGTCGGCGACCGGACGGTCCAGGTCGGCGCCTTCCCCGTCTCCATCGACACCGCCGAGATGGCCGCGCTCGCCGCCCGGCCCGAGGTCGCCGACCGGGCCCACCGGCTGCGCAAGGACCTCGGCGACCCCGAGCACGTCATCCTCAGCGTGGACCGGATGGACTACACCAAGGGCATCGAGCAGCGGCTCAAGGCGTACCGGGAGCTGCTGGCCAGCGGGGACGTCAAGGTCCGGGACACGGTGCTGGTCCAGGTCGCGGTGCCCAGCCGGGAACGCGTCGCCCAGTACCAGATCCTCCGGGAGCGGGTGGAGCACCAGGTCGGCCGGATCAACGGCGAGTTCGGCCGGGTCGGCGAGCCGGCGATCCACTACCTCAGCCAGCCCTTCGACCGGACCGAACTGGTCGCCCTCTACCGGATCGCCGACGTGATGGCGGTGACCCCGCTGCGGGACGGGATGAACCTGGTCGCCAAGGAGTACGTCGCCGCCCGGGTGGACGACACCGGCGCGCTGCTGCTCAGCGAGTTCGCCGGCGCCGCCGCCGAGCTGGACCAGGCGTACCTGGTCAACCCGCACGACCTGGACGGGCTGAAGCAGGCCCTGCTCACCGCGCTGCGGGCCGGGCCGGAGGACATCTCGGCCCGGATGCGGACGATGCGGGCGCACCTGCGCCGCAACGACATCCACGCCTGGGCGCGGTCGTACCTGAGCGCCCTGGACGAGAGCGGCTCACTGCTGCGCCGGCTCACCGCGACCGACTGACCGGCGCCCGCGCTCACCCGGCGGCGGGCGCCGGGTCCTTCTCCAGCCAGTCGAGGATCGCGTCGATCGGCTCCCGCCAGCGGGCGTCGAGCATCAGGTCGTGGCCCATGCCGGGGAAGAGCAGCGGGGCCGAGGCGTACCGGCGCGCGGCCCGGGTCAGCGCCGCCGAGGGCACCACCCGGTCGTCCGGGCTGCCCAGCACCAGCACCGACGGGCGGCCCACCGCCGGCTCCGGCTGGCCGCCGGTGAGCAACTGCCACTGCGCCCGCCGGCCGGCCCGGCCCAGCCGCGCGACGTACCGGCGGGCCTCGCCGTCCGGCAACTCCCGGCTGAACAGCTGCCGGCGGTTCAGCCGCAGGCGGCCGCCGAAGACCGCCGGCAGGGTGCCCACCGGGTTGCGCCGCAACGCGGTGCCGAACGTCCCCCAGCTGCCCAGCACCGGCGCCACCAGCACCGCCGCCCGGGCCGGGTAGCGGGCCAGGGCGTGCGCCACCACCCGGGCGCCGGCCCCGTGCCCCACCAGCACCGCCTGCCGTGGCAGGCCCGCCGCCGCCTGGACCACGTCATGGGTGTACGACCGCAGCGTCGCCGCCGGCGCCGGCTCGCTGCCGCCGTGCCCGCGCAGGCTCAGCGCGTACGCCGGGAAGCCGCGGGACGCGGCGTGCGACAGCCAGTGCTCGGCGAACGCCCACGCCCCGTGCCCGAACCCGGGTACGAAGAGCAGGGGCCGCTTCCCCTCCTCCAGCTCCGGCACCACGGCCAGCACCTCACGGCGGGCCGGGCGCTCCGGGCGGGCCCACTCCCACGACCGGACGATCCGCACCCGCTCCGCGCTCACGCCGCCGCCTCGCTGCTGAACCAAACGGTTCGCTCGCTCACTTGCCCTCCAGCTCGTCCAGGGCGCGCTGGAGCGCCCGCAGGTAGTCGGCGTGCCCGACCTCGAACCAGTGCCGGCTGCTGTCCTTGACCTTCCCCGAGTACCGCTCACCGAGGCCGGCGGCGGCCTTCCGGCCGAACGCGGCGGCCCGGTCCGGCCGGGCGGTACGCGCGGCGAGCAGCCGGGCGAAGAGCACGCTCTGCCAGTGCGCGATGGGGAACACGCCGGAATCCGGCTGCACCAGGCCGACCACGGCCAGCGTGGGGTGCCCGGCGGCGAAGGCGTTGAGCCAGAGGCGCGGCCGGCCCGACCCGTCGGCGTCGCCGAGCACCGCGCCGTCGAGGAACTCGAAGCGCGGCAGGTAGCCGGTGGCGAAGATGACCAGCTCCGGGTCGATCTCCCGCTCGTCGCTCAGCGCCACCGTGCGGTCGTGGAACCGGGTCACGTCCGGCACCGGGGTGATCGCGCCGTGGCCGACGTGGTAGACCAGCTGGCTGTTGGCGATCGGGTGGGTCTCGTAGACCCGGTGGTCCGGTCTGGGCAGGCCGAACCGGGTCAGGTCACCGACGGTCAGCCGCAGCGTCCGGTGGTAGAGCCACTGGCGTACCCGCAGCGGCACCCGCAGCGCGAGCAGGGTGTCGTTGACCTGGTCGGCGGGGCGGCCGAAGACGTACTTCGGGGCGTACCAGTAGCCGCGGCGGGTGGAGTGCCAGCAGCGGGACGCCTGCTGGGCCGCTTCGACCGCGATGTCGCAGCCGGTGTTGCCGCCGCCCACCACCAACACCCGCTTGCCGCGCAGCTGCGCCGGGTCCTTGTAGGACGAGGCGTGCATGACCTCGCCCCGGAACTGCTCCAGGCCCTCGTAGCGGGGCAGCTTCGGCGACCAGTTGTGCCCGTTGGCGAGCACCACGCCCGCGTACCGGGAGGTGCGCTCCGGGCCGTACCCGCCGGTGCTGCGGGTGGTGACGTCCCACCGGTCCCCCTCGGCCGGCTTCACCCGGACCACCTCGGTGCCGAACCAGACGTGCTGGCGCAGGTCGAAGTGGTCGGCGTAGCGCTCGAAGTAGGACAGCAGCTGGGTGTGGTGCGGGTAGTCCGGCCAGTCGTCCGGCATCGGGAAGTCGGGGAACTGGGTGAACGGCCGGGACGAGATGAGGTGGGTGCTGGCGTACACCGGGCTGCGGTCGTGCCGCCAGTTCCACGCCCCGCCGATACCGGTCTCCCGCTCATAGCAGTCGACGCCGAAGCCGTGCTCGCGGAGGTTCTTCACGGCGGTGAGGCCGCTGGCCCCGGCGCCGATGACGCAGACGGTGTCGCCCCGGTCGGAGACCGGGCGGCCGTCCCGGGTCAGGGCGACCGTCGGGTCCGGATCGGGACGGCCGAGGTCGGTGGAGGAGGGCACCGGCAATCTCCTTTGTGCGGCACGAGGGCCGGGTCGGTGCGAAATCCTGCCGAGAATGCCCGCGGTTGTCCAGCCCTGCCGGATCATCTCGGCGGGTCGCCGGCTCAGCCGGCGGGCAGCAGCAGGTCGACCAGCACCGGGAAGTGGTCGCTGGCCCGGCGGGTCCGCGGGGTGTCCACCACGTCGTAGTCCACCAGGGTGATCCGCGGGTCCACGAAGAGGGCGTCGATCCGCCGGCGCGGGTTGGCACAGGGGAAGGTGTGCCGGTCCGCCCGGTCCGCGGCCACCGCGGTGTCGGTCAGCCCCTCCGCCACCGTCCGCCACGCCGGCCCGTCCGGCTCCTCGTTGAGGTCGGCGCCGGCCACCACCGGCAGCGTCGCGGCGGTCAGCTCCCGCTTGAGCGCGGCCGCCTGCGCCGGCCGCTCGGCCGGGTCCGTCGAGAGGTGGGAGCCGGCCAGCAGGAACCGGCTCCCGGCCACCAGACACTCGGCGTACGCGGCGCCGCGCAGATGCCGCCCGGGGGTCAGCGGGTAGCGCTGGCAGCGGGTGGCCACGGCCCGCACGCGCAGGCTGGTCAGCAGCAGGTTGCCCAGCGACGGCAGGCCGCCGGCGGCCACGACCAGGCCGAACGAGTCGGCCAGCGAGGCGCACTTCTGCCGCCACCGGAACCGCCGCGGCCCCTCCTGAACGATCACCACGTCCGGCGCGGCCTCCCGGACCACCTCGGCCAGCGCGGCGGTGTCGTCCCGCTGGCTGTGCACGTTGTACGACACCACCCGCAGCGGCACGCCCGGACCGGGCACCTCAGAGCCGTCGGGCGAGGTCGGCGGCGCCGATGACGCCGGCGGTGTTGCCCAGCTCGGCCGGGCGGATCTCGGCCACCGGCAGCCGGCTGCGCTGGGCGAGGGCCTGGGTGTAGGACCGGCGGGTGGGGCCCATCAGCAGGTCACCGGCCTCCACCACGCCGCCCCCGACGACGAGCACCTGCGGGTCGAGGATCTGCGCCATGTCGGCGAGGCTGGTGCCCAGCCAGCGGCCGACCTGGGCGAACGCCTCGGCGGACACCGGGTCGCCGCCCTGCGCGGCGGCGGTCACCATCGGTCCGGTGATCCCCTCGGCCTCGCCGCCGGCCAGCTCCAGCAGGGCGGTGGCCCGGTGCGGTTCCTGGCGGGCGGCGGCGCGGGCGAAGCGGACCAGGGCGCTGCCGCTGGCGTACTGCTCGATGCAGCCCAGCCGGCCGCAGCCGCACTGGTGGCCGTCCGGCACGGTGAGCATGTGCCCCAGCTCGGCCGCGATGCCGTTGGCGCCGCGGAGCAGCTCGCCGCCGAGCACGATGCCGCCGCCGACGCCGGTGCCGATGGTGAACATGACCATCGAGTCGTCGGCGGCCCGGGCCGCGCCGTAGCGGAATTCCGCCCAGGCGGCCACGTTCCCGTCGTTCTCCACGACCACCGGCACCCCGATGGCGTTGCTGACGTACTCGCGCAGCGGCTCGTCCCGCCAGGCCAGGTTGGGGGCGAAGAGCACGGTGGACCGGGAGGCGTCGATCCAGCCGGCCGCGCCGATGCCGACCGCCTCGACCGGGTGGCCGGTGGCCAGCTCGGTGACCACCTCGATGATGGTGTCCCGGGTCTTGGCCACGTCCTCGGCGGGGGTGTCCCGTCGGGCCTGCACGAGCACCTTGCCGGTGTCGTCCACGACACCGCCGGCCACCTTCGTGCCACCGACGTCGACTCCGATGGTCAGCGTCACCGCTGCCACTCCCCTCTGCTGTGCTCCCTGACCTCGTCCGGCACGGCCGGGCAAGGTCGGGATGTCCGGTGGTCAGGCCCCGTCGCCTGGTGCCTCCTCGGCCACCTCGCCGGACGCCCGGGCGACGGGCACCACGGGACGGCCGGCCGGCGGCCGGCTCGACACCGGCTCGTCCGGCCCGGCGGCGTCGGCGGGCGGCACGCTGGCACCCGGGTCGGCCACGCCCTCCCCCCGGGTCGCGGCGGACCAGACGTCCTGCTCGGGTGCCGGCTGAGAATCATGCCCGGTACGGGTGGCCTCGCGCCAGACGTGATCTCCGGCCGGGGTACCGGCGGTCGGCTTGTCGGCCCCCGCCGGCTCGGCCGGGGCGAACGCGCGCAGCAGGCTGGCCACGCCGGCCGCTAGGTCCCCGGCGCCGGTGGCGAGGCGCTCGGCGAACTCCGGACTGGGGTCACGCAACGCCGCGATACCCCGACAGATCGGGCAGACGCAGCATTCGGGCGACCCGGTGGCGAAACCCGCCGAGGCCGTCGGTTCGCCGGATCCGGTGCCGCCCGGGGTGTGACCGAGGACACCGGACAGGATCCCGCCGAGGGGGCCCCAGGGGCTGGCCCCCGGCGTGGCGGAGGCCAGCCGGGCGGAGGCCAGCAGCATGGCGACGAGGCGTTCCGCCTCCTCCCGGGCCGAATCCGGATCAGTGGTGGCCATAGGTCGGCTCCTCTACCGTGACGACCGGACGCCGGTCGGGTCAGTGGGCCGCACCGAGTGCTTCTACCCGGCGCTTGAGCTGCTTCAACGCCGCATCCATGATCATTTTCTCGGCCTTGCGGCGAAACATGCCGAGCATGGCCACGGAGAGCTCCACCTCGAGGGTGTAGGTGACCGTGGTGGTCCCGTCGGGATTGCCGGTGAGGTCGTACGACCCCCGCTGGGCCTTCTGCATCTTCGAGGGCGCGACCAGGTGCCACTCGATCCGGGCGAGGTCCTCGGCGTACTCGTAGGCCAGCACGTACTCGTCGGCCATGACGCCGGCGTCGATGGTGAACCGGACCTGGCTGGCGTAACCGTCCTCGTACTCCTCGATCACCTCCGCCCGCCGGATCGCCTCGGCCCACTCCGGGTAGCTGGGGAAGTCGCAGATGACCGTCGCCACCCGGTCCGGTGGCGCGCCGATGGTGATCGACTGGGTGGAGGAGTCCGCCATGGGGGGAGGCTACCCGGCGGCGCGCCCGGGCGCGGCGCTCCACCCCCGAGCCGCGGTCCCGGTCGGGTCGGGCCGGGCCGTGTCCCGTCAGCCGGGCGGGCAACCTCCCCACCGCGCCTTCGCGAACGGGCGGGTAGGTTTCGACAGAGCCGACACGGCCGGCCCGGGCCGTGTGAGCACGAGGGAGTGCCTGTGCGCGAGTTCTCCGTACCGCCGATCGTCACCGTCGGCGACGCGGCCAACCTGACCGACCCGGTCTGGGAAAACGCCGAGGTCGCCCCCGAGACGGTGCAGTTCGTCCGGCGTGGCGGCGGCGACGGCCGTGCCTGGACGGACGTGACCTGCCGGCAGTTCCGCGACGAGGTCGTGGCGGTGGCCCGTGGCCTGCTCGCCGCCGGCATCTCCCCCGGCGACCGGGTCGCGTTGATGAGCCGCACCCGCTACGAGTGGACCCTGCTCGACTACGGCATCTGGGCTGCCGGCGCGGTCACCGTGCCGATCTACGAGACGTCCAGCGCCGAGCAGGCGGCCTGGATCCTCGCCGACTCCGGCGCGGTCGCGGCGCTGGTGGAGACCGCCGCGCACGCTGGGCTGGTCGCCGAGATCCGCGACCGGCTGCCCGAGCTGCGCCAGATCTGGCAGATCGAGAGCGGCGCGGTGGACGAGCTGGTCGCCGCCGGCGCCTCCGTCGACGCGGCCGACGTCGAGGTACGCCGCTCGACGATCAAGGCCGACGACATCGCCACCATCATCTACACCAGCGGCACCACCGGCCGCCCCAAGGGTTGTGTGCTGACCCACCGCAACATGTACGCCGACATCGCCAATGCGGTGCCGGTGCTGCCGAACCTGTTCCGCCAGGGCGCCTCCACCCTGCTCTTCCTGCCGCTCGCGCACGCCTTCGCCCGGCTCATCCAGATCGGCGTGGTGCAGGCCCGGGCCACCATGGCGCACTGCGCGGACACCAAGAACCTGGTCGCCGAGCTCCAGGAGGTCAAGCCGACCTTCGTGCTCTCCGTGCCCCGGGTGTTCGAGAAGGTCTACAACGGCGCCCGGCAGAAGGCCGAGGCCGACGGCAAGGGGAAGATCTTCGACCGGGCCGAGAAGGTCGCCATCGCGTACAGCGAGGCGCTGGACGCCCCGGACGGGCCGGGCCTGACGCTGCGCGCCCAGCACGTGCTCTTCGACAAGCTGGTCTATGGCAAGCTGCGGGCGGCGCTGGGCGGCCGGTGCCGGGACGCCATCTCCGGCGGCGCTCCGCTCGGCACCCGGCTCGCGCACTTCTTCCGTGGTGTCGGGGTGAACATCGCCGAGGGCTACGGCCTCACCGAGACCGCCCCCGCCGCCGCCGCGAACCTGCCCAGCGCCACCCGGATCGGCACGGTGGGCCGCCCGCTGCCCGGCGTGACGATCCGGATCGAGGACGACGGCGAGATCCTGATCTCCGGCGATCTGGTCTTCCAGGGCTACTGGCACAACGAGGCGGCCACCGCCGAGGCGCTCTCTTCGGACGGCTGGTTCCGCACCGGCGATCTGGGCCGGCTCGACGAGGACGGCTACCTGAGCATCACCGGCCGCAAGAAGGAGATCATCGTGACCGCCGGCGGCAAGAACGTCGCCCCGGCGGTGCTGGAGGACCAGGTCCGGGCCCACCCGCTGGTGAGCCAGTGCGTGGTGGTCGGCGACCGGCAGCCGTTCATCGGGGCGCTGGTCACCATCGACGAGGAGGCGCTGCCGAAGTGGCTGGCCGCGCGCGGCCGGCCGGAGACGACCCGCGCCGCCGACCTGCGCGACGACGAGGCGCTGCGGGCCGAGGTGCAGGACGCGATCGACCAGGCCAACCGGTCGGTCTCCAAGGCCGAGGCGATCAAGGTGTTCCGGATCCTGCCGCACGACTTCACCGAGGACACCGGCGAGTTGACCCCCTCGCTCAAGGTGAAGCGACAGGTTGTGCACAAGACGTACGCGGCGGAGATCGCGGACATCTACCGACGCTGACTACGATCCGTCACGTGCCCGCCTCGACACCCAGCCAACCACCGACGCAACCCCTCGCCGCGTTCGCGCGGGCGGTCCTCCTCGCGTTGGTCGCCGGTCTGACCCTGTTCGCCACCCGGGACGTCACCCAGCTCTGGTGGATCGGCCTGCTGGGCCTGGCCGGGCTGCCCGCCGTGCTGGCCCCGCAGCACCGGCTGTTCGGACCGCTCAGCCGGTTCGCCGAGGTGGTGGTCCTCGGCCTGGCCGCCAGCAAGATCGCCGCCGACACCCACCTGGCCGGGGTGACCGGCGGGTTGGGCGCCTCGGCGGTGCTGCCGTACCTCGCCGTGCCGGTCACCGTGACGGCGCTGCGCCGCCGGTTCCGGGAGGGCGCGGCACTGCTCGCCGTGGCCGCCGCCACCCTGCTGGTCAGCGCGGCCTTCACCGTGGTCGGCGGCGGGCGGCAGCTCGGCCAGCTCGGCTACCTCGCGGTCTGCGCGCAGTGGCTGATCCTGGCCGCGCTCGGCCTCTACACGGCCGGCACGCTCCAGCGGGTGATGCGGGTGCGCGGCGAGGGCAAGCCCCAGCCGTACGCGGAGGCCACCCGGCTGCTGACCCAGCTGCGTACGGTCGCCCGCCAGCTGCCCGGCGCCACGCTCGACCCGGGCGGCATCTCCGAGCACCTGCTGGAGGAGCTGCGGGTGGTGGCGAAGACCGACCGGGGCGCGGTGCTGTCCGCCAGCGGCGGCGGCCGGCTCGTGGTGCTCGCCCAGGTCGGCGCGGACCGGGTGGACTGGGAGACCACGCTCGACGCGGACTCGGCGATCGCCGACGCCTGGGCGAGCCAGCAGCCGCAGACCGCGGCCCGCTCGCAGGCCCGCTCCCAGCAGACCGGCGAGGTGTCGGCCCTGATCGTGCCGCTGGTCGCCGGGGTACGCACGGTCGGCCTGGTGGTCATCGAGGCGGACACCGGGCACGCGTACCCGCCGCCGGTCGTGTCCCGGGTGACCGCGCTGACCGGTCCGGCGGCACTGCGGCTGGAGGCCGCGCTGCTCTTCGACGAGGTGCGGTCGCTGGCCACCAACGAGGAGCGGCAGCGGCTGGCCCGGGAGATCCACGACGGGGTCGCCCAGGAGCTGGTGATGGTCGGGTACGGCATCGACAACGCCCTGGCCACCGTGCACGAAGACGCCGAGGAGACCGCCGACTCGCTGCGCACCCTGCGGCAGGAGGTCACCCGGGTGATCACCGAGCTGCGGCTGAGCCTGTTCGAGCTCCGCAGCGAGGTGGACCGGCACGGCGGCCTGGCCGCCGCGATCGCCGAGTACGCCCGCACTGTGGGCGCGTCCGGCGGGCTGCGGGTGCACCTGTCCCTGGACGAGTCGACCGCCCGGCTGCCCGCCGCGACCGAGGCCGAGTTGCTGCGCATCGCGCAGGAGGCGGTCACCAACGCGCGCAAGCACGCGGGGGCGTCGAACCTGTGGGTCACCTGCGCGGTGGACCCCCCGTACGCCCAGATCGAAGTGTCGGATGACGGTCACGGCATCGGTGACCAGCGCCCTGACGGGCACTACGGGCTTGCGATCATGGCCGAGAGGGCGGAACGTATCCGGGGCCGGCTGGAGATCAGACCGCGGCAACCAAGCGGCACGACCGTGGCGGTGGTGATCGGCTCCTCGCCCCGGCGCGATAAGGTGCGCGGCAGCGCAGCAGCAGAAGGGGAGTAACCCGAGGATGACCACTAGCCCGACACCGGCCACCCGTACCAAGGTTCTCCTTGTCGACGATCACGACCTGATCCGCAAGGGTCTGCGGCACGCCTTCGAGCGGGACCGGCAGTTCGAGGTCGTGGGCGAGGCCGCCACGGCAGCCGAAGGGGTTCGCCAGGCCGGCGCGCTCCAGCCGGACGTGGTGATCATGGACCTGCGACTCCCCGACGGCAGCGGCTTGGAGGCCACCCGCGCCCTCCGCAAGTCCAGCGCGTCGATGGGCATCGTCGTGCTGACCATGTACGCCGGCGACGACCAACTGTTCGGTGCCCTAGAGGCGGGGGCCAGCGCCTTCGTGCCGAAGACCGCCCCGGCCGACGAGGTGGTCGCCGCCGCCCGGCACGCCGCCTCCTCGCCCAGCGCCTTCACCGCCGCCGACCTGGCCGAGGCGATGAAGCGTCGACTGGCTCCGTCCGGCCCGCAGCTCTCCCCGCGGGAGGGCCAGGTGCTGCGGCTGCTGGCCGACGGCATGAGCGTGGCCGGCATCGCCAAGCAGCTGTTCGTCAGCGAGTCGACCGCCAAGACGCACATCTCGAAGCTCTACGAGAAGCTGGGCGCGGCCAACCGGGCCCAGGCGCTGATGACCGCGCTGCGGCTCGGCCTGCTGGAGGCCCCGGACGCCCCCAAGTTCTGAGGCGTCCCGACCACCTGCCGAGAGGCCCGCGTCCGTGCTCCGGACGCGGGCCTCTCGGGCATTCCGGGCGGCCGACGAACGCGTACGGTGAGGGACCGACCGCGCAGCGACGGCGGTCTTTGCACCGCGACAGCGGGGGGGCAGAATACCCGAGTGGTCCGCGCGGGGACGAGCCGCGCGTTGTTGACGCAAAAGGGGCAGGGCATGCAGCGGCCGGACTGGGCACCCGACACGATCGACATCGAGCGCCCCAGTGTGGCCCGCATGTACGACTACTACCTCGGCGGCTCGCACAACTTCGCGGCCGACCGCGCGGCCGCCCGGGCCATGGTGGACGCGGTGCCCGAGGCCCCGCTGATGGCCCAGGCCAACCGGGCCTTCCTCCGCCGGGCGGTGCAGTTCCTGGCCGATTCCGGGATACGCCAGTTCCTCGACCTCGGTTCCGGTATCCCGACCGTCGGCAACGTGCACGAGATCGCCCAGCGGGCCGACCCGGCGTGCCGGGTGGTCTACGTCGACGTCGACCCGGTCGCGGTGGCGCACAGCCGGGAGATCCTGGCCGGCAACGACCGGGCCACGGTGATCCAGGAGGACCTGCGCCGGCCAGCCGCGATCCTCGGGCACCCCGAGGTCAACCGGCTGCTGGACTTCTCCCAGCCGGTCGCTGTGCTGGTCGTGGCGGTGCTGCACTTCATCCCGCCGGAGGACCGGCCGGAGGAGATCCTGCGGACGCTGGGCAAGGCGCTGGCGCCCGGCAGCCACCTGGTGCTGTCGCAGGCCAGCGACGACGGCCGGAGCGAGACGGGCGAGCGGGCCGAGGCCGAGCGGGTCTACCGCCGCACCGACAACCAGCTCTGGATCCGTAGCCGGGCCGAGTTGGTCACGCTCTTCGACGGATTCGAGCTGGTCGACCCGGGCGTGGTCTGGGTACCGCAGTGGCGTCCGGAGTCGCCGGAGCAGGCGGAGGACGCCGAGCGATCAGTCTTCATCGGCGGCGTCGGGCGGCTCGGTGGGTGACGGAGCCACCGCCACGACCCGCTCCCGCCCCGGCACTTTCGCCCGGGCGTGGGCCAAGGCGGTCTCCGGCACCAGCTACCTGCCGATGACCCAGGCGCAGTTGGAGGCGCTGCTGCAACGGCTCGCCGAGCGGCTGGCCGTGGCGATCCGGTCCGAGCCGTTCGACCTGCGCATCGGTCAGCAGGTCGGGGCGGAGCTGGTGCAGGCGCACATCGCCTCCGCCGAGGGGCTGGGCCGTACCGTCGAGGTGATCCAGCTCCGCCTGGTACGCGACCTGGGTCTGGTCATCGACGACGTCGAGGACCGGATGGCGCGGCTGCTGGCCATGGTCGCCACCGGGTACGCCCGCGCCCTGCGCGACCGCACGCTGGACGAGCAGGAGTCGATCCGGCGGGCCGCGATGGTGGCCCGCGCGGAGGCCGAGCGGGCGCTGCGGGAGAGCGAGGCGCGATTCCGCCACCAGGCCACCCACGACCCGCTGACCGACCTGCCCAACCGGATCCTGTTCACCGAGCGGCTCACCGCCGCGATCGAGGCGCCCGGGCGGGGCGCCGACCGGATCGGGGTCTGCTTCCTCGACCTGGACCGCTTCAAGGTGGTCAACGACTCGCTCGGCCACCAGGTCGGCGACGCGCTGCTGTTGTCGGTGGCACAGCGACTGCGCCGGGCGCTCGGCGAGCATCTGGTGGCCCGGCTCGGCGGCGACGAGTTCGTCATCCTGGTCGAGCGCACCGCCTGCATCGAGGACGTGGTCAAGGTCGCCGAGGCGGCCCTCGCGGCGGTGAGCGAGCCGGCCCTCGTGGAGGGGCACGAGCTGACCGTGTCGGCCAGCATCGGGATCGTGGAGCGGCAGGTCGCGGGCACCACGCCGATCGAGCTGATGCGGGAAGCGGACAGCACCCTGCACTGGGCCAAGGCCGCCGGCGGCGCCCGCTGGTCGGTCTTCGACGCCGACCGCAACCGTCGGGAGCTGGCCCGGTACGCCCTCTCGGCGGCGATCCCCACCGCCCTGGACCGGGGCGAGTTCTACCTCGACTACCAGCCGCTGACCTCGCTGGGCGACGGCCGGGTGCTCGGCATGGAGGCGCTGGTCCGCTGGCGGCACCCCGAGCTGGGCGTGCTCCAGCCGGACAGCTTCATCGGGCTGGCCGAGGAGACCGGGCTGATCGTCCGGCTCGGCAGCTGGGTGCTCGCCGAGGCCTGCCGGGAGGCGGGAAGCTGGTCGGCGGGCCGGCCCGACGCGCCGTTCGTCAGCGTCAACCTGGCCGTCCGTCAGCTGCACCGACCGGGCCTGGTGCAGGAGGTGGAGGGGGTGCTCCAGCGGACCGGGCTGCCCCCGGAACGGCTTCAGCTAGAGGTCACCGAGAGCACCATGATGAGCACGGTGGCCGAGCCTGTCCGCGCCCTGCGGGTGCTCAAGGAGCTCGGGGTCCGGATCGCCATCGACGACTTCGGCACCGGCTACTGCAACCTGGCGTACCTGCGGGACCTGCCGGTCACCGAGCTGAAGGTGGCGGGCGAGTTCGTGACCGGGCTGCGCGCCCCGGCCGACGACCCGGGCAGCCGTACGGATGAGCGGATCCTCGCCTCGCTGGTGTCGCTCGCGCACGCCCTCGGGCTGACCGTCACCGCCGAGGGCGTGGAGACCGCCGGGCAGGCGGACCGGCTGCGGGCGATCGGCTGCGACGCCGGGCAGGGCTGGCACTTCGGCCGCCCCGCCCCGGCCGGCCAGATCCTCACCCACCCGGCCTGAGCACCGCGCCTCGCGCCTCGCGCCTCGCGCCTCGCGCCTCGCGCCCCGCGCCCCGCGCCCCGCGCCCCGCGC
>NZ_LWLS01000115.1 GCF_001905095.1 Micromonospora sp. CB01531
CCCGAGGCCACGCCGCAAGGGTTAAAGATCAAGTTAACTGCGGGGCCGCACCGCCCCTGCTGGCACGCCATCAGATCACGCAGGGTCGCTCGCTGCCGTTCGCCGCTATGCCACAATGGCGCGCCGAGGCCGTCGACGCGCGACAGCCGGGATTGTCATCGGCACCCAGTGTGCGGCACACTGTCGGAGGAGTCCGGATGACCGAGTTGTTCCCGCCGATCCCGCTGTCCGCCTGGGCGGACTCGAAGGAAACCGTCCACCGGTTCACGCAGATCGTCGGCAAGATCCGGCTGAACCAGGCACCACCGCGCAACCACTGGTGGCACGTGCCGTTCCATCTCACCGGCCGCGGCATCACATCCCGGCCCATGGGCCGAGACATGATGTTCGCCATCGACTTCGACTTCGTCGACCACCGGCTGATCATCAACACCCTGGCCGGCCAGACGGTCTCCATCCCGCTGCCCGGCCTGTCCGTCGCGGCATTCCACAATCGACTGCTCACCGCGCTGTCGTACCTCGGCATCCACGTCCACATCGACGCCAAGCCCTACGACCTGACCGACAGCATCCCGTTCGCCGAGGACACCACGCACGCCGCGTACGACCCATTCTGGGTCAACCGGTACTGGCAGGTCCTCAGCCAAGTCGGGCTGGTCCTGGAGGAGTACGCCGCCCGGTGCAACGCCAAGACCAGCCCGGTGCACCACTTCTGGCACACCTTCGACATCGCGGTCACCCGCTTCTCCGGCCGGCAGGCCCCGCAGCCGGACACCGTCGACCCGGTGACCCGCGAGGCGTACTCACACGAGGTGATCAGCGCCGGCTTCTGGTTCGGCGACAAGAACATCCCCGAACCAGCCTTCTACTCCTACACAGCGCCCGAGCCCGACGGCCTCACCGAGGAACCGCTGCAACCCGCACGGGCCCGCTGGATCGAAAACCGGGGCGCACACCTCGCGCTGCTGACCTACGACGACGCCCGCGCCACCACCGACCCCCGCGCGACGGTCCTCACCTTCCTGGAGAGCGCCTACCAGGCCGGCGCCCATCACGCCGGCTGGGACACCAGCAAACTGCGCACCCAGTACGCACCCTGAACACCGGCACCAACGCGACCCGATGTCCGTCGTGCCGCCGGCCCGGCACGATCATCGACCGGCTACGTAGCGGAACCTGGACCGCAGCGGGTGGTAGCCGAATCGCCGGGGCCGGCGTGACGGGCGGCGTTTCTGTACGTCGCCCAAGCTCACACCGGCGCCCCGAGGTCCCGCCACCGCCCAGCGCGCTCGAACGCGCCGGATCGGTCGTCGCCGGGGCCATCGGCGGCCACGCTGTCTCTGTCTCACAGCCGTCGCAGTTGCCGGCCTCATCCGCCAGGCCGCCGCTTGCTGGCGGCGGTCGAGCCCGGCGCGCCTTGTAGATCAGGAACGCGCCGAGTTGCTGGAACGCCCAAGAGTGCAGCGTGACCCGTTGGGGCTTCCTCATCCGGACCCGGTCGCGGATCCCCGTCAGTTTCTCGACGGCGATTCCGCGGCCGGTGCGTGCAGCCTCGGTCACGATGCTCTTGGCGATGGTGTGGTTGATGTTCGCGACGTGCCGCGTTTCCTTCCGGCGGCGGCGGGCCAGGAGCCGTTTCGCCGACTTGGTGCCTTGCTCCTGCAACCGCTTCCTGAGCCGCTGCTGGCGGCGCCGGTAGCCGTTGAGCTTGGTTCCGGCGTAACGGGTGTCGTCGGAGTCGTAGGCGATGTTCGCGATCCCCATGTCGACACCGAGGAATCCGTCCGGCTCATAGACCTGCGGCTAGTCCACCTCAACCGTGGCGTACAGGAACCACATGCCGTCCCGGTGCACCAGGTCGGACTCGCCGACCGGTTGGGTTGCGACGGCCTTGATCTGGTCGACAGAGCCGGTGAACGCGACCTGTCTGAGCCGCCCTTGCACGGTCCAGATCGAGACGACGCAGGCGTCGTGCCGCCACGACAGCATCTGCTCGTCCACTACCCGCCGACCGTCACCCTGTCACGGCTGGTCAACAGTCTCAAAGGAGTCTCATCTCGATACCTGCGCCGCGAGTTCACCGGACACCTGCGCAACTACCTGCGCGGCGAGCATCTATGGTCGCCCTCGTACTTCGCCGGGTCATGCGGCGGCACGCCCCTCACCGTGGTCAAGGAGTACATCGAGAACCAGAAACATCCCCGTCCGTGACAGCGTTCCTCCCAGCCGTAAACGGCCAGGGTTCCCGCCTAATCAACCGCTGAAGTTGGACGGCCCGGGGCGTGCGGTGTGAGCATCGTCCTCGTGACACAGCACGCCCTCGTGGGACGAGACGCCGAACTACATAACCTGCTCGCCCTGCTAGACGGCCTGAAGAAGGGGGGCGGGGCACTCGTGTTGAGCGGCGCGGCAGGCGTCGGCAAGTCAGCGCTGCTCGGGGCCGCCACGGCCGAGGCCGAGGCCAGGGGCGCACGGGTGCTGACGGTGACCGGCGTGCTCGCCGAAGGCCGGGTCCCCTACGAGGGTCTGCGCAGGCTGCTCGCGGGGACCGGGCTCGCGCCCGGCGACCTCGACGGCGCGCCGCTGCGCAACGCCATGACCGTGCTGCACCGGCTGTCCACACTCGCCGGCGACACCCCCGTCGTGCTCGCCATCGAAGACGCGCACTGGCTGGACGAGGCGAGCTGGGAAGCTCTCGCGTTCGTCGGCCGCCGGCTGAACGCGGACGCGATCGTGCTGATGGCGGCCCTGCGCGACGACGCCGACTCCCAGGCCAAGCTCGCCGCCTCGGGACTGCCCGCACTGACGGTGCCGCCGCTGACCGACCAAGCCGCCGCGGAGCTGCTGGCGAGAGTCGCGCCCGACCTCGGCACCGCGTTGCGCGCCCGCGTGCTGGCAGAGGCGGCGGGCAACCCGCTCGCGCTGATGGAGTTCGCCGCCCTGGCCGTCCGGCCGGACCAGGAGGTGCTCGCCTCGAGCAGGCTGCCGTTGACCGAGCGGCTGGAACGCGCGTTCGCCCAGGCGCTCGCCGCGCTGCCCGCCGACACCCGGATCCTGGCGCTGGTCGCCGCCGTCAACGATAACGACGCGATCGAGGAAAACACCCGGGCCGCGTCCCTGCTGGCGGGCATGCCGATCGAGGCGGCCGCGCTGACGCCCGCGACCCGGGCGGGGCTGGTCATGACCGACAGCGTCCGCATCCGCTTCCGGCACCCGCTGATCAGGTCGGCGATCGTCCAAGCAGCCGGGGCCGACCAGGTGCGCGGCGCGCATGGCGCGCTCGCCACTGCTCTGCCCGATGACGATGACCGCAAGATCTGGCACCGGGCGGCCGCCGCGACGTCCCACGACGACGACATCGCGGCCGAGCTCGCCGCCGCCGCCCTGCGCGCCGGCCGCCGAGGCGCGGCGGGGCTCGCGCTGGAGGCGCTGGAACGCGCCGCCTACCTCAGCGCCGACCCCGCCCGCCGGGGCGCGCGGCTCATCGACGCGGCCACGATGGCCTTCGAGCTCGGCGACCGCGCCGCCATGGAACGCCTCATCGCCCGCGCGGAAGACGCCGACCTCACCCCGCTCGACCGATCCAGGCTCACCTACATCCGCGACATCAGCCTGCATTCTGTGTGGACCGGCGTGGACCGGCAGTCCAACTATGCCGAGGTCATCGACGAGCTGCGAGAACGCGAGGGCGCGACGATCACGATGCGTTGGCTGCACATGAGCAGCACACGCTGGTACTTCTCCAACCCCCCTCGGGACGCCCGCACCCCCGTGATCGCCGCGATCGAACGGCTGACCGCGCCCGACGATCCGCAGGTCGTCGTGTCGCTGGCGACGGTCGCCCCGGTCGAACGCGGCAAGCAGGTCCTGGCCCGGCTCGACGCGCTGAGCAAAGCGAGCTGGATCAGCCCGCATGACCTGCACCTGCTGGGCACCGCAGCGAACTCGGTCGGGGCGTTTCCGCTGGGCGCGCGCCTGCACGCCGAGGCCGTCGCGGGGATGCGGGCGCGGGGCCCGTTCGGTGCGCTGGCGCAGGCGCTGGTCGGGCAGGCCACGTCGGCGGCGCGGCTGGCTGACACCCGGCTCGGGACGGTCGCCGCGGCCGAGGCCAGAGAAGTTGCCACGGAGACCCGCCAGCCGCAGTGGGCGCTCACCGCGGACGCCGCAGCCGCCGAGATCCACGCCCTGCGCGGGGACACCTCCACCGCCCGCGAACTTGCCAAGCAGGTCGAACGGGCGTTCCTGTCGGCCGGCGCCTACCCGATGCTGGCCCTGGTGCAGCTCGCCCGCGGAGCCGCCGAGTTGGCCGACGGGACGTTCGGCGCGGCCTGGGACGCGCTGCGCGCCATCTTCGACCCGAGCGAGATCAGCTACCACCAGTACGTGCGGCTCTGGGCGTTGCCGCACCTGGCGGAGGCGGCGCTGCTCAGCGGGCGGCAGGCGGAGCTGTGCGCGCTTGCCGACGAACTTGCCCCGGTGATCGAGGAGAGTGGGTCGCCGGTCGGGCGGGTCGCGCTCGCGTACGTCAGGGCCGTCACCGCGCCTGATGAGGCCGCGGAGGAGCTTTTTGCGCAGGCGCTGCGCGAGGACCTGGTGGGTTGGCCGTTTGAGCGGGCGCGGCTACGGTGCGCCTGGGGTGCGTGGCTGCGGCGCCAGCGCCGCGCGGCTGAGGCCAGGGCGCCGCTGCGCGCGGCGGCCGAGGTGTTCGACGCGCTCGGCGCGGTGCCGTGGTCGGAGCGCGCGCTGCGGGAGCTGCGCGCGAGCGGCGAGCGGATCCGCCGCAAGCACGACGCCCGTGACCGGCTCACGGCCCAGGAGCTCCAGATCGCGCAGCTCGTCGCGGAGGGCCTGACCAACCGTGAGATCGGCCAGCGGCTGTTCGTCTCGCCCCGCACGGTCAGCACGCACCTGTCGCGCATCTTCCCCAAACTCGGCATCACCACCCGTGGCGAGCTGAGCCGTCTCATGGCCACGCGGGAGGGTGATTACATCATTTGACGTACGCGAGGGGAGCTGGCCGGTTCCTACCGTGGGACGCGTTCCCCATCGTTTCTCCCCTTGCAGAGGTGCGTCATGATCCGCAACGTCGTGCTCGTCCACGGCGGTTTCGTCGACGGTTCGGGCTGGCAGGCCGTCTATGACCTGCTCGTCGCCGACGGCTTCCGCGTGTCGGTCGTGCAGAACCCGACCCTGTCCCTGGCCGGGGACGTCGCCGCCACCCGCCAGGTCGTCGACGGCCTGGACGGCCCGTGTGTCCTGGTCGGCCACTCCTACGGCGGTGTCGTCATCAGCGAGGCCGGTACGCACCCCGACGTCGCGGCACTCGTGTACATCGCCGCTTTCGCCCCGGACAAGGGCGAGTCGGTCAACACGCTCATCGCCAACCCGCCGCCCGGCGCACCCGTCCCGCCGATCCTGCCCCCGGTGAACGGTTTCCTCTTCCTCGACCGGGACAAGTTCGCCGCTTCCTTCGCCGGGGACCTGCCCGCCGACCAGGCGGCCTTCATGGCCGACTCGCAGGTCCCGTGGGGCGTGGACGCCCTCGGCGGGGCGGTCACGGAACCCGCGTGGCGCGTCAAGCCGTCCTGGTATCTGGTGGCAACCGACGACCGGATGATCCCGCCGCCCGCCCAGCACGCCATGGCGCAGCGCGCCGGGGCGACCGTCGCGGAGACGCCCGGCAGCCACTCGGTCTACCTGTCGCAGCCCGCCGCGGTCACCGACCTCATCCGCCGGGCCGCCGCTTGATGACGACCGTCATCGGCATCGCATCAGAAAGATCATTGTCATGAACGGATTCCGATTCACCCTGCGCCGCGCCAGGACCCTGCTAGCTGCCGCCGCGATCGCTTTGTCTCTGGCGATGGTCGGCTCGGCCGGGGCGGCCGCGGAAGTCGCACCCTCGGTCAACAACGAGCCGGTCAAGCGCAAGCCGACCGTGGTGCTCGTTCACGGTGGCTTCGCCGACGCGACCATCAGCTGGACCGACGTCACCGACCGGCTCCAGAAGCGCGGTTACCCCGTGATCGCACCCGCCAACCCGCTGCGCAGCCTCGGCACAGACTCGGCGTACATCGCCAGCGTGCTGCGCAGCATCAACGGACCAATCATTCTCGTCGGCCACTCCTACGGCGGTGCCGTCATCACCAACGCCGCCGCCGGCAACCCCAACGTCAAGGCGCTGGTCTACGTCGCTGCCTTCGTCCCCGACACGGGCGAAGCGCTAGGCGAACTCATCGACAAGTACCCCGGCAGCGAGATCCAGGCCGCCCTCAACCCGGTCCCCTACCCGAACCCGGACGGAACCACCGGCACCGACCTCTACCTGCAAGCCGACAAGCTCCGGCAGGTGTTCGCCGCAGACCTGCCCACCTCCACCACCAAGGTCATGGCCGTCACCCAGCGGCCATTCAACGCAGCCTGCTTCACCGACCACACTCAGGCCGCAGCCTGGCACACCATCCCCTCCTGGGGGCTCATCGCCACCCAGGACAAGGCGATTCCCCCCGCGCTACAGCGCTACGAGTACCAACGTGCCGGATCCCGCACCGTGCAGGTCGCCGCATCCCACGTCGCGATGATCAGCCACCCCGACGTCGTCACGGACCTCATCATGAGCGCAGCCAACGCCACCAGCTAGACCGGCTGCTGGACCAGCGAAGGCCCCTGGGACAAGCCGACTCCGGCGGAAGTCCCAGGGGCGCGCCACGGATAACCACCCGTCAAGGTCGTGTCGGCAGCACCGAACGGGGGCTGCGTCGATTTCCGTGTTTGACCTGGGTGTGGTCCGTCGGACAGGACGTCGATCCTGTCCGGAAAGGACCACGTCATGGCAGACAAGAAGCCCGCTGCTCGGCTTCGCCAGCCGACGCGGTGACGGCGGCATACAAAGGCCGGGCCGCAGCCCTCCCCCATGCCACGGATCGAGCGACATGGGGAAGGACCGCGTCTACGGCTATTTCGTCCACGCCTCGATACGTGCTTGAGCGGCACCCTTCAGGTCTTGCCTAGCCGTCGCCGTGACGTGGCTGTCCATGTCGGGATTCTCAAGATGTTGCAGGAAGTTCCGCAGTTGCTTGGCCGCTTGGTCTTTCGAGTCCTTGGCCAGATGATGACTCGCACTGTTCAGGGTGTTTGACAGTTGGGGCACCAGCGGGCCACGGACCTCCCCCGCTGACACATAGAAGTCCAGCATCTGGTGGATGGCGGCTGTGCCGTTGCCACCGTCAGTTCGAGTAATCTCGATCGAACGATAAACGGAGTCCATGATGGACGGCCCTACCGGCCCGAGCACCCTGATTTGTCCACGGTCCCCGATGATGCCATCGAACTTGTACTGGTACCTTCCCTCCGGCGTTTTATCTCCGACGAGGGTGGCGCCAAGGGATCTAATGACCTCACCGTCAGGGGCGTACAGGCGGATCTTCGCGTCTGGGTCGGCTACATCCGTAAATGCCGTTCCCGACAACCTGCCGTCGACGTACGTCAGGTCAGTGAATCCCGAGATCTCGCTCCGACCCTTCGTGTACTTCAACGAGGATTTCACGGCCCCGAGGAACCCGCTGATCTGCTCGTAAGGGGGTCCCGGAAGATCACGCGGGTATCCCGGCTCATCCCGGGCCCACAACAGCTCCAGGGGAATGTAGCCGCGGTAGTCGCTGTATCGGACGTCCGTGAACAGCTTGTTCAGATCCATCGTGGTATCCGTCTCAGCTCCGCCCGGCCGCTTCTTCACCTGGAAGTTGTTTGAGTACGGAAGGACCTCGGCAACGTCGGCGTACCAGTCATAATTCAGGCCGGTTGTGTAGCGGAACGGCCGGAAATAGCCGGTGTCATTCACGATGCCAATGTTCTCGTGGTCGACCCACTTCAGGAGTTGAATGGTCTGGCCTGCCGTCGCGGTCATATCCCCATGGTTCTGAAGGCCGATCTGGACCCCCTTGGCCGCTCCGTACTCCGCCAGCTGTCGCAGTGCTGGGACGACGCGCTCCCGGGTGACGCTCTCCCACCCGAGCCGGTTGATGTCTGTCGGCACCGGTCCAGAGAAAACGCGGATGACCGGAGCGCCCATCTCGGCCGCGACGTCGATCCAGTACTTGCCCCGTTCGACATCGAGCGCGCGCCTGTCGGCGCTGGGGTTGGCGAAGTCGTTCTGGTAACCAGTGCCGCTGATCTCGATGCCCAACTCCTTGGTCAGGTCCCGGATCTGTCGGGCGAATGCCTTGATCTCACCGTCCGGCAAGGTTGGCATCGTGGTGTTGCTGTACCCAGGAATGTAGTAGGCCGTGACGTCGACCGCATCGAATCCCGCCTCGGCCGCCCACCGAATCGCCGCCAGCGTGTCGAGCTGCGGTGTGTCTTGTCGGTTGTTCAACCACGCGTTGATGTTGACATTGAAGCTGTAGAGGTTGAGGCTGACCTTGTAGTCGCCTCTGAAGTATTCACGATCACGGTACCTGATGCTATCGGATCCGCCAATCCGGCCGCAATACTGCGCGCAGAGTTCCGGGGTGTTGGGCGGAGCGGGATCGTCAGGATTGCCCGTGCCGTCGTCACCGATCACCCTGATCCTGAACTGCTGGAAGAAGATGTGGTTCCGATAGACCTCGAGCGCCGATTCCACCGGGACGTAGATGGTCAAGCCGGTCACATAAAGAAACCAGTTCCCCTGACCTGAAAGTACGGGCGGCTCCTCGCCAAGTGTCAGCGACGACAACGACACAGCATTGTAGAAGGCCCGGTTGTCGATCGACCTCAACTGTGGCAGGTACGCGCTCTTTAGCGCCGCATCGTTGTTGAACGCGAGTCCGTTCAGTATTGTCACATTCGGCATCTCGACGGTGACGAGCGTGGCAACATCGTAGAACGCCCTCGATCCGATCACGGTGGTGTTGTCCAGCCGCACATGCCTGAGCGAGGTGTTGCCGCTGAACGCGCTCGCCGGCACCTGGGAGCCAACGAAGTCCGCCGTCCCGCCGACGGTGAGATCGGTGAGCCCCGTGAGACTCTGGTTGATGAATCGGCTGTCGGTGCTGTTCAGTGTGCCGCCGTTGATTACCAGGCCATGAACATCGGCGTAGGCGACGCCAGCCGCGTCGATCGCGGCCTGCAGCCCTCCGCCAGCGTCCGAGACGCTCAGCGTCAACGGGCCCGTTTCGGCGACCGGCTCGGCTTGAGCGGCGGCCGGAACAGCCAGGGCCAGCAAGCCTGCGGCGGCCAAGTAGCTGAGAACTTTCCTGAGGTGTTTCATCGCGTCCTACCTCCACGGTAAGCGCTTTCCGGCTCGGGGCCGGCCCAAGGTATCCCAGAACCTCATGGCCGTCTAGATGACCGCCGACCTGGTCTGCCTGGGCGTGAACAGGACTGGTGCGCCAGCTGGCCCACCGGTCAAGACACCGGCACTCCCGAGGAAGTCATTGACTGCGCCTGGCACCGCCACCCGGCCAGCGTTGTGACCTGCCCCAAACCCGCAGCGGTGCGAAGCATCACTGAACGCGATCACCTCCGTGTCATCGGCGAGGCTCGGCCAGCGTGTGGGTCTCCCGTCAGGTCCTGCGGCGACCAGGAGCAGGCCGTCGGTGGTGTCGATGAGGGGCGGTGACCGGCACAGCGCAGCGCCCGCAGCAGCGCTCGGGCCGCCACGCGGCCGTCGGCATCCCGGCGCGCCACGTCGCCAACGATGTCGTCGACCGGTTCCCGCTCAGCTGGGACGGCTGCGGGCAACGCCGTGTGGGCTCGACTAGCGTTCGGCTGCCTGAAGTCCGCTTCCATTCCGTCCCTACCGCACCCGCAAATGTTGCACGTGACCCGCCAGCACGGGTCCGCCGGCACGCCGACCGGACCCGTGGACGGTCAGGCCAACCGGTAGGCCCGAATGATCGTCTCCTCGATGGCGTTGCCGTGCACATCCTCGGCGGACGCTCGCAGCGACACGAACCTCCCGGCCGAGTCGGGGTGCCGTACCGTGGCGAAGCCGTCCGCCACCGGCACCCGCTGCCAGGTCGCGCCGTCGTCGAAGGAGACCTCGACGGACAGCTCACGGACACGGGCGGTGCTCGCCGTTTAGTCGACGCGGAAGCGGGACGGTCTGGCCGGCCGGCAGCTGCCCGAGACCGTCGAGCTGCGGGTCAAATCGGACGGTGAGCAGCGGCAGAGCCGCGCTCTCCGCGACGTACCGCGACTCGAACGTCCATTCCGCCACCTGGGTAGAGCGGATCGCGCCCGGCACGGTGGTCCGGGAGATTAGTCGGTACTGGCCCTTGTCCGGCCGGACCTGGAAGGCGGCGCTGTCCGGCGGTAGGCTGCCGGTTGAAGATCAGCTAAGATCCCGCTCTCTCGAACCCAAGGATCTATTGGTTGGGTGGGCCGAGGTAGGGGAATTGCCAGGTGAGATCGTCGTGCGGCGTGAGACCGGTCGAGGGGAGCTTGCCGCGGGTCAGCCACCCAAAGCGGTAGCTGAATACGTCGTCGATGAGCTTGCGGCCGTTGGGATAGGAGACCGGCTTAGTGCGATCGTAGAGGAGGACGTCGGGCAGGACCTGCATGGCGGTCTCCCTGGCCTCCTGCGGCGAGTAGCCGCCCTTTTCCAGCATCTGAGACCACGGGCCCAGGTAGTTGGCCACATCGTCGGCCGGCTGCCGAGAGTTGTAGAGGTTCTTCTCGCCGTCCGGGTTGATGAACGGATTGATGGTCGGGTTCCCGCCGCGGTCCATCTGCTCCAGGCCGCCGTCGCTACGCCGGCTGATCGAGGCCCACACTCCGATCACCGGTCCGGAGCCGAGCAGATCGGTGGGCACCTCCAGCACGATGGAGTCGACGTTGTTGCCTGCAAAGTCGTCGTGCCCGGTCCACTTCATTCCGTGCAGGGCGCCCTCGACATCGGCGAAGAACGGGTCGCTGCGTAGCCCGGCGAACAGCCGGATCTGCCCTAGCTCAGCGACCATGACCGGCTGGGCCGTGCCGTCGAAGCTGACCGGGATGGACTCGGCGAGCACCATGCCGGCCGGCTCGGGCTGGCGAGCCTCGGGGCCGGTGGCGTACCAGGCCCTCCCGGTCTGACCGCCGTTCTCGTAATCCGAGAACGTGAACGTGAACGCGACGTCGGCGAGCGCATCGCCGTCAGTGTCGATGTTGATCCGGTGGACCGCGCCGGGGTAGAACTCCGGACCGGTGGTAGGCGCCGGTATCGGGGGCGGCGCACTGGTCGGGTTCGAGTCCATGATCAGCACCGTCTTGCTGGGGTCCTCCGGTGAGGTGAAGACGTACAAGTCGGTGAGGTCGAGGCGACGGTCGTCGCCGGGAAACGTGACGTTGTCGGCGCTGAAGTGGTTTGACATGGCGACTCCTTTGGAGGCTCGGCGCCTGGGGACCGAGCCCGGGGCCTTCCGGATGGGCAGGCCAGTGAACGGCGAGGTCGACGTGCAGGGCTAGGCGGGCGCGGGAGAAGCCACTTCCGCAACGTTCTTCCTCAGCTGACGCTGCCACAACATAGGTAGACGGCGCTGGAGTGCGGTGGCGATCACCCGATTCGGCGACGGCCCGTCAACAAGTCACCAACGAGCCAGTAGTGCGGTGCCGGGGCATGCCCTTCGAAGGAGCAGGCGTCGCCGAGGCAGCTGCGCACGTCGACCGTGCACCACTTGTTGCTCGCCCACCTGGGCCTCCAGAACGACCGATAGCTCGTTGGGGTCACGGTCAACTCCACCAGCACTCGGCAGACTTTCACGCACGCCCTGATGTCGATCCGTCTCACCATGTGAGGGACACTGCCGGTTCCCTCCCAGGAGTACGCCTTGGCAACAGGGGCGACCGACCCCGTTATGTGATCACGCGGGGGGATGCGCTGATCAAACCTTTGGACAACTGGCTGGCCCAGAGACTCGGGCCGTTGCAGCGCCGCACCATCGCCGCGCTCCTCAACCAGGTCCACGCTGACATCCCGCCGTGGCACCGAACCAACTGGGAGCGGAACACGTCGCCGCCCGGATGCACCTCCAACTCCGAAGCGCCCGCCCGGATACATCCGGTACCGACCCGTCTCGGCTCGGCCCGGCGAACTCATGCGACAGCCAGGTGTAGACGCCGATGGAGGTGGTATGCGGACGGTCCTGGCGAGGAACGGAGGCCCATGTGGCTGTCAAGACCGAAGAGCGGGTGGGCATGGCAGGGGTCCGGCCGTTCACGATTGAGGTCCCCGAGGCGGAACTCGAGGCGCTGCGCACACGCATCAGGGCGACGCGCTGGCCCGAGAGGCAGACCGTCGCTGATCAGTCGCAGGGCGTACCGCTCGAAACAAGCCAGGCACTCGCGCGCTATTGGGAGAACGAGTACGACTGGCGCAAGGTCGAGGCGAGGCTGAATGCACTACCGAACTTCATCACCGAGATCGACGGGCTCGACATCCACTTCATTCACGTCCGATCGAAACACGAAGGCGCCCTGCCGCTCATCGTCACACACGGCTGGCCCGGCTCGATCATCGAGCAGCTGAAGATCATCGGCCCGCTCACTGATCCCACGGCACACGGCGCGAGCGCGTCGGACGCCTTCCATCTGGTGATCCCGTCCCTGCCGGGCTACGGGTTCTCCGGCAAGCCGACCACGCCAGGCTGGGGCCCGGAGCACATCGCACGCGCCTGGATCGAACTGATGAAGCGCCTCGGCTACACCCGATTCGTCGCCCAAGGCGGCGACTGGGGCGCGCTCATCACCGACCTCATCGGTCTGCAGGCGCCCCCGGAACTGCTCGGCATTCACACCAACATGCCCGGTACGGTTCCCCCCGACATCGATGCACTGATCCAGTCCGACATCACCGGGATAAACAAGGCACTCAGCAAGCTGCCCTCCAATCTCTCCGAAGAGGAGAAGCGCGCCTGCGGGCAGCTCGACTTCTTCTGGAAGCATGGAGCGTACGCACTCGTGATGGGGACGCGCCCCGAGACGTTGACTGGGCTCGCGAACTCGCCCATCGCTCTGGCGAGCTTCATGCTGGACCATGACGCAGCCAGCCTGGAGCTGATCTGCCGGGCCTTCGCCGGCCAACCCGGCGGCCTCACGCGCGACGACATCCTCGACAACATCACGCTCTACTGGCTGACGAACACGGGGGTTTCTGCGGCTCGTCTCTATGCGGAGAACAAACTGTCCTTCTTGTCCGCGAAGGGCGTCTCCGTGCCGACCGCCGTGAGCGTCTTCCCGGACGAGCTCTATCAGGCGCCGCGGAGTTGGGCGGAGCGTGCGTACCCCAATCTCATCCACTACAACCGGCTCGACCGGGGTGGACACTTCGCGGCCTGGGAACAACCGCAGCTCCTCGCCGAAGAGCTTCGTGCCGGTTTCCGGCCGCTCCGCTAGCCGAGGCGATTCTTGGGTGTTGGGTACGCGAAACGGACTGACGGCTTGAGGGGGAGGCATGGACGGCGCACGGATCCCACCCGGATTCACGGAGCAGGTGGCGCGGGTCGGTGAAATCACGATCAATTACGTACGGGGTGGTCAGGGTGGGACATTGGTCCTGCTGCACGGCTATCCGCAGACGTGGTTCATGTGGCGCAAGGTTCTGCCGGAGCTTGCCAAGCGGTACACCGTCATCGCGCCCGACCTGCGCGGCGCTGGCGGGAGCGACGCCCCGGCAGGCGGATACGACAAGAAGACCCTCGCCCGGGACGTACACGACTTACTCGCCCAACTCGGGCTCGAACGGGATATCTGCCTGGTTGGCCACGACATCGGCACCATGGTTGCGTACGCGTACGCCGCAGCCTATGGCAATCAGGTGAGCAAGCTCGTCCTCACCGAGGCGCCCATCCCGGACCAGGGCCTGTACCAGGCTCCGTCGCTCACTCCGAGCGGGCCGGGCCTGTGGAATTTCGGGTTCTTCAGCCTCCCGAACGGGCTACCGGAGCAGATCGTGGCCGGCCGGGAGGAGCTTTGGGTAGATCGGTTCACCGACTCGATGGAGGTGCAGAAGACCGGCATCGGCGCGGACGAGGTCGCGGAATACTCCCGGTACCTTCAGGACGAGGCCCACCTGCGGGCGAGCTTCGAGTATTTCCGCGCCCTTCCACAGGACATCGCCGACAACGCCGAGTACGCCAAGACGAAACTCGCCATGCCGGTGCTCGCCCTCGGCGCCCGGGCGAGCCTGGGGGACGCCGTATCCCAACAGGCCGCCCGCTACGCCTCCAACGTGAGCGGCGGCGTCGTCGAGGACTGTGGCCATTGGATCTTCGAGGAACGCCCGGCCGAACTCACGAGCCAACTGCTCGAGTTCCTCCAACCGGCCTGACCTGACCCGTTTGACTTCGGCCGGCCGCAGCCGGTGCCACTACCAGCGGTTGGGGCACAACGTCAGCGAGAAGTCCGGGGTTGACCCGCTTTGACGGACAGGTCGTCAAATCGCTGACCGCCGCACAGGCAGGCGGCGTCACCGGGCTCGGCGTCCTCGGCGGCGTCGGGGGGCATCGAGCGTGACGCACCGATCACCGCACAAGTGGCAGGTACGGTCGGCGTAGCCAACTTCGTCGTCGACCCGCACCCGGAACTCCGACCCGCTGCAACGCCCCGGGCCACCGTGGGGAGACGGCGTGGGGACCTGGGACAGCGGACCGTTCGACAACGACACCGCTGCTGACTGGTGTGGTGACCTCGACGACGCCGACGTGGCCAAGCGCCCGGTGCTGGTCCGCGAGGCGCTGAGCCGGTCCGCCGGCGAGGACGGCTACCTCGACGCCGACGTCGCCTGCGAGGCGATCGCCGCAGCCGCGATTGTGGCCGCGCAGCAGCCCGGCGGGCAGCCGATCACCTCCCCGTACGCGCCGGACTTCCTGCTCGACGGCGGCCGGCTCGATCTGCCCGACGCCATGGTGGTACTCGCGGTGAGGGCCCTCGACCGGCTCATGGCCGCGGACCCCGAATGGCGCGACCGGTGGCAGGACGCCGCCGCCGGGGACGTCAACCGGGCCTTCGACGCCGTCTGCGGCCTGCGCAGAGTCGTGACGGCGTAGCGGGCAGCTGGTGCAACATCCGGCGGCACGCCGTTATCGCTGCGTACCTGCGTCCGAGTTCCGTCGCCTCGACGTCCACTGGCCGCGACTGGTCCGCCGGTCGGTCGCCCCAGGCGGCGGCCATCCGCGCAGTAGGTGCCGTAGGTGCGCCGCGCGCCGGGACTGGCTGCGGCGATGACGCGTGGCAGGTATTCGGCGACCGTCGGCAGAGCGGCCGACTCGCCGGTGTGGGATTGGAGGTCGGTCAGGGTGACACCGAGATGGGCCAGTATCTGCTGTGCGGTGGCGATGGCCATGGGGCCCGCTGCCGGCCAGGCCGGCGGTTCGGTTCGAGGCCTTCGTTGGCCGGCGACAGGGACGGGAACCCGGAGGGCTGGAGGGGGTGGGTTTGTCCCGCCCCTGTCGCCTTGGATGCCCGCACGTGGCATCCGTTTACATTGCGCGGGGGCCACGTATCGTTGCATCCCGCATCTTTTGGCCTCGATGCTTCTCAAGCCGGTATCGGCCGCCGTTGATCGGCGGCCGAGGTCACCGAGACGGGGTCAGTCTGCCGCAGTGGTGGCGGGTCGGCGCCGCCAGGCCAACAGCCCGAAGGCCAGTCCAGCGAGCCCGGCGATCAGTCCGGCGATGCCGGCCGTGAGGGCCCACGTGGTGCGGCCGTCGTCGGTGTTGGTGGTGTCGCTGGTGCTAACGGTGGCGATGGTGTTCGAGCCAGCCGCAGGCGTGGCGGCTGCATCCTTGGCCGGGGCCTTGGCGAGCTTGAGGGCGGGGGCCGGGTGTTCGACCTCGGAGCCGTCGGTGCTGGGTTCCTCGATCCATCGAACGATCTCACCGTTGGAGTAGGTCTGCAGCGCCTTGAACATCGTGTCGGCTTCGGGTAGCGGACCGGTGGAGATCTCGAACTCCTGGAACTGGCCCGGCTTGATCGCGTTCGCCTCGCCCTGGGCGGTCCACGTGATCTTCGACGGTGCCTCGGTCACCTGGCTGCCGTGCATCTCGATCGGCTTCGCGAGCGTGGTCTTGTCGACCTGCACCGTCCATCCCGCCATCGGCCGAACCGACACCGACGCCACCGGCGCGTCCGCCGGCAAGGCGACTTCCAGCTTGGTCGTGCTGGCGTTGTCCCGCTCGTTCGGCACCCGGAAAGCGAGCTTGGCGTAGCCGCCCTGGGTCGCCTCCCGTGGATTGACGGTCACGTGGGCAGAGGCCACACCGATTCCCATGGTCGCAGCGGCAAGAACCCCGGCCGCGGTTGCGGCCACCAGTCTGGCTACCGATCCTGCACTCATCAGCAAAGACTCCTTGATCAACACCTCCGTGCTTGCGGCCACGCCGCTCGCACGTGGTGGCTGCACAGCCACCGCCGTGTTGGTCGTAGCCGGTGGCGGCCGAGTTCCCGCGGATCCCGAGGACGTTTGCTTCTGTCCGTCTTCGGAGAGTGCCCTGCAGTCGACCGCAAGACTGGCTCGGCCGATAACCACTGGTCGAACAGCGGGCGTTCCGCGCACGTTGGGGAGAACTGCGTAACGCCGCTGCCTGGTGGCAACGCCTGTGAATTGAAGGGGGCTGGTGGTGTGCGGCATCCGTCGAGCCGAGGCAGGCGCAAACCCGTGGCCCGTTCCGGCGCCTGAATCACGCATCGGGATGCACCGTTGGAGGCAACGTCCAGTGGCCCTACGACACGCCGCGCGACCGGCCGGTGCTTGCGATTGGGCAATCAGCCGACGCAGCGCCTGTGGCCGGTGCGGCGGTCACCGCGGTGGCTGTCGTTCGTGGTGTTCGCTGTGATCGTGACCGTGTTGGCCCGATGAGCATTCGCCGACC
The DNA here is from genome assembly GCF_001905095.1 of Micromonospora sp. CB01531. Lineage (GTDB taxonomy): Bacteria > Actinomycetota > Actinomycetes > Mycobacteriales > Micromonosporaceae > Micromonospora. The sequence continues at coordinate 16,833 of NZ_LWLS01000115.1, forward strand.
CGTGGCGCGCTTCCGCCGACCGGCACTGGGGCCGCCTGGCCGTCCGAACAGCCCTGGTTCCAGCCGGCCGGCCAGTCCTCGGCCTGGACGTAGAACTCGCCGCCGTTAGCCGGATCCCAGCGGCGGCATCACCCGCCCCTGCCGGTGCCGTACCCTGGCACCGGACTACTACAGGCCGTCGTTCTGACAGGGGGCGACAGCGTTGGCGGGATCAGGACACGGAGGTGGCAGGGTGACTGACGACGCGGATATCACCGCGTGGGCGCTCGCGGCGGGCCGTGGTGACCGCGACGCGGCGGCCCGGTTTGTCGGCGCGACTCAGCACTCTGTGCGTCGTTTCCTCGCCGCTCTGATCTCTCCGTCCGAGGCCGATGACCTGGCGCAGGAAACCTATCTGCGGGCAATGCGGTCGCTGCCGTCGTTCGCCGCGCGCTCGTCGGCGCTGACGTGGCTGCTCGGTATCGCCCGGCGGGTCGCCGTCGACCATGTCCGCACGGCGTCGGCCCGACCCCGCACGGTGCCGATGTCGGACTCCTTCGACATCCCCGATGCCTCGCGTAGTGGTTTCGATCGGCAGGTGGTGGTGGAGCGCCTGATCGCGGCGTTGCCTGCGGACCGGCGGGAGGCGTTCGTCGCCACGCAGGTCCTTGGACTGTCGTATGCCGAGGCGGCAGAGGTGTGCGGTTGTCCCGTCGGCACGATCCGCTCCCGGGTGGCCCGGGCCCGCGAGGACCTCGTTGCCGCGATGAACATCCAGCCGCTCAGGCGGCGGCGGACACCGGGCGACGCCGCGGGCTGAACCGGGCCCGACCTGCTGCGGCGTGATCCGGGACGCACAGCATGCGGGAACCAATCGGGCTGTGGCCGCGACTACCGGTACATGGGGTGTGAGCAGTGGCGTGAGGTTCTGTCGGCACAACTGGACGGTGAGGCGACCGCCGCCGAACAGGCCGGAGCCGAGGCGCACCTCGACCAGTGCGCCGGCTGCCGCGCCTGGCTGGACCAGGCTGCGGCGGTGACGCGGCGTGTTCGGCTGACGGTCACCACGCAGGGACCGGACCTGTCCGACACCATCCTCGCCGCGCTGCCTGCGGCTGCGCCCTTCCACCGCGGTCTCCGGAGGCGTGTCGTGCTCGCCCTGCGGGGGCTGTTGGGGCTCCTCGGCGCCCTGCAGCTGGTGCTTGGGCTGGCGCAGGTCGGTCGGGGACCGGCCGGCGGCCACGACCACACTGGCGTGCTCGGCTCGGGGCATCTGTGGCACGAGTCGGCGGCGTGGAACGTCGCGGTCGGGGCCGGGTTTCTGTTCGTGGCGGCGCGGCGCACGCGGCCGACCGGGCTGGTTCCCATGTTGAGCGCGTTCGTCGGCACGCTGGTGCTGCTGTCGGTCAACGACCTGCTGACCGGGCGGGTCGACACCGCCCGCCTGGTCAGTCACGGCTTCCTCCTCGCCGGGTACGCGATCGTGGTGGCATTGTCGCGGCCCCGCCTGCGGCCCGACGGACCGCCGGCGCGGGGGCGGGGCGACCGCCCGGGCTGGCGCCTGAACATCGACGAGGCGCCGGAACCCGCCCCGGCCCAACTCCGGCTGATTCCGCCGTACCCCGGTTCGGCGCAGGCCCGGGACCGCTGGGCGGCCTGAACCTGCGGCCCGGGTCCGAGGCTGGTGACGTCAGTCACTTTTGTCCCGGAACTTTCTCTTTGTTGCGGCCGACCAACAAGCCGACAGATCAATCAGCGAAGGGACCATCCATGCCCCGCACCACCGTCGCCGGCGCGCGTCGTCGCCCGGCCACGCTGCTCGCCGCCGCAGCGGCATGCCTCGCGGTCGGCGTTGCCGGCTGCGGCTCGTCGGATTCGTCTTCGTCGGCGCAGCCGAGCCCGTCGGCGTCGGTGTCGGCGAGCGCCGCTGCAGGGGTGCTCGGGATCCGGGACCCGTGGGTGAAGGCCGCCGACAAGGGCATGACCGCCGCCTTCGGCACTCTCGTCAACGACGGCGACACCGACGTGACGGTCACCGCCGCAGCCACCGATGTGTCGCCGATGGAGCTGCACGAGATGACCATGAAGGACGGGAAGATGGTCATGCAGCCCAAGCAGGGCGGCATCGTGGTGAAGGCGCACGGCAGCACGACGCTGCAGCCCGGTGGCGAGCACCTGATGCTGATGGACCTGAAGCAGCAGGTGAAGGCTGGCGACGAGTTGACCTTCACGCTCACCTTCGCTGACGGGAAGACCCAGACGTTCACGGCTGTGGCCAAGCCGTTCACGGGCGCCCAGGAGAGTTACGCGCCCGAGCACGGCCAGCCGGCGGCATGACCGAGCAGCCCGCTGTCCGCCCGGTGAGCAGGCGCGGCCTGCTCACCGGCGGCGCCCTCGCAGCCGGAGGCACGCTCGCCGGCGCCGCCGCCGTCACCGCTGCCCGCCCAGCCGAACCGAAGGCCCGACCCGCCGAGGCGGTGCCGGTCGCTGCGTTCGGCAGTGCCGTCGAGCCGTTCCACGGTGCGCGGCAGTCCGGCATCGCCACCGACCCGCAGGCCCATGCGGCGTTCGTCGCGTTCACTCTCAACCCCGGCACGGACCGGGCGGCGTTGGGTCGGATGCTGCGCCTGCTGTCCGACGACGCCGCCCGCCTCACCCAGGGCCGCCCGCCGCTGGCCGACACCGAACCGGAACTCGGGCTGCTGCCCGCGCGGCTGACCGTCACCTTCGGCTTCGGCCCCGGCCTCTATGCCGCCGCCGGGCTCGACGACCGGCGGCCCCCGTCGGTCGCCGACCTACCGTCGTTCCGCATCGATCGGCTCCAGCCCCGCTGGTCCGGTGGGGACCTGCTGCTGCAGATCTGCGCCGACGATCCGGTCACCGTCGCTCACGCCCAACGGGTGCTGGTCAAGGACAGCCGCCCGTTCGCCACCGTCCGCTGGGTGCAGCAGGGCTTCCGCCGCGCCGCAGGCAGCGAACCCGGCCGCACCCAGCGGAACCTGTTCGGTCAGCTGGACGGCACCGCCAACCCCAAGCCGGGCGGGCCGCTGGAGACCGCCGTGTGGGTGCCCGACGGGCCGGCCTGGGCACGGGACAGCACCACCCTGGTCGTCCGCCGGATCAGCATGAACCTGGAAACCTGGGACCTGCTCGGCCGCCCCGACCGGGAACTCGCCGTCGGTCGACGCCTCGACACCGGCGCCCCGCTCACCGGCACCGCCGAACACGACCAGCCCGACTTCGCCGCCACCGGCCCCGATGGGCTGACCGTCATCCCCGACTTCTCGCACCTCACCCGCTCGCACGTCACCGACGACCGGCTGAAGATCCTCCGCCGCCCCTACAACTACGACGGCACCCCCACCGCTGAGGGGCACGCCGACAGCGGCCTGATCTTCACCTCCTACCAAGCCGACATCACCCGTCAGTTCCTGCCCATCCAGCAACGGCTGGCCGAACGGGACCTGCTCAACGAGTGGACCACCCCGATCGGCTCCGCCGTCTTCGCCATCCCACCCGGCTGCCCCGACGGCGGCTGGCTCGGCCAGCAACTGCTCGGCTGACCACCAACAAAGGAATGAACCACCCGTGATGCCCACTCGAATCCGCCAACTGAGCTGCGCCGGCCTCGTTGCCGCCGTGCTGGCCGCCATGGCGGTGCTGCTGGCCCCGGCCACGCCCGCCGCCGCACACAACTCGCTGCAAGCGGTCAACCCCGCCCAGGACGCTCGTCTGTCCACGCCGCCGACGCAGATCACCCTGAAGTTCCTGCAGAAGCTGGACCCGGCCTTCACCACCATCGTGCTCAGCGACGCCGGCCAGCAGAAGGTCCCCACCAGCGAACCCACCGTCGCCGGGGCCACGGGCACGGTGACGATCAGCCAGCCACTGGCCAACGGCAACTACACCGTCGCCTACCGGGTCGTCTCCGCCGACGGGCACCCCGTACAGGGCTCGTACTCCTTCACCGTCGCCGACCCCGCCGCCAGCGCCCCGACCGCAAGTGCCGCCCCGAGCGTGGCCGCCTCTGCTGCCGGCAACGGCGCGGCCTCCCCCGCGTCAGTCAGCCCGGCGGCCTCGTCCCGCCGCTCTGACGGCTCCGGCCAGATGCTGCTGGTGACCGGCGGGATCGCCCTCGTCGCCGTTGTCGCCGGGGCCGTGCTGGTGCTACGTCGCCGCCGCGCCACCTCCTGACCGAGACCGCACGGGCTCCATGTATTTACTCTCGCCTGCCCTCCACCTGACAGGGGCATTGACGTGCCAGAAACCCGCTCGCGCCAGCATCACCCACACCGTGCCCCGGAAGGCCCTCGCGCCATTCCGACGCCGCCCCGAGACGGCCAAGCCCTAGATACGTCCGGCGCAAGGATCCACGCCATCGGCCGGATGGGCTCGATTGTGGTTCCGGTCGTGGCCGCGGTGTCGGCCGGGGCGGCACTCGTGCTCGCCTTGCGGGCCGGCGGGGCGCTCGCGGTCGCGATACCCGGCCTGCCGGACCCCGGACCGGTCACCACCTGGGCGTTGCCGCTGATCCGGCTGCTCGCCGACGCGTTCGCCACGTTGACGGTCGGGATGCTGGTCACGGCGGCGTTCCTGCTGCCCGGGGACGGGCCGAGCGTCTCCCCGCACGGCTGGCTGCTGCTCCGTCGCGCCGGCACCCTGGCCGCCGGGTGGGCGGCCACCGCCTTGACGCTGATCGTGCTGACGGTCTCGGACCTCCTCGGTGTCTCGCCGCAACGCCTCAGCGGGGCCGCCGTCGTCAGCTTCGCCTCGTCGATCTCCCAGGGACGTGCGCTGCTGCTGCAGGCCGGGCTGGCCCTGACCGTCGTTGTGCTCGCCCGGGTGGGCGTGTCGCGTGGGCTCGCCGCCACGGCGGCGGTGCTGGCGCTGGTCGCGGTGACCCCGCCGGCGTTCACCGGACACGCCGCCGGGGCCGGCAACCACCAGATCGCGGTGAGCAGCCTCGTCGTGCACGTGCTGGCCGCCGCGCTGTGGATCGGCTGCCTCGCCGCCCTGATGACCGTCCGCCGCAGCCGGCACCTCGCCGACACCGCCAGCCGATACAGCCGCCTCGCCCTGGGCTGCTTCACCGCCGTCGCCATCAGTGGGCTCGCCAACGCCGCCGTACGCCTCGGCACCGTCGACCAGCTGTGGCAGTCGAGGTACGGGTGGCTGGTGGCCGGCAAGCTCACCGCGCTGGTGATCCTCGGCACCGCCGGCGCGGCACACCGGTCCCGGACCATGCCGGCCCTGCACGCCGGCCGGCGCAGAGCGTTCACCCGGCTGGCCGCCGGGGAACTGGTCGTGTTCGCCGCCACCCTGGGGCTGGCCGTGGCGCTGTCCCGCAGCCCCACCCCGGTGGCGACCAACCCCACCGACGCCGATCCACTGACCGAACTGCTCGGCTTCCCGATGCCCGCAGCCCCCACCCCGGGCGACCTGCTCGGCCAGCCCCTGCCGGACCTGCTCTTCCTCACCCTCACCGCCTGCGGCGCCGCCGGCTACCTCGCCGGGGTGCGGCGCCTGCGCCGAGCCGGACACCGCTGGCCGATCGCCCGCACTGCCAGCTGGCTCACCGGCCTGCTGCTCCTTGCCGCGTTCACCGGCCTCGGCGTCGCCCGCTACGCGTACGTGCTGTTCAGCGCCCACATGGTGCAGCACATGGTGCTGTCCATGCTGGTGCCGATCCTGCTCGTCGGCGGCGCTCCGATCACCCTCGCGCTGCGCGCCCTGCGCCGCCCGGCCGACCCGCAGGTTCGCGGCGCCCGGGAATGGCTACTGATCGCCCTGCACAGCCGGCCCGCGAAACTGCTCACCCACCCACTGGTCGCGCTGGGCATCTACACCGGCGGCCTCTTCGGCCTGTACTTCAGTGACCTGCTCGGCACGCTGATGCGATCCCACCTCGGCCACCTCGCCATGCTGGTTCACTTCGTGGTCTCCGGGTACCTGCTGTTCTGGGTGCTCATCGGCGTCGACCCGGGCCGGCCGAGGATCCCCCACCCCATCCTGGTGCTCATCCACCTGGCCGCGATGATGGCGCACGGCTTCTTCGGCCTGGTGCTCATGCAGACCACCACCGTCATCGCCCCGGACTGGTACACCGCCGTCCACCCCGCGTGGGCCTCGTCGCTGCTCGAAGACCAGAAGCTGGGGGCGGGCATCGCCTGGGCGTTCGGCGAGATTCCCGCCGCCGTCGTCATGATTCTCCTCGTACGTCAGTGGATCCGCGCCGACCAGCGAGAACAGGCCCGCCTCGACCGCGCCGCCGACCGCGCCCAGGCCACCGGCGAAGACGACGACCTCGCCCGCTACAACGCCTTCCTCACCGCCGCCAGCCAGTCCAGCCAGGACCAGCACCGGGGGCGGCGGCCGTAACCGGGCGGAGCCAGATCACGATCGGCCGCATCAGCCACCGCGCCTTCGTCATCTGGGCCGAGGTCGGCCTCATCGCCGCTGGCGCACTGTTCCTCGCCGGACTCTGACCAGCAGGCCCATCGACCTCATTCCCGACTTCCTGCCCGTCATCGGGCCCCTCGACGACATCGTCGTAGTCGCCCTGGCCCTGCGCTACGCCGGCCGGCAGGTCCCCCGCGACGTGCTCCTGGCCGCCTGGCCCGGCGAACCACGACTCATCGAACGACTTCTCGGCCAGCCGTCAGCCTGACCCGACGCAGCCCTTCCCACATGCGCGCTCCCGGCAGCCGACCAGGGGAGCAGGGCCAGCCCAGAGAAGTCGATGCATTTCCATGCGAGGACGGCCGGAAAACACCGTCAGATCCGGTCCCCCGCCCGCCGGCCGGTCACCGGGCCCGAAAGGTGCGCCGCCGGTATGCGCCAAGGACGAGGTCGACGAGCAGGAAAGCCAGCAGACTGATTCCCAGCAGGGGCAGGAAGACCCCGAAAACGACCGCCACCACGGCCACGGCCACCAGCCCGGGCCACGGCAGCGCCCCCAATCCCCCAGCCCGCACAGCTGGCCCGGGAAGCCACCGGGCGGCGGCGGTGGGACGCCGCTGCCACCACATCCGGTAGCCGAGGACCACCATCACGACCAGCCCCATGGCGAGGCCGGCGAGGGCAATCTGGTTCGGCAGCCCGAACAGGACGCCCATGTGGATGTCGACGCCCCAGCGGGCGAGCTTGGCCATGAACGGGTAGTCGGCAAAGCGCACGGTGTCGGTGACGGCCAGGCTGGCGGGATCGACGGCCGCGGCGTCCACAGCGGTCGGGAAAGCGCGGTGGACCTCCGTGACGATCCACGTGGCCCCCGCACCGGCGGGTAACCCGATCTCGACCTGGTCGGAGGTGATGTCGGCCGCCCGCGCGGCGGCGAGCACCTTGTCGATGTCGCCAACGTCCACACCGTGCGTCCCGCCGGTTGCGGCACCGTGGTCGGCATGGCCGCCCGTGGCGTCCGCAGCCGAGGCCGAACCCGTCGTGGTGACCAGGGCCGGAGTGGACCAGCCCAGGCGAGACCGCAGCTCGGTGACGTTGTCCCCCGCCAGGCGCGACCAGGTCAGGCCGGTGGCCGACAGGGCGAGCAGGCCGAGCAGCAGCCACACCCCCAGCGCGCCGTGCCAGGAACGGGTCCGGGCCCGACCCTGCGCACCCGACTCTGGAAGCAGAAGGGCGCGCCCCGACCGGCGAGCACGGACTCGTGCCACCCACAGCGTGAGCCCACCCAGCGCCACCACCCACAGCCAGGACGCGGCAAGCTCGCTGTAGAACCTGCCCACCTCCCCCAGGTGCAACGACCGGTGCAACTGGTCGATCCAGGAGCGCACCGGCAGAGCACCGCTGGTGCCGTACACCTTCTCCTGACCCAACACGGCGCCGGTCGCGGGGTCGACGAAGACTGCGTGCCGGTAGGACTCCGCCATGGTGCCGTCGTCGAACAGCACCCGGGTGGTCCCGCCCTCGGGGGCAGGCCGGACCGCGACCAAACCCCGCACCGTGCTCACCTTCGTCGCGGCGGCGACCTGCTCGGCCAGCGGCACCCGTGCAGACGAGGAAACCGCCGGCGCTTCGAGCAGGTCGGCGTAGACCACCCGTTCCACTTGCGGGCTGAGCGCGTACAGCCCACCGCTGACTGCCGCCACCACCAGGAAGGGGGCGACGAGGACACCCGCGTAGAAGTGCAGACGCAGGACCAGGGGCCGCAGCAGTGACCACACCCCCCGCCGCGCAGGCCGCACCGCCTTGTCGGAAGTCTGGCCGATCGTGGTGTCGCTGTCCACGGTCACAGCAGAACTCCTCGTTCAGGGTGCGACGGCACCGGCCTTACCGGCACTGCCAAAGCCAGCACCGGTTGGGATCAGTCATAGAGTCGTCCGCCGGTCCTCGCTGGTTCCCGGAACGCCGAAGTATATTGACATCGGTTGAAGATTCCTCGCACAACGAGCACTGGTGACCGACGCCGAGCGACAACCGCCACCTGCTGCTCGCGGATCAGTGGCACCGGCTCACCGCATGCCGCCGCAGGCATCGCTCCGCTCAGGCCAGGTTGATCGTGTACTGCGCGGTGTGCACCTTCCCGTCGACCTGGAAGTCGAAGAACGCCCGGTACCGGCCCGTGCTCGGTGCAGTCAGCCAGACCTTGACCGCCCCGTCAACCAGTTCCTGCTCCGGGTGGACATGCACATAGCCCAGATCACCCTCGCGAACAACGACCAGGTGCCCGTACGCGCCCAGGTAGCGCTCCAACTGCACCGGGGTAGGCGTGCCGCTGCGGCTGACCCGGAAGACCATCGGCGTCGCCACCCCCATGGTGGGCGTGCCGTCCATCGACACCGTGAACGGTCCCGCCGTCGCCTGCGGCTGCGGCGGCGGCAATGCCGCCGGGGTGTGCGCGCCCGGCACGTCGTGGTCGACGCCCAGGACCAGCGGCAGCGCGCTGCCGCCGGTGCCGGTCACGGAGAAATCGGCGTAGATGCGATAACTGCCGGCCCGGGCCAGGTTCAACGGGACGCTCCAGGTCCCGTCGGGCGCCATGGTGGGGTGCAGGTGCTGGTACCCGCTCAGGTCGCGACCCACGACGACCAGGTGCAACGGCTTGTCGTGTACGACCGTGAAGCGGGTCGCCGCCTGCCGGTCAGCGCCGACGATCCGGAACCGGTAGTCCACGCTCACACCGGCCGGCTGGGACCGCCGCGCCGGCTGCAGGGTGTATCCACCGGCGCTGACCGTCGTCCCGGTCGCCTGCGTCTGGCCCGCGCTGCCGTCACCCGGATGCGAGTGCGCCCCGGTACCGGGCGCATGCTGATGCCCGTCCCCCACCACCAGCGCCTGCTGGGTGGCAGGCGGCCCGCCGGCGGGTGCCGTGAGCATCGGCGCGCCGGTGGCGGTCCGCTCGTCGCCCGTACCGATCCGCCCGATCCCGAACCCGGCCAGCAGGGCCACCACCAACCCGGCGACGAGCAACGCGAAACGCGTGTTGCTCAACCGGGGCCCGAGCGTCAGGGTTGGGTCGGCCATGTCGGACGCCACCACCCGGTCGGCGATCATGGGCCGCGCCGTGGCGACGGCACTCGCCGATGTCGCCTCCTGTCCGGCCACCGACGGCGCGGTCACGGCAACCGCCCCGTTCTTCCGCGTCACAGGGAGGGCAGCCCGTCGTCCCTTGCTGCCGGGGCCCGACGCGGCGACCGTGCCGTTGTTGCCGGCGCGACTGGCCGTTCTGCCCCTCGAGCGGGGGCCGGCGCTCTGCCGGCGTGCGGCCGCACCCGAGATGCGGTCCCGGCCGGAGCCCCTGCCTACGGGAGCCGGGCGGCGGCGCCAGCTCACGAAGCCGGCCACGGCCACCGCAACTGCCACCGCCCAGCCGGTCCACGCCACCCAACCGAGGCCACCCTCGTCATCCTGGGCCGTCGAAGGAGCGGCCACCGCGGGCGGGGACGCCGACAGCGGTGGCGTGGCCGGCGAGGCCGACGGCACGGGTAGCGCGGCGGGCGCAGCCGACGAAGACCCCGACCCGTGACCGGACGTCGCGTGCTGCTCGGCGGCCGCCACCAGCGACGGATCCGGCTGATTGGTCGGCGGGCGCCATCCCGGCGGCGATGCCGTCACCCGCCCGGTGTAGCGGAAGCTCATCGTGCCTCGCACCGGCTCACCGTCCGAGGCCACCGACAGGTAGCTTACCGAGTACTGCCCTACCGCCGGCAGATGCGCCAGCGTCACCACCGCCGGGAAGCCCATCGAGTACTCGCGCGGCTCAAACTTCCCCGCGACCAGGAAGTACTCCCGTACCGGCTTGTCCAGCTGCTTGGGCGACCCGTGGTTCCAGCCGTTGTCGACCCGGCCGCCACCCGGCGCGGTGATCGTGAAGTACGCGTTGTCGGCGACCCTCTCCGTGAAGTAGAGCTGCACCGCCGCCAACGGCCCGTTCACCGTGGCCCCCTCGGCCGGTGTGGACATCGCCAAGGTGCCGTGAGCTGCCGCGGGCGGGGCGAACCCGAGGACAGCGACCGCTGAGACGAGGACGAACGCGAGCAGGCCCGAGGCCGCGCGTCCAAGAGCCGGAGGGAGACGACGCATCAGGGCATCCTCGCGACGCCGAGGCTTTAATCAAGGCATCGGCAACTTTTTATGCAAATGGCAAAAGTTCTGCCCGCCCCGACTCAACCTACGAGCAGAGTGCACGAAACTTCCTCCGTCAGGACACCGGGCTGCCCAACCACGGCGGGGGTGGCGACCGCGAAACATCGGCAGCGTGGAGGACCGGACGTGGACGACAAGACACGGACGACCCGGTTGGCCCTTGCCGCCGGTCAAGGCGACCAAGCCGCGGCGGCCGCGTTCATCCGCGCCACCCAGCAGCAGGTATGGCGCCTCATCGCCCACCTCGCCGGACCGAACGAGGCAGACGACCTGACCCAGGAAACCTACCTGCGGGCGCTGCGCAGCCTACCGAGGTTCACCGCCGCCTCGTCCGCCCGCACCTGGCTGTTCGTGATCGCCCGCCGGGTCGTCGTCGACCACCACCGCGCCGCAGCCGCCCGACCTCAGCCCGCCCAGCTGGAGGACTCGCACGCCGCTACACACTCGCGAGCCGCCCGTGGCTTCCCGGTCGAGGACAAGGTCATCCTGTGGCGGATCCTGGACCACCTCTCACCCGAGCGGCGGGAAGCATTCGTCGCCACACAAGTGCTCGGCCTCTCGTACGCCGAAGCCGCCCAGGTCTGCGACTGCCCCGTCGGCACGATCCGATCCCGGGTCGCCCGCGCCCGCGACGACCTCATCACCGCCATGGCCGACGCCGACATCACCGACAGCCGGGGCCGCCATTCCAGCTGACCTGGCGGGGGCATCTCCCCACCGACAACCCGCGACAGCGAAGGGCAGCGGATCGGGGGCACCCGGCAAAACCAGCGCGGCGGCCGTCTCATCTACGCAACACGCCCATCACAGGCAAGTCGTACACCACTTCGTGGACGCAGCCACGGCTCGCCTGTCGGACAGAACCCCCGAGCAAACGGATGCGGCCCGCCCCGTTCGGGGCGGGGCGCATGAGTCGTGTCAGCGGACGCGTGGGCGGCATCGTCGTCGTGCCATCTGCCGGGCCTCCCCCACGTCGGGCAGCGGGTGGGCCGGCAAGCCGGCGGCCACCTCGACCCGCGGTGACCGGTCCGCCGGCAGATGTGCCCGATCGGCGATCACGACCACGTCCACCTCCCCGTCGATCATCATCTGCTCGAGGGTCTCCCATGGCCCCCGGACGATCCCCGCCAACCGGTAGCCGCGCCGACATGTGTGGTACAAGCATGCTGAAAGGGCAGGCTCCAGCGGCTCGATGTCGGCGGGAACCCAGATGACAGCTATCTCCATGACCTCTCCTGATCAACGTCACCGACCTGGCTGGGTGATCAGGAGGCGCCGCGGTGGTGGAGGGGCACGTTCCACGGGCCGGCTCACGGCGCGGGCGTCCAGGGCAGCCACCGTTCCGCCTCGGCTCAGCGGTGGCGTGGACAGCGGCGATCCGGGTGTGGCCCAGGACCCCGGCAGGTCGACACCGGTGGCGCTGGCCACGGCGGGCGCGGACGCCGGTGCCAGCCACAGCCACGGTGCAGGGTCTGCGGGAGGGTCGGGTGGCGGCGCTTCGGCGGCTATGGCCGCCGGCGACCGCTGCCGCATTGAGGCCTGTGCCGGGCCGGGCGGGTCACTGGGCAACTGGGAGAGCGTCGCGGGTGTCGCCGAACGCGGCCACGGCAATGCCGAGACGCGTGGAGGCGCAGGGGCCGACGCCGCTGGGGTAGGGGCTGTGAGCGAGGGCCGGGCGGCGGGCGTGGTTATGCCGCTTGGCGTGGCGGCCGGCGGCTTGATGAACTGCAGTTCCCGCCCGCTGGGCGGCGACGCCTTGATCACCTCGGATAGCAGCGTTTCGACGACCTCCGGCCGGACGGTGGCGTCCACCACGGGACTGTTTGGCAACGGGGCCGGATGGGCGTGGGCGGCGTCAGCGACAAGGGATGCCCCTGCCGCCGCCACCCCGAGCGCCATCGCCCGCAGCCAAAGTCTCACCTGGAGCATTCTCGCGCAAATGCGCCTTGCATCGTCAACCTTGCATGGCTCACCGGACATGAGGTGATCTAGGGACGAGGCGGAACCCTCACGCATCACCCCTTCCCAGCCCGTGATCATCCCCGATCACGCTCAACGATGAGCTGGCCGCCAAAGGACTGGAGCAACTCGACACCAGACAAGCGCGGCAGGAGCTGTGGAACACACGAGCCAACGGGCGCATCGACTGACCACTCAACGGCCAGATCACGAACTGTCACTGCCGTACCAGTGAGGCATCGCCCCGGACCGCCCAGCGCGGCTGAGCTGGGTTTCGACGCCAGCCCTTCTCGCCGAGCAACGGCGCAGGATTCGGGGGCGCCGGGTTACGGCGGCCGTAGAGACGCGGCCTGTTTTCGACCGGCCGCGACTCGCGCGGTACTGCTCGGCGGGCTGTCAGCCGGAGCCGTCGGTGCCAGCTTCCTCCTCTGCTACGAAGCCATCGCTACCGCGACCTACGGACCGCTCCATGCCGGAGATCCCGGAAAGTCGCGCGCCAACGCCAAAGCAGACGCCGTCCCGGCCGGCCTATTCCGGTTCGGCGTCGTCCTGTGCACCGCACTCGGATCCGTCCTTGCGATTGGTGTCGTGCGTCGAGCCGCCCGGCCGCAACAGACCTTCATCCGGGTCGCACTCGCGCTGACCACAGTCTCGTTCGCGCTCCCGCTTGCTCCGAGCCACACGATGACGAGGGCAAGGTTCTGCAGCTACGCCCTCAGCCGCGCTTACCTGCCGTCCCCATCGCCAGTCCTGGCCCTTGACCTGGCCGTGCATCCTGGACGGCAGGGATCTCACCTCCAGGAGGCGGACATGCGCTGGCTCGTCATCCTCATCGTCGTACTGCTAGTCCTCGTGGCCCTGGCATTGTGGCGCCGCAGCCGACGGACGGCCACCAATGGGGACCACCAGGTCCGCAACCTGGCGGCGTCGGCGGAGGCCCGCCGCCGTCTGGACGACCACCGGAACCCGACGGACGGCAGCAACCTCCGCAGCAGCGGGGGCGGGAGTCTCTGAGAGGGCGGGTCGGAAGGTTTAAGCCAGCAGGACCTCCCGACAGCTGCACCATCGAGGCGCGGGAGCCGCAGCACACGTGCTGGTTCAGCCGCCCAGCGGCGTCCAGAAGGGCGGGGTGACGAGCGAGGACTAGGGGTACAGCCCGCCATCGTCTTAACCAGGGCCGCAACGACAGATGACGACGGCCATGCCGTGATGGCGTGGCCGCCGACTCAGGCGATATGGAGGTTTACTTCCGAGAGGCGAAGACCACGATGGCGAGGACCCAACCGACGAACAGTCCGTAGATCCCACCACCGGCGGCCCAGTCGAAGGCGCCGCGCAGGCTGGCATCCACCTGGATGAACGCGGCCAGGAGGCCGGCGGACGCCGCAGCGAAAATGTAGGCTCCCCAGCTCGAGAAGAACAGCCTCGCGCTGCGTGGTGACGCTGGGGCAACCATGAGGGAGACGAAGACGCCGGTCAGCACGATGAGCAGGATTGCCTTGATGTCGTTGGCGAGGATGGTCCGCACCGACTCATCCGAGCTGAACGACCAGGTCGGCCATGCCAACTGCTTGAGAAAGAATCCCCACGCGTCGTTCGAGGTGTGGTTCTTCGCCCAGTCGGTGTAGGCCGGGTTGCCGAATGCGATCACCAGGATCAGGGCGGCGAGTACTGCTGTGCCCGTCGCGGTACGGACCCGCCCGGCTGCAGTGGTAGCCATACGGACATTGTGAGGCGTGCTCCGGCGCGAAGCAATCCACGAGGATAGATGGTCACGAGGGGCATCAACGGCCCCGCAGTGGATAAGCAGTCAGCCGGCCGCAAATCACAGGCGGTATGGGGAGCCCCGCTGCCCCGGCGCGAGGAACGACTGGCGATTCGCGTTAGCCCCGCGTCAACCAATGGGCCCTACCGACCTTGGCCCGTCCGGGGAGGCTGGTAGCCCTCTCGCCCAAGGCGCGGCGTTAGGGGCAAGCCCTGCGGCGGCCTTCAGACCCGCCTTGGCCCCGGCGCCGCCGGCACGCCTGGGCGGGCCCCTGCCGGAAGACGGGGCAGAAACAACGCCAACAGGTCAGCCCTGGCTCTTCTGCGGTGGAGAGCTGGGCACCGACGCCAGGAGCGGTCATCGGGCGGACACGTCCAGCACTCCCATCCCCAGCGGCCAGCTCGGCCCACATGCCCGTGTCCGCCTCATGTCAGAATCCATGGCTTGTAACCTGCAGATACTTGCCTGCGGCAACGGTGGCGGAACTGCCGGGGACAGGTAGCGTGCCAGCAATGAACGACCGGCAGCTCGGCGAGGATGCTCGGGTGAGCGGGCGCAGCGCGGCCCGGCCGGTCGTGCTGCTGTCGCAGCACTTCACCGCTGAGGCAGTGACCCCGCTGCGGCACCTCCTCGCCGCGCGGGTCACGGCCGCCGGCCTGTCCGGCGACAACGGTGATGACTTCGTCCTGGCCGTTCATGAACTGGTGACCAACGCGGTGCGCCATGGCGGCGGGTCAGGACATCTGGATCTTCGGCAGGTGGACGGCGTTCTGGTGTGTGAGGTCACCGATCACGGCGCGGGCAGTGACGCGTTGCCCGTGGACCTGCCGCCGGTGCACGTGCCGGGCGGCCGGGGGCTCTGGCTTGCCCATCAGTTGACCGGCGCGCTGATGCTGACCCGAAGACCCGACGGGATCACCGCCACAGTGAGCGTCTGCCTGATCCGTCAGACGGCCGCCGCCGTGGCGCAGCAGTCCCCTGCCGCCGGGGCGGACGGTATGGTCGACGCGTCCGCGATCGAGGGTGAGCAGGAATGAGTCCGAAGCTGACCTGGCAGCACCAGATCCACGCCGAAGGCGAGCGGAAAACGATTGTGCTGTCCGGCGAGATCGACATGAACGGCGCCCCGCGGCTGCAGGACCTCCTGCACGCGGCCGTCGATAACGCCGACGTTGTTGAGGTTGACGCGGCCGCGGTGACCTTCATCGACTCGAGCGTCATCAGCGCATTGATCACCGCGCGGAACACGGCGGCGACAAACGGACGGCACCTTTCGCTGGTCAACGCCAGCCCCCAGGTCCACCGGGTTCTCGATGTCACAGGCGTGCTCAACGCCCTAACAGTCAAGTCCGGCCGCCGGTAGGCGGCCCCGGCAAGCGGGACGTGGCACGCCAGTTCCAGCGCGATGACGACCTTGACAATCGGTGCGGGACGGCGGTGGCGATCAGCCCAGGGAGCTGATTCGACCGGCGCACACGCCGCCCCGCCCGTAGCCCGTGTCTCCTGGATCATGGGTGGCGGTCAGGGTTCGCGCGTAGCCAGATGAGGATGTCGGCGATCTGCACGGTGGCTTGGTAACGGCTGGCGAGCTTGTCGTACCTGGTGGCCACGGTGCGGAACTGCTTGCACCGGCGTTGTGGTCACACACCGCTGGCTACACCATCGCCCAGGATCTGACCGAGCGTAGTTGGCAGGTGTCCGACCGTCACTACAGTTCGGCCCCGGCAAGTCGCATATGAGCCTCCCCGATGACGGCAGCCTACGGCAACTGCACGCCGGCCAAATGCATGAAGATCGCCAACGTTCCACACTCGGGCCGGGTGCTATACGGTCTGTGGGTGAGAACCGAGCGTCACTGGTGGAACGGCGACCGCACTGTGCGAGGGCGCCGCGACGTGTACATCCGCACCGACGGCGAGTCGTGGGAGGTCGAGGCCCGAGCCGGCGGCGGCGCCGGCCGGTCGAAGATCCACCAGTGCCCGGGCCGGAAGTCGGCGGAGATCCTGGCCGGGGCATGGATGGACGGGCAGGGCCGATGGCAGGTCGTGGCACCCTGATCGGTCGGCGGTCACCCACGAGGACGCGTGCGCAATGGTCGGCGGCGCGGTGCAGGAACCCCTGCATCCGCGCGGCCAGTTCGTGGCTGTAGGGGGCGTTGCCGGCGAGGATCACGTCGGCGGCGCCGCCATCGCCATCGCGCAGATCGCCCTCGTTCACCACCACGCTGACCGCGTTGGCCGTGGCGTTCATCGCGGCGGCCGCGAGCGCGTACGGGTCGATGTCGTTGGCAGTCACCTCGGCGGCGCCCGCCTTGGCCGCGGCGATGGCGATGGCGATGGCAACCAGACCAGAGCCGGACGTCACGTCGATCACCCACCGGCCGACCACCACCTGCGGATGGTCCAGGGCGTACCGGGCGAGGGCCGGGCCACCGGCCCAGGCGTTCGCCCGGAACGGCGCGAGCCCCGGCCCTACCCGCGTGTGTAACTGGCCCGCAACACGATCGCGTCATCGACGCCCTACACCCGGCCAGTACATCGCCTACAAAGCCGCCCGGGCCGGGCTGGCCCTCGTCCACGTCGACCCGGCGTACACCTCGCAGGGCTGCTCCACCTGCGGGCACATCGCCAAAGCCAACCGGCCCAACCAGTCCACCTTCCGATGCACGTCGTGCGGCTTCGCTGAGCACGCCGACGTGAACGCAGCCCGCAACATCGCCACCCGCGGTGTCGTGGACTGGGCAGCAGTCAGCCTGCCAAACGCGGCGTGACCGATACAGCCAGCATCGAGCACGATCTGCAAGCTCGGCCCTTCAGGGCTCCTTCAGGGCTCCTTCAGGGCTCCTTCAGGGCCGAGAAGCTGACTAACAGCATCGGTCCGGCACTGGACAAGTTCGCCGCCGTTGCCCGCGACGCGCCGCTCACCTTCCGCGCCGAGCGCCGCCTCACCCCGCCGCCACCTGCGCCGACCACCGACTCGTACCTGAGCGATCTGCCCTGGGTCACCGCCGTCAACGGGTGTGGCCCGGTGGAGCTGGACACCAGTAACGGCAAACAGGCCGCCGGGGATGGCACACCGATCTCCTTCGGCGGCACCGTCCACGCCAAGGGCCTCGGTGTCCACTCGTACTCCGACGTCACCTACCACCTTGGAGGCCGGGTCGCCCGGTTCACCGCGGTCGTGGGGATCGACGACTTCAGCGCCCGGCAGAGCTCGCGGGGCAACACGATCGCCGAGGTCTGGGCCGACGACCGACTCGTCCACACGAGCGGTGTGCTGCGGGCGTCCACCGGACCCGAACCGGTCGACGTCGATGTCCGAGGGGCCCGGCTGCTGCGCCTGATCGTGCGTGCCGCCGACTCCGGCACCAGCTACAACCACACATCGTGGGCAGACGCCTTCGTCCGGCTGGGCTGACCGGCCACCTTCGCGAGCCCGCCCTTGCGCCAGACCGACGTCGACGCCGGCCTGCTGCCAGCGTCGACGTCGGTCGCCCGCGTCGGGACATCCAAGGACCGGAGAACCGAATGCCGGCGGCTGCACGTCGGGCAGCTCGCTCCTGCGCCCCGGCTCCTACTCCTACTGGTACCGTGTCGCAGCCCGCTCCGGCGATACCCCCGACTCCGCAGCGTCGAACGGGGATGGCCGGCACGTTTCGGGAGCCAGCCCTTGGGTGCAGCGGATCGGATTCACGGCCGCGGGCGCGCCACGCGTCCCAGCCGGGGATCCCTGTTAGTAGTAGTTGTCGATCGGCTGGCGCGCCTCGTCGAACAGCGCCGGCCCCTCGTACCGCACCGGGGGCAGCGGCGGGGTGGCCGGCTTGACCTCCTCGAACTGTTCGGCCGAAAGGGCGTACACCACTCGGCCGAGTCCGGACCGGTTGATCGCGGTCGCGCACATCGGGCAGGGCTGGCAACTGGTGAACATCGTGGTGGCGGCCGCCACCTCAGGGGCGAGTTCTCGAGCGGCCCAGCGGGCCAGCTTCAGTTCCGGGTGGGCGGTGATGTCCGAGTCGGAGACCACGGTGTTGTGATCCTCGATCAGAACGGTGCCGTCCGCACCGACCAGCAACGAGCCGAACGGCCGTTCGCCGGACGCCCCGGCCCTGCTGGCGAGTTCCACGGCACGGCGGAGGAACTTCTCATCGTCGGGGGTCATCGGTTCTCCTGAGATTTGTGGTGCGCAGCCACGGCGGCAAGTGTGCGCCAGGCGCGTTCGGGCTGGCGGATCTCGGTCAGGTCGCCGTTGAACGGGTCGAGCACCACCGTCTGCGCGCCGAGCAGACGAATCTGGTCGAGGTCGGCGATGATCTGGTCGATCGTGCCGACACCGGCGAGCCGGTCCGGGGCGGTGACCGGTTCATGGGTCTCCCCGATGTTGATGCGCGGCATCAACGCGGGCACCGGACGGCCCAGTTCGTCGGCGGTGGCCTTCAGCCGCCCGGCTGCGTCCGCCAGCCATCCGGGCGTGATCCGCAACGGGTGCCAGGCGTCACCGAGCAGCGTTGCCCGACGCATGCCGGCGTCGCTGTTGCCGCCGACCCAGATCGGGATCGCCGCCGTGTCGTAGTCGTCGGTGTTGCGCCAGGCGTCGCGCATGGCCTGCAGGTACTCGTCGGTCAGCGCGCCGCGCCGCCGGAACGGCACGCCAAGCGCCTCGAACTCCTGCCGGGCCCAGCCGACGCCGACGCCGAGGACGAGCCGGCCGCCGCTGAGCCGGTTGAGGTTCGCCGCCATCCGGGCGGTGAGCAGCGGGTGCCGGTACGGGACGATGAGCACCGTGGTGCCCAGCCGGACCCGGCGGGTCACCCCGGCCAGCCAGGACAGTGTGGTGAACGGCTCGTAGAACGGCGCTGGATACTTCTCGGCCACGTCCGGGGTCACCGCGATGTGATCGGAGACCATCAGGAGGTCGAAGCCGAGGCCCTCGACCGTCTGCGCCCACCGTCGCAGGACATCCGGGTCGGTACCCGGGGCGAAGTTCGGTACGTTCACACCAATTTGCACGTGTCCCACGCTAGTCACCGCCGGTCCCGGCTGTGAACACCGCGTTCCCGGCCTTTGCTGGTCATTGGCGTGAATTCGCCGGTAGATTGGCCCAATGGCCGAGAATCTTGACGCCGTCGATTGGTCCATCCTGACCGAGTTGCAGGGCGACGGCCGCCTGCCCATCACTGAGCTCAGCCGCCGGGTCAAGCTGAGCGCGTCGGCCACCAGCGAACGGGTGAAGCGGCTGGAGGCGATCGGCGTGATCAGCGGCTACCGCGCCGAGGTCGACCTACCCAAGGCGGGCTTCGCCGTGCTCGCGGTGGTCCGGCTGAAGTATCCCGGCAGCCGGCACGAACCGCTGCGCCAGCTGCTGGAGCGGCGGTCGGAGATCCTGGAGTGCCTGCGCACCACGGGAGATGACTGCTATGTGCTGAAGGTTGCCGCCACGTCGATGGCACATCTCGAACAGGTCGTCAACGAACTCGCCAGCTTCGGCAGCACCACCACCAACGTGGTCTACAGCGCCACCCTGCCCTATCGCGGCCCGCGCCCAACGCCTCCTGAGGGTGTGCAGGCTTGACGCGCAGAAGCCCGATCGATAAAGGCCTCTACCGATCAATGGGGCGAAAATGCGCAGAAAAACGTTGTTCAACGGTGCTGCGGCGATGGCGGCCTGCCGAGCGGGAAGCTAGTGTTTTGCGCCGGAAATTCGCCTACAAAATCGGGCAAGTGAATCGAGGATCTCTTCGGCGGTCTTGGTCCAGACGAACGGGTGTGGATTGCTGTTCCAGTCGGTGATCCACGTCCGGATGTCGGCCTTGAGGCTTTGGACGCTCTTGTGGGCGCCGCGGCGGATCTTCTGTTCGGTGAGGTAGCCGAACCAGCGTTCGACCTGGTTGATCCATGAGGATCCGGTCGGGGTGAAGTGCATGTGAAACCGTGGGTGCCGGGCGAGCCAGGCGCGGATGGCCGGAGTCTTGTGGGTCCCGTAGATGCCGACTCGAAAATCGGTGAGTGAGTGGGC
>NZ_LWLS01000116.1:0-96704 GCF_001905095.1 Micromonospora sp. CB01531
GCCGGCGCTGCCGGCGCGGCGGCGGCCGGGGCGGCGCCGGCCAGCGCACCGGCGACGCTGCCACCGAAACCGAGCACCAGGGCGCCGACGGCGCCGGCCCGGACCACGCCGCGCCGGGACACCTCGGCGTCAACCAGGTCCCCGAAGTACGGGTTGTCGGAAGCGTTCGGTACCGGGTGGTCGCAGGCGTTGCCGCAGCGGTACAGACAGGTCATCGCATCACGGGAGCCGTGCCGGGTGGCGCCCAGCAGCGGGAGCAGCCGGGGACGGTCGCTCATCGGAAGGTGCCTCCTGGGAAGACGTGGCTGGCGCGCCCGGGATCATCCGCGCGCGTACCGGCCGGACGCTGCCAGGGCGCGGTGAGCGGGTGTCGGCCGTAATGTGAACCACTCGTGAACACCTGCGGCGTGAGCTCGGCTGAACCGAACGGCGTCACCACACGTATCCAGGAATGAACGCACCACCGGACTCGTCGTACGGGAGCGAGGAGACCGCCATCAGCGACCACGACGCCCAACTGCTGCGCGCCTTGCACGACGAGCATGCCGACGCGCTCTTCGCGCACGCCCTCCGGCTGGTGAACGGCGACCGGTCGCGCGCCGAGGACCTGGTGCAGGAGACGCTGCTGCGGGCCTGGCGGCACCCGGAGTCGCTGGACCCAACCCGGGGGTCGGTGCGCGCCTGGCTGTTCACCACCGCCCGGAACCTGGCCATCGACGCTTGGCGGCGCCGCTCCACCCGGGTCGGTGAGGTCTACACCGACGAGCTGCCCGAGCCGGTTGACACGGCGGACGAAACCGAGCGCGCGGTGGAGGCGTGGACCGTGGCGGAAGCGCTGAACCGGCTGAGCCCCACTCATCGTGAAGTCCTGGTGGAGTGCTTCTACCAGGGGCGGTCGGTGGCGGAGGCGGCCGCCCGGCTGGGCGTGCCGCCGGGCACGGTCAAGTCGCGTACGCACTACGCGCTGCGCTCACTCCGGTTGGTCCTGGCCGAGATGGGGGTGACCCGATGAGCCGCTGCGAGTTCGCGTACGACGACGGCGCGTACGTACTGGGGGCCCTCGCCCCCGCGGAGCGGGCCGCCTACGAGCGGCACCTGGCCGGCTGCGCGGCCTGCCGGGAGGCGGTGGCCGAGATCGCGGTGCTACCCGGCCTGCTGGGGCGGCTCGACCCGGCCGGGCTGGAGCAGTTCCTGCCGTCGGCGTCGGAGACCTCCCGACTGCCCGCGCTGCTCGACGCCGCCTGGGAACAGCGGCGCCGCGAACGGTCCCGGGCGCGCCGGCGGTACGCGCTGAGCGGGCTCGCCGCGGCCGTGCTGGCCGTGCTGGCGGGCGTCGGGGTGAGCCTGGTCCGCCCGGCCACCCCGCCGGCGCCGCAGGTGGCCCTCGCCGCGATGCGGCCGGTCGCCGGCCCGGTCCCGCTGCACGCCGAGGTCGGGCTGACCGACAAGAAGTGGGGCACCGAGGTCACCCTGCGCTGCGGGTACGACCAGCGGACGGGTCACCGGGAGGCGTACACCTTCCGGCTGGTGGCGCACGGCCCGGACGGCGCGACGGAGCAGGTTGCCACCTGGCTGGCCGCTCCCGGGGACGACCTCCGCATGGTCGGCGCCACCCACTTCACCCACGGCGAATTGGTCCGCCTCGAACTGCTGCGCGCCGACGGCACCCCCGTCCTCGCCTACGACTTCCGCTGAGGAGCGGTCAGCGGGTCACGGCCGGAACCGGGGTGGCGGCGGCGCGGGCCTCGGCCCGGGTTCGGCGGGCGTTGTGGTAGGCGTCCGTGGTGAAGATGATCAGGGCGAGCCAGACCAGGGCGAAGCCGGCCAGCCGGGCCGGCGGCATCGGCTCGTGGTAGATCAGCACCCCGCAGCCGAGCTGGAGGATCGGGCCGACGTACTGCAGCATGCCGAGGGTGGACAGCGGCAGCCGGTTCGCCGCCCCGGCGAAGAGCAGCAGCGGGATCGCGGTGGCCGCGCCGGCCAGCACCAGCAGCAGGGTGTGCGCGGCCGACACGTGCCCGAACGTCGCCGCGCCACGGTGGATCAGCCAGCCCAGGTACGCCAGCGCGGGCAGCGCCAGCACCGCCGACTCGACGAAGAGTCCCTCCGCGGCGGGCAGCGCCAGCCGCTTCTTGACCAGGCCGTACCCGGCGAAGCTGAAGGCCAGGACGAGCGCCAGGTAGGGCAGCCGGCCGTAGTCGACGGTGAGCACCGCCACCGCGAGGCCGCCCACCCCGAGCGCGACCCACTGTGCCGGGCGCAGCCGCTCGCGCAGCAGGAAGACCCCGATAAGCACGATGACCAGCGGGTTGATGAAGTAGCCGAGGGCGGTCTCCACCACCCGGTCGGAGTTCACCCCGTAGATGAAGGTGCCCCAGTTGACCGCGATCAGCGCGGCGGCGGTGCCGATGCCGGCGAGTGCCCGGGGCCGGCGGGCCAGCGCCCGCAGGAAGCCGATGTTGCGCAGCGCGGCCAGCAGCAGGGCCACGAAGACCACCGACCAGACGATCCGATGCGCGAGGATCTCCATCGGACCAGCCGGCCGGAGCAGCTTCAGGTAGATCGGGAAGAAGCCCCAGATCAGGTACGCGCCGAAGCCGAACAGGTAGCCGAGGCGGGTCTGGTTCACGCCTCCACCGTAAGTGGTGAAGCCGTGCCTTGGTCCTTTCCGGTGACCTGGCTCACCGGCGGTGCCCACTTCATCCAGAGGTCGGGCTCGACCGGGACGAAGCCGATCTTCGCGTAAACCCCGTGCGCGTCCGCGGTGGCCAGCACGATCCGGCGTACGCCCAGCTCGGTCAGGTGGTCGCGGACCGCCCCGGCCAGCCAGGTGCCCAGCCCCCGGCCGCGCTCGGCCGGGTCCACGTAGACGTCGCAGAGCCAGGCGAAGGTGGCCCGGTCGGTGACCACCCGGGCCACGGCCACCTGCTGCCCGTCGCCGGGGCGGTAGACACCGAAACCGAGCGAGCCGGCGAAGGCCCGCTCGACCGTGTCCCGCTCGCGCCCGAGCGCCCAGTACGCGTCGGTGGAGAGCCAGTGGTGCACCCGGTCGAGGTCGAGCCGGGTCGGATCGGTGCTGAGGTGGTAGCCGTCAGGGCGGGTCAGGGCGAACACGCCTGCCACGCTAGGCCCTGTCCATCCGCCTCTCACCAGCCAATTCCCGCCCACTGGCCTGGCCGGTGGGCGGGAACCGACGGGTGCGGAGGATCAGTCGCGGTCGAGGATGGCGCCGAGGATCCAGGTCACGATGCCGACGAAGAGCGCGCCCAGCACCGCGGCCGGCCAGAAGCCGTCCACGTGGAAGGGCAGCCCGGCCTGACCGGCGATCCAGCTCGTGAGCAGGAAGAGCAGGCCGTTCACCACCAGCGCGATCAGGCCGAGGGTCAGCAGGTAGAAGCCGCAACCGACGGTCTTGATGATCGGCTGGAGCACGGCATTGACCACCCCGAAGATCGCCGCGACCAGCACCAGCGTGATCACCTTGTCGGTGACCGACTCGGTGTTCAGCGTGATGCCCGGGATGAGTAGCGCGGCCAGCCAGAAGGCGACCGCCGTGGTGGCCAGCCGGATCAGAAGACCCTTCAGAAAATCCATGGCCGGGATCGTGCCACGGTCCGTCCACCTGGGGAACCCGGGAAGATCGACGAATCGCGGCCGGCTCAGCGGCATACCGGACGACCGACCAGTTGCGACTCGATCGGCGTGGGCGAGAGCAGCGCCCAGCGCAACGCCCGTCGGTTCACCACAGCGACCATGTCGTCGTGGATCCGGGTCAGCCACTCCGCCGAGCCGCCCAGGCCGAGGGCCGTGCCGGCCAGCGCCGCCTCCGCCGGGTCGAGCGGTTGCAGGATCGCCAGGTCGGCGCGGGCCAATGCCGCCGAGTCCGCCGGGGTGAGTTCGTCCCGGACCACCAGGACGGACCGCCAGGGCGCCTCCGGCCCGGCCTCGGGCGACACCGGCGCGGCGTCGACCACCAGCAACAACGGTTGCAACGGCGAACCCGGCGCGCCGCCCACCGGCCGTCTGGGCGGGATCAGCGGCACCGCCCCGCCCACGCCCCGCACGAACGGCTCCCACACCCGGGGGTGGGCGGTCTGCACCACCACCCTGGCGCCCAGCGCCAGCGCGCGCAGCGCGATGAGCTGTGCGGCGCGTACCCCGCCGACCAGCAGCAGCCGGGTCGCTCCGGGCCGGAACAGGCGCACCGTCACCGCCCCGCCGCGCCGGTTGGTGCCCACCATCAGTCCCGACTCGCCGAGGGAGAGTTCCAGGCCGGCCGGGGCCGGGGCGGTGCTGGCCGGGGCCGCCCCGAACGGCAGGGTGGCGGCCAGTCCGACCAGGTGCTCGCCGTCGAGCCGCCGGACGTCCGCGCCGAGATCCCCGGCCAGCCGGCGCAGCGCCCGCTCGGCGGCCGACAGTTCCGCGGCGCTCCAGGCGGCCAGCCGTACGGTTAGCCCCGCCGGCACCGGTGCGGAGTCGGTTCGCGGCCCGACGCAGAGCGACACGGTGGTGGCCGTGGCCGGCAGCGCCAGCAGCCGCGACACCAGGCCGCGGGCCGCGTCGGTTTGCGGGTCCGGCCAGCGCCGCAGCCGCCAGGTGGCCTGCGCCAGCCCGCCTGCCGTCACCGTTGGCCAGCTTTCCCGGACCGGCGCCCCGACGTGGTGGGCCAGTTCGGCGACCACCCGGAGCGCCGCCGGCCCGCCCAGCGGGCGGCCGGTCAGTGGGCCGAGGCGGCGGACGATCCGGCGGACCGTGCCGGACAGGGTGCGCCGCAGTTCCTCGTCCGACCAGCCGTCGACGCGCAGCACCCGGACGGCGAGCACCGCCCGGGTCCGGCCCGCCAGCCGCCCGTCGGTGAGCTGCCGGTACGACGTCCCGGCTGTGCCGGCCCCGGCGGCCGGGGCCGGGGCGGGTGACGCGGCGAGCAGGAGCTGGATCCGGACCGGCGGGCCCTCCGGGCCGATGGGGGCAGCAGGGACAGCGGCGCGGGGAGGGCTTGCGGGCCGTCGCCGAGCAGGTCACCGGGGTCGCCGATCTCCAGCAGCGCGGTCATCCCCGGCGGCGTCGTCCAGCACGGCGGCCGGGCCGCAGGCCAGTTCGGTCGCGCGTACCGTCGTACCGGGCGCGACGAGCTCCACCAGCGCCGCCGGACCGGCCGCCGCCGGCAGGGCGCGCCGCCGGGTCAGGTGCCCCAGACCCGCCAGCAGCCACTCGTAGAGCCGCCGGCCACGGAACCGCACCCATGCGGCGGGGAGCAGCAGCGTGGCCAGCAGCAGGGCGGCAGCGGTCACCGCCATCCCCCGGCCGACGGCCGCGACCAGCGCCGCCACCGCGATCAGTGCCGCCACCACCTGCCCGGCCCGTACGGCCGGCACCGTCCACTGTGCCGCACTGGCGGTCACGGGCGCGGCCGTCCGGTGGAGGCCGCCGTCACCGGGCCGCCTGGTTCGCGGGGCTCTCAGATTCGGCTCACTCCTCGCGCTCACGGTTCCCCTCCGCCTGGTCGCCGGGTGACGGTGGCGTGGCTCATCGTAAGGGCAGCGTTGTTCACAGGGGAGCCCGACGGGGTAGCAGAACCGCAGTCGGGCGGCTACCGTCTGTGACGAGTTCCGCCGAGCGCGCGCCGTCTCCCGCCCCACCACTCCGGCTCTCGCGCTCCGGCGAGTCCACGGTGGTCGTTCCAGCGGCCAGCCACGACCGAGGAAACGAGGTGACGTTCGGGGTGTCCCAGACCCAGGCAGAAGCCGCGGTGATGCAGCAGACCGCCGCGACGTTCGAGCAGGTGGACCAGTCGTTGCAGACCATGCTGAGCGGCCTGATGGCCGAGCTGGAGGTGTTGCAGCAGGCCTGGCGGGGCGCCGGTGGGCGTTCCTTCGAGCAGGTCAAGCAGCAGTGGGCGCAGGACCAGGCGGCGCTGCAGCGGGCCCTGCGGGAGACCGCGATCGCGATCCGCACCGCCGGCCAGCAGTACGACGTCTCCGACACCGAGGCCGCCGGTCGGGTGGCCGGCACCCACCGCGGCATCCAGCTGCCGCTCTGACGAGGAAGGACCGATCTCATGGATCACGGTGTGCTGGTCGTCAACTTCGCCGCGTTGCAGCAGGCGAGCGGGGACATCCAGAAGGCGCTGAACACCCTCGACAGCCAGCTCGGCCAGCTCGAACGGGATGCCGCGCCGCTGGTGGCGAGCTGGACCGGTGAGGCCCGCCAGGCGTACGAGCAGCGGCAGGCGCGGTGGCGGGCCGCCTCGCAGGATCTCCAGGCCATGCTGCGCGACATCAAGCTGGCGGTGGAGGAATCCGCGACCGACTACCTCGACACCGAGAAGCGGAACGTCAACCTGTTCCAGTAGTCGTCGCCGTCCGCGCCGCCAAGATCCGCACAACCTCCCGGATGGTGTGCCCGTGCTCAGCCGGTCGCAGCTTCCCTGAAGTTGTGCGGGTCTTGGCGGCTGGCGTGCGGCGACCGGGTGGGTCAGCTCGGGTCGGCGGGGCGCCAGCGGCGCCGGGCGCCCCGGGGCACCACCACGGCGAGCAACACCACTGCCGTCGCCGCCGCTCCGATCGCGCCGGCCACCAGCAGCGCCCGCTGTCGGGCCGTCGCCCGGCGGGCCCGCTGTGCCGCCGCGGCCGGGTCCGGCCGGTCGACCGCCAGCGCCGCGCCCCGAGCCGGGCGGGCCGCCACCGGCCCGGGTGACTCGGTGACCGCCCGGTACGGGTTGAGCACCCCAGCACCGTAGCCGTCTCCGCGCCCCGGGGCCGGGTCGGCGGTCGCCACCAGCCGCCGGGCCACGTCCACCGCGCTCAGTTCCGGGCGGTACTGCCGCAGCAGTGCCGCCGTCGCGGCCACGAACGGCGTGGCGTAGCTGGTTCCCTCCGCCCGGTGGTGCCCCTGACCGGGCGCCGCCATCAGCACGTCACCGCCGGGTGCGACGAGGTCCACGTACGGGCCGGTCTGGGAGAAGGGCGCCTGGCTTCCGTCCGCCCCGATCGCGCCCACCCCGAGCACCCCGTCGTACGCGGCCGGGTACGGCCGCGGGTCGCCGCCCTCGTGCAGGTTGCCGGCGGCGGCCACCACGACGACGTCGCGGCGCACCGCGTAGGCGATCGCGGAGCGGACGGCGGGATGGTCCGCGTACAGCACGACGGAGAGGTTAAGCACGTCGGCGTCGTGGTCGACCGCCCAGCGGATGGCCCGGGCGAACTCGGCCCCGCCGACCGTACGCCCCGACTCCCGACCCTCGACGACCTGCTGTTCGCTGACCCGTACCGGCAGGATGCGCGCGCCCGGCGCGAGTCCCCGGAACGCCACGCCCGGGCGGGGCGCCGCGGCAATGATGCTCGCCACGCCGGTGCCGTGCCCGGCGCAGTCCCGCCTGCCGTCGCCGCCGGGGTCCAAAAAGTCGGTGCCGGCGAGCACCCGTCCGGCGAGCTGCGGGTGGGTCCGGTCCACTCCAGAGTCGACCACCGCGACGAGCACCCCGGCGCCGGTCGCGAGCGGCTCGAAGCGGTCCGGCGCGTACCGCTGTTGCGGCCACGGCTGGTCGGCCACCGGGCGGGCCGGCGCGGGCGGCGTGGCGCAGCCCTGTGGCGCGCGCGCCACGGGCCCGGCGGCGAACGCGGGTCGCCGCGCGGTGACGGGAACGGTCGGTGCGGCGGCGGCGACGGCGGGTAGCGGTGCGGTGGCGGAAAAGGCCGGCGGCGCAGCCGCGGAGGCGGGTGGTGGCGCGGTGCCGAAGACGGCCGGCGGCACGGCGGCGAGAAGGGCCGCAAGGGCGGCCAGGGGCGGGCGCGTGACGGGCCGGGACATCGACCGCCTCCGTATCGTGTCGGCTCCGGAACGGGATGTTAGCGCCTCGCTCGTGGTCCGGCGGACCGCCGACGGCCAGCCATTGTGATCTTGTTACCACCTTGTAGGTTGTAGGCGATGCCTATGGCCTGTTCGCGGGAGGAGAGGTGGCCGTGACCGGATGGGAGCCGGCCGCCGAGGCCGAGGTGGCGATGCGGGACGCGTTGCGGGCCCAGGACCAGCAGCTCTACTTCCGCATCCTGACCCGGGTCGACCTGCTGCTGCCGGTCGCCGCCGAGGGGCTGGCGGGGCAGGCCCAGCTGGGTTGGGGCACCTGGACCACCGGTGGCCGGACCCACGTCCTCGCCTTCACCTCCGCCACCGCGTTGCGGGCCTGCCTGGGTGAGAACCCCGGTGCCACCCGCCGCGTCCGGTACGCCGATCTGGCCGCTGCCTGGCCCAACCACGAGTGGTGGCTGGCGGTCAACCCTGGCCTGCCCATCGAGGGCTACCTGCCGGCCTGGTTCGTCGCCCAGCTCGCGCGGGGCGACGTCCGGCTGCCGGGCCGGACCATGGGCGCCCGCGCCCGACTGGATCGGGTGGAGGCCACCCGGGTCCGGGCCGCGGGCTCGCCCGAACCGCCCGGCCCGCCGGCCGCCCGCCAGCCGGATCCGGCGAACGGCCACCGCGCCCCGAGCCCCCCGACGCCGCTCGGCCGGTCGGCCGAGGACGACCGGCCGGCTCGCGACGGGTGGCCCGGCGGGTCGACCGCCGGCTCCGCCCGCGTCGGCGATCGGTCCGCCGCCGAGCCTGGCGCCGACGGCCGGTCCGGTTGGCTCACCGACCGGCATCGGCGCCCCGACGAGCAGGGTCCGCTCGCCCGTCCCGGCCGGTCCGGCGAGGCCGCCCCACCGCAGCCCGCCCGGTCGTTCTTCGAGCCCGCCTCGGGCCGGGCGTCCCGCCGCCCGCCGCCGGATGCGGTGCCACGGGCCGTGCCGCCGTCCCGGTTCGCCAGCGGCAGCCAGCCGTTCCCGCGTCGCCGCCCGCTGAGCGAACCGGTGCCGGCGGACCCCACCCAGGCGTTCCGGTTGGACGCCGCCGAGGCCACCCAGGCGATCCGTCCGGCGGAGCCGCCCCGACCGTCCCGGCCGGCCGCCCCGATCGCCGCCGAGGAGGCCGCCCAGGCGCTGCCCCGCCGGCATCCCCGCCCCGGGCCGGGTGCGGAGGAAGCGACCCAGCCGATTCCCGCTCGCGCCCACCCGGGCGGCGCCGCTGACCGGACCCTCTCCGGGCCAGCGGACGCGGAAGAGCTGCCTCCGTCGATCGCCGAACCGGTTTCCGGCCCGCCCGCGCCCCGCCGGGGCTTCTCGCCGATCGTCATCGAGGGCACCGTCATCGAGGCCCGGGACCTGACCGCGCCGGAGGAGCCGGGGGCGGCCCCGGCCGCCGGTCCACCGCCGGTGGTGTCGGAGCCGTACGCCGTACCGACCGTCCCTGCCGCCGCCTCCGCGATGGCGACCGCGACGGTGCCGACGGCGTACCGGGCCGACGGCGACGACGCACCCGCGCCCTGGGCCGGTCCCGCCGATCCCACCGTGCCGATCACGGTCGACCCGCCCCCGCCGCCCGCCGCCGGGGAGGCCGTCCCGCCGGCGTTCCCGGCCGACCGGGCCGCCGCCGCCCCCGCCGCCGAGCGGATCGATCAGGCCGGGATCGACGACCGGACCGCGTCGCTCTTCGAGCCGGTCGCGTCGTCCGCCGAGCAGACCGTGCCGCTGTTCGGCCGGAGCGCCTCCCCGGAACCGGGCACCGGGTCGCTGTTCCAGCCCGCCGGCCCGCCGGAGCAGCGTGCCGCATCGCCGGCCGAGCCGCCCAGGATGGCGGAGGAGCCTACGGCGCGGGTGAGCGTACCGACGGCACCGGACGAGGTGGCCGCCCCGACCGTGCCGACGAGCGACCGCACCCGGGAGACCGCGGGCACGGACGCCCCCGCCGGTCCACCACCCCCGGCACCCGTGCCGGCCAACTTCGTGCCCGCCAACGAGGTGGAGGAGGAACTCGTCGGCGCCGTGGGTAGCGGCAGCACCGACGGTTTCCTCTCCACCCTCCTGCTGGCCCGGGTGCTGCTGCCGGTCGCGGCCGACTCCGCGCCGGGCGCCCGACCCGGCGATTCCGCGTTCGTCTGGCGGACCGAGGAGCTCGACGGCGAGACGTACGTGGTGGTCTACACCTCGCCGGAGCGGCTCGCGGACCGGGTCGACGGACCGGTCGAGACGGTACGCGTCAAGTTCGTCCAGCTCATCCGGCGCTGGCCGGACGAGAACTGGTCGTTCGCGGTGAACCCGGGCACCCCGGTCGGCGCGAAGTACCCCGGCGAGCAGGTCCTGGCGTTGGCCAACTGGGCCGCCGAGGTGGGCCTCGGCGACGACCCGGAGGGCGAGCCGGAGCCGCCCGCGCCGGAGCCGGCGGCCCCGGCCCGACCCGCGGTGCCCCCGGTGGACCCGAGCCGGCCGGTCACCATGCAGAAGGCGGTCGCCCCGAGCCAGCTCGCGTACTACCTGGAGCGTGGCTACGACCGGGTGTCCGGCTTCGTGCACCGGGCCGGCGAGCTGGCCCACCTGAGCACCCCGGCCGGGCTGTACGACGCGCTCGGCCTCGGCCATCCCGACTCGCCGTTCGCCCGCGACGCCGAGGAGATCTACGTGCTGCGCTGGCCGGCGTACCGGCCCAGCCTCTACCGCATCCCGTACGGCGGACAGAACGAGGCCGCCATGCGGGCGATGGAGGGCTGGGTGATCGAGCGGCCCCCGTTCCGCGGCAACGGCTTCGCACCGGGTGAGAGCAGCGACGTGGTGGCCGAGTTCAAGGTGGACAGTGCCCGGCTGCCGCACGGCGCGCAGCTGTGGCGGATCGGCGCGGACGGGAGCGAACGGATGGTGGCGGTGCTCGACACCGACGCGCTGCGCTGGCGCCCGGCCGGTGACGAGTCGTGAGCCGCGACGGCTACGTGGCCCGCTGGCGGGGCCGGGAGTACCAGGCCAGCCCGGACGGCGACGACGTCCGCCTCTACCAGCCCGAACCGGGCGAGGGCTTCGAGGAGGTACGCCCCGGCCGCCACGTCCGGGTGTTGCCGGTCGCCGAGGTCGACGACCTGGCGTACGTGCGGACCACCTGCACGTGGCAGGGGCAGCCGTTCATCGTGCTGGCCGAGCACGAGGGCTGGCTGCGGGTGGAGTACACCGGCGGCCGCTGGCCGGTGGCCCGCGCGATGGGTCTGGAGGCGTTCGAGTTCGGCGTCTACCAGGGCTGGGCGCCGGCGCACGAGGTCTCCGACCGGCGCGAGAAGCGGGTCTGAGTCAGGATTTCGTCCAGCGCAGGATCTCGCCGAGCACCACGTCGTGGGCCTCCGCGTGCGGGAAGTGGCCGACCCCGTCGAGCAGCCGCCACTCGTACGGCGCGATGACGTAGCGGCCGGAACCCTGGGCGGTACGTGGCAGGGACGCCTGGTCCAGCGCGCCGTGCAGCTGCAGGGTCGGCGTGACCAGCGGTTTCTGCATCAGTTTGACGAACCGGTAGCCGTGCAGCCGCAGCACCGAACGGAACGCCCACCGGTAGCCCTCCATGGCGCAGAAGGCGGCCTGCGGAATCTGCATCGCCTCCCGGCAGCACCGGGCGTACGCCGCGAAGTCCGGGCCTTCGACCCAGCGGGGTCCGCCCCAGCGGCGCAGGATCGCCTCCACCTCGGCGGCGTCGTCCCGGGTCAGCACGTGCTCGTAGCGGGGTAGCTGGAACTTCAGCGTGGGCGTGGAGGCGGTGAACTGGCCGCGCGGGTCCGCGAAGATGGCGGCCCGCAGCCGGAGCGGGTGCGGCGCCCCGAGCACCACCAGCCGCCGGACCAGGCTGGGGTGGAACGAGGCGGCGGTCCACCCGATGAGGCCGCCGGCCCCGGAGCCGACCAGGGTCGCCGACCGCTCGCCGAGCGCCCGGATCAGCCCGGCGACGTCGGCGGCGAGGGTGTAGCCGTCGTACCCCCGCGGTGGCTTGTCGCTCGCGCCGTACCCGCGCAGGTCGACCGCGACGGCCCGGAATCCCGCGTCCGCGACCGCCGGCAGCAGGTCCTTCCAGGCGTACCAGTACTCGGGGAACCCGTGCAGGAAGAGCACCATCGGGCCGGTGCCGGCCTCGACGACGTGGAAGCGGCTGCCGTTGGCGCCGACGAACCGGTGCGCCCACGGCCCGTCGGGGAGGACGCAGGACTCGTCGACAGGTCCGCCGCGCTGGTCGGTCATGTGCCCAGCGTAGGCGCTGCGCGCGTGCGGCCGCCGCGCGCCGTCGGGCCGGCGCTCCGCACGGCCGCCGCCGTCCCGGGGCGACCTGCGTCGCTGCCGACGGATCAACGGGCGATGCCCGGGCAGGTGGCCTGCCCGGGCATCGCGTCGTGCGGTGATCAGCGGCTCAGGAGAACTGGACCTTGATCGAGGTGCCGTTCTGCTTCAGAACCTTGATCTTGGTGCCGGTGGCCGGGAGCTTGACGCCGTGGTTCGGCAGCTCCGGGAACCAGTACTGCTTGGTGTCGTCGAACAGCGGCTGCGCGTCTTGGCCACGGATGTACTGCGGCTGGCTGTTGATGTGCAGCGTGAACGAGTCCGCCTTCTTCAGACTGAACGGCGCGTCGTAGACCTGGACCCGGGCCCGCCAGGGGTTGCCGGTCAGGTTGTAGATCGGCCGCGGGTGCGCGTCGATGATCATGTTCCGACCCTCACCCGGGTGGGCGAAGGTGTCGTTGTCGGCCCACCGGAGGTTCCAGTAGGAGATCAGCAGACCCTGCTGGTACGCGTAGTGGTCCACCCAGTCGGGCCGGCTGTTCAGGTAGCCGAAGTAGTACGGGCCGGTCTTCAGGTACTTGTCGTACGAGACGTACGACCGATTGCCGGCGATGTAGTAGTTGGCGAAGTCCCGGGTGTAGGTCTCCTCGGCGATGCTCCAGCCCTTGAGCGCCCAGTCCCCGGTGCCGTTCTCGGCGCCGTCGCTGAGCAGGGTCTGCCCGTCTGTGGTCACGGTGATCGCGTCACCGAAGAAGCCGCCCGCGGAAAGCCCGCCGTCCGTGACGTAGTGGAACCGGAACTGGGCCACCTTGCCGGCCGCCGCGTCCAGCGGGATGTTGATGTCCACCCACTTGCCGCCGCTGCTGCCGCTGAGGGCAGGACGGGGGTCGCTGCCCGAGACGGGCGGGAGTGCCTTGCCGTTGACCGTGCCGGGCAGCGCCGACCAGGTCTTGCCGCCGTCGGTCGACGCCTCGAAGAAGAGGTAGTCGAAGCCGGACTCGATGGAGTAGCGGCCCTTCATCGACAGGGCGGCCGTCGACTTCCCGGTGAGGTCGATCGTCCTGGTCATGGTGTTGTCCAGGTCGTCGTCGTTACCCGAGAAGTACTGCTTGGCACCGTCGAACGGCTTGCCGTTGTTGAAGGTGTACGTCCGTGGCGGAAGCACCACGACCGCGGCCTGGGGCTTCTTGGAGTTGTACTCCTGCGGCCCGAGTTCCAGGGTGCGCTTCTGGCCGGCCTTGACCACCTCGTAGTCGAGCCAACCGAGCTGGAGCTTGTTCCACGCGCCCAGGTCGCCACCGCGCTCGCCGATGCCGCGGTCGTTCTTGTCGCCGAGCCGGCTCTGGGCCATCAGGGTCCAGTGCTCGTTGTTGTTGTCGCCGCCGTTCAGGACGTTGTAGTCGTCCGGCAGGCCGAGGTCGTGGCCGTACTCGTGGTAGAAGACGCTGCGGCCACCGTTCTCCGGCTGAATGGTGTAGTCGCGGATCCAGACGCCGGTGTCGCCGATCTCGGTGCCGCCGATCGGGAAGTTCGCCGGACCGGTCTGCGAGGTGTTGTATGCCGCCCAGCGGTGGCTCCAGATCGCGTCCTCGCCCTGGTGCGGGTCGCCGTCCGCCTGGTCGCCGCCAGAGTGAACGATCTGGAAGTGGTCGATGTAGCCGTCCGGCTCGTTGAAGTTGCCGTCGCCGTCGTAGTCGTACCGGTCCCACTGGTCGAACGACTGCATGTCGGCCTTGATCTGGGCGTCGGTGCGCCCCTTGGCCTTCTGGTCGGCGACCCACTGGTTGGCGGCGTCCCGGATCAGGTCCCAGGTGTTCTGGCAGACGTTGCTGTCGCAGACCGCCGGGTCGTTGGCAGGGTTCTCGACGTCGTCGTCCGCGATCGGGTCGTCCGAGCGGCCGTACCGCGCGGCGTTGTACTTGACCTTCACCCAGTCGGTGACCATGCCGTCCACGGTGTACCGCCCGGACGACTGGGCCTCGTAGTACTGCTTGAGCGACTCGTCGCCCGGCTTCGTGCCGAAGTACAGCTGGCGGAAGTGCTCCGGGCTGTAGTTGGCCTGCCAGACGGTGGAGTTGTCGACCGCACGGTTCGGTGCCGGGATCTCGTTGTGCCGCGGCCCGTCGAACCGGGTCGGACCCGGGATGTCCGGGTTCATGTCCTTGTCCGGGTAGGCCGGGTCCCGCTCGTCGCCGAACTCGGCCAGGATCACGAAGATCTTGTCGGTCCGCTCCCGGGCCAACTCGACGTACTGGTTCTTCTTGCCGCCCTTGCCCGGGGCCGCGCTCCGGGCGCCGGCCGCCGTCGCCGCGCCGCCGGCGGTCTCGCCGACCTTGACGACGGTGCTGCCGTTGATCTTCTGCGGCGTGGTCTTGCCGGACAGGACCTCGCTGAGGCCCTCCTGACGAAGCGCGCGGCGCTTCTCTTCGAACTTGTCCGGCAGATCATGCTCAGCCTGCACGGGCTCGGCCACCGACGAAGCGGTGGCCGGCAACTTCGGCTGCGGCGCGGCGCTGGCGGCCGTGCCCGCCACCAGTCCCGTCGCTGTCAGCGAAAGCCCGAGTAGACCCACTGCGACTTTGCGCACGTGGTACCTCCGGTGTGAGGGAACCGGCCCACGGGGTCGGGCCGGTGAGACGTCCCACTAGTGGGACCACTGGTGAAGATAGACACTCCCGTGACGGGTGGGAAGACAGGCACGTCGATTTGTAGCAACTGCTTGACGGGACGGCTCTTCACCGTCACATCCGCATCGGTCGATCGGACAGATCGAGCAGGGCGAGCGTCCGGGTACGCGAAAGGGGCCGGTGGCGTCGCCGCCACCGGCCCCTCCGTTGGTGCTACCCGATCAGTTGGTGACCTTGACGACCATGTCGCTGGTCGGGGTGGTGCCCTGCTGCAGGATCTCGATCTTGGTGCCGGTGCCGGCGACCTTCACCGAGTTCCACGCGTTGCCCGAGTTCCAGTACGTCCCGATACCGCTGTCGTCGAAGATCGGGTGCGGCTCGAGCGCCGGGACCGTGACCGCCACGCCGTTCTTGTGGAAGGTCTGGGCCGGCTTGGCGTAGAGGCTGAACGTCGCGTCGTAGCCACCGCGCCGGTTGGTGATCGTGCCCTGGCCGCCGATGTTGATCTTCTGCGAACGGACGTCGACCGGGAGGTTGAGGCCGTAGCCCGGGTGCTGCGACGTGTTGTTGTCGCCGTACGCGTAGTTCACGTACCACACCAGCATGCCGGGGTGGTTCGAGAACCGCTCCACGAAGTCCGGCCGGCTGTTGGCCCAGCCGAAGTTGTACCCACCGGTGCGCAGCGCGTCGTCGTAACCGAAGTAGGTCCGGTTCTCGGCGATGTAGAAGCGCGGGTAGGTGTCGGTCACGGAGCCGCCCATCCGGGTCCAGCCCTTGGCCGTCCACTCGGCGGCCAGGGTCTCCGCGTCGTCGGTCCACGCGACGGTGCCGTTCTTGGTCAGCGCGATGTTGTCCAGGAACGGACCCGCCAGGTGCACGCCGCCGTCGGTGGCGTAGCGGTAGCGGAACGTCACGGTCTGGCCGGCGTACGCCGACAGGTCGTAGGTCAGGTCGACCCACGCGCCGCTGGTGGAGCCGTCGACCCCGGTCTCACCCTGGTCGATGAGCGAGTTGCTCAGGGCGTGCCAGGTGGCGCCACCGTCGGTGGACACCTCGGCGTAGAGGTAGTCGTAGTCCTCCTCGATGTCCCACTGGGCCTTCGCGGTGATCGACGCGGAGGTCGAGCCGGTCAGGTCCAGGGTGCGAGTCAGCGTGGTGTTCAGGTCGTCCGCGCTGCCGCCCCACCACTCGTACGACCCGCCGAACGGCGTGTTGTAGTTCGTGGTCTGGGTGGTCGAGGGCAGGTTGACCACGACGGCCTGGGCCTTCGGCCCGTCGCTGTCGCCCGCCGGGCCCAGGGTCACCTGGGTGGTGCCCTTGCCGTAGTCGACGGTCGAGTGGTTCAGCCAGCCCAGGTAGAGCTTCGACCACGGGTCCATGTAGCCCGGGGTCGAACCGATGTCGTCGGTGCCGTGGCTCAGCCACGAACCCGACGCCATCAGGCTCCAGAAGCCGACGCCGTTGTCGCCGCCCGCGGTGTCGTACAGGTCCGGCAGGCCGAGGTCGTGGCCGTACTCGTGGGCGAACACGCCCAGGCCGCCGTTCTCCGGCTCCGTGGTGTAGTCCCGGATCCAGAAGCCGGAGTTGCCGATCTGGACACCACCGGCCAGGTTGCCGGCCGGGCCAGCCTTGCCCTCAAGGTTGGGGAACGCGGCCCAGCGGTGCGACCAGATGGCGTCCTCGCCCTGGGCGCCGCCGCCGGCCTCCTCGCCCTCGCCGGCGTGCACCGCCTGGAAGTGGTCGATGTAGCCGTCGGGCTCGTTGAAGTTGCCGTCGCCGTCGTAGTCGTACCGGTCCCAGACGTCGAACTGGGCCAGGTAGTCCTTGATCTGCTGCGGCGTCTTGCCGGCCTTGACCTGGGCGTCATACCAGGACGTGGCGCTGTCCTTGACGAAGTTCCAGGAGCCGTCGGCGTCGGAGATCTTGTTGCTGCCGTACCGCGCCTCGTTGTACGGCACGGAGATCCAGTCGCTGACGTCGCCGCCGACCGTGTACCGAC
Organism: Micromonospora sp. CB01531; assembly: GCF_001905095.1. Classification (GTDB taxonomy): domain Bacteria; phylum Actinomycetota; class Actinomycetes; order Mycobacteriales; family Micromonosporaceae; genus Micromonospora. Next base: position 16,740 of record NZ_LWLS01000116.1, read on the forward strand.
CGCCGGACTGCTGCAGGTAGAAGTCCCGCATCGACTCGCCCGAACCGTAGAACATGTCCGTGTAGTGCTCCCGGTGGAAGTCCGGGCGCCACAGGGTGCTGTTGTTGTCGGTCGAGCTGCCGTCCCAGTTGCGGTCCGGCTCTGGGATCTGGTTGACCACCGGGCCGGGGGTGCCCCCGGTACGCGGGTCGGTCTTGTCGCCGAAGTTGACCAGCATCGTGAAGATGGGGTCGATCTTCGGCGCCTGCTGGTACTCGACGAACAGGTCGTCCTTTACCTGGATGACCTTCGAGCCGTTGCGCGTCTGAAGCTTGGCCTTGCCCGTCAGCAGGTCGGCGATGGCCTGCTTCCGGACCTCCCGGTGCTGATCCGCCTTCGGATCCGGGAGGTTGTCCTTGCCCTGCTTCACCTTGTCGACGCCGGGGGTGGGCTCCGCCGCCGGGGCGGCGGACGCCGGCGCCGTGACGACACCGGCTGCCAGCAGCGCGGCCGCGGCCGAGGCCAGGCCTGCTGTGACTCGTCTCCTCAAAGGTCCTCCTCCTTTGTGGATCTGTTACATGACAGGGGCAGCCAAAACCATCACTGTCATGTAGTGCGTCACCACCTTGGCAGAGGTCCGCATCGTTGTCACGGGTCAATCACCGTCGTGGGTGCCCACCTTTCTCGGGCAAATCCGGATCAAAAGGTGCAAGGATCTGACTGCGATTCGCATTACGTTTTGGGCACGATCACGCTGCGTGAGCGTGATTACGAGGTCCCCGAAAAGGAGCGCTGGCATCCACCGAAATGTCACGCGGCGGCTGGAAAGAATCTGCCCCCGTGTAACGAGAGCGGGGCCTGTCCGGAGCAACAGCTCCGGACGGGCCCCGCCCGTGTCGGGTTAGCGTAGATAGTTGGCGTACACGTGGCCGGCGACCGCGTCACCGGCCGCCACGCCGTTGTCCCCGTCCCACTGGTAGTGGACGCCGAGGTAGATCCGGCTGCGGGCGTTCTCCACCGCAGCGGCGGTGAAGGTGCTGAAGGTGCGGGTGACGCCCATCGCGTGCGGGTCCTCGGTCGTCGCGGTGTAGGTGACGTTGTCGGTGCCGAAGTAGCGCTTCATGATGCCGGCCCACGCCCCGCCGAAGGTGGCGTGGCCGGAGACGTACGCCGGGAAGTTCGGCGAAAAGGGCACCCCGGCCTTGTTGGAGAGCGGTTGCCAGTTCCGGTCCTCGGTCGTCGCCGCGTTGCCGTCCGTGCCGGCCTCGCGGATCGCGGTGACCGGTCGCCACAGGTCGATGGCGGTCTGGTACTTCGCGTCCCAGGCGGTGATCGCGGCGTCCGCCATCGCCATGCCGACCAGGGCGAAGAGCTTCGCGTTCGCGCCCTGGCTCAGGCCGCGCTGCTTGGCGACGGTCTGGGTCAGCTTGAACAGCTGGCCGGGCGGCTTGTAGGTGCCGTCCAGGTCATTGGCCCAGAAGTAGGCGATCGTGGTCTGCTCTGCCGTGCGGGTGGTCGAGTTCGCCGCGCCCAGGGACTGCACATCGGCGACCTGCGCCGCGTACTCGGGACTGGCCAGCAGGCTGGCCGGGGTGTTGTAGCCGCCGGGCGGCCCCGGACGGAACTGCGAGCCGGAGGTGAGCGCGAACGGCTTCACCAGACCCCAGTTCGGCGAGGCGGCGTCGGCCCCGTCGGTCGGCCGCCACTGGCCCGGTACCAGCTCCGGCGTGTAGGGGGTGTTGTCGGTCGACCCATCGTTCGTTCGGTTCGCCCGCATCTGGTCGACCACCGACTCGGCGATGCTGGTGCTCCAGCCGCCCGGACCGGGCTCGCCGAGCGGCACGTCCAGCCGCGCCCGCTGGTAGTCCGCCGAGAAGTCCAGGCTCGGGAAGAGCGCCAGCTGCAACAGGTTGTAGGCGGCGACGTCCAGGTTGGCCTTGAGGTCGTAGCTTGCCCCCGGCTCCCGGTTCACGTTGCCGCCGAGATACGGCGTACCGATCGGGCTGAGCGCGGTATAGGTGTCGTAGAGCGCGATGTGCAGCATCGCGCCGGCCCGGGCCAGCCCGGTCGGCGGGCCCCCCGTCTGCCGGTACGCCTTCAGCAGCACGTCGTTCCAGAAGAGGATGTGGTCGAAGCTGGTGGGCGCCGCGACCGCCGGAGCCGGCGCGGCGGCCACCGGGACGGTCAGCGTGAGCGCGGCGAGCGCGGCGATCCCCAATTTCCGAATTCTGGACAGCGTCTTCAACCCGGCCCTCCCATGTCGGTCGCTCCCTGCTCCGGCGTGGAGGCGGTGCCCTGGGCCGAAGTGGCTCCACTGTGGCGGCCGGGCGGCCGGGCCGGGAGGGCAAAGCGGCCAGCCTGGCCGCAAGCTGCACTGTGCAAACTGCGGCAGCGGTCAGACCAGTCCGCTCCGGGCTGCCGCGATGCCGAGGGTGAGGCGGTTGGTGGCCCCCAGCCGCTCCTCCAGCGATTCCATCTGACGTCGAACCCAGCGGGTGCTTCGGCCGAGGCTGCGCGCAATGGCTTCGTCCTTGAAACCGGCGGCGGCGAGCCGGAGCACCTGGAGCTGCGCGCTGCTGGGGCCACCGGCAGCCGCGGACGCCGGAGGGTCCAGTGGCACCGCCCGCCGCCACAACAGCTCGAACCAGTCCAGCAGCGCGTCGACGAGGGCCGGGACCCGGACCAGCAGCGCGCCACCATCCGTCGATGGGATGCCGACGAGCGCCACCCGATCCGCGATGGTCAGTTGCACCGGTAGCCCGGGCAGGAGGCGGACGCTGCCCGTCCGGTCCTGCCCGGCCGCCGGCCCGGTCGACTGCGCCACTGTCTCGGGAGTGTGGATTGCCCGAAACCGGACGCCGGCCTCCGGCGCCGGCGCGGGCCAGCCGTGCGGATCGTCGCCCGGCCGGTGTGTGCGCAGGTGGTGGCAGTGATGCCGGGCCGTGGTCACCAGTTCGTGGAGCCGGGCGGCGAGCTCGTCGCTGCCGCTCAGCAGTTCCAGCTGGGTGCCGGTGCCCCAGGCGGCCCGGGGCGGCTCTCGTTCCAGCCGCTCCAGCTCGGCGTACCGGTCGGCCAGCTCCCGGTTCGCGTCGGCCAGCTCCCGCTGCCGGGCCAACAACAGCCGACGCAGTGCCGCGGCCGGCGACACCGCGCGCAGGCTCCCGGCCGGGGTCTGGAACACCAGTGCGTGCCGGAGCAGTTCGGCGAGCGCCGGTGTCTCCGGTGCCTCCGGTGGGACGAACGGTGCCGAGGCGTCCGCCAGCAGAGCCTCGTACAGCTGACGCGCATCATCGGAGAGCAGCCCAGCAAACATCCTCGTCCCCCGTCCCCCGCGGCCGCCGGTGGCGGCGTCGCGCTGCCGCAGCCGGTGCCCGGTCGGCGTGACGCTCCGTACGTCTCCGGTGCGGCACTGTGACGACAGCACTCAGATGGTCACAGCGGAGTTCGGCGGATGTCAATATGAGACGCACCTGGTCCGCTGACTGGCCCCAGCCGTGTCGTCGGGACAGGGCGAGGGCCCGCCGGGAGCAAAAGCTCCCGACGGGCCCTCGTTGCGTTCGTCGGGTCGGTTCAGTTCGTCGCCGGGGTCACGTACACCGTGGCGTACGAGTTGTCCTGGGCGGCCCGCTTGATGATGATCGAGACGCCGTACGCGACGCCCGCGTCACCGGGGTTGCCGGTGCCGAGGACGGTGAATCCGAGGTCGGTGCCGTACAGCGCCGTCGCCGGGCTGCCATCCGGGTTGGTCACCCGGGTGGTGTACGGCGCGTTGTCGCGCGACGGGACGACGACGGAGGCGTCGCTGTCCCGAGCGTAGAGTGCCCCGCCGCGGACCTCGATGCCCGGGTACCAGCCCTTGGCGTCGCTGAAGCCGGACACCGCCGCCTGCGCGGGGAACTGGGTGCAGTACTCGCTGTATGGCTCGTCCGCCGCCTCCAGGCACTCCTTGAACGGGTACGTCGGGTTCAGGGAGAAGGCCGCGTTCGAGGACTGCGGGCGGCTGGGCAGGTTGTCCAGCACCGACGGGTCCTTGACGGCCGCCTCACCCTGCCGGCGCAGCGGCTCGTTGTGCGAGTCGACGATCAGCAGGCCGCCCTTGGCGCCGTAGCTCGGCAGGGAGGTCAGCTGTGCGGTGACGTGGTTGACGTCGCCGAGCACGGTGTCCCGGTACCAGACCAGCATGCCCGGGGCGTTGTACGAGACCTTGTCGACCTTCCACGCCTCGCGCGAGTAGACCGTGTCGTAGGCGTACTGCAGGCCGGCGTCGTAGCCGTCGAAGTTGCGCCACTCGGCCAGGTAGTACTGCGCCTTGACCTGGGTGCCGGCATCGAAGTGCCAGCCCGCCCCAGTGGTGTCGGTGAAGGTGCCACCGGTGAGGGTCCAGCCGTTGGCGCCGTTCTCGGCGTCGTCGCTCCAGGTGGTGGCCCCGCCGCCGGTGACCGAGAAGTCGTCGGCGAACCAGCCGCGCTCCACGAACGCCGCGTCCGTGCAGTAGCGCAGCCGCACCTGCACCGTCTTTCCGGCGTACGCCGACAGGTCGACGTAGTCGTGCCGCCAGCCGTGGGTGTCACCGGTCAGGCCGTACTTCTTGTTGCCGTAGTCGGCCATCCGCCCGTTGGGGTCGCCGTAGCCGTCGTTGGTCGTGACCAGCTTGCCGGCGGCGTCGTAGACCTTCTGCTCGGTCCAGGTGGCGCCACCGTCGGTGGAGACCTCGACGAAGCCCATGTCCCAGTCGGCCTCGATGACGTAGTTGTTCCACATCCAGAACTTCGCGTCGGCGGCGTTCGGGACGGTCACCGTACGGCTCAGCTTGACGTCGGCCCAGTCCTGGTCGGCGCCGCTGTACCACATGTTGGCGCCGCCGTGCGGCTCGGCCAGGGTGATCACCTTGTTCGGCAGGTTGATCTTGATGCCGTCCTTGGTGCCCACCGGGGTGCGCGAGGTCTGCCCGAGCTGCACCGCGCGTGGGTCGTCACCCGGGTTGACGTTCAGCGGGTCGGCCCAGCCGAGCACCCACTTGTCCCAGATGCCCATGTGGGTGGGCAGCGCCTGGAAGATCTCCCCGGAGTGCGATCCCGAGGCCATCAGGTCCCAGAAGTCGACGTCCGAGTCGCTGTTGTTGCCCGAGGTGTCGTAGAGGTCCGGCAGGCCGAGGTCGTGCCCGAACTCGTGGGCGAACACGCCGAGGCCGGCATCCTCCGGCTGCACGATGTAGTTCGACACCCTCAGGTTGGTGCCGGGAACGGTGTAGCCACCGGCCACCGCCGAGGAGTGCGCCCAGACCGCGTAGACGCCCTGGTCGCCGCCGCCGCTGGACTTGCCCTTGCCGGCGTGCACCAGCACCAGGTGGTCGATGACGCCGTCCGGCTCGTTGTAGTTGCCGTCCCCGTCCCGGTCGCCCTGGTCCTCGATGTCGTAGTCGGCCCAGGGGAAGTTCGGGTCCATCTTGGCCAGGGCGTCGATCGCGTCCGTGGCGAGCCGGCCGGCGCCCAGCGGGTTGTCCGGGTGGCCGTTCATCGACTGCTGCCGTCCGGCGACCCAGTTGCCGTTCGCGTCCCGCGTGCAGCGGGAGGCGGCGTACCAGGCCTCCGAGTGCGGCACCTTGATCCACGGGCTGGCCTGCCCGTCGACCGTGTACGCGCCCTTGGACATCTCTAGGTACATGTTGTGCATGGTCCGGCCGGCCAGGCTGATGCCCGGCTTGCCGTCCGGGCCGGTCAGATCCTTGCGGACCCGCTCGGTGATGCCCTCCTTGGTGTAGAGCATCTTGTCGTAGTGCGCCGGCGAGAAGTCCGGCACCCACATCGAGTTGTTGTCCTTGTGGGGCAGGGTGGCCGGGTCGGCGATGTTGTTGTGCGTCGGGCCGTTCTGGACGGTGCCGGGGACGCAGGTCCGGTCGTCGAAGACCGTCTTGGGGACCATGACGTTGGTGAAGTCGTCGTTGGCCTGGTCGTTGAACTCCACCAGCAGGGTCAGCAGCTTGGCCGTCTGGGTGCTCTTGGCCTGCTTGATCTGGCGCGGGCTCTTGCCCGTCTTGATCGCCTTGGCCTCAAGCTTGGCCAGCTCCCGCGCGGTCACCGGGTTGCCCCCGGCGAACTTCCGGTCGTAGGCCTTGGCCTCGTTCGCGGGCGAGGTGTAGATGCCGTCCTTGCCCTTGACCTCCTTGCCGCCGGTGTCCGGCTGCACCTCGGGCTCGGCGTAGTTGATGTAGAACTCGTCCGCCCCGATCGTGGCCGGAGCCGGACCGGCCGTCTGGGCGGCCGCGCTGCCCGTCACGGTCAGTGACGCGGCGGCGAGGGCGATGGCGGGCAGCGCGACGAGTATGCGCCGGCGTGACCCGGATTGCGGAGAGGTACTCATTCCGCTCCATTCGTGGGGCATGGGACAAGAAATCGGCCGGTGCCCGGCAGTGATGCCCGTCGAACCGGTCCGATGTGGCTGAACCTAAAGGAGAAAGCACCCCCACCGACAGAGGTCAAGTTGCCGCTCTACCCGTTCAGCCCGCCGTGCCTCCACCGAACCGCCGACCCGTACGCACGGAAAATGATGATGGGTGACGGTCCGTGCGGACCGTCACCCATCTCGGGGTACGCCAGTCGTCAGTCCTCGTCGGACTTGCCGCCACCCATGCCGGAGGCGATCAGCTCCATCACCGAGGAGTCCTGCAGCGTGGTCACGTCGCCGAGCGAGCGGTGCTCCGCGACGTCGCGCAGCAGCCGGCGCATGATCTTGCCGGAGCGGGTCTTCGGCAGCTCGGGCACCAGCATGATCTGCCGCGGCTTGGCGATCGGGCCGAGCGTCTTCGCGACGTGGTTGCGCAGCTCGGCGATGAGCTGCTCGCCGGCCGCGCCGGAGGTCTCCGCGGTGCCCCGCGGGATGGCGAACGCGACGATCGCCTGGCCGGTGGTCGGGTCGGTCGCGCCGACCACCGCCGCCTCGGCCACCGACGGGTGGCTGACCAGCGCCGACTCCACCTCGGTGGTGGAGATGTTGTGTCCGGACACCAGCATCACGTCGTCGACCCGGCCGAGCAGCCAGATGTGCCCGTCGTCGTCCTTCTTCGCCCCGTCACCGGCGAAGTAGACCCACTCGTCGCCGGCGTTGGCGCCGGCCCCGAACCGCGACCAGTAGGTCTCGATGAACCGGTTGTCGTCGCCCCAGATGGTGCGCAGCATCGACGGCCACGGCTCGGTGAGCACCAGGTAGCCACCGCCGCCGTTCGGCACCGACTGGCCCTGGTCGTCCACCACGTCGGCGACGATGCCGGGCAGCGCGGTCATCGCCGAGCCCGGCTTGGCCTCGGTGACGCCCGGCAGCGGCGAGATCATGATCGAGCCGGTCTCGGTCTGCCACCAGGTGTCGACGACCGGCAGTTGACCCCGGCCGACGTGCTGGCGGTACCAGATCCACGCCTCCGGGTTGATCGGCTCGCCGACGCTGCCGAGCAGCCGCAGCGAGGACAGGTCGTAGCCGGCCGGGATGTCCTCGCCCCACTTCATCATGGTGCGGATCAGGGTCGGTGCGGTGTAGAGGATGGTGACCTTGTACTTGTCGACGATCTCCCAGAACCGGCCCTTGTGCGGGGTGTCCGGGGTGCCCTCGTACATCACCTGGGTGGCGCCGTTGGAGAGCGGGCCGTAGACGATGTAGGAGTGGCCGGTCACCCAGCCGATGTCGGCGGTGCACCAGTAGACGTCGGTCTCCGGCTTGAGGTCGAACACCGCGTGCGTGGTGTACGACGTCTGGGTCAGGTAGCCGCCGGTGGTGTGCAGGATGCCCTTCGGCCGGGCGGTGGTGCCGCTGGTGTAGAGGATGAAGAGCGGGTGCTCGGCGTCGAACGGCTGCGCGACGTGCTCCGGCGAGGCGGTCTCCACCGTCTCGTGCCACCAGTGGTCCTTCTCCGACCAGGCGACGTCCTCGCCGGTGCGGCGGACCACCAGCACGTGCTGCACCGACGGGCACTTCGCCACCGCCTCGTCGACGGTCGGCTTCAGCGCCGACGGCTTGCCCCGCCGGTAGCCGCCGTCGGCGGTGATCACGACCTTGGCGCTGGCGTCCTGGATCCGGTTGGTCAGCGCGTCCGCGGAGAAGCCACCGAAGACCACGCTGTGCGTGGCGCCGATCCGGGCGCAGGCCAGCATGGCGGCCGCTGCCTCCGGGATCATCGGCAGGTAGATCGCCACCCGGTCGCCGGCGGTGACGCCCAGGTCGGTCAGCGTGTTGGCCGCCTGGCAGGTCAGCTGGTGCAGGTCGGCGTAGGTGAGGGTGCGGGTGTCACCCGGCTCGCCCTTCCAGTGGATCGCCACCTTGTCGCCCCGGCCGGCCGCCAGGTGCCGGTCCAGGCAGTTGTACGCCACGTTGAGCTGGCCGCCCACGAACCACTTCGCGAACGGCGCGTTCGACCAGTCGAGCACCTGGTCCCACTGCTTCGCCCAGGTCAACCGGCCGGCCTGGCGCTCCCAGAACCCGAGCCGGTCGCCCTCGGCCTCGGCGTACGCGTCGGCCTTGACGTTGGCGTTCGCGGCGAGTTCGGCCGGCGGCGGGAACTGCCGCGTCTCGTTCAGCAAGTTGGCCAGTGCCTCGCTCATGCGGTGCTCCTTCGTCGCGTGACCTGCGTCTCGTACGCCGCTGAGGTTAGTCGCGCGCTGGCCGCCCCGCGACAGCCTGGCCCGGCCCCGCGCGCCCAGCGGCCCTCGACGCGCGCCCGGTGGCGCGCTCGGTCCTGCCCGTCTCGTGCGGCGCGGGCCCGGTGTGGCGGGGCGGGCCTGGGCCGGCGGGGCTCGGCATGGCCGGCGCCAGATGCGGCATGTCGGCGTGTCAGGGGTAGCTGAGGGCGCGGGTCACCGCAACGGGTGTCGATTGGCCGGATCGCCATCCGGGCGGGCGATGCCCGACCAGGGTGGCGGGGTGGATAGCGTGGCGGGATGACCACCGATCCGCTCGCCCCGCTGCTCGCGCTCGCTGACATCGCGCCCGCCGTCGAGCAGGCCCGCGACCGGGTCGACCAGGCGCACCGGCACCGCGCGCTGCGCCGCCACGGTGGTCAGGTCGCCGCCGAGGTCAGCCTCCGCTCCGCCGTGGCCAGCGCCGCGCTGGAGGGCCGGGTGCAGGACCGTGAGGAGGTACGCGCCGGCACGGTCACCGACCCGGTGCTGCAGGGGGCGCTGCGGGTGGCCGGGGCCCTGCCCGGGCTGAGCGAACTCTGGCCGAAGGCTCCCCGGCAGGCCCTCGCGAGGTTGCACGTCCTCGCCGCCCGGGACGTCGTGGCCGAGTCCGAGCTGGGTCGGCCGGTGTCCGACCCGGTGGTCGCGGCACGCCTCGACGGGCTGGCCGGGCTGGTCGCCGGCGGCACCCGGGTACCGCCGCTGGTGCTGGCCGCCGTGGTCCACGGCGAACTGCTGAACCTGCGCCCGTTCGCCGGCCCGTCCGGGGTGGTGGCCCGGGCCGCCGCCCGGCTGGTGCTCATCTCCACCGGTTTCGACCCGCGTGGGCTGGTCGCCGTCGATGTCGGCCACCGGGAGCGGGAACCCGAGTACGTCGGCGCGGCCGGCGCCTTCGCCACCGGCACCGCGGACGGGCTGCGCTCCTGGCTCCGGCACTACATGGCCGCCGTCGAGGTCGGCGCGGACCAGATCGCCCTCATCGGCGACGAAATCCTCGCCGCCTCCTGACCGGCCCCGCGCGCGCTGTGCTCCGCGTGTGCACTCCGCGCAGGCCAGAATCCGCGCATCTTCACCGAAAGTGGTGCTATCTGACGCCGGGAGGCCGCACTTTCCCCGAAAGTGCGCGGTCGAACCGGTGGGCGCGGGGTGGGGAGGGGAGGTCAGGTGGTGGGGGTGGTGGCGCGGGTGCGGCGGTGCCGGCCGTACCAGGCAATGCCGATGGCCACCCCGACGCCGACGCCGAGGGCCGCCGCGGCGACCGGCACGGCGGGGCGCTCGCGCAGCCGCCGCCCCAGCGGGACCGGGTGCCGGAACTCCAGCACCGGCCACGAGTTCTCCACCGCCAGCTTGCGGAGGGCCCGGTCCGGATTCACCGCGGTCGGGTGCCCCACGCACTCCAACAGCGGCCGGTCGCTGTACGAGTCGGAGTAGGCGTACGAGTCCGCCAGGTCGTAGTCGCGCTCGACGGCCAACTCGCCGACCGCGTCGACCTTGCTGGGGCCGGCCGCGTAGAACTCGACCTCACCGCTGTAGCGGCCGTTCTCGACCGCCATCCGGGTGGCGATCACGTCGGTGACGCCGAGCAGCTCGCCGATCGGCCGGACCATCTCCTCGCCGGAGGCGGAGACCAGCACCACGTCCCGCCCGGCGGCCTGGTGCTCCTCGATGAGGGCGGCGGCCTCGGCGTACACGTAGGGGTTGATCAGCTCGTGCAGCGTCTCTGCGACGATCTGGCGGACCTGTTCCACCTGCCAGCCCTTGCAGAGCGTGGCGAGATAGTCCCGGGTCCGGGCCATGGTCTGCTCGTCGGTGCCGCCCAGCCGGAACATCAGCTGCGCGTACGCCGACTTGACCACGTCACGGCGGGTGATCAGCCCGTCCCGGTAGAACGGCCGACCGAACGCCAGTGCGCTCGACTTGGCGATGACGGTCTTGTCGAGATCGAAGAAAGCGGCGCTTCGGCCCACGGCGCGAAAGTCTAGCCCGAGGGGTGACGGCCAGCGCGGCCCCGGGGTCGCCGGCGAGAGCCCGGCCCGCGGAGCGCTGCCATGAGTGACGGCCGTCACACTCTGCGAATGCGAATTAGCGGTGTGTGGAGCCGACACCACTCGACGTATACCGGTCCGCTGCGGCATGCTTGTGCTCGCGACGAGAGTTCACGTCTCATCGTCTGGAAAGCCCTCGGCGGTTGCACCCCCCGTGACCGCTGAGCGGGTTCGGCTCGACCCCCCCGGAGCCGAACCTCACGACGACCCCCGTCTCCCCCCGACGGGGGTCGTCCCATTCTGGGAGCGCTGCTCCACCACAGGTCACAGGCCCCCCTCGCCGTCGTCCGGGTGACCGACTGCCGGCTTGACCGTCGGGCCGGCGGAGTCGGGCGGAACCCGTCCTGCCGCGGGTGCAGCCAGGTGCCGGCCGGGCGAACTGGGTGACCACCGGGACCATCTGTCAGACCCTCGCTTACCGCCGCGCGTTCGGCGGCCGGGTTGCGCTGCTCGCGGCGCCCATAGCAGATCGACTCGCCCGGCGTGGGCCAACCACAGCTGCCCTCGCCGTCCACTGGGGACGCTGGTGCGCATCATGGCCCGTCCCGCCCCGGCAGGCTTCCGACCGGCCCGTCCGGACCGTGGCTCACCCGCGCCGCCACCGCGACGTCCCGAGCGGGCCTGCTGCCCCAGAGTCGCGGCTGGGCTGGGCGGTACGGGAGCACCCGGGCCGCCCAGCCCGACGTCGCCCGACAGCCGGCGAGGCGGCGTCAGCGGGACTGCAGGGCGTCCAGGCCGACCGCCATGGCGATGACGAGCCGCCGGTCGATCTGCGGGTGCTGGATGTCGACGACGTACCGGTCGCGCAGGCCCCACTTCTTGTCGACCGAGAACACCGGCTGGCCGCCGGCGACGAAGTCGAAGTGGTACGGCAGCCAGGAGAGCGAGTCGACGAACCGGCGCAGCAGCGCCACCGGCATGCTGCGCTCCTGCCCGGTGATCGGCGGCAGGCCGGGCTGCTCGACGTGCCAGGTGGACCGCAGCAGCGACTGGGCGAAGTCCTTGCGGAACAGGCCGATCGGGGTGCCGGCGTGGTCCGTCACGTCGTACGTGGCGCCGAGGTCGAGCCGCTGGCGGGCCTTGAAGCCGAGCAGGGGGTGCTGCTTGGAGTCGTCGGTGTAGATGGTCACCTGCTCCTTGAACGCGAGCCGCTTCTGCTGCGCGAAAGCGAGCAGCTCGCCCTCCGAGCCGTCCGGCGCCACGGCGTGGACCTCGTACTGGTTGACCATCATCCGGATCCGCTGCCGGACGATGAACTGGTGCTGGGTCTGCAAGCGGTCGAGCTGCACGTGATCTCCTTCAATAAGCAACGCCGGAGTCTCGCACAGCTCGGCCCTCGGCGTCCGCCCTCGGCGTCTCCACCCCTGGCGCCCGACCGGCTGCGGTCGGCCCCCACGAGGAGGCCCGGGCCGGCGGTTACCGCTGACCAGCCGCCGACCGCTCGTCCTGCCGAGGAAGGCCGACCCCGACGCCGCCCCGGCTCCCGCCGGCCGCCGCCTCCGGCACCGCCTCGGCACACGACTCGGCCGCTACGGCAGGTGAGGCACCGGCCGCCACCTCATCAGAGGATCCAGCGGCCGCCGCCAGGTTGACGAGCACCACGTCGAGAACCTTGACGGCGTCCGGCTTGGAGAGCGGGTTGTTGCCGTTGCCGCACTTCGGGGACTGGACGCAGGACGGGCACCCCGCCTCGCAGCCACATTCGGCGATCGCGTCCCGGGTGGCGCGCAGCCAGGCCGTCGCCGTCCCGTACGCCCGCTCGGCGAAGCCCGCGCCGCCCGGGTGGCCGTCGTAGACGAAGACGGTGGGGGCCTCGGTGTCCGGGTGGACGGCGGTGGACAGGCCGCCGATGTCCCAGCGGTCGCAGGTAGCCATGAGCGGCAGCAGGCCGATCGCGGCGTGCTCGGCGGCGTGCAGCGCGCCCGGGACGTCGGCGGCCTCGATCCCCGCCGCCGCCAGCGACTCGGGGGACAGGGTGAACCAGACGGCGACGGTGCGTAGTTCCCGGGCCGGCAGGTCCAGCGGTCGGGTGTCGATCACCTCGCCGGTGGCGATCCGCCGTCGCTGGTACGACACCACCTGGCTGGTCACGTCGACCTCGCCGAGGAAGAGCCCGACCGGCCCGGCGTCCACGTACGACCGGACCGACACCACGGACAGCGAGGTGACGTCCCGGGCGTGGGTGGACCAGTCCGGCTCCTCGGCGTGCACGAGCGCGCACCCGTCCGCCAGGTCGAGCGCGTCGACCACGTACGAGACGCCCTGGTGCAGGTAGACCGCCCCGGAATGGAGGAGGAAGTGTGCGGAGCCGCCGTCGACCGTGCCGAGCAGCCGCCCGGTGGACTCCTCCACCACGCAGACCGGTGCCCCGTCCTCGCCGCGCAGGTCCACCTCGGGCCGCTCCCGGTGCCGCCAGTACCAGCCGGTCGGCCGCTGTCGCAGCGCCCCAGCGGCCACCAGGTCCTCGACCGCCGCCTTCGCGCCCTCCCCGAAGAGTTCCAGGTCGGCCGGGGTGAGCGGGGCTTCGAAGGCGGCGCAGGCGAGCTGCGGGGCGAGCACGTACGGGTTGGCCGGGTCGAGCACGGTCGCCTCGACGGGCCGCCCGAACAGCGCCTCGGGGTGGTGCACCAGATAGGTGTCGAGCGGGTCGTCCCGGGCCACCAGCACCGCGAGTGCCTCGCCGCCGGAGCGTCCGGCCCGGCCGGCCTGCTGCCAGAGTGACGCCCGGGTGCCCGGCCAGCCGCAGATCAGCACCGCGTCCAGGCCGACCAGGTCGACGCCGAGTTCGAGGGCGTTGGTGGAGGCGAGCCCGAGCAGGTCGCCGTGCAGCAGGGCGCGTTCCAGCTCGCGCCGTTCCTCGCGCAGGTAACCGGCCCGGTAGGCGGCCACCCGGTCGCCGAGCCCGGGCACCGCCTCGTCCAGTGCACGTCGGGCGTTGGCGGCGACCACCTCGGCACCGCGCCGGGACCGGACGAAGGCGAGGGTGCGGACCCCCTCGACGATGCTGTCGGCGAGCAGGTCGGCGGTCTCCCGCAGCGCGGAGCGGCGGACCGGGGCGAGGTCGGCGACATCGGAGGACGAATCCGAGGGGAGCAGCGGCGGCTCCCACAGCGCGAAGGTCACCCCGCCGCGTGGCGAGGTGTCCTCGGTGACGGCCGCGACCGGCAGCCCGGTGAGCCGCCCGGCCGTCGTCGCCGGGTCGCCCGACGTCGCCGAGGCCAGAACGAACACGGGAGTGTTACCGAAGCGGGCGCACTGTCGGCGTAGCCGGCGCAGCACGTGCGCCACGTGCGAGCCGAACACGCCCCGGTAGGTGTGGCACTCGTCGACCACCACGTACGCGAGCCGGCGCAGGAACCCGGACCAGTTCGCGTGCCCGGGCAGGATGCCGTGGTGCAGCATGTCCGGATTGGTCAGCACGAACCGGGAGTGCCGCCGGATCCACTCCCGTTCGGCGCGCGGGGTGTCCCCGTCGTAGCAGGCGGGGCGTACCCCCTCCAGCTCGAGGCCGGCGACGGCACGCAACTGGTCGGCGGCGAGTGCCTTGGTCGGAGCCAGGTAGAGCACGGTGGCACGGGGGTCGGCGAGCAGCGTGCCCAGCGCCGGAAGCTGGTACGCCAGCGACTTGCCGGACGCCGTGCCGGTGGCCACCACCACGTGCGTCCCGGCGTACGCCAGCTCGGCGGCCTCGGCCTGATGCCGCCACGGGGCGGTGACGCCGCGCCGGGCGAACGCCGCCCGCAACTCCTGGGGGGCCCACGTCGGCCACGGCGCCGGCTCCCCGGCCCGGGCCGGCACCCGCTCGACGTGGGTGACCGGGTCGGCGGAGTGCCGGGTGCGCAGCCGGTGCAGCAGCTCGGCGGGCGGTCGCCCGGGGCCGCTGCTCGCGGGCACGGTGGCTGCCGACGGCTTCTGGTCGTGGCGCGGCGGTAGACGCGCCGAGCCGAAGCTGTCGTAGGTCACGGCCTGCACCTTCCGAACACGATCGGGAAATGAAACGCGGGTGGCCTGGGTAAGGGGGGTTGAGCCTCGGCCGGTGACCCACCGGGGCGTTCGGGCGGGGATGGTTAGATGCCGTGGAGAGCTTACCGAGGAGGGACCGATGGAGCTGTCGCTGGCGACCCGCGCCGTGGGGGAGCACACGGTGCTCGAGGTCGGCGGTGAGGTGGACGTCTACACGGCGCCTCGCCTGCGGGAACGGCTCCTCGAACTGATCGACGGCGGGGCCCGCCGGGTCGTGGTGGACCTGGGCCGGGTGGACTTCCTCGACTCGACCGGGCTCGGCGTGCTGGTCGGCGCCCTGAAGCGGCTCCGCTCGGCGGGCGGCTCCTTCGCCCTGGTCTGCGACAAGGAGCCGCTGCTCAAGATTTTCCGGATCACCGCGCTGGACCAGGTCTTCCCGCTGCATCCCACGGTCGACGCGGCGATCAGCGCCGATCCGACCGGCGCCGGCGCATGATGGCGACCGTCAAGCTCTCCTTCTCGCCCGCCCCGGTGCACGTGCGCACCGCCCGCCTGGTCGGCGTCGCGGTGGCCCGCCGGGCCGGCGTACGGGAGGACCTGCTCGACGAGGTGCGCCTGGCGATCGGCGAGGCGTGCACCCGGGCGGTGGCCCTGCACCGGCAGTACGGGCTGGCCGATCCGGTGCTGGTGGAGATGTCCGACAACGGGGCGTACTCGGTCCGGGTGGTGGATCGGGCTCCGATCGAGGCGGGCATCGGTCTCGCCGCGCTGCCCCCGGACGAGCTGGCCAAGGAGTCGCTCAGCGAGGACGCGCTGACCACTGGTGTCGGTTTCGCCCTGCTCGCCGGCTTCGTGGAGGACCTGCAGGTACGCCCGGTCGAGGAGGGCGTCGGCACCGAGGTCCGGATGGTCTGGCCGGTCGGCCGCTCCTGACGCTCCCACCCCCGCAGGCCGCGTTCCCGCCCAGGGAACGCGGCCTCGTCGTGCTGGCCGCCCCATATATCAGATTTCTTCGCATAGCACAGCGACGAAGATCATCGCGAAAGGGTGCCCCCTCGGTGTGAGCCGCAACACGTCGGAGGGCTACAGTACCCGGGTTGTCAGCAAGTGATCCGTCCCGCAGCCAGCGGGAATGGGTGTTCATCGCTGGTCCGCCCGGGGTGGGTTGGCGCGCGCTTGCGAGTCCGCATCCAGGCGTCGGTCCGCGCGTCTCCACGGATCGGCGCGAGTTGTTCGGTACAGGAGGACATAGATGTCCGGGACCTTGGCCGCCGACGGCGGCGCACTGTCCCTTACCGGAGCCAACGTGACGTACGTCGTCATCGCCGCGGTCATCGCGCTGGTGGCGCTCGTCTTCGCGGCCGCCCTGACCAGGGCGGTGCTGGCAGCCGGTACGGGAACCACCAACATGCAGGAGATCTCCGGGGCGGTCCAGGAGGGCGCGTCCGCGTACCTGCTGCGGCAGTTCCGCACCTTGGCGATCTTCGTGGTGATCGCCGTCGTGCTGCTGTTCCTGCTGCCGGTGCACGACACCGACGGCAACCAGACCCTGGTGAAGATCGGCCGGTCGGCGTTCTTCGTGGTGGGCGCCCTGTTCAGCGCGTTCATCGGCGGCGCCGGCATGTGGCTGGCCACCCGGGCCAACCTGCGGGTCGCCGCGGCCGCGCGGGAGCGCGAAGGCGGGCGCGAGAGCGCCATGAAGATCGCCTTCCGCACCGGCGGCGTGGTCGGCTTCCTCACCGTCGGCCTCGGCCTGTTCGGTGCGGCGCTGGTCGTCCTGCTCTACAAGGGCGACGCCCCGACCGTGCTGGAGGGCTTCGGCTTCGGTGCCGCGCTGCTCGCCATGTTCATGCGGGTCGGCGGCGGCATCTTCACCAAGGCCGCCGACGTCGGCGCCGACCTGGTCGGCAAGGTCGAGCAGGGCATCCCCGAGGACGACCCGCGCAACGCCGCGACCATCGCCGACAACGTGGGCGACAACGTGGGCGACTGCGCCGGCATGGCCGCCGACCTGTTCGAGTCGTACGCGGTCACCCTGGTCGCCGCGCTGATCCTGGGCCGGGCCGCGTTCGGCAACGAGGGTCTGGTCCTGCCGCTGATCATCTCGACGATCGGCGTGCTGGTCGCGATCGTCGGCGTCTTCATCACCCGGCTGCGCGCCTCCGACCGCAACGGCCTGACTGCGATCAACCGGGCCTTCTACCTGTCCGCCCTGGTCTCCGCGGTGCTGGTGGCGATTGCCACGGTCGGCTACCTGAAGCCGACCTGGGCGGAACTGCTCGGCGACAACTGGCGCGCGACGCTCAACGTCACCGACGGCGAGCCGCCGTTCGGCCCCCGCGGGCTGGCCATCGGCGCGGTGGTGATCGGCATCGTGCTGGCCGCCGCGATCCAGGCGCTCACCGGCTACTTCACCGAGACCAACCGGCGCCCGGTGCAGGACATCGGCAAGAGCTCGCAGACCGGCGCGGCCACCGTCATCCTCGCCGGCATCAGCATCGGCCTGGAGTCGGCGGTCTACTCGGCGCTGCTGATCGGTGCCGGCGTGTTCGGCGCGTTCCTCCTCGGCGGCAGCTCCATCACGCTGTCCCTGTTCGCCGTCGCGCTGGCCGGCACCGGCCTGCTCACCACCGTCGGCGTGATCGTCGCCATGGACACCTTCGGCCCGATCTCCGACAACGCCCAGGGCGTGGCCGAGATGTCCGGCGACATCGACGAGCACGGCGCGCGGACGCTGACCGAGCTGGACGCGGTCGGCAACACCACCAAGGCGATCACCAAGGGCATCGCCATCGCCACCGCGGTCCTGGCCGCGACCGCGCTGTTCGGCTCATACACCGACACGCTGAAGACCGCGTTCGGCGACGCGAAGGTGGAGAATGTCGAGAACGCCATCACCAACCTGCTGAACGTGGCCAACCCGCGCAACCTGGTCGGCCTGATCGTCGGCGCGGCGGTGGTCTTCCTCTTCTCCGGCCTGGCCATCAACGCGGTCTCCCGCTCGGCCGGCGCCGTGGTGATGGAGGTACGCCGGCAGTTCCGCGAGCTGCCCGGGATCATGGACCGCACCCAGCGCCCCGAGTACGGCAAGGTCGTTGACATCTGCACCCGGGACGCGCAGCGCGAGCTGATGACCCCCGGCCTGCTGGCGATCATGGCGCCGATCGCGGTCGGCTTCGGCCTCGGTCCCGGCGCGCTGGCGTCGTATCTGGCCGGTGCCATCGGGGCGGGCACCCTCATGGCGGTCTTCCTGGCCAACTCCGGCGGCGCCTGGGACAACGGCAAGAAGCTGGTGGAGGACGGCGCCTACGGCGGCAAGGGCTCCGAGTCGCACGCCGCCACCGTCATCGGCGACACCGTCGGCGACCCGTTCAAGGACACCGCCGGTCCGGCGATCAACCCGCTGATCAAGGTGATGAACCTGGTCTCGCTGCTGATCGCGCCGGCCGTGGTGGCCTGGAGCGTGGGCGAGGACAAGAACACCGGCCTGCGGATCACGATCGCCGTGGTGGCCGCGCTGGTCATCGTGGCGGCCGTGGTGTTCAGCAAGCGCAAGGGCGTCGCCATGGACGACTCCGACCGCGACGGCGACGCCGCGGGCAGCCCGGAGGAGCGGGCGGAGCCGGTCCGCGCCTGAGCGGGTACGAACTGGTGCCGGTTCCCGGTCGGCCTCGCGCCGGCCGGGAACCGGCCCGTTCCGAGGTCCCGGGCCGGAAACCTGACCGGTGGCACTTCCACCGGGAGGCCGTACGCTGCTTCGCATGCGTACCCGCGGGGCGGCAACCGCCGGAAAGCTCACGGTGGTCCTGGCCACGCTCAGCCTCGTCGTCGCCGGGTGCGGCGGTCCCAGCCCCCGGGCCTGGGCCGCGTCGGTCTGCCAGGCGCTCACCCCGTGGCGCGCAGAGATCAACAAGCTGACCAGCAGCACCCAGCAGCAGATGACCGCGCAGACCACCCCGGCGCAGGCCAAGGAGAACCTGGTCCGCCTCTTCGCCGGGGCCGAGCAGGCCAGCGAGACCGCGCGACACAAGGTCGAGCAGGCCGGCGTGCCGGAGACCGACCATGGCGAGGAGATCTCCGCCGGGTTCCGCGCCTCGCTGAGCAAGATGCGGGACGCGTACGGCCGGGCCCGGGGCACCATCGACGGGCTGGACACCGCGCAGGCCGGGCCGTTCTACGACGGCGTGCGGGCCGCGGTGGACACGCTCAACAAGGAGTACGACGCGAGCGCGCTGGACACCAGCAAGCTCAACTCGTCCGAGCTCAAAGAGGCCTTCGACGAGGTCCCGGAGTGTCGCTGACGCACCCTTCCCCCGACCCGGTCCGCCAGCCCTCGCTGTTCTCCACCGAGGCGGCGGACCCGGCCCTGGC
The DNA here is from genome assembly GCF_001905095.1 of Micromonospora sp. CB01531. Classification (GTDB taxonomy): domain Bacteria; phylum Actinomycetota; class Actinomycetes; order Mycobacteriales; family Micromonosporaceae; genus Micromonospora. The sequence continues at coordinate 35,761 of NZ_LWLS01000116.1, forward strand.
GGACCTGGCCGGTCTGCTCGCCGGACCGGGAGAGGTGGTGCGGATGGGCGGCACCGCCCGGGTCTCGGTGGTGGTGGACGCCGCCTGGCGGGTGCACGCGCTGGTGGCCGAGCTGGCGGCGCGGGGCGTGCCGGCGAGCTGGGAGCCGACCGAGGACGGGCGGCACCTGGTGCGCACCGCGTACGCGACCACGCTGGCCCCGCTCGCGACGGCCTGGCTGCGCGGCACCGCGAAGCAGGTCCCGGCCGGCTTCCACCTCAACGGGCGCCGGCTGCGGCTCTGGCTCGCCGCCGCCGGGGCGGTCGACCCGGCCGGCTGCCAGCTCGGCCTCGGCCCGGCCGACGAGGAGTGCTGGCCCACGGTGCGCGCCGGGCTGGCCGCGGTGGGGCTGCCGGCGGCGTTCGTGGAGCCGGCCGACGGCGGACCCGCGTACCGGATCGCCGGCCGGCGGCGGATGGCCCGGCTGGCCGAGCTGGTGGGTGATCGTCCACCGGCGGCGCCGGCGGCCGGATGGCCGGGCGCCGGCGGCTGAACCGGTGGCGCGCAACCCCGCCGGCTGTCCGATCCCGGACACCTCCGCGCGGTCGTTCGCACAGGAAAACGGAGGGTGCCTCCTCCGCCGTGGGTGCGTGATCGTCACAGTGACCCACTCGGCGCCCTACCCACGGTGTACGGTGGCGCCGTTCGGCGGGTGCCGCCGCGCGAACCGGCCGGTGGGTCGCCCGAACTGAGTGTTTGCGGCCCACGAAACCCGGACCGCGGACGGCGCGTTACGTTGGACATCCGGACCACCGGTCGTCCGGGCGGTGCAATGCGGCCCGAAACGGGCATAGAGCAGGAGTGAGGTCGGAGAGAGACGTGCCGAGCAACGCTGGAACCACCCGTCTGGTCATCGTCGAGTCACCGGCGAAGGCCAAGACGATCTCGGGCTACCTCGGCCCGGGGTACGTCGTGGAGGCCAGCTTCGGCCACGTCCGGGACCTGCCCCGCAACGCCGCCGACGTGCCGGCCAAGTACAAGGGCGAGCCGTGGGCGCGGCTCGGCGTGGACGTCGACAACGGCTTCCACGCGCTCTACGTGGTCTCGCCGGACCGCAAGCAGCAGATCAGCAAGCTGACCAAGCTGGCCAAGGAGGTCGACGAGATCTTCCTGGCGACGGACGAGGACCGCGAGGGCGAGGCGATCGCCTGGCACCTGGTGGAGACGCTCAAGCCCAAGGTGCCGGTCAAGCGGATGGTCTTCCACGAGATCACCAAGCCGGCCATCCAGGCCGCGGTGGCCAACCCGCGGGAGATCGACCGCGACCTGGTCGACGCGCAGGAGGCCCGGCGCATCCTGGACCGGCTGTACGGCTACGAGGTCTCCCCGGTGCTGTGGAAGAAGGTCATGCCGAAGCTCTCGGCGGGCCGGGTGCAGTCCGTGGCGACCCGGATCGTGGTCGAGCGGGAGCGGCAGCGGATGGCCTTCCGCACCGCGGAATACTGGGACATCCTGGCCACCCTCGCGGTGGCGAACGCCGGCGAGGGGCCACGCGCGTTCAACGCCACCCTGATCGCGCTGAACGGCGACCGGATCGCCACCGGCAAGGACTTCGAGCCGACCACCGGCCAGGTCCGGGCCGGCGCGGGCGTGGTGCACCTCGACGAGGGTGGGGCCAGGGGGCTGGCGGCCCGCCTGGAGGGGCGGCCGTTCACCGTCACCCGGGTCGAGGAGAAGCCCTACCGGCGCCGCCCGTACGCGCCGTTCATCACCTCCACGCTGCAGCAGGAGGCGGCCCGCAAGCTGCGATTCTCGTCCCAGCAGACGATGCGCACCGCGCAGCGGCTGTACGAGAACGGCTACATCACCTATATGCGTACCGACTCGGTGAACCTGTCGGAGACCGCCGTCGCGGCGGCCCGCCGGCAGATCGTCGAGCTGTACGGCGAGCGCAGCGTGCCGCCGGAGCCGCGCCGCTACACCGGCAAGGTGAAGAACGCGCAGGAGGCGCACGAGGCGATCCGTCCGGCGGGGGACAACTTCCGCACCCCGGGCGAGGTGGCCAAGGAGCTGTCCGCCGAGGAGTTCAAGCTCTACGAGCTGATCTGGCGGCGCACCATCGCCTCGCAGATGACCGACGCGGTCGGCTCCAGCGTCTCGGTGCGGATCCGCGCGGTCTCCGCCGCGCAGGAGGAGGCCGACTTCGGGGCGACCGGCAAGACCATCACCGACCCCGGTTTCCTGCGCGCCTACGTGGAGTCGAGCGACGACGAGAACGCCGAGGCCGAGGACGCCGAGCGGCGGCTGCCCACCCTGGTCAAGGACCAGCCGCTGACCGCCGAGGCGTTGGCCGCGCAGGGTCACCACACCCAGCCGCCCGCCCGCTACACCGAGGCGTCGCTGGTCAAGGCGCTGGAGGAGCTGGGCATCGGCCGCCCGTCGACGTACGCGTCGATCATGCAGACCATCCAGGACCGCGGGTACGTCGTCAAGCGCGGCCAAGCGATGATCCCGTCGTTCCTGGCGTTCGCGGTGATCGGGCTGATGGAGCGGCACTACCCGCGCCTGATCGACTACGACTTCACCGCCAGCATGGAGAACGAGCTGGACGAGATCGCCGGCGGCGACCACGCCGCGGTCGACTTTCTCACCGCGTTCTACTTCGGCAGCGCCAACGGCGCCGGCGACCGGGACATCGCCCACGCCGGTGGCCTCAAGAAGCTGGTGACGGAGAACCTCAGCGAGATCGACGCACGTAGCGTCAACTCGATCCCGCTCTTCACCGACGAGGAGGGGCGCGAGGTCGTCGTCCGGGTCGGCCGGTACGGGCCGTACCTCCAGCGGGCCCTGCCGGGCGAGCAGCCCGCACCCACCGGTGAGGGCGAGGAGGGCGGCGCCCAGGGCGACCGAGCGCCGATCCCTGAGGGGCTGGCGCCGGACGAGCTGACCCCGGAGAAGGTGCACGAGCTGTTCCTCGGCGGCGCGGGCGAGCGAAAGCTCGGCGACGACCCGGCCACCGGCGAGCCGATCGTGCTGAAGTCCGGCCGGTTCGGCCCGTACGTGGCCAGCGGCGAGCGGAAGTCCTCGCTGCTGCGGTCGCAGTCGCCGGAGACGCTCACCTTCGACGAGGCGCTGAAGCTGCTCAGCCTGCCCCGGCTCGTGGGGGTGGCCCCGGACGGGGTCGAGGTGTTCGCCAACAACGGCCGCTACGGCCCGTACGTCAAGCGTGGTGACGAGTTCCGCTCGTTGGACTCGGAAGACAAGATGTTCACCGTCACGCTGGACGAGGCGCTCGCGCTGCTGGCCGCCCCGAAGACCCGCCAGCGCCGGGCCGCCGCGCCGCCGCTGCGGGAGATGGGCGCCGACCCGCTCACCGAGAAGCCGCTGGTGATCAAGGATGGGCGGTTCGGGCCGTACGTCACCGACGGGGAGACCAACGCGTCGCTGCGGCGCGGGCAGACCCCGGAGGCGCTGACCCTGGAGGAAGCCTCCGAGATGCTCGCCGAGAAGCGGGCGAAGGGTCCGGCGCCGAAGAAGGCGGCGGCGAAGAAGGCGGCCCCGGCCAAGAAGACGGCGGCGAAGAAGACCGCCGCCGCCAAGTCCACCGCCGCGAAGAAGACGACGACCGCCAAGGCCACCACGGCCAAGAAGGCCCCGGCAAAGAAGGCCGCCCCCCGGAAGGCGTCCACCTCCACGGAGTGACCTGTCTCCGCCGGCTACGGACCTGATGTCGGGAACGACTCACCCGGCTGGTGATCCGCCGATGTCATCAGGTCGGTAGCGGATTCAGTCGCCGAGGACCTGGTTCAGGTAGGGGTTGGCGAAGCGGCGGTCGGGGTCGAGGCGGTCGCGGACGGCCAGGAAGTCGGCGAACCGCGGGTACGCGGGCGCGAGCGACGCCGCGTCCCGGTAGTGCAGCTTGCCCCAGTGCGGCCGTCCGCCCAGTTCCGCGGCCACCTCCTCGAACGCCCGGAAGTAGGGCTCGAAGGGCATGCCCACGTACTGGTGGATGGCGAGGTACGCCGAGTCCCGCCCGTACCCGTGGGAGAGCCAGATGTCGTCGGCGGCGGTGAACCGCACCTCGACCGGGAAGAGCACCTTGAACGGCAGGTTGTCCACGATGCGCCGAAGGGCGTCCAGCGCGGCCGGCAGGACGGCGCGGGGCAGGCCGTACTCCATCTCCACGAAGCGGACCCGGCGCGGCGTGCAGAAGACCCGGTCGGAGCGACCGGTGTAGGTGCGTTCGGTGAGCGCCCGGGCGGAGACGGCGCTGATCCCGGGGGCCAGCGCCGGCACGGCGCGGCCCAGCCGGCAGGCCCCGGCGAAGACGGTGTTGGCCAGGAACTCGTCGTCCAGCCAGCCCCGCCAGCGGGGCAGCGGCTGGTCGTCGGCGGGCACCCGGTCGTTGGTCTTGACCTGCACCCGCGCGGTGTACGGGAACCAGTAGAACTCGACGTGGTCGTGCTGTTCGACGAGCCCGGGCAGGTCGGCCAGCACCGCGGACAGTGCCGCCGGCCGCTCGTGCGCGCGGAGCGTGAAGGCGTCGACGCAGCGCAGGGTGACCTCGACCAGCACGCCGACCGCGCCGAGCCCGACCCGGGCGGCGGCGAAGACGTCGCGGTGCTCGTCGGCGGAGCAGCGCAGCACCTCCCCGGTGCCGGTGACCAGGGCCAGACCGGTGACGAAGGTGGACAGGCAGCCGAGTTTCGCGCCGGTGCCGTGGGTGCCGGTGGCGAGCGCCCCGGCCACGGTCTGCGCGTCGATGTCGCCGAGATTGGGCAGCGCCAGTCCGTGGGTGCCGAGTAGGTCGTTGAGCGTGTGCAGAGCCATCCCGGCCGGTACGGTGACCAGTCGGCGGGTGGTGTCGACGGTGACGCCGGTGTCCAGTTCGGTCAGTTCGAGCCGGTGCCCGTCGGTGAGGGCCGTCCCGGTGAACGAGTGCCCGCTGCCCACCGTCCGGATCGTCCGGCCGGCGTCGGCGGCGGCGTGGATCGCCGCGGCGACCTCGTCGACGGTCCGGGGACGCGCCACCAGGGTGGCGGTGCTGCGCTGGTTGCCGGCCCAGTTGGACCAGGCTGCTGGTGGCGTACCGACCATGGACGCTCCTCGAGATGAATATGAACTGACTTCATATCAGGAACGTTGTGCCGGGTAAATACCGCAAACGCGACACGCTCGTTGTACCGGTAGTCACAGTCTCGTGACTTGTAGATATGTTCTTCCGTCGAAGGGGGGTGGCGCCGAGTGTCCACACCAGCCGCCACGACCGGGCCGCTGCGCCGGGTGCCGGTGCAGGGTCGAAGTGTCGCGCGGGTCCAGCGGATGCTGGACGCCTGTGCCGAGCTTGTCGACGAGGTGGGGTACGAGGGGTTGACCACGACTCTCCTCGCCGAGCGCGCCGAGGTGGCGATCGGGTCGGTCTACCAGTTCTTTCCGGACAAGCGGGCGATCGTGCAGGCGTTGACCCTGCGCACGATGGAGTCCTATCTCCAGCGGCTCGACGAGCGGTTCGCCTCCGACGACCTGACCCACTGGTGGGACGGCGTCGACGCGGCGATCGACGAGTACATCACGATGCACCGCACCATCCCGGGGTTCCGTACCCTGCACTTCGGCGACGTGGTCGACCTGCACCTGCTCGATGAGCAGCGGGACAACAACGGGGTGATCGCCGATCAGCTCGCCCGCGTGCTCGCCGAGCGTTTCGGTCTTGCCGACGTGCCCGACCTTGGGTTCCATCTGGAGATCGCGGTCGAGGGCGCGGACTCCTTGATCAAGCTGGCGTTCCGGCGCAAGCCCGAGGGCGACGAGCGGGTGCTTTCCGAGGCGAAGGCGCTGATCCGGGAGTACCTGCACCGGCAGGTCGACGCCCGGACCGAGGCCGCCCAGCAGAGCTGAGCGGACGCCGCCGGCCCTGGCTGGCGGCACAACGGGAAAGATGCCCGGGGTGCGACCGGGCGGCACAACGAGAACCCGCCCGGGGTGCGACCGGGCGGCAGGACGGGAAAGACGCCCGGGGTGCGTCCGGGCGGCACGACGTACGGCGGGCGCCCGAGGTGCGCCGGGGCCCGCCGTCACCCGGCCGAGGAGCCCAGGTCCTGCTTCACGAGGCCACGTCCCGTGACTAGAGGAACGCCCGGCCTTCGCCCCGGTAGGTGGGCACGGTGGTGACCACGCTGTCGCCGTCGACGAGATGCAGTTCGTTGACGTGCTCGCACAGCTCGCCGGCCTTGGCATGGCGGAACCAGACCCGGTCCCCGACCCGCAGGGCCGTCGCGGCCGCGCCCGCCACCGGAGTCTGCACCTCACCCGCGCCTTCGGCGCCGAGCAGCCGCAGCCCGGCCGGCAACCACGGCCGTGGGAGCCGGCTCTCGCCGGCTTGGCCGGAGGCGATCCAGCCGCCACCGAGCACGGTGGCCAGCCCGGGCGCCGGCCGGCGGACCACCGCGCAGGCGAAGAAGGCCGCCGGGGTGGGGCGCCAGGCCCGGTAGGCGTCGAAGAGTGTCGGCCCGTACAGGCCGGATCCCGCGGTGACCTCGGTGACCGCGGGGTCGGCGCTGGTGGCGGCCACGCTGCCGGTGCCGCCGCCGTTGACGAACTCGAGGTCGGCGTGCTCGCGTACCGCGGCGACCGCCGCCGCCCGGCGGGCCAGCAGTTCCCGGTACGAGCCGCGCTGGGCGACCCGGATCGCGGTACCCAGCACCGCCTGCCCGGGCGGGGCGTCGCCGAGGCCGGCGATCTGCGCCTCGTACGACATCAGGCCGACCAGCCGGAAGCCGGGCCGGCCGGCGACGGCGCGGGCGAGCGCGCCGGCTGCCCGGGCGCTGTGCACCGGGGACCGCCGGACGCCGACGTGCACCCGCCCGCCGAGCGGTCGCCAGGAGGCGTCCAGGTCGAGGCAGACCCGCACCGGTGGCCGGCGGCCGGGCGGGCACACCTCGTCGACCAGGTCGAGCTGACCGGCGTCGTCGACCATCAGCGTCACCGCGTCGGCGAGCGCCGGGTCGGCGGCCAACTCGGCGAGCGCGCCCCGGTCGGCGGTCGGGTACGCCACCAGCACGTCGTCGCTGACCCCGGCGCGGGCCAGCCAGAGCGCCTCGGGCAGGGTGAACGCCATCACGCCGCGCCAGCCGGGGCGCCCCAGCACCCGGCTGAGCAGTTCCCGGGCGCGGACCGACTTGCTGGCCACCCGGACCGGCTTGCCGGCGGCCCGGCGGGCGAGCGCGTCTGCGTTCGCGTCGAAGGCGGCGAGGTCGACGACCGCGTACGGCGGGTCGAGGTGGGCGGTCGCCCGGTCGAGGCGATCGCGAAGTCTGTCACTGTCGGTGGCCACGGCTGCACGCTAACTGTCTGGAGGTCAATGCGAAATACCCTCGCGTATGTCCGGGCTGCGGGCGGTGGCCCCGGCGGCCTAGGCTCGGCGAGCAGGCGAATGTCGCGGAGGGGGGCGCTTCTCGCCGCGACTAGAGTGTTGCACCGGGGATGCCCAACTCTGGGCCGGCACGTGGAGGTACGGCCATCAAAAGCCAGAAGAACGGCGAGTCGCCCGGCGTGTCGTCGCCCGCGCAGGCTGACCTGTCCGCGGCGGCCGCCACCCGCTCGGTGCTGCGTATCCGGCCGTTCCGCCGGCTCTGGATCGTGCTCGGCGTCGCCTCCTTCGGCGACTGGCTCGGCCTGCTCGCCACCTCGGTCTTCGCCGCCGCTCAGGTCTCCGGCGACACCGCCAAGGGCGCGGCGTTCGGCACGCTGATCGCGATCCGGCTGCTGCCCGCCCTGCTGCTCGGCCCGGTGGCCGGCGTCTTCGCCGACCGGTTCGACCGGCGCTGGACCATGGTCATCTGCGACGTCCTGCGTTTCGTGCTCTTCGCCTCGATCCCGCTCTACGCGCTGACCGGCGCCAGCGGCGCCCTGGTGGTCACCTGGGCGGCGATCGCCACCTTCCTGATCGAGACGATCACCCTGATGTGGATCCCGGCCAAGGAGGCCGCGGTCCCCAACCTGATCCCGCGCGCCCGGCTGGAGACCGCCAACCAGCTCACCCTGATCACCACGTACGGCATCACCCCGATCGGAGCCGCCATCGTCGCCGCGGTGCTCGACCGCAGCGTGCGCGGGCTGGTCGGGGGCGGGCTGCCGAACTGGGCCGAGCCGGCGCAGCTCGCGCTCTGGGTCAACTCGTTCTCCCGGCTCGCCACCGCGCTGGTCGTCGCCTTCGGGATCAGAGAGATCAGCCGGACCCGCACCGGCGAGCGCGAGCCCACCGAGCAGAGCATGGTGCGGCAGTTCGCCGAGGGCTGGACGTTCATCCGGCAGACCCCGCTGGTCCGCGGCCTGGTGCTCGGCATCTTCGGCGCGTTCGCCGGCGGCGGCATCGTGGTCGGCACGGCCAAGTTCTTCGCCGCCTCGCTGGGCGCCGGTGACGCCGCGTTCTACCTGCTCTTCGGCGCGATCTTCATCGGTCTGGCGATCGGCATCGGGGCCGGCCCGATGATCGTCCGGGACATGTCCCGGCGCCGCTGGTTCGGCATGAGCATCGTGCTGGCCAGCGCGTCCGTGCTGGTGCTCGCCTTCGCCATTCACCTGTCCATGGCGATCCTCGGCGCGATCCTGGTCGGTGCGGGCGCCGGCATGGCCTTCCTGGCCGGCACCACCCTGCTCGGCGGCGAGGTCGCCGACGAGCTGCGCGGCCGGGTCTTCGCGGTGGTGCAGATCGGCACCCGGCTGGTGCTGATCCTGGCCATCGCACTGAGCAGCCTCCTGGTCGGCGTCGGCGGCTCGCGCCAGCTGGCCATCGCCGACCTGGGCATCTCGGTCTCCTCGACCCGCCTGCTGCTGCTCGTCGCGGGTGCCGCCGGCATCTTCGCCGGGATCAGCGCATTCGGCCAGATGGACGACAAGAAGGGCGTACCGGTCCTGGCCGACCTGTGGGGCTCGATCCGGGGCCGCCCGCTGATGCCCACCGAGCCCTTCGTCTCCAGCGGTCTCTTCGTGGTCTTCGAGGGTGGCGAGGGCGCCGGCAAGTCCACCCAGCTCGCCGCGCTCGCCGAACGGCTGCGCGGCCAGGGGCGGGACGTCGTGGTCACCCGGGAGCCGGGGGCGACCGCCGTCGGCGAGCGGATCCGCTCGCTGGTGCTGGAGACCGCCGGCGCCGAGGCCCCGTCGCCGCGCGCCGAGGCGCTGCTCTACGCCGCCGACCGCGCGCACCACGTCGCCACCGTGGTCCGGCCGGCGCTGGCCAGGGGCGCCGTGGTGATCAGCGACCGGTACGTCGACTCGTCCCTCGCCTACCAGGGCGCCGGTCGTACGCTGCCGGCGCAGGAGGTCTCCTGGCTCTCCTCGTGGGCCACCGGCGGGCTCAAGCCCGACCTGGTGGTGCTGCTCGACGTCGAACCGCACACCGGCCTGTCCCGGGTCGGTTCCCGTAACCAGGGCGCCGACCGGCTGGAGGCCGAGTCGATCGCGTTCCACGAGCGGGTCCGGTACGCGTTCCTCGACCTGGCCGCCGCCGACCCCAAGCGTTATCTGGTGCTCGACGCCGCGCGGCCGGTCGAGGAGATCGCCGAGGCGGTCGCCCGGCGGATGGAGGAGGTCCTGGGCGATCCGGCCGGCATCGTGCATCCCCGCCCGGCACAGGGCCCGGACACCACGGTCCAGCCCGAGTTATCCGACGCGGAGCTGGTGACCATGGAGCGCCCCACCTGATGGCGGACGCCTTCGCCGACCTGGTCGGGCAGGACGAGGCCGTGGCGACGCTGCGCCACGCTGCCGCCTCGGCCGCCGCCCTGCTGCGGGCCGCCGCCGTGCCGGCGGCCCGCCCGGCCGGGCCGGCGACCGGTGCCGGGCCGGGCGGCTCATACGACGAACTCGACGCGCTCGCCGAGGAGTTCGACGCCGAATCGATCGCCGGTCCGGCGGGCGGACCGGGCGAGGCGGCCGGTGGCGACCCCGGTGCGGGGATGACCCACGCCTGGATCTTCACCGGCCCGCCCGGCTCGGGCCGGTCGGTGGCCGCGCGCGCCTTCGCGGCCGCGTTGCAGTGCGTGCACGGCACCGGCTGCGGCGAGTGTCCCGGCTGCCACACGACGCTGGCCGGCACCCATGCCGACGTCCGGCTGGTGGTGCCCGAGGGGCTGTCCATCGGCGTCGGCGAGATGCGCGCCCTGGTGCTCCGGGCGGCCAGCACGCCGTCCGGCGGGCGGTGGCAGATCGTCATCATCGAGGATGCCGACCGGCTCACCGAGGCGGCCGGCAACGCGCTGCTCAAGGCGGTCGAGGAGCCGCCGCCACGGACCGTGTTCCTGCTCTGCGCCCCGTCCACCCACCCGGACGACATCTCCGTGACCATCCGGTCCCGGTGCCGGGTCGTACCGCTGCGCCAGCCGGCGGCCGGCGCGGTGGCCGAGGTCCTCGTACGCCGGGACGGCATCGCGCCCGACGTGGCCGAGTGGGCGGCGGCGGCCGCGCAGGGGCACGTGGGCCGGGCCCGGCGGCTGGCCCGTGACCCGGAGGCCCGGCAGCGCCGCGACGCGGTGCTCGCCGTGCCGCGCCGGCTGACCGGGGTGGGTGCGGCGTTCGACGCCGCGTCCGCGCTGATCGAGGCGGCCGAGGCGGAGGCCGCGGCGGCGGTCGCCGAGATCGACGAGGCGGAACGGGCCGCACTGCAGACCGCGCTCGGGGCGGGCGGCACCGGCCGGGGCGCGGCGGGGGCCATGCGGGGTGCCGCCGGCCAGCTCAAGGACCTGGAGAAGCGGCAGAAGTCGCGGGCCACCCGGGCCCAGCGCGACGCGCTCGACCGGGCGCTGGTGGACCTGGCCGGCTTCTATCGCGACGCACTCGCCGTGGCGCTGCGGGCACCGGTCGCCCCGGTGCACACCGACACCGCCGCGCTGGCCGAGGCCGGCGCGCAGAAGTGGGACGCCGAGGGGGCGCTGCGCCGGCTGGAGGCCGTGCTGGAGTGCCGGGCGGCGATCGAGGCGAACGTCAAGCCGCGGATCGCGGTGGAGGCGATGATGCTCGCCCTCTGGAAGGGCTAGGCGAGCTTTCCGGCGCTGTCCACAGGGCATCGACAGGCGCGATTGACGTGCGGTACGGTCCGGTGTGCCGTGGTGACGGTGGCGGCACGCTCAGTGAGGGCCAGCCGGGAGGAGTCCACCGATGCCACGGGGCGAGGTCGACGAGGCCTGGATCGAGGAAGCGGTCCGGCGCTACCGGCGCATCGAGACCCTCCAGGCCGAGTTCGACCAGGCGGTGGCGACGGTCGAGGTCACCGTCCGCTCGCCCGACGGGCTGGTCGAGGTGGTGGTGACCGCCGGTGGACGGATCACCGGCGTGCGCTTCCTCGGCCCGCTGCACCAGCGCAACCCCCGGGACGTCGCCGGCTCGGTGCAGGCCGCGGTCACCACCGCCGCCGACGCCGCGCAGTGGGCCCGGGAGAAGCTGCACAACGAGACCTTCGCGGCGTACCGGCCGCTGGCGGGAGCCTGACATGGACACCCTGCACGCCCTGGCCGCCCGCCTGGAGGAGGCCAGCGCCACCCTCGCCACCCTGGCCCGCACCGTGACCGCGACCGACCCGCCGCACCCCGCCTTCGGCGCGCACGCCGAGGGCCGGCCCGGCGAGATCGGTCGGGCCCTGCACCGGCAGTGGACCGGCGCCACCGGCGACCGGGCCCGCGAGGCGGGCGCCGCCGCGACGCGGCTGTCCGCCGCCGCGGCCGCGCTGCGCAGCGCCGCCGGCCGGTACGCGGCCACCGACGAGTCCGCCGGGTGCCGGCTCCGCCGGGAGGCGTGATGGATGCCCTGGACCGTCTCGCCGAGCCGGGCCTCGATCTGCTGGCCCGGGTCGACGCGCTGCTCGCCGGCGGCGCACCCGAGGGGCACCCGCTCTGGCCGCTGCTGCGCCGCATGCAGGTGCTCCCCGGCGCGGCCGTGCGCGAGTTCCTTGAGCTGCATCCGGCGCCGTTGGCCGACGCCGGTCACGCTGTACGCCGGCTCGTCCGGGGATACGACGACGCCTCCGCGCTGCTCGCCGACCCGGTCGCCTGGTCCGGGCCGGCCGCCGCGGCGTACGACGAGGCCCGCGGCGCCCTGCTCCGCCACCTCGACGAGGGGCCGGAGAGCCTGGTCGGGCGGCTGGAGTCGACTGCCGGATACGCCGACGCGCTGGCCGACTGGGTGGAGGGGAGCCGACTCGCCCTGGCCCGGGCCCTGGCCGACGTGCTGCGCTCCACCGAGGCGGTCACCGTGCACGCCGCCGGGCGGCCGGGTGCGGACGGCGGGCCGACCGGGGCACTGGCGGCGGCGGAGATCGCGGTTCGGGTGCTGGGTGTGCTCGGGGTGGCGTACGACGGCGCGGAGACGCTGCTGCGCCAGTGGGCGCCGAGCCTGGCCGAGACGACCTGGCGGGAGCGGGTGTTCGGGGGGCCCCGCTACGGCGGCATCGGTGGGCTGTCCACCCGGCTCAAGCGGCTGCACCCGGACGCACCGCCCGGATCGGCCACTGAGCGAGCGAAGCGAGCGAATCAGCAGGCTCAGTACGATGGTGCGCACTGACCGACGCGGCCGGGGCTCGGGCCGTTCGGCGGAGCGGAGTGCTGGCATGAGCCCCCGGCGCAAGCCCACGGCGCCGCGCGCCGTACCGGCCGTGGCCGGGCTCCGGCGGCGACGCCGTGGCTTCCCCTGCACCCCCCGCAGGTCTGTCTTCACTCAACGCGGTCGGTCGCCGTTTGTCCTCCGGTGGCCTCATCTTTCAGCCGTCCGGGCGAGGATCAACCACACAGCGGGTTGGCCCCGGCTCGGTCGAGCCGACAATGGATCGCTGCGCCGGGTGACCGGACGGCGACGGCTGGGCGGCCGGCAGACCGCACGGCGTCGTAGGGTGGTGGCCATGGGCATGCTCTGCGCGGTCAGTTTCAACCGGTACGGGCGCCTCTATTACCTTGACCCGGGCGAGCTGCGCCCGCAGGTGGGCGACAAGGTGCTGGTGCCCACCGACGAGGGGCCCGAGGTGGCCGAGTGCGTCTGGGCCGCGCAGTGGGTCGACGAGGACACCGCCGGTGCGCCCAAGCTGGCCGGGCTGGCCCAGGACGAGGACCTGCGCCGCGACGAGCTGCTGCGCCGGCGCAAGGCGGACGCCAAGGTGGCCGCCAAGCGGCTCATCCGGGAGCACGGGCTGCCGATGAAGGTGGTGGCCGTCGACCACGTGTTCGGTACGCCGGACACCGGCAGTGACCGGACCACCGTCTACTTCACCGCGCCGCACCGGGTCGACTTCCGTTCGCTGGTGCGCGACCTGGGGGCGACGCTGCACTGCCGGGTCGAGCTGCGGCAGCTCTCCGCCCGCGACTCGGCGCGCGTCCAGGGCGGGATCGGCTCCTGCGGTCGGGATCTGTGCTGCGCCACCTTCCTCACCGACTTCGAGCCGGTGACCATCCGGATGGCGAAGGACCAGGATCTCCCGCTCAACCCGCTGCGGATCTCCGGCGCGTGCGGCCGGCTGATGTGCTGCCTCAAGTACGAGCATCCGCTCTACCAGCGGTTCCAGGAGTCCGCCCCGTCGATCGGCACCCGGGTCTCCACGCCGGAGGGGGACGGCAAGGTGGTCGGCCACAGCGTCCCGCGGGACTCGGTCACCGTCCGCCTGGACGCGGACGGCTCCCGCTGCTCGTGCAGCCGCGCCTCCGTCTGTGCCCCCCGCCAGGCCCACGACCAGCACTACACCCCCTGACCCTGCTGCCTGGCCCCTGTTGATCATGAGGTTAGCGGCGAAGTCGATCTCTTTCAGCGCCGCCAACCTCATGATCAACGCCGCTGGGCGATGGGTAGTCAGCGGAGGACGATGGGGGGTTCGGCCAGGCGGGGGGGCAGCGGGGCCTGGGGGGTCAGCCAGGAGGCGGTGGCGGACTGGTCCGGGTTCAGCTGCCAGGCGTGGCAGACCTTGTCCACGGCGATCGGGTAGATGGTCAGCGTGCCGTCCGGGTCGATCCGGAACCGGAGGAACGCTTTCGAGTCCTCGATGCCCTGGCCGGCGAAGAGTTCGTTGACGTTCACCCCGAACGACCCGGCCACCAGCAGGTAGAGCGCCACCAACTGGCTGGCGACCAGCCCGATCACCGGCCCGTACAGGACGGCCGCCGCGACCACCGGCAGCGGCCACGGCCAGTCGTAGAAGGGCAGCTTCAGCCAGAGCCAGGTGCCGCCGGCGGCCAGCGCGACGTGGGCGAGCCCGTGGCTCACGCCGAGGATCCAGTGCCGGGCGTGCCGTTTCCCACCGGCGCTCGGTGGCTTCGCGAAGAACGCCGCGCTGAGCATGGTCACCACCAGCATGATCACCAGCGGGACGCTGAGCAGCCGCTGCTCGGTCGTGCCCACCTGGTTCGCCGTCACCCCGGCCATCGCCAGCATGAGCAGGGTGTGCAGCGTACCGAGCAGGGTCGCAAAGCCCGGGTTGCGGAACGGCAGGCGGGCGAAGATGCCCCAGCCGTAGCGCCGGGAGCGGGCCTTCTCCGGGTAGCGGGCCGCCAGGTCGTACTCGCGGGTGCGGCTGGCGCGGCGGGACAGCGTGTCCCGCGGCGGCACCTCAAGCCGCTCGGGAAGCATGTGCGTGGGGTAGAGGTAGGCGCCGCCGGACCCGCAGGTGATGAGCTGCCGATCCGGGCCGGTGTAGCGGGCGTAGTGGTGCAGGTCGCCGGAGATCAGCAGCCGCACCTGCGCCCCCGTGGGGGCGATGATCGTACGGATGAAGTAGTCGATCGAGTCGTACGCCGTGGGATGGTCCGCGGCCTTGACCCAGGTGGGCGCCGGGACCGCCAGGATCACCTTCGACCGCGGGGTGAGCTTCCGAGCGACCTCGTCGAAGTAGGTGAGCTGCGGGTCGTCCAGGTACGACCCGGACTGGTCGTCGATGCCGAGCAGCCACCAGTCGGCGGGTAGCTCCACGGCGAAGTACGAGCGGGACTGACCGGTGCCCCAGCCGGCGAAGTGCCGGTCCCGGGTCCGGACGAACAGCCGCAGGAAGGCGGTCAGGCCGTCGTACCAGTCGTGGTTTCCGGGGACCGCGAAGAGCGTCGGCCGCTCGGGCGGCGCCAGCGGCAGGGCGGCCTGATACGGCCCCTTGCACCGGTCCTCGTACGCCTCGTAGGCCGCCGACGGGTAGACTTGGTCGCCCCCCATCACCAGGGTCTGTGCCCGCGACAGCCGGTGCCCGTCGACCTCCAGCTCCGGCTGGGCGAGCAGGTACGCCACCGAATACGTCGCGTCGAAGCCGTCACCCAGGTCGGCCACGTAATCCAGCCAGAGCCCGCCGTCCGGCCCGACCTGCCGGAACGTGCCGTCGTCGAACGCGTTCTGCAACTCCCGCTTGTCCAGGTACGCCCCGAACAGCATCGCCAGCAGGGTACGCAGGCCGGTGCTGATCAGCAGCAGCGGCGCCAGCCACGGGACGGGCTTGCGCGGGGTGAACCCCAGCTCCAGCGGGTCGAGGCTGCGCGGGCGGCGGGTCGCCCGCTCGCCGGGATGAGCTTCGGGGAGCGGCGGCTGCGGCGGTACCTGATCATCGCTCACCGCCGCAGGGTAGTCCCGCCCGGGTGCGAGCGCTGTCCGGCGAACGACCGAACTTCTCCTCGATGACCGGTTCGGCGAGAGAGGGGATCCCGTTCGGCTCCGGGTCGGGGTGTGCCGTACACTTGACGATCGTTGCCGCCTTAGCTCAGTCGGCTAGAGCGACGCACTCGTAATGCGTAGGTCGACGGTTCGATTCCGTCAGGCGGCTCCACCAACGGGGAAGGCCCCGTGACCAGGCGAAACGCCAAGGTCGCGGGGCCTTCTTCATGCCCGTTGGAGATCAGCTCTGAGGCGGTTGGGTTGCGCTCTTGGGTTGCAGTAGCGCCGCCAGGTTGCCGTCCATCAGCGCGGAGACGGCCCGGTCCATGGCCTCCCGCTGCGTCTTCTTCGCCACGTCGACGTAGATCCGAGTGGTCTTGATGTCGGTGTGGCCGAGGACCTCCTGGACCACGCTGATGTCGGCGCCGCTCGCCACGAGCATGGTGCCGGCCGTGTGCCGGGCCGCGTGGAGCTTCGCGTCGTCGACGCCCGCGCGGCGGAGCAGCTCCTCCCACGCCTTGTGATCCTGCCCCGCGTCGATCGGCCTCCCCCATGGCGTGGTGAACACGAGCTCCTTCGGCGTCCACTTCAGCCCGAGGAGCTCGAACTCCTGCTGCTGCTTCTCCCGCCGCCTGCGGAGCAGCTCGACGAGCACGGCTGGCAGGGCGACCGGGCGGACGGATTCCTCGGTCTTCAGGTCCACCTCCTGGAGCCCGCCACCGACGCGCTGAGGGCACCGGCGGGCGTGCTCGATGCAGCCGGGCGGGCACAGCGGCGGGCAGGCCCGGGTGTGGCGGTTGCAGCCGTCCCCTGGGCGCCGGTGGGGGCAGAGGTGCGGCCGCGCGCGGCACGCTGCCGGGTCCTTGCAGCCGTGTACCCACGGCGGCCGGCACGGCTCGACCCGATGCTTCCCCTCGGTGCACTTCACCGGGTCGTCGCAGCCGTGCTGCCACGCCCGCCGCTGGAGCTGGGTCTCCAGCTCGAAGTACGGTTCCTCGCCCGCTGGCGGGTCGAGGTGTACTCGGGGCCACCGCAGCCCGAGCGTCTCGCCCTGCCGCGGCCCGGCGAGCAGGCCGAGAAGCCACCGCGCAGCCATGTCGTCGTTCAGCGCCATCTTGATGACGGCCTCCGTCTCGGCGATGGTCAGCGCGGCGACCTTCCGCCGGCGGTAGCTGGGCGGCTCGATCAGGCTAGCCACGTTCCTCGACGCCTTGCCCCGCCGAACGGCCGCTTTGAAGGCCACGCTGAGCATCCGGTGGGTCTTGTGGATCGTGCCCTGCGACACCGTCGGCGCCCGGTCCGCGCCGCGGCTGCCGCGCACGATCTTTGTGGCGGCCATCGCCGTGTACATCGCTTCGAGGTGTTCCGGCTCCAGGCGGCGGCGGGTTCCGTCGAGCTTCCACCCGCCGATGTGCGGGATGACGTAGTTGTTGATCAGCCCTCGGTAGGCGGTGTAGGTGCCGTAGGCGCGACGCGGCTTGATCACATGCTCCAGCCAGTGCGTCATCCACTGCTCGACGGTCTCGATCTTCTGCGGCACGCCGTGCCCGCGCTTCGTCCGGTCGAGGAGTTCGTCGACCTTCGCGGCCACCTCGGTGGCGGTCCGGCCCTTGCGGTGCTTGCGGTCCGGCTTGCCGTTCGGCTTGGTGCCGATGGTCACCCAGCAGTGGTACAGCCCGTCGCTGCCCAGGTAGATCGCGGGCCGGCGGTTGGGCTGTCGGGGCATGGGCGCATCACTCCTTGGCGAGGTGCCTCAACGTCGCGCGGATGATCGTCTTCTGCTCGGTAGGCACGTTGGGGTCAGTGAGCTTCCGCATGATCGCGCGGATGTCCGGGTCGACGGTCGGGTCCGGGGCGGTCGGCTGCCGGGAGTCGTCCCAGCCGAGGATCTGCCCGGCGGTGGTCACGGGGATGCCGAGGCCTCTGCAGAACGCCTGGACCTGCCGGCGCTGGGGTGACTCGACCTCGGCGCGGCGCCAACGGTAGATGGTGGAGCGGCCTACCTTGGCGTCCGGGTCGGCTTCCTTGATGGCCGCCTCGACGTCCTCAATGGACATCCCCCGCTCGCGGGCGCTTGCCAGCTCACGCCGGATGAACTGCGCGAATAGGCGGACCCGTGGGTCGTTGCTGGGCTGCGGCGGCGGCACGCCCCCACCATAGGTGCCGGATTCGGTACCCGTTTGCCGAGCGTGGCTCGATTGCCATTCCCGGCTCCGGCGGGCGACACGTGTCTGTGGGGTGAAGACACGCTCGTCTATGACCGTCATGGCCACAGCGTAGGGCTATGAGCGCCGCCAGAGAGTGTCCGAAAGTACTAGCGTTGCCATAGTTGGCAATAGCGCAACATGCCTGCTAACTTCAGTGCCATGAACGGCAATCAGGGAGCCGAGGGCGGCACCAGACCGCAACTCGTCATCCAGACCCCACCCCGTGTGCTGCGCCTCCCGGCCGCCGGCCAGTTCCTCGGCGGCATCAATCGGCAGACCGTCGCTCGGCTGATCCGTGAGGGCGAGCTGGAGGCGGTCTACATCGGTGGCACCCGCATGGTCTGCCGCCTGTCCTGCGAGGCGTACGTCGAGCGGCAGAAGAAGAAGGCAAAGGCCGAGGCCGCTCGGCAGGACAGCGACGCCGGCGTGCTGGCCGCTGCCTGAACGAACGAAGCCCCCGCTGACACGGGGGCTCCCACCCGGACACCCCAGCCCTAACCAAGGAGTCCAGATGCACACGCAGCCTACCGTCCAGGCCGACGCGGAGCAGCCGCGCGACTGGCATTTCACCTTCGGTGGCCGCCGCGACCCGGGAGGTCACGAGCGGCAGCTTCAAGTACGAGGCGTGCTGCCGGATCGGGGCGCTGGAGGTGGAGGCGTTTACCCACGCCCCGGCGCCGGAGGACCCGGAGAAGGCGGCGATGCGCGCCCGGCTCGCCGAGCTGGAGGCGCAGCTCGCCGAAGGCGGCCCGAAGTGACCCCGACCTGGCCGGCCGTCGCTGACATCCCCGAGCTGACCCCGCAGCTCCCGCCCACCGGCGACGCCTTCCCGGTGCGCCGCGACCCGGCCCTCGGCCCCGAGGCGACCACGGAGCAGCTCCTCCAGGAGTCCCAGCTGATCACCCTCGGCATCGACCCCCTCTGCGGGCACCTGCCCGGCCATTGGTGCGACGACGAGTGCGCCTACTGGCGGGGCGTCGTCCTGGGCGAGTACGACGCCCCGGAGGGCATGGAGGCGGTCGTGGAGCAGGTCCGCGCCAGGTACGCCGCAACCCGGGGGGCAGCCGCGTGAGCCGCGCCGAGACGTACCTCCTCGCCATCGCGTTCGTGCTCTTCGCCGCCCTCGTGATCGTGATCGCGCTCGGCCGGATCGACGCCCGCGCCATCACCCGGCTCACCGAGGACAAGGCCGCCCTCCACCGGCAGGTCCGCCACTACCGGGAGCGCAACGCGGAGCTTCGCGACGCGCTCGACGCCCAGGCCGCCGGCGAGCCGTCCCTCACCGAGGCGGTCACCGCCACCATCGCCGACCTACCGCTGACCTACCCGGGAGACCCCCGATGACCACCGTCCGAGACCGACTCACCCACCTGCTCCACCGCGACCAGCAGCCGGAGCAGCCCGACGAGATCGAGCAGTGGATCGCCGACCTCGGCCGTGAGCCCGCGGCCGGGCTGGAGACCGACACCACCGACACGACCCAGGGAGCCGAGCAGTGACCGCCCTGCGTACCCGACGCCCCACCGGCCGCGTGCCGTGGCCGCTCATCCTCGTCGAGGGCGGCGAGAAGGCCGGCAAGAGCTGGGCTGCCGCCGTCCTGTCCGCCTCTGCCAAGGTCGGCCAGACCTACTGGCTGGATCTCGGCGAGGGAGCCGCTGACGAGTACGGCGCCATCCCCGGCAGCCGCTACGAGGTCATCGAGCACGACGGCTCGTGGGGGCAGATCTTTGGTGCCGTCGAGGCCGTACGCGACCTCGCCCGGCAGGCCGCCGACGCCGGACAGCCCCCCGTCGTCCTGGTCATCGACTCGATGACCGCTGAGTGGGAGCTGCTCAAGAGCCTGGCCGACCACGCCGCCAGGGAACGCTACTTCGAGAAGAAGAAGCGGCGCCTCCCGGCCGACGTGGAGCCCACGATCTCCATGGACCTGTGGAACGAGGCCAACGGCCGGCACCGCAAGCTCATGACGCTGCTGATGACCATGCCGGGCATTGTCGTCATGACCGCCCGTGGCAAGGAGACCGCGGCGCTCGACGCCAACGGGCGGCCGATCGAGCGGACCAAGGAATACAAGGTCGAGGGTCAGAAGACTCTCGCCTTCGATGCGAGCTGCTGGGTTCGGCTGTCCCGCGATGCCAAGCCGATCGTCGTGGGTGCCCGGTCGGTGCACACCGGTATCCGACCCGGCGTCGACGAGCCGCAGGAGCTGCCGGCGGACTGGTCGCTGGAGTGGCTGATCTTCGAGGCGCTGCGCTGCGACCCGGGTACGGCCCACGTGCGGGACCTGACGCCGCTGGCGACCTCGGACGACTCGTTCGGCCGCGATACCGACGAGCGGCCCGTGTCGGGCCCACCGGCCAGCCGTCCCGTGTCCGGCCCGCCCGCGGCGCTGTCCGCCGCCGCCACCGGCCTGCTCGACGACCTCAAGCAAGCCACCGACGAGACCGGCCTCCGGCGGATCTGGAAGGCCGCCGGCGACGCCGCCAAGGACAGCCGGATCAGCCCGGCCGAACTCGAGCACTTCCGCACCCAGTGGAAGGCCCGCAAGGACGAGCTCTTCCCGCCGCAGCCGAAGAACCCGGCCAACGACCCGGCTCGCCGCCGGATGTTCGCGCTGCTCGGCCAGGCCGACATCACGGACCGGGACGAGCGCCTCGCCTACGTCAGCGACATCGCCGGCCGGGAGGTCGCTAGCACCAACGACCTGACCGATGACGAGGTCAGCCGCGTGATCGAGCGGACCGAGTCGTGCATCGCGCAGAACACCCCGCCCGCCCAGACCGAGATGGAGATGGCCGGATGAGCCACACCCCGACCCCGGAGCAGGACGCGATCGTTGAGGGCGGCCTGACCGGCGACGACATCACCATCGAGGCCGGCGCCGGTACCGGCAAGACCAGCACCCTCAAGCTGTTCGCCCGGGCCGCTGGCCGCAAGCGCGGTGCGTACCTCGCCTACAACAAGTCGATCGCCACCGACGCGGCCAAGGAGTTCCCCTCCACCGTCGTCTGCAAGACCGCGCACTCCTTTGCCTACGGCGCGGTCGGCCGCCAATACGCGCATCGCCTCAACGGGCCCCGGGTGCCCGCACGGCAGGCCGCCATCATCCTCGGCCTCAACGAGCCGGTGAAGGTCGGCGAGACGATGCTCGCGCCGCAGCAGCTCGCCCGCTTGGTCGCCGAGACCATCCAGCGGTTCTGCTACAGCGACGACCGGCAGATCCAGCGAATGAACGTGCCGCTGGTCAACGGCCTCGACAAGGCCGGCCAGGCGGAGCTCGCCAAGTACCTCGTCCCGATCGCCCAGAAGGCGTGGGACGACGACCTCACCCAGCTCAACGGGCAGCTCCGGTACACGCACGACTGCTACCTCAAGCAGTGGATCCTCACCGACCCGGTAATCCACGCCGACTACGTCCTCCTCGACGAGGCGCAGGACTCCAACCCCGCGGTCGCCGGGCTCGTCTCCCGTCAGCCCGCCCAGCGGATCCTCGTCGGCGACCGCGCCCAGGCCATCTACGGCTGGCGCGGCGCCACCGACGCGATGGCCAGCTTCGACGGCCGCCGCTTCCAGCTGAGCCAGTCCTTCCGCTTCGGGCCGGCAGTGGCGGCTGAGGCCAACAAGTGGCTGTCGCTGCTCGACAACACCGACCTACGGCTGACCGGCTACGAGCGGATCCAGTCCCGCGTGGAGCCCCTCGACGCCCCGGACGCCGTGCTGTGCCGGTCCAACGCCGGCGCCATCATCCGCGTCATCGACGCCCTCGGGCAGGGCCGCCGCGCCGCGCTGGTCGGCGGCGGCAACGACATCCGGCGGATGGCCGAGGCCGCCGAGCGGCTCCAGGCCGGCATCCCCACCGACCACCCCGACCTGTTCGCCTTCACCAGCTGGCGGGAGGTCCAGGAGTACGTCGAGATGGACGCGGGCGGCTCCGACCTGCGCGTGTTCGTCCGCCTCATCGACAAGCACGGCGCCCGCGAGGTCATGCGGGTGTGCGACGCCCTGGTCGACGAGCGGTACGCCGACACCATCGTGTCGACAGCGCACAAGGCAAAGGGCCGCGAGTGGGGCCGGGTGCTGATCGCGGACGACTTCCCGGAGCCGAAGGTCAAGGAGGACGGATCGACCCGGATCGCCCGGGACGAGGTGATGTTGGCGTACGTCGCGGTGACCAGGGCTCAGCAGGTGCTCGACCGGTACGGCCTGTCCTGGGTGGACCGGTACGCCGGCGGCCCCGTGCCGGCCGCCGCGCCGGTGCCGGTGGTGGGGAAGGTGCACCCGGAGCACGCGATTCTGCCGGACGCGCCGGACCCCCTCGCGGAACTGGCCGGAATTTCAGACGACGCCGACACGATGCCGCTCGTGGAGCACCCTGCCGACGTCATCGCCGAGGAGCTGACCGGCCCCACCCCGGCGCCCGGTGCGGGCTGCACGGGAGGGCGGCCGTGCTTCCTGTGCGACCCGGCGGTCCGCGCCACCTGGCCGGCACCGGTGACCGCCGGAGCGAGCCGTGGCTGACGTCATCCAGTTCCCCGGGGCCGGCACGGTGCCGGCCCTGGGGCCCCGGGCGGTCCCCGCCGACCTGGACGGCATGGGGGAGCGGTACATCGCGTACTGCGAGGCCCGCGACAGCGGCCGGGAGGACGAGGCCAACAAGCTGGCCCGCGCCGTCGCCGACGACGTGCCGGCCTGGCTGGGCGAGGTCGCCCGCGTCGAGGCACTCCGCCAGGAGCTGGCGGCCGAGGTGAACCGGCTGAAGGGCGGCGCGTGATGGCCGCTCGACGAACCCTGAACAACTTCGGCCGGCAGCGGGCCGCCGTGCCGACCGTCATCGGCCGCTGCAAGGTCTACGGCGACCCCATCCGCACCGGCGACGACACCGTCTGGCTGGCCGAGCCGGTGGGCCTGTCCCACCGGGAATGCAAGCAGCGTGCCGACGCCGCGGCCGTGCTCGAGGACGGGGCTCCGTGATGGCCACGCCGACCTGCCTCGACACCATCTGCACTTGCGGCTGCGCCAAGGCCTGCCATCGGGCCGCACTGCGATGGGGCCAGAAGACCTGGGAGAAGTGCCGTCACTGCGACGACTGCCAGGAGTTCACTTCAGGGCCGGCCCGCCGGCGGCCGCCGGAGCCCGAGGTGCTGGACCGGCAGGAACGATGGGCGTGCCGGGCCTGCGGCGCCCGCTACGGCAAGCCGTACGGCGACCACGAGTGCGGGCCGCTGACCCCCGTCACGGTCACCATCGCGGTCCGGACGCCGGAGGTGGCCCGGTGAGCCGCCGCCAGCGCCGCCGCCCGGGGCGTACCCATCCGTACACCCCGTCCGGGGTGATCCCCGCCGACCACAACGGGCTGAAGCCGTGCATCTGCGGCCGGGCCAAGGCCAACGCCGTGCACGACCAGCGGGTGTCCGCCGAGGTGGAAGCCGCCCAGGCCGAACACCTCCGCCGGATCGGAGACGACCTGTGATCGGCCAGTGGATCGGCGCGAGCATCCTCCTCGGCCGCCCCGTGCCCGCCGACAGGCCGTACCCGCACATCTGCGGGTCGGTGATGGCCGCCGGGCTGATGACGGGCCGGCCGGTCCGGGTCGGCCACCGGGACTGTGCGGCGTGCGCCCAGATCGCCGCCGCGGCCAACGTGCGCATGGGAGACGACCGGTGAACGACTGCCCCGCCCGCCACCACGGCACCTGGTACGCCTACCTCCGCCTCGGCTGCACCCACCCGGAGGCCCGAGATGCCTACCTGGCGCACAAGCGGCGAGAGAACCGCCGCCGCCCATACATCCGTGGCCGGATGAGCAACCGCGGTTCTCGCCGCGGCCCGGTCGACCCGATGGCCGTCGATCGGGCTGTTGGGGGTGACCGGGCGCTGCGGCTGACCGTCGACGAGCGCCAGGCCGCCATCGACGTCCTCGACGCACAGGGCCTGTCCGCCAACGCGATCGCCATCCGCCTCGGCATCAGCGCCCGCACCGTCCATCGTCGGCGCTCCGCCCGCGCCCGCCAGATGGAGGCCGGCCTGCTGATCGAGCGCTTTGGGCCGCTCGACGACATCGAGAACGAGTCTTCCCACCGGACCGAGGAGGCCCGAGCCGCATGACCACCACGACCCTGCCCCGCCTGCCCCGCGAACTGTTGGCATCGCTGACCGTCGCCGTACCCGTCCGCAAGAACCACCCCAGATTCACCGCGCATCGCGTTGAGCGGGTCTACAACGGGGAACGCACCGCTGGCCAGCTCCGGTGGGAGCAGAACAAGGGCGGCGTCCTGATCGTCCCTGCCTGCCTGCCGAAGGGCCAGGTGCCGGACGTTCCGCACCACGAGCTGTCCGGGCCGATGGCCGACCACGTCGGTGCGGTGGCGTGCACCAAGCCGGCCTGCTTCCCCGGCGCCGCCGCTCCCGGCCCCAACCCGATGGGGGCGGAGCAGCCCGTCACCGTGCCGCCCGGCGGGCCGACCGCCGAGGAGACGGTGTGGATCGCCGCCGCACGGCGCGAGATCGAGGCGCACCGGATCGACGAGCCCCTGACGGGGTGCGGCCGGTCCACTCGCACCGGCCAGCGGCTCGCCGCAGGGCAGGCCTGGGGGCTCCATGAGGCGCGCTGGTGCCGCCGTTGCTGGCCCTCCAAGGCCTGACCGGGCTGGCCGGGCCCCTCTTCCCCGAGGCCCGGCCAGCCACCCCAGCACCACAACCCCAGCCAGCAGATCAGGAGCCACCGGGTGAGCTACCAGGCCGTGCAGTGGGCCCTCGACGACGCCCCCATGCTCCGGACCAAGTCCGGGCACCCCGACACGACCGCCCGCGGCGTCCTCATCGCCCGCGCCGAGCGAGCCGACGAGTTCGGCCGCGACACCCACGCCGCGATCACCGACGTCATCTGGCGCACCGGCTACGACGCCCGCACCATCCAGCGCGCCCAGGAACGCCTGGAGGCCGCCGGACTGCTGATCCCGGACGGCACCACCCGGTGGGGCACGCCCCGCTGGAACCTCGACATGACCAAGAAGCGCGACCCGGCCGAGATGGCTCAGTTAGAGGCCGACATCGATGAGAAGAGGGCGGCTGAGGCGGCCCGGGTGCGGGATTACCGGCGCAAGCAGAAGCGGCAGCGTACGGACGCAGAGTCAGTACGTACGGGTTCGGTGTCAGTACGTACGGACGCAGACGACGTACGTACGGATTCTGGCGACGTACGTACGGACGCAGTGCCGCCCGAACCACCCGTGAACCTCCCGGGAACCCCCCAAGAACCACCCCTGGAACCTCCCTCTGGGGGCACGCTGCCCCCAGACCCCCTGCGCCCCCAGTCGCCTACGGCTCCTGGGAACGGGATTGAAAGCTCACTCTCTGAGGACGGCGAGCAACCACCTCAGCCTGAGACCGCAACTTACGACCGCACGCGCGAAGCCGACCCCGCGCCGGCCCTCCGCCTGGTCCCCGGCAACCCCGACGCAACTCCCACCGAGAACCGGCCCAGCCTGTTCCCCGCCCCGGTGCCCAGCCAGCCTGGCAACCCGCTGCGCCGCCCCAACCGGGCCGCCCAGGCCATCGCTGAGGCCACCGCACGCCGCCAGGCAGCCCGCGACGCGTACCAAGCCCAGCGAGAGGCAGCAGGCGAATGACCGCCCCGCACCGGCACCTCACGCCCGGCATGCGACGCGCCCGCGCCTCCGCCCAGGAAGCCATCCGCCGCGCCCAAGCCCACACCCCACCCCCACCCGCCACCGACCCAGACGACCCCTGGAACGGCAGCTGGCCACCCAGCCCCCAAGCCTGGCGCACCCGCTGCCGCCAGATCCGCGAAGAGATCGAGGAGACCCGCCGCCATGCCTGAACAGCCCACCGCCCCCCGCATCCGCGTCTTCGACCACGAGGACTCCGCCGCCGTCCGCGGCCTCCTCGACCAGATCGACCAGCAGCGCACCCGAGCCGAAGCAGCCGAGCAGGAACACGACCAGCTCCTCAAGCTCCTGCTCGCCGCAGCCCGAGCCCTCGGCATGCTCCCTGGCGACCGCATCGACTCCATCCCCGCCGTCGCCAGCCGCCTCCGTGCCGAGCTGGACCAGTGGCGTGCCACCTACGGCGAGAAAGCCCTCCGGGACGGCCTGGCCCACCACACCGAGCTGCACACCAAGCTCAACGCCACCGAGAACGACCTCCGCAGCCAGACCCGCGCCGTACGCGAGCTGACCGCCGAACGAGACCGAGCCCGCGCCGAACTGGACTGCATGACCCGCGCCCGCGACGTCTTCGCCCTCCAGGTGAGCCAGGCATGCAGCGACCGCGACGCCGCACGAGACGCCGCCCACCGCCAGTTCAAGGCCAACCAGGCCGCCCGCGAACAGCACAACGCCGAATGGGCACACCTCCGCCACTTCCTCGCCCAGTACGACGACGACGTCCTGATCCGCATCCGCGACATCCGCCAGGCCCTCCACGACGGCCCCGGACTCGTCGACATCACCGACGACACGCCGCCCGCGCCGGGCCTCGGTTCCCCGCGTCGCGCGCAGGAGGCCTGGCCGCCAGCCGCCGAGACCGCCTGCCTGTGGCACCACACCTACGAGAAGCTGCGCCGTCCGTCCGGTTGGGTGCTGTGGTCGGACCTGCCGGAGGCAGACCGGGAGGCGCTGGTCGAGACCGCGTCGAAGCTGTACGCGTTCCTGGAGCGCCGGTGGCGGCGAGAGGCCAGCCGTGCTGAGGCCGAGCTGCCCGCCTGGGTGCTGACGCTGGTTGCCGGGCTCGTGAAGTACGAGGACGAGCACCCCAAGCTGTACCGGCACTGGGGTGTGGACGAGGTCAAGCCGTACCCGTGCCCGGGATCGCTGCTGGACCTGGTGCCCGCCGAGGTGCGCGGCACCGCCGGCCAGGTTGCCCGGTGCGCCCGTAACTGGCCCGACGACGGGTGCGGCGTCTGCTGGGCCTGCCGCTCCACCGACCCGGACGACTACTTCGCCACGGTCGTCCGCGCCGCCCTGGACTGGCGTACCGCCGTCGACGTGCCGCAGCCGGGTACGCCGCGCGCCGACCTGGCTGCCGCCGTGGACGCGCTACTGGCGCTGCCGGCCTGCGCCGACCCGACGAAGGCGGAGGGCTGACCGGTGGCCGCAACCCCGCACTCCACCCGCGTCTACATCGCCGTCGACCCCGTCCAGGACTACGAGGAGACCCTGACCATCCTCGGCGTGTACGGCTCCCTCGCTGCCGCTCAGGTCGCCGTGCGGCAGATGCGCGCCCGCCCCGACGGCCTTTACCGGTGGTCGCCGGAGCGCGCCACCGAGGTGCAGGAGTGGGTTGGCGACGAGCACCGCACCACATGGAGCTTCCACCCGGCCAGCGGGTGGAAGGGGCCGGTTGTCACCGTCGAGCCGTCCGGGGCGTACCTGTGATCCGCCGCCTCCTGCTCGCCGCCAGCGCCGCCTACGTGACCCTCGCCGCCGCCATCCTCGGCCTCTCCGCCGCCCTCGACATCCACTGGGACCCACAGATGGCCGTCGTCGAAGCGGTCGCCGCGGTGTTCCTCGGCCAGTACCTGCTCGTCGCCTACCTGCTCACCCGGAGGCCCCGATGAGCGTTTACGTCGACAACGCCCGCATCCCCGCCCGGGTCAACCGGATCAACGGCCGCTGGTCCCACCTGACCGCTGACACCGTGGAGGAGCTGAACGCCTTCGCTGCCCGGCTCGGTCTGCGGCCTGAGTGGTTCCAGACCTGCAAGCGGAAGTGCCACAGCACCATGCCGTGCGTCCACTGGCACTACGACGTAACCGACTCCAAGCGCACCGAAGCCATCGCCGCCGGCGCGCAGCCGATCGACCTCCGGACGTGGGCTGAGATCACCAAGGCTCGCCGCGAAGCTGCCGCCCGCACCACCGCCTGAGGAGCCCCGATGATCGACCCCGACACCGAGCTACTCACCCGCGGCCAAGTCGCCACCCTCATCGGCCGCGACCGGCGCCGCGTCCCCGACTGGTGCGCCGCCCGCGGCATCCCCCGATACCGCGACCCCAACGACCCGCACCGCCGCTGGCTGTACCCAGCCGCCCCGATCCGCGCCGTCCTCGCCGTCGAGCGTCGGCCGCGCCCCGTACCGGAGGTCATCCGCCTCCACCGCTTCATCCGCCGAGCCCTGATCGCCTGAGGAGCACCACCAACGTGAGCCCGCACCACCTCCACGCCCTGGCCGCCGCCTGGTCCCTCCGGGCGGCCCGGGAACGCCTCGCCGAGCTGGCCCGCGAGGAAGCCGCCCGCAACGTCTGGGCCGAGCAGTTGCCCGCCGCCCCGATCCTCCGCGCCCCCACCTACGGCAGCCGCCACGCCACCGGCAGCCACGCCGACCCCGTCAGCGCCACCCTCACGACCGAAGAGCCGCCCGCCCGGAACATCACCTGGCGCACCCGCCAAGAGACCGCCCACCATCGTCTCGACGGCATCGCCCGCATGTTCGGCATCCCGCAGACCGGCGGGCTCGCCCGGATCCGCGACGCCATCCCGCAGATGCTGCCCGGCACGGCGCGGCTCATGGCCAAGCACCTCCAGGACGAAGACGCGCTGATCCGTAGCCGTGACTGGCTCGACCTGCCGCCTGACCGGGAGCCGTTGCCCGGGATCGCCTGCCCGGCGTGCGATCACCGGACGCTGTACGTCCAGCAGGCCGGCCCGCAGGAGGCGTGGACCGTCGTGTGTGCCCGGACGGACAACCCGTGCCTGTGCGTCGGCCAGGGCTGCCCGTGCGGGATGGACGGGGCGGTCGAGGGAGTGGCGCACATCTGGCTCCGGCACGTCGTCCTCGGCGCGGTCGCGGGGGCCGCACCGACCCAACCCACGGAAGGAACCGCCGCATGACGAAGCGCATCTCACCCGGCCCGCTGTCCAGCCAGGTGGCGCGATCGGTCGCCCGCCTGCGCAAGCAGAAGGGCATGACGTACACCGAGCTGGTCAAGCGGCTCGCCGACGTCGGCCGTCCGATTCCCATTCTCGGGCTCCGACGGCTGGAGGACGGAGATCGCCGCCTGGACGCTGACGACATGGCCGCGCTCGCCCGCGTCTTCGGCGTCGAGCCCTGGAGCCTCACCGAACCGGCGCACTGTGACGCCTGCCTCGGATCCCCGCCCGCTGGATTCACCTGCAACGAGTGCGGCGCGAGCCGCTGACCGAAGGAGAGCACCATGCTGAGCACCTTCCGCAAGAAGCCCGTCGAGATCCAGGCCATGCAGTGGACCGGCGAGAACTCCGGCGACCTCTACCGCTTCGCGGCAGGCCACTTCGCCGTGATGGACGAGCAGGACCGCGCCAACAGCGACGATCCCGAGGCGACCGCGCAGATCTTTGACGTGCTGCACTCCACCTGGGTGCTGGTCTACACCGGCGACTGGATCATCCGAGGCGTGAAGGGCGAGATGTACCCGTGCCGCCCCGACGTCTTCGAGGCGACCTATGAGCCGGTCGCGGGCTAACTGCCGGTGGCCCGTGGCGTGAATCCACCTCGCGTCACGGGCCGCCTGCCGACCTATCCTCGGACCCATGCAACCCGACCCCGAACTCGTCGAGCAGTACCGCCAGCGCATCGCCGAACAGCCGAAGGTAGCCCGCAGCGCATACGCCATGGGCTACCTCGCTGCGACCATCCGCGAGTTAGCCCAGGCCCACGAGCGCAACTGCGCGAGCTGCTCGACCTGCGTCCACCTCCGCGAGATGCTCGCCTTCATCTTCGCGTTCGAGCTGAACGAAGCGCCGCCGGACTTCCTCCGGAAGATCCACGGAATAGGCGACGACGACTGATTGGCACCGCCCAAGGGCAACCATTCACAGCCAGCACTCAGGTAACGCGCCCAAGAATGACACTTATGGTGTAACGAGGCTGGTAGCAGCCTAGGACGCTACGGATTCGCCTCCGTGAGGGAGAATCGAGCCATGGCCGAACCGATCCGGGTCCTAGCCGGCGAACCCAACCCGCTTACCCCCGCCGAGATGCTCGACGCAGGAATCCCGCAGGGCGCCGTGGTCACCGCCGATCGGGTCAACGCCGCGCTCGACCGGATCCGCGCGGCTGGCGGCGGACAACTGCCACCTCACCTTCAGGCCAAGCTCGACCAGCTCGCTGCCGCCCGCGCCGGTCGCCAGAGCCGCATCCGCGACATGATCCCCGCCGAGGACGGCGGACCCTTCGCCGAGTACGAGCCTGGCCCCTGGCGGCCCGAGTGATTTGCCGCCACTGCCGGTCCAGGCTCGACGCCGCCGGCCGCTGCCTCGGCGACGTACCCCTGATCTGGCTGCGCGGCCACTACTGGGGCACCGCCGCGCAGATCGCCCACACCCGCGGCTCGGACATCACCGCCGACCGGGTACGCGACTGGGCCCGCCGCTCCCGCCAGCCCGGCGACACGCTCCACGGCCTACTCCCCGGCCATCACCTGCCGGGACGGGGCCGTGGCACCACCTGGTACCGGGACGACCAGGCCGCCACCGTCGAGGCCATCACCCGTAAGACCGTCGAGGAGCAGGGTGGGCCAGCGCGACGCGGCACACAGCGCGCCGAGTTGACGCCGGCCGCCTGACCGAGCGAAGATCGCATCACACATTCACCGACAGGCGGAGTGTGTCCACAGCCCGTAGAGCCACAGCTCTCGGGCTTTTTTGCGTCCTGGCCGCTGACACAACCGGGGGGTATCAGCGGCCAGGCACCCCCGGAGGTCCTGACCCCCGCGGACGACGGGAGATCCCGTGCCGCACTGGACCCTGCACGAAGGCGACGCGCTCGCCATCCTGCCCACTCTGCCCGATGACCACGTCGACCTGGTCCTAACGGACCCGCCCTACAACTCGGGCGGCCGGACCCAGTCCGACCGGACGAAGGTCACCGCCCGGGACAAATACGTGTCCGGCGACGCCGCCCACCAGCTCGCCGACTTCGCCGGCGACAACCGCGACCAGCGCGGCTACACCGCCTGGCTCGCGCTGATTCTCGCCGAGTGCCTGCGCGCGTCCCGGCCTGGGGCGAGCCTGCTGGTCTTCACCGACTGGCGGCAACTACCCGCCACATCCGACGCCCTGCAGGCCGGTGGCTGGTTGTGGCGCGGCATCATCCCGTGGCACAAGCCGATCAGCCGCCCGCGCGTCGGTGGCTTCAAGGCCGAGTGCGAGTACCTGCTCTGGGGATCGAACGGGCCGGTCGACGCCACCCGCAACCCGGTCTACCTGCCCGGGCTCTACAGCGCGAGCCAGCCGAGAGGCAAGTCGCGCAAGCACATCACCCAGAAGCCCGTCGACCTGCTCAGTGATCTGATCAAGGTCTGTCCGCCCGGCGGAGTCGTTCTTGACCCCTTTGCGGGGTCCGGGTCGACCGGCGTGGCCGCGATCGAGTCTGGCTACTCGTTCGTCGGTGTTGAGATGACGGCTCACTATGCGGCGACAGCGAGAGATCGCCTGGCTGAGGCGGAGGCGTTGCGGTTCTCCGCTTCCTGAGGGCCTTGCGGGGCGGGGGATGGCGGGCAGGCTGCTGTGGTGGCCGGCCTGCCCGCACACCCCACTACTCGACGACGGCGCTCAGCCACTTGCCCGGCGCGTAGATCGCAACCGTCTTCAGCGGCCCGGTCTTCTTGACGTGAAGGTGTCCGTCCGCCACGTCGATCGTGTTGGCACCGTCGTGCCTGACCTCGTTGACCGTCGTGTTCACGGGGACCTTGACCGTGACGCCCTTCGGCGTGCTCTCACTCATGGCATCGACCGTAGCGGGCTGAACCGACACGCCCGCCCCCCGACCTGGCGAGGTGAGCCGCCTGTGAGGTGACCGCATGGGCATGGCCCCCTTCACCGAGGACGAGCGGCGCCTCGTCGCCGAGCTGCACGCCGAAGGCAAGGGCCGCAACGCGATCTCCCGCGAGACCGGCATCCACCAGAAGCGCGTCTCCGCCATCGCCGCAGAACTGGGCCTGTCCTTCCAGCGCGGTGGTGCCCGGACCGCGGCCGCCACCGAGGCACGCAAGGCCGACGCCGCCACCCGCCGGGCACGCATCGAGGAGCAGGCCCTGGTCGCTGCCGAGAAGCTGCTTGGCCAGATGTTCTCCGAAGCCAAGGTCTTCAACTTCGGTGGCAAGGAGAACGACTACAACGAGCAGACGCACCCCGAGCCGCCGTTCGCCGACAAGCGGGCCATCGCCACCAGCGTCCAGGCGCTCCTGCAGACCGCGCTGAAGATCTCCGAGCACGACCGGGCCGACGTCGCCACCTCGGGCGTGGACGCCTGGCTGGAGCACATGACCGAAGACGGCGACGACTGATGACGTACAAGCCCCTGACCGGGAAGGCCAAGCAGTCGGTCAGGCTGTCCACGGCCCGGTTCAACATCTGGGAGGGCGCGGTCCGGAGCAGCAAGACCGTGGCCTCGATCCTGCGGTGGCAGAAGTACGCCAGGCAGGGCCCGGGCGGCAACCTCGCCATGATCGGCAAGACGGAGCGGTCGCTGAAGCGCAACGTCATCGACCCGATCATCGAGATGGTCGGCACCAAGCGCTGCCGCTACCTCGCCGGAGCCGGCGAGCTGCACCTGTTCGGCCGCCGCATCTACACCGCCGGAGCCAACGACGCTCGCGCCGTCGAGAAGATCCAAGGCCTCACCCTGGCCGGCGCGTACGGCGACGAGATCGCCACCTGGCCGGAGCCGTTCTGGGACATGCTCGGCACCCGCCTCAGCGTCCCGGGCGCCCAGTTCTTCGGGACCTGCAACCCGGCCGGCCCCGTCCACTGGCTCAAGCGGAACTGGCTCGACCGGTCCGCCCTCTGGGTCGGCCACGACGGGACCATCTCGACCGGCCACGCCTCAGACCCGGTCGACCTCCACCGGTTCAGCTTCACTCTCGACGACAACCCGCACCTCTCCCCGGACTTCGTCGAGTCTCTGAAGCGGCAGTACGTGGGCCTGTTCTTCAAGCGGTACATCCAAGGCCTGTGGGTGCCCGCCGAGGGCGCCATCTACGACATGTTCGACGAGGACCGCCACGTCGTCCCCGACCTGCCGGTCATTACCCGGTGGATCTCCATGGGGATCGACCACGGCACCCGCAACCCGCTGCACGCCGTCGTCGTCGGCCTGGGCGTCGACCGGAAGCTCCACATCACCCGCGAGTGGCGCTGGGACTCCGCGCAGAAGCGCCGCCAGCTGTCCGACGCCGAATACTCGAGGGAACTGCGGCAGTGGCTGACCACCGTGCCAATACCCACCACCAACCTGACCGGCGTCAGCCCGGAGCGGATCGTCGTCGACCCCTCGGCGACCGGCTTCCGCGTCCAGCTGCACCACGACGGCATGCCGAGCATGGTCGCCGACAACGAGGTCCTACCCGGCATCCGCACCCTCTCCTCGCTGTACGCCCTGAACCTGCTCGACATCCACGAGTCCTGCCCCGAGCTGATCCGGGAAACCCTCGGCTACTGCTGGGACGACAAGGCCGCGGAGAAGGGCGAGGACAAGCCCCTCAAGGTCGCCGACCACGGACCCGACGCGAAGCGGTACGCCGTCCACTCGACCCGCAGCATGTGGCGCCCGACGCTGCGCGCTGACCTCCACATCGCCGCCTGACGAAGGAGAACGCCATGCAGCCCACCATCGGCCGCATCGTCCACTACACCCTCACCGAGCAGGACGCCGAGCAGATCAACCGGCGACGCCAGGACTTCGCCAACCGCCCGGGCGGGCCGGGTCACGAGGGATTCCAGGCCCACGTCGGCAACCGCGCCGAGGCCGGGCAGACGTTCCCGGCCGAGGTGGTTCGCACCTTCGGCGGCAGCGCCGTCAACCTCCAGGTACGGCTCGACGGCACCGACACCTACTGGGCGACGTCCCGGTCCGAGGGCGAGCCCGGCGAGCAGGGCCACTGGATCTGGCCGCCGCGAGTCTGACCCCAACCACCTGACCGGACAGCCCGAAGGAGGGCAGACCGATGCCGCTGCCCGACGGAGGGTCCGTTCCCTGGCCGCCGCCGCACTGCGAGCCCATCAACCAGCAGTACGCCACCTGGGCCGCATGGTGGACCGGTGACGTCGACCAGCTTGCCGCCATCTACGGCAGTGACGGCGGTGGCCGCGACACGTACGGCTTCTTCGCCAGCGAGGGCGGCGGATTCAAGGCCACCGCCAAGCGGGCCATGCAGGCGATCCGTCGCTGGTTTTGGGGCGAGCGGCAGAACGCGTCACAGCCGCGGTCCCGACTGCACGTGCCCCTTGCCGGCGACATCGCCACCGCCAGCGCCGACCTGCTCTTCTCCGAACCGCCGACCATCACCGTCGACAAAGACCCGGTCGACGAGCCGGGCGAGGAGCAGACCGACGAGGTCACCCAGGCCCGCCTCGACCTGCTCTGGGGTGACAGCACCCACGCCGCCCTCCTGGAGGCAGCTGAGGTGTGCGCGGCGCTCGGTGGCGTCTACCTGCGCATCGTGTGGGGCTCCGACCGGGCGT
The DNA here is from genome assembly GCF_001905095.1 of Micromonospora sp. CB01531. Classification (GTDB taxonomy): domain Bacteria; phylum Actinomycetota; class Actinomycetes; order Mycobacteriales; family Micromonosporaceae; genus Micromonospora. The sequence goes on from NZ_LWLS01000116.1 coordinate 70,006, forward strand.
ACCCGTGGATCACCGCCGTGCACCCCGATGTCGCGGTCCCCGAGTGGCAGTGGGGCCGGCTGGCGGCGGTGACGTTCTGGCGTGAGCTCGGCCGCCGTGGCAAGACCGTGTGGCGGCATCTGGAGCGCCACGAGCCCGGCAAGATCCTTCACGGGCTGTACGAGGGCACCGTTGACGAGATCGGCCGGGTCGTCCCGCTCACCGACCACCCGGCCACCAAGCACCTCGCCGACGACCGACTCGTCAATGGCAACGAGATCCACACCGGTACCAACCGGCTCACCGCCAGCTACATCCCTAACGTCAGGCCGAACCGGGTGTGGCGAAACGTGCCCGATGCCGCCTACCTCGGCCGCCCCGACATCGCCGGCACCGAACCGCTCTTGGACGCCCTCGACCTGACCTGGTCGTCCTGGGTGCGGGACGTCGATCTGGGCAAGGCGCGGCTGATCGTGCCGCAGGAATACCTCCAGTCCAACGGGCCCGGCCAGGGCGCCAGCGTGGACCTCGACCGCGAGGTGTACGAGGGCGTCAACATCATGGGCTCGGAGCGCGGCGACAAGGTCCAGATGGAGCAGGTCCAGTTCAAAATCCGCGTCGACGAGCACCGCTCCACTGCCGACGCGTTGAAGGCGACCATCGTCGGCGCCGCCGGCTACAGCGTCTCCACCTTCGGCATGGAGGGCGACGGCCAGGCCGTCACCGCCACGGAGATCGCCGCCCGCGACCGCCGCTCGCTGATCACCCGCGACCGGAAGGTCCGCTACTGGCGGTCCGAGCTGGCCGACCTGCTCGAAACGTGGACGTACGTCGACGCCGTCCAGTACAAGTCCGGCATCAAGCCGCAACGGCCCGTCATCGAGTGGGCCGCGGCCGTCTCCGTCGACCCAGAGGCGCTCGCCCGGGAGCTGCGGGAGCTACACATCGCCGAGGCCATCTCAATCGAGCAAAAGGTCCGCCGGCAGCACCCAGACTGGGACAACGACCAGGTCGCCGACGAGGTCACCCGGATCCGGGAGGACTACGGCCACGTCGTGGAGGACCCGGGCACCTTCACCGGCGTCGGCGGCGGGCCTGGCAACCCCGGCGACCCGGGGCAGCCGCCGTCCGGAGGGTGACCGGAGATGCCCGTCAGCCGCCCGCTCGCCGAAGACCTGGCCCGCGTCCTCGTCGAGCTGTACACCGCGGCGGAGACCCGCCTCGCCGCCGGCATCGCCCGGATGCTCGCCGACGACATGGATGCCCCGGACTGGGCCCTGCAGAAGCTGACCGCGATCGGCGGGGTGCGGGAGCTGGCCGAGCGGATCGTCCGCCGCCTCGACACCCAGTCGGCCGCCGAGGTCGAGCAGATGCTCATCCTCGCGCACGCGCGCGGCGGCCAGGCCGCCCTCGACGAGCTCGGCCGCCTCGGCAGCGCCGTGCCGTCGCAGGTGTCCGCGATCCGCAAGGCGCTGCCCGGGTCGGAGGCCATCCAGCGGCTCGTCTGGTCGCTGGTGTCCACCCTGCGCGGTACGCACCTACGGATCGTCCGCTGGTCCCTCGACACCTACCGGACCGTCGTGGCCCGGGCCAGCGCGGACACCCTGCTCGGCGTCGCCACCCGGCGGCGTACCGCCCAGGTGGCATGGGAGCAACTGCTCAGCCGCGGCATCACGGGCTTCACCGACCGAGCCGGCCGTAACTGGGAACTCGCCAGCTACGTGGAGATGGCCACCCGCACGACCGTCGCTCAGGCGGCCGTGGAGGGCCACCTTGACCGGCTCGGCGCGGCCGGCCTGGACCTGGTCATCGTGTCCAACGCGCCGCAGGAGTGCATCAAGTGCCGGCCGTGGGAGGGCAAGGTCCTCACCCGCACCGGCGTAGGCGGCAGCCGGGAGCTGGAGCTGGAGCACACGACCCGACCGGGGCAGATGGTCACGGTCGATGTGGCCGGGTCGGTCGCCGAGGCGGTCCTCGCCGGGCTGATGCACCCCAACTGCCGGCACTCGCTCTCCGCGTACCTGCCCGGGGTCACCCGCGCGCCGACCAACACCGAGGACCCGGAGGGCGACCGCAACCGCCAGCAGCTCCGCTACCTGGAGCGGCAGGTCCGCTCCTGGAAGCTGCGCCAGGCCGCCGCCATCGACCCGGCCGCGGCCAAGGCCGCCGCCGCGAAGGTCCGCGACTACCAGGCCCGGATCCGCGAGCACATCGCCGCGACCGGGCTGCACCGGCAGCCTGCCCGCGAGCAGATCGGCACCGCCCGCTGAAGACGTCCCCGCACCTGCGGGGCAGCACCACCCATCCAACCAACGAACCAGGAGGGGTCCGTGACCCAGCCCGCCCAGCAGCCGCCCGCCGGGCCGCCGCAGCAGCCGACCACCCCACCCACGGGGCAGGCCGGCCAGCAGCCGCCGCCCGCCGCGCCGCCCGCTCCGCCGGCACCCACCGCGCCGCCGCAGCCGGCCCCGGCACCTCAGCCGGCCGCACCGGCGTACCCGTACGGCACCCAGCCGCCGACCCCGCCCCAGCAGCCGCCCACACCTCCGGTGTGGCCGCAGCCGCCGGCGCCGGGCCAGCCGCCCACCTCGCCGTACCCCCAGCACTACCCGACACCGCCGGCTGGCCAGCAGCCCCACCCGCCCGCACCGCAGCCGCCCATCCCCGGCGACGACGGCCAAGGCGGATACGACCTCTCCCGCCTACCCAAGGGCGCGCGGGACGAGATCGAGCGGCTCCGCGGCCAGGTCTCGCAGCGCGACACCCAGCTGCGCACCACGACGGTGTCCCAGCAGGCCTGGCAGGTCGCCCCCCAGATGGGCGTCAACGCCCAGGCCCTGCTCGGCTCGACGGCCTGGCAGCAGGCCGCCGCGCAGCTGGACCCGGCCGCCCCGGACTACACGCAGCGCCTGGCCTGGACCATCCAGGGCATCGCCGCGCAGAACCCGTGGATGGCACAGCCGGCGACACCGCCCACCCCGCCGCAGCCCCCGACACCGCCGCCGACCAGCGGTGGCGAGTTCCCCGGCGGCCAGCCCGGCAACACGCCCATCACCGAAGCGCAGCTCGCGCAGATGACGCCCGAGCAGATCGCCCAGGCGATGAGCGAGGGCAAGCTCAAGCACCTCCTCTGACCCGCGCCGGATCCCGGCCGGAAAGGACACGCACACCATGGCAATCACTCGTTTCCGGCCGGAAATCTGGTCGGCGATGCTCCTGGTCGCCCTCCGCAAGGCCCTCGTCTACGCGGGTCCGACCGTGGTCAACCGCGACTACGAGGGCGAGATCGTGGAGGCCGGCGACACCGTGCGCATCACCTCGGTGTCCCGGCCGAGCGTGGGCAACTACGTGCCCAACCAGACCAACATCGTCCCGGAGGAGCTGACCGACGCCCAGCGGACCATGGTCGTCGACCAGTCGAAGTACTTCGCCTTCAAGGTGGACGACGTCGACAAGCGGCAGGCCAAGGGCGACGTCATGCCGCAGGCGATGAACGAGGCCGCGTACGCGGTCGCCGACGTCATCGACCAGTACGTGGCGAACTTCTACACCAACACCGCGGCGGCCAACGTCATCGGCAGCACGGGCGCGCCGATCAACACCTTCACCGCCCCGACCGACGCGTACGACAAGATCCTCGTGCCGCTGCGCACCCGGCTGACCAAGGCCAACGTGCCGACCGCCGGCCGGTTCGTGGTCGTGTCCCCGGAGCTGCACGCGTCGCTGCTGCTCGACGGCCGGTTCATCAAGGCCAGCGAGTCCGCGGACCCGGGCGCGCTGCGCAACGGCCAGGTCGGCCGGGCCGCCGGCTTCGACATCCTGGAGTCCAACAACGTCCCGGTGCCGTCCGGCGACACCCAGGCGATCATCGCCGGCACGAACATGGCGATCAGCTTCGCCGAGCAGATCTCCAAGACCGAGGCATACCGGCCCGAGTCCAGCTTCAGCGACGCCATCAAGGGCCTGACCCTCTACGGCGCGAAGCTCGTCCGCCCGGAGTGCCTGGCCGTCGCCTACATCGACCCGGCCTGACCGGTCCCCGGCCAGCCAACCACCTGACCAGCAGGACCTGACAGGAAGGACGCCTCATGGCGCGCACAGCGGTTGCGTACAGCAACCTCGTACCGAACGGGAGCCTCGCGGACACCGCAGCGACGGCGGTCCCGACCAACGCCGGCGCCGGCAACGGTCACAGCATCGCGAAGGCCGAACCGGAGGAGACCGTCCTCCGCATCGTCGCCGGCGCGACCGGCGGCAACGTCACGATCAAGGCGGGCCCGAACCCGCCGGCCGCCGCAGGCAGCCTCGGCGACCTGGTCGTCCCCGTGGCCAACGGCGCCACCCAGTGGATCGGCCCGCTCGAGTCCGGGCGGTTCATCCAGTCCGACGGGTCCATGCTCGTCGACATCGCGGCCGGCTTCGTCGCCGGCTCCATCACCGCGTTCCGCGTGCCTCGGACCGCCTGATGGAGCGGGAGCACATCTTCGTGCAGGGAGGAGGCGGGTCCGTCGTCATCAAGATGGACCTGCCGCTGCACGACGACATCGCCGAGCAGCTCACCAAGGGCTACCTGCGCCGGGTCAACGAGGACGGGTCGCCGTACGTCGAGCCGGTGGAGGGCGATGGGCCGCCGCCGGAGCCGAAGCCGCCAGCGAAGTCGGCGTCCAAGGCCGAGTGGGTCGGCTGGGCGGTCAACCACCCGGACGAGTCGCGGCGGATGACCCCGGACGACGCCGAGGCGCTGACCAAGGACGACCTGATCGAACGTTTCGGCAAGTCCGAGTGAGTCGTGGGGGTGGCCGGATCAGGGCCGGCCACCCCCGCCCAACCCGGGGAGGAACCGGTGGCGTACGCGACCGTCGTCCAGCTCAACGAGAAGCTTGGCCGCACGCCCGTCAACGCGCAGCAGCTGCTCGACCGCGCGTCCCGTGACGTGGACCGGGCGCTGCTGTGCACGGTCTACGACCCGGAGGCTCCCGACGTCGTGACCGCGCTGCGGGAGGCGACGCTGGAGCAGGTCGCCGCGAACCTCGACCAGGGCGACATCACCGGTAGCGGCGGCACCCGGCGGGGCGGCTTCAGCATCGGCCGGTTGGCCGTCCAGGCGTCCGCCAAGGATGACAAGCCGGTGAAGATCGGCTCCCTGTGGGAGCAGGCCTGGGACATCCTCCAGTCCGCTGGCCTGACCGGCCACGGCCCGCAGAGCAGGTGAGCCGTGAACTGGGCCGAGTTCGTGGAGCTGTACATCCCAGAGCCGAAGACCATCCAGGTGGAGGCACTCACCGGCTCCGGCGGATACGGCGACGTGTACGCCGCCCCCGTCGACGTGGGCCCGTGCGTCGTCGACGACACCACCCGCCGCGTCGTGGCCCAAACCCAGGACGCCGAGGGCGGCGAGGTCGTCTCCGGCACGACAGTGGCCGCGCCGCCAGACACTGTCGCCCCGCCAGGCTCCCGGGTCACGCTGCCCTGGAGCGACCGGGTCACCCGCGTGCTGGCCACCTCGTACCTAGACGATCACGGGCTCGGCCTCCCCGAGCACCTGGAGCTCTCCCTGGAGTAGCCCATGGCCGACGACGTCGATGTGGAATGGAACGGCCCGGAGATCATCGCCATCATCGAGGGCGCAGAACCTGACGGCCTGCTCCTCGCCGCCGAGCACCTCCTCACGGTTTCCCGCACCGAGGTGCCCATCGAGGAGGCCACCCTGGAGCGCTCCGGCGTCGCCTCCGTCGACGAGAGCGCCCTGACCGCCGCCGTCTCCTACGACACCGAGTACGCGGTCAGGCAGCACGAGGAGATGACCTGGCGGCACGACGAGGGCCGCAAAGCGAAGTACCTCGAAGACCCCATGCACAACGAGCGAGACACGATGCTGGAGCTGGCCGCCGCGCCCATCCAGCAGGCGCTGGGAGGCTGACGTGGCCACAGGTGACGGCTGGACCTCCCGACTCCTGACCGGCCTCGCCGAGCACATCGCCGCCGCCGGCATCGCCGCGTGGCGGCCGACCGGCAGCTACCAGGCCACCGAGGTCGGCATCATCATCCGGGGCATCCCGCCCAACCCCGACCGGCTCATCACCCTCGCCCCGTACCCCGTGGCCAGCACTCCGGGCGAGGCCGATGTGACCCAAGGGGTGCAGATCCGCCTGCGCGGCACCCAGGACCCGCGCGTCGTTGAAGACCTGGGCGACGGCCTCTTCGACCTGCTCGACTCCGCCACCGGGCTTACCTGGTCTGGCATCCCCATCGTCCAGGTCTACCGGCAGTCGTACGCCGCCCTCGGCGCCGACAGCAACGGCCGGTGGGAGGCGTCGCACAACTACTACTTCGAGGCCATGAGGCCAACCCAGCACCGCACGATCTGACGTCCTGGAGGACACCATGACGAGCCCCGTTCAGACCGTCACCGCCCTCGCGCGCCGATTCGCCGTCGAGGTCGACGTCAACCCCAGCGGCGTCGCCGACTGGCAGCCCCTCATCGGCATCGAAGACCTCAAGCCGAACCGCACGCAGCGGAAGGTGGCCGACGAGTCGTACGACGACGCCGGCGCCGAGCGGTCCGCCATCACCGGCTCCAGCTGGACCCTCGACATCAAGCTCATCCACCGCACCGGCATCGACGGCGTGACCTTCAACGCCGTCCAGGAACACCTCCGGGTGAAGGGCGAGGCGAACGACGCGCTGACCGGCGAGGCGCACGTCCGATGGTTCGACCGCAGCGGCCAGGGCGAGGCGTGGGAGGGCCGCTGCCTGGTCGACTGGGTCCCGGACGGCGGCAACGGCGGAGCCCGCGACATGATCTCCGTCAAGCTGAACGGGCAGGGCGCCCGCGTTGCGATCGTCAACCCCAACGCCAGCCCGCTGCCCGTGGTCGCGGCGCTCGCCCCGACCACCGGCCCGGCCGCCGGCGGGACGCTCGTGGAGATTCGGGGCCGGAAGCTGACCGGCGCCACTGCGGTGACGTTCGGCGGCACCCCCGCGACCTCGTTCCGGCCCGTCTCCGACACCCTCATCGTCGCCGTCGCCCCGGCCAAGGCCGCGTCCACGGTCGACGTGGTCGTCACCACTCCCGGCGGCACCAGCGCCAACACCGCCGCCGACAACTACATCTACGTCTGATCCGCATGAAGTTCGACGACATCACGCAGTACTTCGACCCGGGCTTGGAGCTGACGGTCAAGGGCAAGGAGTACCGCGTCCCGCTGCCCTCGGCGGAGCTCGGGTTGTGGTGCCGCACCATGATGGCCGCCAGCGAGCTCGACGACACCGCGACCGGCGATCAGCTCCAGGCCACAGCCGAGCAGGTGAGCAAGCTTCCGCCGCTGCCGGGCAACCGGACGATGCCCGAGCACCTCCTCGGCCCCGTGTACCGGCAGATGATGACCGACGGGGTCGAGGACCCGTACATCGAGTTCTGCGCGATGACGGTCTTCTTCTGGATCGTTGGCGGGGAAGCCATGGCGGAGCGGTACTGGCGGTCCGGTGGCCGCCCGGAAGCGAGGGGCCCGGACAACCGGGCCTCTCGCCGGGCGAACGCCCAGAGGACCGGTACGGCCGGGGCTTCCGCGACCCCGACACCGGCATCTACGAGTGGTATGAGTTCCCCGAAGAGGTCCGGCAGGAGCGGTCGTCGTCGCGGGTCACGTGGGCGCAGATCCTGACCCACTGGCTCGTCGTCGAGTGCGACCTCCAGGACCGAGGCATCGACGTCGGCGACCCGGACCTGATGCAGGCCCGGACCTGGCGGTGGCTTGAAGTCCGCATCATCGGGCTGCTCTCCGCCGACACCCGCTTGTCGAGAGCACTCAAGCCGAGACCCGACCCGGCCCAGACGTCCTGACGGTGGAGGTGACCTGTGGCGCTCAAGCTCGGCGAACTGGTCGCCTACCTGAAGACCGACAACAGCGGGCTCAAACGGGGCCTCGCCGAGGGCAAGGCCGAGATCAAGGCGGCCGGCGCCGACATGGGCCGAGACGTCGACCTGGTCGGCAAGGCCATCGGGGAGAAGCTGGGCGCTGGCGGCGCTGCCGGTGGTGAGAAGTTCACCCGGGACGTCAACGGCAAGCTCCGCGACGCCCACGGCCGGTTCGTCCGCGAGGGCGAGCAGCTCGGCAAGGGTCTCGGGGACGGCCTCGGGAACGGGGTCAAGGGGCACACCGGCTGGCTCTCGTCGGTGCAGTCTGCGGTGCGGTCGCTGGGCACCCAGGTCAGCGAGGCCGGCAACTGGGTCAGGAACGCGGGCCAGCGGGTGTCCGACTTTGCCGGCAACGTCACCTCGGTCATCGGCAGCGTCTGGGGCTTCGTGGCCGTCCTCGCTGCCCTGTCGACCGCTGCGGCGGTCGCCATCCCGGCGGTCGGCCTCCTCGGCGGGGTGCTCGGGTCGTTGCCCGCTCTCGCTGGCGGCGCCGGGATCGGCATCGGCGCTCTCGTGATTGGCTTCGCCGGGCTCGCCGACCACTTCAAGCAGACCAGCGCCGCTGGCGGGGCGGTAGTCGACAAGACCTGGCAGGTGCGTCAGGCCGTCCTCGCGCTCGGCAACGCGCAACGCGAGGAGCGCGCCGCCCAGGAGGCGTTGACGCGGGCCCGTGGAGACGAGATCGAGCGGCTCTCGGACCTCAACCGGGAACTGCGCGAGGCCCGCAACAGCGAGGAAGAGGCCGCTCTCGATGCGGAGGCCGCCGAGAAGCGCCTCGCCGAGGCGAAGAACGCCGTCCAGATCGCCCAGCAGAAGCTCAACGACGCGCAGCGATCCGGCGACGTAGCGGCGGTCCGGCAGGCCACCCAGGAGCTGCTCGACGCCCAGCGGCAGCAGCCGGACGAGATCCGCCGCGCCGAGCTGGCGTACGAGCGGGCCAAGCTCGCCGTGGAGGCGGCGAAGGACCGGACCGAGGACCTGACCGTCGAGCAGCAGCGGGCCGCCCGGGTCGGCGTGGAGGGCTCGGATCAGGTGCGGGCCGCGCTGGACCGGCAGCGCCGGGCGGTGGAGGCGGTGGAGGCCGCTGAGCATGCCCTCGCTGAGGCCCGCAAGCCGGCCGGCGGTGGCGGTGGGGCGGCGCAGCAGCTGATGCGCCTCGCCCCAGCCGCCCAGGACCTGGTCAACGTGCTCAAGTCGCTCAAGCCGGCCTGGGATGACTTGCGGCTGGACGTTCAGCAGCGGTTGTTCGCCGGTGTTGGCGGTGAGGTCAAGTCGCTGGCGTCGGCGTGGCTTCCCACCCTGCGCGAAAAGCTCGGCCAGTCCGCGGACACGGCCAACAGTCTGTTCAAAACCTTCTCCACCAGCGTGAAGAAGCCTGAGTTCATCGAGAACATCAGCGAAGGGCTCGACACGGTTGACCGGCTGGTCGACAAGGTCGGAGGTGCCCTGGCTGGCCCCTTCGTCGACGCCTGGGGGCGGCTGTCGAAGGCGGCAGGACCGTTCCTCGATGCGGTCGGTGACGAGGTCGCGGGGCTGGTTGAGGACTTTGCTCGGTGGATCGAAAAGGCGGATAAGAGCGGCGGGCTCGAAGATTTCTTCGAGAAGGCGGGCGATTTCTTCCGCGATGTGGTCGACATGGGCAAGGACGTCGGCGCGATCATCGGGGATATCGTCGGCGCTCTGTTCGACGATCCGGCGAACGCGAATGGCGGGGACACCTGGGAATCCTTCAAACAAACATTGAAGGATGTGCGGGAATGGTTCGACGACCCCAAGAATCAGAAGACGATTCAGGACTGGTTCCACAAGCTTGAGACAGCCGCGGCGGTCCTGGGGCTGATCGTCGGCTGGGCCACCAACCTGATCCTGTGTCTGGACAAGGCGGACACCAAGTTCCGTGAGTGGGCTGCCTCGACGAAGAAGGCCGTGGATGGCCTGGGCAAGTGGCTCGACGAGAAGTGGGACAAACTGGTCACGTCGGTGAGCAAACTGCCGGGGCGCATCGGCAAGGCTGCCTCCGGCATGTGGGACGGCGTCAAGGACAGTTTCCGGGCCGCGCTCAACTGGGTGATCGGCAAATGGAACAACTTCGAGTTGAAGCTGCCCACCGCACAGTTTCTCGGCGCGACGATCGGCGGTGGGTCGATCGGCACACCAAACATCCCCTTCCTCGGGGACGGCGGTGTCGTACGGGCAACTCCAGGTGGCCGCCTGGTCAACGTCGCCGAGCGCGGCGAGGACGAAGCGGTCATCCCGCTGTCGAAGCTCGGCAGCCTCGGCGGTCACTCGGAGCTGCGCATCACCGGCGAGCTGGTGGCACGCGGCTCCGACCTCGTCCTGGTGCTCCGCGAGAACATCGCTGGCCTGGGCGGCGACGTCCAAAAAGCCGTCGGCACCAGCGCGTGACCTACGGCTTGATGCCGGCGGCGTTGAGGATCGCGACCGCGACCAGCGGGATCAGCACGACGTAGCCGAGGACCAAGCCGGTGGTCGCATGGTGGTGGCCGCTCTTCGCGCCGCGGCGGGTCTCGCTGCGTGCGGCGTGACCGAAGATCACGGCGAAGGCTGACGGCACACCGAACGTGCAGAGGAACGTCACCAGTCCGAGGATCCCGAAGGTCAGCGCCACTGTCGCCATCCATGACTTGGGTGGCTGCTGGGGAACCACGTACACCGGCTGCGGTCCGTACGGCGGGGGCTGAGGCGGATTGGTCATCGAGTCAGTGTCGCGGTCGCTGTCAATGCACGGGAAGGGAGGATCGCGGTGTCGTACCTGACTGGCGATCCGCTCAGCGTCCGCATCAGGATCGCCTTCGGAGCGAGCATCGCCGCCGACCCGGCCACATGGGCGTGGACCGACGTCACCCAGTGGTGGCATGTGCCGGACGACGTGCAGATCACCTGGGGTCGGTCGTCGGGCGCCGAGCAGCCCGAGCGCTCCAAGATCAGCCTGACTCTGAAGAACACCGACGGCCGATTCACGTCAATGGACCCGAGGTCACCGTACTGGCCGAACGTCCGCAAGTGGACGCCCATCCAGTACGACATCGACTTGGGCGACGGCGTGGGCTGGAGGAACCGCTTTAGCGGCTTCATCCGCCGATGGCCGCTCACCTGGCCAGACGCGTCTGGTCTGATGGCCCTGGCGAAGATCGAAGCGGTGGGCGTGCTCGGCCGACTTGGCCGTGGCAAGCCTCCCTCCCGGTCGCCGCTGCGGCGCACCATCGGCGCGTCCGCGCCGGTCGCCTACTGGCCCGTCGAGGACGGCAAGACCGCCGGGCAGGTCGCATCGGCAATCGCCGGGCACCCGCCGCTGACCCTCACCGGAATCGTCGAGTTCACCCCGGTCGACGACTATGTTGACCTCGGCTACACCGTGCGCTTCGGCACGAGCGCGCTGGTCGACCTGTCCGCCGGCGGTCGGCTGTCCGGGACGGTGCCCGCCGCGGCCACCCAGGCGACCAGCACCCGCTGGACCGTCACGGTGGCGGCCGGTGGCCTGGACCCCGCCACGACCGCCGGCGACGTCGTCCTGCTGGAGTGGACCACCCCCGGCGCCACCCCCTTCGTGCGGTGGCGGCTCGTCGCCCAGAAGTCGCCGACCCGGACTCAGGTGGTCGGCTACGACGCCGGCGGCATCACGACGGTGCTCATCGACCACATCGGTCTGTCGTTCGGCTTCGCGCAGTACGCGGTGTCGTGTCGGCAGACCGGGGCCAACATCACCGTCGAGCTGTATCTCGGCGACAACGACCCGGCCTTCGAGACCTACAGCGGGCCGGGAACTATCACCGGAGTCGTGAGTGTCGCGGCCAACGCGGCGGGGACGACGTCTACCGCACAGATGCCGTTCGGGCACGTCGCCGTGTGGTCGGCGCAGAAGCCGCCGGTGGACTTCGCAGGCCGCGTTGACGCCTCCGGGACGACCGTCAACGCCGCCTGGGCCTCATTCGACGCCGAGACGGCACACGTCCGCTTCGCCCGGCTGTGCGCCGAGGACGGGGTGCCGCTGTCCGTGCCGGCCGTGCCGGATCTCCTGGCGACGCGGATGGGCGCGCAGCAGTCCGGCACCTCGCTAGACCTGTACCAGCACTGCGAGGATGCCGACCAGGGTCTTATCTACGAGGAGGGCTTCGGGCTCGGCTACCTGCCACGGGCCAGCCGCTACAACGCCCTGGTCGCACTCAGCATCGACGTCGCGCTGGGCCAGCTGGGCATGCCGTTCGAGCCCGTCGACGACGACCAGGCACTGCGCAATCGGTGGACGGTGGAGCGGTTCGAGGGCGCATTGGCGGTCGCCGCAGACCAGCAGTCGATCGACCTTCAGGGCGAGATCGAGGGGTCGGCCACGGTCAACCTTGCCACAGACGATCCGCTATCGGAGCACGCGTCGTGGCGGCTGCACCTGTCCACCGTCCAAGAGCCCCGCTACCCGGCCGTGTCCATCAATCTCGCCACCCACCCTGAGCTGGCGGCCGCGTGGTGCGCCTGCAAGCCAGGCGGCCGCGTCCAGGTGGTGAACCCGCCTTTGCAGAACCCGCCAGGCGTCGTTGACCAACTGGTGGTCGGGGCGACGGAAACGTACCGGGGTCGGCGGTCCTGGCGGGCCACCCTCAACGTCATCCCCGCCTCGCCGTGGGACGTCGCCACGGTAGATGGGGAGCAGCGGGTGGCCGTGGACGGGTCGATGCTGGCCGCAGCGATCAGCCCCGGGGACGTGTCGCTGCTGCTCACCTCCACCGCCGAGCAAGGACCGTGGACCACCGACCCGGCCGATATGCCGTTGGCCGTCAGGGTCGGTGGGGAGCGGGTGACCGCGGCGGCGATCGGGACGCAGCTCAACGACGGCTTCGACCGCACCGGCAGCAACGGGTGGGCCTCCGCACTGTGGACGCCCTTCAACGGGGCGACGTCGGAGTACTCGGTGGGGTCGAGTCAGGCGGTGATCGCCCCGCCAGCCACCAGCCAGGACCGGGGCATGCTCTACCTGGCTGGCGGCCCGGATCAGAACATCCGCGTCCGGATCGCCGGGCAGGGCACGCCTGCGGGCGCCGGGATCGTCCAGGGTCTGGTGCTGCGGTACGTCGACGGGTCGAACTACTACCGGGTCGTCTTGGCGTACGCCACCTCGGGGCAGGTCAGCGTCCAACTGCACAAGCGGGTCGGCGGCACACTCACGGGCCTCGGCTCGGTGAACCTGTCCCTGGCCGCCACCGCCGACGTGTGGCTGCGCGCCGCGGTGTCCGGCACCCAGCTGCTCGCGAAGGCATGGGCGAACGGGCAGCCGGAGCCGCCGGCCTGGGACGTGTCCGCCGTCGACAGCGCCCTGCCCGTCGGCGACTGGGTCGGCGTCCTCGGACGGCGGGACACCGGCAACACCTCGCCCACCCAACTGGTTTACCCGCATTTCCTGGTCGAGGTGCCGCAGAGGGTGACCCTGTCCGCCCGCGGCGTCAACGGCTTCTCCAGGGCGTGGCCCGCCGGCACTCCAGTGGACACGTGGCAGCCCGCGATCGTCTCGCTATGAGGAGGCACCTTTGACATCACCTGTGCAGCTCCCCGCCGGGAGCAGGGTCACCGCCGCCAAGCTCGACGCGTACGAGAACACCACCAACGTGTGGCAGCCGTACACCCCCGTCTGGACGGCGTCGACCACCAACCCGGCTCTCAACAACGGGACGCTGGTGGGCGCGTACCGGCAGGTCGGCAAGACCGTCGATGTCCGGATCATCCTGACGCTCGGGGGGTCAACCGCCGTCGGGGCGGGTCTGTACCTGCTGAGCCTGCCGGTGGCGCCGGTCATCGGTGGGCTGCTGGGCGCGCACTGCGTCGGCCCGTCGGGCGTCCGCTGGGCGGGCACGGCGGCGCTGATCGCGGCCAGCGCGACCGGGAGCAACATGCGGATCTCCGTCGGCGCGGATGGCGCGTCAGTGGGCGCGACCGTGCCGTTCACGTGGGCGTCCGGGCACCAGCTGATCCTGGCCGGCACGTACGAGGCGGTGTGACATCGTGACCAGACTTCTATGGCTGCCCCAGATCCTCCGCGTCGCCGGGCTGACCGTGCACGAGGTCGACGGGTGGCGCGAGCGCGGCTCGTCCGACTACGACCCGCGTGGCGTCATCTGCCACGCCACCGCCGGCAGCTCCACGTCCACGGACGCCGGTGAGATCGGCGTGTTGCTGAACGGATCCACCAGCGCGCCGCCACCGATCGCGCAGCTGTACCTGTCCCGCACCGGCACCTGGCATGTCGTCGCGTCCGGACGCTGCAACCACGCCAAGGTCGGGTGGGACGGCCCGCTCAAGGGCTACGGCAACACCCACCTGCTCGGGATCGAGGCGCAGAACGACAACCGCGGCCAGGCGTGGCCAGCGGTGCAGCTCGACGCCTACCAGCGGGGTGTGGCCGCGATCTGCAAGCACATGGGCTGGACGGCCGCCCGCAACGTGGCCGCCCACCGCGAGCACCAGCCGGGCGCGAAGACCGACCCGGCCGGCATCGACATGAAGACATTCCGGTCGCGGGTGACTGCGATCCTGGCAGGAGAGGACGACGACATGACGACCCCAGACCAGTTCCTGGCCATCCTGAAGGACCCGTCGGTGGCCGCCGAGATGCGCCGTCTCGCGGTGAGCTACACCGGTGGTGGCATCCCGGCCGGGAAGAACGTGCTCAACGTGTGGAACGACACGCTGGCCACCGTGAAGGCGCTGGGCGAGGTGATCGCCCGGGAGTCATCCAGCCCGGCCGAGGTGCGGGCGCTGCTGGCCGAGCTGCCGAAGCCAGATCCCTTCGACGTCGACCAGCTGGCCGACGACGTGGCCGCGCGGGTGCTGGCCGGCCTGCCGACCAGCGACGGCCCGGTCAGCCGCGAGGACCTGGTGGCCGCGATCCGCACCGTCCTGGCCTCGCTGGCCGCCGCACCGCAGGGCTGAGTGTGGAGACCGGCGTCATCGTCGCCCTGGTCGCCGCGGCCGGGACGGTCGGCGCCGGCGTCACCGGCACGGTCGTTGCGCACCTTCTCGGCCGCCGGCTCAGGGCCGCCCAGGCGGCGCAGAGCACCGCGCAGACCGAGCAGATCAAGACGCAGACCGCGTTGCTCCGACAGGACATCTACCAGCAGCTCACGGACGACCTCCGCCAGGAGTTGGCCAGGGTCAAGGCCGACCTGGAGACCACCCGGGAGTCGCTACGGATCACATCGTCTGAGGAGGAGCGGCTCCGGGGCCGGGTGCTGGAGCTGGAGTCGCGGGTGGCGGAGCTGGCCACGGTGCGCGATGAGCGGGACCGGCTACGGATCGACCTGGCCGCCCGCGAGGCGACGATCAGCGAGCTGCAGCGGCAGGTGGCCGACCTCAAGGTGCAGCTGGCCGTGTCCACCTCCACGCCCTGACCGGGCGTGGCCGGGCTACCCGTGGTCGTATCGGGTGCCCTGCGCCTCCAGCCTCTCGCGCACCTCGGCCGCGTGCTCCGCGGCCACCGTCATGTCGGCGCCCGCCGCCTCCAGCAGCTCCACCGTCGGCCCGCTAATCCCGTGGGGGTCGGCCATCGCCACCCCGGCCTGGACGCCCAGTAGTCGCGGGTCGGTCGTCACCTTGTGCACCGCGGCGATCGCCTCGTCGCGGGGCCGGTCTCGATCGGTGCCGTTGCCGTATCGGCCGGCCACCCCAGACAGCTCGGCAAGGACCAGCCGGTCAGCGGCCGGCAGCGAAGGCACATGCACCATCCCCCGACCGTACCCAGGAGGTACTCCACCATGCCCGACAAGTGGTCTGCGCGCATCCGCACCGCCTGGCCGATGCTGCTCGGCTACCTCGCCGCCCGGCTCCTCGTCATCGGCGCACCCGTCGCCACCTGGCTGCACGACACGTTCGGCCTGGAGGTGACGGAGCCGCAGATCGCCGCTGCCCTCGGCATCATCCTCGGCTTCGCCATCTACGAGGCGGGCCGGTGGCTGGAGCGCCGCGCCGGAGAGGGCCGACCGTCGAAGGTGGCCCGGTTCGTCGGCAGGCTGCTGCTGAGTCTGGGCTTGTCGACCGGTCAGCCGGTGTACGCCCTGCCGGGTCAGCGGGTGCGGGTGCTCGGCAGTGACGGCAGCATGCGACCGCCCCGGTAGTATCACGATCGCGGCGCACGCCTGGATGGATCCCCGGGCAGCGCCGACCAAGACGAACGGCCCGCTCTCCCCGATCGGAGGGTGGGCCGTCGTCATGCTGGTGGCCGCCAGGGCCAGCCGTCTTACCGATGGTCGCTAGCCCGTAACGAACCGTAACATTCGCTGATGTCCGTCGATCCGGCGTCACTCATAGCGTTGCTGCTGCTACTCCTGATGCTCGCCGTGCAGATCATCATCGTGCCGCTGATGAAGCGGGCCGCCCAGATGGGACGCCGTCCGCCAACCCGCAGCAGCGCCGATCAGGAGACCGCGGCCTCACCCTCCTGCCAGGAGGGTGAGGCCGCTTCGTCGTCTCCGGGCTACACCGCGGACCGGGCCTCCCGGCTGTCCCGGATGCGCCGCTTGGCGGTGCTCTCCGACACCTGGTAGTCCGCCATCACCCGGCGGACGATCTCCACGTACGGCACGCCCTGCCGGTCCATCCGGTCGACGGCCTCCTCGAGGGATTCGGGCTTCTCGTCTTCCAGGTCGAGATCGAGCGCCTCGTCACGCGGCTCCTGGTCGACGCGGACGCGCCGGCCGCCAACCTCTGCGATCCGCCCCCACCAGCTGGTGTCACGGTCGGTGTCATCGGTGTCAGACACCGAGCTGACCTGCGAAGTGTCACCGCCATCGGTGTCATCCCCCTCGGTGGGGGAGGGGAGGCCTCGGCGCATCCACACGTCGTGCAGGGTGGCGAAAGCCACGAAGACGACGGCAGCGATGAGCAGCGCGACGGGGCCACCCCAGCCGCGGGACGGCTCGGCAGCAGCGAGGGTGAACATCATGCGGCTCCAAACAGCCAGGCGGGCAGAGGCGCGACGAGACCGGTGAGGAAGTCGACGCAGCCTCGGGTGACATCACCGACGGTGCCGCCCGGCAGGTCGGCCATGAGGCCGAGCAGCACGGCGGCGATCCACAGGCGGGTGTTGAGCCGGTACAGCGGGCTCTGCGGGAACGTGAGGGTGGCGAACCGGCCGAGCTTCTTGCTGGCCTTGACCGGCAGCATGCACCCGATGACGTAGATGAACAGCATCCCCACCAGGGCGCCCAGGATTGCGTTGATCGACGCGCCGGCGACGTAGGCGCCGCCGGTCGCGTCGAGCAGCTGCTCGATGAAGCTGCTGGCGGTCTGCACCGTCCACTGGTCGAGCGGCGAGCCGTCGAAGCCCTCGCGGATAGCCGGCACAGCGAGGAGGAACGCGAGCCGGTCGCGGATGCTGTTGGGGCCGACCGACATGTAGTCGATGACCAGGGCGAGCAGCAGCAGCACCGCGACGGCGGTCGGGGACATGGTGTGCTCGAGCAGAGTTGCCCCCTTGTCCGGGGAGGGCGCTGGACTCGGGCTCGGTGTAGGGGCGAGCAGCATGATCGTGTGCAGCATCAGGCGCCGCTCCAGTCGAGCACCTTGGTTCCGGTCGCGGCGTCGCAGACCTCCAACCTCGGGGCGTCCATCGGCTCGTTGGCCGCGCGGGCGTCACGGGTGAGCGCCTGGAGCTGCTGGCTGAGGATGCTCGCGTAGCCCGGGACCGACAGGTCGAGGACAACCACGTAGCGGCGGCTGGCCAGCACCTCGTACTGGCCGTCGAAGATGTGCAGGCGGTACGGCAGGGCGGCCATCAGAGATCCTTCTCAAGGTGGGTGAGCACCGGGAACAGGCTGATGCCGAGCAGCACCATGCCAGCTGCAGCGACCCACGCGGAGGTGGTGTGCCCGGTGAGGATGGCGGCCAGGGCGGCGACGAGGTCGGCGAGGACGCCGGCCGTGAGGGCCACGGCGATCCGGGTCCAGTTCACCGGCCGGGGCACGGCGAGGACGAAGGGTCGGGCGCCGGCGGCGCGCAGTTGTCCGATCCGCTCGTAGAGCTGCTGGAGACCGTTGGCGGGCAGGGTGATGATTCGGCCGGCGAGGGCGCGCAGCGGCGAGCCTGGGGGGATGTAGCCGCACACGTGGTGGGTCGGGGTCATGATGGTGGTCCTTCCTTCCGGGGAGGGCCCGGGGCGCGGCGCTTGCTCTTGGTCGGGTGAGCCGCGCCCCGGGGGCGTCTACTTCTGGCTGCTCTTCCAGCGCTTGACGGTGGCCACGCTGACCTCGGCGGCCTCGGCCAGCTCCGGGTTGGTCGGCTCGCGCTTGAGCCGGCGGGTGAGCCGGGCGTGAGCCTGGCTGAGCTTCTTGGCGGTGTCGGTCGCGGCCGGTTTGGTGACCCGTTCGGTGACCCTGCCGCGAGCCGGTACCTGAGCCGCTGCGGCGGGGGCGGATGAGCCATTGACCGGCTCACGGACCGGCTCATCCGGGGCGTCCCGGACCAGCTCAGGCAGCGGGCCGATCTGCGCCGCGAGGCGAGCCGGCATCCGGATCCCGCCCAGCTCCACCAACGGCTCACGGCGGGGCCGCACCGGCAGGGCGTGGTGGTGGGCGACGTGCACCTGGCGGCGGAGCGTGTGGACCGCGCGCCGGGTGTCGGCCAGCGTCTGGTCGAGCTGCTGGCGCGTCCAGTCGTCCACCTCGCCAGCCCGGGACGGCGGCGGGGGCGTCAGGTCCAGCTCGGCGAGCCGGGGCGCGCCCAGCCACGGCTGGGCGTTGCTGACGTAGGAGTCGAAGAGGCCGATGAGGAACGCGGTCCCGGCCGCGCCGACCGGGCCAACCGAGTGGGCCAGCGCGCCGCCGAGGGCGTCCAGGCCGGTGCCGGCCCACCCGCCGGCCATGTTCAACGCCACCGACGTACCAAGGGCCGCCCACTCGGCGACGGTCGCCCGCCAGTCGGTGTCGCCACCCGACGACCGCAGGATCGCCCGGCCGACGATGATCAGCGCAACGATGGTCAGGAGTGCGGGCTCCATCGCCCACGCCGCCCACCACCCGGCCGACTCGTGGTCGAAGCCGAGGAGCCGGACCACGCCGGCCTGAACCCCGGCGGTGGACCACGCGCCGAACGCGATCAGGACGGGGACGCCAGCCAGGAGGGTGGCCGACCGGACTCGGGCGATGCGCAGGGCACGCATCTCGGCCGACCGATTGATGTCGGTACGGATGCGAGCGCGGGCGCCGGAGCGGGTGGCGCGGCGGTACAGCTCGGCGAGGGCTGCGGCCTCTTCCCCGTCGCGGTCGCGTCCGCGGCGGGCCCGGCGGCGGGTCTCGGTCAGCTCTTCGACCTGGGCGAGGGCGTCGCGGTGCTCGGCGTCGAGGCGGCGGCGCTCGCGCAGGTCGGTGCGCTGCACGTCGATGACGGCGCGCTGCTCGGCGAGCTGCTCGGCGAGATCTCGCGCGGTACGCGCCTCGGCTGGCGGCCTTCGGCGGATCAGCTTCATGCCGGCCAGTATGACACACTAGGCACGCTTGACACATTAGGCACGGTGAGGGGAGCGCTCGTGTCGATCACTGCCACAGTCGGCCCGCCCGCTACGATCGGCACGATGGCCAGGACGGTGGAGGAACTGGAGCGCGCGCTCGACGCGGGCGAGTGGCTGCGGCCCGCCGATGTCGCTGAGCTGCTCGGCGTCTCCAAGAGCACCGTGGTGCGGATGCTGAACGCCGACCCGCCCGGGCTCCGCTTCCGCCGGAAGGCCGGCACCGGACGGCACCGCGAGGTTCATCCCGAGGACGTGCGCCGGCAGCTGGCTGCCCGCCGCCAGGTGCACGGCGAGCAGTAGCCCAGACGCAGAGCCGCCCCCGACTGCACTGGTCGGGGGCGGCTTCGTTGTGCGGGTCAGCGGGCGAACGCACCGCCCCTGGCGTTGGTCACGAACGCCCGCCAGTCACCCGGGGCGAACACCAGCGCCGGGCCGGTCTTGTCCTTCGAGTCCCGCACCCCGACCGCGCCGGTCACGTAGGCGACCTCCACGCAGTTGTCGCAGTTCGGGCCGCTCTTGCTGCTCTTGAACCATGTCGCGCCGGTCAGATTGATCATCGCTTCGCTCCGTATTCCGTCGGCCGCTGGTTTCGGCCGGTCGTCTGCTTGGGTGGTCCAAGGTGGTAGCGGTCGGTCTCGATGAGCGCCGCGAAGGCATCGGCGCGGGCCTGGCATCGACGCGGAGTGTGGCAGATGGGGCAGACACCGCCGCGCTGCCGATGATCGTCAAGGATCTGCCACCAGCCTGCCACCTGATCGGCGCGGGGCGCGGTCACCACAGCCCCGCGATACGACCAACCGCGGCGACCAGGACGACGGCGCCGATGACGCAGCCGTAGACCACCTCGCGGGTGGCAAGGGGGAGCCGGCGCGGCCGGTGGGGAACGGTCTGCCCGTCGGGCTGCGGTGGCAGGCCGTACGGGTCTGGGTGCACGGGCGGGAGCGGGCCTGTGTGGGGGCGCTCAACCATCGCCGGATCCTCCTCAGGGGTGGAGGCGGGACCGGGCGGGGAAGCGGGTGAAAGTCCGGGGGGACCTGCCACCGGTCCCCCGCCCGGCCGGGCGCTCCCTGCTGAGGAGAGGCCCTGAAGGCAACTTAGAGTGCAGAGTATGCAGAGTCAACAGAGCATGCACAGTGTGTCATCGGAGGTGCCACGATCGGGGGGCTGAGGAGAGGTGGCCCCGCCATGCCCCGAAAGTCCATCCGTGACCAGGTGATCGAGGACGTCACCAACTCGATCCGGTCCGGCCAGCTCCGGCCGGGCGACAAGCTGCCGTCCATCGCCGAGCTGTGCGCGACGTACAAGGCAAGCGCCACCCCGATCCGGTTGGCGCTGGTGCTCCTCGACGAGCGCGGCTGGATCGAGGTACATCAGGGCAAGGGGAGCTACGTGGCCGAGCGCCCACCGGCCTGATCGGCCGAGCGGCGACCGATGCAATGGAAGTGCGTAGGACCCGGGGATCCCCGGTCCCTCGGCTCCTAAGTGGATATGCGCTCCGTACCGTGCGGGAGTGATCGACTTCCGGGCGGAGCGGGCTGTCTACCAGCAGCTCGCCGATCTGCTGCGCGAGCAGATCGTGTCCGGGGACGTCGAGCCTGGCGGGCTGCTGCCGTCCAGCACTCGACTGGAGCAGGAGCACGGGGTGAGTCGGGAGACCGTGCGGCGGGCGCTGGCGGTGCTGCGCTCGGAGGGCTTGGTGGTCACCGAGCCCAGCTACGGTACGCGGGTGCGGGTGGCCGAGGAGCGGGCGCGGGTTGCGGTGCCCCGCGGGGCGTCGGTGATCAGCCGGCCTGCCACGGTCGAGGAGCGCGAGCAGCTGGACGTGGCGTTGGGCGGTCACGTCCTTGTGGTGATGGTCGGCGGTCGGGTGCGTGGCCGGTACGCGGCGGATCGGACCGAGTTGACCTTCTCATGATCGCCGATCTTGATAGGTTCGTACACCTGTACGAGGCGTTCTGACCCTTAAATCACCTTGTCGGTACAGGCCGTATTTTGCACATCACGCACAGAGAATCGGGATGTAACGGTCATCTGACCTTGCAACTTGCGCTGTGCATACCCCTGAGCGCTCGCATTAGATCGACATCTGCGCCAATATGGGCCCCTGCTGATCCCTTGCTCAGCCTGGCCGGACAGGTCAGCACCTGAGTTGTCGCGCCTCATTCCGGGGAGGGTCGTGCCGCACCGACCGTGGGCCATCCGAACCGCACTCGCGGCCGGCCTCGCCGCCACCGTGCTGGTCGTGCCCACTCCGGCTCCCGCCGCTACCGCCGACCCTTCCTCCGTCGAGGTCGCCCCGGCCGGCGTCCCTGCCGTCGCCCTACTTGCTGGTCCCGCGCCGTCCACGGTCACCATTCCGGCCGCCGCGCCGAGCGCCGCAGAGACCGCCATCGCCGCCATCGGCACCGTCCGCTGCCGCGACGTTCCCTGCCCTCCGCACCCAGCCGACTGGACCGCATCCACCCTCGCCGTCCTCAAGCAACCCCACCCGGCTGCGGAGTTGCAGGCCACCGAGCAGGCCGGCCTGGACTTCCCCAATCTCCAGCGGCTGCACCGGGTCCGCCCGCGTTCGACGCTTCTCACCGGCCGCGCAACACACCTGGATCCAAGACCGGCGTGACCCGATCCGCCCACCACACTGGTGGGAGACGGCGCCGGCCGCCCCAGGTGTGCCCGGCTGGAGGTGACCCGGACCTCCGAATCACACCCCCGCTCGATAGATCGGAGCACCAGCTGTGCAGCACTGCAAGACCCGGTCCTCCAACATCCTGCTCGCGTGCGCCGTCGCCGTGTTCATCGTCGCGGGCGTGCTCGCCTTCGTTGACGGCCACGTCAGCGGCAGGGCTTTCGCTGCCGGACTTGTCGGCCTGGGCGTCGCCACCGCCGCGCTGGCCGCCAACACCCGCGCGGTCGGCGCCGGACTCGAGGTGTCCGTGGCACGCGCCCCTCGGGCCGAGTACCACAGGGGTTACGGCGACTGCGCCGAAGACATGTTCCGCGGTGCGCTCGACGACCCGGGGGAGGACCCGGATGGCCGCAACCCCTGACCGCAGGGTTGCAGCAAATGGTTGCAGTACCAAGAATGAACATGGTTTGCCATAGGTGGTAATAGCGTTCCGAGCAGGGGCGGGACGCCACCACGATCACCCATGTTGAACCCTGATCCGTCGATCCGATCAACTCGTAATGCGTAGGTCGACGGTTCGATTCCGTCAGGCGGCTCGGAGGGGCAAGCCCCTGGTCATGCTGGTGGCCAGGGGCTTCTTCGTGTCCGCCGCCGGTCGCTTCGACCACGCCTATCCACTGATCACTATCTGAGGACAATCCTGAGGACACAGCTACCCGGCAGCCTTCCGCACCCGCCGCTCGGCGAGGTCGGTCACGGGCCGGAACAGCGCCTTCTCCGCCGCCTCCGCCGCCCGCTTCGCCTGGGTGAGGCTGGGCGCCGCGTACCGGCGCGCGGTCCGGATGTCCCGCCACCCCATCGCCTGCTGCACGTCGGCGATGTCCAGCCCCGAGTCCAGCAGCATCGTCGCCGCCGTGTGCCGAGCAACGTGCGACCCGGCCCGCGGCAGGCCGGCCTCCGCCAGGATCTGGTACCAGTCCTCCAGGTCGGCGCGCGGGTCGATCGGCCGCCCGTCCGGCTGGCAGAACACGAGGTCGTTGTCCTGCCACGCCTTGCCGAGCGCTTCCTTGGCGGCGTCCTGCCGACGCTTGTGCACCCGCAGCTCCTCCGCGAGGGTCTCCGGCAGCACCACCAGATCAGTCGCCACCTCGTCATCCTCGGGCTCAAGCCACGTCTTCGGGCGGGTGAGGACCAGGCCGCCGTCCTTGCGTTGTGGGCAGCGCGCCGCGTGCCGGGTGCATCCGGGCGGGCATGGTTCGGGGCATGGCCGCCGGTGCAGCCGGCAGCGGTCGCCGCGGGCTCGCGCGGGGCAGCGGAATGGCTGCTGGTAGCAGCTGTCCGGGTTGGCGCACCCGTGCACCCAGATCGGCTGGCACTTCTCACGGCGGCAGAACTTCGCCGCGCACTCCGCCGGGTTCTCGCAGCCGTGCCGCCACCGCAGCCGCTGCAACTGCCAGTCCTTCGCGATCGCGCCGGCGTCGAGGTCGACGCACGGCCACGTCAGGCCAAGTGCCTCACCCTGCCTGGGGCCGATAGCAAGGCCGACTTTCCATCGCAGCGCGCCCGGACGCTTTTCAATCGCGACGACCAGGCCGCGTGCCTGCTCGACCGTCAGCGGCTTCTTTCGGCGCCCCTTGGTGCTGCCCGGATTACCGCGAATGGCTGCCACATTCCGGTGCACCAGATCACGAGCCATCGCAATTTTGAGCCCGCGCCGGATGATCGCGTGCACCTTCAGCAGATACGTCGCTGCGCGGTGGGGGCGCATTTTCGCGTACAGCGCGTCAAGGTTCGCCGCCGTTAGTTCGTCGATGACGACATCACCAATGGCGGGGAATATCCATTCGGTGCACGCCGACATGTAAGCGTCAACGGTGCGCGGGGCGAGTGGCCTTTCCAGCGTCAGATGGATCTCGGTCAGCCATTCGGTGAAGAACTTCCGGACCGTCGGCTTGCGGCCCGGCGCAACCGGGATCTTCTTGTCGGCCTTTTCCTGTAGCTCGCGGATTTCAGCCTTGATGGCGTCGGGGGTCTTTCCGTACACGCTCTTTCGGTCGTAGCGGCCATCGGCGCGTTTGCCGAGAGTCACCTTGCCCTCGTAGCGTTTCCGCTTCTCGCTCCAGATGACGGAGACTCCGCGGTACGAGAACCCCGGGCGCCCAGTCTTGCTGGGCATCGTTCCTCCGGGTCAGTTGGCGGCGCGAGGCCGGCCGCGCTTGACGATCCGGCCGCGCTGGACGGGGCGGTCGGCGAGCTGGCGGATCGTCTCGCGGATGAACTCGCGCTCGAACTCGCTCACGTTGGGATCGTTGAGCTTGCGCATGAGGGTCTGGAGGTCGGAGTCCATCGGGATCGGCTCCGGCTCCGCCCGCAGCTCGTTCTTGCCGGGCCACAGGATGGAGAACGCCGCGGCTGACGGGATGTCGAGCGCGTCGCAGAACGCCAGGACCTGCTCGGGGTTCGGCAGTTCCTTGCCGGTGGCGTTCGCCCACCGGTAGATGGTGGGGTTGCCGATGCCGGCCATCTCGGCGATCTGCACGACGCCCAGGCCGCGAACCTCCTTGGCCTGCTTGAGGACGCGGCGGACCCACTTCGCGAAGGCGTCTCTGCGCACCTCAACCGGCGGGGCCACGGGACCAAGATACGTCTCACGCGTGGAGACGATTCCCTGCTCACGACGCATTCTCCACGTGCGTTGACATCCTCGTCCCCGCGCTACGGACCGTCGAACTGTGTAGGAATACGTGTACGCCATGGGACAAAGGTAGGCCGCGCGGCCGGGTATCAGAATCAGCCGAACGTACGAACCTCTTCATGCACGTAGACGGGGTACGGTGTCTTCATGCGTGAAGAGAAGTTCTCCGACTCCAACACGCGCGAAGAGTCCGAGGTTGAGCCGCGGGTGGTGTCGGTCGAGGTGGCACAGCGCCTGCTCGGCGACGTCACCTACCGGCAGGTCGGCCTCATGCTCAAGCGCGGCGATCTCCGTGGTTGCAAGCTCGGCCGCCGCCGGCTGATCGAGCTTGCGTCCATCGACGAGTACATCGACGCCCGGCTGGCCGAGGCGCGCAAGCTCCGCAAGAGCCGCAAGGCGGCAGCGGCATGACCCGCGTTGCCTGGGAGGAACCGCGCTCGCCCCGCCTGGAGCGCATACAGCACCTCCACGCGATGGCAAACGAACTCCGGGCCAATCCGGGTCGGTGGGCGGTGGCATACGACGACGTCACCCCCAACGTTGCCAGCCGTAGGGCTGGGGACATTCGCAACGGGCTACTCGCCTCGTTCCGACCGGCTGGCGCGTTCGAAGCGACGACGCGGGCGACCGCTGGACGGGCCCGGGTGTACGTGCGCTACATCGGCGAGAAGGGCGGCAGCGCGTCATGACTCACCCACCTGGCCAGCCCGGCGGAGGCGGCGGCAGCGGCGGCGGAACCACCGGCCCCGGCCGCGAGATCCAGACGTTCCAGTTCGGCGACTTGCCTCTGCGGACCGTCATGGTCGGCGGAGAGCCGTGGTTCGTCACGGCCGACGCGCTCGCACCGCTCGGCCTCAACCGATCTTCGCTCGCCGCGCTCGACGACGACGAGAAGGGCGTACAGAGTCTGTACACCCTTGGCGGCTACCAGCAGATGAGCATCATCAGCGAGGCCGGCCTCTACTCGCTGATCCTCCGCAGCCGCAAGCCGGAGGCGAAGGCGTTCAAGCGGTGGATCACCCACGACGTTCTGCCGGCGATCCGCCGCACTGGTAGCTACACCGCTCCGGCCGCCGATCTGGACGAGCTTGAGGTGGCCCGCCGATACGTCCTCGCCCTCGAAGCGAAGAAGGCCATCGAGGCGGAGCTGGCGATCGCAGCGCCCAAGGCCCACTCCTGGGACACCCTCGCTTCCGGCGACGGGGACTTCTCCGTCGGCGACGCCGCGAAGATCCTGTCCCGCGACCCGGTGATCGCCGTCGGCGAGCGGCGCCTGTTCACGGTGCTGTCCGACCACGGCTGGATCTACCGGGGCGGAGACGGACGGTGGCGCGTCTACCAGTCCGCGATCGAGGCGGGCCGCCTGTCGGAGTTGCCGTCCAGCCACTACCACCCGCGTACGGGCGAGCTGGTGTTGGACCCGCCGCAGGTGCGGGTGACGCCGAAGGGTCTGGCCGAGCTGCACCGCCGGCTTGGTGGGATGCAGCCGCTGCGCATGCACGAGCAGATCGCGCTTCCCGCGCCGTAGAGCTTCCCCGCCCTTGTGCCCTCAGGAGGGGTGACGACACAAGGCGCGGGGATCGGGGTCGGCCCCACTTCCCCGGGGCCGACCCCCACCCCAACCAGACATAGACCAGCGCTCCCGCCGACCGAGCGACCAGCAGCGGAAGCGCCAGACAGGAAGAAGGGTATCCCGTGACCTGCAAAGACGTGAAGGACCAGGCCGAGTTGGATGCGGCGCTGGCCGACAAGGCCGTGACGTGCGTGCATGTCCGGTCGGAGGCCGGTGTGTGGCTGTCGGTGTCGTCCGGCTCGGCCACCGTCGAGGCGTACGGCTCGGCCACCGTCGAGGCGTACGGCTCGGCCACCGTCGAGGCGTCCGGCTCGGCCACCGTCCGGGCGTCCGGCTCGGCCACCGTCGAGGCGTCCGGCTCGGCCACCGTCGAGGCGTCCGGCTCGGCCACCGTCCGGGCGT
>NZ_LWLS01000116.1:97099-261184 GCF_001905095.1 Micromonospora sp. CB01531
CGGCTCGGCCACCGTCGAGGCGTCCGGCTCGGCCACCGTCGAGGCGTCCGGCTCGGCCACCGTCCGGGCGTCCGGCTCGGCCACCGTCCGGGCGTCCGGCACCAGCAGCGTGCACGCCCACCACGACGCCACGGTCACCGCTGGCAGTCACGTCGCCGTCCACCTCCACTCCGGGCAGGCCACCGTCACCGGCGGCGTCGTCATCGACATCACCCAGCTTGACCTGTCGACAGCCGCCGTCTGGTGCGACCACCACGGCATCCCCGTCACCGACGGCAAGGCCGTCCTCTACAAGGCCCTCGGTGACGACCTGACCGCCGGCCAGGACTACGGCAAGCCCACTGTCTACGCGATCGGCGAGACCGTCACCTGCGACGACTGGGCTGACAACGCGGACTGCGGTGGCGGACTGCACTTCTCGCCGACCCCGCACATGGCCTCGCAGTACGCGTCCAGCGCGACCCGCTGGCTGGCGGTGGAGGTCGACGTGGCGACGTTGCGGCCGATCGACGGCGGCACGCCGAAGGCCAAGGCCCCGGGCTGCCGGGTGCTGCGGGAGGTCGACGCATTCGGCCGCGAGCTGGCCGCCAAACCCTGACAGCAGCGAAGCCCTCAGCTGACCGCAGATCGGCTGAGGGCCCCTAACACCCGGACCCACCCACCGTCAAGCAAGGAGTCCAGATGTCCGACAGCACCGTACCGCAGCCGCTGCACGTGAAGCTCGACAAGCAGCCCCACCCCGCCGACGGCTCCGACCGCTGGTCCGTCACCGGTGAGCTGGGCAAGGTCGCCTACGACGTGCTCGGCAACCACCTGGCCGTCATCGACGCCGACGGCGACGTCGAGTCGATGGGCCGCGAGTACGCCAACCGGGTCCACGAGTACGCGCGGATGAACGACGACGACGCGGTGTTCGCCGTCCTCGCCGACCTGTACCGGACCGAGCTGGCCGGCGGTGCCCGGTGAGCGCCCGCGACGAGCTGATCGCCGGCCTGCTCGCCCTGGCCGACTTCTACAAGAACAACCCGACCATGCCGGCCGACGGTTTCCCGCGCTGGTTGGTGTCGTGCAGCGTCATCGCCGCCGACGACGCGGCAGCGTCCGCGATGGTCGAGCACGCCGCCGGGCTGCTGGGCACCGAGGTCACGCGGAGCGGCGGCCACACGAAGACCAAGCGGATGTTCGGGCCCATCGAGGTCGCCGTGCACGCCGTGACCGCAGAGCGCATGGCCGCCCACAACGCCCTGATGTCGTACGCCGACGCGGTCGTGCCCGAGGGCGGTGCGTCGTGATGGCCGGGGAGTTCGCCACCGGCACCGCACCGCTGCCGCCGGTCCGCCACGACGACGGCACCGCCCGAATCCTCGCCGGCTACCGCGCCCGCCGCGAAGCGGACACCGACGCCGAAGTGTTGGCCGCCGCTGCCGCCCTCGAGCGGCCCGCCGCTTCCCGGCACCCGCTGTGCGCCGAGTTCCGGGCCATCGTCGACGCCCAGCTGGACGCCCGTCACCTGTCCCTCGCCGAACTCGCCGGAGGTGCGGCGTGAAGAACCTCGCCGAACGTGCCCGCTGGCGCGTCGCTGGCCTGCTGGACAAGCTGCCCGGCCAGTGCTGGTCGGAACTCGTGATGTGGGCGCTGAAGTACAAGCGCAACCCATGGTCGCCGCAGGACGCCGTGTGCCGTAGCGACGCCGCCCGGGTTGGTGCCTGCTACTGCGGGAAACTCCGCAAGCCCGAGGGCGGTGAGCCGCGATGACGTGGCCGAATCCTCCCCAGCTTCCCAACCCGCCCCGCACCGACCGCCGCTGCCAGTACTGCGGGAAGACCGCCGAGGTGTTCGACGTGGACGGCGCGTGGTGCACACCCGAGCACCAGACGTTCGACCGGCAGTCGGAGATCACCATCTGGCGGAAGGCGGTAGCGGTGTGAGTGCCAACTCGACGATCCGGCGGACCCAAGGATTCCGCAAGAGCACCGTCAAGACTCGCTTCTTCGCCAAGGTGCGCGTCGCACCGGGAACCGACTGCCTGGAGTGGGCCGGGACTCGCATCAACAACGGATACGGCCGACTCAAGGTCTATGGGCTGGACGTAGTGGCCCACCGGTTCTCCTACGAGCTGTTCGTCGGCCCGATCCCGGAGGGTATGCAGCTCGACCACCTGTGCCGGAACCGGGCGTGTGTACGGCCTGACCACCTGGAGCCGGTAACTCCGCAGGAGAACACGCTTCGCGGGGAGACGCTGACCGCTCGGTACGCCGAGCGGACGCACTGCGACAACGGACACCCGTTCGCCGGCGAGAACCTGATCCAGACCTCCGCCGGACACCGCGAGTGCCGCCAGTGCAAGCGGGACCGTCAGGCCCGATACCGGGCGCGGCGCAGCGCGGCGAAGCTCGCCGCCGAGCACGCCACGGTCACCCCGACCGGAGTGGAGGCAACGAGATGAGCGACAACACCGCAATCGAGTGGACCGAGGCCACCTGGAACCCGGTTACCGGATGCACGAAGGTGAGCCCCGGCTGCGACCACTGCTACGCCGAGCGGATCGTCGAGCGGTTCCACGGCAAGGGCAGCTTCGCCGTCGTCACCCGTAGCGAGGACAAGCTGTACGCCCCGCTGAAGTGGAAGCGACCCCGGCGGATCTTCGTCAACTCGATGTCCGACCTGTTCCACGACCAGGTGCCGCTGTCGTTCATCGAGCGGGTCTTCTCCGTGATGGCGCGCACGCCGCAGCACACCTACCAGTTGCTCACCAAGCGACACGCCCGTATGGCGTCGATCCTCCGTCGCCCGACCTTCCGTGACTCGGTGGCGTCGATCGTCGGTGCCGACATCGAGTGGCCGCTGCCGAACCTGTGGCTGGGTGTCTCGGTCGAGAACCAGCAGTGGGCTGACATCCGCATCCCGGCGCTGCTCGACACCCCGGCCGCCGTCCGCTGGCTGTCGATGGAGCCGCTGCTCGGGCCGGTCGATCTCGACCAACCGCGCTGCGACGACCACGACCGCCGAGAGGTCGTCACTGACGCGGACGGCCGGGAGTGGTGCGGGTACTGCGCCGCTGACGGGTTCACCGGCGAGATGTCGCACGGGCACTGGCTCAACCTCGACGGCGGGATCGACTGGGTGGTGGTCGGCGGCGAGTCCGGCCCTGGCAGCCGACCCATGCACCCCGGCTGGGCCCGCTCGCTCCGCGACCAGTGCACCACCGCCGGCGTGCCCTTCTTCTTCAAGCAGTGGGGCGAGTGGGCTCCCAACGGCTGGCGCGCCATCGGGTGGCTCGACCCCAAGCGGGAGCGTCTCGTCGGCGACCCGGTAGACGAACTGGGACACCGCGAGGTCATCGAGCGCGTGGGCAAGAAGCGCGCTGGCCGCGAGCTGGACGGCCGCACCTGGGACGAGTACCCGGCGGAGGTGGCGTCGTGAAGACCCGCTTCCCTGACCTGCCCAACAACACGCGGCTGCTGGTGGCCGGTGACGCCCACCTCGACACCGACGGCCGGCCCGAATGCGGACAGGACGCCAACGGCAGGTCGATGACCCTCGCCCAGGCGCTGGTCTTCGTTCAGCCGGTGTGGTGTCACCGCTGCTTCGGCCAGTGGATGGGAGGCCGGCAGTGACCGCCCTCCTGCAGGTCCCCGAGTGGCACGAGCGGGCGCTGTGCCGGCAGACCGACCCGGACCTGTTCTTTCCGGAGAAGGGCTCCGGTCTCAGTTCGCTGCGGCAGGCGCGGCGAATCTGCGCCCGCTGCGAGGTCCGGACGGAGTGCCGTGAGGACGCCATCGCCCGCGATGAGCGGTTCGGCGTGTGGGGTGGCACCTCGGAGGCTGAGCGGCGCGGGATGCGGCGGGCACGTCGGGAGGCGTCGTGCTGACCGCCGTCCTGGTCTTGCTCGTCGTCGTCGCGGTCGTCGTCGGCTGCGTCAACGGCTGCGGCCGGCCCGACCCGAAGCCCACGTTCGACGAGCACGCCGCCACCGCGCTGGCGCTGCTGCAACCCGACCACCCCGACCTGCCCGAGTCCACGCCGTTCGCCGACGAGGTAGAGGCGTGGCTCGCCACCGAACACACCCAGGAGCAGCCCTGATGTGCGACTGCGACGAGTGCCGCGAATGCGGCTGCGGCGTGCCGGAGGACCACCACGGCGACGACTGGAACAGCGACGACAGCAAGGACTGGTGGGAGACCTACTGATGAACATCAACCCGAGTGACATCGCTACCGGCCTGCTGGGGCTGGGTGTGATCGCCGGAGCGGTCGGGCTGGTTGCCCTCGGTGGCCGGGACCGTACCGCGGACCAGCACGACGTCGCCGACTACCGGCCGACGCTGCACCCGTCCCGCCGGGACTGGCCGCTGCTCGACCGCCAGGGGCCGCGCCGGCTGCGCCCGCACGCCATCGCCGACCTGATCCTCCCGCCGGCGCCCGCCGGCACCCGGGTGTCGCTGCCGCTGTACGCGGAGCAGGTCGTCGCCGAGGTGATGCGCGCCCGGTACGGCACCACCAACCGGGCTGCGATTGCTGGCGGGTTCCTGCGGGAGATCGCCGCCGAGCAGCAGGACGACGACATCATCTGGACGTCAACCGCAGGCCGGGACCTGGTCGGTGCGTTCCCCGTGGTGCGTGCCGCATGACCGCTCAGGACGTCTACACCCACCGGCCGTGGAAGGTCGCCGCGATCCAGTGGACCGGCGACAACTTCCCCGAGGTCGAGCGGTTCCTGATCGACAACGTGGGCGAGGACTGCGGCCCGCGCAACGAGCCCGATGAGGGCTGGCCGCACGAGAAGTACGCCTACAACATGGTCCAGTTCTACGCCTGGAACGGCGACCAGGAGGTCGACCCGGGCATGTGGATCGTCGTGTACCTCGGGCTGGACGAGCCGGCCGGCGAGATCATGCACGCGGATGACTTCCGGGCGGCCTACGAGGCGTCGGGGGTGTCTCGGTGACCACCAACGACATCGACGCCCCGCTCCGCACCTTCTCGTACGGCGGCGGCGTCCAGTCGACGGCTGCCCCTGGTGCTGGCCGCGACCGGCCGCATCGACTTCCGCACGTTCCTGTTCTCCAACGTCGGCCACGACAGCGAGCACCCGGGCACGCTCGACTACATCGAGCGGTACGCGGCCCCGTACGCCGCGCGGCACGGGATCGAACTGGTCGAGCTGCATCGCCGCCCGACGCGGGGCCGGTCAGCCGGACAGGTCGAAACCCTGTACTCGCGGCTCATGCGGGACGGGTCGCGGTCGCTGCCGATCCCGGTGCGGATGGACAACGGCGCACCGGGCACCCGGTCGTGCACGGTCGATTTCAAGATCAAGAACATCGGCCGATGGCTCACGGCGAATGGGGCCAGCGACACCAACAAGGCCACCGTCGGCATCGGGATCAGCCTCGATGAGATCCACCGGGTCAACGCCCGGCGGGCGATGCCGTACGAGGTCCCGGTGTACCCGCTGCTGGACCACGATCCGCCCCTGCGTCGGCAGGACTGCGAGGGCATCATCCGCTCGGCGGGGCTGCCCGTACCGCCAAAGTCGTCGTGCTGGTTCTGCCCGTTCCACACGCCGCAGCGGTGGGCGGAGATGCGCCGCGACGAACCGGACCTGTTCGCCAAGGCATGCCACCTCGAAGACACGCTGAACGCCCGCCGTGACGAGCTGGGCAAAGACCACGTGTACCTGACCCGCTTCGCCCGCCCGCTAGCCGATGCGATCCCGGTAGCCGGAGCCATGCTGCCGATCTTCGACGTGGCCAGCGACGACGACGCACTTTGTGACAACGGAGCGTGCTTCACGTGACCACCAACGACATCGACGCCATCCGCAAGCTCGCCGCCGCCGCCACCGAGGGCCCGTGGTTCTACAACTCGTACTCGGCCGTCCTGGCGGGACCGAAGGTGCAGCCACACGAGGAATGGCTGGACACCACCGGCGAGCACTCGCTTGAGCGTCACGGCAACTGCGAGGCATGCGGCCCGGACCGGCGCGGATGCCTGCTGTTCTCCGAGGACTACAAGCGCGACCCCATCGTGGCGCACGTCCCCGCCCACCACGGTGACACCGCCGTCGGGGAGCGCGTCGCCGACGCCGAGTTCATCGCCGCCGCCCGCACCGTCGTTCCCGCCCTCTGCGACGAGATCGAACAACTCCGCGACTCCTTCAAGTGCGCGCACGAGGACCGACTGGCCCGGGCGCTGGAGCGGGACCGCACGACGGCCGTCGACCAGGCCGAGTTGGGTGCTGACTGGCCGGAACCCGTACGGCCGGGAGACCCCGGGTGACCGTGCTCCCGGACTGTGCGATCTGCGGCGGCCCGGTCGTCCTCGACCCCGAGGGCGACCGGGGCCCTGCCGAGGAGTGCGGGTGGTGCGGGAACCGGCAGCGGCCGATCTCGCCGAAGCCGGACCGGGCGGAGATCCGCCGGGCGGTCCGGGCGCGGCGCCGGGTGCTCGCCCCGAAGTGCTTCGGCCGACGACACCACCAGTGCAAGGCATCCCGCTGTGAATGCCTCTGCCACGACAAGACGAAGGGAGCGCAGTCATGCTCCGACGCGACCTGACGCCGTCGCGCCGTAAGGCGATCAAGCGGGTGATGTTGCCCCGCCGGTACAAGGCGACCGGCCCCACGGCTGAGGCGGTTGGGGACCGGCGCGGGGTGGATCACCACATCCACCACCGCCGGCCCCGCGCCGCCGGGGGCAGCAAGCGGCCGGACACGAACCTGCCGTCCAATCTGCTGCTGCTCTGCCCGCCATGCCACCAGCAGATCGAGTCGCACCGGGCCGTCGCGCAGTCGATGGGCTGGCTGGTCGTCCAGGCCGCCGACCCTGCACAAACCGCAGTGCTTGTGCAGCGGGACCGGTGGACGTACCTCACCGCCGACGGGCGGTACTCCGACGATCCGCCGGAGGTGGAGGCATGATCCTCTATCACTTCACCTGCGAGGACGGTGCGCAGGGCATCGCCGAATGCGGCGAGCTGCGTGCCTTCCCTCAGCCGCTGCTCGGACGGCGGCTGATCTGGCTGACCGACCTCGACGCGCCCAACCGGCTGGCGCTCGGCCTCACCTCGCACACCCTCGGCTGCGACCGCACTGCGTACCGGGTGACGGTGGACGTGGAGGCGCAGCGGTGGACGGACTACGTCCGGGAGCTGCCGCGTCCGGATCGTCGGCATGCCCGGTTGCTGGCCGCGTCGCCGGGCGCCCTGCCGATGCACTGGCTGGTGCTGGCCGAGCCGGTGCCGGTGCTGTCCGTGGAGCGTGCCCGGTGAGCCGCACGCCCGCGCACCGCCGCAAGCGGGACCCGTTCCGCAGGCAGATCCTCGGCGTCTACAAGCCGCCCCCGCCGCCGGTGCCGGAGCCGTCGCCGGCCTGCTGCCGCTGCGACCCGAAGCTGTGCGCCACCGACGACACCGGCGAGCACTGCAACGAGCAGTCCTGCGGGGTGTGCCTCCACGGATGCCCCGCCCCGGTGGGTGTCCCCTGCTGCCGAGAGGAGCCCTGATGCTTGTCTCCATCATCCTCGAATGGCCCTGCCCCTGCGGCACCACCGCCAAGGGCGTCACCGTCAAGCAGCGGCGCATCAACAAGCTGTCGATGCGCACCACCGGGCAGGCACTCGGCCTGATGCCACGCATCTGCAAGGGCTGTGGTGGGGCGCTGCCGGACACCCTGCCCGTGTCGGCCCGGCTCGCCGACGACTCCCTCACGGCGGTCAACGCGTACCGGGAGCGGAAGGGGTGGTTCCCGCTCACGGCGGCGGACACCACTCGGCAGGCGGGAGGCGTGTGATGCCCCGCGTTCGCCCGTCGATGGGGCTGCACAACCTCGGCCGCGGAAAGGCCGAACTGGCATCCCTCTACGTCTCCGACTGCAAGATCTGCGAGCTGGGGATCTACAAGGGGCAGCCGCACCGGTTCTCCACTGGGAAGGTGCTCGGGCTGGTGCACGACGACTGCATCGAGCCGGAGCCGGCGCCGTGACCGCCTACGTCGTGGAGGTCAACGAGGGCGTCGTGGAGGCGACTCGGCAGGGCGTCCGCTGGTGGAACATGTTCCGCCGCTACGAGGCGACCAGCGGCCGAATCCGCGAGACGAAGCCCGCCTGCATCGTCGGCGGCCTCGTCGAGGTGGCCTGTGAGAGCCGCGAGCACGCCGACTGGCTGGCCGCGCACATGGTCGACCACGGCGGGCTGCCCCGCACTGCTGTTCGCGTCAAGACCCCCGCCGCGCAGCGGGAGGCGTCGTGAGGGCCCTGTGTGTGGGTCAGCCACCAGAGCACTGGGACACCGGCAACCGGCTAGCAGCCGCTGTCAACAACACCGGTGGACGAACGGTCTCCACCGGTGTTGTTGGCCGCGTTCGGAGGGTGGAGACATGAGCCGCATCGCCCGCGACCGGGGCCGCATCAGCCCGGACTGCGCCGCAACGTTCCACGGCACCGACTCCGCCTACCGGTACGGCTGCCGCTGCCCTCACGCCCGGGAGCACAAGCGCATCCGGGTGAAGCGGTGGCGTGAGGGCCGCTCGATCGCCCGCCGTGTCGACGGCACCGGCACCCGCCGCCGGCTGCGTGCCCTGGCAGTCCTCGGGTGGCGGTGGCCGGACATCGGCGAGCGGCTGGGTGTCACCGGGTCGGCGGTGGCGATCCTGGCGGCATCGGCCGGGCTGGTGGAGCTGCCCACGGTTGCCCGGGTGAAGGCCGTCTACCGGGAGCTGTGCGAGCGGCCGGGCCCGTCGCGGATCACGGCGCGGCGGGCTGCGGCGAAGGGCTGGCACGGCCCTCTGGCGTGGGCGGACATCGACGACCCGGCGTGCGTTCCGGACGACGCCGGCCCCGACGCGGCGCCGGTCGACGAGTGGGCCGTCACCGAGGCCATGGCCGGGCGACTGCCATCGTCCCGACTTGCCGACATCGACTTGGTCGAGGCCATGCGCAGGCTCCTCGCCGAAGGGCTGTCCGAGGGGCAGGCCCGCTACCGGCTTCGGCTGACGAACGCGCACGCCCGGCGAGCAATCCGGGCCGCCAAGAAGGACCACCCCGAGACGGAGAAAAAGGCGGCGTGACCAGCGGAAACAGAGCACGTGTCGTGTTGGTACACGTGTCGGAATCATGGGAGAATGAGGCGTCCGGAACGGGTGCGCCAACACCCGCCCGGACTGACCGACTCTCCTTCTGTGGAAAGGAGGCGGCTGCCGTGCATCGTATCCATGCACGCAACGCCTGGGAACCGTCACGCGCCGCGCATCACACCGGCGGTGCGGGTTGGTGACCCGCTGGGACGTGACGAAGGCCGTCCGCGCGTCGGACCTGCCCTCGGCGTCCCGCCTGATCATGCTGACGCTCGCCGACGTGGCCGAGGTCGGCACCGCCGAGATCCCCGCGCGCTTCACTCCGTCGCTGACCGTGCTGGCCCGTGAGACGGGGCTGGCGAAGAGCACCGTCAAGGCGCACCTTGCCGCGCTCGATGAGGCGGGGTGGCTGGTGCGTACCCGGCCGGACGCCAAGGCGCAGTGGCACGGGGAGCGGACCCGCTACCGGCTGGCGCTGCCGGACGGTGCGGGGGTAGGCCATGACGTGGCCCAGGTAGGCCAGGAGATGGCCCAGGGTGGGCCGGTAGATGACCCAGGGGTAGGCCAGGAGTTGGCCCTACCTAGGCCGGGAGATGGCCACCTAGAGACAGATCATTCAGATCAGGATCAGATCTCTACTGATCGTCCTTCCCGAGGGAAGGACGTGGCGATCCCAGACCGCGCCGACGTCGAGCAGGTCTGCCGTCACCTCGCCGACCGCATCGAGGGCAACGGCTCCAAGCGCCCCACGATCACCAAGACGTGGCGGGACGCCGCCCGGCGGCTCATCGACCGCGACGGCCGCACCGTCGAGCAGATCACGCGGGCCATCGACTGGTGCCAGGACGACGACTTCTGGCGCTCCAACATCCTCTCGATGCCAAAGCTCCGCGAGAAGTACGACCAGCTTCGCCTCGCCGCCCAGCGCGGCAACCGCACCAACCGCACCACTGGCCAGGACATCGACTGGAACGCAGCAATGGAACGCGCTATGGCGCGAGAGGGGATCGAGGCATGACGCCCACGGAGGCGGTGAAGCTGGTCGGGGTGATCCGGCAGATCTGGCCGTCGATGAAGATCGACCAGTTCACTCCGGACGCCTGGCACATGGCGCTGGATGACGTGTCCCTTGATGACGCGTTGGCGGCCGTGCGGCACCTCGCCCGCAGTCGTGGCGGGTACGTGCAGCCGGTCGACATCCGCCGACGCATCGCCGAAGCGGCCGGGCTGCTGCCGCGCAGCGAAGCCGAGGGGTTGGCGGACGCCGCCCAGGTCGCGGGGAACCGGGGCGCGGGGGCGTCGAAGCTCGACGCGGTGACCTACCGCGCGTACCGGGCGATGGGCGGACCGACGGCGTTCGACGCCCCTATGTCGGTGATTCGGCCGCAGTGGGCGCGGGTCTGGTCCGACGTGGCGCAGCGGTACGAGGAGGAGTTGCTGGCCGGCGACCTCGGTCGCGAGGTTGAGGCGCGCCGCGTGCTGGCCATCGAGGCCGGGGGGTCCGCCTGATGTCCCACACCCCGCCCGCCCCGCGCCGCCAGCCCGCCTACGACGCCGTGTACGCCGTCATCCGCCAGTACCCGCCGATCACCAGCGGCGACATCATGCCGGCCGTCGAGAACGGCCGCGTGTGGCGTGCTGTCCATGCCGCTCTCGACGCTGTGGAGCCTGCCGCGCATCTGCTGCCGCTGCTCGACCTCACCGCCGACGAGCTGGACGCGCTCCGCCTGGCCGCCGCGAAGTACCGGGCGATCGACACCAAGGTGCCGGCCCTCAACTCCGCCCTGGACAAGCTCACCACCACCGACACCACCGAGGAGACGTCATGAGCCAGCCTGACCCGATCACCGACCGGCCGCCCATGCCGCCCGCCGATTTCCTCGCCGCCGTCACCATGGTCGGCGAGCGCGCCGCCGCCGGATACGGCTGGCAGGAGGGCTACCTTGCCGGACGCGCCGCCGCCGCTGCCGACATTCGCGCCCGCATCGCCCAGTACACCGACCCGACCGCGACGGAAGCCGAGCGGGATGTGGCTCACGGGCTGCGTACCGCCGCTGACATCGCCGCCCGGCTCACCACCACCGAGGAGACCGACCGATGACCGCGCTGACGTTCCGTAAAAAGCCCGTCGAGATCCAAGCTATGCAGTGGACCGGCGACAACTCTGGCGACCTCTACCGCTTCGCGGCGGGCCACTTCGCCGTGATGGACGAGCAGGACAGGGCCAACTGTGATGATCCGGAGGCGACCGCCCAAATCTTCGACGTGCTGCATTCCACCTGGGTGCTGGTCTACACCGGCGACTGGATCATCCGGGGTATCCAGGGCGAGCACTACCCGTGCCGCCCCGACGTGTTCGAGGCGACCTACGAGCGGGTGGACCGTGGCTGAGTCTCGTCGGTTGCGTACTCAGGCCGACGAGCACGGCAACATCGCCGACGACTGCGGCCACTGCACCCTGCTGCCCGGCGTCAACGGCCCCGTGCGTGTCGCCCAGGTCGGCTGCCCGGTGCACAGCGAGCACCCGACTGCGCGCCGGTTGCGTACTCAGGCTGAGCGGGACGCCGACGGGCAGGCGTGGCGCGCCCCGGGCTGCACATCAGGCCAGCCGTGGATCTGCACCCCTGCCGACTGCCCCGGATGCTTCAACCCGCACTGCTGGATCACCGACGGGATCACCTGCCGCAACGGGTGCACCGTGGTCCCGCACAACCAGTTGACGCCCGACCAGCTCGCAGCGATCAGGGAGCGGATGGTCACGGACATGCGCGCGGCCCGGGATCGCTTCCTTGCCGCTGTGGCAACCGAGAGCCCGCGCGTGCTGGTCGACCCGGACATCTGGGTCCACATGGAGCCGATCGCCCCGCCGCGCCGCCGTTGGTGGCACCGACTCACCCGGAGAGCCCGATGACCACCGAACAGCTTGACCTCTTCGCCCCGCAGCAGACCGACGCACCGCTGACCGTCGCCGACCTCGACGAATGGATCGCCGCTACCCGCGCCGTCGCCAATCCGCACGTCGCCGGGCATTGGCCGAACGAGTGGGCTCGCGCCGGCCTCGGTGCACTGCTCGGCGAGGGGATCCCGCATCGCCGCTGGTCGACGCGGGAACTGCTCGATGCGCTGGCCCGCGCCCGCCAGATCGCCATCCGCACCGAGGAGCCCGCCCGACTCACCCGGAGGAACCCGTGACCCAGCCCGCCTACACCGACGCCGACGTCGACCAGCTACACGAAACGTTCGCCAAGGCGTGGACTCTGCACCTGGGTCAGCACTCGGGTCAGCACTCGGCGCTCGCCGGTTGCAACTCGGAGCTGAACACCGAGGACTGCTGCGACCGAGAGGGCCTGCGTGCCGTGCTGGCCCACCTCGCTGACGCCGGCCGGCTTACCACCAACGGCCGGTGCGGCGACATCGCCCCCAACCTCTCGCTGATCGCCAGCCACATCCGGCAGGTCTGCTGCCTCACCGCAGGCCACGCCGGATGGCATCGCGGCGACGACGGCAGCGAATGGGTCGAGCACAACGAGGAGCCCGCCTGATGCACCCGCACATCCTTCACGCCCTGGCCGCCGCCGACAGCCTCCGCCGCGCTCTGACCGCGTTGGAGGCGAGCGCCAAGGCGGCAGCGGACGGCGCGGTCGACGGCTCCCGCATCGACGATGTGGCGATCCCGTCGCAGGTGTTCGGCCGCCGCACCGCCCTCGGCGGGCACGGCGACCCCACCGCAGCCCTCGCACTCGGGGCGTGGGCGCCCGGCGGCCCCAACCCCGACGCCCAGCTGCTCGGTGATCTGATGCGCCAGCTCGACGAGATGGCCGCACATGTGCCCGGCGCGAACGGCCAGGATCCGCTCGCCCGCATCCGCCTACACATCCCGCACATGCGCCCCCACATCGCCGCCCGCACCACCCAAGCCCTCACCCACCTCGACGGGCAGGCACGCCGCCGGTTGCAGATGCCACCCGACCAGCAGCCCCTCGCCGGGGAGTGCCCGGGATGCCGCGCCCGTGGGGTGCTGTACGTCGCGACCTGCGGGCCGGAGGCGGAACGCACCGTCGTCTGCGGCGCCGGCTGCGTCTGCGTCGGCGACGGCTGCCGCTGCGGAATGCCGACGCGCGAGGCGGGTGTGGCGCACATCTGGGACCACACCGCGTTCGCCGCCGTCGGTGTGGTTGCGGGGAACGCGCCGACCGGCACCACCAACTGACCCGACCCGAAGGAGATCACCATGGGCTACCTGAACCCACACACCCACCAGCTCGACACCCCGTCCCGGACGCGAGTCGTCGTGCTCTGCGGCTCCACCCGCTTCAAGGACGACTTCGAGCGCGTCAACCGATCCCTCACCCTGGGCGGCCACATCGTGCTCGCCCCTGGCGTGTTCGGCCACGCTGACGGCATCGAGCTGTCCGAGGCGAGCAAGGAGGCGCTGGACGAGCTGCACCTACGGAAGATCGACATGGCCGACGAGGTGATCGTGGTCAACCCGGGCGGCTACATCGGAGATAGCACCCGGCGGGAGATCGCCTACGCCGAGCAGATCGGGAAGCACGTCGACTACCTCGACGCCCGAGGATGGTAGCCGCGACCGTTCGACCTGGGAGGATGGACCCGTGAACACACCAGCCAACGAACCAGCCGACGCGTTCTACGTGCTGTCCGTGGTGAAGCAGACCGAGGGCGGCGTCACTAGCCAGATGTGGGCGATCACGGCTGAGCAGGCCGAGCAGGTCGCCCGCGACATGGGGCCGGCCAGCAGTGAGATGTTTGCTCCCCGGGAAGCGGCTGAGGGTTTGCACGACTCCGCTCACGCTGCCGGTGCCGTGTTCATGGACGTTGAGCCGTGACCACACCAGCCGACCAGCCCGACCCGATCCGCTGCACGTCGACGACGCGGCCACACCACCCGCCGTACGGCACGCGGGTGCTGGAAGAGGACACCGGCCTGATCCAACGGTTCCACTCCGGCGCATACGGCTCGGGCTGGAGCGTCGACGGAACCACAGACGCCCGACGGCCACCCGCGTACCGCGCTTTGCTCGCCGCAACGGACGGGCTCGCCCGCGAGATGGTGGAGCTTCACCGACCCGAGCCGGACATCGTTCACGGAAACGACGTCCGGCGTTGGCGGTGCGCGGGCTGCGACGCCGAAGGCTGCGACTGGGAGCACCCGGAGTGGCCGTGCCGCACCAGCCAGCTTGCCGCCGAGCGGGCCGACGTGTCGCTACGCGAGGACCACTACACCGTGGAGTCCGGGTGATCTGGGTTAGGGGTGTGGAGTACGGCACCGCCGCCGTCGGATGGACGCTCACCGCCGTCGCGGTAGCCCTCGTCGGCGCTCTGGCCTGGCTGCTGTGGGATGCCCTACGAGGTCGGTGGCGTCCGTGATCTGGAACCTGCGCGACAACGAGGAATGGCTGACCGCCGCCGAACTCGCCGACCGACTCGGCGTCACCATCTGGACCGTCTACAAGTGGCGTGACCCGAAGGAGTGGAAGAACCCCGCCGACGCCCTCACCACCGTCCGCATCGACGGCGTGGACCACTCGCCGCTGCCCGAAGCTGCTGCGATCGACCGGGGCAAGC
Source organism: Micromonospora sp. CB01531 (assembly GCF_001905095.1). Lineage (GTDB taxonomy): Bacteria > Actinomycetota > Actinomycetes > Mycobacteriales > Micromonosporaceae > Micromonospora. Next base: position 111,760 of record NZ_LWLS01000116.1, read on the forward strand.
GGGACGAGACACGCGGAGCACCCCGCCTGGCTGGCGCTGCCGCCACCTGATCCACTATTCTCCAAGCGAGGGGTAGGCGAAGTCTGCCCTGAAACAGCCCGGACGGTTGATCACTCAGATCCCGCCGGGCTGTTGTGCGTCCAGGGACCGGGACGCGTCACGGGGCGGGACGACCTGGCTGGTGCCGGCCCGCCCCACACGCAGCACAGGAGGGTCGATGAACCGCTACACGGCTGCCGGGCGCCCTTCCTGGCGAGAAGGTCCGCCGCGCCAACGGCGAGGAAGCGATCCGGGTCGAGAACGGTCAGGGCTGCGTGAAGTTCCGCTCGGTCCGTTCGACAGCCGGGTTGCGCGGGATCACCGTGGACGTGGTGGTCTTCGACTTCCCCAACCCGACCTACGAGGCGATGCAGGCTGTCATGCCCAACATCGCAGGCTCACCCGACGGCGAAGTCATCCGGCCCTGACGAACCCCGGGGCTGATCGAACGAGGGGGTGGATCACATGGCCCGCCCCACCACCACCGGTCGCGGCTACGGGTGGGAACACCAGCAGGCCAGGGCCAAGGCACTAGCCGAGCTACGCCGCACAGGCGTCGCGCCCTGCCCGTTCTGCACACACGACATGGACGCCAGCATGGCACTGGACTACGACCACTACCCGCCCCTCGCCCTGGGCGGTGGTGGCACCCGACGCCTGGCCCATGCCACCTGCAACCGTCGTGCTGGTCAACGCCTTGGACTCCAGCGTCGTCGCCTTCGCACTCGCACACACCAACCAACTCGCGCGACCAACTCGCAGCAGTGGTGACGGTGGGTGGAGGTAGGGGGGCAGGGTCGTCACGCAACGTGGCGAGCCCTGACCCATCGCCTTTCCGTCAGGCTTTCTGTGTGCGGAGGATCTTGACCGGCCCTCCGTTACGCGCACGGCACCCGCACAACCGATAGACGCCCTCGGCTGATCCCCGAGGGAAGGCGGCCCCGAGTCTCCCGGCTCGGGGCCCCCGCATATCCGGGAGATGACCATGGCGAGGAAACCCGATACCCCGTGCGCTGGCGGCTGCGGCACCCTGCTTTGGAGCGGGACGACGTCCCTCCCGGCCGGCGAGCGAATGTGCCAGCCGTGCCGGCGGCAACGGACCACGCGAACGTGTGAGGTCTGCGGCGAGCAGTTCCATCCGAACAGCCACCGCGATCGGCAGCAGCTCACGTGCTCCCGTAAGTGCGGCGTGGTGTCCCGCCGCTCCAAGCTCGGCACCATGGCGCGGCCCAGCCGCCCCTGCGGCGACTGCAAGACGACGACGGTCACCTGGCCGCGGATCTACTGCCCGAACTGCGCGGGCGTCCGCCGGTTGGAGCACTACCAGCGGAAGAACCTGAAGCGCCGGGCGGGCGGTACTCGAATCATGTCGATCCGGGAGCTCGCCGAGCGGGACCGGTGGCGGTGCCACCTCTGTCGGCGGCGGGTCAGCCGGACGTTGCGCTACCCGCACCCGCGGTCGGCCAGCCGAGACCACCTGATCCCCGTTGCCGACGGCGGCACTAACGACCCGGCGAACCTGGCTCTGGCGCACTGGGATTGCAACGTGCGCCGGCGTACGGGCGGCACGGTTCAGCTCCAGTTGGTGGTGTGACCATGGCCGACGCTACGAACGCCGAGCGGCAGCGCCGGCACCGCAAGCACAAGGCCGGTGACCACTCGCTGTGTGACCCGAGACGGTGCGATGACGCCGTTACCCCGGTCGTAACGCGTCCGGCGGACCGTCGGCTTGGTCCCCGCGGCCGGCGGCTGTGGGAGGAAGAGGGCGGCGACGGTCTGACCGGCGTCCGCCGGAACGTCCTCGAGGAAGCTTGCCGGCTGGTCGACCGGCTGGATCGGCTCGACGCGATCCTTAACGGCCGGGACCGGGCGTGGCTGACGTTGGAGCTCGACGACGAGACCGGCGAGATCACCGTGGTCGTCGACAAGATCCTGTCGGAGTCCCGCCAGCAGCAGTTGGCGCTGAAGCAGCTCGCCGGGGAACTGCGAGCGGGTGGCGGCGCCGCGAAGCCCGCGACGGGAGGCAGCATCCTTGACCAGCTCGCTGCTCGACGTGCGCAGAGGCTCGCAAACCCCGCGGGTTAGCACCTACCCGACCGCCCCTTACAGCTCTGGCCCCGATGTGGCGGACCTGGCGGAGGCGGCGGGGCTGGTGCTGGACCCGTGGCAGCGGTACGTGCTGGAGCACGGCCTGGGCGAGCGGCCGGACGGGAAGTGGTCGGCGCTCGAGGTGTCCTGCTGGGTGCCACGCCAGAACGGCAAGGGCGCCGTCATCGAGGCCCGCGTGTTGGCTGGCCTGTTCCTCTTCGGCGAGAAGAAGATTCTCTGGAGCGCACACGAGTACAAGACCGCGCAGGAAGGGTTCCTGCGCATCCGGGAGTTGATCCAGGCCGCCCCGGACTTCAACCGGCTGGTGAAGCGGTACTGGGAAGGCTCCGGCGAGCAGGGCATTGAGCTGACCACCGGCCAGCGGTTGAAGTTCATCGCCCGCAGCCGCGGCTCCGGCCGAGGGTTCTCCGGTGACTGCATCATTCTCGACGAGGCGCAGGAACTGACCCTGCTTCAGATGAAGGCGCTGTTCTCGACGATGAGCGCCAAGTCGATGCACGGGAACCCGCAGATCTGGTACTTCGGCACCCCGCCTGAGGATCCGGCTGCATGGGTGTACGGCATCCGCAAGGACGGGGAAGCCGGGAAGGACCGGCTGGCGTACTTCGACTGGGGGTTGGGTGAGATTGACCCGGCCGTCCCGCTGAAGGACCGGCTGAAGGAGTACGCCGATCGGGACCTCTGGTACCGGGCCAACCCGGGGCTGGGCATCCGGATCAGCGAGGAGTTCTGCGAGAACGAGCTGTCCCGGCTGAAGGAAGGCTTCGCCCCTGAACGGCTGGGCATGTGGCTTCCGTGGGCGGGCGAGGGCGTGCCGAAGTGGCAGGTCATCTCCGAGGCCGCGTGGACGGCCCGGTGCAACCCGGATTCCAAGCGCGACGGGCGACCCGCGTTCGGGGTGTACGTGCCGCCCGACAGGTCGTACACGGCGATCGGCGCCGCCGGCGTATCCACGCTCGGCGGCAGGCACATCGAGGTGACCGGACGTGACGGTGTCCTCGACTACCGCCCCGGCGTCAAGTGGGTCGTGGCGCGGCTGAAGGAACTTGAGCGGCATCAGCCGTCCGTGCTCGTCATCGACGACAAGGCCCTGGCCGACGAGGCGGAAGCCGCCGGCCTGACGGTGCACCGCGCCACTCCTAGCGATGTGGTGACCGGCTGCCAGCTGTTCTACGACGGGGTTGCCGGCCCTGACGAGGATGCGCGGGACGTGTGGCACATCGGCCAGAAAGAGGTCGACGACGCCGTTGAAGGCGCGGTGAAGCGGGACGTGGGCGGTTCGTGGGCGTGGCAACGCCGGGACCTGGCCGTCGACGTCACCACGCTGCCCGCCCTGTCCCTGGCGCTGTTCGGCCACTCGACCAAGCGTGTGCACCGGCCCAGCCGGCCAACACCGATGGCGGCATTCGCCTGAGACAAGGAGGCCCCGGTGACGGTGCTGGAGTACACGGACGTGACCAGGGCCGAACGGGTGGACCGGATCACCGCCAAGGCGCGGCAGTGGACGCCCGGCCGGGTGCTGCTGGGGCTGCTCGCGGCGATCCTGGTCGGCGTGGGGCGGCTGGCGTTCGCGCTGTTCGCCGCCCTGTGGCTGGCGGTCACGTGGTGTGCGGCGGCGGTCAAGGTCGGGTGGGACGACGCCCGGCAGGCCCGGCAGGCTGCGGTTGGCGAGGCGATGAGGCAGGGCGATGTCGACGCTTGATCGGGTGACCGCCCGGCATCGGGCGATGAGCCGGCCGGGCGGGGACCGCAAGCAGTGGTCCGAACCGCCGTTCTGGCGGCTCGACCAGCTACGCAGCGCCCTGCTGGGTGTGACGGCGCCCGACCGTGAGGGCATCGAGCACGAGTTCGAGGGCTACGTCCAGCGGGCGGGCAAGGCCAACGCGGTCGTCTTCTCCTGCTGCTACGCCCGGCTGCGGGTGTTCGCCGACGCCCAGTTCCTGTGGCGGGACCGCGTGGACGGGCAGCTGGGCGCGCACTACGACTCGCCGGACCTCGCACTGCTGCGCCGGCCGTGGCCGACCGGGACGCTGGCGAACCTGCTCGCGTGGATGGAAGTTGACGCCACCTACGCGGGTAACTCGTACTGGACGGTCTGCGACGACGAAGGCCGGTACGGGCGGGACGCGCGGGGTCCGGGCCGACGGTTGACGCGGCTGCGGCCCGACTGGGTGACGCTGGTCATCGACTCGGCCAGCGGAGACCCGTACGCGATCGACGCCCGGGTGGTGGGGCTGATCTTCGAGCCGCCGTCGTCAGGTGTCGGCGGGGTTCGCACCAAGCCGGTGCTGCTGATGCCCGACGAGGTGTGCCACTATTCGCCGATCCCGGACCCGGCCGCCCGGTTCCGCGGCATGTCGTGGCTGACTCCGGTGCTGCGGGAGATCGGCGCGGACCTCGCGGCCACCGAACACAAGCAGAAGTTCTTCGAGAACGGCGCCGCCCTGTCGACGGTGGTGAGCCTCGACAAGGACGTCACTCCCGAGCAGTTCGCCGAGTTCGTCCAGCTGTTCAAAGCGCAGCACGAGGGCCCACGCAACGCCTACAAGACGTTGTTCTTCGGCGGCGGCGCGGACGTGACGATGCGCGGCGTCGACCTGAAGAACCTCGACTTCAAGCAGGTTCAAGGCGGCGGTGAGACGCGGATCGCAGCAGCGGCGGGCGTGCACCCGGTCGTGGTGGGCCTGTCCGAGGGTCTGTCCGGGTCGTCGCTGAACGCGGGCAACTACTCGGCGGCCCGGCGCAACGTCGCGGACGGAACGCTGCGGCACCTGTGGAACGAGGCCGGGGCGAGCCTGGAAACTCTGTTCCCGCGGCCCCGGCCGACTGCCGAGCTGCTGGTGGACACGCGGGAGACGGCGTTCGTCCGCGAGGACGCGAAGGACATCGCGCAGATCCAGCAGACCCGGGCGACGGCGCTGCGGGCGTTGATCGACGCCGGATGGGACCCGGACGCGGCAGTCGACTATCTGCGCACCGATGACCTGGCCCGACTGGTCGGCCATCACAGCGGTCTGTTCAGCGTGCAACTACAACCGCTCGGAAGCGGTCAGGGCGGCAACCCGTCGAGCGGAGGAGGCACGGCGTGACGATCGAGGTAAAGAAGATCGGCTACGCGGTGCCGGTCAACGTGGTCGACGGGGTTCCGCAGTGCCACTGCTGCCAGGAACCCATGGTCAAGCGCAACGGCGGATGGATGTGCGCCCTCGGCGCTGCCATCCTCGACGCGCTCGCGCCGGCGATGGCCCGGCTCGACGCACTCACCGGAGGGGTGGCGTGATGCAGGTCAAGGCGCTGCGCGGAGTCGAGATCAAGGACGCCGACAAGGGCACCGTCGAGGCGGTGTTCTCCACGTTCAACGTCATCGACTCCGACAAGGACGTCACCCTCCCCGGAGCGTTTCAGGACGGGGCCCCGTGGAAGATCTCCGCGTACGGGCACCGGTCCTGGATGGGTGCCCTGCCGGTCGGCAAGGGCACCGTCCGCACCACCAACACCGAAGCCATCCTGCAAGGCCAGTTCTTCATGGACACCCAGCACGGCGCGGACACATTCCGCACCGTCAAGGCCATGGGCGACCTTCAGGAGTGGTCCTACTCGGTGCACCCGCTGAAGCAGTCGTTCGGCGAGTTCGAGGGCCAGCAGGTGCGGTTCCTCGAGCAGCTGGGCTCCGGCGAGGTGTCCCCCGTGCTTGCGGGCGCCGGGATCGGCACCCGCACCCTGGCGGCGAAGTCCGAAGGCGGGCTGCTGCTGCACGAAATAGAGACGGCGCTGGAGGCCATGGGCGTGGTCGACAGCGCGATCACAAGCGCAAGCAGAGTGGGCGCTCTCCGCGCTGAAAAGGGCAAGTCCCTGTCCCGGGTCAACGCCGACGCGCTCGACCGCCTCGGCGGCGAGTTGGAGCGGCTACGCGAGGCGTACGCAGCCCTCAAGAGCGACGACCCGGACCCCAACCCCGACGAGGCCCTGGCCGACCAGGCCGCCAGCGAACTGCTGCGGGCCATCGCACGAGCAAGGAGAGCGTGACGCCATGAGCGACACCCTGGAAGTCGAGTTCCCCGCGCTGAAGGAGGCGCAGGAGCGGCTCGACGCGAAGAACAAGGAGCTGTTCGCCGTCCTCGACGAGGCCGGCCCGACCTACGACATGAAGCTGGTGAAGTCGCTGGACGGCGACACCCAGGCCAAGGTCGAGTGGATCCGGGCGAAGAACGCCGAGATCGACGAAATCGGCAAGGAGGTCGAGGGCTTCCGCCAGGTGGCGAAGGCCGCGGCCCGGCGCAAGACCACCGGCGGGCAGGAGGCGGGCTCGGAGCCGGACGCCCGCAAGGGCCGGCCGGGCGACCCCGGGTACTCCGAGGTGCCGGAGTCGTTCGGTGAGCTGTTCCTCAAGTCGAAGGCGTTCACCGCCCGGGCCGGACAGAACGGCCCGGAGGCGACCCTCGACCTGGATCTGAAGACCCTCATGCAGACCAGCGCGGGCTGGCTGCCGGAGACCACCCGCACTGGTCGGGTCGTCGACTTCGCCACCCGGCCGATCCAGATCCTCGACTACATCCCTACCACCAACACCGGCCAGGCGGCCGTCGTCTACATGGAGGAGACGACGTTCACCAACGCCGCGGCGGAGGCGGCCGAGGCGGGGACCTACGCCGAGTCGGCGCTGGCGCTCACCGAGCAGTCCAGCCCGGTCCGGAAGATCGCCACGTTCATCCCGGTCACCGACGAGCAGCTGGAGGACGTGGACCAGGTCCGCGGCTACCTCGACAACCGGCTGCGGTTCATGGTGCGGCAGCGCCTCGACGGGCAGCTGCTGGTCGGCAACGGCACCGCGCCGAACCTGCGCGGTCTCAACAACGTCGTCGGCATCCAGACGCAGGCGAAGGGCACCGACCCGACCCCGGACGCCTTCTACAAGGCGATGACGCTGGTGCGGGTGACCGGTCGGGCGATCCCCGACCTGCACATCATGCACCCGAACGACTGGATGGACATCCGGCTGCTCCGCACCGCCGACGGCGTCTACATCTGGGGTAACCCGTCGGAGGCGGGCCCGGAGCGGCTGTGGGGCCTGCCGGTCGCCCAGTCCGACGCGCAGACCCAGAACACGGGTCTGACGCTCGACACCACGTTCACGGAGCTGTCGGTGCGCCGGGGTGTGGTCGTGCAGGTGAGCAACTCGCACGGCACGTACTTCATCGAGGGCAAGCAGGCGGTCCGCGCCGACATGCGGGCCGCGTTCATCGTGTACCGGCCGGCCGCGGTCTGCACCGTCACCGGCATCTGAGACGGCTGAGGCGAGGGCCCTTCGGGGCCCTCGCCTTGGTTTAGGAGAGGACTGATCATGCCGATCATCACGGGCGGGCAGGTCATGCCGGGCAACGGCGTTCCGGTGCAGGCGTTCACGAAGGCCGGCGCGCTCGCCGCGAACGACTTCGCCGGCCAGTGCGCCGTCGGGTCGCTGGCCATCAACACCTCGGCGGGCGTGCTCTACATCTGCACGGCCACGAACGGCACGACCACGTCGACGTGGGTGACCGTCGGCTCGCAGACCTGATGGCTCTCGAAGTCAAGACACTCAGGGATCAGGAGGGTACGCCGATGGCAGGCGCAACGAAGGCAGAGCTGCGGGTCTGCCGAACGGCCGACGGGCATCTGGTGCGCGAAGACGACCCGCGCAGCGCGTTCCTCGCGTATGCCGTCGGCGATCAGGTCGCCGACGGTGACCTGGACGCCTACCGGGATCTGGTCGACGGCAAGAGCCGCCGGCAGGCCGGTACGAAGGCCACGGCGAAGCCGGCCGACAAGGCGACTACCAAGCCCGAGGACAAGTAGCCCATGTACGACGTCGGGGACACGATCATTCTCAGCGCCACGTGTCGCGACGCGGCGGGTGTTCTGGCGAACGCGACGAACGCGACGCTGAGCGTGACCCGCCCCGACGGCACCGTGGAGGCGCAGACGCCGGCGAACCCGCCGGTGTCTGCCGGCCTCTACCAGCACCCGTACGTGCCCACCCAGTACGGCCGGCATCTGGTCCGGTGGACCTTCACCGGCGGCGTCCCCGACCAGGCGTACCCGGACGTGGTGAACGTCGCCGACGCGTCATGGCCGGCGATCGTCGGCCTCACCGAGACCAAGAAACACCTCAACATCGACCTGGCGAACACCACCCACGACGAGGAGCTGCGCGGGTTCATCCTCTCCGCCAGCGAGGTCGTCGAGTCGATCGTTGGGCCCGTCGCCCGCCGCAGCGTCGAAGAAACCCACAGCGGCCGTGGTGACGTCGTGCTGGTGCTGCGGAAGCGGCCCATTCTGTCGGTGGCCAGCGTGACCGTAGACGGCGTGCTCCTCGACGCGTCGGAGTACACGGCGAGCCCCTCCGGCGTGCTCACCTGCGGCTGGGGCTGGCCGTGGGGCGACAACAACATCGCCGTGACGTACGTCGTTGGCCGGGTCGCGGCGGGTGCCGCCGTGATCGATGGGACGAAGGAGCTGATCCGACTCAACTGGCGCCCGCAGACGGGTGGCAGCGGATCAGTGTTCAACCAGGGCGCCGAGGACCGCGGCGGCGGTGAGATCCGGCTCGGATTCTTCATCCCGAACACGGTCATGCAGCGGCTACAGCCGTCGGCGCTCGGCCCGTTGGTGGCGTGATGGCGACCTCAAGCATCCCCGCCGCCATCGACTACCTCGTAGTTACTGCGCGTGCCCTGCCCGGACTGCCCGAGGGCACCGTGTCGGACGGGTTCCCGGTCGGCGTCGCCGATCCGGCGTTCGCGATCGGCATCGTGCCGTACGACGACGGCGACACCCCGAATGACGTGGTGCATGCCCAGCTCGGCGCGCAGATGGAACGGGAGTACTACGACATCCCGTGCGAGATCGCGGCCAGCGCGGGCGGCGGCGAGGAAGCGGCGAAGACGGCCCGGGACCAAGCGTTCGCCATCTACGACGCGTTCGTGACGAAGATCCGCGCCGATCGGACCCTCGGCGATGCGCTGCAGTCCGGCGCCGCGCTCGTCACCGGGATGCGCATGGATCAGACGGCAACGCCGGACGAAGCCGGCCGCGGCCGGGTCTGCTCAATCAAGTTCGTGGTCCGCTGCGAGAACCGCTTCTAGGAGGGGCGTTGTGGCGAGGGTAAAGCAGCCGTACGACGAGGAGCGGTTCGTGCCGTGGCTCGGCCGGAACGTCGCGCCGGGCGAGGTCGTCGAGGTCCCCGAGCGGGACCTGGCGTCGTACGTGGAAGCCGGCTGGCAGCCGGACAAGGGCAAGGGCGGCAAGCCCGCCGCAAGTGAGGGGCAGAGCTGATGGCGATCGGATCGGGGCTCGGCTCCAGCTTCGGCATGGCGGCGGAAACGGTCTACGGCACGTACGTCGCGCCGACGCGGTTCCTCGAGGGAACCGCGCAGCTGACGAAGCGGAAGAACACCTACCAGGGCGGCGGCATGGCCGCCGGCCGGATGGTGCAGCCCGGCGGGCGCCGCTACGTCACCAGCAAGGGCGCCGGCGGCACCCTCAACACGTCGGTCTACAGCAAGGGCATGGGGCTGCTGCTCAACGGCTTGCTCGGCGGGACCGTCACGCCGGTGCAGCAGGGCGCGACCGCCGCCTACCTCCAGACGCACGCCCTCGCGGACCCGCAGGGCAAGTACTTCACCATGCAGTCGGGTGTGCCCGACCTCGGCGGGACGGTCCGCCCGTACACGTACCTGGGCTGCCAGGTCATGGCGGTCGAGTTCTCCTGCGAGATCAACGGTGCGTTGACCGCGTCGTGGGAGATCGAGGCGCGGGACGTGTCCGAGAGCCAGACCATCGCCGCCCCCTCGTATCCGACCTGCAACGAGTTCCACTTCGCCCAGTCCGCGGTCAAGCTCGGCACCGTGGGTGCGGAGGCGCAGGTCGACGGCATCCGGTCGATGTCGGTGCGGATCGAACGTCCGCGGCATGACGGCGGCCCGTACATGGGCAACCAGGGTCTGCGGTCGGCGGGTGTCCTGAACGGATGGTCCGTCGTCTCGGGGTCGATCTCTGCGGACTTCCTCAACAAGGCGGACCTGGCGGACCGGTTCGCGTCGGACGCGCCGACGTCGCTGGTGTGGGAGTTCGTCGGTCCGACGATCGCCTCCACGTACGCGGAGACGTTCCGCATCAAGGTCCCGATGGTGTTCCTGAACGGTGACACCCCGACCGCGGGCAGCCCGGACGTGGTCAACACCAGCTTCCCGTGGGTGGGGCAGCACGACGGCACCACCCCGCCGGTCACCGTCGAATACATCTCCAGCGACCTGGCGCTCTGATGTCGGTCCACGTCGAGGGCGTGGACCGCTTCCGGGTGGTTGCCCGCCGGCTGAAGCAGGCCGCCGACCGCAAGGAACTCACGCGGGAACTGCGCAAGGGGATCCTGAAGGCAGTGCCGGATCTGAAGAACGCCGTCCGGGAAGACGCCGCCGCATACCTGCCTGACGCGTACGCGGAGGAGCTGGTGCCGGCGTTGCGCATGACCACCTCGTCCAGCTTTAACGGAGACCAGGTGACCGTGCGGATCACGGTGACAGCAGTAGGGAAGGGCGGCAACGCCCGCCATGTCGGGGCGCTGGAGGACGGCGACCTGCGGCATCCCGTGTTCGGCCGCAGCCGGGCGCTTAAGCGGCACGCCGTCCACAAGGCCACGTCCAAGGCCAACCCGTGGGTTCGCCAGCAGGTCAAGCCCGGATTCGTCTCCAAGTCGATGAATGCCGGGCAGCCGGCTGTCCGCAGGGAAATTGAGGCCGCTGTGGACCGCGTCCTAGACAAGATCGCGAGAGGTTGAGCATGACCATCATCCGGGTGCGGCTGTGCGAGGCCGACCGCAAGGAATACGGCATCGACGGGGAGCCGCTGCCCGAAGAGATGACCCTCGACGTGGAGGGCCTGGTCGACCTGCGGGCGCGGGAGCTGGTGGCGCTCGACCGGGCGCTCGGCATGCCTGTGAAGCTGTTCTTCGAGCCGCTGCTGACGTGGTCGCTGAACGTCGCCGAGGTGGCCCAGGTCGCCGCGTTCCTCGCCGCGCATCAGGCCGGGTCGCCGGTGAAGTTCGACGACTTCGACCCGCGGCTCGGTCGCGCCGAGCTCGTGCGTGAGGCGAGCGACGCCCCTTTGGCTGGGGCCTCGGAGCGTTCCTCCGAGGCCCCGACACCGAGGCGTTCCTCCAGTCGATAGAGCCGTTCTTCACCTTCGCGGCGGGCGTCCCGCCGGCGGCGCTGCGTGAGCTGACGGTGCGGCAGATCCGCGCCCACCTGTTGTGGTGGGAGTCCAACCGCGGCCCCCTCGAATGGGGCAAGACCTGATCGGGGGTGACCGGTGGCCAGGGAGCGGGTCGAGTACGACGTCGTCGGCAATGACCGCGGTGGGTCGAAGGCGTTCAAGGACGTTGGGGACGCTGCGGACAAGGCCGCCGACAAGGTCGACGATCTCGGCAAGGCGTCCGCAAAGGCCGGCGACGAGGTTGACGGACTCGGCGACAAGGCGAGCGGGACCGGGGGCAAGGTCAAGGACTCGGGTGACAAGGCCACCGACGCCGGTGAGAAGTACCGCGGCCTCGCCCGCGACATCGAGCAGGTCGAGGGCAACATCCGCCGGCTCGCCGAGGAGATCGACCGGACCGGCAACAAGGACCTGATCAAGGACGTTGACCGGCAGAAGCGTGAGCTGCGGAAGCTGACCCGCATTCAGGATCTGCTGCCCGACATGGACAAGGCCGGCGACGAGGCCGCCCGCGGGTTCGGGGCAAGTTTCGTCACCCGGATCGGGCCGGTCCTCGCCAGCGCCCCGATGGGCCCGGCTGGGGCGGCGATCGGTGGCGCCCTGGCCGTCACCGTCGTGCCCACGGTTGCTGCGGCTATCGGCGGCGCGGTCGTCGGCGGTATCGGCATCGGCGGTGTCGTCGGCGGTGTGGTGCTTGCGTCGAAGGACGCCCGGGTGCGGCAGGCCGGGAAGCACCTCGGCGAGGCCGTCATGGGCGACCTCGAAGAGTCCGCCTCCCGGTTCGTGTCCCCGACTATCGCGGGTATCGGCATCATCCGCACCGCCTGGGACGACGTGGCGGGCGACGTGGACGCCCTGTTCGAGTCGACCGCCCGGTATGTGGAACCCCTCGCCGAGGGCGTCGGCGACTTTATCCGCGAGCTCATGCCTGGCATCCGCGACGCGGCCGAGGCAGCCGGCCCGGTCATCCGGGAAATTAGCGAGGGTCTACCGCGCGTCGGCCGCGCCCTGTCGGACCTGTTCTCCGGCTTCGCTGACGACGCCGACGCGGGCGCGTCCGCACTCCGGGCCGTGTTCATCGCCGTCGAGGAAGGCATCGGCTTCGTCGGCGGCGCCGTCAGCTTCTTCTCCGACATGTACCGGATCCTGCTGGATATCGGCGATGCCGGCGGGGCGGTCGCGGACATCCTGTGGGGCTGGAATCCGATCTTCTCCGGCCCGATCGACGAGGGCCGGGCGAAGATCGCCGAGCTGAAGGGTGCCCTGGACAAGGGCGGCGACGCCGGCAAGGACGCCGGAGACAAGATCGGGGACGGGCTGCAAAAGGCCGACGACAAGGCCACCGACTCCCTCGCCGCACTGCGGGAGTGGCGGGCGGAACTCGACCGGATGACGGGCACCAACCTGTCCGCCCGGCAGGCGCAACGCGACCTTGAGGCGGCGATCGACGACGCTACGGCGGCGGTCAAGGAGAACGGCAAGACGGCGATCAACCACGGCGCGGAGTTGGACATCAACACCGCGAAGGGTCGGGCCAACGCCGCCGCCCTCGACAAGATCGCCAAGGAGGCGAACAACGCCTACGACGCGATCCTTGAGCAGACCGGGTCGCAGGATCTGGCCAACGCCGCAGCTGATCGTGGTCGGGCGAAGTTCATCGAGCTGGCCCGCAAGATGGGCCTGTCGGAGTCCGCGGCGGCCACTCTCGCCGACGAGCTGCTGCGCATCAAGGACCGGAAGGTCACCGTCACCGCGAACACCCAACCGGCGCTCGAGGCCGCGAAGGGGATCGTGGCGCGGATCAACAACATGCACGCCCGGATCTCCGTGTCCGCGCGGGGAACAACCAGCTACGGCGGGTCCGCGCACACCGGCGACGGCTACTCCACCGGCATGTCCGACGGCGGCATGGTCACCGGCACCGGGCCGAAGGGCGTCGACTCGGAATGGCGGCTGCTGGCCCCCGGTGAGGGCGTCCTGTCGGACGACGAGATCGACGCGTTGGGCGGTCCGTCCGGGTTCGCGCGGCTGCGGGCCGCGATCCGCACCGGCCAGGGCTACAGCGGGGCAGCTGCCTCCGCCAGCCAGGGTCCGAGCCAGCCGGCGCTCAACGTCGAGGACCTGTACCGGGCGTTCGTTCGGGCGCTGCAAACCGTCCCGGTGACCCGAATCGACTCGGGCCGGACGGCTGACCTGTACGCACGGGGAGGATAAAGGGTGCCTGACGTCGTCCAGTTCGTCGACAGCATCTCCGCAACACCCACGGTCCGCCTGGACCTCAACGACGATCAGGTGTGGTCGCTGAAGTACGAGGGGACCGACTTCACGCCGCCGCCGTTGCGGCGGGCGGTCGCGCAAACCCTGCTCGCCGACGGTGGGAGGGTGACCGCGGCGGCGTACGACAACCGGCTGCTGCGGCTGCGCCTGGAGTTGAAGGACACCACCGTGGATGCGGTTGCGTCGCGGACGCAGGAGCTGATGCGGGAGCTGGACCGGCCGACGAACATCCTGAAGTGGCAGCCCGGCACGACCGAGCCGGTTTTCTTCCGGACGATGCGGTCAGACACGAACCGGGTCACGGAGGTGCCCGGCACGGGCACGTTCAAGCTGTTCGACGTGGACGTGCTCGCGGAGCCGTTCGCTTACGGGTTGAAGGAAACCCTGCCGCAGACGACGGTGTACCAAGACCCGGCCAACCCGGGTCCGGACCTCAACGCCAACCCGTACTTCGAGACGGACACGGCGGACTGGTCGGCGGTGGGTGGCACGATCGCCCGGTCGACGGCGCAGGCGCATGAGGGTGTGGCGTCGCTGCTGCTCACCCCGGACGGTGTGACCGCGACTGTGGAGGCGCAGGCTACCCCTCTGGCGGTTTCCGCTGGGGTGGCGTATCAGGCGTCGGCGTGGGTGCGGTGCGCGGTGACTCGCACGGTCAACGTGGGGCTCAACTGGCGGCGGGCGAACAACTCGCTTATCTCGGCGCCTCGCGTGGGGGTGGGGGTGGCCGCGAACACGTGGACGCTGATTGAGGCGGCGTTTACTGCGCCTGCTGATGCGGCGACGGCGACTCTGGTGGCGGGCAACATGACCGGCACCCCGCCCGCGTCGAACACGGTGTTCATCGACGAAGCGCGGCTCAGGCAGGTCGGCGGCGGCAACGCCTGCTACTTCGACGTCAGCGGCATCCGCGGCGACGTGGAAACCCCGCTGTTCCTCCGCTTGGAGCAGGGGTCGATCACCGACCAGCGGCGCAGCGTCATCGGGGTCCGCCGGCGAGGCAATCCCGCGGCCATGCCGCTGGCGGTACAGGCGGAGACGATGACCCTCGGCGCGGACGCCACCCTGGGGGTGTCGACCGATGCCGCAATGTCCGGTACTGGGCAGAACTATGCGAGGGTCAACTTCGCGACGCTGGCCGGCGCGGTTCGGGTGGCGGCGGTGAACTGGCCGCCGGCTGGGACAGACGTGCGCGGAACGTACCGGGTGTTCCCCCGGGTACGCGTGTCGGTGCCGGCCGATGTCATGTCGCTGTGGTTCGAGCTGGCTCCCGCCGGCGGCGGCAACCAGGTTGTGGGCGACAAGGTGACCCCGCCACTGTCCACGGCACCCCGCTACATCGACCTGGGGCTGATCCAGCTGCCGATAGGCGCGGACCCGGTCACCGACGGATACTCCGGTGTTCCCCTCGCCGTCGGGGCAGCGCAAAACCTGAGCGTGGGCGTGCAGCGGGTGTCAGGCACCGGCACCCTCGACATCGACAACATCCTGCTGGTCCCGGCCGACGACCGGCTGTGCATTGTGGACTGGCCGGTCGATGCGACGCTGACCGCTCTGGTGCTCGACTCGGCACGCGCCAGCGTGTACGCGGTCGGCCCGTCAGGTGAGGTACGCGCGACGCAAGCTGTTCCGCTCGTCGGCGGCCCGCCGCTCGTGAGCCCGAATGTCAGCAACCGCATCGTTTTCGTCCAGGACACCGGCGAGCGTCAGTCCGGCGTCGCGAACCGGCTGACCTCGACCACCCTCGTCACCCCGTACTACTGGCCGAAGTACTTGTATGTGCGAGGGGTGGGGTCGTGAGTCTGCCGATTCCGCTGGCTGTGCGGCTGCGCGACCGCGACGTAACCGCCGACGCCCGTGACCTGACGTTCCGGTGGACCGACCCCGGCGGGTACGCGTCGTGTGTCGTGCCGCTGGACCGGCCGCTCACCATGCAACCCGACGAGATCGCCTACTACAGCCCGATGACCATCTACGACCGCCAATCCGGCGCGGTGGTGTGGGACGGCCGGCAGGAAGACCCGGGCCGGTCCGCACGCGACGGGCAGGTGTGGGAGCTGGCCGGCGTGGGCGGGCAGGCCCACACCCGCGACCGGTCGTTTCCGATCATCTACGCCGACCGGAGCATCGAGTCCTCGGCGTGGGCACCGGCGGACATCCAGCCCGGCCAGGCCAAGGGCGGATCGCAGGTGGGGTCGCCGGACGCGACGGACGCGCGGGTGGCGGCGCTTCGCCTGTACTGGGACTCCGGCCTGGCGGTGAAGACCAACGACCGTGTGGCCACCCAGTACGTGCGGTTGCGGGACACCGGCCAGTGGGTTGCCAGGGTGGGCGCCGACCACCGCGAGGGTGTTCCGTCGACCCAGCTTCAGGTGCAGTACGTGTCCCGGCATGGGAGTTTCCCGGGCACGGACGCGGCGTTGGAGTCCGACAACTGGACCACCAGCACGGCCTCGATCTTGCAGCAGATCGGCGTCGGTGGGATGGACAAGCACGCCGCGCCGGAGTTGAGGCTCTACAACCCCGGCGGAACCGCCACCAGTGGCGACACCTACTGGACCGAGTTCTCCAACGTCTACGTGATTGGGTCGCGGTATCTGAAGGGCGGGACGGAGAAGCTGTCCGGCTACGCCTCGACGGTCCTCGCCTCGGATGTGGTGGAGGACCTACTCGGCCGGGTCCTCACCCAGTTCGACGGCGCCAACGCAATCGTCACCCCAACCTCCCTCGCGATCGACCAGCTGGCCTACCCGGATGGGGTCACGCCGGACCGGATCCTCTCCGATCTCCTGGCGTTGGAGGGCGGGTTTACGTGGCGGGTGTGGGAACGCGGCAGCACCGGGAAGTTCCGGTTCGAGTTCGTTCCGGTGCCGTCGCAGGTGCGGTACGAGGCGGACGTGGTCGACGGCTACGACTCGCAAGGGTCCGGCGACGGCCTCTACAACCGCGTCACGGTGCGCTGGCGGGACTCCTCCGGCAAGTACCGGACGATCGTGCGGACGGCCACGGTGCCCGCCCTCGACGCTGTCAGCCTGATCCGTCAGGGGCAGCTCGACCTGGGCGACGAGGTGGGTTCCCTGTCGGCGGCGCAGGCGGCCGGTGACCGGTGGCTGGCGGAACGCCAGTACCCCGCGAACGGCGGCCGACTCCGTATCGCCCGCCCGATCCTCGACCTGTTGTCGGGGCGGATGGTCATGCCGTGGGAGGTCCGGCCCGGACTGATCCGGGTGCGGGGGATCCTCCCGAGACCGGACGCCCTCAACGGCGTCAGCCGAGACGGGGTGACGATCTTCCGCATCGTCTCCAGCGAGTACCGGGCATCCGACGGGTCGGCGACGCTGGAACTGGACTCGTACGCCCGCACCACACCACGGATGATCGCCGACCTCGTCCGCCAGCGTGTCCCGATCCGCCGCCGATGAATCCTGGGGGTGCTGTGAGTCTGCAACTGCCCGACCCGCCGACGACCGGAATCGTCACTGACCGGTCGGGGATCACATGGCGGCGCGACGCGGCCGGCATGTGGACGCCGGACGCGTGCCCGACGTGCGGGACGTGCCTGCCGCCGATGCCGTGGCCGGAACTGCTGGAACGGCGGGGATCGCTGACGCCCGCCGAGGGTGCCAGCCTGACACAGGAGGCATCCCGATGACCTGGAGAAAGGGCCAGCCGTGGCGGCGCGTCCACAGCCTGGATCGGCTCAACGAGCAGATCCGGGCGGCGTACCCGCGGGCCGTGCCGCCGGCTACCCCGGCGACAGCGTGGGGCAGCCTCGCCGACGACGCGCACAGCAGCGACAGCGACCACTTCCCGCACTACTACGCGGCGCTGGGCAAGGTCGCCGTGGTGTGCGCCGGGGATTTCCCCCACGCGCCGGAGCTGGGGCTCGACTTCGGCGAGGCCGCCGAGGCGCTACGCCTCAGCAAGGACCCACGCATCAAGTACGTGATCTTCGACGGGCGGATGTTCAGCTCGTACGCCGCCCACGGGTATGCGCCGTACACCTGGCGGCCCTACTCGGGCAAGGACATGCACCGCACCCACGGGCACATCAGCACCGTGGCCACCGCCGCGGCGGACGACCCGCGAGACTGGCAGATTGGAGAGGACGACATGCCGATCACCGACGCCGACGCCGTGAAGATCGCGCGCGCGATGGTCAACCAGAAGGTGGGCGGCTCGTCGTCCCCTACAGTCGGCGAGCTGTTGCAGGCGCTGGAGCCGGCGATCGCCCGGGAGGGCACGAACCCGACCGAGCTGGCCGCCGCCCTAGCCGGCCTGCCGCAGGTGGACCCGGCGAAGCTGGCGGCGCAGATCGCCTCACTGCTGCCCGCCACGCAGGTCAAGCAGCTCGCCGACGAGCTCGCCCGCCGTCTCGCGTCGTGAGCCTTCAGCAGTGGGCCGGGGCCAGCATCATCCTCGGCGTCATCCTCACCGCCGTCACCCTCGCGGTGATGATCGGAAAGCCGCTGCGCAGGCTCGCGAAGCAGAACGATGAGTTCCGTGAGGACTGGTACGGCACGGCGGCGCGGCCGGGCCGGCCGGCTGTGCTCGGCGTGCCGGAACGGCTCGCGCGGCTCGAGCAGCAAGCGACCGGCCGCGACGGAGCGCTCGCGCAAGCGGTCGCCGCGCTGCGTGAGGACGTCGGCGCGACCCTGCTCCGCGTCGAGACGCGCCTCGACGACCACATCAGGACCCATCACAGCGGGGTCTGACGGCAACGGTGGTCCCGGTCGACCACCGCGTCCCGTCACCGCTCGCCGAGGGCCTTGAGCAGGCTCATCCGGTCGATGCCTACCGCCCTCGCGGCGCCGGCCTTCGGGTAGCCGTGGCGGACCATCATGACGGCGATGGTCTCGGCGACCACGTACGCCTCCCGCTCTCGGAGGCGGGCGTCGATGAGCGCCCGGTTGGCGTCCTCGGCGCTGGTCTCGCCGAGCAGGTACTGGACGACGGCGGACAGGGCCGCGTGCCGCTCGGGCTGCTCATCAGGGTCGGGGTAGCGCTCGTCGACGCGCTGCCACTGCTCGGCGAACATCTCGATTTGCTCGGGGGTCATCTCGCCGGCGGCCGGGCCGAGCCAGGTCAGCATTCCGTCGGTGATCTGCATGGTGGTCACTCCTCGTCGAAGTCGGGGCCGTCGGTGCAGCAGCCGTGCAGGCAGGGCAGGGTCTCGCCGCCGACGCTGCGGGCGAAGCGGTCGCCTTCGTAGGTGCGGTGCGCCTCGGGCGCGTGGAAGATGGCGATCTCGCTGGCGGCCTGGCGGTAGAGGGTGCTGGCGTAGCCGTTGCCCTGATGCGCGGCCGGGGTCTCGACCTGCGCGATCTCGCCGGTCTCGGGGTCCACCCACAGCTTGGAGACGGTCTCGCCGTCGATCACGAGCGACCACCGGTGAGCCAGGTCGTCGTGCTCGTCGTATCGGGCCATGTCCCGGATGATCTGCCGCTCGCTCATGTAGATGAGTCTACAGGCAGACTGTAGGTCTGTCTACACCCGAGGCGAGGAATCACGTGCCGTGCTGGTGGTCCGGGTCGTACACCACCTCACCGCACTCCCGGCACCGCCAATACCGCACCGTCCACCGGCAGTCCGGGCAGCCCGTCGTGCCCGGCGACCACTCGTCGTGCCCTTCCAGGCAGGGGGTGGGCCGCCACTCCTGCCACACCCGCTGACCCTTGCGGGTCACCCATTCACCGGACACCACCAGCAGACCGTACCCGGGAGGTACACCATGCAGCCCACCATCGGCCGCGTCGTCCACTACACCCTCAACGAGTTCGACGCCGAGTCGATCAACCGGCGTCGCAAGGACTTCGCTGACCAGACCACGCCCGGCAACACCGGCTTCCAGGGCCACGTCGGCAACGCCGCCGAGGCCGGGCACACCTACCCGGCCGTCGTGGTCCGCACCTTCGGCGGCAGCGCCGCCAACCTGAAGGTGCTGCTCGACGGCAACGACGACTACTGGGCCACCTCCCGGACCGAGGGCGAGCCCGAGCAGCAGGGCTGCTGGATCTGGCCGCCCCGAGTCTGAGGAGGCTCACCATGAAGTTCAAGCCGTACGCGAAAGCGATCGTCGGCGGGCTGGTCGCGGGTCTGACCGCGCTCGGCACCGCCCTGGCCGACAACCAGGTGACCACGGTCGAGTGGGTCGGGGTGGCCGTGGCCACGCTCGCCGCCCTCGGCATCGTCTACGCCGTACCCAACCAGCCGGCGGAGTAGAATCGGCTCCGTGCCGTGGGGCCCCGGTGGTGCGGGGATACGGCTGGAAGCGGATTCGACCCCGCAAACCGCGCTACGCCAAGCGCCCCTCGCTCTAGCTCACGTCGGAAATGGGCCGACGTTGGGCGAGCGGGGGGCGCTTTGTCGTGTCTACAGTTTGCCGAGGCACAGCGCGGCGATCGCCACGCCGACCGTCAGCCACAGCAGCAGCTTCCGGTTGGAGGTGACCCGCCGCGCGGTGGTGCCGTCGCCCTCAGCGTCCAAGCGGAGGGTGGTGAACCCCTTGACGGCGATCGCCCAGTCGTCGCCCCGGCCTGTGATCTTCCAGCCGGCGGCTTGGAGTTCGGCGAGAGCGTCGAGGATGTGCACCGGGGCGTGGACCGCGTCCGCCCTGCCCGGACGGCTGCCGCCGCCGCCGGAGACGGAGAATGGGCCGACGGTGGCGCCCATGTTGACGCGGCCGGAGCTGGAGACGCCGACGCGGAACGGGCCGGGAAGGCGGGCACCGAAGTTCATGCCCGCACCGTAGCGCCCGACGTCAATCCGCGGTACCCACGAACCGGGCGTACGTCCGCACCAACGTGCCGTCGGTGCGGGTCACGGCCTCGAAGCTGCCGGCCGGCCGGAACGCCGGGTACATGCCGCCGCGGATGTGCGAGGCAAGGTTCAGCCGGTTCGGGGACTCGTCGACGAGCGCCCACCGGCCGGGATGCTCGCGGAGGTCGCGGGCGACCAGCTCGGCGGGGAACCCGCTGGGACGGCGCCCGCCGCGCTGCTGCGGTGGCGGATCTTCCCAGCGGATCACCCCGAGCATGGTCAGCGGTAGCAGAAGTGGGTGGTGAGGTAGGTGCCGCCGAGCTGCATGCCCTTGCTGGCCTGGTAGACGAGGTCGACGGTGGGGGTGGCGGCGTTGTCCTTCAGCCAGCCCCGGATGCCCCGGGTGGGGTCCGGCTTGGAGGCGATGGAGTGGCAGTCGTGCATGGCGATGAGCTGGTCGTTGGTGGTGCCGGGCCGGGTCGCGGCCTGGGCGGGAATGGCCGCGCCGAGGAGGGCGGCGGTCAGGGCCAGGGCGGCGAGTAGGTGACGTGTCATCATCTTCATGTCCTCACTGTACGAACGGTTGTCAACGGACTGTTTTCGCGTGGTGCTGGGTTGACGCTGTGTGTTCGTGCTGCATACTGGCCGCGTGGATGGTTGGAGACTGAACCCGCCCGAGCCGTTCTACTGGCTTCCGACGCAGCGCCCGCCGTGGTGGCGGCAGCTACTCGCCTTCATCCGCTACTACGGCTGGACGAGGGTCGTCCACTGGAGGCGTTACCACGGCGCTACTGCGCGGTGACCAGCGTGCACAGCACTTCCTTCTTGCCGTAGCGCCTGTCGCGGTTCCGGACGCCGTCGTCGATGAGGCAGCCGAACCTGTCCTCGGCGTGTCCGGTGACGTGCATCCGGACCTCGATCTTGGACCCGCACTCGTAGACGATCTTCTTGCTCCAGCCCTTGGCGATGCTCTTGTCGGTCCTCCAGTCGCCAAGGCCCGTGCCAACCCGGCTCGCACGTACTCGCACCGTGTACGGCCCGCTGGCGTCCGTTACCTTCGCCGTGACTACGCACGGCTTCTCGGGTGGCAGCTTGTCTGTCGGCGGCCGGTTGCTGCCCTCCTTGCTCTCACATCCGCCGTCGGCGCCCATCATTGCGGCGAGCAGCGCGACCGCGGTCAAGGTCTTGACGGTCGTCCGGTATCGGTGAAATCTGTGCATGGGTCAGGACTCCACTTCCTGATCAGGCCCCGGGCTGGCGCTGCAATCGCCGTGTCCGGGGCCGTCCAAATTTCAGCGGGTGGGTGCCCGCTTCGGGGTGGGTTTGCCGTTCGGCCCGCAGGTCGGCAGCGGGCACTGGCAGGCCCCCCACAACTCGCCGGTCACCGACAGTTCCCGCCCGCACGCGTGGTCCTTGTCGGAGATCGCCAGCGCGCAGCCGAGGCAGCGCACCACCTGGCCCGGGTGAACGACCGGCGGACCCACGGCGGGCGGTGTCACGAGCGGGTGGGACCTCAGCGTCGGCATGGCTGCCGCCGGGCGAGGTGCTTGGCGCGCTGCTCCAACGCCCACTGTGTCTCCGGGCTGTCGTCGGGGCCGCAGGACTGGCAGGTGCCGCCCGCGGCGTGATGGTCGAGGACCTTGCCGGCCACCTCGTACACGGTGGCCGGGTCGACAGGCTCGTCCATGCGGCTCACCGGAGGACTCCGATCAGCACGCCCAGGGCGACGACGACCAGGCACGCCAACACGGTGCGGCGTAGCCGGCAGTCGTAGCCGGTGGGGGCGGGCTGCGGTGCTGGGTGGGGTGGGTTCGGCACGACGTGCCCGTCCGGGATGCGGTAGCACCCGGGCGTCATCTCCAGGGGTGTGGCGCTGCTCCGCTCGATCATGGCGGGCTCCTCGACCGGGAGGACTGGGGAGACCGGGACGGATCCGGGGGACCCGTCCCGGGTGGCCGAGAAGATTCCCAGTCGCCGAACGGAGAACCCGGGGGCCACATCGATTACGCTAGGTGTCATTGGCACCAAAGTCAACGAAGAGCTTGAAGGGGGTGACCTGGCGTGATCGAATTGGGGTGCCGAACGGAGAACAACATCATGCCTATCCCGATGGGGTATCGGCGTATCGCCGAGGACCTTCGCACCCGCATCGCCGCGGGGGAGTACCAGGCCGGCACCCGCCTGCCCACCTACCGCGAGCTGGCCGAGATGTACTCGGCTGGCGTGTCGACGATCCAGAAGGCTGTACTGCTGTTGCAGGCCGAGGGCGTCGTTGTCGGGGTCCAAGGCGCCGGCCTGTACGTCGCTGAGGAGCGCCCGGAAGCCTGAACCCGGGGCGAACGTTCGAACGTTGCGCCCGGGGGACGTTCGCCCCGGCAATCCCTACCGTCCGCCTGGTGATCGACCTGCACTCCGGTGTGCCGAGGCATCGGCAGCTCGCCGACGTGCTCCGCGCCCGGATCGTCGCCGGGGACCACCCGCCCGGGACACTGCTTCCGTCGGAAACCCGGCTGAGTCAGGAGTACGAGGTTGGCCGCGGTACGGTCCGGCGGGCGGTGGGGATCCTCCGCGCCGAGGGGCTTGTCGACGTGGCGTCGGGTCGCGGAACCCGAGTGCGGTCGCGGGCGCCGGAGCTTGAGGAGCTGATTGGCGAGCCGGACCAGCTCGTCACCGCGCGGATGCCGACACCCGAGGAACGTGCCCGGTGGCAGATGCCGGAGGGTGTGCCGGTGCTGGTGGTGCGGCAGCCGGACGGGCTGATGGATGTGTATCCGGCCGATGAGTACGGTGTGCGTATTCCGCGTGGATAAATGCGAATCACGTCTTCCCGCGCTATTCGGCAAACGTCGAATTAATGAATGTGAATCCGTGTGGTCGGGTGCTCACGCTGCGGCCACGGTCCGTCAATGACAACCGCCCATGGGAGCGCGGGAATCCCACGTCCTGTCACACTGCGTTGATCACATATCACGCATGATCCGCTACTGCCACTCAGACATCAGCAGGATAACCCAGCGGATTAGCAGGGTAACCAATCGTCCCCTTTCGTAGGGCAGTCGTACGGGTGTTTCATCGGGGTTCGCTTTAAGCCTCCGTTAAGACAAGGAGCGTGTCCCGTGCATCACAACCCCTCCCCGCTCGCGTACCTGTACCTCGCCGCCATCGCCGCCGGCACCGCTACCGCTTGCTGGGTGGTGAGACGCGAGTCCAGCCGGGTTGAGGCAGCGGTCAAGGCGGGACCGCGCACAGCCGCCGAGGCCGACCCGACGATCACCAGCCTGCCGGAGCCCGAACTGCTGCGGGCGGCGCGGTCGCTGGCGAGCAAGGTGATCGCCTCGGAGCAGCGGCGGTTTGAGGACAATGTTGAGGACACACGCCGATAGGAAACACGGCGGAACTCGCCTACCCGAGTGAAGTTCACCGAGGTCAACCAGGGTGTAGCGAAGACGTGTTTGCATGCCTTCCGGAATTCACCGTGAACTCGTAATGCGTAGGTCGACGGTTCGATTCCGTCAGGCGGCTCGGTACAGAAGCCCAGGTCAACGGCCTGGGCTTCGCCGTTTCCCGAGGTCGACCACGCTGCCGCCGGCCGCGCCAGTCCGCAAATAGTCCGCATCCTGTGCAGCGACCGCCTCGTCCAGCCGGTTGGCGACCGCGTCCAGGTCGTCACCGAACAGGCCCGCGTACACATCCAGCGTCATCGACGCCGAGGTGTGCCCGAGCATCCGCTGCACCGCCTTGACGTTGGCACCCGCCGCCACGGCCAGACTCGCCGCCGTGTGCCGCAGGTCGTGCGGAGTCAGCCCGGCCAGCCCGACCGACGCCGCCGCCGGCCCGAAGACCCGCGACCGGAAGTTGGTGTTACGCAGCGGGCCGCCGTTCGGGGCGGTGAACACCAGATCGTCCCGGCGCTTCCCGGCGACGTGCGCGGCCAGATCGTTGACGATCGTTGTGTTGACACCGGCGAGCAGGCCCGCTCCACGATGTGCGGACTCACGGCGGAGATGGGCTTGAGGCAGAGGAGCGGTACGTGGCAGACGAGATGTTCACCAGCGATCTTTTCGGCTGCATGGAGGTCTTCCTGCTCTGGCACGTCCGCCACGCCCGGTGGCTCGACGGGCGACCAACTACGCACCGAGACGAAGCCGGCGAGCTGGTCTGGGACGAGGAAAACGGTGACGACCTCAAAATCCTGGGGGTGTACTCGTCGGAGGCACGAGCGGAGGAGCGGATACAGCGAGCCAGGAAGCTGCCTGGCTTCCGCGACGAGCCCGACTGCTTCTACATCAACCGCTACAGCCTCGACGAGGACCACTGGAACGACGGCTTCGTTTCCATTCCTGATGACGGTCATGCCGACTAAAGGACAGGTTCCTCGCGGAGGGCGAGCCGGGCCATCCACGGGCCAACCTGCCTTTGCGGGGCCGCTCAAAACGAGTCCGCCCCGCCACCTGCATCGCCGCCGGCGCCCCCGTCTGCCGGAGGGTGGAGCGGGTGAATCCCGGAGCCGTCGTCGGAGCGGGAGGCTCGGGGCTTCAACAGAGTGATCACCATGAGTACCAGGACGGTCAGCAGGACCGCGACAAAGAAGACAAGCCCCACCGTCTGGATCACTGACATCACGAAACGAGCCTATGGCCGCAGGGCGGTGGGGGGCCAGGCCGTGCAGTCCGCATCCAGTCCGCAAGAGGGCGATCGGCAACGGGCGAGCAGTGTGAGATGTTGAGAGCCGTTTCCGCTGGTAGAAGCGGGCGCCGGCAGGTCGTCCGTGGCGGCCAACCTGATCTCGTAATGCGTAGGTCGACGGTTCGATTCCGTCCGGCGGCTCCATAGAAAGGCCCAGGTCACCCGGCTTGATCGCCGATCATGACCTGGGCCTTTTGCTTGCCGTCCCGAGGCCGGCATTACGGTCCGTGAGCCCGGCGGGCACGACCCGCCGGGCTCAAAGGTGACGGTCAGCGCTCGGAGGCGCGGGACCTGCCGTCGTCACCCAGTGAGGACGCGGCGTATTCCACGCCGGGAGTGCCGAGCGTACGGCCCTCGTCGATGGTGCCGCGCCAGGCGCCCGTCGCGGTGCCTCGACTCTCGATGTACGACTTGAACTTCTCCAAGTCGGCCTCGGCCCGCCTCTCCACGATGCGCAGCTTGTCACCGGACTGCTCGACCAGCCCCTCCGGCTCGTACTCCATGCAGAGCCGGACCTGGGTGCGGCCGGTGCCGATCGGCTGGAAGTAAACCGCGCCGGCGTTGGTGGCGCCGCTGGTGGCCGCCCAGGCCACCTTCCGGTCCGGCACCTGCTCGAGGACCTTGGCGTCCCACTCGCGCTTCACGCCGGCGATCTCGGCGATCCAGTGCATCCGCTGGTCGTCGAGCTGCCGCACCTCGTGCACGCCGCCCATGAAGCGGGGAAACTCCTCGAACTGCGTCCACTGGTTGTACGCGGTGCTGACCGGCACGTCGACTTCGATGGACTTCTCGACCTTGGTGGTCATGGATTCCTCCTCGTCGTTCTGACGTCCGTACTCAGATCCGTACCCATTGGGGAGGCGCTGAACCGAGACGGGTGCCACGCCGGCGGCTCAGCCGTCCTCGCGGTCTGGGTTCTCCAGCCGGTCGAGCCGCTGCCCGAGCTGTTCTTCGTGGGCATCGCACCTCATCCTCTCTCGACCCGTGTTCCAGGGGTTTCCGGCGCCGCGTGACGTGGTGGGCCGTCCCTCGATCAGTACCCCCAGCCGCCCGCCCAAACGTGAGCCGCCGATACCTGGGGGTGCGAGGCGGGATCAGGAGTAGATGGTCTGCACGTAGTGCGGCCCGTAGTGGCGTTCGAGGTCGGCGAGGCTCTCGGCCGGGGCCTCCACCTCCTTGACCAGCCGGGCCCGGGACGGCAGGACGTCGGGCTGCCACGTCTCCGGCTGCCACAGTTGGGAGCGGAGGAACGCCTTCGCGCAGTGGTAGAAGATCTGCTCGATCGCCACTTCGACCGCCAGCACCGGGCGGTGTCCCTTGACCACCATGTCGGCGAAGTACGGCGCGTCCCGGACCAGCCGGGCCCGCCCGTTGATCCGCAGCGTGTCGGTGCGGCCGGGGACCAGGTAGATCAGCCCGACGTGCGGGTTGGCCAGGATGTTGCGGTAGCCGTCGGCGCGCCGGTTGCCGGGCCGCTCGGGGATGGCGATGGTCGCCTCGTCCAGCATCAACGTGAAGCCCGGCGGGTCGCCCTTGGGGGAGACGTCGCAGCTGCCGTCCGCGCCGGCCGTGGCGACCAGGCAGAACGGCGAGGCGGCCAGCCACTCCCGGTCCCGCGCGTGCAGCACGGTGCGCTCCTTGGCCAGCGCCCGCTGGTTCGGCATACCCAGCAGCTCGCGCAGTTCCTCCGGTGAGGTGATCTCTACGGTCACGTATTCCTCCCCCGTCCGTTGACGTCGGCGGCGTTTTCGGCCCGCGACCGGCCGGTTTCCGCCATGGTCAGCCTAGGCGTGCGCGCCGAACGCGAGGTTTGCCCCCGGGTCGGCCGGGTACGGCTTGACCCGCAGCCGCTCGGATGCGACCGATGGAGGCCCGATGGAGAGCCGACTGAAGGTGCTCGGTCACCCCGTGCACCCGATGCTGGTGATGTTCCCGGTGGCGCTCCTGGTCACCGCGCTGATCTTCGACGTGGTCGACACCGTGGGCGGGCCCAGCTTGTTCGGTGAGGCCGCGTACTGGAACATCCTGGTCGGCCTGATCGGCGGCGTGCTGGCCGCGGTGGCCGGCTCCTTCGACCTGCTGGCCCTGCCCACCGGCACCCGCGCCAAGCGGGTCGGCCTCGCCCACGCGGGCGCCAATGTCGCGGTGATCCTGCTCTTCGCCGCGGTCTGGGTGGTCCGGCTGAACGCCGAGTACCGGGCCGCCGGGGGTGCCCTGCTGGCCATCGAGGTGGTCGCCGTGGCGCTCCTCGGGATCAGCGCCTGGCTCGGCGGCGAGCTGGTGGACCGGTTGGGCGTGGGCGTCGACCCGGAGGCCGACCTGAACGCGCCGAGCTCGCTGCGCCCCTCGACACCTGAGCGGATCGGAGACATGCGATGACCGAACAGTCCGGTGGACGCGGGTTCTGGCGCGGCCGCCAGCAGGGCTGGGACCCGATGGGTGAGCTCCAGTCGCTGCGCGCCGAGTTGCGCCGCCTGGTCGGTGGCCGGGCCGGCCCGCCGGAGGTGGAGCTGGGCGAAACCGCCGACGGCTGGGAGGTCGTCGTCCGGCTGCCGGGCGTGGCACCGGAGGAGGTGGCGGTCGAGCTGGACGACCGGGAGCTGTGCGTACGGGCCCGCTCGGAGGCGGAGGTCAACGCCGACCACGGCATCCAGGGCGGGTTCGAGACGCGCGGCTTCGAGTACCGGGTGGACCTGCCGTCCCGGGTGGATCCCGACCGGATCGACGCGGTGATGGACCACGGCCTGCTCCGGGTGCGGCTGCCCCGGGCAGCCCGGCCCACGCCGCGCACCATCACCGTCGGCCGCACCGGCCTCCGCCCCGCCACCGTGGGTACGCGGACCCTGGCCGACCCGGCCGCCGACCGGGAACTGCACCACCCGGACACCGCGGTCGACGAGATCGATCGGCCGTAGGGGTCGCGTGACCACCCCGTCGGTGCTCGGCCCGGTCGGCGAGCGCGTACCCGACGTCGAGCGGATCGCCGTGCTGCGGGCGAACGCGCTCGGTGACTTCATCTTCGTCCTGCCGGCGCTGGAGGCGCTGCGTGCCGCGTACCCCCGGGCGGAGCTCGTGCTGCTCGGCGCGCCCTGGCACGCGGTGCTCTGGCGCGACCGCCCCGGCCCGGTGGACCGGGTGCTGGTGGTGCCGCCCGCGCCCGGCATCCGCGACGCCGGGCCGGACGAGCCGCCGGCGGAGCTGGCGGACTTCCTGGCGGCGGCCCGCGCGGAGCGGTTCGACCTGGCGGTGCAGCTGCACGGGGGCGGGGCCAACTCCAACCCGCTGGTCGCCGGGCTGGGCGCCCGGGTCACGGCCGGGCTGCGTGCCGAGGGTGCGCCGCCGCTGGACCGCTGGATCCGGTACGTCTACTACCAGCCCGAGGTGATCCGCTACCTGGAGGCGGTGGCCCTGGTCGGGGCGTCGGCCACCACGATCACCCCGGCGCTGGCGGTCACCGACGCTGACCGGGCCGAGGCCCGGCAGGTGCTCGGCGTGCCGGAGCGGCCCCGGGTGGCGCTGCATCCGGGGGCGACCGACACCCGTCGGCGCTGGCCCGCGGACCGCTTCGGGGAGGTCGCCCGCGCGCTGATCGGCGACGGGTACGAGGTGCTGGTCACCGGCACTCCCGCCGAGCGGGAGACGGTGGACGCGGTGGTCGTGGCGGCCGGCGTCCCGGTCCGCCCGCAGGTCGGCACGCTCAGCCTGGGCGGGTTGGCCGCCTGCTACGCCGGCTGCGCGCTGGTGGTGTCCAACGACACCGGGCCGTTGCACCTGGCCGCCGCGGTCGGCGCGCCCACCGTGGGCGTCTACTGGGTCGGCAACCTGATCAACGGCGCCACGCCGCTACGGACCCGGCACCGCCCGATCGCCTCCTGGACCACGCACTGCCCGGTCTGCGGCGTCGACTGCACCCCGGGGATCTACCCGCACCGCCCGGGCGACGGCGACTGCCCGCACCGGGACTCGTTCGTCGCCGACGTGCCGGCCGTCGAGGTGGTCGAGGCGGCCCGCGAACTGCTGGCGGGGTGACCGGCGCGGCGCGCCGGGTCCGCCGACGGGCGAGCGGCGGGCCGGGGCGGGCGAGCGGTCAGGCCGGCTGCGGGGTGTCCGAGGGCTGGTCGGTGAGGACCACCTCCCACGCCTCCACGTCCCGCTCGGTGACGGTGGTCGGCGACTCCAGGTGGAAGGCCCCGCTGGGCAGCACCCCGGCACCGCCGTGCCGCTCCAGCACCGCGAGCTGCGCGGCGACGTCCTCGCCCTGGTGCTTCTCGTGCAGCCGGCGCCAGAACTCGAAGCCGCCGGAGTCGATCAGCTTCGCCCGGTCGTAGAGCACGCAGCCGCCGATCCAGGAGACCTTGTACGCGCGCCAGGCCCCCGCCGGCAGCCGCAGCTTCTCGGTCACGTGCAGCAGGTTCGCCGCCGGATGGATGGCCGCCCGATCCCACTCCGGCGTGCCCGGGCGGATCCGCTCGGGGACCGGCCGGCCGGGCCACTCCTCGTAGTGCGCGTGGGTCTCGGGGCGGACGTCGTCGGCGTAGGAGAGGCCGTGCACCGCGTTGCCGACGAACCCGCAGCCCAGCTCGCGGATCGCGGTGAGCAGCCGGGCGAGAGTGTCCGGTTCCAGCCAGACGTCGTCGTCGAGGCAGAGCACGTACCGGGCCGTCGACTGGCGCAGCAGGTACGCCCGGTGTTCCGCCAGCCCGCGCCGGGGCAGCCGCCGGGTCAGCAGCACCGGGTGGCCGCGGTGGCGCAGCGCCCGGACCATGGTGGCCGCCGCCGGGTGCGCGTACGCCGGGGCGTTGTCGGACTGGTCGCTCACCACCACCCCGAAGTCGGGTACGCCCTCCTGGGCGGCCAGCCCGGAGAGAGTGACCGCCAGCTCGGCCGGCCGGTTGCGGGTGGGGATCAGCACGTCCAGCTGTCGCGGCCGGCGGAAACCGTCCGGCGTGCCGGGGTCGAGCGGTCGGTTCACGCCGGCCTGCCCGTGCTTCGGCCGACGGTGGGCGTGACCGACTGGGCCCGGATCCGGTCGATGATCGCCGAGGTGGAACGGTCCGGCACGTATCCGAGGGTGCGCACCTGCCCGCCCAGCCGGCGCACCAGCGGAGCCTCCGGGACCATCTCGGGCGGGTAGTCGCCACCCTTGACGTAGACGTCCGGGCGGACCGCCTCGATCAGCGCCGCCGGGGAGTCCTCCTCGAAGACCACCACGTGGTCGACGCACTCCAACGCGGCCAGCAGGGCGGTCCGGTCCTCGACCGGGTTGACCGGCCGGTCCGGCCCCTTGAGCCGCCGTACGCTCTCGTCCGAGTTCACCGCCACGACCAGCAGGTCGCCGAGCGCCCGGGCCTGGGTCAGGTAGCGGACGTGCCCCGGGTGCAGCACGTCGAAGCAGCCGTTGGTGAAGACGATCGAGCGTCCGACCCGGCGGTGCTCCTCGACGATCGCGGTCAGCTCCTCGGCGCCGACCAGACTCGGATGGCCGGTCTGCTCCGGCCCGCTGCCCAACGCGTCGAGCAGGTCCTCCCGCCGGCACACACAGGTGCCGGTGTCGGAGACGGTGATGGTGGCGGCGAGCTGGGCGAGCTGGGCGGCGGTGGGCAGGCTCGCCCCCGCCGCCAGCGCCAGGGTCATCGCCGCCAGGTACGCGTCTCCCGCGCCGACGGCGTGGCTGGCCGGGACCGGGGTGCTGTGGCTGCGCCGGGGCTCGCCGTCGGCCCCGCCGACCACCGCACCCTCGGTGTCCAGGGTTACCGCCACCACGTCCGCGCCGGTGTGCGCGCGCAGCTCGGCGAGGCGCGACTCGGCCAGCATCGCCCGGTCCACGCCCTCGCCGGCCGCCGCGTTCACGGTGACGCCCGTGCCGGTCACGCTGAGCCCGTCCCCGGTCAGCGCGACGCGCTCCTCGCCCGGGGTCGGCTCCCCGGTCGGTCCGGGGCCGGCCGCGCCGGGGTGGCCGGCCGCCGGCGCGCCGGAGGTGGGGTGCGGGGTGCCGGCGGTCCGCTCGCCCGCCCCGCCCGGTGCCGCGCCGACGACCAGCTCGGACGGGCCGTCGACCGGGTCGGCCGGGTGGTCCAGGTGCAGGTCACCGGCGGTGGCGCCGCGCGCGGCGGTACGGCTGCCGCCGCCGAAGCCGACCGCGGCCCGGGCGAGCAGCCGGGTGGCCTCGGCGAAGCTCGGGGTCACCACGGTCGGGTTGAGGCCGCGCCAGTCGGCGAGGTCGTGCGCGTCGAGGGCCACGGTGGCGTAGCGGTCCCGGTTGGCGACCAGCCAGGCGCGGACTGCCCGGGGCAGGGCGCCCAGGCCGTAGTCGCAGACGACCAGGGTGAGCGGCCGGCCGGCGGCGACGGCCTTCAGTTCCTCCGTGGCGCAGTGCAGCGCGGTGAGCAGCCGGGCCACCCCGTCGTCGTCGAGCGCGTCCTCCGGCTCACCGGAGTCCTCGCGGAGCAGGATCTGGTTGCCGGCCAGCATCCGCCGCTTCACCGGCGTCGGCCGTCCGGTCTGGTTGACCGTACGGTCCCAGACGCCCGCGCGGTCGAGGCAGTCGTGCAGTTCGTCGCCGGCCGCGTCGGCGCCGACCGGCGACACCAGCACGGCCCGGCCGCCGAGGGCGGAGACGTTGACCGCCGTGTTCGCCGCGCCACCCGCGGCGGACGTACGGCGGCGCAGGGTGAGGACCGGGGCGGGGGCTTCCCGGCAGAGCCGTTCGGACTCCGCGAACCGCCACTCGTCCAGCATGGCGTCCCCGACGATCAGCACGGGACGCCCCTGCCAGCTCTCCACGACGGTGGCGAGCCGGCGCTCTTCGGCTGCTGCTCCTGCCATGTTCCCTCGGGTCCCCCGAGCCGCTGCCGTCAAACCTGCCCTTGTGGGGTCCGGGCCACGCCGGGCGTCCGGTTTCGCCCGCTTGAGCCCGGGCACGGATTGAGAGGATCCCTGGAGAGGAGAAACCACCATGGCAGCGACACTGCAGGGCAAGCGGATCGCGTTCCTGGCCGCCGACGGCGTGGAGGAGGTCGAGTACACGAAGCCCCGCGAGGCGGTGGAGCAGGCCGGCGCGCGGGTCGAACTCGTCTCGGTGCGCCCCGGCTCGATCCAGTCGTTCAACCATCTGGACCAGAGCCGGACGTACGAGGTGGATGTGACGACGAAGGAGGCGGACGCCGGGGCGTACGACGCGCTGGTGCTGCCCGGCGGCGTGGCCAACCCGGACTTCCTGCGGACCGATCCGGACGCGGTCCGGTTCGTGAGGTCGTTCTTCGGCGCCGGCAAGCCGGTCGGGGTGATCTGCCACGGCCCGTGGACGCTGGTCGAGGCGGACGTGGTGCGTGGCCGCCGGATCACCTCGTGGCCGAGCCTGCGCACCGACCTCACCAACGCCGGCGCGGCCTGGGTCGACGAGGCGGTCGTCACCGACCACGGCCTGGTCAGCAGCCGCAAGCCGGACGACCTCCCGGCCTTCTGCGCCAAGATCGTCGAGATGTTCGCCTGACCGCCCGCCCTCGTTGATCATGAGGTTGGCGGCGGTCGAGGAGATCGACATCGCCGCCAACCTCATGATCGGCCCGTCTCGGGGGCATGTTCTGCGGGACGTGGGAAAGAACGCGGGATGACTGCCCAGGCCAACGGTCGTCCCGTGCTGCACGCCCGCCAGGTCCGTCTGCTGATGTTCGGTCTGATGACCGGCATGCTGCTGGCGGCGCTCGACCAGACCATCGTCGGTACGGCGCTGCCGACCATCGTCGGCCAGTTGGGCGGGATCAACCACTACTCGTGGGTGGTCACCGCCTACCTGCTCGCCTCCACCGCCTCCACCCCGCTGTACGGGAAGATGGCCGACCTCAACGGCAGACGCCCGGTCTTCCTCTTCTCGATCGGCACGTTCCTGCTCGGCTCGCTGCTGGCCGGGCTGTCCCAGAACATGACCCAGTTGATCGTCACCCGGGGCGTGCAGGGGTTGGGCGCCGGCGGCCTGATGACGCTGGCGTTCACCATCATCTCGGACGTGGTCTCGCCCCGGGAACGTGGCCGCTACCAGGGCCTGTTCGGCGCGGTTTTCGGCATCTCCTCGGTGGCCGGGCCGCTGGTCGGTGGCTACTTCGCGGAGACCAACTGGCGCTGGATCTTCTACATCAATGTGCCGCTGGCGATCCTGGCCATCGTGGTCTGCTACCACGTGATGCGGCTGATTCCGTTCGAGCGGCGGGAGCACGCCATCGACTGGCTCGGGGCGGCGTTGCTGGTCGCCGGGGTGAGCAGCCTGCTGCTGGCGCTGAGCTGGGGCGGTAGTCAGTACGCCTGGGGCTCCGGTGTGATCATCGGGCTGTTCGCGGCTGGTGCGGTGCTGGGCACCCTCTTCGTGCTCCAGGAGGCCCGGGTACGCGAGCCGATCCTGCCGCTGCGGCTGTTCCGTACCCGAACGTTCACGCTGGCCAATGCGGCGGGCTTCGTGCTCGGTCTGGTGATGTTCGGGTCGATCATCTTCATCCCGCTCTACCTCCAGATCGTCAAGGGTGCCTCGCCGACCCGCAGCGGTCTGTTGATGCTGCCGATGATGGCCGGCATCATCGTCACCTCGGTGCTCACCGGCCGGGCGATGAGCCGGATCGGCCGCTACAAGTGGTTCCCGGTGGCCGGCAGCGCGGTGCTGCTCGCCGGCATGCTGCTGTTCACCCGGCTCCAGGTGAACAGCTCGCTCTGGGCGGCCTTCGGCTACATGGTGGTGATCGGCGTCGGGCTGGGCCTGTGCATGCAGTCGCTGATCCTGGCCGTGCAGAACGCGGTGCATCCGCGGGACCTGGGCGCCGGCACCTCCTCGGCGACCTTCTTCCGCTCCCTGGGCGGCTCGTTCGGCGTCGCCATCCTCGGCGCGGTGCTCTCGTCGCAGCTCACCCACCAGCTCGGCGACCGGCTGCCGCCCGCCATCGCGCAGCTGCCGCCCGCTGAACGGGCCATCGTGGCGGCCCGGGGCGGGGCGCACATCTCGATCAACGAACCGGGGACCATCCTCGCCCTGCCCGCACCGGTCCGGGCCGCGATCCAGGCCGCCTTCGTCGAGTCGCTGCATCTGGTCTTCCTGACCGCCGGACTGATCGCCATCATCGCGGTGCTGGTCACCCTGGCCCTGCCGAACCACCAGCTGCGCGGCACCGGCCCGCAGGGTGCCACGGGCGGCGCGGATCCGCTCGGCGGCAAGGCCGCCGCCCCCGGCGGCAAGCCGCTGACCAAGGAGTCGAAGGACGAAGCCGCCGCCGAAATGGAAGCCAAGTCCCAGACGATGCTCTGACCGCCGCTGTTGATCAAGGAGTTGGCGTCGGCTACCGGCTTCGGCCCGACGCAACCTCCTTGATCAACGTCTGAGGCGTGCGGGGCTACTTGAGGATCAGGCGGTTGGTTTGTTCGAAGACGTCCAGGTCGGCGAGGGTCTCGATGACGCTGGCGGAGAGCGGGGTGGGCAGCTCCTCCGGGTGGAAGAAGCCGGCGTCGTCGGTCTCGTCGGTCACCCGCGCCAGCTCACCGTCCCACTCGTCCACCCGAAAAGCCGTAGTGAAGACCTGGTACGTGTGGCCGTACATGTTGGTGTGGGTGCGGTCGGGGCCGGTGTAGAGGGCGAAGGCGCTGACCCGCAGGGCGCGCAGCCCGGTCTCCTCGCGGACCTCCCGGACCGCGCAGTCGGCGATCGACTCGCCCAGCTCCATGGCGCCGGCCGGCAACGCCCACTGGCCGTTGTCCGAGCGCTGGATCAGCAGCACCCGGGCGGCGTTGTCCCGGACCACGGCGCGGGCCCCGACGAACATCAGGGTGCGGTCACCGGCCAGGGCGCGCAGCTGCCCCACGTACGAGTCGGCCCAGGAGATGCTCACCCGGACAATCTACGCAGTTTCCGCTGCCGGCTCGGCCAATCCGGGGCTTCCGTGGTGTGACCGGCGACACTAGTTTGCTACCCATGCGTAGCACGATGATGGATGCCCCCCTCCAGGTCGCCCGGATCCTCGAACACGGCTCCACCGTGCACGGCACGGCGGAGGTGGTCACCTGGACCGGCGCCGAGCCCCGTCGGATGACGTACGCCGAGGTCGGGCGGACCGCCGCCCGGCTGGCCCACGCGCTGCGCGACGAGTGCGGGGTGACCGGCGACGAGCGGGTCGCCACGTTCATGTGGAACAACAACGAGCACCTGGCGGCGTACTTCGCCGTGCCGAGCATGGGCGCGGTGCTGCACACCCTCAACCTCCGGCTCTTCCCGGACCAGGTCGCCTACATCGCCAACCACGCCGAGGACCGGGTGGTGCTGGTCGACTCGACGCTGATCCCGCTGCTCGCCCAGGTGATCGGGCAGTTGGCCACGGTGCGGCACGTGGTGGTGGTCGGCGGCGGGGACCCCGCACCGCTGGTGGCGGCGGCCGGCGACCGGATCGCCGTACACCACTGGGACGCCCTGCTGGCCGACCGGCCGGACAGCTACGACTGGCCCGAGGTGGACGAGCGGGACGCGGCGGCGCTCTGCTACACCTCCGGGACCACCGGCAACCCCAAGGGGGTCGCCTACTCGCACCGCTCCATCTACCTGCACTCGCTGCAGATCTGCATGCCGGAGGGCTTCGGGCTCGGCCCGACGGACCGGGAGCTGGCCATCGTGCCGATGTTCCACGCGATGTCCTGGGGCCTGCCGTACGCGGCGTTTCTCTCCGGCGCGTCGCTGATCATGCCGGACCGGTTCCTCCAGGCCGAGCCGATCGCCGAGATGATCGCCGCCGAGCGCCCCACGCTGGCCGGCGCGGTGCCGACCATCTGGACCGACCTGCTGACCTACCTGGACAGTCACGACGTGGACACCTCCTCGCTCAAGGAGGTGATCGTGGGCGGCTCGGCCTGCCCGCCGGCGCTGATGCACGCCTTCCACGACCGGCACGGCATCGAGGTCATCCACGCCTGGGGGATGACCGAGATGTCGCCGCTGGGCTCGGTCTCCCGGCCGCCGGCCGGCGCGACCGGCGAGACGGCCTGGCGCTACCGCTACACCCAGGGCCGGGTCCCGGCCGGGGTCGCCGCGCGGATCGTCGGCCCGCTGGGCGAGCCGCTGCCCGCCGACGGGACCTCGATGGGTGAGCTGGAGGTCCGCGGGCCGTGGGTGACCGCCCGGTACGTCGGGGACGAGACCCAGGACGAGGAGAAGTTCCGGGACGGCTGGCTGCGGACCGGGGACGTCGGCATGCTCTCGTCGGACGGTTACATCACCCTCACCGACCGGGCCAAGGACGTGATCAAGTCGGGTGGCGAGTGGATCTCCTCGGTCGAGCTGGAGAACGCCCTGATGGGGCACCCGGCGGTGCTGGAGGCCTGCGTGGTGGGCGTACCGGACGAGCGGTGGGACGAGCGGCCACTGGCCACCGTGGTGGTTCGGGAGGGCGCCTCGGTCACCGCCGAGGAGCTGCGGGACTTCCTGGCGAAGTCGGTGGCCCGCTGGCAGTTGCCGGAGCGCTGGGCGTTCATCGACGCGGTCCCGAAGACCAGCGTCGGCAAGTTCGACAAGAAGGTGGTGCGTTCCCGGTACGCGGAGGGCGGGCTCGAGGTGCGCGAACTGGCCGCGCCGTAACACTTTCCGGCGTAGCGTCGCTGGACGGGTAGAGACTTCCTCCTCAAGGACATCTCTCCCAGAGGGCGGCCCCGGCGTTCGCACCGCGCCGGGGCCGCCCGTCCATGCGGGGCGACCCGCACGTCCATTCTCGCGAAACTTGTTCGCCTCTGTCCCGATGTCAGAGAAATCCGTTTCGCGTTTATTACACCTCGGCCGTGGCGATCAGCACCTTGCCGACCGCACCGTCCTCCACCGCCTTGTGCGCCGCCTGGGCCGCCGACATCGGGTAGTGGTGCAGCGGCAGTCCGGCCTCCTCGCCCACCCGGATCGCCCCCTGCGCCACCGCCGCCGTCACGTCGGTCACCGCCTGCGCCTTGGCCGCCTTCGGCGCCGTGTAGATCAGCACGAACTGCCAGCGGGCGTTCGGCACCATCAGCGGCCGGATCGGCAGCGTCACCTCGGACCCGCCGTCGTCCGCGTAGACGCAGACCGCGCCCCCGGTTCGCAGGATCTGCACGTCCGCCGCCGCGTTGACGGCCGCGGCGACCTCGACGATGGTGTGCACCCCGTCGGGCGCGATCTTGCGGACCTCCTCGACCACGTCCTGCTCGCGGTAGTTGATCACGAAGTCGGCCCCGGCCGCCGCCGCGAGCTGCGCCTTCTCCGGGGTGCTCACCGTGGTGATCACGCAGGCGTCGGCCCAGCGGGCGAGCTGGATGGCCGCGTTGCCGACCGCGCCCGCCCCGCCCTGCACCAGCACCACATGGTCGCTGAGCGCGCCCGCGTGCAGCTTGTCCGGCATGAACTCGCCGGCGGTGAGGCACCGGTGCGCGGTCAGGAACGGGATGCCGAGGCAAGCACCGAGGTCGAAGGAGGCGGAACCGAGGCGTACCGCGTGCCGGACCGGGACCACCGTGTATTCGGTGGCGGTGCCCCAGGGCCGCTGCCAGGCGGCCTCCCAGAGCCACACCCGGTCACCGATCAGGATCTGGTCGACACCCTGGCCGACCGCCTCGATCACCCCGGCACCGTCCTGCCCGGGGATCTGCCAGCCGGCCGGGAGCGGCCACTGCCGGCGGGCCTTCCAGTCCGTCGGGTTCACCCCGGCCACGGCCATCCGCACCAGCACCTCGCCGGGGCCCGGCTCCGGGATCGGGCGCTCAGCCACCTGGAGCACCGAGACGTCGCCGTTGCCTTCGTACACGATCGCCTTCATCGCCGTCCCCTCACCGCCGACACGTGCGCCACCGGCTGCGCTACCCGGACGCACCCTGATCATTCCGATCGGACGCGCCGGGGAAAACGTACAACGCGGCGGTCGGCGGCAGGAGGGGTGTGATGGGGGACATACCGGCACCCGGCCGTGCCGGTGGCCGACGCCAGGACCTCACGTCGCGTCAGGAGCACGTCGTTCAGGCGGCCGGCTTGAGCACCACCTTCGAGTAGCCCTCCTCGCGCCGGTCGAAACGCTGGTACGCCTCCGGCGGCAGTTCCTTGCTCACCACGAAACTGGGCTTCGCCCGCCCCGCCATGATCAGGTTGCATAGGTACTCGTTGTACGCCTTGACGTTGGCCTGCCCCGTCCCCATCCGTAGGCCCTTCTCGAAGAACTTGCCGACCTTGACCAGCAGTTCGCCGTGGGCCGAGTGCTCGTCTGGCGCGCCCGGGTCCTCGGCCAGGTAGAGCCCGACCACGCCGATCGCGCCGGTCGGCCGGACCACGTCCACCAGGCTGTTGAGCACCTGCGCGGGCTGCTCCTCCCCGCTCGCCCCGGTGGCCTGGTAGCCGACGGCGTCGACGCCCGTGTCCGTGCCCACCCCGTCGGTCTGCTCCTTGATCTGCTCGACCGGGTCGCCCTTGGTGAAGTCGATCGGGATCGCGCCGATGGACTCGGCCAGCCGCAGCCGGTCCGGCACCCGATCCACCACGAACGCCTCCGCCGCGCCCATCAGCAGCGCCGAGTACGCGGCCATCAGCCCCACCGGGCCGCCACCCATCACGGTGATGTTCTCGCCAGGCCGCAGCCCGGTCATCGCCACCCCGTGGTAGCCGGTGGGGAAGATGTCCGCGAGCATGGCGAAGTCGTTCTCATACTCGGTGCCCGGTGGCAGCTTCAGGCAGTTGAAGTCGGCGAACGGCACCCGCAGGTACTCCGCCTGCCCACCCCGGTACGGGCCCATCGACACGTAGCCGTACGCGCCGCCGGCGAAGCCCGGGTTGACGGTCAGGCAGAAGGCAGTCTTCCCCTCCCGGCAGTTCCGGCAGAACCCGCACGCCACGTTGAACGGCATGGAGACCCGGTCGCCCTTGCGCAGGCTCACCACGCCCGGCCCGGTCTCGACGATCACACCCAGGTTCTCGTGGCCGAAGACGATGCCCGGCTCGGCATTCGTCCGGCCCTCGTACATGTGCAGGTCCGAGCCGCAGATCGCGGTCGTCGTGATCTTGACGATAACGTCGTTCGGATCCTCGATCCGCGCATCCTCGACCTCGTTCACCGCGACGTCGCGCTGGCCCTGGTACACCACTGCCTTCACGTCACCGACCGTAGGCGGGCCGGGACGGTCGGGGCGGAGGTTCAGCCGAGCTGCTCGACCACCTCGGCGGTGAGCGCGTCGATCGAGGGCAGCAGCACCGCCGCCGACGCCTCGGCGTCCGGGTCCAGCGGGTACGACCCGTGCGGCACCGCCACCACCCGCATCCCGGCGGCGGCCGCGGACCGGACCCCGTTCGAGGAGTCCTCGATCGCCACGCACCGCGCGGGATCCACGCCGAGCCGCGCCGCCACGCCCAGCCAGACGTCCGGCGCCGGCTTGCCCCGGGCGGTCTCCTCGGTCGACAGGGTCGCCCGGAAGGCGTCGGTCAGGCCCGTGGCGGCCAGCGCCGCCGCGATCAGTCGGGTGGGGGAGGAACTGGCCAGCCCCAGCGGCCAGCGCGCGGCCAGCCGGCGCACCACCGCGTCGGCGTCGTCGATCAGCGGTACCTGTGCCGCGTACCGCCGGGTCATCTCGGCCACCACCTCGGTGGCGACCTGCTCGGCGGTGCGGTCCACGCCCAGCTCACCGCTGAGGTAGGCGGCCCACTCGCCGGTGCTCATCCCCATCAGCCGGCGCTGGGTGTCCGGCTGCCAGGCGCCGCCGTGCGCGCCCACGTACGCCCGCCGGACCTCCTCCCAGACCGGCTCGGAGTCCACGATCACGCCGTCCAGGTCGAAGAGCACCGCGTCCACCATGAGCCCATCCTGCCGGACCCCGGCGGGCCGGTCAGCGGGCCGGGGCGGTCGCCTCACCGGTGGGGGTGCGCGGGGCGGGCAGGCCGATCGGGCTCTGCCTGGGAATGATCGTGTGGCACCGGCTCGCGATCGGTTCGAGCAGCTCGCGCAGCCGCGCCGTACGCTCCGTGCCCAGCGCCCGCCACGGGCCGAGCGCGGCCCGGTCGGTGGCCTCCTCGACCGCCCGGAACGTCGCGGTGCCGTGCTCGGTCGGCGCCCGGTCGGCGGTCAGCCAGCCCTTCTCCACCAGGCGCTCCTCGGCGGCGGCCCACTCCTCGTCGGTCCAGCCCCGGGCCATCTGGTGGAACTCGCGGGACTGGTCGAGCCGGCACCGCCAGGCCACCACCTCGACCGGATCCAGCCCCGTGGTGACCAGCGCCGCCACGTGCCCGTCGCCCCGGTGCTCGCGCAGCGTCGTGGCGGCCTGCCAGAGCCGGGCCAGCGGGTATTCCCCCCGGGGCAGCGCGGCGTTGACCGCGCCCAGCACCCGGCCCGCCGTCTCGACCCCCCCGGCCGCCTCCTCCAGCAGCTCCGCCGCCTCGACGAGGTGCGACTCGGGCAGCTCGTAGGTGAACTCGGCCAGCGCCTGCACGGCACCGGTGAGCCGGGCGCGCAGCGCCTCCTGCGGGGTGGCCAGGCGCCACACCGAGGGGAGCGCCCGGGCCACCATCGACGGCGCGAAGCTGAAGAAGGCGGCAACCACCACCGGCGCGTCCACCGGCCCGAGCGGGGCGGCCCGGCCGGCGAAGTAACCCCGCCAGTAGCCGCGCAGCCCGACCGCCTCGTACGCGGCGCGGGCCCGGGGGTGGAAGTAGGTCACCGCGTGGACCGGCTCGAAGTGGGTCCACATCAGCCGGGCCAGCCCCGGGTCGTCCAGCGCCGCCACGTGCACCTCCGCGTCGGTGGGCAGGTCGCCGCGGGCGGGTGGACCGCCCACGGTGACCACGAACCTACTGCCGCTGGGTGACGGGAAGGAAGCCTGCTGTGACCTACTGCGCGGCGATCACGTCAACGACGAAGCGCAGCGGGCCCGCCGGGCGACCGCCCGACGCGTCGTTGCCGTACGCCAGCTCGCCCGGGATGTCGAGCTGCACCCGGCTGCCCACCGGCACGCCGACCAGGCCCTGGTCCCAGCCCGGGATGACCTGGCCGACGCCGATCCCGAAGGTGGCCGGCTCGCCCCGGCCCCAGGAGGAGTCGAACTCCTTACCGTCCTTGTAGAACACCCCGACGTAGTTGGTGGTGATCTGCTGGCCGGCCTTCACCGCCGGGCCGTTGCCCTTGATCAGGGTGGTGACGGTGAGCTTCTTCAGCTCGCCCTTGCCCGCGCCGACCGTCGGCTTGGTCTTCAGGGCCGGGTCGGCGTCGGCGGGAAGCTGCGGTGCGGCGGCGGCGGTGGGCTCGACCGGGGCGTCGGCGCTGGCCGAGGGGGCGGCGGCGGTGGAATTCGTGGCGTCGTCCCCGTTGTTCAGCCAGACGATGCCGCCGATCAGCGCGGCGACCGCGAGGACACCGACAAAGGCGCCCAGCATCGACTGTCGGCGGCGCCGCGCCTCGGCGGCCTTCTTCGCCGCCAGCTGGGCGGCCAGTCGCCGCTCCGCCTTGGTGCCCGGGCCCTGGCCCGCCGACCGGTTCTGCACACGCTCGCTCACGTCGACTCCCCTGCTGGGTGGGTGGTGCGGCTCGTCGGCCGCTGTCGAGACCAGCGCACACGGTACCCGCCCGGACGCCTGCGGTGCTCCTGCGGCCGGCTCCGATTCCGACAGCTCAGCCCCCCGGGGGCACCATCGTGAAGTCGGTGACGAACGACGCGACCGGGCGTTTGAGCCGTCAGCGGGCGTGGCGACGGCGAACGACAGCGACACCGGACGCATCGGAGTACGTTCACGACCATGGCGATCCTCACCGAAATAGACCTTGCCCTACTCGCCGAGCCGCAGCTCGCGCACGTGGCGACCATCGAGCCCGACGGCACCCCGCACGTCACCCCGGTCTGGGTGGACACCGACGGCGAGCACATCGTGTTCAACACGGCCGTCGGCCGGAAGAAGTACCGCAACATCGAGCGCAACCCTTCGGTCGCGGTCTCTGTGGTGGACAAGGCCGACGACTTCCGCACGCTCTGGGTGAAGGGCACCGCGGAGTTCGTCACCGAGGGCGCCGACGAGCACATC
Source organism: Micromonospora sp. CB01531 (assembly GCF_001905095.1). Lineage (GTDB taxonomy): Bacteria > Actinomycetota > Actinomycetes > Mycobacteriales > Micromonosporaceae > Micromonospora. Next base: position 153,899 of record NZ_LWLS01000116.1, read on the forward strand.
GACCGGATGGCGAAGAAGTATCTCGGGCAGGACACGTACCCGTTCCGCCAGCCCGGCGAGGAGCGGGTGATCGTCCGGGTCACCCCCACCGAGAAGCTCGGCCGCGGCTGAGCCCACGGAGGGCCCCTTCTCAACGCCTCCGCCGTAGAGCAGGGGCCCTCTACCAACACCGCAACGGCCACCCCTACGGTTCGGCCGGGGACCAGCTCAGTGCGTACTTGGGTCTGTTGTTCACCGCATCGGCGTGTTCTTATACGGGACGACGACGTCACTGACCTCGTGGCGGCGGCCCTTGTCCATTCCGCTCTGCCTCCATCCACAGGCGTGAAGGGTGCAACGATGCGCAGAAGATCAACTTTCCAGCTGGCGGTGCTGACCGCTACCGCGGCGACGTTCCTGGCGGCCGGAGGCGCCTCCGGGGCGGTGGCCACGGCAGCGCCCGCGACCGCCTCCCCGGGGGTAGCGGCGTGTGAGCCGGGTGCCGAGGGGCACAGCGCGGCGCGGGTGAAGGAGGGCGCCACCGCCCAGGAACCGGAGCTGTACTCGAAGAACGAGGCGAACGCCTACGGCGTGATCAAGGATTCGCCGCGCCTGCCCAACGGCAGCGTCACCGTGCCCACGGTCTTCCACATGATCTCCGACCACCCGCTCAGCGCGGCCGAGACGGACCGGTGGAACACCCTGATCGCGGCGCAGATGAAGGTGCTCAACGACTCGTACGCGGGCCTCACGGCGCCCGACGCCTCCGACACGCCGTTCCGGTTCTCGCTCGTTGACACGACGTGGACGGTGAACAGCAACTGGTACACGGTCGTGCCCGGCAAGAACGAGCGCGACATGAAGAAGGCCCTGTACACCGGCGACGCCCGCACCTTGAACGTGTACGCGGCCAACATCGGCGGCGGCCTCCTCGGCTGGGCGTACTTCCCGAAGGGCTACAACAACGGCCGGGACTACATCGACGGCGTGGTGATGCTCGACGAGTCGATGCCGGGCGGAACGGCCGGCAAGTACGCCCTGGGTGACACGCTGACGCACGAGGTCGGGCACTGGCTGATGCTGGAGCACACCTTCGCGCACGGGTGCTCCGCCTCCGGCGACTACGTCGCGGACACCCCGCGCGAGGCGGCGCCGCAGTTCAACTGCCCGGTGGGCGCGGACACCTGCACCGCACCCGGGCTGGACCCGATCCACAACTTCATGGACTACACGCAGGACTCCTGCATGAACATGTTCACCCCGGGCCAGGCGGACCGGATGAGCGATGCCTGGGTGGCATTCCGGGCCGGCGGCGGCAAGCAGTAAGCAGGGCTTGGTGAGGGGTTGACGGGCCGCGTTAAGCGGCTCGTCAACCCCTTCGCCGTCAGGCGGTCTTGCGGGGGGCGGCCTTCTTGGCGGCCTTCTTGGCCGGCGCCGCCTTCTTCTCCGCGGTCTTCTTGGCCGCCGCCTTCTTCGCCGGCTCGGCCTTCTTGGCGGCGGCCGCCTTCTTCGCCGGAGCCTTCTTCGCGGCCGCCTTCTTCGCCGGCGCCTTCGCGGTCTTCGCCGCCTTGGCCGCCTGCTGCGCCGACCGGGCCGAGGTGATCGGGGTCGGCTCGCCGGCGCCGCCGGCGGGCGCCTCGCCCCGGGCCGCCCGGGCCCGCTCGACCGACGCCTTCAGGGCGGCCATCAGGTCCACCGCGGCGGCCGGCGCGGCCTCTTCCTCCTCCGGCTGGACCACCTCACGGCCCTCGATCTTGGCGTCGATCACCTCCTGCAACGCCGCCCGGTAGTCGTCGGTGAAGGCGTCCGGCTCGAAGTCGCCGGCCATCGAGTCGATCAGCGAGCTGGCCATGGCCAGCTCCGGGGGACGGACCTTCAGGTCCTCGTCCAGGAACCCGAAGTCGGGGGTACGCACCTCGTCCGGCCAGAGCATCGTGTTGAGCAGCAGGACGCCCTCGCGTACCCGGAGGGTGGCGAGCTGCTCCCGCTGGCGCAGGGCGACCTTGACGATCGCCACCCGCTCCGAGTCGGTCAGCGCGTCGCGCAGCAGCACGTACGGCTTGGTGGCCGAGCCCTCCGGCTCCAGGAAGTACGCCTTGTTGTAGAGGATCGGGTCGACCTGCTCGGCGGGGACGAACTCCAGCACGTCGATCGCGTGCGAGGTGGTCAGCGGCAGGTCGGCGAAGTCCTCGTCGGTGAGGATGACCATCTCGCCGCCGCCGATGTCGTACCCCTTGGCGATGTCGTCGTAGGTGACCTCCTCGCCGCAGACCTGGCAGGTGCGCTTGTAGCGGATCCGGCCGCCGTCGTCCCGGTGCACCTGGTGGAAGCGGATGTCCTTCTCCTCGGTGGCCGAGTAGACCCGCACTCCGATCGACACCAGGCCGAACGACACCGCTCCTTTCCAGATGGCCCGCATTCCCGCGCTCCTCTCCCTGGTTCTGACCAGAATCGCAAACGATCGAACGGCACGCACGCCCTTCCGTGCGCAACTACAGTGATCAGGTGCCCGGCGCGCCGTTGAAGCCGATGCTCGCGATGACCGGGCATCTCCCGGCCGGTGCCGGCTGGGCGTACGAGTTCAAGTGGGACGGGGTCCGTGCGCTCGCCGACATCTCCTACGGCGACCAGCACCTGTACGCGCGTTCGGGCGTGGAGATCACCACGGCGTACCCCGAATTGATCATGTTGAAGGAGCAGGTCGACGACGCGCTGCTGGACGGCGAGGTGATCCTCTTCAACGAGCTCGGGCAGCCGTCGTTCACCGCGTTGGCCGAGCGGATGCACGTGCGGAACCCGACCAAGGCGGCGCGGCTGGCGGCCAGCATGCCGGTCACGTACATGATCTTCGACGTGCTGCGGCTGCGCGGCGACGACCTGACCGGCCGCCCCTACCGGGAGCGGCGCGCGACGCTGGAGTCGCTCGGGCTCGGCGCGGCCCGGTGGGCGGTGCCGCCCGCCTTCGCCGACGGCCCGGCCACCTTCGCGGCGGCCGGCGAGCACGGGCTCGAAGGGGTGATGGCCAAGCGGATCGACGCGGTCTACCGGCCCGGGGTTCGCTCGCCCGACTGGGTGAAGGTCAAGCTGGAGGTGACCGGCGACTTCGTGGTCGGCGGCTGGCGGCCCGGCGCGCGCAAGATCGGCGGCCTGCTGGTCGGGGTGCCCCGGCCGGACGGGCGGCTCACCTTCCGGGGCCGGGTCGGCGGGGGGATCGGCGCGGCCCTCGAGCGGGACCTGCTGCGCGAGCTGGAACCGCTGCGCACCACCGCGTCACCGTTCGCCGGGGACGTGCCGCGTGAGGATGCCCGCGGCGCGATCTGGGTAACCCCGCGGGTGGTGGTCGAGGTCAAGTACGGCCAGCGCACCCCCGACGGGCGGCTGCGCTTCCCCCGGATCCTGCGGCTGCGGCCGGACAAGCCACCCGAGGAGGTCGAGGATGCCAGCTGACCGGTTGAAGGTGGACGTCGAGGGACGCGCGCTGGAGCTGTCCAACCTGGACAAGATCCTCTACCCGAAGGCCGGCTTCACCAAGGGCGAGGTGATCGACTACTACACCCGGATCGCCCCGTTGCTGCTGCCGCACCTGCGCGACCGGGCGCTGACCCGGATCCGCTACCCGAACGGGGTCGAGGGCAGCTCGTTCTTCGAGAAGAACGCCCCGGCTGCCACCCCCGGCTGGGTACGCACCGAGACGCTGCCCGCCCCCGGGTCGAGCAAGGGGCGGGAGACCATCGACTACGTCGTCTGCGACGACCTGCCCGTACTGGTCTGGCTGGCCAACCTCGCCGCCTTGGAGCTGCACACACCGCAGTGGAAGATCGGCGAGCACCCGGACATGATGGTGGTCGACCTGGACCCGGGCGCCCCGGCCGCGCTGAAGCAGTGCTGCCAGGTGGCGCTGCTGATGCGCGACCGGCTCGCCGACGACGGCATCGAGGCGTACCCGAAGACGTCCGGCAAGAAGGGCATGCAGCTCTGCTGCCCGATCGCCGGTACGCAGGATTCCGATTTCGTCTCGGGTTACGCCAGGCGAATCGCCCAGGAGTTGGAGCGGGCGCACCCGAAGCAGATCGTGTCGAAGATGGCCAAGAACCTGCGTCCCGGCAAGGTCTTCATCGACTGGAGCCAGAACAACGCGGCGAAGACGACGGTGGCGCCGTACTCGCTGCGCGCCCAGGCGGTGCCGGCGGTGTCCACCCCGCTGACCTGGGACGAGGTCGAGGCGGGCGCGGCGGGCAAGCGCCCGTCGACCAAGCCGTACACGGCGGGCGAGGTGCTCAAGCGGGTGGAGCAGCAGGGCGACCTGCTGGCCCCGCTGCTCGACGGCGGCCCCGAACTGCCCGGACCCTGAGCGGCCCGAGCAGTTCGGGTCAGCGGTTGGCCTACAGGGCGAACAGCAGGGCGGCGTCGAGGAGGACGACCACGGCGGTGGCGAAGTGGATGCCGAAGGCGACCGCCTTCGCGCCGCCGTGCCGCAGCACGATCAGGGTGTCCCCCAACGGGTTGAGCGCGACGATCAGCATGAACCAGGCGACCGCGTCGGCGCTGGTGAAGGCGATCAGGGCGAGGCCGAGCAGGCCGTAGCTGAGGTCGCGCAGGCCCTTGATCGTGAGGTACGCCGGGTCCCCGTCCGGTGCGGCCGGCACGCCGTAGCCGGCGGCCGAGGCGCGGGGCGCCAGCAGGAACCGGGCACCGATGAAGACGCAGAAGAGGCTGAGGACGACGGCGAGCCCGTAGGCGACGGGGCTGAGCATGTTCGACTCCAAATTCTAGCGCTGCTAGGTCCGAGAGCGAAGCTAGCAGAGCGGCGGCAGATTGGCTAGCGGTGCTAGACTGCGAGCATGTCGATTCAGGCCCGCCGGGAGCGGGAGCGGGCGGAACGGGAACGGGCGATCGTCGCCGCAGCCCGGGAGCTGGCCGAGTCGGAGGGCTGGGACGCCGTCACCACCCGCCGGCTCGCCGCCGAGATCGAGTACAGCCAGCCCGTCCTCTACAGCCACTTCAAGGGCAAAGGCGCCATCATGGCGGCGGTCGCCGTGGAAGGCTGCGGTGATCTGGCCGCCGAACTCGCCGCCGCCCGGGCCGCCGCAACCGACCCACGGCAGGCGGTGGCCGACATGGCCAGGGCGTACGTCGCGTTCGCCGAGCGCCGGCCCGCGCTCTACGACGCGATCTTCAACCTTCCCGTCGACCTGCCCTTCGCCAGTAAGGACGCACCGGTCGAGCTGGCCCGGGCCTTCGCCGAGCTGGCCGAGACCCTGCGGCCAGTCGCCGGCGGCGACGACCTCGAGGCGTTCACCGAGACCTTCTGGAGCGGGCTGCACGGCCTCGTCACGCTCATGCGCAACGGCCGGCTCCGGCGCGCGGACCACGAGCGGCGGCTGGCGATCCTGGTGGACCGGTTCACCCGCTGAACCGTCCCGCCGGTCGGAGCGGTCGGGTCGGCGGTCGGCTGGTTAGGGTGGGCGGACCGGCAGGAGGAGTTTTCCGATGGCTGTCCACCCGCCCGCACCCGTTCCGGCCGACGCGCCACGGGAGGCCGGGCTCCCGCTGCTCACCTACTGCGACGACGCGACCGGGGGGCGGGTCGAGCTGACCGCGCCGCAACTCGGCAGCTGGGCGGCCCAAAGCGCGAGCCTGCTCCGGGACGGCTGCGGGCTGGGCCCGGGCAGCCGGGTGGCGGTGCTGCTACCGCCGCACTGGCGTACCGCCGCGGTGCTGATCGGCGCCTGGTCGGTCGGGATGGCGGTGTCGTTCCGGCCGCGGGCCACCGCCGGGCTGCGGGTCCTCGAACCGGGGGGCGACCAGCCGTACGACGCGGTGTTCGTGACCCCGGAGCGCCTCGACGACTGGTTGGAGGACGTGCCCGACGGGGTGCACCGCTACCTCGTCGGCACCGGGCCGGGGCCGCTGGCCGACGTGCCCGCCGGCTGGCTCGACTGGTCCACGGAGGTGCTCCGGCACACCGACACCCCACCCGACTACACCGGCGTCCGCCCGTGGGATCCGGCCAGCCCCGACGGCACCAGCTACGGGGAGTGGCGGCAGTTGGCGTCGGCGGTCGCCGAACAGCTTGACCTGCGGGCCGGTGACCGGCTGCTGGTCGACGCCGCCGAGCACGAGCAGCCGGTGAAGTGGCTGCTCGCCCCGCTCGCCGCCGGCGCATCCGTGGTGCTCTGCGCCAACCTCGACCGGTCCAGACTGGAGGCCCGAATCGAGGCCGAGCGGGTCACCCGGGTGCTCTCCACGTAGCTCTGATCAACCCCCGGCCGACATCTGCCCGGACAGAGTTACCCGCACCGGCCGAGGCTCGACATCCGCATCGACGCCGAGCAGGTGACCCGGGTGCTCTGCGCACTACCTTTCGGCCCTGGTGCGCCGAGCGGTACGCCATTTGGCGGCATAGGGCAGCACGAACAGGTACAGGCCGGTGAACAGGAGCAGGAAGAGCGGGAGCAGCGGCACGTAGGACACCCATACGACGGGCTCCTCCTGCGCCAGCGCGACGAAGGTGACGATGACCGTCACCGTGAAGACGATGGCCAGCCAGCGGTGGATCTGCCGGACCCACTTGTTCCAGTTCAACGGGACCTCCTGAGAAGACGAGCAGCCCCGCCCCAGCGCCTGCCGGGGTGGGGCATCCATGGCGGCCACGCTAGTTGCGGCTCGGTGACCTGGGCTTCTCGATTCCTGACCGGTCTGGCCACGTGCCCCGGTCGCCGTGCGGGCAGCCCGCCGGCCCGACGGAAACTCGTTGACAGCGGCGCGGGCCGGGATGCCTACTTGCCCACCGGGCGTCGTGCGATCGGCGGCAGGCGAAAGGGCAGAGGATCATGGCGGAACTGGGCGGGGACGCGCTGACCTGGAAAGAGTTCGGCGAGCAACACCTCGACGCGCTGGCCGGACTGGCCGAGGGGTGCCTGGCCACCGACGGCGGACTACCCCTGTTCGCCCGCCCTCCGCTGCTGCGGGCCCGGCTGCTCCAGGCCCGTACCCTCGGCGCCTGGCACGACGGCGGCCTGGTCGCGGCCGTCGGCGTCGGCACCGGCGGGCAGCCGGCCACCAGCACCGGCCTGGTGCATCCGGCGTGGCGGGGGCGGGGCCTGGGCAGCCGGCTGCTGAGCTGGGCCGGCGAGCAGGCCGGCGACGCGGACCTGCTGCTCACCACCGAGTCCTGGAGCCCGGATGCGGACGCTCTCTTCACGGCGCGCGGCTTCGAGCGGACCTTCACCGAGTGGGTGCTGCGGCACGATCTCACCACCCTGCCGGCGGTCGCGCGCCCCCACGGCGTGACCACCGAGCCGGTGACCTGGGATATCGGCCCCGAACTCTTCGAGACCTACCGGGTGTCCTTCGCCGATCGACCCGGCTTCGGCGCGTCCACCGCCGAGGTCTGGCTGGGCGACCTGCGGGACGACGACGAGTACCGGCCGGACCTGTCGCTCATCGCGCGCGGTCCCGACGGTACGGCCGTCGGCTTCCTCAACGTCATCGACAACTGGATCGACCAGGTGGGCGTCGTGCCCGGCTGGCGGCAGCGACGGGTCGGGGCGTACCTGGTGGCGACCGCGCTGCGGTCGCTGGCCGAGGACGGTGCCCGGGAAGCGTGGCTCTGCGTCAACGACAACAACCCGGCCGCGGCACTGTACCGGCGGCTGGGCTCCGCCGATGCCGGCCGCCGCGCCCGCTACCTGCGCCGCCACTTGTGACCGCCGCCGCCCCTGGACTCCAGGAGCCGGCCAAGGCCTGAGCTCCACTCCGCCTACGAACTTGATGACGCAAGCGACTCAGGCTCCCCGGGTGCGCCCTCACTGAAAGAGCCTGCCGGGCCTACGGGAGCGGCCCCGCTTGGTGATTATGGAGTCCCTGCGCCGTCGGCGCACCATGATCGAATTGGCCTTCCGCTTCAACCCTTTGAAGATTCGGTCCCTCATCGCGCACCTCTCTTTCCGCGTACGTCAGATTGGCCATGGCGATGCCGCGCCGAACAAGCGGCAGTGGCGCGGGCGGCTACCGCCCTGATCCGTCCCAGTCCGCGTACCCGGCGTGACAGCAGCCATTCGTCAATGCCGGCCTGCGCCGCCTCACGACCTGCCCGACCGAAATGACCGCGTTTCAACCATGGCAGGTGGTCACCTGCCGGCTCGGAGCTGAGTCCGATGGCGCTGTACGGCGTCGTGATTGCCGCACCGGGCCGAGCAGTATTCGCGACGTCCGTTGCGACTGGTGTCGACGAACACCGTCACGCACGTCGACCGAGCGCAGACGCCCAGCCGCCGACCTTCCGCCTCAACCGCGAAGATCGCCAGGCCGCCGGCCGTGACCGCCCGGACCCGGCCGACCACGTCGTCGTCCTCGGGCGTGAAGTGCAGGTGCGGACGGCGTCCGTCATGTGTGGTCAGGAACACCCCGGCAGTTCCCTCGACCAGCAGCGCATTGATCGCCGTGCAGCGTTCCTCGGTCCCGGACGCCTCGAACACAGCTCGCAACCGCGCACCCCACACCCGCAGCACCTGTGCCTGCCGGGTAGTGAGCGCCGGTCGGCGGATCTCGTGCGTACGCAGGACCGCCTCGAGCTCACCCGCCCCGACCCCGCCCCCACCGGTACGGCCCTCGACCACGAGGTTGGCGAGGTCGGCGGCGAGGTGAGCCCCGGTCATGTTGTCATGGTTGAACTGCACTGACCCATTGCAACACAGTCCTTGACATGCATCTCGTCGTCATGGCGGTCGTCCCGATCGTGCTGCTGCTCGGACTCGGCACGGTGCTGCGCCGGCGGCTCGTGACCGACCCGGGATTCTGGCGCGGCATCGAGTGGATGAGCTACCGCGTCTTCACGCCCGCGCTGTTCGTCACCTCGATCGCCGCGACCGACCTGGCCGCAGCCTCGCCGGCGCCGTTGCTGCCCAGCCTGGCCATCCCGGTCGTCGTCGTCTCCGTGCTCGTCATCGCGCTGCGCCGCCCGCTCCGCGCGAACGGCCCGCAACTGACCTCGCTGGTCCAGGGCAGCATCCGCCTCAACACCTACATCGGGCTCGTGTTCGCCTCCGCCGCCTACGGCGCGGAAGGCGTCGCCACCTTCGCCCTGGCCGCCGCCGTCATGGTGCCGCTGGTCAACGTGATATCGGTGAGCGTCCTGTCGAAACACGGCGACCGGGACGACCGCAGCCGGCCCAGGCTCTGGCTCGAACTCCTCGGCAACCCACTCATCCAGGGGTGCGCGGCCGGTCTCGCCCTGAACCTGCTTCACCTCAGACTGCCGGCGTTCCTGGCCACCACCCTCGACATGCTCGCCGCTCCCGCACTGGTGTGCGGAACGCTGGCGGCAGGTGCGGCAATCACCTTCCGCCTGCGGCAGCGCGATGTGGTCGACATCCTCTCGGCGTCCGCCCTCAAACTCGTCGCCCTGCCCCTCGCCGCGGTCGCCATCGCCACCACCCTCGGCGTCAACGGCGCGGCGCTCACCAGCATCGCGATCATCTGCGCTGTCCCGACCGCACCGTCCGCCTACGTCCTCGCCAGGCGGATGGGCGGCGACACGCACCTCATGGCCTCCATCACCGGCGCGCAGACGCTGCTCTCGATCGCCACGCTCCCGTTCATCGTCGGCCTGACAACGGGATGACCAGCCACCGCGCCGAGCGGAGTCGATCGACCAGGAAAGGGTCAGTCGAAGGAAGGCAGCGACGGGCCGAGGACGTCGTCGGCGTCCACGATGGTGTACGCGTACCCCTGCTCGGCGAGGAAGCGCTGGCGGTGGGCGGCGTACTCGGTGTCGATGGTGTCCCGGGAGACCACGGTGTAGAAGTGCGCCTGCCGGCCGTCGGCCTTCGGTCGCAGCACCCGGCCGAGGCGCTGCGCCTCCTCCTGCCGGGAGCCGAACGTGCCGGACACCTGGATCGCCACCGCCGCCTCGGGCAGGTCGATGGAGAAGTTGCCGACCTTCGAGATGACCAGGGTGCGCACCTCACCCGAACGGAAGGCGTCGAACAGCCGCTCCCGCTCCTTGTTGGTGGTCGAGCCCTGCACGATCGGCGCGTCCAGGTATTCGCCGAGCTGGTGCAGCTGGTCGATGTACCCGCCGATGACCAGGACCTGCTCGTCCGGGTGCCGGTCGACCAGCGCGCGAACGACCGGCAGCTTGGTCCGGGCGGTCGCCGCCATCCGGTAGCGCTCCTCGGCCTCCGCCGTCGCGTACGCCATCCGCTCCGCGTCGGTCAGCGTCACTCGTACCTCGGTGCACTCGGCCGGGGCGATCCAGCCCTGCGCCTCGATGTCCTTCCACGGCGCGTCGTACCGTTTGGGTCCGATCAGGCTGAACACGTCGCCCTCGCGGCCGTCCTCGCGGACCAGCGTCGCCGTCAGGCCGAGCCGGCGGCGGGCCTGAAGGTCCGCGGTGAATCGGAAGATCGGCGCGGGCAGCAGGTGCACCTCGTCGTAGATGACCAGACCCCAGTCGCGGGCGCCGAACAGGTCCAGGTGCGTGAAGGCACCCTTGCGGCGCGAGGTGAGCACCTGGTACGTGGCGATGGTGACCGGGCGGATCTCCTTGCGCTCGCCCGAGTACTCGCCGATCTCCTCCTCGGTGAGCGAGGTGCGGGCGATCAGCTCCCGCTTCCACTGCCGGCCGGCGACCGTGTTGGTGACCAGGATCAGCGTGGTCGCCTGCGCCTCGGCCATCGCCGCCGCCCCGACCAGCGTCTTGCCGGCGCCGCAGGGGAGCACCACCACGCCGGACCCGCCGGCCCAGAACGCCTCCACGGCCTCCCGCTGGTACGACCGCAGCGTCCACGGCTTCCCGCCGTCCTTGCCGGCCTCGGCCAGGTCGATCGGGTGCGCCTCGCCGTCGACGTAACCGGCCAGGTCCTCGGCCGGCCAGCCGAGCTTGAGCAGCGCCTGCTTGAGCCGGCCCCGCTCGGACGGGTGCACCGCGATGGTGTCGTCGTCGAGCTTCGCACCGAGCATCCCGGCCAGCTTCTTGCTCTTGGCGACCTCGATCAGCACCACCCGGTCCAGCGCGCGCAGCACCAGGCCGTGCACCGGGTCGTTGGTTAGCTGGAGCCGGCCGTACCGGTCCATCGTCTCGGCCACGTCGACCAGCAGCGCGTGTGGCACGGGGTAGCGGCTGTATTTGATCAGGGCGTCCACCACGCCCTCGGCGTCGTGGCCGGCGGCCCGGGCGTTCCACAGGCCCAGCGGGGTGAGCCGGTAGGTATGCACGTGCTCGGGAGAGCGCTCCAGCTCGGCGAAGGGCGCGATGGCCATCCGGCACGCCTGCGCGTCGGGGTGGTCGATCTCCAGCAGCAGGGTCTTGTCCGACTGCACGATCAGTGGTCCACCGCTCACGCCAGTGTCCTTTCGCTTGCCGGGATCTCCTCGCCCGCACGACGCTGACCTGCCGAAGGCGGACCATCCAGTGTTGCACGTCTGGAGGTGTCCGAAAAAAGTCACGCCGAGAAGGCAACGGGACATCCGTCTCGTACGTCTAGGAAGGGAACGCCTCGCCAGGGGGAGGGCCCATGAAGCGTGTCCGGTTCGCCGCCCGGGTCGTCAGCCTGGCGGCGGTCGTGCTGGTCGGCGTCGGTGCGTGCGCGCTCGATCCGCAGGGCGACGACGGATCCGGGGCCGCGGCTCCGGCACCCGTCGCAGTGACGGAGAAGGCATCGGGGGCGAGCGCGCACGCACCGACACCGGACCGGCCTTCGCCGTCGGTGTCACCGAGCCGGTCGGCCACGCCGAAGCCCAGCCGGTCGACGAAACCGAAACCGACCGCCACGCCGAAACCGGTCTGCCCGCAGGGCGAGCGCCAGCGGGAAGTGGAGACGTACCTGGCCAAGCTGGGTGGGTTCGGGACGGTGACCGTGGACGGGCAGCAGTCGGCCGCCGACTGCGCCGCGATCAAGAAGTTCCAGCGCCGGTACGGGATCAGCCCCGCCGCCGGTCGCGCCGGCGCCACCACCTACGACGTGGCGCGCCGCCTGGCCACCACCGGCGTAAACCGTTGCCGGGCCGGCTCCGGCCTCACCTTCTGCGTCGATCTGACCCGGCAGACGGTCTGGGCGATGCGGGGCGGCAAGGTGGTGATGGGCCCGACGGTCACCCGCACCGGCATGAGCGGGTACGCCACCCCGACCGGCACCTACCGGGTGGGCGGGCGGAACCTGAAGGAGTGGTCCAACCCGTACGAGGTGTGGCTGCCGTACTGGCAGCAGTTCAACGGCGGCATCGGCTTCCACGAGACCACCACGTACCTGCACAACGGGTCGGTCGGTTCGCACGGCTGCGTGAACCTACTGCACCAGGACGCGGTGCGGCTCTGGGAGTTGGGCTCGATCGGCACCCGGGTGGTCGTCTTCGGTCACCGTTCCGGCACCTGAGCAGGCCCGACCGCCCGTACCCCTGACCCTCCCCGGGTGGAATGAGGGTTTTCTCCCCTGTTCGGCGGCCGATTCCGGTGCCACTCTGGAAATCGGGTCCGGCGGGGCGGGAGGGGCTGACGATGACGGTCGATCACGAGGTGCTCCCCGAGGACGACCGGGCGACGGGGGCCGAGGTCTCCCCGGCGGCCCTGCTCGGGTACGCGGCCGCCGCCGTCGGCGTGGTCGGCTGGTTCTTCTTCGGTCTGCTGGTGCAGCGCCAGGGCTTCGTCGACTCGGTCGGCGAGTCGGCCGGCGCGGCGTTCGGCCTGCTGCTCGCAGTGTCGGTGATCGGCACGATCCGCCGCAACGGGCGCTGAGCGGGCTCGGGCCGAGCCCCGGCCCGCTCAGTCCTCCCGCACCGCCGCAGTGATCCGGTGCAGGGCGAACGTGTGCAGCATCTCCGTGCGCTCGTCCTCGGCGCGCAGGTAGCCCGCGCCGATCGACACCGGCCGGACCAGGCGGGACGCGGTCGCCCCGTGCGCGTCGACGTAACCCACCCAGACCAGCGCCTTGTCGCGTACCGCCTGCTGGAGCACGGCCAGCGCGTCGCTGTGGCTGTGCGCCGGCAGCGGACCCGTACGCGCCGTGCCGCCCCGGACCACCGCCGGCGCCCGCCGGGCCGCCCGCGCCGCCGCCTCGCCCCGCCGGATCTGCTCCACCACCCCGAGCAGCCGGGGCATGGGCAGCCGGGGCGCCGCCAGCGGGTCCAGGCTGCGGGTGGCGGCCGGCATCCGGGCCGGCGCCCGGCGGGTCTTCGGCCGGGCGAGCACCGTCGCACCGCTGGCGTCCTCCGGCACCGGCGCGTAACCGGCGTCGCGCAGCGCGGTCAGCATCCGCCCCACCTGGTACGGGGTGGCGAGCACCGTCGGAGCCAGCCGCCGGAACGCCAGCGCCTCCAGCCGCTTGTCGGACAGCACCTCGGTGAGCAGTGCCTCGTCGTCGCTGCGCACGTACCCACCGGCCGAGCCGACCCGCAGCCCGCCGTGCTTGCGCGCGACGTCGTCCACCAGGTAGCTCAGGCCCTGCGGCACCGGAGTGCGCGACCGGCGGCGGAAGAGCGCGTGCAGGTCGTCGGCGGAGTAGCCAGCGTCCAGGGCCCGCCGGACACTTGCCGTGGTGACCCGGTGCACGCTCGCGCCGCCAGCCGACTCGTGCTCGGCCACGGCCTCCAGTTCGCCGGCGAGCGTCGGGTCGGGCGGGCCGGGCACCACCACGGTCAGGTCGGCCTGCACGAGGAAGTGGTCGACCGGGGCGGGGAGCAGTGCGTCCAGCGCGCGTACGGCGGTGGACGGTTCGCCCGACTCGGCCTCGGAGAGCAGCCCGAGCGGGTCGTCCGCCCGTTCGTCGGCCTCGGTCACGTCGGCCAGTAACAGCCGCCCGTACGCGGTGAGCGCGCCGAGCCCGGTCACCCCGAGCTGGGCCGCCTCGGCCAGCACCTCCCGGTGCGCGGCCTCCCGGCCCCGGGCCCGCCGGGGCGCCCGCCAGTCCAGCAGCTCCAGCACCTCGTCGGGGGTCGGGGCGGTCGCCGGGGCCAGGTCGGCCAGGGTGGCGAGCACCGCGTGCCGGGCGGCCGGCGCCCCGGCCCGCTCCGCCTCGGCGGAGAGCACTGAGATCGGCCGGTCCCGGTCGTCCCGCTGGCCGACCAGGCCCACCTGGCGGGTCATCGTCAGCCAGGCCCGGGCCAGCTGCTCCCAGCGCTGGGCCAGGGAGCTGGCCCGCCACACCTCGTACCCGCCGGTCGGCAGGATCTGCTGGTCGCCGCCGTACCGGGTGGTGGCGGCACCGGTCAGGTCCAGCTCACCGACCAGCCCGGCCGCGTACGCCACCTCGAAGAGCAGGGCCGTGGTCTGGTCGTCCAGCCCGAGCCCGCGGGCCAGCCGGCGCAGGTCACGTACGCCGACGCCGCCGGAGCGCAGCACCGGGGCCGGCTCGGCGGCCAGGCTCTCCAGCAGCGCCTCGGTCTGGCGTACCACCTCCATGGTCTGCCCGGCCCCGGCGGAGTCCACGGCCTTCGCCTCCCGCGGCGGGCTGGCCACCACCGGCGGGCTGGTCCGTAGCGGGCCGAGCGGGCCGCTGTCCCGGCGCAGCAGCAGCCCCACCTCGCGGGGCAGCTCAACCGTGCCGGCGCCGCCCTTGCCGCCGGACATCCGAACCAGCAGCCGGTGCTCGACCAGCCAGCGGATCGGGGAGCCGGTCGGCGCGCCGCCGTTGACCAGGTCCGGCGGGAGCGCGTCCTCGGTGCCGGTGGCGGGGGCCGCCAGCGCGCCCGGGGGCACGGTGCCGACCGGCGGGCCGGCGGCCAGCCGGTCCAGGATCGCCCGGGCCGAGGGCGGCGCGGCCAGCAGCGTCCGCCGCAGCTTCGCCGGATCGGTGCACACGGCCGCCGCGCGTGGGTCCAGCTCCGACGCCGGCCGGCCCAGCCCCGCCGGGTACGGCGACACCTCGTCGACGCCGCCGACCACGTGCAGGTCGTGCTCGGGGCCGTACAGCAGGAAGAGCGCGCGGAGCCGGTCCACCGCGCTCCGGACGGCGGTCGGGGCGGGCGGGTGCGGGCCGGCGGTGGCCAGCGCCAGGATCTCCTCGGTGCTGGTGCCGCCCTCCTCGGGGTGCCGGGTGAGCCGGGCGGCGTCCAGGATCAGGAGGGTGAACTGGTCCAGCCCGTCGAGGGCCCGGGCCACGGAGACCCGCGACTGGGCGCGGATGGCGAGGGCGGAGACGTCGGCCGGCACCGGTACGACGAGGTCCGGCCGCAGCCGGAGGAGGGCGGCCAGGGACTCGTCGGAGAGCGTCCGCAGCTGGTCGGCGAGTGAGGTGGTCATTGTCGTTCCACGCTAGCCCGGCCGGGGGGCCTTCCGCCCCTCGGACGTCCGGCTCGGCTCGGCGGGCGGGTAGGTTCGCGGCATGCCTCCACTGATGGTCGGCTTCGACCTCGACATGACCCTGGTCGACTCGCGCCCCGGGATCGCCGCCGCCTACCGGGCGTTGACCGCGCTGACCGGCGTGCCCGTGGACGCGGACCTGGCGGTGTCCCGGCTCGGCCCGCCGCTGCGTACCGAAATCGCCCACTGGTTCCCGCCGGAGCGGGTGGAGGAGGCGGTGGTCGCGTATCGCGAGCTCTACCCGGCGTATGCGATCACGCCGACGCTGCCGATGCCCGGCGCGGAGGCCGCGATCGATGCGGTGCACGCGCGCGGGGGCCGGGTGATGGTGGTGACCTCGAAGATCGGTCGGCTGGCGAAGCTGCACCTGGACCACCTCGGCCTGGCCGTCGACGAGCTGGCCGGGGACCTCTTCGCCGAGCAGAAGGCGACCGCGCTGCGGGAGCACGGTGCGACCCTCTACGTCGGGGATCACGTCGCCGACATGGCAGCCGCGCAGGCCGCGGGAATCCCGGGCGTGGGAGTGACAACCGGGCCCTGCTCGGGGGACGAACTGGGGGACGCGGGTGCCCACGTGGTGCTGGATGATCTCACCGGATTCCCGGCGGCGCTGGACCGGATCATCGGGCTAGCCTTGAAGGGGTAGTTGTCTCGAGCGAAGCAGGGGTTGTCAGGTGCCGACGGGTCGAGTGAAGTGGTATGACGCGGCCAAGGGATACGGCTTTGTCACCAGTGACGAGGGTGGCGACGTGTTCCTGCCCAAGGGCGCGCTACCGGCCGGCGTTGCCGACCTCAAGGGTGGCCAGCGGGTCGATTTCAGCGTGGTCGACAGCCGCCGGGGCGCGCAGGCCATGGGCGTGAAGCTGCTGGAGGCGCCGCCGTCCGTGGCGGAGCTGCGCCGCCGGCCGGCCGAGGAGCTGCACGGCCTGGTCGAAGACATGATCAAGGTGCTGGAGGCGAAGGTCCAGCCGGACCTGCGCCGGGGTCGTTTCCCGGACCGGAAGACCGCGCAGAAGATCGCTCAGCTGGTCCACGCGGTGGCGCGCGAGCTGGAGGTCTGAGGGACGAGCCCGGCGTCGGCGGCCCGACCCAGCAGCGCCTCGACGGCGGCGAAGCCGGCCTCACCCAGGTCGGCGGTGAACTCGTTGACGTAGAGGGCGATGTGTCGGTCCACCACGTCGGGCTCCATCTCCTGCGCGTGGGAGAGGACGTACGCCCGGCTGGCCTCCGGGTCGGCCCAGGCCTGGCGGACCGACTCGCGGATCCAGGCGGCGGCCTCGACCGGGTCGACCGCGCCCTTGCGGGCCAGGATCGCGCCGAGCGGGATCGGCAGGCCGCTGTCGCCCTCCCACCACTCGCCGAGGTCGACCAGGGCGGTCAGCCCGTGCCGGGGGTACGTGAACCGGGCCTCGTGGATCACCAGGCCGGCGTCGTACCGGCCGGCGGCGACGCCCGGCATGATCTCGTGGAACGGCACCACCTCGATCCGCGCCGGCGGCCGTTCCGCCGACCAGAGCCGGAACAGCAGGTACGCCGTGGTCCGCTCGCCCGGCACCGCGACCGTCGCGCCGGTGAGGTCGGTCCGGTCGCCGCGCGTGAGCACCAGCGGGCCGCAGCCCCGGCCCAGCGCGCCGCCGCAGGGCAGCAGGTGGTAGTCGTCGAGCAGCCAGGGCAGCGCCGCGTAGCTCACCTTCACCAGGTCGAACGCCCCGCGTTCGGCGGCCGTGTTGGTCACGTCCACGTCGGCGTAGGTCACCTCGACGGGCGGCGCGCCCGGCACCCGGCCGTGCACCAGGGCGTCGAAGACGAAGGTGTCGTTGGGGCACGGGGAGATCGCCAGGGAGAGCGTCACGCCCCCACCGTAACTCCGCGCCGCGGACCACCCGCCACCCCGGTCCCGCGACCGTGCCGCCGCCCCGCCCGGCACCCCGCCTTCTCAACCGGTCGCGGCCGGATCCGGCGGCGGTGCCGGTGATCGCGGTGGCCGGGCGGGCGTTGCTCGTGCCGGCGGTCCGCCGCTCCCTTTCGCGCGGGGCACCTGCCCATCCCGGCCATGGCCTTGATCCCACCGGGCGCTCCCTGGTGCCGGCCGGGACACGCCTCGCTGCTCGCTCCGGAGCTGGAGCCGTCTCCCTGTCCATGGCCCTGGCCACAGGCGGCTGGTGGGGACAAACCTCTGGTCCACACGCTACGAACTTGATGACGTAGATGAATCGCGGGCGCGCAGGTTTGTGAAGGCCGGTTCGCCGTTGCGCGGACCACTGCGGCCGCGGCTCCGTGGCCGGCAGCGGCAATCGCCGCATTGCCCCGCGTGGTCGCCGGCATTGCACGGCGTGGTCGCCGGCTGGCCGCTCCGGCATTGCCCCGTGGGGTCGCCGGCTGGCGCTCCCGCAATGCCCCCGCGCAGGCGCAGCCGGTTTCGGTATGGCTGGCGCACTCCTCTTGGCCGAAGGGCACGCTGAATCGTTCACGTCATCAAGTTCGTAGCAGTCGGAACAAGCACTCATCCCCAGGTACACACGTTTTCCACAGCGTTGTCCACAGGTGGATACCGGCGGGTTGTGACGCTCTCGAGGTGCGGTCGAGCATGGGAAGGTGACCGATGCCGAGCCCCTGACGGACCTGGGCGCGACCCTGCGGGCGTTGCGCCGGATGGCCGACCTCAGCCAGCGGGAGCTGGCCGGAAAGTCCGGGGTGCCGCAGGCGACGATCGCGCGGATCGAGTCGGGCAGGTCGCCCGATCCGGGCTTCCGCCTCGTCGAGCGCCTCGTCGGCGCCGTGGCCGGCCGGATCACGATCTCGGTCCCTGCGGGGGCCGAGCTTCCTCCGGTTCCGCAGGAGGAGCTGCGGGACGCGGCGGGACGGCATCCTCCCGCCCACCTCGACGCCCGGGAGGTGCGCCAGCCGCGAGACTGGCCCGGCGCCTGGTGGGCGCCGTGGTACGACGTCCCGCCCGAACGCTGGCCCCCGCTGCCGGCCGTGACCTACGCGCTGGACCGGAGCGAGCGGGATCGGCAGCGGCATCGGGATCGGGTGCGGCGGGACAGCACCATCCGTAGGTACCTCGATCCGACGATCCCGTCGACCTCCTGGCGTTTCCTCGCCGAGTTGCCGGACGGGGAACTGGTCGGTGAGCTCCGGGCTCACGAGCGCAGCGCCGACCTCCTGATTGGGCACTATCCGGCCGGCCAGTGTCAGCTCGTGCTCGACGGAGTGCTCGTCGCCCCGGCGTACCGTCTGCTGGGCATCGGGCGTCGGCTGGTCGACGCGCTGTCGGCCGAGAAGGATCGCGCCGGAGTCAGCTCCGTGAACGCCCTCGCCGAGGGCGGCGGTAGCAGCAGCTTCCTGCTGAGGTGCGGGTTTGAGCTGGAGGCGAGCCGGCCGGCCGCGGTGCGGCTGGAGCGGCCGGTCAACGCAGGGCGGCCGCCGCCGCGGTGAGGGCGGCGAGCGCCTCCCGCATCCGCCAGGAGCCCCGGTCCCGGGGCCCGATCGGGTTGGAGACCGTGCGCAGCTCGGCGAAGGGCAGGCCGGCCTGGGCGGCGGCGACGGCGACGCCGTACCCCTCCATGGCCTCGGCCACCGCATCGGGGTGCCGGGCGGCGAGGGCGGCCGTGCTGGCGGCCGTGCCGGTCACCGTGCTGACCGTGAGCACCACGCCGACGGTGGCCTGCGGCAGGGCCGTACGCAGGGCACCCAGCAGCTCCGGGTCGGCGGGTACGCCACTCCCGACGCCGAGCAGCTCCGCCGACATGCCCAGCTCCTCGATCGGGAGGAAACCCTCCGGTGACTCGGCACCCAGGTCCGCCGCGACGCTGCGGGTCGCCAGCACGGCGCCGCCGATCTCCACCCGGTCAACGAATCCGCCGGCGATGCCCGCGCTGACCACCGCCCGGTACGGCCGCCCGGCCGCCTCGGCGAGCGCCAGCAGCCGGGCGGTGGCGGCCCCGGCGACGGCCGGGCCCACCCCGACCGGGGTGACCGTGACCGTCGGGTCGGCCAGCCCGGCCCGGATCGCCTCCGCCTCGGCGGGTACGGCGGTCACCACCAGCAACCTGCTCACGCCGCCGGCCCTCGCGGACCCTGTCGGTTCTCCTCCTCGGCCCCGCCCGGCCCGCCGACCGGGGAGGAGGACGGGCGGTAGATGTGGAACCCGGGCGGTGCGAGACCGTCGTCGTCGGCCGGGGTGGGCGTGGCGGCCTGGGCGGGGGCCGGCGAGGTGGGCGTGGAGTCGGCCACCCCCTCCGCCGGCTCGGCCGGCTCGGCGGCCAGCTCCTCGTCCCCGAGCGGCCGGCCGACCAGGCGTTCGTTACGCAGCCGGCTGGCCACCAGCACGCCGCGCGCGGCCACCAGCGCCGCCACGCCGGCGGCCACCGCGACCCCGACCCGGCCGGTGAAGGGGACCAGCCCGAGCCCACCGCCGGCCACGAAGGCGAGCATGAGCGCGGTCTCCGAGTGGGCGAAGGAGCTGGCCCGCAGCCGCTCCGGGATCCGCTCCTGGATCGACGCGTCGACCGCGAGCTTGGCGATCCCGCTCATCAGCGAGGCGACCAGGCAGAGCAGCGCCACCAGCGGCAGCGAGAACTTCAGCGCGGCCAGCACCGCCACCCCGGCCACGGCGATCGTGCCGCTGGACTGGATTGCGGCCGGCCGGTGGATGCGCAGCCGGGTGCCGACCGCGGTGGCCAGGAAGCTGCCCACCGCCAGCGCCCCGCCGACCAGGCCCAGCGCACCCTGGGCACCCAGGTCCCGGCCGAAGAAGTCGGTGGTCAGGTCGCCGGCCTTGATGGCGAACGCCAGGAAGAGCAGCAGGAAGCCGTACACCCCGCGCAGCGCGGCGGCGCCGATCAGGGTGGCGATCACCAGGCGGCCGGCCGGGCGGCCCCGACCCAGCGGCCGTTCCCCGTCCCGGCGGCGCAGTGCCCGGAACGGCTGCGGCACCCGCTCCGGCGGCTCCGAGTCCGCCCGCGGCGGCAGGCGCAGCGCGATCACCATGCCGACCAGGAAGATCAATGAGGCCACCCGGAGCGGCCACTGCGCGCCGAACCAGAACGTGGCCAGCCCGAGCGGGGCGACCAGACCGCCCGCCACCGTCCCGTAGACGCTCGCCCGGGCACCCACCTGGGACAGCCCCAGCCCCTCGGGCAGCAGCCGGGGTACGGCCGCCGAGCGGGCCACCCCGTACGCCCGGGAGAGGGCGAGCACGCCGAATGCCGCCGGGTAGAGCCCGAAACTGCCGAGGTAGTCGGAGAGCAGCCAGGCGAGGAAGGCCCGGCCGAGCATGGTGGTCGCCAGGGCGTACCGGCGGCCGTGTCGGAAGTGGTCCAGCAGCGGCCCGACCACCGGGGCGAGCATGGCGAACGGCACCATGGTCACCAGCAGGTAGAGGGCGACCTTGTTCCGCGCCTCGCCGAGCGGCACGTCGAAGAAGATCGTCCCGGCCAGGCCGATGGCGATCAGCGTGTCCCCCGCGCAGGAGAGGGCGTGCAGGTCGAAGAGGCGGACCATGCCCACCTCGTTGCCCGCGCTGCGCGCCCGGGCCGAGCCCGCCCGCCGGGTCATCCACCGTCCGCCGTGCAGCGAGCCGCGGAGCAGCAGGCGGGTGGCACGGATGCCGGTGCCGACGGTCCGCCCGAGGAGGGACCGGCCGGAGCGGGAGGACAGCGGCATGTCTCCCATCCTGGCCCATCTGATCGGCCCGCGCCGCACCACCTGTGGAGAACGACTCCGGGGAGTGCCTGACAGCCGACCGTGGGCATGGGGAACAATGGGCGGGTGACCAGGCCCGCCTCCGCCCGCGCTCCCCGGCTCGACCAGGTCTGCGCCGCCGCCGTCGAGGTGGCCCGCGCCGCCATCACCGAGGTGGACCCCGCCGACGTCGGCGAGCACCTCCAGGCCGTCGCCGAAGGCGACCGGCTCGTCACCCACTACTTCGACTGCCGGCTGGCCGGATACCGCGGCTGGCGCTGGGCCGTCACGGTGACCCGGGCGCCGCGCAGCCGGCACGTCACGATCTGCGAGACGGTCCTGCTGCCCGGCCCGGACGCGCTGCTCGCCCCGGGCTGGGTGCCCTGGCAGGAGCGGCTCAAGCCGGGCGATCTGGGCCCGGGCGACCTGCTGCCCACCCCGCCGGACGACGAGCGCCTCGCCCCGGGCTACCTGCTCTCCGACGACCCGGCGGTCGAGGAGACCGCGTGGGAGCTGGGTCTCGGCCGGCCCCGGGTGCTGTCCCGGGAGGGCCGCTCGGACGCCGCCCAGCGCTGGTACGACGGCGACCACGGCCCGAACGCCGCGATCTCGGTGGCCGCGCCGGCCGCCGCCCGCTGCGGCACCTGCGGCTTCTACCTCCCCCTCGCCGGCGCCCTGCGGCAGTCCTTCGGCGCCTGCGGCAACTTCTACGCCCCGGACGACGGCCGGGTGGTGAGCGCCGACCACGGCTGCGGGGCGCACTCGGAGACGCTGGCCGAGACGGCCGAGACGCCGGTCGACGAGCTGCCCACGGTCTACGACGACAGCGCGGTCGAGGCGGTGTCGGTCAGCCGGGCCCCCGGCTCGGTGGAGGCGGCCGAGCCGGCGGAGCCGTACGGGCACCCCTGACGGCTGTCCTGACCGCCGCCCGAGTCAGGCCCGGCGGGCGGCGGCCTCCCGGCGGCGGCGCCGGTTGGCGTCGTGCCGCATCATCACCGCGAGACCGGGAAAGCCCCACAGGAAGCCGGCCAGGCAGGTCCAGAGCCAGTTCTGGTGCCCGTGCTCGGTGAGCCAACCGCGGAAGAAGATCAGCAGTACCAGCCCGACCACCGCCCAGACGATCAGCCCGGCGACGGCGAACGGCACCATCGGCGGGTCGAGCGGTTCGGGCCGCGGCGGTTGCTCCTGAGGCACCGGCACAGCGTACGCGAGGCCGCGGACATCCACCCCCTGTTGTACGCCGCGGCGTTGTTGTTCATCCTGTACTTCCTGCGCGGGCCCATCGGGTCCGTGGTGTTCCGACGCGGGGAAAAGTCGATCTTCTGGTGAGCCTGGTCATATCGCATGTCGTTAGCCAGGCTCATTAGTTAAGCTAACTAGTGTGACGGAGCGGACGGTGACGGCGAAACGCGTGCCACCGGCGCAGCTGGCCCCTCAGCTGCGTAATGCGATCACCCGACTCAACCGGCGGGTCCGGCAGGCCCGCCCGGTCGGCGACCTGACGGGCAGCCAACTCTCGGCGCTCACCAGCCTCAACCTGGCGGGTGCCCTGACGCCCCGGGAGCTGTCCGACGTCGAGCGGGTGCAGCCGCCGACGATGACCAAGATCGTCGCGAAGCTGGAGGAGCGCGGCCTCGTGCAGCGCACCCCCCACCCGACCGACGGGCGGCAGGTCATCCTCGCGGCGACCGAGGGGGGACGGGCCGTGCTCGAGCAGTTCGAGCGGGCCCGCAACGAGTGGCTGGCCGACCGGCTGGCCGAACTCACTGAGGAGGAACGCGACACGCTGCGGTGGGCCGCCGACATTCTTCAGGGGATCGCTCACGCCTGAGCCGACCGCGTCGTGCGGTCCGCCCCGTCCGCCGTGGATGAGGCGTACCCGACGCGAGGAGGCGCACTTAGCGTGCAGGCCAGGCTGAGCACGATGTTCCAGTCCCTACGAGTCCGTAACTACCGACTCTTCGCCACCGGACAGCTGATCAAGTTGATCGGCGTCTGGATGATGTTCATTGCCCAGGACTGGCTCGTCCTCGAGCTCAGCGACAACTCGGCCACCGCGCTCGGCGTGGTCACCGCGTTGCAGTTCACCCCCGTCCTGCTGCTGACCCTGCTCTCCGGCCGCCTCGCCGACCGCTACGACAAGCGGCTGCTGCTCTTCATCGCCAACGCCTTCTGGACCGCGCTGGCGCTGGTGATGAGCCTGCTGGTGATCACCGGCCTGGTGCAGTTGTGGCACGTCTTCACGTTCGCCGCCCTGCTCGGCGTCGCCAACGCGGTGGAAACCCCGGTCCGGCAGGCGTTCGTCTCCGAGCTGGTCGGCGTACCGCTGCTGCCGAACGCGCTTTCGCTCAATGCGGCCACCTTCAACTCCGCCCGGATCATCGGCCCGGCCGTCGCCGGCCTGGCCATCGCCGCCTTCGACGTCGGACCGGTGTTCCTCTTCAGCGCGCTCAGCTCGATTGCCCCGCTGGTCAACGTGGTCCGGATGCGTACCTCCGAGCTGCACCGCAAGGACCTGCTGCCGGCCGCCCAGCGCGACCAGGCCCGGGTGGTGGACGGCCTGCGGTACGTCGCGCGCCGGCCCGACATCCTGCTGCCGATGGCGCTGATGTCGGTGATCGGGATGAGCCTGTTCAACTTCCAGCTCACCCTCGCCGCGCTGGCCAAGACCGTGTTCAACACCGGCGCCGCCTCGTTCGGCCTGTTCAGCACCGCGCTCGCGGTCGGTGCGCTGACCGGCGCGCTGGCCGGCACCGGGCGGCGCAGCCGCCCCTCGGTCTGGCTGGTGCTCGGCGCGGCGGTCGGCTGCGCCGCCTTCGGCACCCTGGTCGGGCTCGCAGGGACGTACTGGCTCGTCGTGGCGCTGCTGCTGCCGACCGGGTTCTTCATGGTCTTCTTCGCCCAGGCCGCGAACCAGCGGGTCCAGCTCAGCGTCGACGCCGCCTTCCGGGGCCGGGTGATGGCGCTGTGGGTGTTGGTCTTCCTCGGCACCAACCCGGTCGGCGCGCCGATCATCGGCTGGGTGGCCGAGACCTTCGGCGCCGGGGCGAGCATCTGGATCGGCGGGCTGATCTCGCTGGCCGCCGCGCTCCTCGCGCTCACCTGGCAACTGCGCCGCTCCGGCGCCCGGTTGCGGATGCGGGTGCTGCCGATGCCCCGCTTCTACGTGGTCTCGCCCGGCGCCGAGTGACCCGTTGACCACCGGAAGGACCGGTTCCCGTCCCGGGGACCGGTCCTTCCGTTTATGCATTCCGGCCCGATCTCGCCAAACGGGTAGCGGGCCGCCACGAGGCGGCTTAGCGTCGATATGTGGGAGTGGGGCGGGGACTGCTGTTGATGCTGGCGATCCTCGCCGTCTGCTGCCTGCCCGCCGCCTTCGCGCTGCTCTTCTGCGCCGACGAGATCATCGACCGGGTGGCCTGCGGCTGGGCCGAGTGGCGGGAGCAGCGCCGCGAACGCCGGACAATCGCCCGGCTGGACCGGGCCATCGAGGCGGACTCGCTCACCCGCGACATCGACCTCACCGAGTTCGACCGGGGGGACCGCCGCCCGCTGGAACAGCTCGCCGTCGACCTGCGCCGGCTCGGCGGCCACCGGCTTGCCGCCGCCGACCGCTCCGTGGTGTGGCACGGCGCGGTCATCGACGCGTACGACGAGCGGCTGCGCGCCGCCTGCCGGGCACTCGACATCACCGAGCATCTGGCCGACCTGGAGGGCGTCGACCGGGAGATCGAACGGGTCCGGGTGGAGGGGCTGGTGCACGCGGCCGGGCTCACCCTGCCCGCGGCCCGCCCCGGGCACCATCAGCGGCACCGCTGACGCCGGTGCGGCTCTTCGTCGCGGTCTACCCGCCCCGGACGGCGATCGACGACCTCACCGCCCAGGTGGCCCGGCTGCGGGTCGGCGCCGCCACCGCCGCCGGCACCAACGTCCGACTGGCCGACCCGGCGAACGCCCACCTCACCCTGGCCTTCCTCGGCGACGTGCCGGACGACCGACTGGTCGACGTGGAGAGCGCGCTCGGGCTGGCCACCGAGACGTTCCGGGATGGTCGACACAACTCACCCCGGCTTCGCCTGGGCGGTGGGGGCAGCTTCGGGCGCGGTCGGTTCACCGTGCTCTGGGTGGACGTCCGGGGCGACGTCGAGGGGCTCGCCGTGCTGGCCCGGCTGATCCGGTTCGGGCTGCGCCGCGCCGAGCTGCCGCACGACGAGAAGCCGTTCCGGGCCCACCTGACGATCGCCCGACCCGGTGACCGGATCGACCGCGCCGACATCCTGGCCGACCGGGAGGCCCTACATGACTACCTCGGCCCGGAATGGCCGGCGGAGGAGCTGGTGCTGGTCCGCAGCCATCCCGGTCCCCGCCCCACCTACGACCGCCTGGCCGCCTGGCCGATGTGACCAGTCCGGCGACCGCCCCGGATCGGGCGCGCCCCGGGGCCGGCCGGAGCGCGTCCGGCCGGGCCCCGGGACGGGTCACCAGGCCCAGGCCTCCGGGCCGGGGCCGCCGTTGCCGAGCGGCGGGAAGAGCTCGTCCAGCCGCTGCAGGGTGGTCTCGTCGAGATCCACGTCCAACGCGCCGAGGGTCCGGTCGAGCTGGTCCAGCGTGCGCGGACCGACGATCGGGGCGGTCACCCCGGGCCGGGAGAGCAGCCAGGCCAGCGCCACGTCGGCCGGGTCGTGGCCGAGGTCGGCACAGAGCTTCTCGTACGCCTCGATGGTGGCCCAGTGCGCGGCGAGCGCGTCGGCCGACCGGCCGGTGGTGCCGCGCGCCGCGCCGCCCTCGGCCATCTTGCGGATAACTCCGGAGAGCAGCCCGCCGTGCAGTGGAGACCAGGGGATGATGCCCAGCCCGTACTCCTGCGCGGCCGGGATCACCTCCAGCTCGACGTGGCGGGTGAGCAGGTTGTAGATACTCTGCTCGGAGACAAGGCCGAGGAAGTTGCGCCGGCCCGCCGCCGCCTGCGCCCGGGCGATGTGCCATCCGGCGAAGTTGGACGACCCGACGTAGATCACCTTGCCCTGGGCGACCAGGGTCTCCATGGCCTGCCAGATCTCCTCCCAGGGCGTGGTCCGGGAGATGTGGTGCATCTGGTACAGGTCGATGGTGTCGGTCTGCAGCCGGCGCAGCGACTCCTCACAGGCCCGGATGATGTGCCGGGCGCTGAGGCCCTGCTCGTTGGGCCAGTCGCCCATCTTTCCGTACACCTTGGTGGCCAGGACGACCTTGTCGCGGCGCCCGCCGCCCTGGGCGAACCAGCGGCCGATGATCTGCTCGGTGACGCCCTCGCCGAGCTTCCAGCCATAGACGTTCGCGGTGTCGAAGAAGTTGATTCCGTGTTCCAGAGCCCGGTCCATGATGGCGAAGCTGTCCGGCTCGTCGGTCTGCGGGCCGAAGTTCATGGTGCCGAGGCAGAGCCGGCTCACCGAGAGACCGGTGCGTCCCAGGTTCGTGTACTCCATGGGTCCACCCTGGCACGCGGGCACTTCGAGTGCCTCTCGCCAGGGTGGACCGGGTGGATCAGGATGACTCGCGAGCCGCCGGGCCGCTGCCGAAGAGGACGTCGTCCCAGCTCGGCAGCCGCTTGCGCGGTTTGCCGCCGGCCTCCGCCGACTCGCCGCCGCCGGCCGCCGCTGCCGGGCCGGTGCGCCGCGGCCGGAGCACGGCCAGCGACGGTACGGCCGGGACCTCCTTCGGCGCGTCCGAGTCGTCGTCGAAGGCCGAACCCGGGCCGCCCCCGAGCAGCGCCGCGGCGCCACCGGAGACCGGCCGCTGGCGGGGTGCCTCCGGCCCGGCCAGGGCGGCCGGGGACCGGGTGTCGAGACCCCGCCCGGACGCACCGCCGAGCGGCCGGTCCAGCGAGGCGAGCAGGGCGTCCCGGCCGGCGCGGATCGGGTCCCGCCCCGGACGGGCGTGCTCGGCGGGCGCCGGCAGGCCGTGCCCGCCCCGGCTCGGCTCGCCGCGCGACGGGCCGGGCAGCGCGTGGCCGCCCCGCTCCGGTGCCGGCTCCTGGCCGAGGATCGGCGTGGGCCGCTCGGCGCAGAGGTATTGCGCCATGTCGTCGTGCGGGGTGACGTG
This sequence comes from Micromonospora sp. CB01531, assembly GCF_001905095.1. Lineage (GTDB taxonomy): Bacteria > Actinomycetota > Actinomycetes > Mycobacteriales > Micromonosporaceae > Micromonospora. Next base: position 180,942 of record NZ_LWLS01000116.1, read on the forward strand.
CTGCCGGGTCTTGTCGAGATCCCAGACCGCCTGCGCAGTGGCCTTGCCCGACGGCCAGGTGGCGATGATCCGCCAGGTGCCGTCGTCCCGCCGGTACGCGTCCCAGGAGATCTTCTCGGTGTCGATCCCGTGCTGGCCCAGCCGGCCGTTGACCACTTCGGCCAGCGGGGTCGGCTTCTCCGCGCCCTTGAGCCTGGTCCGCCGGGCGTGCTGGGCGAGCATGGCCCGCTCCTGGAGCACCGGGCCGGCGTAGCGCAGGACGCGGTCCACCGGGACGCCGGCGATCCGGGCGACGTCCTCGGCGGACTCGCCGGAGCGGATCCGGGCCTGGATGTCCCGCGGCGAGAGCGACGGCGTCGGGTCGGCGGCGGCCGCCACGACCGCGAGGGGCGCCGCGCCGGGATCGGAATGCAGCACCGAGGCGACGCGTTCGTCGATCGGCAGGGCGAGCAGGCGCCCGACCTCGTCGGCGAGCACCAGAGCCTGGCCGTCCTCGGAGAGGGCGACGAAGCGTACTGGGCGCATGGGCTTGCCTCCGTCCCGCTTCGCTGGCCGTCACGCCACGAGCGGGCCACCCGGGCGTCTCGCACCACCGTACGCGCATCTACCCGAAGGTGGGGGATGCGACACCCCGGCATGTCGCGACTGACCTGCGGCGATGATCACGGTGGGTGGCCGTCGGGGCGTCGACGGCCACCCAGCGTCACGAGGTGATCAGAGTCGCTCGACCACGTGGTCGACGCACGCGGTGAGCGCTTCCACATCGGCCGGCTCGACGGCCGGGAACAGCGCGATCCGGAGCTGGTTGCGGCCCAGCTTCCGGTACGGCTCGGTGTCGACGATCCCGTTGGCGCGCAGCACCTTCGCGATCGCCGGGGCGTCCACCCCGTCGGCGAAGTCGATCGTGGCGACCACGTTGGAGCGCAGCGCCGGGTCGGTCACGAACGGCGTGGCGAACTCGGACCGCTCGGCCCAGCCGTACACGATGCCGGCGCTCTCGGCGGTGCGCTTGGCCGCCCAGGCCAGGCCGCCCTGGGCGTTCATCCAGTCGGTCTGCTCGGCGGCCAGGAAGATGGTGGCCAGCGCCGGAGTGTTGTACGTCTGCTCCAGCCGCGAGTTGTCGATCGCGGTGACCAGGTCGAGGAAGGCCGGGATGTAGCGACTCGACTCCTTGATCTCGGTGGCCCGGGCGAGGGCGGCCGGCGACATCAGGGCTAGCCAGAGGCCGCCGTCGGAGCCGAAGCACTTCTGCGGGGCGAAGTAGTAGACGTCCGTCTCGCCGACGTTGACCTCCAGGCCGCCAGCGCCGGAGGTGGCGTCGACCAGCAGCAGCGCGCCCTCGTCGGCGCCCGGCACCCGGCTGATCGGCACGGCCACACCGGTCGAGGTCTCGTTGTGCGGGGTGGCGTAGACGTCCACGCCCGCCTCGGCGGCCAGAGCCGGCGCGCTGCCCGGCTCGGACTTGCGGATCGTCGGCTCGCCCAGGAACGGGGCGTCCTTGACCGACTTGGCGAACTTGGCCCCGAACTCGCCGAAGCTGGCGAACTGGGCCCGGTCGCGGACCAGGCCGAAGGTGGCGACCTCCCAGAAGGCGGTGGTGCCGCCGTTGCCGATGACCACCTCGTAGCCCTCGGGGAGGGAGAAGAACTCGGCGATGCCCCGGCGCAGCCGGGCCACCTGGTCCCGCACGGTCTGCTGCCGGTGGGAGGTGCCCAGGTAGCTGGTGGCGACGTCGGCGAGGGCGGAGACCGCCGCCGGACGGACCTTGGACGGCCCGCAGCCGAACCGCCCGTCGGCGGGCTTGATGTCGTCGGGAATCCGGATGGTCGGTGCGTCAGCCACGGTTGTCTCGATCCTTCCGCGTGGGCTGCGAGGAGGGGCCCTTCAGCGGGCGCGGACCGACGTCGGCCGCGCGCGGGCGCGCGGGGAGCCGGGATCCGAGCCCGGTCCGGCGGCACTGCCGGCCTTCATCCTCCCACCCGGGCCGGCCCGCCCGGCGGCTGGTCCCACACCCCGCGGTGAGGGATGCGCCACAGCGATGCGCGAAGGGCCCCGTCCGCGCCGGACGGGGCCCTTCGAGGGGGGTACGCGGGATCAGACGCCGTGCGGGATGGCGTCCCAGCCCTCGACCTCCTGCGGCTTACGCGGGCCGTGGCCGACGTACCGGGCCGAGGGGCGGACCAGCCGCTGGAGCTTCTTCTGCTCCAGGATGTGCGCGGACCAACCGCCCATCCGGGCACAGGTGAACATCGAGGTGAACATGTGCGCCGGCACCTCGGCGAAGTCCAGCACCACGGCCGACCAGAACTCGACGTTGGTGGCGAGCACCCGGTCCGGGCGGCGGGCCTGCAGCTCGGCCAGCGCGGCCTTCTCCAGCGCCTCGGCGACCTCGAAGCGGGGTGCGCCCAGCTCCTTGGCGGTGCGCCGGAGCACCCGGGCGCGCGGGTCCTCGGCCCGGTAGACCCGGTGGCCGAAGCCCATCAGCCGCTCGCCCCGGTCGAGGACGCCCTTGACGTACCCCTCGGCGTCGCCGCTGCGCTCGACCGACTCCAGCATGCTGAGCACCCGCGACGGTGCGCCGCCGTGCAGCGGACCGGAGAGCGCGCCGATGCCGGAGGAGATGCAGGCGGCGGCGTCGGCACCGGTGGAGGCGACGATCCGGGCGGTGAAGGTGGAGGCGTTCAGGCCGTGCTCGGCGGCCGAGATGAAGTAGGCGTCGACGGCCTTGACGTGCCGCGGGTCGGGCTCACCCCGCCAGCGCTTCATGAAGCGCTCGACGATCGTCTCCGCCTTGTCGATCTCCTTCTGCGGCACGGCGGGCAGGCCGAGGCCGCGGGCGGACTGGGCGACGAAGGAGAGCGCGGTGACCGACACCCGGGCCAGGTCCGCGCGGGCCTGCTCGTCGGAGATGTCGAGCAGCTGGTCGAGGCCCCAGTACGGGGCGAGCATGGCGACCGCGGACTGCACGTCGACGCGGATGTCGCCGGAGTGCACCGGCACCGGGAACGGCTCGGCCGGCGGCAGGCCCGGGCCGAAGCGCCCGTCGACCAGCAGCGCCCAGACGTTGCCGAAGGAGACCTGGCCGATCAGATCCTCGATGTCCACGCCGCGATAGCGCAGCGAGCCACCCTCGCGGTCCGGTTCGGCGATCTCGGTCTCGAAGGCTACGACGCCTTCCAGGCCCGGTTTGAAGTCGGACATGTCGTCTCCTGGCTTCCGGCTCGGTGCGCCCACGCGGGCTGATCCGGCCCCGCTCCTTAGGCGACCCTCAGGGATGTGTTCGTGCCATCTTGCCTGCTCGGTAACCAAGTGCGCGACCCGCGGCGACTGTGCTGCACACCTCATCCCCGCGGGTGGACAAGCTCACGGTCTGGGCCAGACTGGGCGGTGGGGTCTGGCCAGCGTCGGGGGACGCGGTCGCCCCGACGAGGGGGAGACGGAGTGACGGGCGACACACCGGCCCCGGCGGGCATGCGTAACGAGTACGCCGCCGACCTGGGCCTTTCCGAACCGGACCTGGCGCCGGACTGGCACACCCAGTTCGGCCGCTGGTTCGCCGACGCGGTGGCGTACCCGCTGCCCGAACCGAACGCGATGGTGGTCGCCACCGCCGACGCCGAGGGCCGCCCGAGCGCCCGCACCGTCCTGCTCAAGGGGTACGACCCGGACGGCTTCGTCTTCTACACCAACTACGGGTCCCGCAAGGGCGCCGAGGCGGCCGCCAACCCGTGGGCCAGCCTGGTCTTCCCCTGGTTCCCGATGCAGCGCCAGGTGGTGGTCACCGGGCGGGTGGCGCGGGTGGACCGGGCCGAGACCGAGGCGTACTTCGCCAGCCGGCCGCGTGGCTCCCAGCTCGGCGCCTGGGCCAGCAGCCAGTCCCGGGTCGTCCCCGAGCGGGCCGCGCTGGACGCGGCGTACCGGGCGGCGGCGGAGCGGTTCGCCGACGTGGAGCCGATCCCCGCCCCGCCGCACTGGGGCGGGCTGCGGGTCCGGCCGGAGACGGTGGAGTTCTGGCACGGCCGGGTCAGCCGGTTGCACGACCGGCTGCGGTTCCGCCGTACCGAGGGCGGCGACTGGATCACCGAGCGGCTGGCGCCGTGACCGGAGTGAAGGAGGCCCGGCCGCGCGGATCGCGCCGCTGGGCGATCGACCTGCGTCCGCTGAGTGTGCCCGCGTACCGGCGGGTCTGGCTCGGCAACGGCGTGGCGATGTTCGGCTTCCAGTTCACCGCGGTCGCCGTACCGGTCGAGATGTTCGCCCTGACCGGCGGCTCGTTCTGGGTCGGGCTGCTCGGCGTGGCCGGGTTCCTGCCGCTGCTGGTCTTCGGGCTGTGGGGAGGGGCGGTCGCCGACGCCCGGGACCGGCGCCAGGTGCTGCTCGCCGCCGGCGGGCTGCTCTGGGCGTCGACTCTGGCCCTGCTGCTCCAGTCGGTGTTCCGGGTGGGCAGCCCGACGCTGCTGCTCGCCCTGGTCGCGGCGCAGTCGATCGCCTTCGCGATCACCTCACCGGCCCGCAGCGCGATCCTGCCGCGGCTGGTGCCGCCCGAGTTGGTGCCGGCGGCCAGCACGCTGAACTTCACCACGTTCACCGCGACCTCGGTCTTCGGGCCGCTCACCGCCGGCCTGATCTTCGCCACCTGGCGGATCGACGTCGGGCTGCCGATCGCGTACGCGGTGGACGCGCTGCTGTTCACCGTCTCGCTCTGGGCCACCCTGCGCCTGCCGGCGATGCCGCCCGAGCCCGACCCGGACGGCGACGGCACGCCGCGGAAGGCGGGACTCGCCAGCATCGTGGACGGGTTCCGCTACCTGGCCACCACGCCGGTGCTGCTGCTGTCGTTCGCCATCGACCTGATCGCGATGGTCCTGGCCATGCCGCGGGCGCTCTTCCCCGAGGTGGCGCAGGAGCGGCTCGGTGGTGCCGCAGCCGTCGGCTGGCTCTACAGCGCCATCGCCATCGGCGCGATGGTGGGCGGGCTGACCTCCGGCTGGATCGGCCGGCTGCGGCGGCAGGGGCTGGCGCTGGTGCTGGCCGTGGTGGGCTGGGGCATCGCGATCGCCCTGGCTGGGCTGGCCCGCCAGCTCTGGCTGGTGGTGCTGCTGCTCGGCCTGGCTGGGGCCGCCGACCTGGTCAGCTCGGTGCTGCGGCAGTCGATGCTGTTGATCTACGCGCCGGACCGGATGCGCGGCCGGCTCCAGGGCGTGAACACCGTGGTGGTCGCCGGTGGTCCACGCCTGGGCGACCTGCGGGCCGGCACGATGGCCGCCGGCTTCGGCGCCGGCGTCGCCTGGGTGGGCGGCGGCCTCGTCTCGGCCGTCCTCGCCGTGCTGCTGGTGGTGGCCTTCCCGGCCCTGCTCCGCTACCGGGCCGCCAGCACGGCGGACGCCGAGCGGAAGTGAGCCGCCTCCCGTGCCGGCCGGCGGGCTGAGTCCGGCGCGGGTTGGGGCCGACGGGCTAAGGTCGCCGGCATGGAGAACGCCGTGAACCGGTCGCCCTCGGGGGCACAGTGGACCATCGCCGCCGACGGCCACGAGGCGGTCGTCGTCGAGGTGGGTGGCGGGCTGCGCGCGTACCGGCACGACGGGGTGAACTACCTCGACGGGTACGGGGCGGACGAGCTCTGCCCCGGCGGGGCCGGCCAGGTGCTGGCCCCGTGGCCGAACCGGATCCGGGACGGCGCGTACACCTTCGCCGACCGGTCGCTGCAGCTCGACCTGAGCGAGCCGTCCCGCAACAACGCCCTCCACGGGCTGGTCAACTGGGCGTCCTGGCACCTGATCGAGCAGGCGGCGGACAGCGTCACGGTCGGCTACGAACTGCCGGCGAGGCCCGGCTACCCGTGGCCGCTGCGGCTACGTACCCGGTGGCGGGTCGGGGCGGGCGGGCTGCGGGCCGAGCACGAGGTGACGAACCTGGCCGGCGAGCCGGCGCCGTTCGGCTTCTCGGTGCACCCCTACCTGCGGCTGCCGAAGACCGGCGTGGCGGAGTCGTTGCTGCGGGTGCCGGGGCGGATCCGGGTGCTGGTGGACAGCCGGCTGCTCCCGATCGGGGCGACCGGGGTGGGCGGCAGTGAGTACGACTTCACCGCGCCCCGCCCGATCGGCGACGCGGTGCTCGACGTGGCCTTCGGCGACGTCGAGCGGGACGCCGACGGCGGCTCGGCGGTGACCCTCGCCACGCCGGACGGCTCGGCCCGGCTGCACGTCTGGGCGGACCGCGAGTTCGGCTGGTGGCAGGTCTTCACCGGGGACACGCTCAGCGGGGAGCGGCACCGCCGCTCGGTCGCCATCGAGCCGATGACCTGCCCGCCGGACGCGTTCCGCTCCGGGCGGGACCTGATCGTGCTGGCTCCCGGCCAGACCTGGCGGGGTGCCTGGGGCGTCCGGCCCGAGGCCTGAGCATGGAGTTCGCCGACGTCGTCCGGCGCCGCCGGATGGTCCGCAACTACGACCCGGACCGGCCGGTCCCGCCGGAGGTGGTGGACCGGCTGCTGGCGCACGCGATCCGGGCGCCCTCGGCGGGCTTCGCCCAGGGCTGGGGCTTCCTGGTGCTGGAGGAGCCGGCGGACCGGGAGCGGTTCTGGGCGGCGGCCACCCCGGGCGGTGGCGGCCGGGAACGCTGGCTGGCCGGGATGCGTCGGGCCCCGCTGATCGTGGTGCCGCACGCCAACCGTTCCGCCTACCTGGATCGCTACGCCGAGCCGGACAAGGGGTGGGCGGATCGCGCCGAGGACCGCTGGCCGGTGCCCTACTGGTACGTGGACACCGGCTTCGCCGCGTTGCTGATGCTGCTCACCGCCGTGGACGAGGGCCTGGGCGGGTGCTTCTTCGGCATCCCGCCGCAGCGGATCGGGGCGTACCGGGAGGCGTTCAAGGTGCCGGACGACTACCAGCCGATCGGCGCGGTCACGATCGGTTACCAGGCGCCCGACCACCGGTCACCGTCGCTGCGCCGGGGACGGCGGCCGGTGGACGAGGTGGTCCGGCGCGGCCGCTGGAGTTGAGCTGGTTCCCCCGGTCCGGCGGCGGGGTGTCGGCGGGGGAGAAACCGACATGAGGGAGTAAAACGCGGTGTGGCAGGTGCCGCTAGGCTGGCACGGACATCATCAGCTGCCCCGGAGCGCCCGCCGCGATCGGCGGGGCGTCGGGGCGGATCCGGCCTTGGGGGAGGGGAGCGCGCCGTGATCTTCAGAGCGGTCCGGGACGGGCGTCCCTACCCGGAGCACAACCTCACGCTCAAGCAGTGGGCGGAGATCCCGCCGCGCCCGCTGCGGCTGGACCAGCTCATCACCACCAAGCGGGAGTTGGCGCTGGACAAGCTCCTCGCCGAGGACTCCACCTTCTACGGCGACCTCTTCCCGCACGTGGTGCAGTGGAACGGCGGCCTCTACCTGGAGGACGGCCTGCACCGGGCGCTGCGCGCGGCGCTCCAGCAGCGCAACCAGATCCACGCCCGGGTGCTGGTGCTCAGCGGTCAGCCCGAGTGACGGTTTCCTGAGGATTCGTTAAGGTGGCGGCCATGAGCGCGTTGGACCTGCTGTACGTTGACGCGTCCCTCGGCGAGGAGGAGCGGCAGATCCGCGCCGTCGTGCGCCAGGTCGTGGACGACTGGGTACGCCCGCACGTCGCCGGCTGGTACGAGGACGGCCAGGTGCCGGCCCGCGAGCTGGCCCGGGAGTTCGGCAAGCTCGGCCTGCTCGGCATGCACCTGACCGGGTACGGCTGCGCCGGCGCGTCGGCCGTCGCGTACGGGCTGGCCTGCCTGGAGTTGGAGGCCGGCGACTCCGGGGTCCGCTCGCTGGTCTCGGTGCAGGGCTCGCTGGCCATGTACGCGATCTGGCGCTACGGCAGCGAGGAGCAGAAGCAGCGCTGGCTGCCGGCCATGGCGGCCGGCGAGGCGATCGGCTGCTTCGGGCTTACCGAGCCGGACCACGGCTCCGACCCGGCCTCGATGACCACCCGGGCCCGCCGGGACGGCGACGACTGGATCCTCAACGGCACCAAGATGTGGATCACCAACGCGCCGATCGCCGATGTCGGGGTGATCTGGGCGCGCACCGACGACAGGGTGCGCGGCTTCGCCGTACCGATGGACACGCCCGGGGTGACGGCGCGCGAGATCCGGCACAAGATGTCGCTGCGCGCTTCGCTGACCGGGGAGGTCGTCCTCGACGACGTCCGGCTCCCGGCGGACGCCCGGCTGCCCGAGGCGATCGGGCTGAAGGCGCCGCTGAGCTGCCTCACCGAGGCCCGGCACGGCATCGTCTGGGGGGCGCTCGGCGCGGCCCGGGATTGCCTGGAAACCGCCCTGTCGTACGCGACCACCCGGACGCAGTTCGGCCGGCCGCTGGCCGGTTTCCAGCTCACCCAGGCCAAGCTCGCCGACATGGCCGTCGAGTGGAACAAGGGCCTGCTGCTGGCGCTGCACCTGGGCCGGCTCGCCGACGCCGGGAAGCTCCGCCCCGAGCAGGTCAGCGTCGGCAAGCTGAACAACGTGCGGGAGGCGCTGGCGATCGCCCGGCAGTGCCGGACCATCCTCGGCGCCAACGGGATCTCCGGCGAGTACCCGGTCATGCGGCACGCCAACAACCTGGAGAGCGTGCTGACCTACGAGGGCACCTCGGAGATCCACCAACTGGTCATCGGGCAGCGCCTGACCGGGCTCTCCGCGTTCGCCTGACCTGCGGTTTTCGACTGCGCCGCCGCTCGGCGGGCGGGTGTCGTACCGGGGCCTTACCGTCATTCTCAGGCGCTGTGTCTGACGAGGACGGTGAGGGCGATGGCCCGCGACGGTGACATCAACGAGCCCACCAGGGAGTTCCCCGGCTACCCGACCAGTGACGATCTCAGGGCCCGGTCGGCCGTCACAGCCGATCCCGCGCCGGGCGTCCCGCCGTCGGCGGGTGGCCCGGTCCGTGGCCTGCTCTGGGTGCTCGGCGCGGCCGCGCTGGCCGTGGTGGTGTTGCTCGGCGTGCAGGCCACCGGGATCCTGCCGGAGTTCCGCAACCCGTTCGCCAAGGAGCAGACCGACCGCAGCCAGCCGCCGCTGCTCAAGTCGATCCGGGATCTCAGCCGGTACGTCGCCGCCGAGGGCGACTTCCAGGTCGTGGTCGACCTGCAGAACGACCGGAGGAACGTGCCAGACTTCCTGCTCAACGAGCGGACCCTGTTCGTCGGGGCGGGCCGGGTCGAGGCGTACGTCGACTTCTCGAAGATCGCCGAGGGGGCGATCGTGGAGTCCGCCGACAAGAAGTCGGTGGAGATCAAGCTGCCCGCGCCGCAGCTCGGGGAGACCAACCTCGACCTGGAGAAGAGCTACGTCTTCGCCGAGCAGCGCGGCCTGATCAACCGGCTCAACGACCTGGTGGCCGGCAACCCCAACCGGCAGCAGCAGGTCTACCAGTTGGCCGAGGACCGGATCACCGCCGCCGCCCGGGACAGCGGGCTCACCGCCCGGGCCGAGGAGAACACCCGCAAGATGCTGGAGGGCCTGCTCCGCTCCCTCGGCTACCAGAAGATCACGGTCACCTACACGGCCCCCTGACCCTCCCGGCGTCGGCGCCCGCCCCGAGTTCGGGGCGGGCGCCGCGCTGTCCCCTGCCGCAGGCGCGCCCGTAGCGGCGGCAGTTTCGGGGAAGTTGCTGCCTCAGGCGTGGCGGAGCGAGCAACTTCCCCGATGTTGCCGGCCCGTCCGCCCTCCCGGGCGGGCGGTGGTGGGGTGGGTGTCAGTGGCGGGTGGGGGCGAGGTAGCGGTCCTCGTTGGGCATCAGGATCCAGAGGATCAGGTAGATGATCACCTGGGTGCCGGGCAGCAGCAGGGACAGCAGGAACAGCAGCCGGACCAACCCGGCCGACATGCCGAACCGCTGCGCCAGGCCGGCGCAGACACCGGCGAGCATGCGCCCCTGGCGGGGCCGGACCAGTTTGCGACTCATCGTCGTACTCCCACTCTGCGGCGGATCCGCCGCGCTGATTCCACGCTAGGGACGGGTGCGAGCCGCGCCCTCGGCCCCGAGGAGGATCGGTGACCTGGGCACCCGTAGGTGCTTACCCCGCCAGGTTCCGCCGACCCGCGCCGGGCAACGACCTCGCTGGCGTGTCCACCACTCACGTCCGGCCGAGCGTGCTTCGCCGGATGACCGGCCAGCGCCGCGGCGGTGTGCAGCGACGCCGCGACGACGGTCAGCGGTCGCTGCCTGCGCTCGCTGGCGGCGCGGCACCGCACACCGCGCGCGGATCGCTGAAGATCGTGCTCGATCCTGGATTCAGTGCCATCCCGGTCGCGCCGAGGCCACTACTTCCTGGATCGAGCACGATCTCGGCGTGGGGCGTGGGGCGTGGGGCGTGGGGCGTGGGGCGTGGGGACGCGGTGACGCGGTGACGCGGGGGAGACGGGCCGGGGTGCAGGGTCGGTGTGCGGGGTCGCGGGCGGGGGCTGACCTGGGCGGGTAGGCTCGCCGGTCGGGCGCCCACACCCCGGGTGCCGCCCGCCGTCCCCGGACCGGGGTCGGCACCACCGGGCCGGACCCGCAACCGGGTACGACGGCGAGGAAAGTGCAGCCATGATCAGTGTTTTCGACCTCTTCAGCGTCGGCATCGGGCCGTCCAGCTCGCACACCGTAGGGCCGATGCGCGCCGCCCGCACGTTCGTGGCCGGGCTCAAGGCGGACGGGCTGCTCACCGACACCGCCCGGGTGCAGGCCGAGCTCTTCGGCTCGCTGGGCGCCACCGGACACGGCCACGGCAGCGACCGCGCGGTGCTGCTCGGGCTGGAGGGCGAGGCGCCGGAGACGGTCGACACGGACTCGGTCGGGCCGCGGGTCGAGCGGATCCGGGCCGAGCGCCGGCTCAGCCTGCTCGGCACCCACGAGATCGACTTCGACCCGGACCGGGACCTGGTGCTGCACCGCCGCCGCTCGCTCCCGTACCACCCGAACGGGATGACCTTCGTGGCGTACGACGCGGCCGACGCGGCGATCAGGGCACGGACCTACTACTCCGTCGGCGGCGGGTTCGTGGTCGACGAGGCGGCCGCCGGGGCGGACCGGATCAAGCCGGACAGCACCCGCGTCCGGTACCCGTTCCTGACCGGCGCGGAGCTGCTGGCGGTCACCACCGGCAACGGCCTGTCGATCAGCGAGGTGATGCTCGCCAACGAGCTGTCCTGGCGCAGCGAGGCGGATGTCCGGGCCGGGTTGCTGGAGATCTGGCGGGTGATGCGGGACTGCGTCACCCGCGGCTGCGAGCGGGACGGCGTCCTGCCGGGCGGGCTGAAGGTCCGCCGCCGGGCGGCCGAGCTGCGCCGGAGCCTGGAGGCGGAGGCCGACGCCACCGATCCGCTGCGCGCGATGGACTGGGTCACCCTGTTCGCGCTCGCGGTGAACGAGGAGAACGCGGCCGGCGGGCGGGTGGTGACCGCCCCGACCAACGGCGCCGCCGGGATCATCCCGGCCGTGCTGCACTACTACACCCGGTTCGTGCCGGGCGCCTCCGAGGACGGCGTGGTCCGCTTCCTGCTCGCGGCCGGCGCGATCGGGGTGCTGTTCAAGGAGAACGCGTCGATCTCCGGGGCCGAGGTCGGCTGCCAGGGCGAGGTCGGCTCGGCCTGCTCGATGGCCGCGGCCGGGCTGGCTGAGGCGCTGGGCGGCACTCCCGCCCAGGTGGAGAACGCGGCCGAGATCGGTATGGAGCACAACCTCGGGCTCACCTGCGACCCGGTCGGCGGCTTGGTGCAGATCCCGTGCATCGAACGGAACGCGGTGGCCAGCATCAAGGCGATCACGGCCGCCCGGCTGGCGCTGCGCGGTGACGGGGTGCACGCCGTCTCGCTGGACAAGGTCATCAAGACCATGCGGGAGACGGGCGCGGACATGAAGGTCAAGTACAAGGAGACGGCGCGGGGCGGCCTCGCGGTCAACGTGATCGAGTGCTGAACCCGAAGGGGTGACCCGACCGGTAGCCCTGCCGGCGGACGTCGGTCAGGGTGAGGATGGGACGGTGACGACAGGCGTCGCCGCGCTCTGGTCGGCCCGCAACTCGCTGCGCATCCTGGTCAAGCGGGATCTCGCGGTGAAGTACCAGCAGTCCGTGCTGGGCTACTTCTGGTCGCTCATCGAGCCGCTCGGCATGGGCCTGATCTACTGGTTCGTCTTCGGCGTGCTCTATTCCGGTGCCACCCGGGGGCACCTGGGCACCGCGGCCGGGTCGTACCCGCTCTTCCTGATCACCGGGATCTTCGCCTGGATGTGGGCCAGTTCGGCGCTCACCGAGGCGACGAACGCGCTGACCGGACAGGCTCGGCTGATCACCACGATGAACGTGCCCCGGCAGGTCTTCCCGATCGGCCGGGTCACCGGCCGGTTCGCCGAGTACGCCGCCGGCCTGCCCATCCTGGCCGGCATCGCGGCGGTCTACGCGATGCACGGGAAGATCCACGTCGGGTGGAACCTGCTCGCCCTGCCGCTGGCCGTGTCGGTGCAGTTCGTGCTGCTGTCGGGGATCGCGTTGCTGCTGTCGGCGCTCAACGTGCTGATGCGCGACATCGAGCGCTTCATGCGGCTGATCATCCGGGTGCTCTTCTACGCCACCCCGATCATCTACCCGCTCGGCCTGGTCCGCGGCTCGGGCATGCCGGCCTGGGTCAAGCTCCTCTACGAGTTGAACCCGCTGGTCGGCATCTTCCAGTTGCACCACGCGATCTGGTATCCGGACCAGTTCCCCGACGCCCGGCTGCTCACCATCACCGTGGTGGGCAGCGTGCTGGTGCTGGCGGTCGGCTGGTGGTCGTTCCGCCGGCTGGAACCGGCCGTGCTCAAGGAACTCTGAATGACGGCCCGCATCGAGGCGACATGACGGCCATCATCGAGGCGGCGGGGCTGGGCATCCGGTTCGTCCGGAACCGGCGCCGCCAGCTGCGGCTGCGGGAGCTGCTGATCCACCGGGGCGGGCGGAACTCGGACGCCGGCCAGTTCTGGCCGCTGCGCGACGTGTCGTTCCGGATCCAGCCGGGCGAGACGGTCGGCGTGGTCGGTCGCAACGGCACCGGCAAGAGCACCCTGCTGCGGCTGATCGCCGGGGTGCTGATCCCGGACGAGGGCCGGATCCGGGTACGCGGCGAGGTGGCCCCGCTGCTGGAGCTGTCCGCGGGCTTCTCCAACGACCTGACCGGCCGGGAGAACCTGTACCTGGTGGGCGGGCTGCACGGGCTGTCGACGGGCTACCTGCGGCGGCACTTCGACGAGATCGTGTCGTTCGCCGGGGAGCAGGTCGAGCGGTCCATCGACACCTCGGTCCGGCACTACTCGTCGGGGATGAAGGTGCGGCTGGGCTTCGCGGTCATCGCCCATCTGCCCCACCCCATCCTGTTGGTGGACGAGGTGACCGCGGTCGGGGACGCGGAGTTCCGCGCGAAGTGCTATGCGACCATCGAGCGACTTCTCGCGGAAGGGCGCACGCTGGTGCTGGTGTCACACAACGAAAAGGACCTCACCCGGTTCTGCCGTCGGGGGCTTTACCTCGACGCGGGGCGGCTGACCGTCGACGGGACCATTGACGAGGCGCTGCACGCGTACGCCAGCGCCGCGCAGCGGTGACCCTCGCGATCGTGCTCGCCGCCGACCCGGCGGCGGGCCTGACCACCGAGGCCGGCGAGCGCCTCGTCGACCGGCTGGCCGGGCAGTGGCGGCGGGCCGGCGCGAGCGACGTGCGGGTGGCCGCCGATCTGCTCGAGCTGGCCTCGCTGGTGGCCGGCGCTAGCGGCCCGGTGCTGGTCAGCGGGGCCGACCTGGTGGCGCACACGGCCGTGCTCCGGCATCTGGCGACCAGCCCGGTGGGGCCCGCGGTGGCGCTGGTGCTCACCGACCCGCCGCGAGACGGGCAGGTGACGGTCCGGGAGGAGCGCGGCCAGGTGGTGGCGGCCGGCGACCTGGCGGACGCGACCGGCGTGTTCGGCGGCGCGCTGCGGGTCGGCCCGAACGACCTGCCGGCCCTCGCCGCCGCCGCGCAGGCGGTCGCCGGCGCCGAGGGCGGACCGGCGTCCGCGGTGGACCGGCTCTTCGCCGAACTCGCGGCGTGCGGCCCGCTGATCTTCGCCCACCGGGTACGCCTGCTCGTGGCGCACCGGGTCGGCACCGCCGCCGAGCTGGGCGCGGCCGAGGCGGCCGTGCAGGCGGTCGACGAGGACCGGGCCGAGCTGCGGCTGTCGGTGAAGGAGCGGGACGACTTCTTCACCACGTTCTTCGTCAGCACCTGGTCCCCGTACGTGACGAAGGCCGCCGCCCGGCTGCGGCTCAGCCCGACCGCGGTGACCATGATCTCGGTGGCCTTCGCGGTGGCCGCCGCGGTGCTCTTCGGCCTCGGCGGGCGGCCCGCGCTGGTCGCCGGGGCGGTTCTGCTCTACCTGGGCTTCGTGCTCGACTGCGTGGACGGCCAGCTGGCCCGCTACACCCGGCAGTTCAGTGCCTGGGGCGGCTGGCTGGACACCATGGCCGACCGGGCGAAGGAGTACGTGGTCTACGCCGGCCTCGGCTACGGCGCCACCCACGCCGGCTTCCGGTACGGCTGGGCGCTGGCCATCGCCGCGATGACCCTGCAGACCGTGCGGCACATGACCGACACCTGGTACGGCGTGCTGCACGACGAGGCGGCCCGGCGGCCCCGCCCGGCGACCGGGGAGGCAGGCGGCATCGGCGGCAAGCTGAACGCCGCCTCGACGAAGGTGCAGGCGGACACCGGGTCGGTGTCGTACTGGCTGAAGCGGACGGTGGTCTTCCCGATCGGCGAGCGGTGGGCGCTAATGGCGGTGACCGCCGCGCTCTTCGGCCCGCTCGTCGCGCTCTGCGCGGTGCTGGCCTGGGGGACGCTGGCGTTCGCGTACACCGGGGCGCTGCGGACCCTGCGGGCCCGCTGGATGCGGGTGCCGGTGATGGCGACGGTCGACCGCACCCTGCACCGCGACGACGGGCCGCTGGCCCGGACGCTGCCGGTGGTGCGCGGTCCGCTGGTGGTGGCGGTGCTCGGCGCGCTCGGCGCGGCGGCGCTGCTGCTCTGGGCGCTGTCGACCGTCCATGCCGGCCATCGGCTGCCGGGTTGGGCGGTGCCGGTCGGGCTGCTGGTGCTGCTGGTCGCCGGGTTCGGCGCCCGGGCGGCGCACGACAGGCCGCTGGACTGGCTGGTCCCGGCCGCGCTGCGGGCCGGGGAGTACCTGTTCGCGATCGCCGCCGGCGTGGCCGGCCGCGCGCCCGCCTGGCTGATCTTCGGGTACGTCTTCGTGCTCACCCTGCACCACTACGACCTGACCGCCCGGCTGGAGAAGCGGCAGGTGGCGCCGCCGCTGCATCCCGCCACGTTCGGCTGGGAGGGGCGGTCGGCGCTGCTGGCGGTGGCGGCGTTCGTCGGATATGCGAGTATCGGTCTGGTTACACTCGGTACGTACCTTCTCGTGGTTTTTGTCGCGAGCGTGGTCCTCGCCTGGGTGGTCCTGCCGGCCCGCGCCCGACGCACGCCGGTCCCGGTGGGTGGGGGTGACCGCTCGCCGGGCTGACGGAGGGCCGGCCGGGATGACTCTGCTCAGCTTCGTCGTACCGGCCTTCCGGGTGCAGGGCTACCTGCGGGAGTGTCTCGACTCGATCCTCGACCAGCCGTACGACGACCTCGAGGTGATCGGGGTCGACGACGCCTCGCCGGACCACACCGGCGAGATCCTGGCCGAGTACGCGGAGCGCGACCCCCGGGTCCGGCCGGTCCGGCTCGCCGAGAACGCCGGGCTCGGTCCGGCCCGCAACGCCGGGCTGGACCGGGCCACCGGCACGTACCTCTGGTTCGTCGACGGCGACGACTGGCTGGTCCCCGGCTGCCTGCCGCACGTGGCCGACCGGCTGCTGGCCACCCGCCCGGACGTGCTGATCGTCGACCACGTCCGGGCGCACTGGAACAACCTCGGCACCCGCAGCGCGATGCGCGAGGTGTTCCCCGAGCCGCCCGGCGAGGCGACGTTCCGGCTGCGCGACCGGCCGGAGACGCTGGGCCTGCTGCACACCGCCTGGAACAAGCTGGTCCGGCGGGAGCTCCTGGTCGAGCGGGGGCTGCGCTTCGCGCCCGGCTGGTACGAGGACGTCTCGTTCAGTTACCCGGTGCTGATGGCGGCCGAGCGGATCGGCGTGCTGGACCGGGTCTGTCTCAACTACCGGCAGCGCCGGACCGGGGCGATCACCCGTACCCGGGGCGACCGGCACTTCGAGGTGTTCGCCCAGTGGCACCGGGTGTTCCGGCTGATGGACCGGTGGGGGCCGGAGACGGAACCGCTGCGCCCCGCGGTCTTCGAGCGGATGATCTGGCATTACCTGACCGTGCTGGGCAACGGCGCGCGGATCGCCCCCGAACTGCGGCCCGCGTTCTTCACCCAGATCCACGACGATTACGTGCGCCTCCGGCCGCCCGGCGGCTACCCGGTGCCACCCGGCGTGGACGGGCTCAAGCACCGACTGGTGGCGGCCGGGCGATGGCGTACGTTCAGCGCGCTGCGCGGCGCCCACCAGGCCGAGGAGACCGCGCGGCGCTCGGCGCGCCGGACCCGGCGGCGGGTGCTGCCGGTGGCGCGGCGGACCGCCGGCCGGACCCGGGACGCCGCGTTGGGCGAGTACTACCGGGTCGAGTTACGCCGGCCGCTCGACCCGAGCCTCGCCGTCTACGCCGCGTACTGGTACCGGGGGTACGCCTGCAACCCGGCCGCGATCTACGCCGCCGCGCGCCGCCTCGCCCCCCAGGTACGCGGCGTGTGGATCGTCCGGCGGGACCGGGTCGACACCCTCCCGCCCGGGGTGGAGTACGTGGTCGCCGGCACCCGGGCCTACTACCGGGTGCTGGCCCGGGCCCGCTGGCTGGTCAACAACGTGAACTTCCCGGACTTCGTCCGGAAGCGACCGGGCTCGGTGCACCTGCAGACGCACCACGGCACCCCGGTCAAGGTGATGGGGCTGGACCAGCAGCGGTACCCGATGGGCGCGATGGAGATGGACTTCGCCGACCTGCTGCGCCGGGTGGACCGCTGGGACTACAGCGTCAGCTCGAACAGCTTCTCGACGCAGATGTGGGAGCGGGCGTACCCGGCCGGGTACACCACGCTGGAGGTCGGCTACCCGCGCAACGACCGGCTGGCCACGGCCACCCCGGCGGAGTGCCGCCGGGCCCGGGCCGGGCTGGGCATCGGCCCCGACGAGTTGGTGGTGCTCTACGCGCCGACGCACCGGGAGCATCTGCCCGGCTGGCGGCCGCCGTTCGACCCGGACCGGATGCGCGCCGTGCTCGGCCCGTCCGGCCGGTTGCTGATGCGCAGCCACTACTTCCACGACCGGGATCGGCGTCCCCGTGGCCGGTTCGCCGGCGGGGTGCTGGACGTGAGCGACCACGATCGGGTGGAGGACCTGTACCTCGCCGCGGACGTGCTGGTCACCGACTACTCCTCGGCGATGTTCGACTACGCCGTGCTGGACCGGCCGATCGTCGTCTACGCCCCCGACTGGGACGCGTACCGGGTGGCCCGGGGGGTCTATCTCGACGTGCTCGTCGAGCCGCCGGGCGCGGTGGCCCTCGACTTCCCGGCCCTGCTCGACGTGTTCCGCTCCGGCGCGGTGCGCGGCGCGGAGGCCGAGCAGGCCCGGCAACGGTTCCGGGCCCGGTTCTGCGCGCTGGACGACGGCCACGCCGCCGAGCGGGTGGTCCGCCGGGTCTTCCTCGACGAGCCGGCCTGAAACCGCTTCCGAACGCCTTAATAGGACGGTCACGAGCCGAACATCACACGTTTACCCGATGTGCGGATTCGATGATTTTGGTCACAGTCATTCCCGGGTTCGGCCGACGAGCTGGGGAGGAGACGGTGACCACCGTCGCGCTCAAGGATGTCACCAAGGTGTTCCAGGACGGGACAGTCGCGGTCGACACCATCAATCTGGACGTCAATGACGGCGAGTTCATGGTGCTGCTCGGCCCCTCCGGCTGCGGCAAGTCCACCGTCCTGCGGATGGTGGCCGGCCTGGAGGACCCGACCTCGGGCGCAGTGATGCTCGACGGCGAGGTCGCCAACGACCTGCCGCCCCGGGACCGGAAGATCGCCATGGTCTTCCAGGACTTCGCGCTCTACCCGCACATGACCGTCGGCGACAACATCGGCTTCCCGCTGCGGCTGGCCGGCGTCGACCAGGCCCCACGTGGGGAGCGGATCCAGGACGTGGCGAGCGCGCTCGGCATCGCGGACGTGCTCGGCCGCAAGCCCAGCCAGCTCTCCGGCGGCCAGCGGCAGCGGGTGGCGATGGGCCGAGCGATCGTCCGCCGCCCCGGGCTGTTCCTGATGGACGAGCCACTCTCCAACCTGGACAGCGGCCTGCGGGCCGAGCTGCGCGCCGAGATCTCCGGGCTGACCCGCGAGCTGGGCGTCACCACCATCTACGTCACGCACGACCAGGCCGAGGCGCTGACCATGGCCGACCGGGTCGCCATCATGCGCAAGGGGGTGCTCCAGGACGTGGGCACCCCCACCCAGGTGTACGGCCGGCCGGCCACCCTCTACGTGGCCGCGTTCCTCGGCAGTCCCCGGATGAACCTGTTGGAGGCGTCGGTCTACGTCCACCTCGACCGGTACGTGGCGTTGAGCCTGGGCGAGCAGTCGCTCTACCTGCCCTGGGACGACATTCGCTCCCGAGCGGTGGCGCACTACCACGGCGAGCGCATCGTCGTCGGGCTGCGGGCCGAGGGGCTCACCCCGATCGCCCCCGGCACCGCCGGCCACGTGCTTCAGGGCCGGATCCGCTACCTGGAGCACCACGGCCACGAGTCGCTGGCCTTCCTCGACATCGGTGCCACCGCGATCGTGGTGGACGAGATGGGCACCCCGGTGGAGACCGGCGAGCCGGGCCAGCGGGGCCTGCGCCGCTTCGGCCAGGTGATGCAGCGCCTCACCGGACGGGCCGGCGACGCCCCGATCTCCGCGCCGCCGAGCGGCGTGCACCGGACCAGCGTGCTCACCGACCCCGGCCGGCACCACCGCCGCCCGGCGGAACTGGCGGTCCGGCTGGCCCCGTACCCGGCGGTGTCGGCCGGGCACCCGCTGGCGGTCCAGGTACGGATGGACGCGCTGCACTTCTTCGACGAGCGCGGCGACCGCATCGACGTCGGCTGGCGCTGAGCGGGGCGGCCGAATTGAGTTGACCGCTTCTCCGCGCGGCTCGAAGGTGTCGGGATGGGGATTGCCATCCGCAACGTCGCGTTCGACTGTGCCGATCCGTACGAGCTGGCGCAGTTCTGGGCCAAGGTCTTCGGCTGCCCGGTCGACCCGCAGTTCGAGCCTGACGACGAGGAGCTCGTCATCGAGCCCCCCGATGGCACGAGGCTCTATTTCCAGCGCGTGCCGGAGCCGAAGACCGTGAAGAATCGCGTGCACATCTGCCTGCAACCGGACGTCCTGCGCGACCAGGAGGTCGAGCGGGTCCGTGGGCTCGGTGCCACCGTCGTCGCCGATCGACGTGAGCCGGACGGCAGCGGCTGGGTCGTGCTGGCCGACCCCGAGGGGAACGAGTTCTGTGTGCTGCGCAGCGGGGCTGAGCGGCATCCCACGGCATAGACCAGGAGCTCGGCCGCTCTTGCCGGCGAAGTTACCGGCGAGTAGCGTGCGGGCATGTCCATCGACTCTCGCCAGGTGGCGGCCGGTCTGCTGGAGGCCGTGCCGTTCGCCCGCACGCTCGGTATCGAATTCGTCGAGGTGGCGCCGGAGGCGGCCGGCGGGGTACGCGCGGTCGTCCGGCTCCCCGACCTCCCGGAGCACCACAACCACGTCGGCGGCCCGCACGCCGGGGCCATGTTCACCCTCGGGGAGACCGCCTCCGGCGCGGTGGTGCTCGCCGCGTTCGGGCAGGTGCTCGACCGGGCGGTGCCGCTGGCCGTGACGGCGACCATCGCGTACCAGAAGGTCGCCCTGGGTCCGGTGCTGGCCACCGCGCGACTGGGACGCACCCCGGCGGAGGTGCTCGCCGAGCTGGACGCGGGACAGCGGCCGGAGTTCCCGGTCGAGGTGGAGATCGGCACCGAGGACGGCACCACCACCTCGGTGCTGACCGTGACCTGGACGCTCCGTCCGAACCGCTGACGCCCGAATCGGGTTTGCCTGGCCGGTTCGGTGGATAGATTCGTACCGTGCTGGGCCTACCCGCCAACGTGACCGCCTGTCTCTTCGACCTGGACGGTGTGCTCACGCAGACCGCCAAGGTGCACAACGCAGCCTGGGCGGAGACCTTCGACGCGTTCCTGCGGCAACGCTCCGCAGCCACCGGCGAGCCGTTCCGCCCCTTCGACCCCGGGCCGGACTACAACCGGTACGTCGACGGCAAACCGCGAGCCGACGGGGTGCGCTCCTTCCTGGCCTCCCGCGGGATCAGCCTGCCCGAGGGCACGCCGGACGACCCGCCGGAGGCGGACACGGTCAACGGGGTGGGCAACCGCAAGAACGTCATCCTGCTCAAGCGGCTGCGCACCGACGGGGTCGAGGTGTACGAAGGCTCGGTGCGCTACCTGGAGGCGGCGGCCCGGGCCGGGCTCCGCCGGGCGGTCGTTTCGGCCAGCGCCAACTGCCAGGCCGTGGTCGAGGCGGCCGGGCTGGACCGGCTGCTGGAGGCGCGGGTGGACGGGCTGGTCGCCCGCCAGCGGGGGCTGCGCGGCAAGCCGTACCCCGACACGTTCCTGGCCGGGGCGGAACTGCTCGGCGTGCCACCGGCGAACGCGGCCGTGTTCGAGGACGCGCTGGCCGGCGTGGCCGCCGGCCGGGCCGGCGACTTCGGATACGTGGTCGGCGTCGACCGGGTCGGCCAGGCCGACGAACTGCGCGCCCACGGCGCCGACGTCGTGGTGACCGACCTGGCCGAGCTGATGACGGAGCCGGCCCGATGATCCGGGAGCGCGCGTATCCGGTCGAGCCGTGGCACGTCCGCGAGGTGCGGCTCGACATGGACGTGCTGGCCCAGTCCGAGTCGGTCTTCGCCCTGTCCAACGGGCACGTGGGGCTGCGCGGCAACCTGGACGAGGGCGAGCCGCACGGACTTCCCGGCACCTACCTCAATTCCTTCTACGAGCTGCGGCCGCTGCCGTACGCGGAGGCCGGTTTCGGCTTTCCCGAGTCCGGTCAGACCATCGTCAACGTCACCAACGGCAAGCTGATCCGGCTGCTCGTCGACGACGAACCGCTCGACGTCCGCTACGGCGAACTCCTCTCCCACGAGCGAGTCCTCGACCTGCGGGCCGGCACCCTTCACCGCGAGCTGCACTGGCGGTCGCCGGCCGGGCGGGAGGTCAAGGTCCGCAGCACCCGGCTGGTGTCCTTCACCCAGCGCTCGGTCGCCGCGATCAACTACGAGGTCGAGGCGGTCGGCGAGCCGATGCGGCTGATCCTCCAGTCCGAGCTGGTGGCCAACGAGACCCTGCCGCCGCAGAGCCGCGACCCGCGGGTGGCCGCCGTGCTGGAGTCGCCGTTGCTGGCCGAGGAGGAGCTCACCACCGACGACGGCGGCCTGCTGATCCACCGCACCAAGGTCAGTGGGCTGCGGGTGGCCGCCCAGATGGCGCACGACGTGAGCGGCCCGGAGCGCACCACGATCGAGTCCGAGGGGTACGAGGACTGGGTCCGCACCACCATCGGCTGTGTGCTCAGGCCGGGCGAGACGCTGCGGGTGGTCAAGTACCTGACGTACGGCTGGTCCAGCAAGCGGTCGTTGCCCGCGCTGCGCGACCAGGTCGGGGCGGCCCTGGCGGCCGCCCGGCTGGACCGCTGGGACGGGCTGCGCCGCGCGCAGCGGGAATACCTGGACGAGTTCTGGGACGCCGCCGACGTGCGGGTGGAGGGTGACCCGGAGGTGCAGCAGGCGGTCCGGTTCGGGCTCTTCCACGTGCTCCAGGCCGGTGCCCGGGCCGAACGCCGGCCGATCTCCGCGAAGGGGCTCACCGGCCCCGGGTACGACGGGCACGCGTTCTGGGACACCGAGATGTTCGTGCTGCCGGTGCTCACGTACACCCAGCCGAACGCGGTGCGGGACGCGCTCTACTGGCGCCACTCGACGCTGCCGCAGGCCCACGAGCGGGCCCGCACGTTGAACCTCAAGGGGGCGGCGTTCCCCTGGCGGACCATCGAGGGACCGGAGTCGTCGGCGTACTGGCCGGCCGGGACGGCCGCGTTCCACATCGCCGCGGACATCGCCGACGCGCTGCGCCGCTACGTGCTCGCCACGGGCGACGAAGGCACGGAACGGGAGATCGGGCTGGAGCTGCTGGTGGAGACCGCCCGATTGTGGCGTTCGCTGGGCCACCACGACCGGTACGGGCGGTTCCACATCGACGGGGTGACCGGCCCCGACGAGTACACCGCCGTCAAGAACGACAACATCTACACCAACCTGATGGCGCAGCGGAACCTGCTCACCGCCGCCGACTGCGCGATACGCCACCGGGACCAGGCGTTCGACCTCGGCGTCACCGACGAGGAGGCGGCCGCCTGGCGGGACGCCGCGAACGCCATGCAGCTGCCGTACGACGACGAACTCCAGGTGCACCAGCAGGTGGAGGGCTTCACCCGGTTGCAGGAGTGGGACTTCGAGCACACCCCGCCGGAGAAGTACCCGCTGCTGCTGCACTACCCGTACTTCGACCTCTACCGCAAGCAGGTCATCAAGCAGGCGGATCTCGTGCTCGCCATGCACTGGCGGGGTGACGCGTTCACCGGCGAGGAGAAGGTGCGCAACTTCCTCTACTACGAGCGGCGGACGGTCCGGGACTCCTCACTGAGCGCCTGCACCCAGGCGGTGATGGCGGCCGAGGTGGGCCACCCGGAGCTGGCCCACCGCTACCTGCGCGAGGCCGCGTTGATGGATCTGCACGACCTCAACGAGAACACCCGCGACGGGGTGCACATGGCCTCACTGGCCGGGGCCTGGATCGCCCTGGTGGCGGGCTTCGGCGGGCTGCGCGACCACGACGGGACGCTCTCGTTCTCGCCCCGGCTGTCCAGCCGGCTCAGCCGCCTGGAGTTCTCCATGCAGTGGCGGTCGATCCGGTTGCGGGTGGACGTCCGGCCGCACCAGACGACGTACTCGCTGCGGCACGCCGGCCCGGACACCGTGTTGGAGCTGCGCCACCACGGCGAGGCGATCCAGGTCACCGGCGACCAGCCGGTCACCGTGCCGGTGCCGCCAGCCCACCCGTCCGGTCCGCCGCCGGAGCAGCCGCCGGGCCGGGCGCCCCTGCTGCACCTACCGGAACAATTCGCCTGAGACGTCCCGGCCCCCGCTCTCGCGGGGGCCGGGACACTGCTCCAGGTCGCGGGCGGGCGTCAGGCGCACCGCGACCTGGAGCAGTCGAAGTCGGGTACGTCAGAACTGGCGGCCGTTGGACGGCCGGCCGGCGGCGTCCCGGGGTGACATCGCCCGCGGGTCGTCGGCGGTACGCGCCTGCGCCGCCTCGTCCGCCCACTCCCGGGTGCGCTGGGCGTCCTGTTCGCGGCGTTTCTCTTCGGCGGCCTGCTGCCGGGACCTGTCCTGCTGTGCCATGACGATCCTCGCGATCGGTCGGGGCGCGGCTGCGCCGGTCCGTGGTCACTCCGCGCCTTCCCGATCGGCCCGGCGGCAAACGGCGGCTCAGGCCGGCGGCTGCCAGCCCGCCACGTGCCGGCCGAAGCTCAGCCGCAGGTGGTTCTTGGGCCGGGCACCGACGATCGAGCCGACCACCTGCCCGTCCCGGAAGACCAGCATGGTGGGCATCGACATCACCTGGTATGCGCGCGTGGTCTCCGGGTTCTCGTCCGAGTTGAGCGTGACGAAGCGCAGCGCGTCGCCGAACTCCTCGGCCAACTCGGCGAGGTGCCGGGAGACCGTCCGGCACGGTGGGCACCACTCGGCCCAGAAATCGACCACCACCGGCCGGTCGCCGGCCAGCACCGTGGCCGCGAACGTCTCGTCGGTGACCGTGGTCAGTCGGCCCTGGGCCGTGTCCTGAGGCATGTTTCCTCCCGCTGGGCGATCGCATGGGCGAGCTGGTCGTGCAGCTGTCGGCGGACCGCGCCGAGCCGGTCGAGATAGTCGTCCACCTCGGCGAGCTTGCGCCGCAGCACGGCCACCGAATCCGGGCAGACGTCACCGGAGCTGTTGCCGGCTCGCAGGCAGGCCACGAAGGGTCGGATGTCGTCCAGGCCGAAGCCCACCGCCAGCAGCGTCCGGATCTCGTGGACGACGCGCAGCTCCGCCTCGTCGTAGATCCGGTAGCCGTTGGCGGAGCGGCGTGGCCGCACCAGCCCCTGGGTCTCGTAGTACCGCAGGGTCCGGGTGCTCGTACCGGCGCGTTCCGCCAGCTCACCGATGCGCATCGGGCCTCCCTCCCTCCGTCGCCCGCCCTGTTCGCCACGCTAAACCTTGCCGCCGACGTCAAGGCAACACCGCCACCCCCGCCCCCCACGGCGCGATCATGAGGTCGACGGTGTCGGGGAGCGCTTTCTCGGCGGCCAACCTCATGATCGTCGCGGTGGGTGGCGGGTGGGTGGCGCGGCAGGGTGGGAGGTGAGGGCGGGGCGGGTGGGGGTATGCGGGTGGCGGAGGTGGGGCATGGAGACGCGCGAGGTGACGATCCCGGTGGTGGAGGGCGGGCTGCCGGCGGACGTGATCGTGCCGTCCGGCGCGGTCGGCGTGGTGCTCTTCGCGCACGGTAGCGGCAGTTCCCGGCACAGCCCGCGCAACACGGCCGTGGCGCACACGCTCAACGACCGGTCGCTCGCCACCGTACTGGTCGACCTGCTCACCCCCGACGAGGACGTACTGGACGCGCGGACCGCCGAGCTGCGCTTCGACATCGGGCTGCTCGCCGGGCGGCTGGCCGCCATCGTCGACTGGATGGGCGCCGAGCCGACGCTGGGCCGGCTGCCGATCGGGCTCTTCGGCGCCAGCACCGGCGCGGCCGCCGCCCTGGTCGCCGCTGCGGCGCGCCCCGAGCAGGTGGGCGCGGTGGTCTCCCGCGGCGGTCGGCCCGACCTGGCCGGCAGCTCCCTGTCGGCGGTGCGCGCCCCGACCCTGCTGCTGGTCGGCGGTCTGGACGAGCAGGTGATCGTGCTCAACGAGCAGGCGCAGGCCCAGCTGGGGGAGGTGGGCGAACTGCGCATCGTCCCCGGCGCCACCCACCTGTTCGAGGAGCCCGGCACCCTGGAACAGGTGGCCGACCAGGCCGGTACCTGGTTCACCACTCACCTCCGCACCCCGCACCCCGCCTGACGGGCGGCGCGGGCACCCGTTTGCGCCTCCGGTAGCCGGGAAGGCGTGGACGGAGGAGAGGAGATCCGGACGTGCGTGACTTCATGGACAAGGCCAAGGACGAGGCCAAGCAGCATCCGAAGCAAGCCGACGAGGCTGTCCAGAAGGCCGGCCAGGAGGCCGACCAGCGCACCGGCGACCGGTACGACAAGCAGGTCCAGCAGGGCGAGCAGGCGGCGGAGCAGCGCATCAACCAGGGCGACCGCAACCGCTGACCGCGTCATCGCTCCCGGGCCGTCCCGGGATGGTCCGGGAGCACACGGCGGTGCCGTGGACGAGCGAGCCAGCCGGTGACCGACACTTCCGAGGCGACCATCCCGAGTCCTGCCCGATGGAGACGATCGTGGTGTCTGATGTGGAGAACTTCCGACGGATCGCCCCGGAGGGCTGATCAGCCCCGCAGCAGGGCGGGCAGCTCGCCCAGGGTGGCCAGGGCGTGCCCGTCCCAGGTCGGGTCGGTGTCGTTGTGCTCGGTCGTCCGGATCACCGTCATGCCGACCGCCGCCGCGCCGGCCAACTCGCCGTCCGCCCCGTCGCCGACGAAGACGCAGTCGGTCGGGCCGGCGCCCAGCCGTTCGGCCGTCGTCCGGTAGATCGTCGGTTCGGGTTTGGCCACGCCCAGCTCGCACGAGAAGACCGCGACGTCGAAGCGGCGGGCCAGCGCGCTCGACGGCCACGCCTCGGCGGTCTCGGCGGTGGCGTTGCTGATCAGGCCGATCGGGTGGCCGTCGGCGCGCAACGCGTCCAGCACGGCGAGGGTCTCCGGCGCGACCCGGGCCAGCACCCGGGTGGCCAGCTCCCGGCGATGCGCCGCGGCGCGGGCCACCTGGTCCTCGGTCGGCGTCCCGCCGAGCCGCCCGGCGAGGATCCGGACCGTCTCCGCGACGTCCCATTCGGTCATCCGGTCCCGCCAGGTGGCGTGGTACGCGGCCACGAGTGCCTCCGGCGGCACCCCCACCATCAGGCCCATCTCGCCGACCACCCGGTCCCGTTCGGAGTTCGCCCCGTCGACGAGGGTGTGGAAGAGGTCGAAGATCACCGGCCGCACGGCGACATGCTAATGGCGTGTGCCGGCCGGCCCCGAGCCGGTCTCGTGCACCGGTCGTGAGCACGGCGAAGGGCCGGCCTCCCCCTCGGGGAGACCGGCCCTTCATGCCGCTCGGTCAGGAGCTGTAGCCGCGGCTGGCGATCCAGTTGGCCAGGTCGGCCACGTTCATCCAGTACTCCGGCTCGCCCGGGCTCGCCGGGTCGGCGATCAGCACGGTGTTGCCGTCGTCCTTGTACTCCACCACCGTCAGGTAGTGGCCGGTGTAGCTGTGCGCGACCCCGTCGACGTCCACGGCGCTGCCGATGATGTTGGCGACCACCGGGCGGCCCTGGTCCACCGCGGCCTTGACGTCGGCCCGCAACTGCTCGACCTGGTCCTTGGTGGCCGAGTTGTCCCGGATCTCGGTGGTCTTGTACTTGCCGTCGGTGTACTCGTTGAGCACCCGGGTGATGTCGATCGCCGAGTCGGTGCCGTTCACGGTTGTACCCAGCTTCTGGGCCAGCTCGTCCTGGCTGATCGACTTGCCCTCGGCCGACAGCGCGATCCGGGTCGACGCCGGGCCGCAGTAGTAGAAGTTGGGCTGCGCCTGGTACTCGTACCCGGCGCGCCGCTCGCCCTTGCCCTTGCCCTGGTCCGCGCTCGCCGCCCTGACGGGCGTGGCCTGCGCCGGAGCGGCGTGGGCGGCCACGGCCGGACCGGCCACGATCCCGCCGGACATGACGAGACCGGCGACGGACAGCATGCTGTTACGGAAGATCGAGTTCATGTCGAAGCTCCATTCGGGGGGTTGACGTCTCCGGGGAGACGCAGCACCAGGAGTGGCGCTCGGCTGTTCTCGGGGAAGCCGGCGTGCCGGGGTCCCACGGCCCGCGGCGTTGACCGGGGGCGCACACGACCGTCGGCCCCGGATCCCTCGTCCGTCGGGCCGTCCTGCTCGGTCGTACGGGAGATGCAACGAGCAGCAGGGGCAGGCGATTCCGCCATCCAGGTGGCCCTGCTCACCACAAAACCGGACAGGCCGCCCAGTCGGGCCGGATCCCCGCCAGCGCACCCGGCAGCGCGACGCGGAATGGCGGGGCCGCTACGAACTTGATGACGTGAACGATTCGCCTGGGCCCCGCTGGGCCAAATGCCTCGGGGCGGTACGTAATGGCTTTCCCGAGTCGTCTACGTCATCAAGTTGGTAGTCGCCGGAGGAGAGACTCGATGCGCCGCCCGTCAGTTCGACGGCCTGCTGCGGCGGCTACGCCGGTGCCCCGTCGCTGCTGCGCCGCTGGCGACGTGGCGGGGCCAGGTTGCGAGGGCCGGCCCGTGCCCGGGTGGCTGCCGGGCCGCCCGGGTCAGGTGGTGGCGGGGAGGCTGCCGAGCAGGCGGGTCACGGCGATCTCGATGACCACCCGCTGCGGATTGGGCCGCGGCGGGCGGTAGCGCTCGGCGTACCGGCGCTCGGCCTCGGCCACGGCTTCGGGGTCGCGGCGCAGCACCGCCCGCCCCTCGACGGTCAGCCACCAGCGGCCCGCCACCTGGCAGACCGCCACCGGTACGCCCGCCGTGCCGGCTGCCGCCACGTGCCGCGCCTTGGCCGAGGTGCCCGAGGTGATGACGCGGGCCAGCCCGGCGACCGGGTCGAAGGTGACCCCCACCGGTACGACGTGCGGTGTGCCATCCGCCCGCAGCGTGGTCAGCGTGGCGAGGTGTCGGTCCTGGAAGAACCTCGTCACGCGCTCGTCGTCCGGGTTCAACCGGTGTTCACCCGCCATGCCCCAGTCCTCGGTGCGCCGAACCTGAGCCGACCGCCGGCCCGGCCCCGATCATGACACGGGGCGGCGCAGGCGACCCGGTCCCGGCGGGGACGGCGGCTGCTCGGGCAGCCCGCGCTGTGCCGCGCGGTGCCGGGCGGCCAGCCGGCCCAGATAGAACAGGGCACCCGCCAGCACGCCCATGTCGTCCAGGTAGATCGGGTCGGGTAGCAGGTCCACCGGCAGGATCGCGTAGATCAGCGCGCCGTAGAAGGCGACCTTGCCGCCGACCCCGAGCGCGCCGAGCAGCCGGCGGGTGCGGACCACCCGGACGGCGAGCAGTATCGCACCGACCAGCGTGGCCAGCGCCACCAGGCCGGCGAGGACGACCAGCACCCAGCTCTCACGGGACACGAGGCCACGCTAGCCGAGCCGAGCCAGCTCCGCCCGGCGTCAGTACGCCGGGACCGCCGCCCGCCCCCGGGCCGATCCGGCCCCGCGGGCCGGCTCCCCGCCCCGTGCCGCGGGCAGCTCCCGGGTGATCTCCACCGCGGTGAGGTCCACGGTGGAGATCAGCGACTGGGGTTCCGGGGCGGGGCCGGTCGCTGCGTACGCCTCGTCGCGCAGGCTCCGCACGGCGGCAGCCGCCAGCTCGGCGGCCCGCCAGGCGGCCTGCTCCCGCTCCCGGGCGGCCTGGTGCCGGGCGCGGAGGTTGTCCCGGATCAGCCGGCGCAGCAGCAGCTCCTGCTCCACCGGATGACGGCGCGGGTCCCAGCCGTGGTGCCCGAGGATGTCACTGAGCTGCTCCACCGTGATCTCCTTGCGCCACTGCGCGTCCAGTGCCGCCCGGTGCAGCCAGCGCTCCCGGTCCGCGTACTCGGCCGGGGTCCGGTCGGTCCGCGGCAGGGGCAGGGTGGCAGCGGCGGCCAGCCGGCGGACGTCCCGCTCCGCCGCCTCGTATGCCCGCCACGCCTCCTCGACCTCCTCCTGGGCGGCCAGCCACTCGGCGCGCCGCCGCTCGGCGGTGGTCGCCGCCCGTTCGGCCGCCACCCTCACCTCCTGCGCGTACCGGGCCCGCTCGCGGGCCTCCTCGGCCAGCTCCAGGCTGCTCGGCATGGCTGCCGCGCTGATCCGGTCGCCGAGCGCCGACCGGAACCGGTCCGGGCGGACGATCAGGGCGGCGACCACGATCGCCGCCACGGCGAGCAGGGCCAGCCAGATTCCGGCGGCCTGGGGAACGTCGGGCAGGACGGTGGAGAAGACGGTCTGCATCACCAGCACCTCGTGGTGGAACTCGAAATTCAGGGTCTGGGCCCGGGGCCGGGCGGAGGAACGCCGTTGGCGCGGGGAAGGGCGCGCTGCGGCCGTACCCGTTGGGGGTGGTGGGGACTCACATCGAGGGCCGCGCGGGCGGCCGGTGGGCTCAGGCGCGGGGTGGGCCGCGCCGGGCGAACGGCTCGCGGTCGGGGTCCACGGCGGCCACGGCGACGTGCGGGCGCGGCATCGCGGCATCGCCGTCGACGAGCCGTGCCGCCACGTCGGGAGCCGGCGGGGCCGCAACCGCGAGTGGGTGACCGGCCGAGGAGTGCGGCGCGGCGGCCGGCCTGGTGTCGATGGCCCATGCGCCGGTCGCGGCCGCTCCGGCATCGACGAGGATGCCCGGGGTGGGCGCGTCGACCGGCTCCAGGTCGATGCTGAGGCTGGCCGCCGGACGGTGCGTCGCGTCTGGACCGACGGGGCCGGTGGCCGCGGCAGCGGCGGCCGGACCGGTGAGGCCGACGACGAGCGCCAGTGCGGTCACCGCCACCTGGGTCAGCTCCCGCAGGGTGCGCAGCGTCGCCGCCCAGAGGGACGGGGCGAACGCTACGACCGGCACCAGTTCAACCTATCTGTCAGATTCGCCTCGTGCAGCTCAACGGGCGTACGGATGACGTGACCCGGCCCACCATGGACAGAGGCGGTCAACGAGAACGGCGCGGCGCCCCTCGTGAGGGTCGCCGCGCCGTTCGTCAGCGTGCGATCAGTTGGTGCCGAGCACCGGCGGCGGGGCCGACTTGCCGTCGCCCCAGACCATCTCGTCCTCGGTCAGCCAGGTCAGCCGCTCCTCCGACTCGTCCTCGTCGGAGGTGCCGCGCCCGCCCAGGACACCGTTGCGCCCGGCCATCGCGGGCCGCGCGTTGGTGCCCCGGCTACCGTTGGAGCGGCCCTCCGCGTTGATCGTGACGCCCCGCCCCGAGGCGAGCCGCCCGGTACCGGCTGCGGACCGGTTCTCGGCCCCGGGCATGCCCCCGACCCTGGCCGTGCCGGGACCCGAGCTGGCCAGTGCGCCCGTGCCTCCGTTCGGCAGCCCGTAGAGCGGGCCCCCGCTGCCGCTCGGAACGTTGGTGGTGGGGGCGCTGGCGATGCCGGTGCCGGTGAGGCCGGGGGCCGTCGGGCTGGTGACCATCGGGCCGGCGCCGGCGAGTGAGGTGCCGGCGGGGTCGACGACGCCCACCGAGCCGATCGTGCCGGGACTGCCCGCGCCCGGGTGCCCGGTCGGGCCGTCGCCCACCGTGCCGCTGCTCGGGCCCGTGTGGTGCACGCCCGACGTGGTCGCGGTGGCTCTCGCGGTGGACCCGAAGGTGCCGGAGGTCGGGCCGGCGGAGGGGGTGCCCACGGAGGGGCCGTTCTTCAGCGTCGGGTTCGTCGGGTCGCCGTCGCCGGGCAGGCCCGGGTCCGGCGGCTCCGGCACGACGATCCGGCCGTAGGCGGAGAAGTCGTAACCCTCGGCGAGGTTGGCGACGACCTGCACCATCCGCTGGTGGGCCTTCTCCTGCTCCTCCTGGTCCTGCTGGTGACCGACGATGCCGCCGATCACCGCGCCCGGCAGCCCGCCGACCAGGAAGCCCTTGCCAGCGCCGGAGAGCAGCTTGTCGTTGTCGTCGGTCTCCTCCGGGCTCTCCGCCTTCGACTGGGCGGTGCGCAGCTCGGTGGCCATCATGTCGAGCGCCTGCCGGATGTCGGCCATGCCCTGGGCCAGGTTGCCGGAGTAGCCGACGACCAGGTTCAGCCGCCGGTGGAACTCCTGGGCGGCGTCGCCCGTCCAGGTCTTGGCCAGCGCGTCCAGGTCACTGGTCAGGTCCCGGCCGAGGCCCTCCAGGGTGTCCTTCAGCGAGCTCCACTGGGCGCTGAGCCCGTCGACCTGCTTCGGGTCGCCCGAGGTGACGCCCTGGTAGAGCTCCTTGTGGCTGACGTGCTCGTAGCGCTGAACGTACTCAGACACGCGGATCCTCTCCCTTCGCCGGCCTCATCGCCGCATCCAGGCCGGAGAGGGCGGCGACGATGTCGGCCGCGGCGGCCGCGTTGCGTGCCTCGGCGGTCTTGTAGTTGGTCATGATCGTCTTGGTCGCCTTCTGGGCGGCCTCGATCGCCTTGCGCAGCCGCTCGACGTGGTTGGCGAAGCTCGTGTGCGTCTCGGAGTAGCGACGGGCGTTGCCGGTCGCGTCGGTGAAGGTGCCCAGCGCGGGTGGCCGGCACTGCATCTCCGTGTTGAGCTTCTTCAGCACCGACTCGGCCTCGCTGAGTCGCCGCCCCAGTCGCTGGTGAAAGTCCTCCAGGGACAGTACGTCCACTGTCGTGCGCCCGGTCATGGCTGCATCCCCGTAGTCATCGTCGATAACCGTTGGTCACGCTCAGGTTAGTCGACCCGGCCCAGCCCGGGCGACCCGTGGCCGCCCTATTCCACATCGGACGCCGGCCCGACGTCAGCCACCCTGGGCCGGGCCCGCCCCCGACTGCTTGTTGCCGCCCGGGCCGGTCGTCACGGAGCCACCCGGCACGGCGCCCGGATCGAAGAAGGCCAGTGCGTCCTGCCGCGCCAGTGTCGGCCCGGTCGGCACCAGCGCCAGCAGGGATGCCGGCACCGCCGTCGGCGTCGCGTCGCCGTACCCGAGCGCGACCTTCGCGTTGGGCCCGAGCGGATAGCGGACCCCCTGCGCGGTGATCAGGTAGACCGTGGCGCCGGCCGCCGCCTTCCCGCTCTCCCCGGCCGTGGCCTGCACCAGCACGCCCTTGCCGCCCGGCAGCAGCACGCTCTCGGCGGTCCGCACGGCGTCCCGGGAGGTCTGCCGGGCGGCCACTCCGGTCGCCGCCGTCAGCTCGGCCGGCGGCTGGTCGAAGACCTCCAGCGTGGTGACCGGCGGCTGGCCGGACGCCCCGGCCCGGTAGGTGGCGCACAGTACCGTCCGGCCGGCGCGGACCTCGTGCAGGGCGGGCAGCTTGTCCGGCAGGCCCTCGGGCTCCAGTCGCTGGTCGGTGAGGAGCTGGCCGGCCTGGTCCGGCGTGATGTCGGTGATCTGACCACCGCCGCCGAGCAGCAGCAGCGCGGTCATCTCCTTGATCGCCACCAGTCCCTGCCGGGTCAGCACGTAGTGGTTGCCGGCGGCCCGGTAGACCTGGCCGACCTTCGCCGGGCGGTCACCCACCGTCAGGCCGCTGGAGCTGCCGTCCCCGTCGATGGTCGGCTTGCGCAGCGCCGGCCCCACCGGCACCGCGTTGAGCAACTGCTGCCCCACGGTGAGGGTGGCCGCGCCGGCCATCTTCAACGCGACCAGCGCCTGCTCGTCACCGACCACCCGCAGCCGGGAACCACCCGTGAGCAGGTACCGCGCCTCATTCACCCGGACCAGGACCGCCCGGTCGGTGAGGGAGGTGCCGCCCGGCAGCGCCCGGTCGATCACCAGGCGGGTGGTGGAGCGCTGTGGATCGGCCGGGTCGGGCACGTCGCAGACCGACCAGGGGAGGCCGACGAGCGACTTGCGGTCCGGCACGTCGTCCGGGGCACCCACGATGCCGACCGCCCGCCCCCGCGGACGCTCCTTGATCGACGCCTGCGACATGGTGCGGACCGCCGGATCGGCCTCGTCGAGGATGAGCCGGGCGGAGGCGTAGTTCAGCGTCGGGTGCAGCACCCCGTCGGTGAAGACGTAGGTGGCTCCGGTCTCCCGCTCGATCACCAGCGTGTTCGACTCCAGCGGCGCGGCGTTGCCGGTGAGCTGGCCGTACGCGCCCGCACCGCCGAGCACGACAGCGGCGGCGATGACGCTGCCGAACACCGCCATGCCGAGCCGGCGCATCGGCAGGTCATTGGTCTCCGGGTCGCCGGAGAGCAGCGCGGAGACGATGCGGCGGGTGACGAAGCGGTACGCCTGCACCTGATCGCGGCGGGTCCGCATGGCTAACCTCCGGCAGGGGTGGGTCCGCGACGATCAGGTCCGAACGTCGCCGCGGGCTTCCCTACGATAAGGGGCCGTCGGCGGTTCACCGGGACCCCGCCCGTCCTCCGGCGACGCAACGCCGGGGCGGAAGCCCAGAATGTCCAGAAGGGACGCTCACCGATGACGCAGGTCCAGGCGCCACCCGGTCGTACGGCCACCGCCCCCGCCGCCCCGGCGGACCGCCCGATCATCCCGGCCGACCAGCGTCGGCGTGGTCGGCTCGGCCCGCTCGTCGTCGGCCAGCTCGTGGTGCTGGAGTGCGCCGCGCTGGCCGTCTGGTTCGCCACCGGTGGCCCCGCCTGGCTGCTCGCGTCCGTCGGCGTGCTGGCCGTGCTGGCCGTCGTCGCCGCGTTCGCCCGCCGGGGCGGCCGCTGGTGGTACGAGGACCTGATGCTCCGCCGCCGGCTGCGCCGCCGCCGCGGGCGGGCCCGGAGCGCCACGCCGTCCGGTGACCCGCGACTGGCCGCGCTCGCCCCGGAGTTGGCCGTCGTCGAGCTCACCGAGCGTGGCACCCGGCTCGGCATCGGCCAGGACGACCGGGGCTGGTTCGCCGCGGTCGCGCTGACCGGCCGGCCCGGCGCGCCCGCCGGGTCGATGGAGGCGGCGACGATGGACCGCGCCCTCGCGGTGCTCGCCGACTTCACCGGGCCGGTCACGCAGGCCCAGGTCGTCTCGCACACCCTGGTCTGGTACCCCGCGCCGGGGGCCCCGCCGGCGGCGCACCGCACGATCTGGGTGGCGCTCCGCCTGTCAGTGTCCGACGCCCGCGCGGAAGCGGTGAGCCGGGGCGGCGGCATTCGCGGTGTGCACCGGACCGTGGCGGCCGGGATCGGCCGGCTCGGCAAGACGCTGAACGCCGCCGGCCTCGGCCACCGGGTGCTGGGCCGGGACGAGTTGCACACCGCGGTGGTCTCCGGCGCCGGGCTGGACCTGGCCCCGGAGGCGCCGGTGGAGAGCTGGACCAGCCTGCGCGGCGGCGGCTGGACCCAGCGCTGCCTGGCGCTGCGGGTCCGCCCCAACGGATCGCTCGGCGCGCTGGTGGACGCGGTCACCGCCACCTCCGCGCCGTCGCACACGGTCGCGGCGGTGGTGCTGCCGGGTGGCCGCCGGGTGCCTCCGCTGCTGCGGGTGGCGGCGATGGACGGGCATGCCGAGGCGCTGGTGAAGGTGGTCCGGGACGTGGCGAAGCGCAGCGGCGTGCCGGCCCGGCCGCTGGACGGGCAGCACGGTCCCGGCGTCTACGCCACCGCCCCGGTCGCCACCGCGATGGGCACGGTCACGGTCGAAGGTTGACGATCCAGCCGTAGAGGCCGCAGACCCAGACGGCGAGCGGCACCACGGCGATGATCAGCAGGATCTCGACGATGTCGAGGAGGCGACCCCAGACCGGCGAGATCCGCTTGCCCGCCACGGTGAGGCCGTAGATCAGGCCGATCACCGTGGCCAGCAGGAGCCCGCCCAGGATCAACCCCAGCCGGACCGGCAGCGACCCGGCGCCGAAGGTGGCCGCCGCGGCCAGTCCGAGACCGAGGGTGCCCGCGAGCAGCACCGGGGTGCGCTGCGCGCGGCCGATGAACGGGCGGGCCCGCAGCAGCGACAGCAGGGCCAGCACCAGGCAGAGCAGCACCGCCGGCAGCCGGCCGTTGTCGGCGAGCACCACCTGGCCGCCGAGCACCAGCACCGAGACCGTCCAGAGCAGGCCGGTGAGGAACGCGTCGGCGCGCTCGCTGTTGCTCAGCACCTGCGGGCCGTCGACGGACTCGCTGTCGGTCTTCAGGTCGTCCGGCCCGGTCGGGATCGACGGCACCGGCAGCCGGGCCAGCCGGTAGGCGATCATCGGCAGCGCCGGCAGGGCGGCGAACGCGACGGTCGCCACCACCGCCGCGGCGGCCGCCGCGCCGATGCCGAAGGCCAGGCAGAGCGCCGCGCCGATGCCGACGGCCACCCCCACCGCGACCGAGCCGAGGAACAGCGGCAGCCGGTCGCCGACGGCCAGCGCGGCCATTGCGCCGAACAGCACCGCGGCGGTCGCGGCCAGCAGCACGTGCGGGCTGGCCAGGTCGGCCAGCGCCCGGTCCCCGGCGAGCACCAGCAGACCGCCGATCGCCGCGTAGCCGAGGCCGCCCATGGCCAGTATCGCGCCGGTACGGCTGTCACCGGCCGCCCGGGACAGCACCGCGGCGCTCACCAGCAGGGCGACCGCGACCACCAGGGCGGCCAGCGCGCCGGGCAGCTGCGGCGGCCCGGCGAACAGCGCCGCCGCGGCACCGGCCGTCAGCGCGGCCCCGGCGAAGAGCACCGCGAACGAGCGGGTGGTGCCGACCTGCCAGGTGCCGGGGCGCTGGTTGGTGGCCGTGGCGACGGCATCCACCACGTCGTCGAAGACGATCTCCGGCGCGGCGGCGGCCCGAGGGTTGAAGTAGAGCACCTCGCCGTCCCGGACGCCGAGCTGCGCGGCGGTACGCCCACCGTCCAGCGGCTGCCCGCCGAGCCGGGACAGGCTCCATCCGCCGTGCCGCACGCCCTCGTCGGCGAGGTCCTCACCGGCGTACCGGAGCAGCGTGGGCAGCAGGTCGGCCAACGGGACGTCCGACGGCAACGCCAGATCCATCCTGGTGCGCGGCGCCACGATGGTGATCCGGCTCAGCCCGCCGGTCGCGGTCTTCGTCGCCACTGTGGCCTCCTCGTACTCGCCTACGATCCACCTCGGCCGGCGGCGTCGCCCCGACACGGGTCCACGACGCCTCCGGGAGATTACCTACGATGGCGGTCGCACAGGTTGCCCACCCGACGACTCGGGCCGTTGGCAGACCACGATCAGGGCCGATTCTGGGGAGGAGACGCCGTGAGCACGGTGGTGTTCCGCCGACTTCCGCGTCAACCGGGGCCCGCGCTGCCGCGCGGCGAGGTGCTGCTGGAGTCTCCGCCCGAGCTGCCTGAGCAGCAGTCGCGGGGCATGGGGCAGGTGCTGATGATCCTGCCGATGCTCTGCGGCGTCGGCGCGATGGCCTTCCTGTACGCCGGACGCGGCGGCGGCATGATGACGTACGTCGCGGGCGGCCTCTTCGGGGTGTCCATGCTGGGCATGGCGATCGGCACGCTGGGCAACGGCGGCAACAACAAGGCCGAGCTGAATGCCCAGCGCCGCGACTACATGCGGTACCTGGCCCAGATGCGCAAGCGCACCCGGCGGGCCGCCGAGCAGCAGCGCTCGGCGATGACCTGGCGGCATCCGGAGCCGGACTCGCTCTGGTCGATCGCCGCCTCGCGCCGGCTGTGGGAGCGGCGGATCACCGAGGACGACTTCGGTGAGGCCCGGATCGCGCTCGGCCCGCAGCGGCTGGCGGTGGAGATCGTGCCGCCGGAGACCAAGCCGGTGGAGGACCTGGAGCCGATGAGCGCGATCGCGCTGCGCCGGTTCGTCCGGGCCCACTCCACCGTGCCGGACCTGCCCACCGCGCTCTCGCTGCGCGCGTTCAGCCGGATCGTGCTGCGCGGCGACCGGGAGCCGGTGCTCGACCTGGCCCGGGCCGCCCTGGGCCAGCTGGTCACCTTCCACGCCCCGGACGACCTCATCGTGGCGGTGGTGGCCGCGCCCGACCGGCAGCCGGTGTGGGACTGGGTGAAGTGGCTGCCGCACGCCCAGCACCCGGGGCGTACGGACGCGGCGGGCGCGCGCCGGATGGTGTTCGCCAGCCTCGCCGAGGCGGAGGCTGCGCTCGCCAACGAGCTGGGCGGCCGGCCCCGCTTCGCCCCGGAGGCGAAGCCGCTCACCACCGCCCCGCACCTGGTGGTGGTGCTCGACGGCGGCGAGGTCTCGCCGACCTGCGCGTTGATGGGTCCCGGCCTGCTCGGTGCCACGGTCATCGACCTGTCCGGCACGGTGCCCCGGGACGCCGGCCGCTGGCTGCTCTGCCTCGACACCGGTGACGGCAGCGGCCTGGACCTGGTCCGCGGCGCCACGACGTCGCGGCTCGGCCGGCCGGACGGGCTCAGCATGGCGGGTGCCGAGGGGCTGGCCCGGCAGGTCGCCCCCTACCGGCTCTCCCAGCAGCAGGGCGCCAGCACCGAGGAGCCGCTGGCCCGCAGCATGGAGCTGCCGGACCTGCTCGGCGTCGGCGATGCGGCGGCGGTGGACGTGCAACAGACCTGGCGGCCGCGCAGTCACCGCGACCGGCTGCGGATCCCGCTCGGCCTCGGGCCGGACGGCAATGTGGTGGAGCTTGACTTCAAGGAGTCGGCGCACGAGGGTATGGGCCCGCACGGCCTGGTCATCGGCGCAACCGGCTCCGGCAAGAGCGAGCTGCTGCGGACGGTGGTGGGGGCGCTGGCCGTGACGCACTCGTCCGAGGAGCTCAACTTCGTCCTGGTCGACTTCAAGGGTGGCGCCACCTTCGCCTCGCTGGACGCGTTGCCGCACACCAGCGCGGTGATCACCAACCTCTCCGACGAGCTGCCGCTGGTCGACCGCATGCGGGACGCCCTGGCCGGCGAGATGAACCGGCGCCAGGAGGTGCTCCGGGCGGCCGGCAACTACGTCTCCCGGTACGACTACGAGAAGGCCCGGGCGGCCGGCGAGCCGCTGGAGCCGATGCCCAGCCTGCTGATCATCTGTGACGAGTTCAGCGAGCTGCTCGCCGCCAAGCCGGACTTCATCGACCTGTTCGTCATGATCGGCCGGCTCGGCCGGTCGCTCGGCGTGCACCTCCTGCTGGCCTCCCAGCGGCTGGAGGAGGGGAAGCTGCGCGGCCTGGATACCCACCTGTCGTACCGGATCGGTCTGCGCACCTTCTCGGCGGTCGAGAGCCGCATCGTGCTCGGCGTGCCTGACGCGTACGAGCTGCCGAGCGCGCCCGGTCACGGTTACCTCAAGACCGACACCAGCACCATGCTCCGGTTCCGGGCGGCGTACGTCTCCGGGCCGTACCGGGCGCCGGGGCAGGTGCAGCGGTCCACCCGGGCGCAGGTGCAGCGCCGGATCGTGCCGTACGGCATCGACTACGTGCCGGTGCCGGCCGTGCCGAGCCCGACGGAGACCGCGCCGGAGCCGGAGCAGGCGGCCGACGGCAAGGCGGTGGCCATGCTGGACGTGCTGATCGACCGGCTCAAGGGGCGGGGGCGCCCGGCGCACCAGGTCTGGCTGCCGCCGCTGGCCGAGCCGCCGGGTCTGGCCGAGCTGCTGCCGCCGTTGAGCGTGCACCCGACGTTCGGCCTCACCACGGCGAACTGGCCGGGGCGTGGGCGGCTCACCGTGCCGGTCGGCATCGTCGACCGGCCGTACGAGCAGCGGCGCGACCCGATGATGATCGATCTGTCCGGCGCGGGCGGCAACGTGGTGATCGTCGGTGCCTCGCTGAGCGGCAAGAGCACCATGCTGCGGTCCATGCTCGCCTCGCTGGCGCTCACCCACACGCCGCGCGAGGTGCAGCTCTTCTGTCTCGACTTCGGCGGCGGCGCGCTGCGCAGCCTGGAGCGGCTGCCGCACATGTCCGGGGTGGCCGGACGGCGGGACACCGAGGCGGTCCGGCGGACCGTGGCCGAGGTGGTCGCGATCATCGACGACCGGGAGCTGCGCTTCACCCAGCACGGCATCGACTCGATGGCCAGCTACCGTCGCCGCCGGGCGGCCGGGGAGTTCGCTGACGACCCGTTCGGCGACATCTTCCTGGTGGTCGACGGCTGGAACACGCTGCGCCAGGAGTACGAAGAGCTGGAGCAGACCATCACCAACCTGGCCAACCGGGGGCTGGGTTTCGGCGTACACGTGGTTGTCACGGCCGTGCGGTGGGCGGAGATCCGGATCAACATGCGGGACCTGCTCGGCACGAAGCTGGAGCTGCGGCTCGGCGACGCGGCCGAGTCGGAGATCGACCGGCGGGCCGCGCAGAACGTGCCGGTAGGCACGCCGGGCCGCGGTCTGACCCACGACAAGCTGCACTTCCTCAGCGGGATCTCGCGGATCGACGGCAAGCGCGACATCGAGGACCTGACCGAGGCGTCGGTCGCCCTGGCCGGGCACGTCGCGGCCAACTGGTCGGGCCGCCCAGCGCCCAAGGTGCGGCTGCTGCCGCGCAAGCTGCCGGTCGGCGAGCTGGCGAAGGTCATCGACCGGTCGGTGCCGGGCATCCCGATCGGCGTCAACGAGTCGGCGCTGGCCCCGGTCTACCTGGACCTGGCCAGCGAGCCGCACCTGACCGTGTTCGGCGACGCCGAGTGTGGCAAGACGAACCTGCTGCGGCTGATCGCCCGGGGCATCGCCGAGCGGTACACCCCGGCCCAGGCCCGGCTGGTCATCGCCGACTACCGCCGTGGCCTGCTGGGCGCGGTGGAGGGCGACCACCTGCTCGACTACGCGCCGTCCAACCAGGTGTTCAGCCAGGGGCTGGGCTCGATCCGCAGCGCGCTGCAGAACCGCCTGCCCGGCCCGGACGTGACCACCGCCCAGCTGCGCGACCGGAGCTGGTGGAAGGGCCCCGACCTCTACGTCCTGGTGGACGACTACGACCTGGTCGCCTCGGGCGGCAGCAACCCGCTCAGCGCGCTGCAGGAGCTGTTGCCGCAGGCCCGGGACATCGGCCTCCACCTGATCATCACCCGCCGGGTGGGCGGCGTGGCGCGAGCCCTGTACGAGCCGGTGCTGCAGCGCCTGCGCGAGCTGGACTCGCCGGGCCTGCTGATGTCCGGCAGCCGGGAGGAGGGTGCGGTCTTCGGCAACCTGCGGCCGAGCCCGCAGCCGCCGGGTCGGGGCACCCTGGTCCGCCGCCGGGACGGCCAGCAGCTGATCCAGACCGCCTGGACGGAGCCGGCTTAGGGGCGGACGCCAGGTAAGCGTTCCGATAGCGTCAGCCCGACCGTCGCGCGTGCAGAGAGGGACCCGTCGTGAGCAGCCCGTGGGGTTACGGTGGCGCCGGTGGCGCCGTGGAGAACATGTTGCGCCAGGCGCAGGAGCAGCAGCGCCGGCTGGCCGAGTTCCAGCAGCAGCGAGCGGACCTGCGGGTGACCGGGGAGAGCCCGGACGGCCTGGTCCGGGTGACCGTGGACGGCGAGATGAAGGTCGGCGACATCGAGCTCAACGCGCGGGCGATGCGGCTGGACAGCTACACGCTGGCGGAGTCGCTCCAGGCCGCCATCGACGTGGCGTACGCGGCCTTCAACGAACGCCAGCAGGAGTTGCTGACCGAGATGCTCGGCGGCTCCGAGCTGGTCCGCCGGGCCCAGGAGGGTTCCCTGACCCCGGAGGACTGGTTCCGCCAGTTCGGTGTGGACCTGTCCGACCCGACCCGCGGCCTGCGTCGCTGAGCTGGGAGGAGGCGCGATGGCCAACAAGGTCGACGTCGACGCGATCCGGAAGGCGAGCAAGATGCTCGACGCTCCGGACGGCCCGATCCAGTACCTGCGCAACGTGCAGACGTTGTTGGAGGAGGTGAAGCTGCCGGGCGGCGCGCTGAGCCTCTTCGGCCACGGGACGGTGGCCCAGCACAACGCCTCGGTCGACGGGCACCTCGACAACGTCAAGACCGGTATCGACCACCTGCACAAAGCCGCTGAGCAGCTCGAGCAGAGCGCGAAGAACTGGGAGAAGTCGGACCAGCCCTGGGTGGTCAAGTGACCGGCCGGGCCAGCCACGGGGGGAGCAGCTGATGCCACCGGAGATCTTCATCGCCAACGCCTCGGGCGCGGTGACCGGCACCGTCTCGGTTGCCGAGACGACGGCGCCGGTGCGTACGGCGGCGGCCATCGCACGAGGCAACTGGATGTGGATCGTCTTCTCGGGGATCCTGATCGGCTCGATCCTCTACCTGGAGACGTTCGACAATCAGGAGGTCAACGAGGCCATCAAGAAGTGGGGGGATGCCGCGCGTCTGCTCGGCTCGGACCAGTTCGGCGCGGCGGTCGCGGCGGTCCCGCCGGACCCGAAGGAGTGGGACTTCGACGACCGGGACGCGTTCGACCTCTTCATGCGCAAGCTGGGAGCGGAGATCAACTCGTTGGCCGAGGCGTTCAACGCCAACAAGGACACCCTCACCTCGGCGCGGGACGCCTACAACGACGCGGTCTCCGGGTTGGCCCAGGCGCTCATGCCGATCCTGGTCGCGGTGATCGCCTCGATCGCGTTCCAGTTCTTCCCCGGCACCACGGCGCTCGCCCAGGCGATCGGCATCGCCGGCCTGGCGGCCGCCTCCGCCATCCTGGTGATGGTCTTCGGGGACATCGGCGCGCTCCTGCACGCCGTGATGGCTGGCTTCAACACCAACAGCCGGTTCGCGTTCGTGTCGGACTCCCGCCCCGGCTGGGCGCCCACCGGCTCGGACCCGGACATCAAGGACATCAAGATCGACTGGGTCAAGGACTCCAAGTTCTACCAGTGACGAGGGGGGTCGGGGTGTTCACGGTGCTCTATTGGCTGTTCATGTACTTCCTGCTGACCATCCCGGTCTTCCTCGGCCTCGCCCTGGCGGCCCGGCTCACGGGCTCGGCGGGGGTCCGGCGAGCCGCTGAAGTGGTGATGCTCACCGGCGGCGTGGCGCTGCTTCCGGTGGTGCTCCAGCGCGCCTTCGAGCGGCCGGTGCTGTGGGCCGTGGTGGTGCTGCTGGCGCTGCTGCTGGCGTTCGGGGTGATGATGCACGTCAGGTCGTACCGCCAGCCGTCCTGAGGCCGGTGCGGATCGAGGTGGTCGTCCGTCCATATCGTACGGTCCGCCCGGGAATGTGTTGTGGATCCTGGCTTGCCGGGAGACGACGATACGGGGACAGGGCTGCGCGGGTTGGACGTCGTCCGCTACGGTTCGGTTGAAGTGTCCGTCGGTGGGGTGTGTACGCCTTGCCGCGGGGGAGGGGCGCGGCGGATCCGCCGCCACGAAGATGACGGAAGGGTGTGAAGCATGGCGTTCGAGGTCAGTGCAGCGACTCTGCACACCGCCGCGAGTGACGTGCGGTCCACGCGCAGCGACGTCGACGGCGAGCTCAAGAAGCTGTGGAATGTCGTCGACGACCTGGCGATGGCCTGGAAGGGCCAGGCGTCCACGGGTTTCCAGAGCCTGATGACGCGCTGGAACGAGGACACGAACAAGCTCTTGACCGCGATGGACAACATCGCCGACCTGCTCGACAAGTCGGGTACGACGCACCAGGTCAACGACGAAGAGCAGCAGCAGATGCTGGACAAGTTCCACGCTGCTCTCAACCCGTGATCCGCGTAGTAGCCAGGTAGAGGAGGAACGATGAGCATCAAGGTCGACTACGCCGTCCTCGAGAGCAGCAACCAGCAGATGCAGGCCATCTCGCGGACCATCGACGAGAAGCTGGACACGCTGCGCTCGATGCTGACCAGGCTCGAGTGGGAGGGCCAGGACCGCGTCGCCTACCAGCAGCACCAGGCCCAGTGGGACGCCGCCGTGCG
Organism: Micromonospora sp. CB01531; assembly: GCF_001905095.1. Classification (GTDB taxonomy): domain Bacteria; phylum Actinomycetota; class Actinomycetes; order Mycobacteriales; family Micromonosporaceae; genus Micromonospora. Next base: position 223,704 of record NZ_LWLS01000116.1, read on the forward strand.
GGACATCAACAAGGTCCTGAACGACATCGGCCAGGCGGTCGGCATCGCCCGCGAGAACTACATGACCACCGAGATGAGCAACTCCAAGGTCTGGGGCAACTGACCCGACCGGCCCCGCTGCGGCTCCGCTCCGGCTCTGTCCGGGGTCGGGGCCGCAGTGCTTTTCCCGCGCCACCAGCGGCGCGCTGACCCCCGTTGGCGCGCGGGGCGGTGCCCGGGGCCGGGGTGGGTGGGTTCAGGCGTCCAGGGCCGCGGGGCGGCGTCCAGGGCGCCAGCCGCGCCGGCGACCGTGAATCAGGATCGGCCGGAGCGTCAGCAGGGCGACGGCCAGCAGCCCGCCGACCGCGGCCACCCAGATCGCCACGGTCCGCTGCCACGCGAGCGGGTCGGCCGGCGGCGCCGGCTTCGGCAGCGCGCCGAGCGGCGGGTCGGTCCGGCTCCCCAGCAGGCTGGTCACCGCCCGGTACGGGTTGACCATCCCGTATCCGATCTCGGCGTTGTGCCCGTCCGGCGGGTTGTCGGCCGTCTGGGTCAGCCGGAAGGCGATCTCCTTCGGGGAAAGGTCCGGGTGCGCGGCGCGGACCAGCGCGGCCACCCCCGAGACGTACGCGGTCGCGAAGCTGGTGCCGCCCTGCGGCTCCGCTCGGTATCCCGACCCCTGTGGCGCCGGGCCGACGATCTTCAGCCCGGGGCCGGCGATGTCCACGTAGTCGCCGGTGACCGAGCTGCCAACGTGCTCGCCCGCGTCGTCGATCCCGGCGACGGCGATGACCCCCGGGTACGCGGCCGGGTACCCCGGCTGGTCCTGCTGGTTCTCCTGCCGGTTGCCGGCGGCGGCCACCACGATGACCCCCTTGTCGAGGGCGTAGTCCACGGCGTCCTTCAGCCGGGCGTCGTCCAGCGTCACCAGGGACAGGTTGATCACGTCGGCCTTGTGGTCGACCGCCCACTTGATCGCCCGGCCGATCTCGGCCGGGATCGATTCGTCGAAGGTGCGTTGGTTGTCGGCCAGCACCCGGATCGGCAGGATCTTGGCCTCGGGCGCGATCCCGCTGTACGGCACGCCGGTGCCCTCCTTGCCGGCGATGATGCCGGCCACCAGGGTGCCGTGGCCGACGAGGTCGCACTGTCCCTTGAGGTGGACCAGGTTGTTGAAGTCCTCGCCGGGCAGCACCCGGCCGCGCAGCAGGGGGTGGCTGGGGGAGACGCCGGAGTCGATGACCGCAACGGTGACGCCCTGGCCCCGGGTGACCCGCCAGGCCGCCGCCGGGTCGAGCCGATCCAGCGCCCAGGACGCCTCGGTCGGGGCGGGGCCGCCGGGCGGGCCGCACTTCGGGGCAGCCGAGGCGGGCCCGGGCGCCACCAGGACGGCGCCGAGCAGGGCGGCCGCTCCCGCTCCACAGAGGATGGACCGGATCCGGTGCCCGGTAGGGACGCGCACCGTCGTCCCGTCCGGCCGCAAGCTGTCGCGCACGCGCTGAGATTACCGTCGGCGCGCCGGTCGTGCGGTGACGGGAGCCGCCGGGGTCGGTCACGCCTCGGCGGCGCGCCCGTCGGCCGGTTCGGCGGTGAAGAGGGCGAGCAGGGCACCGACCTGCTGGTCGGCCTCCGCCGGGTGCCGGAAGTGGCCGCTCGGGTTGATCGTGTACTCGTTGCGCCGGCCCACCCGGGTGCGCCGCAGGTAGCCGCCGGCCTCCAGGTCGGCGACGATCGCCTGGGCGGCCCGCTCGGTCACCCCCACCTCGTCGGCCACGTCACGCAGCCGCGCGGTGGGGTTGCGCGCGATGGCCAGCAGCACGTGCCCGTGGTTGGTGAGGAAGGTCCAGTTCCGGCCGCTCCCGTTCTCGCCCGCTGTCGTCGCCATGGTGGTCATGGTATGGCTCCGCGCCGGTGCCGACCGGCCCCGGGCGGCGGGCCGTGGGCGGCCGCCCGTCAAGTGACCGGTGACGTATGAAATCCGTATCACGTAAATCTTGACGTGTCTTGGCTCGGGTGTGACCGTGGTGGTCGAGGCCGCCTCTGTCGCCGGCCGGGCTGACCAGGTCGTTTCGCGCGAGGACGAGGTGAGTGCAGTGCTGCCGACCAATCCCGAACAGGCGCTCGCCGAGCTGTTCGCCGGCAATCGGCGGTTCGTCACCGGTGTACCCCGTCATCCCAACCAGGACGCCGAGCACCGCGCCGCCGTCGCCGACGGCCAGCACCCATTCGCGGTGATCGTGGGCTGCGCCGACTCCCGGCTCGCCGCCGAGATCATCTTCGACCGTGGCCTCGGTGACCTGTTCGTGGTGCGGACCGCCGGCCACACCGTCGGCCCCGAGGTGCTCGGCAGCGTCGAGTACGCGGTCACCGTGCTGGGCACCCCGCTGGTGGTGGTGCTCGGCCACGACTCGTGCGGCGCCGTGCAGGCCGCCCGCGAGGTGGTCGCCACCGGCACGCCCCCCGCCGGCCACCTCGGCGCGTTGGTGGACGCCGTCGTGCCCAGCCTGGCCCGGGCCGCCCGGGAGGGTGTCGAGGACCTCGACGAGATCGTCGACATCCACATCGCGCGGACCGTGGAGGCGCTGCTGGCCCGGTCCGCCGTGCTCGCCGAGCGGGTGGCGGCCGGGCGGTGCGGGGTGGTCGGCATGTCGTACCGGCTCAGCGCGGGCGAGGTGCGGACGGTGGCCGAGGTGCCGGCCGGCAAGCCGAGCGCGACGCTGCCGGCCGCGCCCGCGGACCCGGCGCCCAGCGCCGTCGCCGGTTGAGCCCTTCCTGACGCCGAAGGGCCGCCCCGCGCGGTCGCGGCACGGCTCCTCGGCGTGGTACTCCGGCTAGCTACAGCAGCGACACGTGCACGTGGTCGGTGTGGTTGGAGGGCCCGCTGTAGGACTTCCAACCGGTCGCCGGGAACCAGATCTGCCGGTTCCAGATCACGTAGTAGACGCCCAGCCGATCGGCGTTGCGGATCAGGAACGCGGCGAGGTTGTTGCCGTACATCCGCATGTCGTTGTTGTGCCAGGGAGAGAAGCCACTGCGCTGTAGCGACCAGTCGCAGGCCCGGCCCTTGGGATGCTCCCAGGGACCGCCCGGGCGGTAACAGCCCACGAAGCGGTCGAAGCCGGCCCGCTTGACCTCCTTGTACATGTGCAGCGTGCGCGGGGTGATGTAGCCCGAGGTGGTCGGGTCCTTCACGCTGCGCGACTCGGGCTTCCACCCCCCGTCAGCCGTCCGCCCGGGAGCGATCCGGGCGACCGGGGAAGTGGCCGCGACCAGGCCGCCGGTGAAACCGCGCCCGCCGACCAGCCGCAGGGCCTTCTCCGCCTCGGCCCTCTCGCGCTGCATCGCGTTGGTCTGCTTCTGCTGCTCGCGGATCTCCGCGTCGAGCGCGATCTTGGCCTGCTCCGCGCGGTTCTTCGCGGCGTTGACCTCGGCGAGCTTCTGCGCGTTCATCAGGTTCAGTTCGTCGAGGGCGGAGGCCCGCTGGACGAACGAGTCGGGCGCGTTGCTCTCCAGCAGCAGGGCCATCGCGCCGATCCGGCCGGTCCGATAGGACTGCGTGGCGATCTGGCTCACCTGCGGCCGCAGCGCGTCCAGGTCGGCCTGCGCCGCCCGGATCTCCAGGGCCAACTGGAGTTGACGCTGCTTCGACTTGTCCAGCTTCGCCTTGGCCTGCAGGAAGCCGCGATTGGCGGCATCGATGACCTCGGTGATGAGCGGAGGGTCGTTGTCCTCCTCGTGGCCCGATGGGGTGGGGGTGTTGGGTGCGGCCAGCGCCGGGGTGGGCCCGGCGACGATGGCGAACGCGGTGAGCACGGCCACCACGGGTGTCAACCAGCGGCGCAGGGGTGCCGTCAACAGTGTTCCCTTCCGTCGACCGCCGACCGGGTTAGCTGTCGGGTTCGGGACGGAAGTGGCCCCTACCGCTCGCGCGGATTCACCCCAGGTACCTGGTTCCCCGGTTCGCCACAGGGCGATTGGGCGGTGGTACCGCTGGCGCCGGTGCGCGCCTTCGGCGGTTACCGGCAGCGAGGTTACCCGAGAGCCCGGTCGGCGATCTACGTCCGGAAGCCGACCAATCGCACGTTTTCGTCGTCGCCCTGCGTGACCAGCGTCGCGTTCGCGCCGGCCGATCACGCTGCGGAGTGTCACCATGCGGCTTCCGTGCTCCTCTCCGGTCCGGATCGTCCGGCGGCCGCTCCGCCGAGTGCCTCCAGCGCGTCGTGCCGTTCGGCCGGCGGCCGGGACGACGGCGGGCGCGGTCCGGCGTCGGTCGCGGCGCCGGACCGTCCGGCAGTCCGGACCACCGCCGCCAGACCGGTGGTCAGCGGTACGGCGGCGATCAGGCCGAGCGTGGCCACCGCGCTCCGGACGATCTCCTGGGCCATGAACTCGCTGGTGAGGATCTCGCCCACCGGTCGCGAGTCGGCGACCAGCAGGAGCAGCAGCGGCAGAGACGCGCCCGCGTACGCCAGCACGATGGTGTTGACGGTGGAGGCGATGTGCGCCCGGCCCACCCGGGTGGCCGCCCGGTAGAGCTGCATCCGGGACAGCCCCGGGTTCGCGTTCGCCAACTCGGTGACCGTGGCCGCCTGGGTGACGGTGACGTCGTCCAGCACGCCGAGCGAGCCGATGATGATGCCGGCCAGGAGCAACCCGTGCAGGTCGACGTTCTGCTGGAACATCGACAGCGTGGTGGCGTCCTCGCTGCCGTAGCCGGTCAGGTGGGTGGCCGCGGTGGCCAGGGTGCCGAGGACGCCGGTCAGCACCAGGCTGCCCAGGGTGCCGAGCACCGCTACCGAGGTTTCGGCGGTGATCCCGTGGGTCAGGTAGAGCACCACGAACATGATCAGCGCGGCCCCGACGATCGCCACCAGCAGCGGCGGCTGGCCGGCGCCGATCCCGGGCAGCACGAAGCCGAGCAGCACGGCGAAGCTCGCCACCAGGCCGCCCAGCGCGGCCAGTCCGCGCCAGCGCCCGAACGCCACGATGGCGACGGCGAACAGCACGGCCAGCCAGACCAGCGGCGTGCCGCGCTGGTGCTCGGCGATGTTGTAGGTCTTGATCGTCGGATCGGCCGGGTCCATCAGCTCGACGAGGATGATCTTGTCACCGACCTCGACCCGGGGCGCCCCGGGACCGGACGGGAGGGGTGCCTCGACCTGTCGACCGGCGTCCGGGCCCTGCTCGGCGGCGACCGTCACGGTTCCGCACGGCCCCGTGGCCTGGCCGGTGCCGCCCTCCGGCGTCGGCGGGCACGGCTCGGTCACCACCCGGGTCACCGTGCCGTGGTAACGCGGCAGGTCGGCGCCACCCGCCGGCTCCCGGCCGTCCCGCGGCCACAGCACCAGCGCGGCGACCACGGTCACCAGGAACAGCGGCACCACCGCCGCGACGAGGATCCGTCGCACCCCGGGCGGGGCGGGCGGAGCGGGACGGGTGTGGTCGGCGCCCATGGCGTGTCTCCCAACGAGTCACAGCGCGATACGTGTCACCGGGCTGGTCGGTTCACCGGGCCGGCGCTGGCGCCGACGGGGGAGCGCAGGCCGGTCGCCGCCGGGAATGGTAGCCAGGCCCGGGACGCGACGCAGGCGATGAGTGATCTCCGGTGGTTCCTGCCGGCCCGGCCCGCCGCACCCACTAGCGTGGTTCTCGTGCGTACGGCGCCAGCGGTGACGACCGGACCGTGGGTCCGGCTCCTGCTGCTGCTCTGCACCCTGGTCGGGCTGACCGCCATGCACACTCTCGGCCACGGCACGCACGCCTCCGGCGGCCCGGGGGACCACCCGGCGGCCAACCACGCCGCCCCGCCGGTCGCGGTGGCCGGTCCAGCCGCCCTGCCGGTCGCGGTGGCCGGCATGGCCGGCGACTGCCCGGGTGACGGCTGCGGCCCGGCCCGGGTGCTCCCGCCGACGGACGCCCAGGCCCGGGTGCTCCCGCTGGGTGATCCCAGCGGCGACCGGTCCGGCTGGAGCATCTGCCTGGCCGTGCTCGGCGCGTTCGCCGTCACGCTGCTGGTCGCCCTGCTGCTGCGGGCCGGGTCCCGGACCTACGGGCCGGCCGCCAGGGTGGCCCTCCGGGCCGCCCCAGGACCGCGCGCCCCGCCGCCCCGACCGTACGGGCTGCGCCTGGCGACGGTGTCGGTGCTGCGCAGATAGGACGCCCCGGCGCGGGTGGACCGGAAGACCGGTCACCCGCGTCCGCCGTCCGCTGCGTACGTTCCGACACCGAAAGGCTGTTCCATGTCCACTCGTACCCTCGCGCGCCGGGCCGCCCTGGCCGGCGCGACCGTAGCCGCCGCGCTCGCCCTCACCGGCTGTGGCGGTGGCGACCACCCGACCGCCGGCACCGGCCACGACACGCCCGCCACGGGATCGCCCTCCCCCGGGGCCACCTTCGGCGACGCGGACGTGACGTTCGCCCATCTGATGATCCCGCATCACCGGCAGGCCGTGGCGATGGCCGAGCTGGCCGACGACCGGGCCGCCGACCCCGAGGTGCGGAGGTTGGCCGGGCAGATCAAGGCGGCCCAGGCGCCGGAGATCGCCCGCATGACCGACTGGCTCACCGCGTGGGGCCGGCCGGTGCCTCCGGCCAGTGCCGGCCACGGCATGCCGGGGATGGACCACGGCATGCCCGGGATGATGTCCGACGCCGACCTGGCGACGCTGAAGGCGTCGTCCGGGACCGACTTCGACCGACAGTTCCTGACCATGATGATCGCCCACCACGAGGGCGCGCTCACGATGGCGCAGGCGGAGCTGACCGGGGGCGCCAACCCCGAGGCCAGGGCGCTCGCCCAGCGGATCGTCGACGCCCAGCGGGCCGAGATCGACAGCATGAGGAAGCTGCTCGACGGGCGCTGACGCGCAGCCGTTGGGGGCCGGACGCGCCGTTCGGCCCCCAACGGGCCTGGTCAGCCGCGCTTCATCAGCCGGCCGACGGCGGCCATCATCTCGGTGGCCATCTCGTCGGCGCGGCCCTCGGCGGCACCCTCGTGCATGCAGTGCCGCGCGTGCCCGTCGAGCAGGCCGAGGCCGACCTTGTCCAGGGCGGCCTGGATGGCGGAGATCTGGGTCAGCACGTCGATGCAGTAGCGGTCGTCCTCGACCATCTTCTCGATGCCGCGGACCTGGCCCTCGATACGGCGGAGCCGCGCGAGCAGCTGGTCCTTGCTGGCGGTGTAGCCCCGGGTCGGGGTCGTCGGTGCGGTCATGGCGTCCAGGATAGCGTACCCCTCGGGGGTATGGTACGGTCCTCTTCGTTGGCAGATACCCCCACGGGGTAACGGTAGCGGGAGAGTGGCAGCGGTCTCTCCACCTATTACCCCCAGGGGGTATAGGGTGGGAGCGGCGAGAGGGGAGTTGCGATGGTCACCACCACGTACCAGGTGCAGGGCATGACCTGCGGGCACTGCGTCAACTCGGTCAGCACCGAGGTGAGCGCCATCCCGGGCGTCACGGACGTCCAGGTTGACCTGGCCTCCGGCCAGGTCACCGTCACCAGTGAGAGCCCGTTGGCCACGGACGCCGTCCGCGCCGCCGTGGACGAGGCCGGCTACGACCTCGTCGGGGCGTGACGGGTCCGCGGATCCGAAGGAACCGAGGTACCCCATGAACACGACGACGAAGCTGAGCGGCTTCGCCCTCGGCCTCGCGGCGGTGTTCGGCACGGCGTACGGGGTCGGGCACCTGGCCGGCCCCGTCGCCCCGCCCGCCGCGACCCCGCACGACCCCACCGATGGCGACCACGGTGACGGAGGTCACGGCGACGCCGGCCACACGGCGGCCGCCACCGACCACCTGCCCGGCGGGCTGCTCGTCTCCGACCGCGGCTACACGCTGCAGCCGGTGAGCGCCCCGGTCGGCGAGTTCGCCTTCCGGATCACCGGCCCCGACGGCCGGCCGGTCACCCGCTACGACGTGGCGCACGACAAGCGCATGCATCTGATCGTCGCCCGGCGTGACCTCTCCGGGTTCCGGCACGTCCACCCCGAGTTGGCCGCCGACGGCACCTGGCGGGTCGCCTCGCCGCTCGTCGGCGCCGGCACCTGGCGGGCGTTCGCCGACTTCACCCCGACCGGCGGCGTGCCGCTGACGCTCGGGGTCGACGTCACGGTCCCCGGCACGCTGGCCGACCGGCCGCTGCCGGCGCCCGCCACCAGCACCACCGTCGACGGCTACACCGTCACCCTCGGCGGCACCCCGCAGCCGGGCCGCACCAGCCAGCTCACCCTGACCGTGAGCCGGGACGGCCGGCCGGTCACCGACCTCCAGCCCTACCTCGGGGCGTACGGGCACCTGGTGGCGCTGCGGCAGGGCGACCTGGCCTACCTGCACGTGCACCCGGAGGGCGCGCCCGGTGACGGGCGGACCGCGGCCGGGCCGGCGGTCACCTTCTCCGCCGAGGTTCCCTCGGCCGGGACGTACCGCCTCTACCTGGACTTCCGGCACGACGACGCGGTGCACACCGCGGAGTTCACCGTCGTGGCCGGCGACCCGGGCACGCCGGCGACGGGCGCGCCGGCCCCGACCACCACACCGACCCCGGAGGCCGACCACGGCACCCCGGGTCACGGGCACAATTGACCGGAGGTGCCGCGATGACATCGACCGCCAAGAGCGCGGGCTCTTCGTCCCTGCCGGTCGCGCCGAACCAGATCGAACTCGCGATCGGTGGCATGACCTGCGCCTCCTGCGCAGCCCGTATCGAGAAGAAGCTCAACCGGATGGACGGCGTCGAGGCCACGGTCAACTACGCCACGGAGAAGGCCACCGTCCGGTACGCCGACGACGTGACGCCGGACGACCTGATCGCCACGGTGGAGAAGACCGGCTACACAGCAGCCGTACCGCCCCCGCCGGCCCAGGCCCGGGCCGAGGCGACCGCCGAGCCGGTGGACGAGCTGCGTGGGCTGCGTACCCGGCTGCGGGTCTCGGTCGCGCTGGCCGTGCCGGTGATCCTGCTCGCCATGGTGCCCGCCTGGCAGTTCACCTACTGGCAGTGGCTGTCGTTGACCCTGGCCGCCCCGGTCGTGGTCTATGGCGGGCTGCCGTTCCACCGGGCCGCCTGGATCAACCTGCGGCACGGCGCGGCGACCATGGACACCCTGGTGTCGCTCGGCACCCTCGCCGCGTTCGGCTGGTCGCTCTGGGCGCTCTTCCTGGGTGACGCCGGGATGCCCGGGATGGTGCACCCGTTCCGCTTCGACATCACCCGCGGCGACGGCGCCGGCAACATCTACCTGGAGGCGGCGGCCGGGGTCACCGCCTTCATCCTCGCCGGCCGTTACTTCGAGGCCCGGTCCAAGCGGACCGCCGGCGCGGCCCTGCGCGCCCTGCTCGAGCTGGGCGCCAAGGACGTCGCGGTGCTTCGCGGCGACCGGGAGACCCGGATCCCGGTGGACCAGCTCGTGGTCGGGGACCGGTTCGTGGTCCGGCCCGGCGAGAAGATCGCCACCGACGGCGTGGTCGAGGAGGGCACCTCGGCCGTCGACGCCAGCATGCTCACCGGCGAGTCGGTCCCGGTCGAGGTCGGGCCCGGCGCCACCGTCGTCGGCGCCACCGTCAACGCCGGCGGCCGGCTGGTCGTGCGGGCCACCAGGATCGGTGGAGACACCCAGCTCGCCCAGATGGCCAAGCTGGTCGAGGCGGCGCAGACCGGCAAGGCGGCCGTGCAGCGGCTCGCCGACCGGATCTCCGGGGTCTTCGTGCCGATCGTGATCGCCCTGGCCGCCGGCACGCTGGGCTGGTGGTTCGGCACCGGGGCGGGGACGACGGCGGCGTTCACCGCCGCGGTGGCCGTCCTGATCATCGCCTGCCCGTGCGCCCTCGGCCTGGCCACCCCGACCGCGCTGCTGGTCGGCACCGGGCGGGGTGCCCAGCTCGGCATCCTGATCAAGGGCCCCGAGGTGCTGGAGTCGACCCGCCAGGTCGACACGGTGGTCCTGGACAAGACCGGCACGGTAACCACCGGCAGGATGACCCTGGTCGACGTGCTCCCGGCCGCCGGTCAGGACGCCGACGAGCTGCTCCGGTGGGCCGGCGCGCTGGAGGCCGCCTCCGAGCACCCGATCGCCCGGGCGATCGCCGACGGTGCCGCGGGGGCCGGCCCGGTGCCCCCGGTCACCGGCTTCGCCAACGCGGAAGGGCTCGGCGTTGCCGGCTCGGTCGACGGCCGGGACGTGGTCGTCGGGCGGCTCCGGCTGCTGCGGGAGCGGGGTCTGGACGTACCCGAGGAGGTCGTGCGGGCGGCGACCGGCGCGGAGGCCGCCGGCCGGACGGCGGTCCTGGCCGGCTGGGAGGGCCGGGCCCGTGGCGTGCTGGCGGTGGCCGACGTGGTGAAGCCGACCAGCGCGGCGGCCATCGCCCGGCTGCGCGAACTCGGGCTCACCCCGGTGCTGCTCACCGGCGACAACACCACCGTCGCGAAGGCGGTGGCCGCCGAGGTCGGCATCGACCAGGTGATCGCCGAGGTGCTGCCGGCCGACAAGGTCGAGGTGGTGCAGCGCCTCCAGGCCGAGGGGCGGACGGTCGCGATGGTGGGGGACGGCATCAACGATGCCGCCGCCCTGGCCCAGGCCGACCTCGGGCTGGCCATGGGCACCGGCACCGACGTGGCGATCGAGGCGTCCGACCTGACCCTGGTCCGGGGTGACCTGATGGCGGCCGTGGACGCCATCCGGCTCTCCCGGCGGACCCTCGGCATCATCAAGGGCAACCTGTTCTGGGCCTTCGCCTACAACGTGGCGGCTCTGCCGCTGGCCGCCGCCGGCCTGCTCAACCCGATGATCGCCGGTGCCGCGATGGCGTTCTCGTCGGTCTTCGTGGTGGCGAACAGCCTCCGGCTGCGGCGCTTCCGGCCGGTCGGCTGACCTCCGCACCCGCCGCCGGTCCCGGTCCGCCCGGGGCCGGCGGCCGGCGTCTCGCTCACCGCGGGTGAGCGTCCCTGCTGGTCGGAGGGTTGAGGGATCGGAGGGCGGGGTACCTCGGCGGTGTCACGGAAACTGCTGAGTGGAGGTTCCCATGGGCATCGACGACAAGATCGACAATGCGGCCGAGAACACCGCCGGCAAGGTCAAGGAGGGAGTCGGCCGGGCCACCGACGACGAACGCCTCGAGGCCGAGGGCCGCAACGAGCAGGCCGGCGCCAAGCTCAAGCAGGCCGGTGAGAAGATCAAGGACGCCTTCAAGAGCTGACGTACGTCGTGCGTCCCGCCGGGCCGGCACCTCGCCGGCCCGGCGTGCTGTGGGTGGACCGCGTGTCCGCCGTCGTGCCGGTGCAGTTGCCAGACTGGATCGGGCGCCGCCCGATCCGGCCCGGGCGGCGGTGCCACGACCGGAGCACAGAATGACCACGAGTCGTCACGGACGGCCGCCGACCGTACGGGGAGAACGATGTCCGGTACCACCGCGATCCGTGCCGCCGCCCTGGTGACGATGACCGCGCTCGTCGCGGCCTGCCAATCCGCCGGGAGGGACACCGCCGCGCCGGGCGGCAACTGGAGTGCCGCGCCGACCGCCGCCCCGACCGTCTCCGCCGCACCCACCCCCACCGCCTCGCCGTCGCCGGTGACCGCGGCGAACACCGCCGCGGTCTGCGCTGAGGTCGACAAGCTCATCATCGGCAAGAGCAAGCAGATCACCGCCGACTCCGCCGCGGCCACCCGCCGGGACCTCACCGCGGAACAGATCAACGACCAGGTCAAGGCGAATCTCGCCGACCTGGCAGACGACGTACGCCGGCAGGCCGTCCGGGCGCAGGACCCGGAGATCAAGGCGCTCGTGACCGACGCCGCGCGGCGGATCGACGTCGGGGCGAAGTCGTCTGCGCCGGTCACATGGCTGAGCGCCAGCTTCGTCGAGATCCCGCAGCGGCTGGCCCGGGAATGCCGAGCCTGACCGGTGCGCTGGGCCGGGGGCGGCTGTTCCGAATCAGCGCTCGGCGGCCAGGCGCGCGGCGCGTACCTCCAGGTAGCGCTGCTCGGGCAGGCTGGTCGTCGCGCGCGCGGCGGCCAGGTACGCCTCCCGCGCCTCGTCCCGGTCGCCGGCGATTTCTAGCAGGTGGGCGCGGACCGCGGCGAGCCGGTGGTGCCCGGCCGTGCGGTCGTCCGAGGCCAGCGGGGCCAGCAGGGCGAGGCCGGCCCGGGGACCGTCCACCATGGCCACCGCGGCGGCCTGGTTGAGGGTGACCATCGGGTTCGGCGCGATCCGGGCGAGTACCCGGTAGAGCGCGACGATCTGCGGCCAGTCCGTCTCCGTCGCCGACGGCGCCTCGGCGTGCACCGCCGCGATCGCCGCCTGCACCTGGTACGGGCCCGGTGGCGACCAGGTCAGCGCCTCGGTCACCAGGGCGATGCCCTCCTCGATCTCGCTCCGGTCCCAGCGGGTGCGGTCCTGCTCGGCCAGCCGCACCAGTTCCCCGCCCGGGCCGGTCCGGGCGGCCCGGTGTGCGTCGGTGAGCAGCATCAGCGCGAGCAGCCCGGTGACCTCGCCGTCGTCCGGGAGCAGCCGGTGCAGTTCCCGGGCCAGCCGGATCGCCTCGCCGGTCAGCTCCGTCCGGTGCAGTTCGCCGCCGCTGGAGGCGGTGTACCCCTCGTTGAAGACCAGGTAGAGCACGTGCAGTACGGCCCGCAGCCGCTCGTCGCGGTCGGCGGCCGAGGGCAGCGCGAAGCGGGCGCCGGCCGCCTCGATCCGCTGTTTGGCCCGGCGGATCCGTTGGCTCATCGTGGCCTCCGGCATCAGGTACGCCCGGGCGATCTCGGCCGTGCTCAGCCCGCCCACCGCACGTAGCGTGAGTGCCACCTGGGCGGAGCCGGTGAGCGCCGGATGGCAGCAGAGGAAGAGCAGCTTCAGCGTGTCGTCCGCACTCGGCGGCTCCTCGTCGGCGGCCGGCGCGACCGCCGCGTACGCCGGCTCGCGGACCGCCACCGCGACCTCGCGGTCCCGGCGGGCCCGCTCGCTGCGCCACTCGTCGGTGAGCCGACGGGTCGCCACGGTGACCAGCCATGAGCGGGGGTGGTCCGGCACGCCCTGCTCCGGCCACTGCGTGGCGGCGGCGAGCAGCGCCTCCTGCACGGCGTCCTCGCAGGCGTAGAACTGGCCGTGCCGGCGCACGAGCACGCCGAGGACCTGCGGCGCGAGGGTGCGCAGCAGGTCCTCGACGACAGGGGACGTCACATCTCCGTCCCGGCCTGGTCCATCACCGGGCGTACCTCCAGCACCCCGAATCCGCGCCGCACGTCCGGCCAGTTCGCGGCGATCTCGGCGGCCCGCTCCGGGGTCTCGCAGTCGACCATCAGGTAACCGGCGAACTGTTCCTTGCTCTCCACGAACGGCCCGTCGGTGATCTCGACGCCGGCGGCGCCGGTCCGGGCCGTACGGGTCTGCGACGGGTGGGCCAGGGCCTCCCCGCCGACCAGCTCACCGGACTCGGTCAGCCGCTTCATGATGTCGTCGACCTCGCCGAAGATCGCGTTCCGATCCGCCTCGGACAGCTCCTCGACGAAGCCGGGCCGGTTCCAGATCAGCAGCATGTACTTCACGGTCCACTCCTCGGGTACGGGCCACCGGCGGTGGCGCCTCTCGCAGACGGGTCGGAGCCGGGACGTCCGATCCGACATCTTCCCCGAAAAATCAGCGGCCCCGCCGTACCGGCCGGCGTGCCGGGGTGCCGACCTCCAGCGAGGCCCGGTCGGCGGCCGAGGTGCCCGAGGTCCAGCCCTCGGCGTCGCGTACCTGGAGCCGGTGCCGGGTGACGCCGGGAAAGAGCTGGTCGACGCGCTCCCGGACGGCGTCCGAGCGGGCGGCGAGCACCGGGAGCAGCCGGTCACCGCCGCGCTCCGCGGCCGCCTCCCGGCCCGCCGCCGCGGTGACCGCCCGCAGCCGCTCCCCGATCCGCAGCGCGAACGCGTTGAGGAAGGACTCGTCGTAGCCCTTGGTGCGCCGGCCGCGGCCCGCGCGGCGCTCGCCCCGGCCGCGCAGCATCGCCGCAGTGGCCTGCACCAGCAGCGAGGTGTGCAGCAGCTCGACCGCCGCCAGGTCGGCCGGGAAGCCGAGCACGGTGGCGAAGCCGAGGTCGTCGGACCACACCGACTCGCACCGGTTCGCCGCCGCCACCTCCTGGATCAGCAGCGCCTTCGCCGCCGCGTACGGGGCGTCGGTGCCGAGCCGGACGCCGCTGGGCTGGTCCGGCCGCTCGGCGGTCGCGTCGAGCAGGGCGGCGTCGATGCTGTGCCGGGCCATCAGCTCCTGCGCCTTCCCGGTGAGCGCTTCCGCCTCGGCCGGGAAGGTGGTCGACTCGGCCTTGGCCAGCAGGGCGCGCACCCGGTCCAGCATCCGCGAGCCGGTGGCCGGTGTGGCGGTCCGCGAGGTGGCGGCCGGACCGCCCGGTGGCGGGCGGAGCACCGCGACCGGCGGCAGCGCCTCGACCAGCCCGACCGCGTCGACCGCGTCCCGCAGCGCGGTGATCCGGTCGCCGCCGGCCCGGCGGTCCAGCCAGCCCGCGTCGCCGTCCCAGCCCGCGTCCAGCTCGGCGAGCTGGTCGTCGAACCACTGCGGGACCGGGCCTGGCTGCTCCCGCCGTTGGGCGGCCAGCACGCCCCGGAGTAGTTCCGCGCCCCGGGGTGCCAGCCGCCGGGCCGCGATGCGGTCCAGGTCGACCGGCTGCCAGCCCCGCGGCCAGAGCCGCCCGACGCCCCGGGCCAGCCGGGCGAGCAGCACCGCGTCCACCGCCGGGCCGTCGCCGACCACCAGCCGGTCGAGGGCGCGTTCGGCCGCTCGTACGTCGGTGCCGCGCGCCGCCGCGAGGGCGTCGGCGAGCAGCTGCTCGGCGTCCGGCACGCTGGGCCCTCCTCTTCTCGGGGTCGTCCGGCGGGCGCGCCGTGATCCACTCGCAGTGCGGCAGTTCGGGCCGTCACCGCAGCTGGGACAGCACGGCATGCCGCAACTCGCCGGTGGCGCGGTGCGGCGGGTCGCGCGCCCGAGGAGGAACGGTACCGGCGGACCCGGTGTCGCCGCCCGTGAGTGCGCTCACCTCGGGCCGTGAACCGTCCGGCCCCGGCGTCCGTGGTCCCGCCCGACCGGAGCGATGCGACGGACGGAGGTCGACGCGGGTGCTCAGCGGGGAAACGAGGCCCAGATGTTCTTGGTGTCCCCGGTCGCGTACCACCCGACGGCGAGGGAGACCGACTGGGCCAGCAACAGCCCGCGACCGCCCGAGTCGAGCGGGCTGGTGTCGCTCAGGTCGGGGCTCGTGCTGAGGTCGTGGTCGGCCACGTCGAGGATGAAGCAGTCGTCGGCGGCGAGCAGGGTGACGATCGTCGGCGGTATGCCGTGCCGCAGAGCGTTGGTTGCCAGCTCGGTGGCGACCAGCACCACGAGGTGCGGGATCTCGTCGAGATCCTCACCCTGGGTGAGGCCGTGCCGGGTCAGCGCGTCGCGCAGCGAGGCCCGCAGGTCGCGCAGCTCGGTCGGGGTGCCAAGGCTCCACCGCTCCAGTTCGATGGCCCGTGGCGGCGGCGGAGACGTGCGCAGCTGTCCCATGATCCTGCCTTACCCTGGTGGCCGTCCGCTAAGCCGCCCGAGCCGGTCCATCCGCCGAACGGCGGCGGAACGTCGTCCCGGGCCGGCTCCCCGCGGGGGAACCGACCCGGGCGCGATCACCGCAGGAGCAGGGCGAAGACGCCCCAACCCAGGTACTCCCGCTGGTAGCGGACGTGCCGGAGCGGGTCCTCGGTCAGCTCCTGGCGCAGCTGCCCGGCCAGCTCGTCGTCCGGGTGGGCGTCCAGCCAGCGGCGCAGGTTGAGCCAGTGCGCCGCCGCGTACCGGTCCCAGCTGTCCTGGTCGGCGAGGACCATCTCCACCAGGTCCCAGCCGCACTCCCCGAAGAGCCGGACCAGCCCGGGCAGATCCCGGAACTCGTCCCGCGACCGGGCGTGGCACCCCGCCACGGTCTCCGCGTCGGGCGGGTCGCGTCGCCAGTACGGCTCCCCGACCAGCGCCATCCCGCCGGGGCGCAGGCTGCGCCGGAGGATCTCCAGGGTGCCGGGGACACCCCCGCCGATCCAGGTGGCGCCGACACAGGCGGCCACGTCGACGGGCGCCTCGGGGACGAAGGTCGCGGCATCGCCGTGCAAGAACCGAACCCGGTCGGCGACGCCCAGCTCGACGGCGCGCTCCCGGGCGGCTGCGGTGAAGGCGGTGCTGATGTCCACGCCGGTGCCGGTCACCGCGTGGTCGCGGGCCCAGGTGCAGAGCAGCTCGCCCTTGCCGCTGCACAGATCCAGGATCGACGTGCCGGGCGCGAGCTTGATCGCCCGACCCAGGGTGGCGAGTTTGCCGGCGTCGAACGGGTTGAGAATCCGGAGGTCACCCTCCCGGATGACGAAACTACGTGGCAGATCCAATGCGGTCACTCCAGGGATCGGGTGCGGATGTTGGGATGAGGTCACGCTTGTCGGCTCGGATCAGCACGCTCGGCACCGGCACCAAAACACCCTCTTCGCATCCTCGGAGTGACCTGGCGAGGCTAGAGGACGGTCCAGCCGTCCTCAACCGAGATACCCCGACGGGCCGGTGCGCCCGTTGCCCGGGAGGTGTGGTGTGGCTGATGGTGCGACCGGAGGTGCGCCACGGGTCGTATCTGGGTACAGGCCCTGCGTGGGTGAGGTGAGCGATCGCTACGTCGGCCGGGTCTCGTTGTCGTCCGGGTCCGTCATGGGCCGTGTCGTGGCGCGGGCTCAGGTGGGTCGCCGGACCCTGGCGGTGGACGGCTCGCGCGACCCGAGCAGCCCGGGTCCACCCGTGGCGCACGAGGCATCGGTGGACCCGGCCACGGAGATGTTGCAGCCGCCGGACGTCACCGGGGCGATCTTTGTGGACGGTTCGGGACGGCGGGGCCGCCGGCTGCGCGGGGCCCCACCATTCCCGGCGCGCTCGGCGCGTTCCGCCAGGAGGCGGTTCTCGCGGCCGGCGGGCTCAGCCGGGCCACCCTGGCCGAGGACACCGACGTCACCATGGGCGTCCACCGCGCCGGCTGGCAGGTGGTGTACGAGGAGCGGGCGGTCGCCCGTACCGAGGCGCCGAGCACCCTGCCCGGGCTGTGGCGGCAGCGCTACCGCTGGAGCTACGGCACCATCCAGGCGCTGTGGCGGCATCGCCGTGCCCTGGTCGAAGATGGCCCGTCCGGTCGGTTCGGTCGACGGGGCTCCCGTTCATCGCCCTCTTCTCGGTCCTGCTCCCGCTGCTCGCCCCGATGGTGGACATCTTCGCCGCGTACGGACTGTTATTCCTCGACCGCTACGAGACCGTTCTCGCCTGGCTGGCCGTCCTGGTGGTGCCAGACCCTCACCGCGATCCTGGCCTTCCGGCTGGACCGGGAGCGCCCGCGCCCCCTGTGGACGCTGCCGTTGCAGCAGTTCGTCTACCGGCAGGTCATGTACCTGGTGCTGGTCCACTCCGTGATCACCGCGTTGAGCGGTGCCGCCTCAAGTGGCAGAAGATCCGGCGTACCGGTGAGGTCGCGGCGGCGCAGCCGCAGTCGGTCAGTTGACCGGTGCATCGGCGTCGGCTGCCGCGCGTCGGGCGGTGGCCGGCAGCCAGGGCGCGGCGACAATGAGGGTGCGGGCCTGAGCGGGCGAGAACACCCCTGGCGCGGGTTCACCTCGACCGCACGGCCCGTCCGATTCACCCGGGTTCTTGATCCTGAGCAGCGCGGCCACCCGGTCCAGCTTCGGCTCCGTGGTCGGTGGCTGGCCGAGGGCCTGCGGGGCGGCGTTGCACCACTGGTCGTCGGGCGGGGCGGCCAGGCCGTTGCGGGAGGTGTCGATGACCATCTCCCGGTCGCCGCCCAGATGCGACAGGCGCAGCCGCCAGCGGTGGCTGTCGGTGGTCGACTGCCGGTTGGCCACGTTCACCGCGAACCCCTCCGCCCGGGCGATGCCAGCCCGACGCAGCCGCTCGGCCATCTCCTCCGGCGTACGCCACCGCGAATTCCCCGCGTCGAGGTAGACGTGCTGCCCGGCCTCGCCGAGCCGACGGGTGGCGCCGGCGAGCAGCACGGCCCGGGTGTCGTCGAAGCACTCGTCGGCCACCGCGTCCGGCTCAAGGATCACGGCTGCCCGGCTGTCGCTGAGCGCAGCGACGGTCCTGTCGATGAACTGGGCGTACGCTCCGGCGTCGGCGGCGCCGCCCGCGGCGGGACCTCCGCAGTCCTGGTTCGGCACGTGGTAGACGACGATGACGGGCAGGGCCCGTCGGTCCCGGGCGGCGTCCAGATACGAGTCCAGGTCGGCTAGGTCGGCCGGCTCGGTCACCCAGCGGGCCTGCGGGGTGTCGGCGATCGGGTCGAGCCAGGCGGCATGGCGGTCGGTGCGCCAGTGCGCGGCCGGGCTATCGGCGTCCACCAGCAGCGACGCGTCCCGGAACGGATGGTTCAGAGGCACGTACTCCGCGCCGCCGCAACCGCCGAGAACGGCGGCGGCGAGGACGAGCGCCAGGCTGGCGGCAGGCAGGGCGTGGCGCATTCGACCACGGTAGGTCGAGTCCCCGGCTCCGCGCAGCGGGACGAGTCCGGGCTTCCGTCCGGCTCGCCGGCGGGCATGATGTCGGCCGTGTCTGACCCACGTGACCTGCGCAGTGCCGAGGCAGCACCGCCCCACGAGCCTGTTGCCCGCCCGCTGATGCGGGGGTCGCCTGCCGGGGATCGGATTTCCGCCCCTGGTGGACGACCCACACCGGCTGCCTTGCCGAGGTGTCGACCACACGGATATCTGCTGTGGTCAATGTCACGTTAGCGTTCCGGCACGCCGGCCGTCCCGCCGGCGCTCCGACGGGAGAACGCCATGAAGACACCGTGGAAAGTCGTCACCACCCTCGCCGCGGCCCTGCTCCTGATCCTGCCCGGGGGCACCGCCGCCCGGGCCGCGGGCACCCCGTACACCAAGACCCCGGTCGCCGGCTCGCTCCGCAGCTATCCGGTCTCCGCCGTGTACGTCGCCGGGGTCTCCTCCGGCGGGTACCTGGCCACCCAGCTCCAGGTCGCGTACTCGGCGCGGATCCGGGGCGCGGCCGTCTTCGCCGCCGGCCCGTACTACTGCGCCCAGAACAACGTGGCCCAGGCGCTCTACGGCTGCGGCGACAACATCTACCCGACGTACGTGTCGACCCTGGAGGGCTACACACGCACCTGGGCGTCGTACGGCTGGATCGACGGGACCGGCAACCTCTCCGGCCAGCCGGTGTACGTCTACCACGGCGGCAACGACAACACCGTGAAGAAGTCCGTCACCGACGACCTGGTTCGCTACTACCAGGACTTCGGCGCCAGCGTCCGCTACGACAGCGGCAGCGCCGCGGGCCACGCCTGGGTCACCCCGTACGGCACGGTCGGCTGCACGGCGACCGCCTCGCCGTTCCTCAACGACTGCGGCACCGACCCGGAGGGCAGCTTCCTCGGCAAGCTGCTCGGCTCGGTGTCCGCCCCGAACACCGGGCCGCTGGGCGGCACGCTCATCCGGTTCGGCCAGGACACCTTCGCGACCAACGGCTGGGCCAACGGGCTGAGCATGGACGCCAACGGCTTCGCGTACGTGCCGAGCGCCTGCGCCGCCGGCCAGACCTGCCGGCTGCTGGTCGCCCTGCACGGCTGTGCCCAGGGGTACGCCAAGATCGGCACCGCCTTCGTCGACCGGGCGAACCTCAACCAGTACGCCGACACCAACCGGCTGATCGTGCTCTACCCGCAGGCCATCGCGACCGGAGCCAATCCGAACGGCTGCTGGGACTGGTGGGGCTACCTCGGTGCCACCAACTACCCGATCAAGGGCGGCTACCAGGTCGAAACGATCATGAACATGGTCCGCCGCCTCGACGGCTGACGGATTCACGGTCCGGATCCCCGCCCCGGCTCCGACGTTCCGGGAAAGTGCCAACCTCGGCGAAGGGGAAGTCCGATGACCGTCAACCCGTCCACCCGTACCACCCACCGCCTCCGCCACCTGTGGTGGCTGCCGCAGGTGGCGCTGGCGCTGGCGATGTTCGGCGCCGGCGCGGCGAAGTTGGCCGCCGAGCCGGCGATGGTGCGGATGTTCGACGACATCGGCGCGGGGCAGTGGTTCCGCCCGGTGGTCGGCGGGCTCGAGGTGGCCGGCGCGCTCGGTCTGCTCGTCCCCCGGCTCGCCCGGTACGCCGTGCTCGGTCTTGTCGTCCTGCTGGCCGGTGCGGTGGTCACCAACCTGGTCGTCCTGCGTACCTCGCCACTCGGCGCGCTGGTCCTGCTCGCGGTCGCCGCCGTGGTGGCGACCGTCCGCTGGCGGCGCGCCGGCCGGTTTCCGGGCCGCGCCCGGGGCGTGAAACCGCGCTGATCCCCGCCGCTGCGGATGTTCGTGCTGCCCGGCATGGCCGAGTGACCGAGTTCACCTCAGGGACGGGCGCCGTGAAAAGCGCGTCAAGAAACCGCGGGTCGCCGTCACGGTCCCGTTATGGTCCCTGTCCGTCTGCGGGCAGGGGCGTTGTGATTGCCCGGCGCGGCCGGGAGTCGGCCGCGGGGGACGTCCGTAAGAGGAGTCAGCCGTGTCTGACCTGGTGTTCGTGCTGATCACGGTGGGGCTGTTCGCAGCGCTCGCCCTCGTCGTACGAGGGGTGGAGAAGCTGTGAGCGCGGTGAACGCCGTCGGTCTAGTGCTGGCGATCGGCCTGGGCGTGTTCATGGTCGTCGCCCTGCTGTTCCCGGAACGCTTCTGATGACCATGACAACAGCCGGCATCGTCTTCCTGCTGTCCCTGGTGGCGGCGCTCGTCGCGGTCCACAAGCCGTTCGGCGACTACCTGTACCGGGTGGTCTCCGGCACACGGCAGTCGCGTGTCGAGCGGGTGGTCTACCGCCTGGTCGGGGTGAACCCCGCCGCCGAGCAGACCTGGGCCGTGTACGCCCGCAGCGTGCTGGCCTTCTCGGCCGTGTCGATCCTGTTCCTGTACGGGTTCCAGCGCCTGCAGAACCACCTGTGGCTCTCGCTGGGCTTCGATCCGGTGGTCCCGCACGGCGCCTGGAACACCGCGGTCTCGTTCGTGACCAACACGAACTGGCAGTGGTACTCGGGTGAGTCGACCATGGGCCACCTGGTGCAGATGGCCGGCCTGGCCGTGCAGAACTTCGTCTCCGCCTCGGTCGGCATCGCCGTGGCGGTCGCCCTGGTCCGCGGGTTCGCCCGCAGCCGGGCCGGCGAACTGGGCAACTTCTGGGTCGACCTGACCCGGATCACGCTGCGGATCCTGCTGCCGATCGCCGTGTTCGGCGCGCTGGCGCTGATGATCGGCGGGGTGGTGCAGAACCTGTCCGGCGGCACCGACGTCACCACGCTGACCGGCGGCAGCCAGACGATCACCGGCGGGCCGGTGGCCAGCCAGGAAGTGATCAAGCAGCTGGGCACCAACGGTGGCGGCTATTACAACACGAACAGTGCCCACCCGTTCGAGAACCCGACGACCTGGACGAACTGGCTGGAGATCTTCCTGATCCTGGTCATCCCGTTCAGCCTGCCCCGGGTCTTCGGCCGGATGGTCGGGCAGCACCGCCAGGGCTACGCGATCGCCGCGGTCATGGCGATCCTGGCGCTGGCCAGCGTCACCCTGACCAACGTCTTCGAGTTGGCCGGGCACGGCACCGTGCCGCAGGCGGTCGCCGCCGCCATGGAGGGCAAAGACGTCCGGTTCGGCGTGTCGGACTCGGCGACCTTCGCCGCCGCCACCACGCTCACCTCGACCGGCGCGGTGAACTCGTTCCACGACTCGTACACCGCCCTCGGCGGGATGATGCCGATGATCAACATGATGCTCGGCGAGGTGGCCCCGGGCGGGGTCGGCTCGGGCCTCTACGGCCTGCTGATCCTCGCCGTGGTCACCGTGTTCGTGGCCGGACTGATGGTGGGCCGCACCCCGGAGTACCTGGGCAAGAAGATCGGCTCCCGCGAGATCAAGCTCGCCTCGCTGTACTTCCTGATCACTCCGGCCCTGGTGCTGATCGGTACCGCGGCCGCCTTCGCCACCGGCAACAACTCGACCGCGTTGAACGTCGGCCCGCACGGCCTCTCCGAGGTGCTCTACGCGTTCACCTCGGCGAGCAACAACAACGGCTCCGCGTTCGCCGGCATCACGGTGAACACGCCCTGGTGGAACACCGCGCTCGGGCTGTGCATGCTGCTCGGCCGGTTCCTGCCGATCATCTTCGTGCTCGCGCTGGCCGGTTCGCTGGCGCGCCAGAAACCCGCCCCCGCCTCCGAGGGCACCCTGCCGACCCACCGACCGCTCTTCGTCGGGATGGTCGTCGGCGTCACGGTGATCCTCGTGGCGCTGACCTTTCTGCCCGCGCTCGCGCTCGGCCCCCTCGCAGAGGGGCTGTGACCATCATGAGGAACGAGGACATGTCCGTCACACCCGTGACACACGGCGCCGGCGAGCAGCCGGTCGCCGGCACCCCGGCCGCCCAGGGCAACCGGGCCGGCGGGGGCCTGCTGGACCCGAAGCAGCTGATCCGGTCCCTGCCGGACGCGCTGCGCAAGCTGGACCCGCGCACCCTGTGGCGCAACCCGGTGATGCTGATCGTCGAGATCGGCGCGGTCTTCACCACCGTGCTGGCCGTCGCCGACCCATCGGTGTTCGCCTGGGCCATCACGGCCTGGCTGTGGCTCACCGTGATCTTCGCCAACCTGGCCGAGGCGGTGGCCGAGGGCCGCGGTAAGGCCCAGGCCGCGACGCTGCGGCAGGCGAAGAAGGACACCATGGCCACCCGGCTGATCGGCTGGACCCCGGGCGCCCCGGCCAACCGGTACCGGGACGAGGCGGTGCCCGCGCCGGAGTTGAAGCAGGGCGACATCGTCCTGGTCGAGGCGGGCCAGATCATCCCGGGCGACGGCGACGTGGTCGAGGGCATCGCCAGCGTCGACGAGTCCGCCATCACCGGCGAGTCGGCGCCCGTCATCCGCGAGTCCGGCGGCGACCGCAGCGCGGTCACCGGCGGCACCCGGGTGCTCTCCGACCGGATCATCGTCAAGATCACCCAAAAGCCGGGCGAGAGCTTCATCGACCGGATGATCGCCCTGGTCGAGGGTGCCAGCCGGCAGAAGACCCCGAACGAGATCGCGCTGAACATCCTGCTCGCCGCGCTCACGATCATCTTCCTGCTGGCCGTGGTGACCCTCCAGCCGCTGGCGATCTTCGCCAAGGGCTTCCAGGCGGCCGCCCCCGACACCGGTGCGATCACCGACGCCGGTGTCACCGGGGTGGTCCTGGTGTCCCTGCTGGTCTGCCTGATCCCGACCACCATCGGGGCGCTGCTCTCGGCCATCGGCATCGCCGGCATGGACCGCCTAGTCCAGCGCAACGTCCTGGCCATGAGCGGCCGGGCCGTCGAGGCGGCCGGCGACGTGAACACCCTGCTGCTCGACAAGACCGGCACCATCACCCTCGGCAACCGGCAGGCGGACGAGTTCCTCCCGGTCACGGGCGTGACCGTGGGCGAGGTGGCCGACGCGGCGCAGCTGTCCAGCCTCGCCGACGAGACGCCGGAGGGCCGCTCGATCGTGGTGCTCGCGAAGAACGAGTTCGGGCTGCGTGAGCGTGAGCCGGGCCTGATGCCGCACGCCACCTTCGTGCCGTTCACGGCGCAGACCCGGATGAGCGGCGTCGACCTTACCCCCGACAGCACCGCCGTCGGCGGTGCCAGCGCGCCGGCCCGGCGGATCCGCAAGGGCGCCGCCGCAGCCGTGATGAAGTGGGTCCGGGAGAACGGCGGCCACCCCACCGAGCAGGTGGGGCAGCTCGTCGACGAGATCAGCGGGATCGGTGGCACGCCGCTCGTCGTCGCCGAGCACGTCGAGGGCGAACCGGCCCGGGCGCTCGGCGTCATCCACCTGAAGGACATCGTCAAGACGGGGATGCGCGAGCGCTTCGACGAGATGCGCCGGATGGGCATCCGCACCGTCATGATCACCGGCGACAACCCGCGTACCGCCAAGGCCATCGCGGACGAGGCCGGGGTGGACGACTTTCTCGCGGAGGCCACCCCGGAGGACAAGCTGGCCCTGATCAAGAAGGAGCAGGAGGGCGGCCGGCTGGTCGCGATGACCGGCGACGGCACCAACGACGCGCCCGCCCTCGCCCAGGCCGACGTCGGAGTGGCCATGAACACCGGCACGTCGGCCGCCAAGGAGGCCGGCAACATGGTCGACCTTGACTCCGACCCGACCAAGCTGATCGAGATCGTGGAGATCGGCAAGCAGTTGCTGATCACCCGAGGGTCACTGACCACCTTCAGCCTCGCCAACGACGTGGCGAAGTACTTCGCGATCATCCCGGCCATCTTCGCCGGCATCTACCCGAGCCTGGCCGCGCTGAACATCATGCGGCTGGCCAGCCCGGAGTCGGCGATCCTGTCCGCGGTCATCTTCAACGCGATCGTCATCGTCGCGCTGATCCCGCTGGCCCTGCGCGGCGTGCGCTACCGGCCGGCCAGCGCGTCGAAGCTACTGAGCCGCAACCTGCTGGTGTACGGCCTGGGCGGCATCCTCGTGCCGTTCTTTGGCATCAAGCTCATCGACCTGCTCATCCAGTTCGTACCGGGGATCTCGTGATGCGCCTCCCTACCTGGCTCGCTCAACACCTGGCCGCGCTGCGCGCGCTGCTCGTGTTCACCGTCCTGCTCGGCCTCGCGTACCCGCTGGCCATGGTCGCCGTCGGCCGGATCCCCGGACTCGACGGCAAGGCCGACGGCTCGCTGGTGAGCGTTGCCGGCCGGAACGTCGGCAGCTCGCTCATCGGGCAGTCGTTCACCGACGGGGACGGCAACCCTGTCCCGCGGTACTTCCAGTCCCGGCCGTCGGCGGCCGGCTACGATCCCACCGCCACCGCTGCCAGCAACCTGGGCCCGGAGAGCGTGGTCGACACCATCGCCAGCACACCCGACGACTCGAAGCAGAGCCTGCTCACCCAGGTCTGCGCCCGGAGCAGGGCCATCGGTGAGTTCGACGGCGTCGACGGGCGGCGGCCCTACTGCACCACGGACGGAGTGGGCGCGGTGCTGGCCGTGTTCCGCACCGACGGGCTGACCGGCCGGATCACCCGAGTGGTCAGCGTCAACCAGGTCGCCCCGGCCACCCCTTTCCTCGGTAGCTACCAGGGGGTGCCGGTGGAGCTGGCCCAGCCCGGCCACGACTACGTCGCCGAGGGCGGGGTGGTCACCCCGATCCGGGGTGACGCTCCCGCCGAGCCGGCGGTGCCGGCCGACGCGGTCACCGCCAGCGCCAGTGGCCTCGACCCGCACATCAGCCCGGCGTACGCGGAGATCCAGGTGGCCCGCGTGGCGCGCGAGCGGGACGCGGACCCGGCCGCCGTCCGCCGCCTGGTGTCTGCGCACACCACCGGCCGGGCGCTCGGCTTCATGGGCGAACCCGCGGTCAACGTGCTCGAGCTCAACCTCGCGCTCGACCGAGAGTTCCCCACCCGCTGACAGGTAGAGAAGGATCCCCTTCACCGCGCCGGGCGCTAAGGAGGGGCACCGCCTTCCAGCAATCAGGGAGGATCGTTTCCGTGGCAAGGGGAGAGCTCCGCATCTACCTCGGGGCCGCCCCCGGCGTCGGCAAGACGTACGCGATGCTGGAGGAGGCCCAGCGGCGGGCCGAGCGGGGCACCGACGTGGTGATCGGCCTGGTCGAGACCCACGGCCGGCCGCACACCGCAGCGATGATCGGGGACCTCGAGGTGGTGCCCCGACACACGGTGACCCACCGGGGCGTCGAGTTCACCGAGATGGACCTCGACGCGGTGCTGGCCCGCCGGCCCGAGGTCGCCGTGGTCGACGAGCTGGCGCACACCAACGTGCCCGGCTCCCGGCACGAGAAGCGCTGGCAGGACGTCCAGGAGCTGCTCGACGCCGGGATCAGCGTGCTGTCGACCGTCAACATCCAGCACCTCGAGTCGCTCAACGACGTGGTCGCGCAGATCACCGGTGTCACCCAGCGGGAGACGCTGCCGGACCAGGTGGTGCGGGCCGCCGAGCAGGTCGAGCTGGTCGACATGACCCCGGAGGCGCTGCGTCGCCGGATGGCCCACGGCAACATCTACCGCCCCGACAAGATCGACGCTGCGCTGGGCAACTACTTCCGGGTCGGCAACCTGACCGCGCTGCGCGAACTGGCGCTGCTCTGGCTCGCCGACAAGGTCGACGAGCAGCTCGACGCGTACCGCGCCCAGCAGGGCATCTCGGCCACCTGGGAGGCCCGGGAGCGGGTGGTGGTGGCGCTCACCGGCGGCCCGGAGGGGGACACGCTGATCCGCCGCGCGGCCCGGATCGCCGCCCGCAGCAAGGGCGCCGACCTGCTCGCCGTGCATGTGGCCCGCAGCGACGGCCTGGCCGGCGCGGACCCGGCCCAGCTGGCCCGGCAGCGGGTGCTGGTGGAGAGCCTGGGCGGGACGTACCACCAGGTGCTCGGCACCGACGTCCCGGCGGCGCTGCTGGACTTCGCTCGCGGGGTCAACGCCACCCAGCTCGTGCTCGGCGCCAGCCGGCGGGGACGCTTCGCCCAGCTGCTGTCCCGGGGGGTCGGCGTCACCACCACCGCGCTGTCCGGGGCGATCGACGTGCACCTGGTCACGCACGCCGAGGTCGGGCGGGGGCGGCGCGGTGCCGCGGTGCCCGCCGCGCTGTCCCGGCGGCGCCGGCTGCTGGGGTTCGCGCTCGCCGTGCTCGGCATGCCCGCCCTGACCGGGCTGCTGTGGGTGCTGCCCGACCTCATGCTGACCAACGACATCCTGCTATTCCTCGCCGGCGTGGTCGGCGTCGCGCTGGTGGGTGGACTGTGGCCGGCGCTGGTCGCCGCGCTGGGTGGTTCCCTGCTGCTGAACTGGTTCTTCACCCCGCCCTACTACACGCTGACGATCGCCGAGGCGGACAACCTCCTCGCGCTCGGCGTCTTCGTCGGCGTCGCGGTCGCGGTGAGCTGGGTGGTCGACGTGGCCGCCCGGCGTACCCGGGAGGCGGCGCGGGCCTCCGCCGACGCGCAGACCCTGGCCACCGTCGCCGGCGGGGTGCTGCGCGGCGAGCGGCCGCTGCGGGCGCTCCTGGACCGGCTGCGGGAAACCTTCGCGCTGCGCGCGGTGAGCGTGCTGGAACTGGTGGCCGAGGCCGAGGGACGCCCCGGCCGGGCCCAGGAGGAGGCGGCCTGGCGGGTGGTGGCCGCCGTCGGCGACCGGCCGCCGGGCAGCCCGGGCGCCGGGGAGACCGCCGTGCCGGTGGACGAGCGGCTCACCGTGGTCCTCGCCGGACGGCGGCTCGAGGCCGCCGACCGGCGGGTGGTCGAGGCGTTCGCCGCCCAGGCCGCCGTCGCGCTGCGCCAGGAACGCCTCGCCGAGGAGGCCGCCACCGCCCGGCCGCTCGCCGAAGCCGACCGGATGCGCACCGCGCTGCTCGCCGCGGTCAGCCACGACCTGCGTACGCCGCTGGCCTCGGCGAAGGCGGCGGTGAGCAGCCTGCGCAGTCACGACGTGGAGTTCGGCGCGGACGACCGGGAGGAGCTGGTGGCCACCGCCGACGAGTCCCTGGACCGGCTCGGCCGGTTGGTGGCGAACCTGCTCGACATGAGCCGGCTCCAGGCCGGCGTACTCGGCGTGACCGCCACCGCGGTCGGGCTGGAGGACGTCGTACCCCGGGCCCTGGACGAACTCGGACCGGCGGCTGCCGACGTCACCACCGACATCCCCGCCGACCTGCCGGCGGCCACCGCCGACCCGGGCCTGCTGGAACGGGTGCTGGTCAACATCGTGGCCAACGCCCTGCGGCACAGCCCGCCCGGGCAGCCGCCCACCATCACCGCCAGCGTCCACGCCGGGCAGGTGGAGCTGCGGGTCATCGACACCGGCCCGGGCATCCCCGAGGACCAGTGGGAGCACGTCTTCCTGCCGTTCCAGCGCCTCGGCGACCGGGACAACCAGACCGGGGTGGGCCTCGGGCTCGCACTGTCCCGCGGACTCGCCGAGGCGATGGGTGGCAGCATCACCCCCGAGACCACCCCGGGTGGGGGGCTGACCATGGTGCTGCGGCTGCCCGCCGCCGAGGAGAGGGGGGTCCGGTGACCCGCATCCTGGTCGTGGACGACGAACCGCAGATCCTGCGCGCCCTGCGGATCAACCTGCGCGCCCGCGGCTACGACGTCCAGGTCGCCGAGACCGGTGCCGCCGCGCTCAAGGCCGCCGCCAGCCACCCGCCGGACCTGGTGGTGCTCGATCTCGGGTTGCCCGATCTGGACGGCGTCGACGTGATCCGCGGTCTGCGCGGCTGGACCGCCGTGCCGATCATCGTGCTCTCCGGCCGGGCCGGCAGCGAGGACAAGGTCTCCGCCCTCGACGCCGGCGCGGACGACTACGTCACCAAGCCGTTCGGCGTGGACGAGTTGCTCGCCCGCATCCGGGCCGTCACCCGTCGGCTCGGCGGCGCCACCCCGGCCGCCCCCGCTCTCCGGATCGGCCAGCACACCGTCGACCTGGCCGACCGGACGGTCACCCGGGACGATGGCGTCGAGGTCAAGCTCACCCCCACCCAGTGGGCCATGCTGGAGAAGCTGCTCCGCAACCCGGGCAAGCTGATCAGCCAGCGGCAGCTGCTGCACGACGTCTGGGGCCCGGAGTACCACCATGAGACCAACTACCTGCGGCAGTTCATGGCACAGCTGCGCCGCAAGCTGGAGGACGACCCGGCTCGGCCCCGGCACCTGATCACAGAGCCGGGCATGGGCTACCGCTACCGCCCCTGATCCGGCTCTCCTTGCGGTCCGTCGCCGCCGCTCACCGGAGGGCCGCGACGGCGGCGTCGCCGCCGTTGCGCCAGTGCACGCCGGCCTCGGTGAACCCCGCCGCCCGGAGGGCGTCGAGGTGCCAGGCGGCCGGCGGTGTCCACTCGGGACTGTGGCCGGTCGGGTAGATCTGCCGGCGCTTCTCGGCGAGCGGGGCGAGACCGGGGTCGGCACCGACCTGGTCCCACCAGGCCGACCAGGAGAGGGCCGCCCCGGCCGCGTGCCGCGCCTCGCGGTGGGCGTGGGCGCGTGCGGTCAGGCGGGTGCTGAGCGCGGGCAGGGCGTCGTCGGGCATGTGGTCGGCGTTGACGAACACGCCGCCGGGCCGGAGCAGCCCGTGGAGCTCGCCGTACAGGGTGGCCAGGCGCGGGGCGTCGAGCCAGTGCAGGGCGGTGGCCGTGAGGACCGCGTCGAACTCGCGGTGCGGCAGGGCCGCTACCCAGTCGGGGGTGTTGAGGTCGGCCGTGACGACCGTGGCCCGCCCGGCCAGGGACGCCTCGGCGATGGCCAGCAGCACGGGGTCGAGGTCGACGAGGGTGACCTCGGCCCGGGGGAAGCGGGCCAGCGCCCGCAGGCTGATCGAGCCGGTGCCGCCGGCCAGGTCGAGCAGCCGTGGGCGGTCACCGTCCACCACGGCGTCGACCGCGTCGAGCATCGCGGTGATCCGGTGTTCCCGGTCCGGCAGGTACGCCTCCTGCTGCCGGTCCCAGCTTTCCTGCCAGGCGCGCGGGTCAAACTCGTAAGGACTCATAGTGCCGACGCTAGTTACCGGCGCGGCGGGTTGTCCAGAGCTGTGGCGGAGTTGTTGCAAATAGTTGGCAATTGCAGGGAGATTGCCACAAGCCACGAGCCAGTGTTGCGGGTCTCGCCGCCACCCGGTGTGTTCGCCTAGCCCAGGGACGGAGCGCCCTCCGATGCCTTTCGTCGGCCTGCGCGATCCGATCGCCGGAGCCGGTGTGGATCCGACATTGGTGGGGCCATCGGTGAGACTGGAATTGATGTCGAGCTCAGTCTGCGGCCTCTTCAGGCCACCGACGCGAGACGGAGGTGCCGCCCCGGCCGGACAACCTGGATCGGTCCCGGACGTGCCGGACGGCGGAGAAGGCGATCGTTGACCAAGGCGATGCTGGTGCCCCCGGCAGGATTCGAACCTGCGACACACGGTTTAGGAAACCGTTGCTCTATCCCCTGAGCTACGAGGGCGCGAGCGCTCAGTCTAGCGACCTGCGCGTCGACCCGGGATGCCAGGGAGCCGCCCAGGTTGACCAGCCCGCTGCGCTGGTTGATGACCGAGCGCCGAGTCAGGTGGGTGCGGGCGGGGCAATGAGCCACCGTTGGCAGCGGCTTGTCGAGCGGCGCCGAATTCCCTTCGCATACTTCAATGGACGTCGATTTGCCCGGTGTGTCGGTGGGTGGCGGTGTGGCAATGAAGAGCAGAATTGGGGGCCTTGGCACAAGGATGAGGCGTTCCGTTCGGAGGTGTCCGTTGTTGTGGTGTCGCGGCCGACTGGCTCGGTGGACGCTGCGCGGGGCACTCCTGGTCGGTGGTGCGCTCGGCGTGTGGGCTGTTCACGATGCGATCGCGGATGACGTGGCTCATGCTGTCGAGTCCGCCCAGGCTTGCCCGCATGGTCACCTGCTTGGTGCCGGCGGAGCGATTCTCGGCGGCTCCGTCGGCTCCTCGCCCGCTGGTTCGGCCATGCCTGGTCAGCCAGTCCGCGCCGGCGCTGATGTGACAGTTGCGAACCTGGGCCAGCCGCTGACAGCCGTGGTGACACCGGCACGAGTACCTGCGGGCAAACCCGACCGAGCGGAGGGTGCTACGGCAGTGCCGGGCATGGAGAGGGGCGTCGAGGCGGTCATCGGGGTGACGCGTCCGGTCGTGGACCTGGCGTCGCCGGTGGTCGCGGGGGTCTCCGACACCCGGCTGCTGGAGCCGGTCCGGGATGCCGTCAGGCCGGTAGCCGAGCCGATCGTTGACGTTCTGCCTCCCGCCCTGGCCCCGGTGCTCGGGCTGACCCAGCCGATCATCGGTGCACCCGCCGTGCCTCCGCCTTCTTCCGGCGCTCCGGCCGAGGGGGCGCCGACACCGGCCCGGCACGCGTCGACCGCTGGCGCCCGCGCCACGATCGCCCGCCCTGTGCTGCCGGTCGTTGCGACTCACCCGGAAGTTCCGCCACCGGAGGTTCCGGCCAAGCCGACAAGTCGGGATGAGGTGCCAGCGGGCGATGGCGAGATGGTTCAGGTGTCCTGGCCGGGCGATCCGGAGGGAACCCCCGGAGTGACGCCTGCCGCCCCCGTCAGCACGGCCGGGACCGGCTCCGCCACCGCCGGGACGGGCATCCTCGCCGACGCGTCACCTCGTTGCTGGTCGTCGGACCTACAACTTGTCGGCTGCCGCCTCTACCGGTGCGGCAAGCTGGCGTACCGGTCGAGCCAACCGGACACCAGACCCGCCTGAGAGCCCCGGCCGCCTGGGCGAGAGCCGGAACAGCCACGGCTGGTGTGAACGATGCGGCCTGCCCCGGCAGGTCCGGCGGCGGTGTCCCCATCGCGTGCAGGAGCGCCGCGATGACTCACGCCGCTGGCAGGAGCCGCCACCGCCGCTGCCGCCTGAGCCCGACACCCGCCCGCATGGCGACGCGGTGACCTGGCCGAATGCGCTGCTCCACGCCTGATTCTGGCCGGCGCCGTCCCTCCCGCCCCGGCCGTCGTCCGCCGACCAGTCACACCCACCAACAGGAGAGGTCCGTGAGCAACACCCCGCCCGTTTGCCGTGCCCGATGGGGAGACATCCCCGAGATCGTCGATCTTGTCGCCGGCCCCTTCGCCGAGAGCGCCGTCGGCGCATGGCTCGTACCCGAAGGGCACCGCCGGCGTGACGTGCTCGCCGCCGTCATCCGGGTCTGGGCCGAACACGCTCTGCTCTTCGGCGAGGCCTACCTCCTGAAGGATCATTCCGCCGCCGCTGTGTGGCTGCACCGGTACGGTCCCGTCCCACCGCCGAATGACTATGGGGAGCGGCTCGCGGTCGCCTGCGGCGACTACCTGGACCGCTTCCTTCACCTCGACGACGTCCTGCGCGCCCACCGACCTGTCGATCCCCACAACCACCTGGCGTTCTTCAGCGTGGCACCCGTTCCCCACCGCAACCGGCGCGCCGCCACCCTGCTCGCCACCAGCAACGCCCGCATGGGCCAAGGCCTGCTCCCCACATACGCCGAGGCGACAACCACCGCCGAGCGAGACCTGTACGCCCGGCACGGCTACGTTCCCCACGAGCCATTCAGCCTGCCCGACGGCACCATCGCCTATCCCATGTGGCGCTACCCGGGACAGCGGCGGCCCGGCCACCACTCATCCACCCGAACCAGGCGCCCGGACCAGCCCGCCCGCACCCACCCGCTGAACGACCTTTCCATCCGGATCATCCTCGACACATCCGCGATAATCGCGTTCGCCAAGGGCTCGATCGCCGTGGGCGAAGCGATCGCGGCGGTTGCCGATGAGGGTGGCCTCTTCGGGCTACCTGTGATGTGCCTGGCTGAGGCATCGAGATCAGGGGCTGACCCCATCCGGCTGGACCTCCTGGTAAACCATCCAGCTGCGGCGGTGCTCACCGTTGATCCGCTCAAATGGAGGGCATTCGCCGTCATCTGTCGCAGGACCGGCCAGCTCGACACAGCGAGCGCGCTGCTTGCCGCCGCCGACCACGACTGCGCCGTCCTGAGTGAACACCCCTGATTCCGAGCGCAGCAAGCGGCCATGGCGACCGTCATGCGAGCGACAGACGAGGGAGTCTCGGCGGCTGGTGATTCGCCTCAGCGATTGCCTTCGTGCTGTCAGCTGATGGGCGGCGCTGCCAGATCGGTTGGGGCAGGCACGGTGTAGGGTGCCGGCGGCACGTTCGGTCGAGCCCGATCCCGGTGGCTCTTCGTGACGGGTCAAGGACTGAGCGTTTTCATCGGCATTTGTATTACGCGGACACGCCGCTGGAAGATATTGACGTTTGTCACGACAGGCCGTCCGGTTTGCGCCTTGCCGACCGATGAATCGCTTCCCTAGCCTGAGCGCGCTCATGGGTTTAACGGGGGAGCGCGGCATGGAACTACGGATTCGGCTTCTAGGTCCGGTGGAAGTTCTCATAAACGGCGAGGAGGTCACCCCTAGCGGGGCCAATCGGCGGGCGGTTCTGGCCGGGCTGGCCCTTGAGGCGAACCGGCCCGTCGCGCTCAATCGGCTGGCCGGCATGGTCTGGTCCGACGCCCCGCCGGCTTCCGCCGTGGCTAACCTGCGGTCGCACGTCGCCGTGTTGCGGGGCATGTTGGGTGCCCGCCTCGTCGCGCACCGAAATGCGTATGAGCTGCGGCTGGCGGCGCATGAGCTGGATGTGACCGAGTTCCAGCGCCTGGCGGGGGAGGGATGCAGCATGCTGGCTACGCCCGACCCGCTCGGCGCCATCAGGATGCTGGCCAGCGCACTGGCGCAATGGCGTGGCGCCTCCGGTGACGGGGTGCCGCGTGGCACCGCGTTGGACAACCGCTGGGCCAGCCTCGATGAGCAGCGGTTGCAGGTGTTCGAGGAGCTGGCGGAGGCCCGACTTGCCGCCGGTCAGCATGCGCTACTGCTTGCCGAACTGCGTCGTCACCTCGCCGCGCACCCGCTGCGGGAGCGGGCCTGGGGGCAGCTCATGCTCGCCCTCTACCGTTGTGGCGAGGTGCCGGCGGCGCTCGTTGTCTATCGGGATGCGCGGGCCGTCCTCAACGAACAGCTCGGTATCGAGCCCGGTGAGGCGCTGACGAGCCTGCATCGAGCGATGCTCGATCGGGCACCCGAGCTGTCGCCGGCGACACCCTCTGGGCCCCTGGTCATGCCGGCCGTCGAGACGCGGTCCGCTGCCGGCTGGGCAGTGCCGCGGGAGCTCCCGGCGGACCTGGTCACCGTCGTCGCCCGGGTCCGGGAGGCCGCCGACGTGGTCGCGGCGCTGCGCGGTCCGACACCGACCGCGGTGATCGTCACCGGTGCGGCGGGCAGCGGCAAGACCACGCTGGCGATCCGCGCCGCGCACCAGGTGGCCGCCAACTTCCCGGACGGGCAGGTCTTCGTCGACCTCGGCCACCGCAGCGCAGTGACTCCGGGTGAGGTACTGGCCCGGGTGCTGCGGGCGTTGGGAGTCGCCCCCGCCGACGTGCCCGAGGACGGCGACGAGCGGGCTGGCTGGTTCCGTTCCCTGGTCGCCGGGCGCCGGCTGCTGATGGTCGTTGACGGCGTCACGAGGGCGGCCCAGGTGCGACCGTTGATTCCCGCCGGTCCGGGGCCCGCCCTGATCGCCGTCAGTTCGCGGCAGCTCGGCAACCTGGACGGCATCCGGCGGGTAGCGCTGCGGCCGCTGGGTGCTGGGCAGGCACGGGACCTGCTGGCCGGCATTGTGGGGCGGCAACGGTTGGCGGCCGATGGAGCGGCCACGGCGGAACTGGTCCGACTGTGCGCTGGCTCGGTGCTGGCGTTGCGGATCGCTGGCGCCCGCCTGGCGCGCTGGCCCACCATGCCGGTGGCCACTCTGGCCGCCCAACTCGGAGACGACCGCCACCGGCTGGACCTGCTCGCTGACGGGGACCTGTCGGTGCGGGCCAGCCTGGCCAGCATCGTCGCCGCTGTCCGTGCCGAGGACGAGGTGGCCGGGCAGCTCCTGGAACTGCTCGGTGCCCACTCCGATGCGCCAGAACTGGCGGATCGGGCTGCCGCCCAGCTCGGGGTCAGCACCCAGCGAATCCTACGGGCCTTGGACAGCCTCGTCGACGCCCACCTGCTCCACCCGGACGGCCCCGCTGGCTACCACCTGCCGGCGCTGGTTCGTGAATACCTCGCCGAGCTGGCCGCCGTGTCGCTCGCGCCGGCGCATGTCCTGCGCGCCGGCGAATCGACCCGGCCACGGTCCGCCTGGCGGGACCTCGGTTGGCAGGGGATTGCCTCCTTTGTCGCGATGGTGCCGGTCAACGCCGTGCTGTGACCATCTTTCGGCCGGTCCCTCAGGCGCAAGCGCAGGTCAAGCGGGGAATGTCGTCCATCTATATCGGTGGGTATATCGATCATCTTTAGCCTTCACTCGTCGTGTCTCTGAGGGACCGGAGGGTGATGGTGAAGAGACGATCACGGGGCTTCCTGATCGGGGGGCTGGTGGTGGCCCTGGTGGCCACGTTGGGCGGGATGGAGGCCTTACCGGGCCGTGATTCCGACCGTGTTGACCAGGCTGCGGGCAGTGGCAAGGACGACGAGGGCGGGCTGCTGTCGCGGCTCGGCGACGCCGCGCGTGGGCTGGTCGACGGTGGCTCGGGCCGGGTGCGGCCGGAGGTGGTCAGTGCCGGGCTGTTCCAGGCCGAGAAGCCTGTGGCGGGTAGGGAGTGGCCGCCGCAGAAGCGGGTGCGGGAGTTGCCGGGTGAGCGGACGGCGAACACCAAGACGTATCAGTTGTCGGATGGTCGGACGCAGGCGGAGATTTCGGCGGTGCCGGTGCATTACCGGGACGCGCAGGGCCGGTGGCAGGCCATTGACACCACGGTCCGGCCCACCTCCGAGAAGGGGTACGTGCAGGGCAATCGCACGAACACCTTCAGCAGCCTGTTCGGTGACAGCTCGAAGGATCTGGTCCGGTTCGAGGCCGAGGGCAGGAGTCTCGAGCTGGGTTTGGCGGGCGCGGCGAAGAGCGTGACGCCGAAGGTGTCCGGTTCGACGGTGACCTATCCGGGCATCGCTGGTGGCGCGGACGTGGTGTACGACGTGACCAGCACCGCGCTGAAGGAAGAGATCGTCCTGCGGAAGCGGCCGGCTGGGCCGGTGTCGTACACGTTCACCCTGGACACCGCCGGTCTGACCGCGCAGCAGCGCGCGGACGGGTCGATCGCGTTCGTCCGTGCGAGCGGCGGCGAGCCGGTGTTCGTGATGCCGGCGCCGTTCATGTTCGACTCGAAGGACGACAAGGCCTCGCCACTGGGCAAGGTGTGGTCGGACAAGGTCACCCAGCGGGTGCAGCAGGTGTACGGGCAGACCACCGTCACCGTGTCGGCGGACGCGGCGTGGCTGACGGATCCGGCGCGGGTGTACCCGGTGGTCATCGACCCGACCATCAAGATCCAGCCGGTGCCTGACGACGCGCAGGACACGCAGATCTACTCGGCCGATCCGAACCACGCCTATGGGCAGGACCAGGTCAGGTGGCCGTTGCACGTGGGCACCACGTCGAGCGGCGCGTGGCGGTCGTTGCTGAAGTTCAACCTGAACTCGATCCCGCAGAACACGCCGATCGACGACGCTCAGTTGCAGCTGTACTACTCACAGACGCACACCGCCTGGGAGTACGACGTGCCGATGGAGGTGCGTCGGGTCCTGGAGGCCTGGGACGAGGACACGGCGACGTGGGGCACCATCAGCGGCAAGATCGCCGGCGCGCCGGCGGGCAACGTGGTGACCAAGGACGACGGGGACTCCGGGACGTCGGTGGTCGGGTCCTGGCCGTATTCGGGGAACGCGACGTTGACGCCGAAGGCGATCAACGCGGACTACCGCTACCACGGCAGTGCCAGCGCTTCGGACACCCACACCTGGGTGCCGACGATCACCGAGGCGGGTGACTACCAGGTCGAGGTGCACTACGTGGGCGAGTCGGACCGGCCCACCAACGCCCCGTACACCGTCTACTACAACGGCGGGTCGAAGACCTACCCCGTCAACCAGACCACCCCGACGGCCGCGGGTGCGTGGGTGACGTTGGGAACGCATCCGTTCGCGGCGGGCACCACCGGCAAGGTCGTCCTCAACGGTGTGCCGGGCACGACGGCGATCGCCGACGCGGTCCGGTTCACCAAGGCCGGTGCGGTGAAGAAGTACGCCAAGTCGAGCGTGTGGAACTCGTTCCCGGTGCGCAATCTGGTGCAGGACTGGGTGAACCGCACCTACCCGAACCACGGACTCATGGTCAAGGCCCTGGACGAGGCGACCAGGAGCCGGGGCGGCCCGATCTACGAGGCGTCCGAGTACGCGTACAACAACGACCGCCGCGACTTCAACCTGCCGAAGCTGGTCGTCACCTACGGCCGGCCGGGTGTGGCGGTGAACCCGCCGACCACGATCACCTCCACCGGTGCCGTGCTCGACTGGCCGGCGTACTCGGGCTCGGACATCGTCGAATACCAGGTCCACCGCAGCATCTTCCAGAACTTCACCCCGTCGGCGACGACGCTGATCGCGCCGGTGTCCACGGCGACCCGCAGCTACCAGGACACCACGGCGGTACCGACGGCGGCGGACAACACCAACCCGATGGACCGCAAGTTCTACTACTACATGGTCGCGGTGAAAACCCGCGACGGGCAGCTCATCGCCGGCCCGACGCAGCCGGCGATGCTGCCAAAGGCGGGCCAGATCACCCGGATCTACCGCACCGCGGCGACCGACGCGACGGGCTCGAACGGGGTCATCGACACCACCCTCGCCGCCGGGCGGCCGACGGAGAACGTCAACGTCTACGACGGTGACCCCTACGTCAGCCCAGGCAACAACTCGTCCTACTACGGCGACACCCGCGGCCTGGTCAAGTTCCCCACCCTGACCGGCATCCCCACCGACGCCAAGGTCGTCGGCGCCGAGCTGCGGATGTACAACACCTACCTGTAC
>NZ_LWLS01000117.1 GCF_001905095.1 Micromonospora sp. CB01531
CGCATCACCTCAACGAGGCCGCTGCTTGACATTTAAGCTCTTGGGATGTCTTTGGGGTGGGTCGAGGAGCTTGATGAGCTTTGGGGTGGGTCGAGGAGCTTGATGAGCTCTTGCGGGTGGTGCGGCGGCAGGGGTCGCTGGGGGAGGTCCTGCACTGGCTGGGGCGGCGGATCGGGGCAGAGGTTGCCTGGGTCGGTGGCACGTCCACGGTCGAGGCGGCGACGGCCGGGTTCCGCCGGAAGATCCTCGACGCGCTCGATGAGCAGTTGCGGCGCTTGGCCGTGGGGCGGTTGGCCGCGGTCACGGCGCAGGTCGGCGGGGCGCAGGTGCATCTCGAGGCATTCGGGGAGCGGGTGCCGCGTCCGGTCCTGGTCACGGTCAGCGCCGTGGAGTTGTCGCGTGAGGCGGCCGCGCTGGCGTCGCGGGCCGGGGGGCTGGTGGAGCTTCTGGGGCGGGCA
This sequence comes from Micromonospora sp. CB01531, assembly GCF_001905095.1. Classification (GTDB taxonomy): domain Bacteria; phylum Actinomycetota; class Actinomycetes; order Mycobacteriales; family Micromonosporaceae; genus Micromonospora. Next base: position 459 of record NZ_LWLS01000117.1, read on the forward strand.
CTGGCCGCCGACGACAGCTTGCGCGGGTACGAGGAGAAAGCGCGGCAGTTGCGGTTCGCCGTGCTGAGCGCGTTGATGGCGGGGGATGTAGCCCTCGCCAGGCGGATGACCGCCAGTGACGTGCCCCCGCTGCTGGGTGACGAGCGGGTGCGGGTGTACCTGCTGCACTGCCCTCCCGCCGACCGTGACCGGCTCGCCCGCGCCTACCAGGACACCTCCGGTTACCACGGCCCGGGCCTGATGGTGCACTGCCCGTCATTCAGGGAGCATCTGATCTGCCCGATCGCCGAGAACTCCGGTGCCGGCGGGCACCTCGATCTGGATTCGGTGCTGCGGCGCCTGGTCAGGGAGAACTCGTCGTACGCGCTTGGGGCCAGCAGGCTGCACCCGCTTGACGCCACGGCCGCGGCCTATGGCGAGGCCCTGCACGCCCTGGCCGTCGCGCGTAACTCCCCGGAGCGCGTGGCGGCCTACCGCGGGCAGCCCTCGCTGGTGCACCTGCTGCCCCGCCAGGCGGCGGTCGTCTGGGCCCGCGCATATGTGGCGCCGCTGCACGCCGTTCCGAAGCTCACCCTGGACATCACGCGGCTGGCCCTGACGTTCCCGCGTTCCGCTGTGGCACGCCTGCTGAACATTGGCCGTAACACCGTCGCCGCGCACTGCCGGAGGGCGGAGGAGGCGCTGGGGCTCGACCTCAGTGACGTCCAGGCCCGCGCCACGCTCGACCTGGCGCTGTCGCTCAGCAGTCTCCAGAGCAGCGTCCAGCTCGGCCCGGGAGACACCCAGCAGGCCGCGCCGAGCCTGAGCGAACTGTTCGGCACCCGGCCCGCGACGACGTGGGCGGAAACTTTCCTCCGGCCCCTGCGCGACGCGGAGCATCGTGACCTGCACCGCACCGTGCGGTCCTGGATCGAGGCCAACACCGACGGCCAGCAGACCGCCGCGCAGCTGGGCCTGAGCCGTAACACCGTCCGGGCACGCCTGCGCGTCGCCGAGCGCTTACTCAACCGCGACCTGTTGACGACCGGGTCGGGCATCAACGACCTCGTCCACGCCCTCCGCGCCACGAGTGGGCACCGTGCACAACCCGCAGAGGAATCTGAGCACCGTGCACGGTAGCTCCGGCAGGATGCCGCCTCGTAGCGTGCTCTCTGTGCGGATGAAGATCGCACCAGATCCAGAGAGGATGGACTCCTTGAGACACATGACGACGGTTCGGGACGGGCTCGCGCGATCTCGGCGCGCGGTTGGCGGTGCCCTCGCTCTCGTGACCGCGGCGATGGTGGTGCTCGCCGCGCCGGCGCCGGCCATGGCCGCAGCGGATTGGTACAGCGAATGCGCCCGCGCGGATGTGAGTTGCCAGACCGGCGTCGAGGTCAAATTTGTGCCAAGCGATAAATGCGGGAAGGCGAGCGCGGACAGGCACCACACGGAGGTCTGCATCCTGTACTACGGTGACAAAGTCTACGTCAGGGACGGTCAGGCCGACACGCACTCGGCGGTTGGGATAGTCACCTCCAGCACGGGCGATATCAGGCACCGGTATTGTCGCAACCCCCATGGATACGACACCTGGGCCGAGTGCAACTTTGACTGGACCGAGGACAGCACTAAAACCGTTTACGGCGGCTACCGGGTCAGCGATTCTGTCATATACAAGGATTATCTGTTTCCCTTCTCCGGTAACTGACCGTCATCAGGGCGTGCCGCCGGCCGTTGGAACGGCCGGCGGCACGCCCTTCCCGATCGCCAGCCGCTGTTCCCCACGATCCGGCCAGTGAGGTCGCCGACGGCCCGGCACCACTCGATCCAGCCATGGTTCGGGCCGAGACAGGCGCGCGTGCGGCCGACCGGTACTCGACTACGGCGCCGCGCGGCCGTGAACCGCACGTCGGCCCAGTGCTGGTGTGCTTGCCGCCGGACGCTGGTCGGCTACGACGCGGCAGGCCGCAAGATCGGACTAGACAGCCGCGCCCGCCGGGCGGCGCAGGGTTCGTGTCGGGCCGGCCGTACCTCCGCGGTACGGCCGGCCCCGTGCACGTGCCTGCTGCTTACAATGCCGCCGGTACCCGCCCGACCGGCGGGGCCGCGGCCGGCCGGTCCGCCGGCCGGGCCAGGGCGCTCGGCCACCAGGTACGGCGGCCGACGTGCAGGGCGAGGGCCGGGACGAGCAGGCTGCGGACCAGGAACGTGTCGAGCAGCACCCCGACGCCGATGATTACGGCCGTCTGGACGGACGGCACCAGCGGCAGCACGCTCAGCGCACCGAACGTGGCGGCCAGCACGACACCCGCGCTGGTGATCACCCCGCCGGTCACGGTCAGCGCGTGCAGGACCCCCTGCCGGTGCCCGAGCTGCGCTGTTTCCTCCCGGGCCCGGGTGCTGAGGAAGATGGTGTAGTCCACGCCGAGGGCGACGAGGAACAGGAATGTCTGCAGCGGGATCCCGACGAACAGGTTTGGGTAGCCGGTCGCGTGGAGGATCAGCCCGGCGGCGCCCAGCGCGGCGACGTAGGACAGGACCACGCTGGCCAGCAACAGCAGCGGCGCGACCAGCGCCCGCAACAGCAGCACCAGGATGACGAGGACGACCGCCAGCACCAGCGGTGCGACCAGGCGGTTGTCCCGGTCGACGGTCCGCTTCTCGTCGATCAGGTACGCGGTGTCCCCGCCGACGAGGGCCTGCGCACCCGGCACGGCGTGCACCGCGGCGCGGAGCCGGTCGACGGTGTCGAGGGCCGCGTCGCTGTCCGGCGTGTCGGCCAGGATCGCGGCGATGTGTACCCAGCGGCCGTCCGGCGAGCGTTCCGGCTCGCCGACCTCGGCCACCCCGGGCACGGTACGGGCGGCGGCCACCACCTGCTCGGCCGGGCCGGCGGCGGCCAGGATCTCCGCCGGGGCGACGGATCCCTTCGGGTAGTGCGCCTCGATCATCCGCTGGCCGGTGACCGAACCGACCTCCTTGGTGAACGACTCGTCGTGCGGCATGCCGATGCTCAGGTTGACCATGCCGAAGCTCAGCGCGACCAGCGCCGCCGCTGTGCCGAGCCATACCGCGCGGGGCCGTCGGCCGACGAACCCGGCGATCCGCCGCCAGACTCCGTGCTGGGCTGCCACGTCGATCCCGACCGCGTTGGGCGAGTAGCGGGGCACGAAGGGCCAGAACAGCCACCGCCCGAAGATGACCAGCACGGCCGGCAGCAGCGTGGTCATGGCCAGCAGCGCCGCGACGATTCCGACCGCGCCGACCGGCCCGAGCCCGCGGGTGGACGGCAGCTGCGCGGCGAGCAGGCACAGCAGACCGATCGCCACCGTCGCCGCCGACGCGCCGATCGCGCCGATCGACCGGCGCAGCGCGACGCCCATCGCCGCGTGCCGGTCGGCGTGCCGGCGCAGTTCCTCCCGGTAGCGGGCGATGAGCAGTAGGGCGTAGTCCACGCCGACGCCGAAGACCAGCACGGTCAGGATGCTCTGGCTCTGGAAGTCCACGGCCAGCCCGGCATGTTTGGCCAGCAGGTACACCATCGCGCTGGCGAGCTGGTTGGCCAGCGCTACCGTGATCAGCGGGATCAACCACAGCACCGGGCTGCGGTAGGTGATGAGCAGCAGCAATGCGACGGTGGCGGCGGTGGCCAGCAGCAGCGTGGTGTCCATGCCGGCGAACGCGTCGAACACGTCGTCCTCACCGCCCGCCGGGCCGGTCAACGCCGTCCGCAACCCATCGGGTACGTCAGTGCCCAGGCGGTCCTTGACTCCAGCGACCGCGTCGGCCCGCTGGTCCGCGTCTCCGGCGACGGGGAAGGAGAGCAGCAGCGCCTTCCCGTCGTAGCTGGGCACCGGCGGGGACACCTGACCGCCGTCGGCGTATCGGGAGAACGCCGCGCGGTCGGCGTCGACTTTGACCCGGTCGGCGGCGGTGAACCCGGCCTCGCGGACGTAGACGGCGACGGCCAGGGGCTTCTGCGAATCCGGGAACGCCTGCTCCGCCCGCTGCACGGCCCGGTTGGCCTCGGCGGTGGCCGGCAGCGCGCCGAGGGCGTCGTTGTTCCGCACCTCGGTCAGCTTCAGCGCCAGCGGCCCGGCCGCCGCGACGAGGACGAGCCAGAAGACGAGCATCACGTACTTGCTGCGCCGGCCGGACGGCAGGCCGGCTACCTTTTGCCTGGTCGTGGTCATAGCGTCGATCCTGCGGCCGGTGACGGTCGCAGGCAGGAGTGCCAGGTCCCGAACGCCGGTGGTGGTAGCACCACCGATTCCGGTGGCAGGTTGGGCGGAAAACGGCGGCGCATGCCTGCTGGCCTTCGCGCTGCCGGCGTATGGCCTCAAGGGCGTCCTGCTCCGTACCCGGGAGAGCAACGGCCGGCGATTTCGATCCAACGCGCAACCTGCGGAGCCGGACCTGGCGTGACTATCTCGAATCGGGGATAGGAGGCTCACCAACTTGATTAGGAATCGTCAGTGATCATAGATTGATCGTGTGGAATTTCTTCGGCTCTCACGGGCTGTGAAGCGTCTGGGTGTGCACGCGGTGACGCTTGGGCTTTCGCCGAGTCTTGAAGTATCTCGGGCTGCTGACCAGCAAGAACGAGTAGACGACCGACTTTGCCGTGCCCGTGCCTTTCCAGGGCGCTTTACCAGCGCCTTACGACGCTGGCCGCAGCCGCGCACGAGGTGATTCTGTTCGCCGGCACGGTGATCAGGGCGGGGTGCCGCAGCGTAGCTAATGGAACTTCTGAACAACGGTCATCTACCGGGTAACCCGGTCCATGCTGAGGGTCCAGGTCGCAGACGTGGGACCCTCGGCACTACCACCAGCTTTCTCCCGTGTTGGGAGTCAGCATGTCGCTTCCCGGCTGCTGGCCGCATCCCGCGTACTCCCCAAAGCGCCCATGGCGTAATCGTTCGCTTTGGTCACTTTGGGCGACTACGGCACGGTGTACCAATCTGAGCAAAGCCACTGAGTATAATAGGCGGAGCGGGCCCATCCTTGGCAAGCTCGAAATTGCGTGACGTCGGAATTCAAACTCCTCGATGCGGAGTAACCACCGGAGACTTCCAATGAGCCAGAGCTGCCGTCCATGAGTTGGTAGTCGACGCTACCTCCAGCTACACCGGAGCCGCCACCGTTCCATACCCAGACCCAGCTTGCGGCTCCGTTGCCCGGGCTATTATCTGCTTGGGCGTGGGTGTTATAGTAATAGGCATCGTATGCAGCGGCGGATGCGGGTGCCGAAAAAAGCACAACCATGAAGGCGGTCGCCGTCGCAATGAAAGCGGCTTTTTTGGCGATCCATTTCTTTCTCATTCCATTCTCCTCTCAAGCAGCATATGCCATCACTTTTGTTGCCAAGTCGAGAAAATGACCGGCGATCCTTAAATGAGGTGACCCTGCTTATTTGATCTCGGCCCACCGCTCGACGCTCGGTCGAGGGGTCAGGGCTGTTGCAAGGTCAGTTGATCTTGTGTTTGTGCTGACCAGTGGGGCCGTGTCCGAGATGGACGAAGCTCCGGTTGTGATCGATGAATCTCTCAAGTCCTCGATGAGCACGGAGCTTCGGTGATTCCTGTGTCTGCCATGTCCTATGGGGGCTCGTCGCCGCCTCGTTCGCAACGGCGGGAGCGGCGGAAGCAATAACCGCCAAAGCACTCCCGGAGAGGATTCCACCGATAACTCCCCGCCGAGCGATGTGTGGCTTCATTAGCGACTCCTGTCAACAAAGCTGTCTACAGAGCCATCTGTCACGGCGCTCACGAGGCGGTTGTCCCGGTCGACGCTCCGCTTCTCGTCGATCAGGTACGCGGTGTCTCCGTCGCCCCAGCGGAGGCCCTGGGGATGCGGCCGCGCTGTCGCTTTCCGACTGCTGGCCGCATCCCCGCGTACTCCCCAAAGCGCCCATGGCGTAATCGTCCGCTTTGGTCACATTGGGCGACTACGACACGGCGCTCCAACCTGAGCAAGTCCAGTAGAAAAGTCCGGTATTGTAGTTGACCCATTCTTGGCAAGCCCGGATTTGCCTGACGTCGGAATTCAAACTCCTCGATGCGGCACTACCATAGACTACCAATGAGCCAGAGCTGCCGTCCCTGAGTTGGTAGTCGACGCTACCTGCAACTACACCGAAGCCGCCACCGTTGTATACCCAGACCCAGCTTGCGGCTCCGTTGCCCGGGCTATTATCTGCCTGGGCATGAGTTTCATAGTAATAGACATCGTATGCAGCGGCGGATGCGGGTGCCGAAAAAAGCGCAACCATGAAGGCGGCCGCCGTCGCAATGAAAGCCGCTTTTTTGGCGATCCATTTCTTTCTCATTCCATTTTCCTCTCTAGCAGCGTATGCCATTACTTTTATTGCCAAGTCGAGAAAATGACCGGCGATCCTTAAATGAGGTGACCCTGCTTATTTGATCTCGGCCCACCGCCCGACGCTCTGCCAAGGGATCAGGGCTGTTGCAAGGTCAGTTAGACTTGTGTTTGTGCTGGCCAGCGGGGCCGTGTCCGAGATGGACGAAGCTCCGGTTGTGATCGATGAATCTCTCAAGTCCTCGATGAGCACGGAGCTTCGGTGACTCCTGCGTCTGCCATGTCCTATGGGGGCTCATCGCCGCCTCGTCCGCAACGGCGAAAGCGGCGGAAGCAATAACCGCCAAAGCACTCCCGGAGAGGATTCCACCGATAATACCGCGCTGGTCCACTGCGATGACCGTGAAGTCCCGGGCCAGCGCCGGCATCAGGAAACGCCAGGCGTACCAGTTCTCCGGCCAGCCGTGCACCAGCAGCAACGGAGGCCCGCCGCCGCCGATGACCGCGTGCTGACGCAATCCGTTGGCGTAGATGAACCGGCTGGTGAAGATGGTGCCGAACCCGGCCGGGAGCCGCAGATCCCCGGAGACCGAGCCGGGACCCGTCGAGGTTTGCGACTGGTGGTCGCCGCTGGCGTGCGCAGGGCGGGCGGCGAGCGCGTCCAGCGGCACGAGGGCAGCCGTGCCGACCGCTGCGGCCGCTGCGCCGAGCAGGGCACGCCGACTTGGACCGGGCGTCGCTTCAGTGGGTTCGGCTTTGGTCAAAGCATGCTCCTGTGATGGAAACCATCTCAGCCACGGCGCGGGACAAGTGAGTTCGTGCGAGTCGCCTCCTGTCACCGCCCCGCGCCGCTACGGGCATCAATGTCGCGCTCGGAGCAGGCTCGTCGCACCCGTCGAACACCCTGGTCTGCAAACCCTGGTCTCGGTGGCGCTCCCTGGCCAGTGACGGTGCACTGTGGCCGGATGCCGGGGACGCGTCCTGAGCAGCACGGCCCACCCGTTCACCTCGCGCGAATGCGCGGTGCATCCGGGTACCTGCCGGAAATTACGTCCGGGCTGGTCAAGCGGCGTCGTGCAGGAGGCCGCCGAGGCGATCGCGTCGGCGGATGCGTAGCTGGGTGAGCTGGTCCGGTTCGGTGATCGGTTCGGGTAGCGGTGGGCCGCCGGGCCTACCCGACGACCTCGACGCCACGCCGTCGCCGGGCGGCAGCGCGATGGTGTAGGTCATTTGTTCGCTCCCCTCAGGCCGTGCGGATCGAGGTCGAGACCGGTTCCGTCGAGCCGGTCGAACGGCTGATACGTCGGCGGTAGGCCGATCTGTTGGGCGACCAGCTCGCGTAGACGGTTGGATGCGAAGCCGCCGATGACGTTCATGGGCGCGTCGCGATGCAGACGCTCCACGGTGTTGCCGGGCGTGAGGCCGCGCGAGCCGAGCACCTGCACGGCGCGGTTGGTCGCACCCTCGCCGAAGCCCTCCGGCAGAGCGACGGCTTCCAACGGTGTGGCCCCGCCGCCGCCGTGCGCGGCCGGGAGCGCGATGGCCGGCACGCTGTGCTTGGCGAGGGCGGTGAACAGCACGGGGTCCCACTCATCGTGCCGGTCCCGGGTGGGCGTGCTTTCCTCGACGGGAACGCGGCTCGCGCGCCTGCCCCTGTTGCCGGTCTGGCAGGTCGGCTGCCTACGGAATCCAGAACCCGGGGAGGGGTCGATCATGGACGGCTGGTGCCAGAGCCGCCGTATATAACGGGGAGAGTGACCCGCTGGTTCTGTCCGTACCAAATCCGATCGATGGCTGCGAAACCACAGTCCGGTGTGAGCATCGCCATGCTGGCACGCGTCGTAGTGGTGAATGGCGACGTTCCCGGCATCAGGTCGGGCACTAGGACCAGCCGAAGGAGAGCGGAGTTGAAGGCGTCGATTATCACGAGTGTGCGGGCCGAGGCGCTGTTCGTGTCGTACCTCCAACCGTCGGACTGCCCGTCATCGAGGCAGGTCCGCAGCGAGGTCCTGCAGTGTGTCGGTCGCCTCGGGGCCGCCGGCTGCGCAGCGCTGGTGGCGCAGGAGTACGGTGAGCACCCGGTCGAGGCGACCGTGCGGATGCGCTGGGCGACCGCTATGGTGCGGGCCGCCTACCCCGCGGTCGAGCGCTGGACCCTGTGGCCGAGCAACCGAGATCCTGCCGCCCGTCGATCTCGGCCGGCGAGCCGGGCCGGAGCGACGCCCCCGAAGGACCGCCCGCCGACGCCGGAGGCATCAGCTCGGCGGGCTCACGCGTGATGCAGACAGGTGATCGGAGTGTGTCTCGACTCGACGCGGAACCACTCGATGTGCGGCAGCTACCAAAGACCAGCGTGGAGCAGTCGTTCCTGCTGAGGCTGATCGCAGCGGTGGTGACCGACGACAGCCACTTCCGGCGGCCTCCCTTGGCCATCGAGATCTCGCCGGCGTCCGGCACGGTACGGCTGCGCTTCGACGACAACGCGGTTGCCGATGTCGAAGCCTGGGCGGACGTGCTCGGTGTGCGGGTGACCCACGACGAGGTCGACGGCTGGCGCCGAGTCTGCAACGATGAGGTCGGTGCGCCGTGGCACGGCTGGCTGCTGCATATCTGGTGCAGGGTCACGGATCCCGTCAAGCGACTCTCCGCTGGCACTTTCTCGACTGGTTCGCCACCGGAGACCGGTCCGACGACGACCTTCCGGGCGGTGCCGAGCGATGCTCTATTCACGGACGGCTGCGGAGCCAGCATCGGCGCCGGGGCACCCGACTCCTTCGCCCCGCTCGTATGGCCAGCGCCGATCAAGGATGCGGCCTTGTGCGAGGACCGGGTGGCCTTCTTCTGAACCCACCTGGACCGAAGCTCAAGGAATCGGTCGGGTGCCCGGAGAGTCTCACCCCCGAGGCTGACCGATTTGATTTTTTATCGTCGGTGATCATAGATTGGTCTGTATAAAACGTCTTCGGCTCTCACAGGCCGCGGAGCGTGTCGGTGTTCACCCTGTGATGCTTTGTGTTTGGGTTGGCTCGGGGTGGATGCCGGTGGCGCGGGTTGGCGGTGAGGGCTGGGGTTTGTGGATCGGTTACATCGACATTTGGATTCCTCGACCCGTTGCCCTTACCCACAACAGGCCCAGGTATCACCTCGACGACATCGTCTCCATCAGCTAGGCGGAGTTTCGGGACCGGTCGTTCGCCGCGGTAGCCCCTGTCAGCACAGGCGACTACCGGTGGTTCCCCATGCTCGACGGCCGGTGCAGCGACGAGGTGTGGTTCCACCACCACGACGCCTTCATCCCTGTCCTTGTCATACCCTCTGCGGGTGCCGCAGAAGGGTCTTTTTCGCCTCGCCGTCCTCGGAGCGGTGCTGGTCGGTGTGCTGGCGCTGGGTGTCGGACTGGCTGCTCGGGAGTTGAAACCGTCGGCCAGCAGCGCGGACGAAGCCGAGTGCACAGACAACGACTACCGGTTGGCCGAGCAGCTGGAACGAGAACCGATACTTACTTCTCTTGCCCCCCGCACCACCATCGCAGCATCTATGGAGGGCCGTGCGGGGATGGAAGCGACTCGTCGGTGATCATGCAGGTCGATATCGGCCTGCCCCCTGGCCCGATTGATTCGGTTATCGACCATTACCGCGCCTTGCTGGCGGCGGGACATGGGCGGACCGTGCACACGCCAGGGACCGCACCCGCGCCAGAGGGCGAAGAGATGTTGTGCGCCGAGCGGGTAACAAACGGGAGACGGGTGGTTCTATCCATAAGCAATGGGCTCTATACACCAGGCCCAGGCACCAATGGTGAGCTCACGCTCTACATCGAGTGGTCGCTCGACGGGCAGGACGTGCACTGCTGAACCTAGCAGGGCAATCGAGGTCGCTGGGCCACTCACACAGCCGTCACAAGATCAGCGACAGACCCGCTGAACGTGCACAGGTCCGTAGCGGCGTTCAGGGATAGATCCCAGCGCGTCCGGTACCTGTTGCCGTCGACCCGGCAATCGCCTACTACGTGTCGGTATCCGAGTCGGGCCGAGACTGTGATTACTGAAAGTAATCGAGCTGGCGCCCCACCGTCGCGCGCATCGCGGCAAATGAGGATGCCGCTAACCCGACTGTCATCTGAGCGAGACAGCCGTCTCCGACCTCTCCGCTAGAGCAGCGGTAGGGTCGTTCTGGGTGGATGGCTGTGCCGATTTCTACGGCTCTTTCCGTTTAGTATATCGCGCACGGACCGCCGGCATCCCGCCACTAGTCACCCTCCTGGGACGCTTGGTTCCAGCGGCGCGCCCGGTGTCGCAGCCAAGCGGCGAGCGCAACGAATGCCAATCCCCAGACCGCCCCGCCGTCATCCGCCTGCCAGATCACAACGGCGTAGAACAGTTGGTAGACCGCCCAGCCGTTGAGCACCCAAGCCCTGACTCGCATGTTTCCCGGGTTGGTCTTGCCGAGAATGGTTAGGGCAAACAAGAAGGCTACCCAGCCGATCCCGGTAACGATTGCGACGCCGTCCTGGAAGTCGTGCACTTCGCGTATGTCCCTCTGCCCGCTCGACGATGTGCGCGATCGGCCTGGTCGCTCCTGAGTTCTTCTCACGCCCGGAAGCGGTCAGCGTAGCCGGTTCCAGAGTGGTTCTTCACCCCTGAGAGCCCGGTCATCCGCTACATCCAGGCGCCCAGCGACCCGCGGTTGCTCACGCATCGTCATGGGGCCTCGACGAGCCGCGTGCGCCGGGTAGCCCCGACGCATTGCTGCGCCGGGGCCCCCTCAGATCCGTACGTGCCACTCGTCGCGGCATACGGCTCAAGCAAGCCCCGTTGGGCGGTTCAGGCGTAGAGGAGTGCTGGTTGCCTGCGGGCGCCGGTTTGTTGGCGCTGGCAGGACGAGTGCACCAGGCGGGCGTCGTCCGATGTGCTGGGGTTGCCCTCGGCGGTCAGGTGCTGCTTGGTGATCGCCTTGCGGGTGGTGCGGTGCCACTGTTCCCATTCGGTGGGGCTGTGTGGCTCGCGGTCGGCGTGCAGGAGCAGGCTTCCGCAGATCGTGCAGCAGCCGTGCTGCTTGGTGAGCAGGTAGAGCGCGCTGCGGTCGAGCAGGGGCTTGTTCTTGCTGCGCCGGTTGGCCCAGTAGTCGGTCAGGGCGGGGTCGTCCGGGGACGCCGCGCCGATGACCAGGCTGTGTCGGACGATCTTGGTCCAGCCGGGGCGGTGCATCCAGGCGCCGCTGTCGCGGTCGCCGAAGACCCACCGGTCCTGGCTGGCGGGGTTGAACCGGCCGTAGTACCTGGAGATGATCCAGGACTTCGGCTTGTTGGCATGACTGAAGCAGGCCCACTTGTAGGTCAGCTGCCACAGGTGTTGGTCGAGGTCCGCGAAGGTCCTCGACGATGCCGCTCCCCGGTAGTAGTTCGCCCATCCCCGCACGATCGGGTTGATCTTCGCGAGGACGGCCGCCGCGTTCGCGCCGCGAAGTGCGCGCATCTCGACGGCGAGGCGATGTTTGACCCGCTTGATGGCGGCCTTGCTCGGCCTGGTCAGCAGCTTGCCGTGTTGGTGGCGGATGGTGAACCCGAGGAAGTCGAAGCCGTCTTCGAGGCTGACGATGCGCGTCTTGGCCTCGTTGAACGACAGCCCTCGGGGTGCCAGCCACGCGGCCAGCCTCGCCTTGACCTGCTCGGCCTCGGCCTGGGTGTGGCAGAGCGCGACCATGTCGTCGGCGTACCGGACCAGGGCCGGGCAGCCTCGCTTCGTGCGAGCCGGATCGCTCGCCTCGTAGCGGACGCCGGCCGCTTCCTCCAGCCCGTGCAACGCGATGTTCAGTAGCAACGGTGAGATCACACCGCCTTGAGGGGTGCCCTCGTCGGTCGGTGCGAAGCCCTTGCCCGCTTCGAACACGCCGGCCTTCAACCAGCTGCGGATCATGCCCCTGCCGGGGAACGATCCGATCGCGGTGAGGAGGTGGGCGTGGTCGATGCGGTCGAACGCCGCGGTCAGGTCCGCGTCGAGCACCCATGCCCGGCGGGGTCGTTTGCCGCACCCCATCACGTGCAGGACCGCGATCGCGTCCTGGCAACTGCGACCCGGCCGGAACCCATACGAGCGTGGTTCGAACCGGGCCTCCCACTCCGGCTCCAAGGCGTTGCGGCACCGCGCCTGGTGGACACGGTCGGCAATTGCCGGGATGCCGAGTGGGCGTTGCTTGCCGTTGGCCTTCGGGATGTACACCCGCCGCACCGGCAAGGGTTGGAACGACCGTGCTGTGCGGTGCACCTGCACAGCCAGGTCCATCCGGGCCGGGGAGGTCAGCACGACCTGCCCGTCCACCCCCGCCGTCGCGCGGCCAGCATTGCGTTGGGTGACCTGCCGCACGCTGACCAGCGTGTTCGACCAGCTTCCCAACATCATCTTCTGCAGGTTCCTGACCTTGGCCAGGTCCCCGGCCTTCACCGCCTTGAAGATCCTGCCCCGTAGCCGCCGTACGTGCTCCTCATGGCGCCGCCAATCGATGGCGTCCCAATCGGGGATCACGTCCTCGGGTCCGTTCGCTCCGGCAGCCGCCATCGCAACATCGAAAGCAAAAGCTGTCATCGCGTCTAACTTGTCCCTCGGTTCGGGTGGGTCCGGTGCTTCGTCGTCAAAGGCTCACCCGCCACACGTCAGCCCGCTTTCGCGGCCGGGCACTCGGGCCCGGTATCCGGTCAGTTATGCGAGAACGGCTGGTTGGAGGACCAGCCATGACGCTCCCGCTTTCCTGTCGCCTTTCGGCCACCGGCATTCGCTTCTTGGGCGTCCTGTTCCCGCCACGGAGTTCCGCCTCCCTCGCGGTCGGCCTACCACCGCCAGCCGGGTCACACCGGCCACCACGATGGACCTGACGGGGTTTCCACGTTCCACACGCATGAGCTACGACCGGGTCGGGTGCCCTCTGTACCCCGGAGGCGACGGTGTCCACACGGCCCGAAAGCGTCCCGAGCCGCCGCCCGCCGACTTGCACGGCCGGCCTCCTGTTCATCCCAGTAGAACGATCCGACCTGGGAAGTTGCCGTAACGAGGCATCAGACGAGGGTTCACTCACGTTCACCCTTCCGGCCTTCCCCTCACCTGTGGCACCCGGTCGGAACGAGCGCCCTTGGGCTTTCCCCTGGGCTTCGCACCCGGCCATTACTGGCCACGCACGCCAAGGGCGGGGACCGGTCCTGGACACTGACCAGGAGCTACGTCTCGGGCATCTACCCGAACCTCCAATCGACGTGCTCACTCAACACGTGCGACCTCGTGTCGCAACGCTCAGCGGCAGAAGCGCGCACGTGACCTTGGTCAGCGCGTCCGATCGAGCTGTCAGGCGTACGAGGGCCGGCGCGGGTCCAGCAACTCGGTGACGTGGCCACGGTCGAGGACTTCGATGAGTGCGTCGGTACCGCGTTCGACCTTGACCGCTATCTCCTCTGGGTGCAGAGGGATCAGCGCGAGCAACGCGATTCGGATGCCGCCGCCCACGTCGATCGTCCGGGCCTCTGGCGGCACCCGCAGCATCGGCGTGACGACGACTCCGGCGAACGGGGTGTCCGTAGCGTACGGCTGCGCGGGATCGCCGTTCGGCACGGAATGCCATTCGCCGATCCAGGTTCCGTACTCGTGCGGCAGCCGAGCTACCTGCTTGAGGATCCGCAGCGGCCACCCGGTTTCGTCGCCGAGCCCGGCTACCTCTGTCAGCGGCCAATCTGCCGGCAGGCTGAGCATCAGTTCGGCGTACGGGCTGATGTCGTGGCCCTCCGGGACCGTCATCGGCAGCTCACTCATTCCAGAAGTGATCAGCGTCCGGTACGGGCGTTCCTCGGTCGGGGCCACGACATAGACATGCACACCGACCAGGTGCGAGGCGATCTCGTGGTAGACGAACTCGACGGGCCCGAAGTGTTCCTCGATGTGTCGGTCGATAGCGTCGGCGAAGGCCTGCTGCGGCCCTTGCGCCGGTACGAACCCGTCGTGCAGCGACTGATGACGGAGGACTCCTGACCCGCGCGACTCGTCCATAGCGACGCAGCCTAGGCAAGGGTCCAACGGGGGCGCGACCGGGGCACGCTCATCGGCAGAAGCGGATGAGCCGCCTGTTTGGGGGCCACCGGTGCGCCGGTCCGCACGGTCCTGCACCGCCTGGACCGGCTGCGGGCCGCAGGCCTGGTCGACGCGGTCCGTCCCGGGCGAAAGTCCGGGTCCGCGCCGCGGCACTGGTGGCTGCGGTCGCCGGGGTCCGCTTGGTCGCCGGGACCGCGGCTGCGCCGGGCCGGCAGCGTCCGTCCGGGCTGCACGTGGCGCACGCGGCGGCGATCGGCGAGGTGTGGCTCGCGGTCCGGGACCACGGACCGGCTGCCGGCCTCGCGCTGCGCAGGTGGTGGTCGGAGCGGGCCGGCTGGCAGGAGTGGGAGTCCACCGCGCTGGGCTGGGGCTCCCGGATCCGGCGGCTGACCGCCGCTTTCGATGTCGACTTCGACACTTGCACGGTGACCTGCCCGCGGGGCAAGACCAAGACCAGCACCGCGTGGAGCCTCGCCCGGCAACGGGGCGTGCAGACGGTCGTGGTCAGGTTGGACACCGACAGCTGCCGGGCCTGCCCGGTCAAGCCGCAGTGCACCACGGCTCGCCGTGGCGGCCGGCAGTTGACCATTCGCCCCCGCCGTGTGCACGAGGCACTCACCCAGGCCCGCGCCCGGCAGAACACCGCCGGGTTTCAGCAGACATGCCGGCTCCGCGCCGGAGTCGAAGGCACGATCCGCCAAGCCGTCGCGGTCACCGACACTCGCTACCGCGGCGTGAACAAGACCTATCTCGAACAGGTCGTCAGCGCGGTGGCACTGAACTTCATCGGCCTGGATGCCTGGTTCATCGACGTACCCCTCGACCGCACCAGAACCAATCAATTAACCAGCAAGGTCCAGTACCACTACGAACGCCGAACCATCGTCGACATCAGTCAATGATCACGAATTTAGGGTGCCGTACTAGCGTGCAGGGTTCCAGGCTTTATGTACGAACTCCAGGCGGTTGCCATCGAAGTCGGCGACGTTGGCGGCGTAGTAGCCGGGGGCGAAGTATTTTCGGTCTGCTGGCCTGCCTTCGTCGATGCCACCGGCGTTGATCGCGGCGGCGTAGGCGGCGTCAACGGCTTCGTTGGTGTCGCATACGATGCCGAGGTACAGGCCTGTCTCGCCGGGCTTGCGCCGGCGCAGCCAGATGCTCGATCCGACTCCGGTGCCGGAGACGTATGTGTTGTCGCCGAGACCGAATAGGTCAGGGACGTTGTCAGGGCCAGACGCAGCGTCGTAGTTCCCGAATTCGCGCCATCCTAGGGGCTTCAGTGCCTCGCGGTAGAAGGCCAGCGACTTATGGATGTCCGTGACTGAAATGTAGACATGATCGATCATTTCAAAGTCTCTTTCTGCGCTGAGGTGTTCTTACGGATGAAATCGCGGAACGTGCGCGATGGTGTGCCGGTGGTGCGGACCGGCATTCCGCGTTCAATGAGGTCGGTTGGGTGTTGCTCGTTCGAACCCGGCCGCGGACGGGTTTGTCGGGCGCCGCGGCGATGCGTGGCAGGCACGGTGGTCTGCCGTCGTCGATGCGGCCGTCTCGTCCTGATGTCACGTCACACGAGGTCATGGTGGCTGCGGTCGTCTCCACGCCTGTAGCCACCGCTATCGCGGCGCTGACCGGCCGCGATGGGCAGGGGCAAGGCTATCTGTAGCTGCCCTGTCAGGGCAGGAGGATGGTCTTGCCCCGGACGAGGCGGGCCTCGATGTCAGCGTGGGCGCGGGCGGCCTCGGCCAGCGGGTAGGTGGCCCCGATGGGGAGGTCGAGCGTGCCGGCGGCGGTCATACCGGCCAGTTCGGGCAGGGCCTGCGGGACGGCCGGGTCGGTGGTGATGAAACGAACCCCGTGCTGGGCGGCGGTTGTGTCGACGATGGTGATCACGCGGGCCGCATCGCCGGTCAGGGCGATGGAGTCCGCCAGCACTCCTGCACCGGAGGCGTCGAAGACATGGTCCACGCCCTGTGAGGCGACGGCCTTCACCCGCTCCAGCCAGCCTTCGCCGTAGGCGACGGCGGTGGCGCCGAGCCTGGTGAGCCGCTGGAAGTCGTGTTCGTTGGCGGTGGCGACCACAGTGATGCCCCGGGCGACGGCGAGCTGGACTGCGATGGCGCCGACGGAGCCCCCCGCGCCGTGGATCAGCAGGGTCTCGCCCTTCTCGGCACCCAGGTGGTGCAGGCTGCGATAGGCGATCTCGCCCACGGTCACCAGGGCGGCGGCGGTGGCGAAGGAGACCTCGGCCGGCTTGGCCACCGGCCGGTCCAGCAGCGCGTACTGGCTGTATCCGCCGAAGGGGACAATGCCGAAGACCTCGTCCCCGACCTTGGCGGTGGCGCCCTCGCCCACCTGGTCCACGACGCCGGCCACGTCCCGGCCCGGTATGTGAGGAAACTCGACCGGCATGATGTCGGCCATCGCCCCGGAGCGGATCACCAGGTCGACCGGGTTGACGGCGGCCGCCCGGACCTTGATCCGGACCTGCCCCGGCCCCGGCTCGGGGGCGTCGATTTCGGTCAGGGTGAGCACGTCCGGGTCGCCGTAGCGGGAGAAGGTGATTGCGGTGGACATCGAGAACTCCAGAGGAGAGAGAGTGTGGTGCACACGCCAGGATTCATCCAGGGTGTGCGATTTCTCTTACGGTTTACCATACGCTGCGTATGAAACGCTGAGTGAATGCCTGGCGATCTCCATCACACTGCATGTGTGATTCCACAGTAGGATGGGTTGCGTGCATAGCCACCCGCCTGTCCACCGCCGCCAGCCGAATCCGGACAACCCGCGCGTCCAGCGCACCCGCGCCCGCATCGTGGCCGTCGCCCGCGAACTGCTGCCCGAAGTCGGACTCACCGGGCTGACCATCGCGCTCCTGGCCGAACGGGCCGGGGTCACCCGCCAGACCATCTACCGGCACTGGCCCAACCGGGCCGCCATGCTCTTCGACGTCACCATGCAAGGCCCCGACGTCGGCTACCCCGAACCCGGAACCGACGTGCGCGCCGTCGCCACCGCCTGGCTGGTCAGCGTTCGCGCCGGCATCAGCGTCCCCGCCACCCGCACCGCCGCCCTCGGCATGGCCGCCGAGGCCGACCACGACCTTGACAGCGCACAGACCCTGATGCGCATCGTCGAAGACCGCCTCGCCGCCATCAACGAGCTCCTGGAACCGTCCGGCCTGCAGATCACCGCCGAGCAGCTCGCCCTGCTCTACGGACCGCTCTTCGTCCGCCACTTCTTCCACCGCGCCGAAGTAACCGACGAGTTCATCGACACCAGCGTCACCCAGTGGCTCACCACCATCGACCAGACGCCGAGGCTGTAGCCGATCAGCCACTGTGGCGATGGGGGGACCAGGTGACAGCCGACGCTGTCCGTCGCGTGGGGTCCCCTCGTCGAGCGGCCGCCAGAGGGTTCAGCCCTGGTGGTGTCCGGCGAGGAAACCGTTCCGGCTGACTTCCGAGGGGCCGGGCTCGGGATCGGTAGTGTGCCGCGTACGACTGTTGATCGGTGGTCCGGGACGCGGCCCAGGCAGCAGGTGGTGGTAGCACCACCGATTCCGGCGACCGGGTGGGCGGAGAATGGGTGCCGTGGACAGCTCCGTACGCGCGGTCGTCTGGCGGCAGATCCGGCCCGGCGCGGTCGCCGCCGTGCAGGGCCTGGCCGTGGCCCTGCTCAGCCTGACCACCAACGTGGCGCTGTTCGTGCTGTCGGTGGTCTCCCTCGCGCTCATCCCCGCGCTCGGCATCGGGTTCGCGCTGTTCCCGGCGGTGACCGTGCTGGTGCGGGCGTCGCTGACGCTGCAACGGCGGCTGAGCCGGTGGACAGGGGTGCCGATCGCGTCACCGTACGGGCCGGTGCCTGCCGGCGCTCAACTCGGCACCTGGCGGCGATTCCGGTGGGTGGTGGCGGACCCGGCGACCTGGCGGGACCTCGCCTGGCTGATCCCCGGCGCGATCACCGGCGGCGTGTGCCTGCTGGCGTTCGTGCTGCCCGGGTACGGCCTCGAGGGCGTCCTGTTCGTGCCGCTGGTGCTCTACCTGACCATCGACTGGTACGGCTACGGCGTGTTCTGGCCGATGGACAACATCTTCAAGGCGTGGCTGGCCGCGCCGCAGGGCTGGCTGCTCCTCGCCGGCGGGCTGGCCGCCGCACGATGGCTGATGTGGCTGCACTTCCGCTTCGCCGGCTTCTTCCTCGCCCCCACCCGGGCGCAGGAACTGGCCCTGCGGGTCCGACACCTCGCCGCCACCCGCGCCGACACCATCGACACCCAGGCCGCCGAGCTACGCCGCATCGAACGCGACCTGCACGACGGGGCCCAGGCCCGGCTGGTCGCCCTGCGGATGAGCATCGGCCTGGCCGAACAACTCCTCGCCGACGACCCGGCGGCGGCGCAACGACTGCTCAGCGAAGCGCAGGAAAGCAGCGGCCACGCCCTCGCCGAGCTACGCGACCTCGTCCGCGGGATCTACCCGCCCGTGCTCGCCGAGCGGGGCCTCGACGGAGCGGTGCAGGCCCTCGCCATGGCCGTACCGCTGCCCGTCGACCTCGACGTGCGACTGCCCGGCAGCCCACCCGCGGCGGTCGAATCCGCGGCGTATTTTGCGGTCGCCGAGGCGCTCACCAACGTCACCAAGCACAGCGGCGCGGGCCGTGCGTGGATTCGTCTTTTCTTGGAGAACGGCTTGCTGACCATGGTGGTGGGTGACGACGGTCGCGGCGGCGCCACCGTGGACGCGGGGACCGGCCTGGCGGGGGTACGCCGCCGGCTGGCAGCCTTCGATGGCACGATGACCGTGACGAGTCCGCGCGGCGGACCCACCGTCGTGACCATGGAGCTGCCGTGCGAGTTGTCATCGCGGAGGACCTCGCCCTCCTCCGGGACGGGCTGACCCGGATCCTCGACGCCTACGGCTACAAGGTCGTCGAGGCCGTCGCCGACGGGCCGTCCGTGCTGCCGGCGCTCACCCGGCACCGCCCTGACGTCGCCGTCCTCGACGTACGCCTGCCGCCCACCTTCACCGACGAAGGCCTGCAGGCGGCGCTCGCCGCCCGGGCGCAGTTGCCCGGGCTGCCGGTCCTGGTGTTGTCCCAGCATGTCGAGCAGCTGTACGCGCGGGAGCTGCTTGCCGATCGGGCTGGGGGAGTGGGCTATCTGCTCAAGGACCGGGTGTCGAACGTCGGCCAGTTCATCGACGCGGTGCAGCGGGTGGCCGGCGGCGGGATGGTGATGGATCCGGAGGTGGTGTCTCAGCTGCTGGCGCGCAACAGCGGGGCGCAGCGGTTGGGGGACCTGACGGCGCGGGAGCGGGAGGTGTTGGGGCTGATGGCGGAGGGGCGGTCTAACGCGGCGATCGCGGGGCGGCTGTTCGTGACGGAGAAGGCGGTGAGCAAGCACATCAACAACATCTTCAGCAAGCTGGGGATGCCGCCGTCGGAGGACGACAACCGGCGGGTGTTGGCGGTGCTCGCGTACCTGAACGGCTGAGTTTGTCGGGCCGCTGAGGGCCGATGAGCGCGCGATCCGGCGCGGTGGCGAGTGCGAGAGCCGCACCCGCCACCGCGTCAGGTGTCACGCACGCGGCGCTCGGACCGTTGCGAGGCTGCTGTCAGCGGGGGTACGCCACCGGGCTGCGGTATCCGTCCCGGTTGACGGCCCGTACGCCGAAGAAGACGTTGTCCTTGGACAGGTCGACGGTCGCGGTGGTGACGTCGCCCACCTCGATGACATGGGTCCAGTCCGGCTCGGTTGTCTCCCGCCAGAGCACCTCGTAGCCGGTCAGGTCCTCCTCCGTGCCCCGCTGCCAGGTCAATGTGGTGTCGTTGGTGAGCGAGCTGGTGAGCATTCTCGCGTTCCTCGGGGTGCCTGGTGCCTGGGCCAGCGACCACATCGCTGCGCCGTTGACCCGGGCGATTCGGGTGATGTAGTCGAAGTCGCAGAATTCAGGCAGGTCGCCATACTGCTTGCCGTCCGCGACGCGGACATTCTGGTGCTGGTGGGCGAAGTCCTCGTTCGGCTCGGTGAACCGTCCCGCCGGCCAGCCTTCCTGCAGGAAGGGGATGTGGTCGCTGCCGCGCAGGTAGCGGTCCCGCCGGTAGATCACCCGAACCTGCATGCCAGTGATGCTGTGCGGGTTGACATCGGTGACGAAGCGGGCGAGCTGACGGGACGGCCCATCATTCTCGCCTCCAACCGACTGCCGGGTGGTCGCTTGTTGCGGCGTCTCGGATGTCGGCACCCCCTCGGCGAAGAGCCGAACGGTGCGGTTGTCACGGGCGCCGTCGTCAGCGGTGCTGCTTCCGATGATGTCGTTGCTGAACATGCCTTGGACGTCGACCCCGGCGGCCTTGAGCTGCTTCGCCATGTAGGTCGAGCCGTAGAGGCCCTGCTCCTCACCAGCGACCGCGGCGAAGATGATGGTGGCCCTGGTACGCCTCGTGGCCAGCACCCGGGCCAGTTCCATGATCACCGCCACGCCGGAGGCGTCGTCGTCGGCGCCCGGTGCGTCGCTGACGGCGTCGTCGACGTTGCTGGCCCGGGAGTCGTAGTGCCCGGTGATGACATACACCCGGTTCGGGTCGGCGTCGCCGTGCAGGGTGGCGATCACGTTGGTGATCTGGGTCGGCACCGGGATCCGGGAGGCCCGTCCCTGCAGGTAGGACTGGAGCTCGACGGTCATCCGGCCACCGGAGGCGGCGGCGTAGCCGAGCATCTCCTGGTAGATCCAGTCCCGGGCCGCGCCGATGCCACGCTCCGGGTCGGTCTGGCTGGACAGGGTGTGGCGGGTCCCGAACGCGGCCAGCCGCCGCACGATGGCCTCGATGCGCGCCTCGTCGACCTCGGCGAGGAGCTGCTTGAGCTCGTTGTCCGGAAGCTGGGGCTTGGCCGGCTTGCCCGGTCCGTCGATGCGGTGCGCGCCGGAGGCCGCTGCGGCCGGGGCGCCAATCAGAGGTACGGCCACAGTCGCTGCGGCGGTGGCGGCGGACGCGGTCAGGAAGGTCCGGCGGGTGGACCTCGTGGGTTCCGCGCCGGTCGGCTGTGAGGACGTCATGCGATGAGCGTGACCGCAGACCGGGATGGATGTCTATATCACTTGATCGAAATTTGAGGCTTGGCTCGGCCTGGCCTATCCGGACAGCCTGCTTGGACTGGCAGCAATGGCGCGGGTTTGCGGTCGCCGTGTTTCCTAAAAGGAGCCGACTACCCGGGGAATGACGGACCGCCTCCGCGGGTAGGCGACCAGTGACCGATTACGGTCCGCTGAGGAGGTGAGGGCATGTTCCGGGCGAGCCGGACGAGCTCCACCCCACGCCATGCCGCACCTTTGCCGGTGCGGGAGCCGGACACGGCCGGTTCGGACTGGCGGGACCGCTGGGCGAACCGCGAGAACAGGCGGCGGTGGCGCGCGTACGAGGACACCGTCGAGGTCTGGTCCCTGCAGGGCATCCGGCTGCTCCGCCTGCGCGCGGAGGCCGAGAACCTCCCGGCCGAATCGCCGGCCGACCTGCCCGTGGACCTGGCCGACGGCGAGGTCGTCGTCGCCGTGCAGCCGAAGGCGGAGCTGGTGGAGGTCCAGCCCGGCCGCCACGCCGACCTCCCCGTGCCCGAACTCGCTGTCCTTCCCGTCCGGCGGACAGGGCGGGCGCGGCGTCTGCCGCACGGCCTCCGGGTGGCCGACGCCGGGACAGCCGTGGTCACCGATCGCCGGGTCATCCTCCTCGGCCGCAAGGACGATCGCGAGTGGGCGTTCCCGCTGCTGAGCGGCCTCGCGCACTACCCGACGGTGCCCATCACGCTGTTGCACACCGCCGACGGCCGGCCACTGGCCGGCCTCCGGGTTCCCGTGGACGACGCGGCCCGCTTCCGGCTGAGACTGACCATCGCGTACGCGGATGCCATCGGTCGACGCCCGACCGTTCTCGCCCGGCTCGACCGGGCGGTGGCCGCCAACCGGCGGTCGGTGCCGCCGCTGCCGATGCTCGCGACGGCGGAGCAGGCGCCGGCGAGGGCTCGCCTCGCCCACCCCGCGATCGCCGCGGCCGCCGTCGCGCTGATCGCTCTGCCGGCATACGCCATGATCGTCGACTCGGGCAGGCCGGACGATTCCCGCCGTATCGGTGTCGGCCCACCGCCGCGCACGGCGCTTCCTGAACCGGAGACCGGGACACCATCAGGTAACGCTCCCACCACCGCGTCGCCGGCACCCGCGACGACCACTCCCGGCAGGGCTGCCGGTGCGCCGACCCTGCATCCGGTCGCCCCGCGCCGATCGAACCCGATTCCCCGCCCGTCGGCCCCGGCTCCCCGCCCCGTCACGCAGCCCGCGCCACCGCCGGATGCCGGCCCAGGGCCGGGCCGTCCGACCCCGGCCCCACCGAACGGCCCCGAGGGCCACCCGACGCCGGCAGACCGGTGCGGCGCGCCGACGAATCCATACGGCTACACCTACTGCGCCGGCGAACTCGTCCACGAGCCGGCCGCCGACGTGTGCAACTACTTCACCTGCGTGGAGGGCTTCTGGGCGGGCAAGGGCTACATGATCGTGTGCGATGACGGGCGGATCGGCATGGCCGGCGGCCCAACCGGCAGGTGCCCGGAGCACGCGGGCCGCAAGGACCCGGTGTACGCGGCCGTTGACTAGCCGTTCGCCCCGCCGCTCGAGGAGACTGACCTGGGACTGGGGACATCGTCCATCCCGGACCTATCGACCTCAACCACTGGTGAGCCTCCCAGCTCGCGCTCAAGGACCGGGTGTCCAACGTCGGCCAGTTCATCGACGCGGTGCAGCGGGTGGCCGGAGGCGGGAAGGTGATGGACCCGGAGATGGTGTCGCAGCTGTTGGCCCGCAACAGCGGGGCGCAGCGGCTGGGGGAGCTGACGACGCGGGAGCGGGAAGTGCTGGGGTTGATGGCAGAGGGGCGGTCGAACGCGGCGATCGCGGGGCGGCTGTTCGCCACCGAGAAGGCGGCCAGCAAGCACATCAACAACATCTTCAGCAAGCTGGGGATGCCGCCCTCGGAGGACGACAACCGGCGGGTGCTGGCGGTGCTCGCGTACCTGAACGGCTGAGGCATGGGCGGCCAGCGGGTTTCATGAACGAGCCGGACATTTCTGGCCGCTCAGACCCACTGGTTCGCCCGTTTCGTCAGGCATCGTGCCCGCTCGTCCAGCGAAGCATTGACGGGTCAGGGGTCCCGCTGCCAGGACTCCTGCCTGTACGGTCCGAAGACCGCCAGCGGGGAGGTGGGTGGGGATGCGCGCGTGCTCGCGGCGGATGCGGAAGCCGGAATGGACCGCGATGATTCTTCTGTCGCCCAGACCGGGTCCGGTTGACTGACCGGACCACAGGCGCACGCCGGCGTCCGCTCGACCATTGCGTCCCCACCACGAGTCAAAGGGTTCACATGTTCTCCCGCACCACGTCTCCGGCGGAGTCGCCGTCGTTGATCCTCGACCGCGCCACCTCCCTGGTCGACTACCTGATGGCCGTGCGGGCCCAGATGGAGAAGCCGGCCCGGACAGTGCCGCAGGCCGATGCCTTCTGGCAGCATGATCTGCCCGTCCACCCGGACTGCCAGGTCGGTGTCTCCCCGGACGGCAGCAGCTGGTTGCGGATAGGTCTGCCGCCTGCGCCGAAGCAGCTCCGGGCACCCGGCGAGTTCAGCCTGTACCTCACCGGGCCCCTGTCGTACGAGACCGAGCCGCGGCTGGCTGGGGATGAGGAGACGCTCGAGCACCTGCGTACCCGGTTCGAGCAGTGGCGGCAGCGGGACTGGCGCCCGTGGGCCGAGCAAGCCCGGCGCACGGAGGCGGTCCGCCGGCTGCACCGGAGCCTGTTCGACCTCAAGCACCGCGTCGACATGAACGCCGCCACCCACGAGCTGGTGTGGGGGCACGGTGTCCTGCGAACGGACGTCGACGCGAACCGGGTGCAGTACCCCCTCATCGTGACACCGGTCGCCATCGAGTTCGACGCCGACCGGTCGATGATCCGTGTGGTGCCGCAGGGTACCGGCCGTCTCCAGACCGACCCGCTGACCGGCCTCGACGAGCGGTACCTGAGCCAGCTGCTCGCGCTCGCCGGTCCCGGCGGGCAGCTCGACCTCGACGTCTGGGATGACTTCAACCGCCTGGAGTTCTTCGAACGGGCCCTGCGTCGTCTCGGGCTCGATCCGATCGTCCGGGCCACCGGCGCTCCCGCTCCAGCCGGCTCGCACGTCCACGACACCGGCGTGCTCTTCGTCCGGCCCCGGCAGCGGATGCTGCGCCGCTTTCTCGAGGAACTACGAGCCCGCCTGCTGACCGGCGATACATCGAGCATCGGCGCGCTGGCCGCCATCCTCGCCCACGAGCCGAGCCGCCTGGAGATGCCGCACGACCAGCCGGCCCGGTGGGCGCCGCTGGGGGAGCGGCTGCTCATGCCGCTGCCCACCAACGAGGCGCAGGAGTCGATCGCCCGACGGCTCGCCCAGCACCGCAACGTGGCGGTCCAGGGACCGCCTGGCACGGGCAAGACGCACACCATCCGCAACCTGATCTGCCACCTGATGGCGCACGGCAAGCGGGTGCTCGTGGTCGCGCAGAAGGAGGACCCGCTGCGGGTCCTCCGCGACGGGCTGCCTCAGGAGATCCAGTCGCTGTGCCTGGCCGTGCTCGGCCGATCCACCGACCAGCTCGTCCAGCTCCAACTCGCCGCCAGGGAGCTCTCCGACCGTGGCGCCACCCTCGACAAGCGGGGCGAGCAGCAGCGGGTGGACCGGCTGCGCCGCCAGCTCGAAGAGGCCGAACGGGACCTCGGGCAGGCGCTCGGTGCGCTGCGGACCCTGGCCGAGACCGAGTCCGCGCACTACGAGATCGACGACATCCGGCTGTCCCCCAGCGACATCGGAAGCTGGTTGCGGGACCGTGCCGACCGGTACGGCGACATCCCCGACGAGATCCCCCCGCACCTCGAGGCTCCGCTCACCGCCGAGGAATTCACCGACCTGCTCGACATCGCCGGCCGCATCGTCCGCCAGGACCGCACGCAGGCGCTGCGGCACCTGCCGACGGCGGCCGCGTTGCCGACCGCCTCGGCCGTCCTCGCCGCGCGGCGGGAACTCGCCGCCGCCCGCGCCGAGCTGAACCGGCTCGTCGCCGAAGGTGTGGTGCTTGCGGAGGTACGGGCATTCGGCCTGCCAGCCCTCGACGAGCTCGCCGGGTACCTGCGCGAGGCACTCGCCGTGCTCACCGCCAGGGAAGGTGCCTGGACGGACGGACTCGCCAAGCTGCTGCAGGCCGACCCGAACTGGCGGGCCATGTGGGAGGACCACGTCGCCGCCTGCCAGCGGGCTCTCTCCGAACTCGCCACGGCGGCCCGGGCCGTCGCCGGCCACCAGGTGACCGTCCCCGACCCGCAGCTTGCCGAACCGCGTCGGCTGGTAGCCCAGCTTGGCGAGCTGCGCCAGCGCTTCGCCGCCGGCAAGGGCGTCAACCGGCTCTTCCAGGGCACGCTCGCCAAGCTCGCCGCCGACTGCCGGATCGACGGTGAGATCCTGCGCAGCACCGACGACGTCGACATCGTTGTCGCGTACGTCAACCGCCTGCGGCTGCGGCAGGAGCTCGCCACCCGGTGGACCGAGTGGCGGAACCTGCTCAACCTGCCGCAGGAGCCCGCCGGCCAGCCCGAGCTTTGGGCTGGTCGGCTGCTCACCGACGCGGCGACCGCCCTGGATTGGGACCGCCAGCGTTGGCCCACCCTGCATGCGACCGTCCGTCGGCTGGTGCCCTGGGTCGAGCAGGCGGTCGACGTACGCCGGCTGACCGCGCTGACCGACCTGATCGCCCGGTGCGCGGCCGTCTTCACCCACGACCAGCTCGTCGCCGAGGAACGCGAGCTGGGTGCCGTGCTTCAGGTCGGGATGTCCACCGGCGACGCCAGTGAGCTGTGGCGGCTGCTCGACCAGAGCCGCCAGCAGGACGACCTGCCCGGCTGGGACGGCATCCTCGACGAGGTACGCCGGCTGGCCGGCCTGCGCCCCGACGCGCACCGGTTCACCGAACTCGCCGAGCGGCTCCGCCCGGCCGCCCCCGCCTGGATGACCCAGATCGACGAGGGTGCCGCGACCGCCCTCGTCGGCACGGGCGGCGACTGCCTGCACCGATGGCAGTGGCGCCGCGCCCAGACCTGGTTCGACAGCGTCGTGGGCAGCGTCGACCCGGTCGCGCTCGGCCGGCGGGTCGAGCAGACCCGGGAGCGCATCCGGCGGCTCACTCAGGAACTCGTCGTCGCATCCTCCTGGCTGGAGGTCTCCAAGGCGCTCGACGATCGTCGGCGGGCCGCGCTCGCTGACTGGACTACCGCCCTGCGCAAGATCGGAAAGGGTACGGGGAAGAACGCCGCCCAGTGGCAGGCGCACGCCCAGAAGGCAATGAGCGCGGCGGTGGATGCCGTGCCGGTCTGGGTCATGTCCGTCGACCGGGCCATCGAGCAGTTCGCCGGCGGGGCGCACTTCGACGTCGTGATCGTCGACGAGGCGTCTCAGGCCGACATGTTCTCCCTGCCCATCCTGAGCCTCGCCGAACGAGCCGTCGTCGTCGGTGACGACCAGCAGATCGGTCCGCAGCTGTCCTTCGTCGGCACGGTCACCGGTCTGATCAACTCGCATCTGGTCGACGTGCCCTCTGCCGAACACTTCGACCCGGAAAGCAGCCTCTACGACCACGCAGTCCGACGTTCCCCGGAGCGCATCCTGCTGACTGAGCACTTCCGCTCCGTACCGGCGATCATCGGCTTCTCCAGCCAGACGTACTACGGCGGGGAGATCGAGCCGCTGCGTACCGACCGGCCCGCCGGCATCGGCGACCCGGTCATCGCCGTGCACGTGCCGCAAGGCATCCGGCAGGACCTGACCGGCTACGGCAACGTCAACGTCGCCGAGGCTGAAGCCCTCGTCACCCGGGTCGCGGCGATCGTTGCCGACCCCGCGTACGAGGGACGCAGCATCGGGGTGGTCAGCCTGCTCAGCACCAGCGGGCAGGCCCTCTACCTGCTCACCCGGCTGCGCGAGGAGATCGGCGAGGAGGAGATGGAACGACGCCGGTTGCGCGTCGGCGACTCCTACACCTTCCAGGGCGACGAGCGGGACATCGTCCTGGTGTCGATGGTCGTCGAGCCGCACCGGGGCCCGGTCGCCGCATTCACCAAGCGGGACCACCACCGCCGGGTCAACGTCGCCGCCTCCCGCGCCCGCGACCAGCTGTGGGTTTTCCACTCCGTACAGCCGGCCGACCTGCGCGAGGACGATGCCCGCGGGCTGCTGCTCACCTACTGCCAGAACGTCACCGCCGCCGACGAGGCGTACGACGACTTGGAGAAGCGCTGCGACAGCGACTTCGAACGCGAGGTGCTGCGCCGAATCCTGCGTCGCGGGTACCGGCCGCTGCCGCAGTTCCGCATCGGCGGGTACCGGATCGACTTTGTCCTGCCCGCGCCGGACGGGCGGCGGCTGGCCATCGAGTGCGACGGCGACGCGTACCACGGGCCGGACCAGTGGGAGAGCGACATGCGCCGGCAGGCGGTGCTGGAGCGGGTCGGCAACTGCGTCTTTGTGCGTATCCGGGGAAGTGTCTTCAGCCGCGATCCGGAGGCGGCGCTGGAGCCGCTGTGGCAGCGCATCGACGAGCTGGGCATCAGCGCCCCGCCGGTGGTGGAGGTGCCTAAGCCTGCACCGTTCGTCGAGCCGGATGTCCCGTCGGCACGGCCTGCGGGGCCCCGGTTCCGTGAGGCCGTGGCGCTGCCGCGCGAACGGCCGCCGTCGCCGCCGGTCAGCGCGCCCGTCGCGGACGAGCCGGTAGACGAGGTGTCCGCTGCACCGGCCCCGCCTTACCCGGAGCCGCCGAAGCCGGCCGTCGCCGAAACCGGGCGGTCGTCGTCAGTTCCGTCTGGTGCTGATACGTCGACAGCTGTCGAGGCTGACTCCGACGAACCCACGGCAACGCCGGCCGTTATCCCGCCTCGGCAGGCCGTGCCGGAGCCAGCGGTCGTCGTACCGCCGCAGCGGCCCGCGCCGGACCCGGCCGCGCGGCCAGCCGACGTGCCCGCGACGGACGACGGGATCGTGCCGGTGCCGGTCGGCTACCGCAACGTCGCGTGGCTGCGGCCCTACGAGGCGGTGGCCGCGGTCGACTGCTACCAGCACTGCCGTGACGTGCCGATCCGGCACGAAGGCAAGGTGCTGGGCTGGGCCCGCTACTACGACAACGCGTCCCCAGAGGCGCGGAAGTATCGAGCCAACGTCCGCGTCGAGCGGGCCCATCCGACCGGCGCGAAGCTCGTCTGCTGGGTACGCCCCCACGAGGCGAAGGCCGTCATCGGCGCTGCCTCGATGAAGCGGGACATGCCGGTGGAGGACAGCCGGGGACGTCACGCCGGGCTCGTGGAGTACTTCCCGCCGGGCAGCCCCGCCGCCGTCCGGTTCCGCAGCGTCACCCGGCTGCTGCGGCTCTCCGGCGGCGGTGAGGGCCGGGAAGCCACCCCCACCGCACCGCCGCCGGCCAGCAGGGAGACGCCTGATCGGGCGAGCCTGGAAGACACCCTCAACGAGGCGATGGAGCGGGCCTACGATCGCACCAAGGATTCACCCGACGAGCCGGACCGTGGCACGGCGGACCGGAGGGCGCTGGAAGCCGTCTTCCACGACGCCATGGTCCGCAGCTACGAACGGGCCCGCGACCAGGCGAACTACCACGCCGCGCTTTTCCTCCGCATGCTCACCGAGAAGGGCGGACTGGCTACGGCCCGGCAACTGCTCCACAACCCGGGCGTCTCCGACGGGTTCACGGCGCTGTGGGAGCGGGGACGGGTGGATCTGACGGTCGAGGCGGTGGTCATCAGGCCGCGGTTCCGGCCGCTGTTCACCGACGAGGAACTGGCGATCGCCAGCAAGCGGGTGGTGGAAGCGTCCTCGCACGTGTCCTGAACGGCATACAGCCGCCGCTACGCGGCCAGTGGCTCGCCCTTGAACACCTCCCGACGGTGCCAAAAGACATGGTCGGCTGCCGGCACCGCCGTGCCCGGACGCGGCCTGAGCATCCGACCGTGCAGGTCATACACCATGCGCCCGACGCTGGTCCGCGAGGTGAAGGCGCTCGAGACGTGGATGCGCAGGTCAGTATCAAGGCCCAGTGCACCGAAGTCGAAGAGCTTGTGGTGCAGTACGCACAGCGCAAGGCCGTTGTCGAGGGTGTCCGGACCGTCGAAGGCCCACCACCGCACGTGCGCAGCCTCGACCCCGACTGCGGCGCTGTGGAGTTGGCCGTCGTACCCGCAGAAGGCGCACTGCCGGTCCCATGCTTGAAGGACCGCAAGCCGCCAGGTGGTATCCCGTCGACGGACGGCGGCTGGTGCCGCGCCGGGCGCGTGCAGGACGTCGTCGGGGTCCAGTCCTGCGGCGGTGAGGACGTCCGGCGCGATCGTCGGCGGGAAGTGGCTCTCTACCAGGGCGCGAGCGGCAGCCCTCAGCAGTTCGGGATCCTGCCGCAGCGCCGCCTCGATGGGTGTGGCGAGCCGGCCCACCACCTCGTGCGCTGCCAAGGGGCCGATGAGATCCATCGGCACGTTGTGGTTGAGCGTCCAGACGCCATCGCTGCGCAGCCGGGTGAACGGATAGGCCGCACTCTGCGCGCGGGCTGTCCGTGAGGCGGGGCCGAACTCGGCAATCAATTCGCTCAGCCGAGCCTCAGCCTCCGACCAGGGCAGCTCGCTTGATCCGGTGTCGGTGAGGCGCGCGAGGGCCAGCAGCACCAGCAGCGGCTTGTGCGGTGCGCGCCGTCCGTGGCGTTGATGCAGGCGTAGCGAGGACAGCCGGTCCAGCACTTCTTGATGGGTCGAGGTCATGCGGCGATCGCCCGGGCGGCGGCGTACATGTCGGCGGGGAGCGGGTGCTGCAGGCGCCAGAGAATCCGCATTGGTCGGTCGCCCGTGTGCTCCTGGTAGGTCATCGGCCCGGCGTACAGGTACGGCGGTGCACCGAGGTCGCGGTCGGCGACCTTGGTCTCCCGCACGAACAGGTGCACCGTCGACCCTAGTTTCTGGTGGTTGATGTAGCGCTGCCCTGTCGCTGAGGCCGACGAAGTCGTGCTCTGCGACTCCCACTGGAAGAGGCGGTTGGTGATGGCCCGGTCGGCATACATCGTCGTGGGGGAGTAGTGCTCTTCCGACTTGACCAGGGTGACGAAGAAGAGGTCGGCCTGCTCGTTAGGCAGCCACTTCACGCCCTCGCGCAGCGACCCTGGGTTCGGCATGCCAAAGGCGGCGCAGGCCTCGTTGCGGCTGTAGCGGACGTGCACCCGCAGTGGTAGCTGCTCGGACTCCGGCTGCGGCGTGACCCGGTGGATGCGATCTCGCAGCACCTCGGCGACCTCGCGCAACTCCGCGCATCGCGCCGGCTCCGCCCACAGCCGCTTGAGCCGCGCGTCGCGCTCCGTCAGCGGCACCGACGGCCCCCACAGGCTGAAATGCAGCATGTCCAGCAGCCGTCCGCCGCCGGGCTGTTCGCCACTCGCGACCCGGACGAGTAGGTCCAGCCGGTCGACGTCGTCGATGTGCAGCATCCGCCCGATGGCCCGGCCGAGCTCGCGGTCGTTGGGGCCGCCGGCCGAGGTGTCGATGCCCGCGAGGCGCCGCAGCCCCGCCCACCCGCCGATGCTCGCCGACCGGTAGACGTCCTCGATGTCCAGGCCGGTCTCGTGTAGGAACTCGGCCAGGCTTACCTCACCGAGCTGCCGCAGCTCCGCCACCAGGCCATTCTTCGAGGTCGGCAGGGCCGACTTCAGGTTGGCGAGCACGATCTCCTTCGCCACTCGGTCCAGCTCGATGTGGCAGCCGCTCGGCAGCGACGGGAAGTCATCCCGCACCGCGGCCTCGACGGCCCGCCGGCTGACGCCGGCCAGGGCCCGCCACCGCAAGTCGAACCGGAAGTTGGCGTGCTGCCCGCCGATGAAGTCGAGCACGGTCAGGCACGGCTTGTCGTCGTCGAGGCGCAGACCGCGGCCGAGCTGCTGGAGGAAGATGGTGGCGCTCTCGGTGGGGCGCAGCATGAGGATCGTGTCGACCATCGGCAGGTCAACACCCTCGTTGAACAGGTCGACGGTGAACAGGACCCGCAGCTCACGCTTGCGGAAGTGGTCGATCAGCGTGTGCCGGCCGACGCGATCGACCCGCGAGGTCACTGCCGCCGACGGCACCCCGTGCTTGGTGAACCAGTCGGCCATGAACTCGGCGTGCCCGATGCTCACGCAGAACCCGAGCGCCCGCATCCGCCCCACGTCGACGGTGTCGCGAACCGCCTGCAGGATCATCCGGGCACGGGCGTGGTTGCCGGTGTAGACGCCATCCAGCTCGGCTGGGTCGTACCCTTGCCCGCGCTTCCAGCGCAGCTGCGACAGGTCGACGTCATCGTGCAGCCCGAAATACTGGAACGGCGCCAGCAACTGCCGCTCGAGGGCCTCCCACAGGTGCAACTCCACCGAGGCACGGCCGTCGAACCACCGCCGCACGTCGCCACCGTCACTCCGGTCGGGAGTCGCGGTCAGCCCCAGCAGGACGCGCGGCCGCAGCCGTTCCAGCAGCCGTGCGTACGTCGGCGCCTCGGCGTGGTGGAACTCATCAACGATCACCATGTCGAACGCTTCGGGGTCGATTTCCTGCCGCTGCAGCGACTGGATCGAGGCGAAGACGTGATTCCAGTCCTTCGGCCGATCCCCACCGACGAGGGTTTCGCCGAAGCTGCCGTCCCCCATCACCTGCCGGAACACCGACCGGCTCTGCCGCAGGATCTGCTCCTGATGGGCAACGAAGAGCAGCGAGTCGACCTGGCCAGCCTTGCGGAGCCGCCGGTAGTCCAGCGCGGCTACCACCGTCTTGCCGGTGCCCGTCGCCATCACCACCAGGTTCCGCCAGCGGCCGTGCACCAGCCGCTCGGCGTCCAGGTCGTCCAGAACCTCCTGCTGATACGGGAACGGCCGGACGTCCAGGTTCGCGATCTCGGTGGGCGCCTCGTCAGAGCGCTCGCCGCGCAGCGCAAGCCGCAGCCGGTCGGCGTCCTTCGTCGGGTCGTACGCCTCGAAGGCAGAGTCGTTCCAGTAGTCGGTGAATGTCGCCTCGAACGTGTCGATGACGTGCGGCTGCTCCAGGCTCGAGATCCGCACGTTCCATTCGACGCCGTCGACCAGCGCGGTCTTTGAGAGATTGGACGAGCCGACGTATGCGGTGGTGGTGCCGTTGTTGCGGCGGAACAACCAAGCCTTGGCGTGAAGCCGAGTAGTCCTGGTCTCGTACGAGACCTTGATGTCGGCGCCCAACTCGGCGAGCCGGTCCAGGGCCCGCTGGTCAGTCGCGCCCATGTATGTCGTGGTGATGACCCGCAGCCGGCCGCCCCGGGCAATCAAGTCGCGGATGGCGCCCTGGACCTGGAGCAGGCCGTGCCACTTGATGAACGCGCAGAGCAGGTCCACATGGTCGGCGGAAGCCATCTCGTGAGTGACCTCGTGACCGATGCGAGGCTGGTGGCGGCCGTTGACCAGCAGGGCGCCGGTAGAGAGCGAGGTGGCGGGCCGTATGGGGAAGGTGGTGGAGGCGGGTGGCGCCGGCGGGGCCGCGATGGCGTGCAGGAGGCGCTGCGTGTCGGCGACCTGGTCGTCGGCGCCGACGGCGCGCGGCTCGGCCTGGGCGATACTCTCTGCAATCCGGTTGGCCAGCGCGACCTGGCGGGCAAGCTTGTCGTCACCTCCGCCGAGGGCGAGCAGCGCCCTGCGGGTCAGTGCCGCGATGTGCCGGGCGAGCACGTCGTGAGCGTCGGCTGGGTCGAGCTTGCCGTGCTGGAGCAGCAACGGGTTGACGTGCTTGAGCCGCTCGGCGAGTTCGCGAGTAATCAGGTGCTCGTAGATGCCCGGCTCTAGATCAGTCACGTCGGCAAGCTAATCAAGCATCGGGGTGAGCGCGCTGCCCCGGCTCGCCCGGCCACCCCTCTCCATGGGCGGATAAGCCTTGAATTGATCAATCCCCGGCTCCCTGTCGAAGTGGCCGTGCCCGGCTATCCAGCCCGCGATGGACCGGTTCTGGATCCATGGCAAGGCGGTGTGGATTTGTTGTGTGACCAGGAGTTCCCGTGCTCGAGGCCGTTGCCCTCAAGAACACGCAATAAAGCTCCTCATCTCGGTCGCGATGGCGAAGAGGTCGAGATTCAGTCGAGCGCCGAGGTCGTTCACCTCAGGTAGTTGCGACCCCAGCGGGAGAGTGCGGGCGTGTGGCGGAGGCCCCGAGCACTCGATCGTCATCGACAGCGGCGTACGGGTACCGGACAGCGAATAGAGCCGCCACACGGCCATTCGCGAGTCGACCAAGAGCATCTTTCTATCGACCACCGCGATGAGAACGGCGTACCTTGGGTTTCGGGCCAGCGCTGCGGCCGCGTCGTCAATCCGCGTCAACTCGGTGACAGCGCGAGCGGCCGCCCGATAGGCGTTTGCGAAGTCGCCTTCCACCCGCCACACGCCCTCCTGCAGCTCGATGGCGAGGCCAGCCTCGGCCAGTGTCGCCCGTGCCTCCGCATATGGATCCTGGCGTGCTTCCTCCGCGAGCCTGATGGTTTCGCGAAGCTCCTTGCTGGTCGCTACCCAGGCGAAAGGCTGAGTGGCGGGCAGAAGAAGTTCCTCAGCCAGTGAGAGGTCGGCTTCAGCTACCCACTCGGACGCATCTGCCCAGGCGACGGTAAAGGGCAGATCTTCCTGCCGGCCGCCGTGCAGCTGAGTTCCCTGCCGCAGCGTGGCCATAGCGACGGCGAGGAGGGCGTAGAGATGATCGAAGGCCTCCGCGGGAAGCTCGTCGAGTACGTCGTCGTCCGGAACGAGCGACCAGGCCAGCCACCTCAGGTCACTTCGCCAACTGTCGTCCTTATGCCATGCACCAGCCGCAAGCAACGTCAGATAGAGCCGGGTGACGACCATGCGGAGATGAATCGGCGGCAGGGTTGACCAATCGTCCTCGACGGTGGGTTCCGTCACCGCGGCGACCCAGCGCTCGGCGAACCGTCGGTACTTGGCACGCTGGTCCGGACGGATCTTTGGGACCTGCGTCGCCGAGTTCTCTTCCTCGTCGCGGGCCACGCCGTCGAGTACGTCCTCATCCTCGTCCTCCGTCACCTCTCCTTCGTCGACGTCATCGATGGACCAGTGAGTCGCGGTGTTATGGTCCCGAGCGCGCTTTCTCGGGAAGATGAGGCCGGACAAGCTCGCGCCGAGTGCCTGTTCGCACTCCTCGAGGTAGTCGGCCCAGCGGTCGCCCGGCTCGACGTGGGAACTCACAGGCGTTGTGGATGTCGAGGACGGGGTGCGGCCGCGAAGGCCGACCTGCTCGGCGAGTCGGCCTAGCTCATTGGTAAAGCGCTGAGCCAGCAGCGGGTCGGTGAAGAGTTCTCCCACCTCCCCTGACCATGAGAGGCGCGGCGCGTCGTTGGGGTCCTGGCGAGGCCGGCAGCGGGAGCTGTCAGTGATGAAGACCGCCGCCGATTCCAGACGTTCGCCTGCCACGTCCATCACCGCGCGTACTGCGCCTCCGGTCAGTTCCGGTACCAGCAGGCGTGCGGATTGCTGATCAGAAGGAATTACACCTGACGCGGTCCACGATCCCGGCGCACCCGTCGGGGACGTTTCGATGGTGACCCTTTCGCCCGGCGGCGCGGCCAGTTCCACGATCAGTGTCCCGTCTACCAGAGCACAGCCGAGAAGGATGGGCGCGGAGGCGCTTGCGGTGCTGCCAGCGAGCGGCGCCGACCGCAGGTTCCGAATGACGTTAGGTGGCTGAGGATCCCCTTCCGACGGGAAGAGCCCGGAATCGTGCGGTGCGATGACGGCCAACTCACAGTGCCGCCCTGTCTGGCGCTGGTCAACAGCGCGGACGAGGTGATATTCGCACTGCCGGTCATGCCAGCAGTCTTTCCGTCGGCTGTGCGCCACTCGATCAATTTTCCGTGCCGGGCCCGCCCGGCGCCGAGCAGGATGAAGGTCTGATCAAGGACGGATGCAGCAGCCCGGGACAAGGCAGCGCCATCGAACATGGCGACGGAGGGCTGAACGGCGACACGTATGGCGCGGGGCTTCATCCGGCTGACGATGGCCGTCGTCGCCCGGGCTGGCGGGTCGTAGAACGGGGCAGCGAGGCGCAACTCGTCTACCGGATCCGCCGGTAGGTGATCCAACAGCGGTTCCCGGAGGTTACCGAAGGCCCGCACGTCCGACCAGCGTTCGTCGATCTCCTGCGGCCGCATCCGCCCGGCGATGTACCGCAAAGTCTTGGCGATCCAACTGGCCATCCCCACCGTGTCCGGCAGGTCGTGCAGCCAGTCCGCAACGTCATCGATGATTTGCGGACTATAATCGACGGTTGCGTAGGCGGTCACCCACAATTCGTGGTTGTATCCCCACCCGGACAGCGTCGGGTTGCCCGATCCAACCGCCAGCCACACGTCCCGGTCGCCGAGCAAGACCACCAGCTTGGGATGGAACGCCCTCGAGCAGACAGCATGACCATGTTGATAGGCCACGCCGGCCCGATGTACATCTACGGGATCATGCACGGCCTGTCCGGGGTCGCCGAGGACCGTGATCCGTGCGCCGAGAGCCCGGGCGGTAGGGATTGCGAACTTTTCGAGGAAGGCTAGGTCGACGGTGTAACCGGTGATCAGTACCTCGCGCAGCCGAGCCGCGTCGATTCGATCTCGCCACTGTTCTAAGTGAGCGTCCGGGAACTTCACCAGTTGC
>NZ_LWLS01000118.1 GCF_001905095.1 Micromonospora sp. CB01531
ACCGGCCACCTATTTGCGAGACAGAACACTAGTCTCCTGAGCTTGGACGGGCCACAGCTCACACATCGGATTACTATCCAGCCTCATCGCTGTTACGCACCGTCACCACCGGATTTGAGCCAGAGCCGTTATTTGTACACACCCCATCGATGGCAGTGGCGGTGTTGGAGCCGCTGCTGCCCGAGGGCGCGCAGCGCGGCCGGCCACCGACCTTCGACGCCGAGGCAGACCGGCGGCACCATGCCGTGGCCAACTAAATCTGATCTCCTCCGTCGACAGGGACGAACGTTCCGGTGCGCTCCGACCAGCCGACTTCGCCGCCCTTGATGACGAGGTGTGACTCCAGCCTGGGGTCCTCATAGAAGCGCCGATATCCAGCGAAAAACTCACAGCCCGCCGGGCAGTTGCCTGCCGTGCAGGCACCGCAGGGCAGATCGGCATGCGCGACCAGCCAGAGCAGCAGCGCCTCGATGTCCCACTCGTCGTCGGGGTGCATCTCCTGACGTACCGCGAGTGCCCAACCCACCTGGCCGGCGCCATCGCGTCGGACCAGTTCAGAGAAGAGCGTGCCCGGAATGTGGTGACCGGCCCCTCGGCCATCGAGGATGGGGTGCGGCTCGTCATCGACCACGAGGTTGCCGTCCTCGTCCTCGTACATCGCTCTGGCAACCGGGGAGAGTGTCGACCAGATAGGTAGCTCGCGAGGTTGTGGCGCCAAGCCGAGATGCCAGCGAAGCTCGCTGACCTCGTCATCCGACAGATCGTCACGTAGGTCGATCGCCACCATCAACTCTCGGGTGTCAGCCATGGCGGCACACCATACCCGGCCCGGTTCCGCCACACCGACCGTGCGGTCCGGTGAGGATGACCCGCTGGGAATCGGCAAGGCAATCAGCGCCGCCACCCAGGTGAGCGTCGGTGCCGGGCTTTGGCTGCTCACGCTCGCTGGACTGGTGGGCGCCGCCACCGCGGCGCTGATCATGCTCAGCCGTTACCGCGCCGCTGCCAGATGATGTGAAAGTTGCAGGGTGGCGTCGCCAGCGGCACGCCTGGGTGACCTGCCCACTTCAACCCGGGGCGGGGAAAGGCAGCTCCGGGCCCGGGTTGTTGTGCGAGTGCGAAGGCCGGCGTGGAGCTGTACGCGTTGGTGCTCCTCGAAGCGTTCGCCGTAGTTGGTGTTCTCGTCTTCCCGGCCGACCAGCTCAGAGCCCACATGCGCCGCGCTCGGTATCTCACCCCCGGATCTAGTTGCCGCAGTTGCGGGACGTGAACATCTCGTCGGAGGACCGGATCGTCACCGTCACCTTCTTCGCGGCGGTGATGAAGCTTGTTGGCCCTGATGGTTCCGTTGGCGCCGGTCCGTTCCCAGTAGCAGTCCTCCACCCTGCCGCCGTTGAGGTGGCGTGATCGTCTGGTAGGTGCCGGGCTTGACCTCCGCGCCGACCTCGTAGCTGCCGTCGGTGAAGCCGGTCTTCGCCTTTTTCCAGTCGGCGAGGAACTGCGGGCAGTCCCGCAGGCGAGTCTCGTTGACGTCGTCCTTGTTCTCGATGAACGCGTCGAGCGCGCCGCCGCCCAGCTGCTTCGAGTAGTACGCGGCGTCGCAGGTGTCCCCGGTCAGGAAGTCGTTGTCGCAGCCGCCCTCGTAGCTTCCCAGAGAGGTGTCGCACAGGGTCCAGGCTTCGGCGGCGGTGTCGGGCTCAGGCTGACGAAAGGGGTGGGCGACGGCGTCGGGAACGGTGTGGGGCTGGCCGAGGTGGCGGCGACCGAAGGCGAGCTGGTGGCCCCGACCGCCTGGTGCTGCTGCCCGCCGCCGGAGCCCGCACCGGAAAGCGGGCCGGGCGGGGTCACCGGTCGGCCCACCCGCACCCGAGCCTGTGTCGATGCTCGGTTGGCGTGGGCTGGCCGGTTCGCTCACTACGAGGGGGCGGGGTGGTAGGAGGACGGCCACATGTCGAACGCCGCCGACTACGAGGAGATAGCCGACGCCCGCGCTGTTCAAGTTCGGCTCCCCGTCCTGGGTTGGGGCGCCGTAGACCTCGTCGCCGGTCACCCACCCGGTCGGCATGTCGTCGTCGAGCGTCGCAGTGACTATCTGTCGGTCCGGGGCCGGTTTCGCGGCGAAGGTGGCCTCGTCTGGGATGACGGCGTCCGCCCGGCGGTCGGGGAGGGCGCGCCGTGCCAGGGTCACGACCTCGTTTGCCCGGAGTGCTGCGCGACGGTTGGTGGCCGACCGTCTGCATCGGTGATTCGGGGCGGCGGGGTTGACGTGGCCAGGCGTGGCATGGATTCTCATTACTGGTATAGACCACCTGGCTTTACTGATTTTGGTTGGGGGGGAGTCGCGGATGCAGCGCGGAGTTCGGGTGTCGTTTGGCGGCGCGACTGTCGCGTTGGCTGCACGCCAACCTGGGCGGCGGCGTCTGCGTCCACCCGAACGAGTCCGGTTGCGCCGGCCCGGCTCGGCGGATGCGCCGGCCTGTCGTGCGAGCGCGACCCCGGATCCCGACGGCCGGCCGCATGCCTGCCGACCCGACCGGACTGGCGGACCTTGGGTCGGTCAGCCTTTGCGGCGGCCCGCTCAGTCTGTGCCACGCCGGGATGCATATCGATACCACGCACTGGCCCAAATTGAATGAGTGGAGGTCTGATGATGTTGTCGCGCTTGTTTCGTGGCTATCGCCGCGCCGGAATATTTGCCGGATTGGTCGGGCTCGCCATTGGCCTGGTGAGTCCTCCGCCGGCTCGGGGCGAGGCCCGGGCTCCTGATCGAGGGGGCGTGGCGCGCATTCTTCCGGCGCCGCAGCGGGTAGCGCCGCGCCCGGGATCCGTTGTCCTGCCCGACAATATCGATGTCGTCGCCGGCGCGGCCGTGGATCCGGCGGCGAGGGAATCTCTTCTGGACGTGCTCGGCACGCGCGGGGTAACTGCCAGGGTCGTCGAAAGCGCGGACGGGTCGGCATCACGTCCGGTGATCTTCCTGGGCGGCCCGGACGAGACGTCGGCAAGCACCGCCGCGCTGAGTGCCCTCGGGGTGGAGGGGCCAGCGGGGTTGCCCGGTCAGGGGTACGTGCTGGCGGCCGGACCCGATCGGCGCGGCCGGCCGCGGATCGTCCTCGCGGGTGTGGACGGCGCTGGCACCTTCTACGCCGTTCAGTCACTTCGTCAGCTGCTCGTGTCAAAAGGCTCCCGGGTGGCCGTCGGCGGCGTGCAGATTCGTGACTGGCCGGGCTACAAGGTCCGTGGCGGCATGGAATCCTTCTACGGACCGGTGTGGTCGCAGGAGGATCGGCGCTCGCAGATCGAGTTCCTGGCGCGGCACAAGATGAACCAGTTTTTCTACGGACCGGCGGACGACCTGCGTACCGGGTCGAACTGGGGCTCCTTGTACGGCGAGGCTGAGCTGGCCCTGATGAAGGAGATCGTCGACTTGGCGAAGGCACGTCACGTCGACTTTGTCTACCGGGTCTCGCCGGAGGCGCCGATGGCGCCCAGCAAGGGGATCTGCCACGTACGCGACGCCGATCGAGCCAAGCTGCTGGCCCGCTTCGAGCAGTTGTGGGAGATCGGGATCCGCAGCTACGTCATCGCCTGGGACGACGTGTCGGGCGACTTCGCGTGCCAGGAGGACCGGGACGCCTACCGTGGCGACCGGTCGCCGCTCGCGGCAGCCCAGGCCGGTGTCACCAACTTCGTGCAGAGCGAGTTCATCTCCAAGCGCGCCGGCGCCAGCCGCATGGTGACCGTGCCGACGGAGTACCAGGGCATGACGCAGACCCCGTACAAGGACCGCTTCGACGAGTTGCTGAGCACCGAGGTCGACCTTTACTGGACGGGTCCAGCAACGGTCTCACCGAGCATCACCGAGGATGACCTCCGGGCCGCGCAGGAGGTGTGGCCACGGCATCGGATCATGATCTGGGACAACTACCCGGTCAACGACTACGCCCGCAAGCAACTGCTGTTGGGCCCGCTGGTAAATCGCGACGCCGGTATGGCGGACGACGCCATCGGCATCTCCTTCAACGAGCTCGTCGCCGACCAGGAGGCATCCCAGATCCCACTCGGCACCCAGGCCGACTACGCCTGGAACCCCGGGGCCTACGACGCGGATCGCTCATGGACCCGCACCCTGCAGATCCTCGGCGGCAACGCGTACCAGGAGCTGCGGCTCTTCGCCGAGAACAACAAGGCCAGCCGCCTCGACAACACCGCACGGCCGGAGTTCGCCGCGCTCATCACCCGCCTCATCGCCGACTACCGGGCGGGCCGATCCGTGGACGCCCAGCTCGTCCAGCTCGACGGCGAGCTACGCCGCCTCGAGGAACTTCCCGCCGCGCTGCGGGCGAAGCTCGACAACCCTCTGCTCCTCAAGCAGATCGGGCCGTGGCTGGACCGGGTCGGAATGACCGGCCAGGCGGGTCGGGCGGCCGTGGGCATCCTTCGCGCTCAGGACCGGGGAGACGGCGAAGCCGCCTGGCTGGCCCGGCGGGAGCAGGCGCGTACCCGCGGCATCCTCGACAGGACGTGGCACCAGATCAGTCCCGGTCCGGTCGAGGATCTCCTCAGTTTCGCGGCAACCGAGAACGACGGCTACATCGGTGACCGCTGGTACGGCGACCTCGGAACCCCCACTGGCGCACCGGCTGCCGCTGGTGGGTCTGGGCTGGGCAACCTGACCGACCGGCGTGATGACACGGCCTACGTTGCCGCCGGAAAGCCAGCGGACGGTGACGCGATCACGGTCCCGATCACCAAACCGCACCGGCTCTCCGCGGTGACCGTAGTTCAGGATGCGACTGCTCCCGCCGACGGCATGATCCAGGCGCTGGTCGAGGGCACCTGGGTGGATCTTGGGCCGCTCGCGGAGGGATTCACCAAGGTGCCGGCCCAGGACCCGGCGGCCAGCGCGGTACGGATCCGGTGGACTCCGGGTTCCGTCGCGCCGCGCGTCTACGAGATCGTCCCGCACTACTCCGACGTGCTCAGCGGTAGCGCATCAATCGACCCGCCAGGCTCGCTCGTCAACCCGGGGGCAACCAAGCGGTTCCAGGTCGCCTTCGAGGTGTTCGCTCCGGCCAACCTGAGTGGACGCGTCACCGCCAGCGGCCCGGCTGACTGGACCTTCAACCCGGCGACGCAGAACCTTCGCGTCCGGCCGGATGGCCGGACCATCGTCACGAGTGTGCCGGTTGAGGTGACGGTCCCAGCGGACGCCGCCCGGGGGCGTCACGAGGTCACGGTGACCGTGCACATGGACAGCGTCACACCGATCAACCTGTCGCTCCCGATCCTGGTCGAGGAGGGCAGCTACCCGGAGTTCGTGGCGGGGGCGAACCCGGCTGGCTACTGGCGACTGGGCGAGGCGGCCGGTTCCGCGACAGCCGTCGACAGCTCTAACAGCGGACAGAACGGGACCTATCGGGACGGCGCACGACCGGGCGCCGACGGTGTGCTTGCCGACAACGGTGCGGCCGATGTCTCGGCCGGCTACATCGACGTGCCGCGGAGCGCGCGAACGAACGTGCACGTACCGTTCACGTTGGAAGCGTGGGTCAAGCTCGACCAGCTTGCCCCGGCCCCCGGACAGGCGATCATCGAGAGTTACGACAAACCGGCGGTCAACGGGTACGCGCTGCGGGTCAGTGCCGGGGTGCTGCAGGCATGGTCGCTAGGTGCGGCAGGCAAGGGATACGGCGTCGTGTCGGGTCGTACCAGGCTGACGACGAACAGGTGGCACCATGTCGCAGCTGTGTTCGACGGATCGCGGCTAACCGTGTACCTCGACGGCGTCGCGGACAGCAGCATCGCGACGGCGGTGGTCCCCGGTAGCGGTACGGCAAGCATCAAGCTTGGTGGCCGCGGGGACGACACATTCCAGCGGCTGAAGGGCGACCTCGACGAAGCGGCTGTCTACGATCGCGCGCTGAGCGCGGCCGAGCTACAGGAGCACTACTTCGCCGGGCTCGGGTGACCGGACCATCCGGATGCGCGTCAGCCGTTCTGGGAAGGGGGGCTGACGCGCATCCGGATGGCGTAGCGATCCCCGCGGTAGAGTGATCGCCCGAACTCCACGACCTTCCCCATGTTGTCGACGGAGATACGTTCTATCAGGAACGCCGGGCTGTCCTCGGTGACTTCGAGCCGCTTCGCCTCGGTGGCGGTCAGGCGGGCGATGGTGACGGTCTGGCGTGCCGATTCGAGCCGCACCCCGAAGACGCGGCCCAGCACCTCGTACAGCGAGTCGTCGCGCCCCATCACCGTCGGCAGGGTGGGGAACCGGGCCGCGGCGAGATTGGTCCGCTCCAGCGCCATCGGGATGCCGTCCGCGGTACGAATCCGCTCGATGTAGTGGGTCGGGTCGCCCGGGGCGATGCCGAGGCTGGCCGCGACGGCGCGGGTCGCCGGGCGGGTACGGGCGCGGTACGACTTGGCGCCCGGTGTCATGCCGCGCATCCGCATGTCCTCGCTGAACGAGCGGAAGATCTCCGAGTGGGTCAGCGTGGGGTGCTGCACGAAGGTCCCGCGCCCGGGCACCCGCCGGACCATTCCCTTCGACTCCAGCGCGTCGATGGAGCCCCGGACGGTCATCCGGGCGACGCCGAAACGTTCGGCGAGGACCCGCTCCGAGGGGAGCAGCGCACCGTCCCGCGAGTTCAGGACCATGGCGGTGAGCACGTCCCTGATGTGCTCGCCTTTGCCGCCGTTGTGTTCCGCCAGCAGAGACTCGAGCGCCTCGTCGCTCGGCTCGTGTCGCCTCCTTGGCACCGGACCCGCTCTCCTTCCCACGCAGTTGGAGTCATCGTACGGGCATTTCCCGTCCCGCCGTTGGCCTCGGCGCAACCCGTTGACCGCCGGTCTATACCAGTATTACGCTCGGCGCGTCCGCCAGGTCCGGAGGGTGGCGGCCACGACGATCGGAGACGAGATGCCCAGAAGATTCGGTGCGATAGGGGTGGTGGCGACACTCGCCGTCACCCTTGCCGCCTGCGCCCCGGGCGACAGCGGGGACGGTGGCGGCGACGCCGTCAACCTGAAGGTCTGGGGCTGGCGGCAGGAGGATGTCGCGGCGTACAAGAAGATCTTCCAGATCTACGAGAAGGCCCACCCGGGCGTGACCGTGGAGTACGTCCCCTACAAGAACACCGAATACGACACCATCCTCAAGACCGGGCTCACCGATGCCAACGGCCCCGACGTCGCGCAGCTGCGCTCCTACGGACTACTCCAGCCGCTGGTCGGCTCCGGCAGCCTGGTGCCCCTCGACGACCAGGTCGACAAGCTGAGCGGATTCCCGAAGCCGATCCTCGACGGCGCGAAGGGCGACAAGGACGGACACGTCTACGGGGTTCCGTTCGCGATCCAGACACTGCACGTCATCTACAACAAGAAGATCTTCGCCGACAACGGCATCGACGCCCCCACCACCTGGGCGGACATGATCGCGGGCTTCGACAAGCTCAGCAAGGCCGGCGTCACCCCGCTGGCGAACACCGTCACCGACAAGTGGATGCTGCCGATCGAGCAGGAGATCTTCGGAGCCACCACCTACGGCGGCCCCGACTACCTCACCAAGATGCTCAACGGCTCAGCGAAATTCACCGACGCCCCCTGGGTGAAATCGCTCGAAACCTGGAAGAGCACCCAGAAGTACTGGCCGGCGCAGGCGTCCGGGGTGAGCTACACCGACGCGCAGGCCCTCTTCACCTCCGGCCGGGCCGCCATGTTCCCCGGTGGCGTGTGGGAGCTCGCCGGATTCAAGAAGGCCAACCCCCAGCTCGACCTGGGCATCTTCAACGCGCCGCCGGCCCCCGGCGCCTCGGTCGACAAGACGCTGGTGCCCGGCTACGTCGACGGGTCGTTCGGCGTCTCGGCGAAGTCCCGCCACCGGGACGCGGCGCTGGACCTCGTGCGATGGATGGCGACGAAGGAGTTCGGCACGGCGCTGTCCAACGAGCTTCAGCAGATCTCCCCGGTACCGGGCGTCGAGCCGCAGGACGAACTCCTGGCGCAGGCACTCAAGGGATACCAGGCGAACCCCAGCCCGTACGTCACCTACGCCTACTTCTCCGGCGGCACACCCACCGCCTGGGACCTCGCCTCCGAGGCGTTCTCCGACTACGTCCTGGACCGAAGCAACGCCGCCGACGCGGCCGCACACATCCAACGAGGGGTCGATCAGTGGTTCCGGCCCAAGAACTGACGGTCCGTCCTGCCCGGCGGTCACGCCGCCGGGCAGGACGAATCTCGGCAGGGTGGATCACCTCGTTCTGCCTGCCGGCGTTCGCGCTCTACGGGCTGTTCCTCGTGGTACCGCTCGTCACCGCCTTCTACTACGGGCTGTTCCGCTGGGACGGCACCCAACAGGGGGAGTTCGTCGGGATCGGCAACTACCGGGAAATCCTCACCCGCTACCCGCTGAGCGACGAGATCCCCGCCGCG
Organism: Micromonospora sp. CB01531; assembly: GCF_001905095.1. Taxonomy (GTDB): domain Bacteria; phylum Actinomycetota; class Actinomycetes; order Mycobacteriales; family Micromonosporaceae; genus Micromonospora. Next base: position 8,440 of record NZ_LWLS01000118.1, read on the forward strand.
CTCGGGCACAACGTGCTCTTCTTCGTCGGCACCATGGCGATCCAGAACACCATCGGGCTCGGCCTGGCGCTGCTCCTGCACCGCAACCCCTGGGGCAAGCGGCTGTTCCAGACGCTCTTCTCGCTCCCGTACCTGATCAGCCCGCTGATCGTCGGGTACATCTGGTCGCTGTTGCTGAGCCCCACCTTCGGCCCGATCAACTTCGCGCTCCGAGCGGTCGGCCTGGACGCGTGGGCGCGGCCGTGGCTCGGCGAGCCGGACCTCGCACTGCCGGTACTGATCCTGGTCAACGCCTGGCAGTGGATCGGCGGACCGATGCTCATCTTCGGCGCCGCGCTGGCCGGCATTCCCCAGGAGTTGGAGGAGGCGGCCGCGATGGACGGCGCGTCACCGACCCGGACGTTCTGGAGCATCCGGTTCCCACTCCTGATACCGGCGGTCGGGGTGATCACCGTGCTGACGTTCATCGGATGCTTCAACATCTTCGACCTCGTCTACGCGCTGGGCGGATCCGACGGCGGGCCCGGCGGCGCCATGGACGTGCTGGGCCTGCTCTACTACCGGACCGCCTTCCGGGGCGGCAGCAACGCGATCGGAGAGTCGTCGGCGTTGGCCATGCTGATCTTCGTGCTCATCTTCGGCGTCTCCCTGGCCTTGGAGCGGACGCTGCGCCGCCGGGAGGTCCACTGAATGAGCACCACCCTTCGCACCGTCCCCCGCCCGGCAGGGAAGGTCAGGGCCGAGGCCGCGCGTCCGCGCGGCACCCGTCAGCGTTCGCTGCTGCACAGCGCCGGCAGCCAGCTCCTCCTGTGGGCGTACGCCGCGATCGCCTTCGGCCCGCTGCTGCTGGTGCTGATCGGCTCGCTCCGGCCCAACGCGGAGATCCTCCGGGCACCGGTCGGCCTGCCCAGCTCGTTCGACCTGAGCAACTACACCCGCGCGTGGCAGACCGCCTCGATCTCGACGTACTTCATCAACTCCCTGACCGTCACCTGCGCTTCGGTGGCATTGTGCGTCAGCGTGTCGGCGATGGCCGCCTACGCACTGGCCAGGTGGAAGTTCCCGGGGCGGGCCCTGCTGGCGGCGCTCTTCCTGTCCGGGTTGATGATTCCCGCGAAACTCGGCCTGCTGCCGGTGTTCTACATGTTCCAGTCGATGGGTCTGATCGACAGCCGGATCGGGTTGGTGCTGCTTTACGCGGCGAGCGGAATCCCGTTCTCGGTCTTCGTGATCATGGGGTTCATGCGAGGGCTGCCAGGGGAACTCGAGGAGGCCGCGCGGATAGACGGGGCGAACGAGGGCCGGCTGTTCGTGTCGGTCATCCTGCCCCTGATGCGGCCGGCGCTCGCGGTGGCCACGGTCTTCCAGTTCGCGCCGACCTGGAACGACTTCTTCTACCCATTGGTACTGCTGCGCAGCGGCGACAAGTACACCATCCCGGTCGGGCTGACCCGGTTCTTCGGCGAGTTCGCCGCCGACCGCGGCACCCTGTTCGCCGGGCTCGTGATCGCCCTGGTACCGCTGGCCGTGGTGTTCGCGCTCGCGACCAAGCAGATCGTCGCAGGGCTGACCGCAGGGATGTCGCGATGACAACGACGATCACCATCGACGGCGGCAAGTCGGAACTTCGGCTGCTGCTGCGTACCCCGGCGGGCCGCCAGATCGGCGTCGGCCCGGGCTTCTCCTACCGGCCGGACGAGGACGGCGTCGACCGGATACTGGCCGCCGTTCGTGGCGCCGCGGCGATGATCTCCCTCCCCGCGCAGGTGGCCGGCGTCGTCGCCGGCCTGACCGGAGTACCGGGGGAGCGCGCCGAGCACCGACGGCTGGCCCTCGCCCTCGAGCGGCAGTTCGGCGCCCCGGCCGTCGTCGTGGAAGACAGCGTCCTCGCGCACGCCGGCGCACTCGGCGGTCCCGGTGTGCTGCTGTGCGTCGGCACCGGGACGACCGTGCTCGCGGTGGACTCCGGCGGCGACCACGTACGACTCGACGGATGGGGTCCGCACCTCGGTGACCGCGGCAGCGCGTACGCCATCGGGCTGGCCGGGATGCGCGCCGCGACCGCGTCGCACGACCAGGTCGGGCCGACAACCGTGCTGGCCGACCGCCTCGCCACCGCGCTCGGCGGCCTCGACCTGGCGTCGCTCCAGCACTACTACCGGGACCCCGCCATGATCGCCCGCACCGCGGCCTTCGCCCGCGACGTGCTCGACGCGGCCGCGCAGGGCGACCCGGTCGCGGGCCAGATCTGCACCCGGGCCGCGGCCGATCTCGCCGATGCGGCGCAGGTGGCAGCCGTCCGGCTCGGTCTCAGCGGGACAGCCCGGCGGGTGTCCTTCAGCGGACGGCTGCTGGCCCTGGGGAACACTCTCCACCAGGCGCTGGCGGCTGAACTCGAGGCCAGGAAGCTGCCCCTGGTCACACCCAGAGCGGAGCCGCTCGACGGCGGTCCAGCGCTGCTGGGCGGTGTCGACCCCTACACACGCCTCCTGGCGAGCCATGGCACCGGTGGTGACGCATGAGGGTCGGACACGGGGTGGCGCGGCTCGAGGTCGTGCCCGGAGAACCCATGGGTGGCTACGCCGACCGCTCCGACGGCGTCCAGAACGTGCTCGACCCACTGGAGGTCCATGCCGTCACGTTCGCCGACGACGGCCACCGGTTCGCGCTGGTGGTCGCTGACCTGATCTGCGTCAATGTCGACGTCGTCGAGCGGATCCGGGCCGCCATGCGGGACATCGACGTGCAGTCCTGCTGGGTCGCCGCCACCCACACCCATGCGAGTCCCGAGGCGGGCTGCATCCCCGGCGGCGAGGCCACCCCACGGCACGTCGCCGACCGGCTCGAAGCCGCATCACTCGCGGCCGCGCGGTCCGCCCTAGCGTCCGAGCGCGCCGCCAGACTCGGCTGCGTCCGCACACTAGTGCCCAAGCTGGCCGGTCGTCGTAACGTCACCGACTCGGGCCCGCTGGACATTCCCGTGCACGCCATCACGGTCACCGCGGGTACCGACGTGGTGGGGCTAGTCGTGATCTCTCCGGTCCACCCCACCATCCTTCCCGCCGACAACAACCATGTGAGCGCGGACCTGAACGGCGGCATCCGCCGGGCGCTGTCCGCGCCAGGCAGGTGGGCGGTCGTCGCCACCGGCGCCGCCGGCGACATCAGTACCCGGCACACCCGTCAGGGGCGGGGGCTTGACGAGGTGGATCGGCTCGGCGCCTGGTTGGCCGACCGGGTCGAACCGGTGCCGCACATCGGTGGGGGCACACCGGCGCCGGTACGGCCGCCGATCTCGCGAACCATCACACTCGCCCCCAAACAGCCGGAGGAGCTCGACGCCGCCCTGCGGCAGGCGCCGCCGCCGGCGGGCAAGAACGAACGCATCCACTGGGTCCTGCAACAGGGGCGGCGGATCGCGGAAGAGCAGGCCGCCCGCCGGCGCACCGAACCGTACGTCATCGACGTGGAGGCGGTGGACCTCGACGGGGTCACGGTCGTGGCGGTTCCCGGCGAGCTGTTCCTGGAGTTGGGCGAAACGATCCGTTCGGCAGCGCCCGACCAAGTGGGGGACATCGTGGTCCTCGGCTATGCGAACGGCTACCTCGGCTACCTGCCCGCCCGCGACACGCAACCCTGCTACGAAACCTATGTCAGTCCGGTCACCTCGGGCAGCGGCGAGATCGTCGTCGAGGCTGCCGTCGAAGCCGCCACCGAAGCCGTCGGCGACCGTGAAAATTCCAGGAGGATCAGTGCCTGAACCTGCCTACGCCACCATCGCCCGGAACGCACTCGAACAGGTCCTGGCGGCAGAGCTCGACGCCATCGAGGCCGCGGCCGGGCTGGTCGCCGACGCCATCGCCGCCGGTGGCGTCCTCCAGGCGTTCGGGACCGGCCACTCGCGGATCGTCACCCTCGAACTCGCGGGGCGTGCCGGTGGGCTCGCCGCCGTCAGCATGCTGGCGGTCAAGGATCTCGTGATGTTCGGCGGCGCTGATCCGGGGCCGATCCTCGACCCGACGTACGAGCGCGAATCCGGACTCGCCGAGCGGATCTACCACCTCGCCGCGACCTCCAAGCACGACGCCTTCCTGATCGTCTCCAACTCCGGACTCAACGCCGCCGTCATCGAGATGGCGGCACTGGCCCGCGAGCGCGCGCATCCGATCGTGGCGATCACCTCACTCGCCCACACGCGCTCGGCCGGTGCGCGTTCCACCCAGGGACCGCATCTCGCTGACCTGGCCGATGTGGTGATCGACAACCACGCGCCGGCGGGAGACGCGGCACTGGAGATCACCCCAGGAGTTCGGACGGGGGCGGTTTCGTCGTTCACGGGAGTCCTCATCGCGCAGCTCCTCACCGAACTGGTCTGCCGCCGGCTGTTGGCCCGCGGCATCGACCCGCCCGTGCACGTGTCCGCGAATCTTGCGCAGGGCGACGCGCACAATCGCGGCCTCTATGAGCGCTACCGGGATCAGGTCCGGCCGATCGAACCCTGATCCGCCTCCGACGACGGCATCCAGGCGACGGGAGGGAAGAGGACAGCATCCCTTCGGGTAGCCCGGCCTGGTTCGCCATCGGCGTGAGGGCATTGTAGTTCGCACCGAACGACGATCATGGACTCGTGGTCGACGTCGCCCTCCGACATGAACCCCCATCCATCTGGCTGGGAGCGACTCCCGGTCGCTGCCGCGCTTGGCGGGACATCCTGGCCTATCCGGGCGCATGGGCTCCGTTGCCGGTGCCTGTCAGCGCGACGCCGAGCCGGCGAGCCGGCCACCGCAGGGCCGTGAGCTGCGGGTGGTGTACCAATTAACGTCATTCTGGCTCACGGGGACGTACGTTCGATCAACTGGCGGTCTGGGGTGATGCGAGCAAGTCGGCCTGCACCGCGGCCGGGGGTCATTCGCAACGGTCTTCGGCGCCTCGGCCGTACGGCTCGCAGCAATCGGCGCGGTGCCGGTAGACCCGTAGATCGCGGCCGTGCCGGTGGCCGTACTCGGGCGTGATCTCGTACAGGCAGGCCTGCCACACGACGGTTTCCCCGCGGCCGGGCACCACCTGGCCGTCACCGGGCCCGCCGCGTAGCAGCACGTCCATGCTCCGACGGTACGTGCCTGGCGAAGGCGGGGCGCGGCGTCCGAGACTCTGCCGTCGGACTCGGATGGGCGCGGGGGATGGCGCGGTCCCCGCAACTGTTCGCTGCGGGGACCGGTCGTCGGTGGCCTGCGGCCGAGGATGCTCCACCTGCGCGCTGCCGTGGCCAGCAGCCGAGCGGTGACCTCGTCGACCGGATCAGGTTCGCCTTCGGCGCCCGTCGCTCGCCAGAGGTAGCCCGATCAGTCGCGCAGATTGGTCCGACGTGCTTTTGAGCAGGGGGAGTGCATCCTCCTTCGCTGGATGGTCCGGCGATGGCGGTGCTGTGACGACTGCGGCATTCGTTGTCGCGGATCTCCGCCCGAGGTGAGCCGGTTCCCTCCCACGATGACGTGGGGGCCGGGGATGAGCGGGGCTTATGGGCGGGGCTGGAGGTGAGTTCCGGCCGGGCGCGGGTGGGTGCGGCGGCGGAACCGGTGCTGCGTCGGCCGGTTGCGCCGATGCTCGCGGCGCCGGTCGATGCGGTGCCCGAGGGTCGGGATCTGGTGCACGAGCCGAAGTGGGATGGTTCTCCAGAGATTTCGAGATGTCTCAGGGGCGGGACGTCGCCGCGCAGTCAACCTGACCATGACGACCCACGCGGCTTGATCGAGACCATGGTGAGTTGCTACCGGCGGCTCTCCGACATCGATGCGGTGTCCGCTCCTGCCGAACAAGGCCACTCGCTGGACGACCTATCCGAGGGATGTAGCTGGGATCCCTGTGGGAGCCGAGCAGCCCCGGCCGGCGAAGAATGCGCCGGTCGGGCGACCAGTGGTTGGGGCTGTTCCTGGCCCGCAGGCCCGCCGTTAGCAACCGTTTCGGACCATCGATCATGCCGTCATACCGCTGGGGTGCGATCAGGTGTCGCCGGGCGTGACGAGGCCGGTCTCGTAGGCCAGGACGACCGCCTGCGCGCGGTCGCGGAGGGCGAGTTTGGCGAAGATCCGCGCCACGTGGGTCTTGATCGTCGCCTCGCTCAGGGTCAGTGCCTGGGCCAGTTCGGTGTTGGAGAGACCGCGGCCGAGGAGCGTCAGCACTTCCAGTTCGCGCGGCGTCAGCGCGGCGAGATTCCGGTGGATGGCGGGGGTCGGTCCGTCGCCGGCCGATTGGTCCGCGCTGGCGAAGCGCTGGACGAGCCGCCGGGTTATCGAGGGCGCGAGGAGGGCGTCGCCGGTGTCGACGAGGCGTACGGCGGCGGCGAGGTGGTCGGCGGTGACGTCCTTGAGGAGGAAGCCGCTTGCGCCGAGTGTCAGGGCGGCGTAGACGTATCGGTCGAGGTCGAAGGTGGTGAGCATGAGCACCCGGCAGTGGGGGCTGTACTTCAGGATGCGTCGGGTTGCCTCGAGCCCGTCCATCGTCGGCATGCGGATGTCCATGAGCACGACGTTGGGACGCAGCCGCCGCTCGGCCGCCACCGCCTCGGCGCCGTCAGCGGCCTCGCCGACCACGTCGATGCCGCGGGCGGTGAGGATCAGCCGGAAGCCGGTGCGGATCAGCTCCTGGTCGTCGGCGATGAGCACACGCGGCGAGGGCAACGGCGCCGGCCCGGGCGGTCTGGCAGGGTCGGGCGGGGCCTTCACGGGTGCTCCACCGGGATGCGGGCGCGGACCCGGTACCCGCCGCCGAGCCGCCGGCGGGCGTCGAGATCGCCACCGTAGACCGCAACGCGCTGTCGCAGCCCCAGCAATCCCCGCCTGGCGCCGTCTCCGCTGCGCGGTGCAGGCTGGTCGCCCGTCAGCACGCTGGGACCCGTGGTGAGCACCTCCACCCGCAGCGAGTGCTTGGCGTAGCGGATCGTCACCTCCGCCTTCCCTCCGGCGGCGTGCTTCAGCGCGTTCGTCAGTGCCTCCTGCACGATTCGGTACGCGGTGACGTCGATCCCGGATGGCAGTGGCCGGGGCTCACCGGAGATCCGCACCTCTACCGGCAGGCCGGCGAACGCGATTCGGTCGATCAACGGGCTGAGCCTGCTCAGGCTGGGCTGCGGCGCCAGGTCGGCCCCGTCCGTGTCATCGTTGCCGTCCGCCGCGGGCGCGAGCAGGCCGAGCAGGTGCCGTAGCTCGGTCATCGTGGTCCGTCCGGCGCCTTCCACTGCCGACAGCGCCGTTGCGGCATCGTCGGGCATGGTCGTGAGCACCTCGCGCGCGGCGGTGGCCTGAACGATCATGAGGCTGACGTTGTGGCTCACGATGTCGTGCAGCTCCCGGGCGATGCGGGCACGCTCGGCGTCGACTGCGGTACGGGCCGCGCTCTCCCGCTCCCGTTCAAGGAGCCAGCCCCGCTCCTCCAGCGCCCGACGGTGCTCGCGCCGGGCCCGGACGAGTGCGACACCGAGCCATACCGCGGTCGCGCAGGCTGCGACGAGCGCGCCGACCAGCCACACCGCCCCCGATCTCACGCAGGAATTTTCGCAGACCCGGATCGGTGCCACATCATCCCCGGTATTGAGCCGGTACATCCCTGGGATGACAGCTCCGACGTATTACATCCCAGGACCGACGACCGGGCACCACCCGCGGCCATAGCGTGCTGCCATGACCACTGATACCTGCGTCGTGCGGCTGGACAAGGTCCGCAAGGAGTACGGCGACACGACCGCCCTGGACGGCGTGTCGCTTGAGATCCGCACCGGTGAGGCGGTGGCGGTGATGGGCCCGTCGGGCTGCGGCAAGTCCACCATGCTGAACATGATCGCCGGGTTGGACCGGCCGACATCCGGGTCGGTGCGCGTCCACGACGAGGAGCTGAGCCGCCTGAACGAAACGAAGCTTGCGCTGTTCCGGCGGCACCGGATCGGCATGATCTTCCAGTTCTTCAACCTGCTCGACGACCTACCGGCGATAGACAACGTGGCGCTCGCCGCCCAGCTGACCGGTACCAAGGCAGGCCCGCCACGCAAGCGGGCCATGGAACTGCTCGACGAACTCGGCATCGCCGACCGGCGCAACGCGTATCCGGCGGCCCTCAGTGGCGGCGAGCGCCAGCGCGTCGCGGTGGCCCGGGCCCTCATGAACCGTCCGGCACTGCTGCTCGCCGACGAGCCGACCGGCGCCCTGGACAGCCGCTCCGGCGAGCAGGTGATGGACCTGCTGCTGGACCTCAACCAGATCGGACAGACTTTGCTCATCGTCACCCACGACGAGCGGCTCGCGACGCGGTGCGCGAGCCGCGTGGTCGAACTGGCCGACGGCCGGATCACCCGCGAACGCAGTCTGGAACGCGCATGAGTGCCGTGTGGAGGGCCTCGCGGGCCGCAGTCCGGCGACGCCGGGTGCAGACGTTCGTCATCGGCCTGGTCGTCCTGCTCTCCACCACGACGATCGTCGTGGCGCTGGCGCTGCTCGAGGCGTCCTCGGCGCCGTTCGATCGCGCCTTCGCCAGGCAGCAGGGACCACACGCGATCGCCGTGTACGACCCGGCCAAGGTCACCGACGCGCAGCTCACCGGCCAGCGAACCGGCGTGGCGGCCGCAGCGGGACCGTTCGGGCAGGTAACGCTCGACCTTACCGAGGGCGGCGGGCCGGGCCCACGGGGTCCGCTGACCGTCGTGGGGCGCGCCGACCCGGGCGGCTCGGTGGACCGTCTCAACCTCTGGCAGGGGCGCTGGCCCACGGCCGCCGGCGAGATCGTCCTCAACCAGCCCGACCCCGGCGCCGACCCGAGGGGATTTCCGCCGGACAGCGGAGAGGTGACCCTCGGCGGCAAGCGGTACACCGTCGTCGGCCGGGCCCACAGTCTCAGCCAGACCGCCGACGCCTGGGTGTCACCGGAACAGATGACCGCGCTGCACCCCACGTCGGTTCAGATGCTCTACCGGTTCACCGGTGACGTGTCTACGAAGCCCGCGGTCCACGCCGACCTGGCCGCCGTCACGGCCGGCCTGCCGGCGGGCGCGCTGATCGCCGCGCAGCCGTACCTCGTCGTCAAGGAGAAGGTCGCCTCGGACATCGGCGTGTACGTGCCGTTCCTCGCCACGTTTGGCATGCTCGGACTGATCGTCGCGGTCGTCATCGTGGGCAACGTGGTCAGCGGCGCGGTCGTCTCCAGCTTCCGGCACATCGGGATCCTCAAGGCGCTCGGATTCACACCGCGCCAGGTTGTCGCCGTCCACCTCGTCATGGTGTCGGTACCCGCCCTCATCGGCTGTGTCCTTGGCACCGTCGCCGGCACCCTCGCCGCCCAGCCGCTGCTGAGCGACGGGTTCGCGGGCCTCGGACTCGACGTCGGCATCAACGTCGGCGTCTGGATCTGGGTCGCCGGGCTGGTCGGCGTGCCGACACTCGTCGCCCTGTCGGCGTTCGTACCCGCCGTCCGGGCACACCGACTCTCGGCCGCCCAGGCGATCAGCGCCGGCAGCTCCCCACGGACCGGGCATGGGACGCGAATCCAGCGCCGGCTCGCCGGTGTCCGGCTGTCGCGTCCGGTCACCCTCGGGCTGGGCCTGCCGTTCGCGCGACCGGGCCGGACCGTCTTCACCGTCGTGGCCGTCCTGCTCGGCGTGACCACCGTGACGTTCGCGACCGGGCTGGCCGACACGCTGACCCGGATCTCCACGATCGAAGACCGGGCCTCGGGACAGATCGGGGTCCGGCCGTCCGACGGCCGGACGCGGATCGCCCCCGAAGGTCAGCTGCCGCCCACGGGGCCGCAGGCCACCACCACTCGGACCGACACCGAGGTCGAGCAGCTGCTGCGCGGGCTGCCGGACGTCGCCCGGGTCACCTCCGTCTTCAGACTGCCGGTCCCCACCATCGGGCAGACCCAGCCGCTGACCGTCAACTTCGTCCGCGGTGACTACTCGTCGATGGGCTACCAGGACGAGCTCACCGCCGGACGCTGGATGACGCGGGCAGACGAGACAGTCGTGCCGTCGGAACTCATGCGTGAGCGCGGACTGAAGATCGGGGACAAACTCACCCTGGAGCTCGGCGGACGGCGGACGGTGCTGACCGTGATCGGCGAGACGATGGACGGCGCGCCCGGACCGCCCGGCATGTTCGTGGACTGGCGCGTCCTCACCGAACTCGCGCCGGACCGCGCCGTCAAACCACACGAGGTGTACTACCAGGTCCAGCTCAAGCGTGGCGGCGATGTCGCGGCGTACGTCGCCGCGGTCAAGGCGGCCGACCCGGCGATCGATGCATGGGACACCTCCCAGCTCAGCGACTTCGCGGTGACCGTGATCGGCTTCTCGTCGGTGCTCTCGCTGCTGCTGTCCACCGTCGCGGCCCTCGGCGTCTTCAACACGGTCGTGCTCAACGTCCGGGAACGCCGCCGCGACCTCGGCATGCTCAAATCGATCGGGATGACACCACGCCAGGTCGTCACAATGGTGCTGACGTCGATGGCCGTCGTCGGCGCGGCCGGCGGTGTGCTCGGCATCCCCCTGGGGATCGTCGCGCACCGGTACATCGTGCCCACCGCCGCCGACGCGGCCCGGATCGCCATCCCACACTCGGTGCTGGAGGTGTGGCAGGCGCCGACGCTCGCGCTCATGGCCCTCGCCGGCGTCGTGATCGCGCTCCTCGGTGCACTGGTCCCGGCCCGCGGCGCGGCCCGGCTCACGATCGCCGAGGTGCTCCACAACGAGTGAGCCGTCGCCTCGGGGCCTCCGGACGCGATACCGCAGGCCCCGAGCCGACAGGGTCGAGAGCAGGCAGGGCACTCTTCTAGCCGCGATCCGGGCGCTGCGCCCCTCGTCGTGGTAACACGCTGTAGTCGGCGGGCGTAGTCATCCAGTGGATTTGATCAGGCTGTCCGCCGCTACTGTCGGACGTTGGCGCCGTTGAGTGGTTGACGTAGTCGTCGACTGCCCGGAGCTGTAATGCACCTGTTCTTCGCAGACGCGCGGACGGTCCGTAAGGCCGGTGGTGCCCCGGGGCTGAGTGCACCGGAGACTTCCGATGTGCTCGCGAGGTTCGCGCCGGCACCGGGTACGCCGGTGCTGCTGTCCGAGTCGATGTGGCCGGTGGAGCCGCTGTGCAGCTGGTTCCGGGTTGGCGCTGAACCGGCGCAGCCCAAAGACGATGCGCGGGTACGCGTATACGGCGTTGATGCTGCTGCGGTTCCTGCAGGCTCGAGGGCTCGACCTGGCGTCGGCTTCCGAGGTGGACATTCAGGACTTCCGGCGTTGGCGGCTCGACGAGGCCGAGCAGACGGTCGGTGAGGCGGCCTGGGATCGCGACGCGGCAGCGATCGGTTGCCTCTACGGCTTCCTGTTGCGGCAGGGCGTCGTTGAGCGTCGGCCATGGCGGGCGACGACCCGGCGGCAGCGGACGCTGGCCAGCGGGACCCGCCGGGATCTGCGGGTGCGGCACATGGAGCTTGAGCAGTACCTGTACTGCCGGGACGTCGGATTCGGCGGGCTGGCGCCCGACGGTGGTCTCGACCAGGGCTTCCGGGGCTGGCGACCGCATCGCAACCGCGCGGCCTGCGAGCTGGCACTGCTGACCGGGATGCGCATCCAGGAGTGGTCGACACTGCTGCTGCCCGAGCTGGGGCTACTCGATGGCCGACGGCCGCGCACTGCCGACGTTGAGCTCGGCGCGTGCGCGAAGGCTGGGCACCACCGCTCGGTCTATGTGCCGGGGGACGCGATGGAACTGCTGGACCCTTACCTGCTGCTGGAGCGGCCCGAGATCGTCGCGAAGGCGCAGGGCACGCTGCGGCGCGACCACCGGGACCTGTTCGTCATCACTCGGCTGGAGGCGGACGGCGCGAAGGTCTGCGGCGTGCTTGAGGGCCGTACGGTCACCAGGCCGATCCGGGGTATGGATTCGCGGCTGCGGCGGATCGCGGTGCGGGAGACCGGGGACGGTCTCGATCCGCTGGCGGTGTTCATCGGCGCCGGTGGGCGGATGCTCACGGCCTCGGGGTGGGACCGGGTCCGGTGGGCGGCGTGGGAGCGGATGAAGGCCGCGGCGACCGGCGGGGTGGGGCCGGAGCTGCCGGTGCTGGGTATATCACGATCTGCGTCACACGTTCGCGCTGCGGCTGCTGATCTATTTGACCCGGCTGGCGCTAGGTGACGGCCGGGCACAGCAGCTGCCCATGTCGACGCTGCTGGACCACATGAGCGGCAACCCGTTGTTGCAGGTGCAGCGGCGGCTCGGCCACGCGAGTCCGGCGACGACCTACCGCTACATCCGGTACCTGAAGGACCCGATGCGGGACGTCGATGAGGCATTCCGGGCCTGGACCGCCGCCGGCGGGGCATCCTACGCCGACATCGCCCGGACGCAGTCGCGGGCCGGCCGGAATCTGACGACCTACTTCCCGGACATCACCCGGGCAGTCCGGGCGGCCATCCCGCCCGGCGTGGTGCTCGACGGTGAGCTGATCGTCTGGGAGCGTGGCCGGACCAACTTCGCGCAGTTGCAGCGACGCGTCACCGCCGGCCGCGCTGTGCTGCACATGGCACGCGAGTGCCCTGCCCATTACGTGCTGTTCGATCTCCTCGCCGACGTCGGCGGTCGCGTGATCCTGAACCTGCCGCTGGCGCAGCGGCGGGCCCGGCTGGAGCGGCTGCTCGCCGGCGCCCCGGCGCAGCTCACCGTGACCCCGCAGACGGCCGACATGCGGGAGGTGTCGGACTGGCTGCTGAACTGGACCGTCGCCGTGGGGATCGAGGGCGTGGTCAGCAAGCGCCTGGCCGGCCGGTACGAGCCCGGCCGCCGCGGCTGGTCGAAATTCCGCACCCGCATCGTCACGGAGGCCATCGTCGGCGGGGTTACCGGCAGCATCAGCCGGCCGGAGACGCTGCTGCTCGGCCGGTTCGACCGGCGGGGACGGTTGCGGTACACCGGCCGCTCCCACCCCTTGACCACCGGTCAGCGGGCGGCGTTGGCCGAGCAGCTCTCGCCGCCACGCATGCCGCGCCGTGGCGCGGTCGCACACCCGTGGCCGAATCCACTGCCGGCGTCCTGGTCCGGCCAGTTGGACCGGCCAGAGCCGCTGCCGTACGTGCAGGTAGACCCGACCGTGGTGGCGGAGATCGACGCCGACGTGGCGTTCGAACACGGACGATGGCGCCACCGCGTGCGCTACGCGCGGGCCCGGCCGGACCTGTCGGTCTATGACGTGCCGCTGCTGCTCGGCGAGGAGCAGGGCTACTACGGCGACCCGGGGTGAGCATCCGCGGGCCCGCTGACGAGCAGCAGGTGCTTCCGGACCGCTGCAGTCACGCCTTCAACAGTCACCCGTGCCTGAGGCAGCCGCGTCCACAACTGTCGACGGACGAGCGGTGGGTCAGCCTTGATGCCACTCCCGCAATCTGGGCAGACGACCTGCCTTGCGTCCGGGCTTGACCTTGACGCAGCATCAACCCCGCATGCTGACGCCATGTCCATGGATTTCCAGATGACAACTGAGCAGGCCCGGCGGCCTGTGATCCAGGTGCAGGGCCTGGAGAAGTCCTACAAGAGCTGGACGTGCTGCGCGGCGTGGACTTCGACGTGGCGCGGGGCAGCATCTTCGCCCTGCTCGGCTCCAACGGGGCGGGCAAGACCACGGTCGTGCGTATCCTGGCTGCTCAAGCCGGACGCGGGGACGACCAGCGTCAACGGCTTCGACGTCCCCACGCAAGCCGCGAACGTGCGCGAGTCCATCAGCCTGACGGGACAGTTCGCAGCCGTCGACGAGATCCTCAGCGGGAGGGAAAACCTGGTGCTGGTCGCCCGGTTGCGGCATCTGAGAGATTCTGGCCGGATCGCGGATGACCTGCTGACCCGCTTCTCGCTGACTGACGCGGCCAACCGGAAGGTGTCGACGTACTCGGGCGGCATGCGCCGCCGCCTCGACGTCGCGATGAGCCTCATCGGGAACCCGCCGGTGATTTTCCTCGATGAACCGACGACCGGGCTCGATTCACAGGCGCGTCTCGAGGTGTGGCAGGCCGTCAGGGAGCTCGCCAGGCAGGGAGGCGGGCGCGGGCATCGGTGGGGTAATGACTGCCGCTGCCTCGCCGGCTACATGCCAGCCAAGATCAACATCCCTCTCGACGTGTCGGGGCCTGGAGTTCAATCCCGGCTCAGTCCCCCCGATCTCGCCGGGAGTGACGGGCCATCGTTTGCCTTGACGGGCATCTGGCAGGCCTCGGTAATCGTCTGGGCCATTTCGTCGATGCCGCGGATCAGGGCGGCGCCGTTGATGTGTACATGGTGCTGCACGGCGGCGCCAGCCTGGAAGAAGCTGCCGGGATGAACAACGATGCCGTCGCGGCTGAGTCGGGTGCAGACGGAATGTTCATCGGGGACTGGCAGCCAGATGTGGGGCCCAGTGGTCGGCTCGAGATCGAATCCGCATCTGGTCAGGGCCTGGCTGAATTGGGAATGCCTCCGCTTGCACTCCGCGACAAAGTCTTCCGTGTGTCGGATCGCCTTTGCATCGGTCAGCTGGAAAGCCAACGCGAGCTGCAGGAGCCGGCTGACCCAGCGTGAGGAGTAGGTGAGCCGTGACCACATCATGTCGATGTACTCTGACGCTCCGCCTACCACCGCGACACGCAGGTCGGCCCCGAAGAAGAAGTTGTAGGCCTGCATGTGCACGACCCGGCTTGGCAGCCGGGTCGCCAGGGATCGCTGTATGGGTCGCATAAGGGCGGTTTGCGACAGTTCGAAGACGGGAAATGTTTCATCCTGAAGCAACGCTGCCGCCGCCTCAATCCAGGCGTCATCCACCGCCCGTCCGGATGGCACGTTTCCATTGGGCTGGTAGATCATCGCGGTCGGCTTGTTGATCATTGCCACCCGTAGTTGATCCAGGTCCGGGCCATCGGGTCGGTACTCGATGGGGATGGCCGTGGCGCCGATGGATTCCAAGATGTCGAGGACACGTGCCTGGCTGGGCGACTCGATGATCACTCGATCGCCTGGCCGGACCGCGGCGGCAAGAGCCAGTTCGATGGCATCGATGATGCCATGGGTGGCTAGAAAATGATTGGTGTCGAACGGCCAATATGGCGCGACGGCTGCCGCCAGCTCGGGTGTGATCGGGTCGGCAAAGGTGTTGTGCAGGTCGCGGTTGCTGAGTGCGTAGTCAAGTGCCGGTGCCAGGTCTGGAGGCGGCAAGTCGTCTGTGCGCAGGTTCCCCAGATCGATCGGCATGGTTGATGAGGTCCGGACCATGCTGTCGTATCGCCTGGCCCGGGGAGGCTGTGGCGGCCCCAGGACAAAGGTGCCGCCGCGACGTCGGGTTTCGATGACATGGCGGGAGCTGAGCGTCTTCCAGGCCTGCGCGACCGCCGACCTGCTCATCCCCAGCCCGGCCGCCAGATCCCTCACGGTGGGTAGCTGGGACTGGGCCGGCAGTTCCCCCGAGGCAATCAGGTCGAGAATTGCCCGGGCCAGCGCGTTGGCCGAACGCAGGGTGAGCCGAGACTGGATGAGCTGGAGGCATTCCTGGCCGTCCAGCGGCGCTGCTGTCGTCACGCTTCGTGTCCTCCGAGTGGCGAAACTCCGCCGCAGCCAGAGTTGCCCGGCGCCTCCTGATGATCAAGCCGGAGGGCGCGTCCCGTGCTGACTGTAATGCCCGAGGTTGGGGCTCGGCGAGGGCGGCGGCATCGATGCCGTGCTGGCTGTGGCGCTCCGCCGGTCACGCCGAGTTGAGGCGCCCGCGCTGCCAACGAATATGTCCATGGACATTTAATTCTTGACCTGAACATAACTCGAACCTAGCTTCTACTGCGTTGACCTCGAACTTCAGGGTCCCGGCCGCGAAGTCCAGCCACCCTGGCACCCGCCGCCGAGTTCACCCGGCACGCGACGTACACCGGTGACGGGAACTCGCATGCCGCTACCGCTCGCAGATGTCGCCCTACCACTCACTTGAACCAGAGGACGTGTGCCAGTGAAGGCCTCTCGACGTCTCGCGGTCGCTGTGGCGCTCGCCGCCCTGGCCGGGACCGCGGGCTGCACCAAGATCGATGACAGCGCAAACACCCCGACCTCATCCAGCGAGGTGGCCGACGGCGGGACGCTGACGCTCGCCGCCTCCAGCCCGATCACGGACTGGAACCCGCTCTCCGCGGCCGGCGACACCACGGGCCAGCGTCAGCAACAGTGGCCGTTCTATCCACATCCGTTCCTGACCAACCCCGACACCAGCGTGGTGCTCAACACGGCGCTGCTGGAATCCGCCAAGGTCGTCAGTGCCAGCCCGATGAAGGTTGAGTACAAGATCCATCAGAAGGCCGTATGGTCCGACGGGACCCCGATCACCGGCAAGGACTTCGAGTACACGCAGGCGGTGCAGGACCCGAAGAAGTGCGCCGGCTGCAAGGCCGCCTTCACCGAGGGCTACTCGCTGATCACGTCCCTTGAGACCGCCAATGACGGCAAGACGGTGACGATGACCTATTCGAAGCCGTTCTCGGCATGGCAGGCCCTGTTCAACTACATCCTGCCGGCGCACGTCGCGGCGTCCTACGGGGATCTGGCGACCTCCTTCAACGAAGGTTTCAGCAAGAACGTGCCGAAGTTCTCCGGCGGACCGTACGTCATCAAGGACTACCAGGACGGCGTCTCGATGACGATGGTCAAAAACCCCAAATGGTACGGGGAGCCGGCGCACCTGGACACCATCACCACCCGCTACATCTCCGGCCAAGGCGCGCAGATCACCGCGCTGCAGAACGGCGAGATCGACCTTGTCTACCAGAACCCGACACTGGACACGGTCAACCAGGTGAAGGCCATGAACGGCATGACCGTTCTGCTCGGCTCGACGATCACCTACTACCACCTTGGCATGAAGACCACCGGCGACGTGATGAGCGACGCGGCGCTGCGTAAGGCAATCGCCACCGCGCTCAATCTTGACGACATGCGCAAGCGCACGGTGGGCCAGTACGCACCAGACCTGGTGACCATGAAGAGCAGCGCGTACGTCCCCGGGCAGAAGGTGGGGGGCATCGACGCCTACCGGGACAACACCGATGAGCTCAACATCGGCAAGGGTGACAACAAGGCCGCGCTCGGAATCCTCCAGCAAGCCGGATACCGCGTGACC
Source organism: Micromonospora sp. CB01531 (assembly GCF_001905095.1). Lineage (GTDB taxonomy): Bacteria > Actinomycetota > Actinomycetes > Mycobacteriales > Micromonosporaceae > Micromonospora. The sequence continues at coordinate 25,588 of NZ_LWLS01000118.1, forward strand.
GACGGCAAGCTGACCCTTCCCGACGGGAAGCCGCTGCGCGACCTGAAGATGTTGACGCTGTCGACCGACGTGCTCCGAATGGAGCTCGCGCAGATCGTCCAGGCACAGCTCAAGCAACTGGGCATCACGGTCGTCATCGACCCGGCCGACGGCTCGCGCTACTCCCCGGCCCTGCGTTCGGGCAGCTTCGACATCATGGCTACCGGAACAGCGCTGGACCTCGGTGCGCTCTCACTGCAGCAGTGGTACGGCACCAACGCGGCCCGTTCGTTCGGCTACTCGTCCCCAGAAGCGGACCAGTTGTTCGCAGAGGCGGCAACCGAACTCGAGCCCGCCAAGCAGGTTGAGCTCATGAACCGACTGGACCGGGTGCTGCTTGCTGACAGTGTGGTGCTGCCGCTGTTCGCCAGCCCGCAGATGGCCGTCTACCCCGACAAGTTCGCCAACATCTTCATCAACCCGAGCAAATACGGAACCACGATGAATGTCGAGCAGTGGGGCCTGCGCAAGTAATCATGCGGTCAACCGAGAAAGGAAAGAAATGACGGTCGACTTTGTGGTGGCCACCCCGCACGACGCGGTGGAATTCAATGACGTCTACCGCAACACCACCGCGAGTGCCGGCTACATCGCCTGCAACAACATCTACAACCGCGTCGTACTGAACGAATGGTTTGAGATCAACCCGTTCCCGGACCTGGCAACCCACTGGGAGCAGCTGGACGGGTCGCGGCGGTGGCGCTTCCATCTCAATCAGGCCGCCCGGTGGCAGGACGGCACCCCCCTGACCGCGCACGACGTCGTCTACACCCACCTGCACGCCATGAAAATGGGATACACGGGCGGCCGCTTCCTGAAAGACGTGGAGACGATCGTCGCGGTCAACAACCATACCGTCGACTACCACCTCCACACGCCCAACGCCGGATTCCTCGTTCTGCTGGGCAACTTCATCTTCACCCACATCCTGCCCCGGCATCTCTACGAGGGAACGGACTGGGCGACGAACCCGCACAACCTGAAACCGGTAGGGTCCGGGCCGTTCCGGCTGGCGGAGTGGATCCCCGGTGAGCACGTCGTCATGGAGGCGGTGAAGGACCACTGGGGCCCCCAGCCGGAGATCGACCGGCTGATCTTGAGGATCGTTCCGGACCGGGACGAATGCGTCCGGATGGTGGCGCGCGGTGAGGCCCACTTCTTCCCCCAGGACACCCTGACCAGGGATCGGCTCCACCTGCTCGACGACGCGACGCCGGACATCGAACTCCTGCGGGACCCGGGGCCGGGCATGGCGCTGCTGGACTTCAACCACGGCCGGGACCTCTGGCGAGACCACCGCGTCCGCGAGGCGGTCGCCCACGCGGTGAACCGGAAGGAGATCGCCGAGCTCGGCGACCCGGGAGTGTCGCAAGCGTGGGACCACTACCTGTTGGGCTCGGTGGACTGGGCGTTCAACCCGGCCGCCACGGCGCCGGCCTACGACGTGGAGCGGGCGCGCGCGCTGCTCGACGAGGCCGGCGTGACCGCCGACGCCTCCGGAGTACGGGCCCGGTTGTCGATGTTCTACATGGACAGCTTCTATGGGCACAAGCCGTTGGCCGAGATGATCAGCCGACAGCTCGGTGAGATCGGCTTCGAGGTCAGCTTCGAAGGGCTGTCCTCCGTGGACTGGGCGCGGCGCATCGCCGGGGAGCACGACTTTGACCTGATCATCGTGGGTGGCTCGATGGCGCCCGATCCGGAGATCACCGCGCCGAAGTACTCCACCGGCGGCCAGGGCAACATCGCCCAGCATCACAACCCGGACGTGGACGCCGCCTACCTCGCCGCCCGCACGGCGGGCACTCTCGCCGAACGCGGCGCGCACTACCAGCGTTTGCAGGAGGTCTGGGCCCGGGACACCGAATGGGTGCCGCTGTTCTGGTACGGCACCTACTTCGCCCGCAGCAGCAAGTTCTACGGCTGGTCCGACCAGCTCGGCTACTCGGTGCCCTGGTGGCACTGGGGCCGGATCCGCCCGGTCTGAGGCGCACGTAATCGCATGCAGATCTTCCCGAGCAGAGGAGGTGCGAAGACATGCTTCGGCTGATCCTTCGACGGCTGGCAAGCGCCGTCCTGGTCTTGCTGCTCGCTTCCATCGTGATCTTCACCGTGATCTCGGTTTCGGGAGACCCGCTGGCCGAACTCCGGGACCGGCAGCCGCCGGTCCCGGAGTCGGTCATCGCGGCCGAGGAAGCACGACTGGGCCTGAACGACCCACTCCCGGTGCGCTACCTGACCTGGCTTAGTGGCGTCGTCACCGGGAACTTCGGCCCGTCCACGATCGCCAACCGGGACATCGGAGCCGAGTTGGGCACGCGAGTCGGCGTCACCCTTCGACTCGTGCTGTTGGCCATCGTGCTGGCGCTGGTGCTCTCCTTGATCGCCGGCACTGTCTCCGCGCTGCACCAGCGTCGCTGGCCAGACCTGCTCATGACCCCGGCTGCGTTCGTGCTCCTCGCGCTGCCGTCGTTCTGGTTGGCCGTCTTGTTGAAGCAGTGGGGGATCGGGCTGAACAACCTGACCGGTTATCAGCTCTTCTACACAGTGGGGGAAGCGTCGGTGCCCCGACCGGAGGGATTCGCGCTGGTAGCGGACATCGGGGGACACCTGGTGCTGCCGACGATCGTGTTGGCGCTGGTGCACTTCGCGACGTGGAGCCGCTACCAGCGGACCGCGGTCGCGGAGGCGCTTGCCGCCGACCACGTCCGGTTCGCCGTACTCAAGGGGCTGACTCGCCGACGCATCATCAGGTCGTACGTGGTCCGACCCGCGCTCATCCCGATCGTGACCATCGTGGCGCTGGACCTTCCGGTCGTCTTCTCTGGCGCGGTGATCACCGAGACGGTGTTCCAGTGGCGAGGAATGGGTGGATTCCTGCTGGAGTCCATCGCGCTTCGCGACACCAATGCCGTACTCGCATGGTTGCTCGTCGCCGCGACCGCCGTGGTCGTCTTCAACCTGCTCGCCGACATCCTGTACGGCCTCGTGGATCCTCGGGTGCGCTATGCCAAGTCATGAGCTGACCAAGCACCGTCCGCCGGCGTCCGAGCCGGCACAGTCGGGGTCCGGGTTCCAGACATCCGGGACATCAAAGATGGCCGTGACCGTCCGACGGTTCCTCCGGCACAAGGTGGGCATGGTCGCGCTGGGCGTACTGCTCATCGTCATCCTCGCGGCGATCATCGTGCCGCCGCTGTGGCCGTACGACTACACCGACATCACACCGCAACTCTCGCAGGCCCCATCCGTGCAACACCCGATGGGCACCGACACCCTCGGCCGGGACCTGTTCGCCCTCGTGCTGCGCGGCATGCAGCAGTCGCTGCTCATCGCGTTCTCGGTCACGATCATCGCCTGCATCATCGGCGTCGTCCTGGGTGTCACGGCTGGCTACTTCGGCAGTTTCATCGACGCCACCGTGATGCGCGCTGTCGACCTCGTGCTCACCCTGCCCACCCTCGCCCTGGCCGCGTTCCTGGGGTCCCTCGTCACCGGCCGCGGAGTCTCCTGGCTCGGCCTCGCGATGGTCCTGGGCTCCCTCATGTGGACCTCGGTCGCCCGCCTCGTGCGCGGCGTCGTACTGAGTCTGCGCGAACTGGCGTTCGTCGACGCCGCACGCGTGATGGGGGCAAGCCCGACCCGCATCATGTTCCGGCACCTGGTGCCGAACGTCTCGGACCACATCGTGGTGGCCGGCACGCTCATGTTCGGAGTGGCCATCCTCGCCGAGAGCAGCCTGTCCTTCCTCGGATTCGGGGTGCAACCACCAGACACGTCCCTCGGCCTGCTGGTGGCCAATGCCCAGTCGGCGGTGCTGACCCGCCCGTGGCTGTTCTACTTCCCGGGCCTTCTGATCATCACCATCGTGTTGTCGGTCAATTACGTCGGAGAGGGACTGCGGGATGCTTTCAACCCGAAGTCCTCGCCGACCAATCCGCTGGCGACCACCCGTCGGCGGTCGCGCAACAGGAAGCCGCAAATGCGCGACGCGGCGAACCACGCCGTCCTCAAGGTGACCGACTTGTCCGTGCGGTTCGGGCCCCTGGAGGCGGTGAATTCGATCAGCCTGGAGATCCAGCCGGGCGAGGTGGTTGCCCTCGTCGGGGAGTCCGGATCAGGAAAGTCCCTGACCGGACTGTCCCTGGTGGGGCTGCTACCTAGCAGCGCGGTGGGTACCGGGTCCGTCGTCTTTGCCGGGGAAGAACTCTCCGGCCTGGCCTTCGAGCAGTGGCGGAAGTACCGCGGTCGGCGGATCGCCATGATCCTGCAGGACCCGTCCACCACCCTCAACCCGGTGCTCACCGTCGGTGCCCAGTTCGAGGACTCGATGAAGCTGGACAGCGGCGGCGTCAGCCGCGCCGAGGCACGGCGGCGCGCGGTCGAACTCATGGAGAGCGTGGCCATCAAGGACGCGGAGGCCAGGCTCGACCAATACCCGCATCAACTGTCCGGGGGCATGCGCCAACGGATCGCTATCGCCCTGGCCATGGTGCACGACCCCGATCTCATCATCGCCGACGAACCAACCACCGCGCTGGACGTGACGGTGCAGGCCCACGTGATGGCGACCCTGGCAGTGGCCCGGGAGCGAACCGGCGCCGCAATGCTCTTCATCACCCACGACCTGGCCCTCGTCGCCGGCATCGCCGATCGCGTCGCCGTGATGCACCAGGGCGTGATCGTCGAAGAGAGTGACGTGTTCAGCATCTTCGACAACCCGCAAGCGGACTACACGAAGAGGCTGCTGTCGCTCGCACCGCGGATCACAGGAAAGGCGGTGGAGAAGCCATGACCAATCAGACCCACGCCAGCGAGCCCCCTGAACTGCTGCGCGTCAGAGACCTGGTCAAGCACTATCGGGCGCCGCGGGCCGCCCAACGGCATGGCCCGCCCATCGTGCACGCCCTCTGCTCGGTGTCGTTCTCGATCGGTCCAGCGCAGACCCTCGGCATCGTCGGCGAGTCCGGCTCCGGCAAGACAACCCTGTTGCGGACCATCCTCGGGCTGCAGAAGCCAACGGCCGGCCGGGTGCTGTTCCTCGCCAAGGACGCTTCCCAGCTCAAGGGCGCGAGCGCCCGTGCACTGCAGCGCGAGCTGTCAGTCGTGTTCCAGGACCCGTACACCTCGCTGGATCCGCGGATGACGGTGGCGGACATTCTCGCGGAGCCAGCGCAGATCCATGGTCTGGCGGTTAGCAGTCGGAAGGCCTTGGCGCTCCTCGACCAGGTACGGCTGCCGGCCACCAGCCTGCGGAGGTTCCCGCACGAGTTCTCCGGCGGTCAGCGCCAACGCATCGCGATCGCCCGCGCGCTGGCCCTGGATCCGAAGCTGATCGTGCTCGACGAGCCGGTCTCCGCCCTGGACGTCTCGGTCCAAGCGGAGATCCTGAAACTGCTCAAGGAGTTGCAGCAAGCGCGGCAGGTTTCCTACCTGTTCGTGGCTCATGACCTCGCCGTGGTCGCTGACATCTCTCAACGGGTGGGCGTGATGTACGGCGGCCAGATGGTGGAGTTGGGCGCGACCGAGCAGGTGATCGCCGATCCACAGCACCCGTACACCCGGGAACTCCTCGCGGCCGTGCCGGTACCCGACCCGCGCATCGAACGCGCCAAGCCGCGAATGCTGCAACGCCAATGGCCGACAGAAACCGACAACCTGCCGCCCTGCCCTCACGGCGACACCCTTTAGCCGATTCCGAGACCGATCGTCGCCTAACCAGAATCACTGAGAGAGGCATGCATGACCGTCGACTTCGTGGTGGCCACGCCGCATGATGCGGTTGAATTCAACGATGTCTACCGCAACGTGACCGGCAGCGCTGGTTACCTTGCCTGCAACAACATCTTCAACCGGGTCGTGCTCAACGAGTGGTACGACATCAACCCGTACCCGGATCTGGCCACACACTGGGAGCAGTTGGACGGAGCCCGCCGGTGGCGGTTCCACCTGAACCAGGCCGCCCGCTGGCAAGACGGCACGCCGCTGACCGCACACGACATCGTCTACACCCACCTGCACGCCAAGAAAATGGGCTACCAGGGGGCGATGTTCCTCAACGACGTGGAGACCATCGTCGCAGTCAACGACCACACCGTCGACTACCTCCTGCATTCGCCGAACGCCGGTTTCCTCGTCCTACTGGGAAACTTCATCTTTGCCCACATTCTGCCGCGGCATTTGTATGAGGGCACCGACTGGACGACCAATCCGCACAACCACAATCCAGTCGGCTCGGGCCCATTCCGACTGGCGGAGTGGATCCCCGGTGAGCATGTCATCATGGAGGCGGTGAAGAACCACTGGGGGCCGCAGCCGGAAATCGATCGACTCATCCTGAAGATCGTCCCGGACCGCGACGAATGTGTCCGCATGGTCGCCCGCGGGGAAGCGCACATCGTCCCGCAGGACACGCTGACCCGTGACCGGTTGCACCTCGTGCAGGGCGCGCCTGGCGTGGAGATCATGACGCGGGAAGGCCCCGGCATGGCGTTGCTGGACTTCAACCATGGCCGGAAGCTGTGGCAGAACCGGCGGGTCCGGGAAGCGATCGCCTACGCGATCAACCGGGACGAGATCGCCGAACTGGGCGATCCCGGCGTCTCCCAAGTCTGGGACCACTACCTGCTCGGCTCATCGTGGGCGTTGAATCCAGAGGCCAAGGCCCCCGGCCACGACGCGCAGCGGGCGTGCGCCCTGCTCGATGAGGCGGGTGTCAGGGCCGACGCCTCAGGGATACGCGGCCGGCTGACGATGTTTTACATGGACATGTTCCACGGGCACAAGCCGCTGGCGCAGCTGGTGGCCCGCCAACTGGGCGAGGTCGGCTTCGAGGCGAGCTTCGATGGCCTGGACTCGGTGGACTGGTCCCGCCAGGTCCGCAAGGACCACGACTTCGATCTGATCATCGTCGGCGGTTCGATGGCACCCGACCCCGAGATCACCGCGACGAAATACTCCTTCGGCGGTCGCAACAACATGGGCCTGCACCGCAATCCCGACGTGGACGCCGCGTACCTGGCAGCGCGCCAGGCCGCCACGCGAAACGAGCGCCGCGAGCACTACCAGCGTCTGCAGACCGTCTGGGCCCGCGACATCGAGTGGGTGCCGCTGTTCTGGTACGGCATGTACTACCCGCGCAGCCAGAAATTCTTCGGCTGGGCCGATCAGCTCGGCTACTCGATTCCGTGGTGGCACTGGGGACGAATCCGGCCGCTCGGCTAATGGCGCGAAGGATCACGAGGAAAGCCCACGCATGCGCAATACCTGGTGTTGATCTGCGGGCAGGCCCCCTGACCCACCCCTCGGTATCGGCGCCCATCAGAGTCGCCATGGTGCAACTCGACATGCACGTACAGCGACAGGCGAACGGCGTCGGTGATCACGCCGATCCGGCTCGCGGCGCCTGCCGCTGTCCGGGAGCCCGCCGATGCAGGTCTCGAAGGCGGCCGGTCGATGAACCTGGGCGGTCGACCGGCGCCTTCAGGTGTCCCCGTGCCGGAGTTGGTGAGCCTGCTGGGCGTGGATCAGCGGCGGCTTGTTCGCCGCGCCCGGCCGGGCCCGGCCGATCCACGGCGACGCCCGTTACCAAGAGACGCCGGTAACGGGCCGGGCCCGGTGGGCGGCCACATGCGAGCGGGTGGCGCAGCGTCCTCAGCAGAACCGGCGGCAGCGGCCGTGTGCGCCCTCGCGCTTCACACCGCTGTCTACTTGATCTCGACGATGACGGCACCGTTGGGGACGGTGTCGCCGACGGAGACGGCGATGCCTGTGACGGTGCCGGTCTTGTGGGCGTTAATGGGCTGTTCCATCTTCATAGCCTCCAAGACCGCGATGAGTTCGTCGGCCTCGACGGTCTGGCCTTCCTCGACCGCGATTTTGATGATGGTGCCCTGCATCGGCGCGGTGAGTACGTCGTCGGACACGGCTGCGCTTCGCTTGCCACCGCCGGAGCGTTTGGGTGCCTTCTTCTGTGCAGCGCCACCGAGGGTCGGGCCGCCTGGCAGGACGACCTCGAGCCGCTTGCCGTCGACCTCGACGACGACGGTCTGCCGCTCGGGGCTGTTCTCCTGCGTCTCGGCGACCGTGCCGGAGTGCGGCTCGACGGTGTTGTCCCACTCGGTCTCGATCCAGCGCGTATGGACGGAGAACGTCTGAGTCGCGTCGGCCGGGGCGAACGCCTCGTCGTCGACCACCGCGCGGTGGAATGGGATCACCGTGGGCATGCCGTCGATGACGAACTCGGCCAGCGCGCGACGCGAGCGCTCCAAGGCCTCGACACGGGTCCGGCCGGTAACGATCAGCTTGGCCAGCATGGAGTCGAAGGCGCCGCCGATGACGTCGCCGGCCTCGACACCGGAGTCGAGTCGCACGCCGGGGCCAGTCGGAGGACGAAACTGCGTGATGACGCCTGGAGCGGGCAGGAACCCCCGGCCAGCATCCTCGCCGTTGATCCGAAACTCGATGGAGTGCCGCGTCGGGGTGGGATCTTCGTAGCCGAGAGGCTCGCCGCTGGCGATGCGCAACTGCTCACGTACGAGGTCGATACCGGTGACCTCCTCGGTGACCGGGTGCTCGACCTGAAGACGGGTGTTGACCTCGAGGAACGAGATGATGCCGTCCTGCCCGACGAGGAACTCACACGTCGCTGCCCCGCGGTAGCCCGCTTCCTGCAGGATGGCCTTGGATGCGCGGACCAGTTCGGCGTTCTGCTCGTCGCTCAGGAACGGGGCGGGCGCCTCCTCGACCAGCTTCTGGTGGCGGCGCTGCAGAGAGCAGTCGCGGGTGGAGACGACCACGACGTTGCCGTGCGTGTCAGCAAGGCACTGGGTTTCGACGTGGCGGGGCTTGTCCAGGTAGCGCTCGACGAAGCATTCACCGCGCCCGAAAGCCGTCACGGCCTCGCGGGTGGCGGACTCGAACAGTCCCGGGATCTCCTCCAGGGTGCGCGCGACCTTCAGGCCGCGTCCACCCCCGCCATAGGCGGCCTTGATGGCGACGGGCAGCCCGTGCTCCTTGGCGAAGGCGACGATCTCCTCGGCGTCGGCGACCGGGTCGGGCGTACCGGGCACGAGGGGAGCCTTGGCGCGGGCCGCGATGTGTCGCGCCTTGACCTTGTCGCCGAGCGCGTCGATGGCCTCGGGGGAGGGGCCGATCCAGATGAGGCCGGCGTCGATGACGGCCTGGGCGAACGAGGCGTTCTCCGCGAGGAACCCGTAGCCCGGGTGGACGGCATCTGCGCCGGACTTGCGGGCGACATCGAGCAGCTTCTGCTGCGCCAGATAGGATTCAGCTGGAGTCGCTCCGCCGATGGCGTACGCCTCGTCCGCGACCTTCACGTGCAAGGCGTCGCGGTCAGGGTCTGCATAGACGGCAACCGACGCGATACCGCTGTCCTTGCACGCACGCGCGATACGAACGGCGATCTCGCCTCGGTTCGCGATCAGCACCTTCTTCAGCATGTGTAGCTCCATGTCATAGTCAGGGCGCGTATTCGCTCCGGTGATCAGCGGGGCAGGGCCGAGTGACGCCAGCCACCGGCCCCGTGCGCCAACGGCCCGCGCGCTGGGCGGGCACGTCCGGCCCACAGGAAGGTGCGGCGGGGGGCTGGTTCGTTCGCCTCTACGGAGCCTGCGACGCTGGTGAGCACGACCATCAGAGCGGCGACCTGCTCGGGGGTGGCGTCGCCGTGCAGGCGGACGATCGGGGACGCAAGCGCTCGGTCGCGCCGGAAATCCTTGGCGGTCACAGCGGGATGTTGCCGTGCTTCTTGGGGGGCAGGGTCTCGCGCTTGGTCCGGAGCACCCGCAGGGCCCGGACGATCTGGGTCCGGGTCTCGTGCGGCGGGATCACGCTGTCGACGTACCCGCGTTCGGCGGCGATGTACGGGTTGGCCAGGGTGTCCTCGTACTCGGCGATCTTCTCGGCCCGGACGGCCGCCGGGTCGTCGGCCTTCGCCAGATCCTGCCGGTAGAGGATGTTCACCGCGCCCTGC
>NZ_LWLS01000119.1 GCF_001905095.1 Micromonospora sp. CB01531
CGTCATGGCCGGCGCATGCCACACCTGCAACCGCCCATACAACAACACAACATAACAAAGCACTACTAGAACTTCGAACCCGCCGATGCTAATGCCGCCGCGGGCGTTGACGACCCGATCGACCTCAACGGCGATGGTCTCCGGCTCCGGCTCCGGCTGCTGCAGTGCAGGCGGGCCGGCAGGAGCGCCACCGTCGGCCAGCAGCCGGGCGAGGTCCCTCTAGCCTTGGGCGTGTTCGTGCCGGCGTTCGGCCTCGGATTTCACTGTGGCCAGCGCGTCGGCGACCGTCGCCTCCCATCGCCGCGCGACAACCGCCGCCCACCCGGCGCCGAGTGCCCAGCCGTCGGTGCCCATCTCGCCGGTGTACTCCAGTCGGGTGTTGCCGCCGTGGTCGGTGAGGGAGAAGCGTTCCCGTACGTACGGCACGGGCCCGCGCGCGAGGCGGAAGTCGACGGTGTCGGGGCGGGTGAAGGTAACCGTCTCGACCGTCTGGGTGACCAGGCCACGGCCGACGGGCGTGCGGTGGGCGGCCAGGACCATTCCCTCTCCGCGTTCCAGCACCTGGATTTTCTCTCGTTGGGCCTTCGTGGGCCGGCCGAGGTAGGGCTGGGCGATCACGTCGAAGACCAGCTCGCGGGGCGCGGCGATGTCGAGTACCTGCGGCCCGAGGGCGCGTGCCCGCCGGCCGATGCCCAGATCGAGGGTGAGCTGGCCGGAGACCAGTGCCCGGTACCCGATCACGCCTGCGGACGCGGTCATGGCCGCGATGGTCCAGCCGATCCGTGCTGCCATGATCGTCTCCGATCTCCTGTCCGGCGCCGGGGAGGTCACCGTTCGCTGTCAATGCGGTTTCACGGCTGTCAGCAGGGCGTAGCCGAGGACATGGTCGGCGACGGCGGCGCGGGCGGCGGCCAGCACTGCCGGGGCGCGGTCGAAGTCCATGCCGACGGCCTCGGCCTGTGCTCGTGCGGCCATCCGCACGAGGGCCAGGCGGGCCTCGATCTGATCGATCATGGCCACCATCGCGTCGTCGCAGCGTTCGGTGTAGGTGACGGTCAGCCCTGCCCCGCGGAGCAGGGCGGCGTACCCGTCTAGGGGGCGGGCGTCGGCGACACAGGCGATCCACGCGCCCAGCCCGGCCAGCTTGGGCGGGAGCCGCTCGGCATTGACGGTGACGTCGGTGATGCCGAGCCGGCCGCCGGGGCGCAGCACCCGGGCGAACTCGGCGGCGGCGGCGGGTTTATCAGGGAAGGTGCAGAAGGCGCACTCGCACACCACCACGTCGATCGACTGCGCGTCGACGGGTAGCCGTTCGGCGTCGGCTACCCGGAACCGGATGCGGTCGGCGAGGCCGGCGGTCTGTGCGGTGTCGGTGGCGAGTGCGACGTTGGCGTCGGACAGATCCACGCCGGTGACGTCGACGGCGTACTCGGTGGCGAGCGCCCGAGCGGTGGTCCCCCGGCCGCTGGCGACATCGAGGACGATCTCCCCGGCGCGCAGGTCCAGCCGGTCGGCCAGCCGGCGGGTGAGGGCGGGGCCACCAGGGTGGTAGGAGCCGCCGAGCAGCAGGGCCACCACATCAGAGCCGTAGGTGGCGGCGCAGCATGCTTTGGCCTCGGCGGCCGTATGCGGCTGGATCGGGACGCTCATCGGATTCCTCGGCCGACGTTGGTGCGGTCCGGCGCGATGCGGCGTTCGCCGTCCGGGTGGTGCCCCGCTCCGGTTCCGGCGATCTTCGAACCGTAGGGCGAGTCGATGAGGATCGGCTGCAGCGGTCGGGAGTTGGGCACCACGTCGGCCACCGTTACGCCGGACATCTGTTCGCGAACCTGTTCCCGGTAGCCGACGGAGTTGTAGGCGCAGAGCGGTATTAACCTGCCGTCCGGGGTGATCTCCTCGACGCAGCATTTCATCAGCTGCTTGACGTTAAGGGTGTACGGATCCTGGAAATCCTGGATGACGATCATGAAGGCGCGTTCAGTGAGGTTCGCTACCGCTTCGGGCAGGTTGATGCCGCAGGCGTCGGCGCAGTCCAGAGCCGCAGCGGTCTGAACGAGGCGGTCGCGCGTGGTGTCGGTGCCCATGAACGCCGATGCCGACCACAGCTTTTCCAGCGCCTCCCGTACGGCGTAGTCCGGCACGACCCGGTTGGACACGTAGTCGAGGTAGTCCTCGACGTTGAGCAACCTCGGGATCGGCACCACGGCGAAGTCTGCCGTACCGGGGGCGCCTTCGGTGAGCAGGTAGGTGATGGACCGGCAGGTCGGGAAGCAGCACGGCACCGGGAAGAAATCCTTGGCCTGGAACCAGTCGGGCAGCTGCTGCGCGATGAGGTGGATGATGTCGGAGTTGGTCAGCCGGGTCAGCGGGTCGAAGGTGACGTGCCGGCCGGAGTGGGTGACCGGCTGGAACGAGACACTGCGCACCGCCGGGTGGGCCAAGCCGTGCTCGATGATGGCGCCGAGTTCGTGCTCGTTGAGGCCGCGTTCGACCGCAGCGACGAGGGTGACGGTCAGCCCGACGTCGGCACAGTTGTCCAGGGCCTTCTGCTTGATGGCGCGCAGGTCTCGGCCGCGGATCTCCTGGTGGGTGCGCTCGTCGAAACCGTCGAACTGCAGATAGATGTTGACCGGCCGGCCAGGTCGGTTGCGTTCACCCAACGCGGTCACAAATCTTCGGTCCGAGGCGAGGCGGATGCCGTTGGTGTTGAGGTTGACCGCCTTGATCTGGCGCGCCTGGGCGGCGTCGATGAAGTCGAGGATCTGCTTGTGGATCGTGGGCTCGCCGCCGGAGAACATCACCACCTCAGCCTCGCCTTCGCTTTCCACGAAGACGTCGAGCATCCGCTCGCACTGCTGCAGATTGATCGAGTAGCCGTCGGGCTGGTGGCCGGAGTCGGCGAAGCAGATCGGGCAGTCCAGGTTGCAGCCGGTGTTGACCTCGATGATGCCGAGGCAGGCGTGCTGCTTATGCTCCGGACACAGGCCGCAGTCCGAGGGGCAGCCGTCGACCACCTCGGTCTGGAAGGTCAGCGGGATCGTGCCGGGCTTGTTGAACCGGGCGCTGTCGAGGTACATCTGCGCGTCGCCGTACACCAGCGCCTCGAACGGGCCGTGCTCCGGGCAGCGTTTACGCAGGTAAACCTTGTCGTCGCGAATGTTGACCTGGCCGTCGACGACGACCTTGCACACCGGGCAGATCGACTTGGCGTACTCAACGAACACCTCGTCCCGGTCCCGCTTCACCGCCGATGGGACGGAAGGAACGGGGACGCGTTCAACAGCGACCATGACTGCTCCTCGCGGCGTGCCTGCCATTGTCGCCAGCCCCACTCTGCCTCTTTGCCGGCCCGTCAACCGGTCACACTGCCATGCCGCGACAGCCGTACGTGCGAAACCAAGCGGACTCACACCGATGAACAGCGAAGAGCAGCCCGCGCGGCGCAGATGCCAATCACTTCGTAGGTGCCGAACCACGTCTGAGGGAAACCGGGCAACCGCCTGACCACCGGTCCACGCCTGACACTGCGATCAGCGCGGTGGCCACCAGAACGAGGTTGACCAGCGCCTCGGTGAACCAGAACTGCGCCCTCCGACTGGTCGAGCAGTTCGGCGTAGATCCGGCAGAACTGGTCAGTGCCGGTCCGGCGGGTCGGTGGCGGCGCGGTGAGGGCGCGTGCCGCCACCAGGTCGGGCTTGCTGTTGGCCAGCCGGGGCAGGTCGGCCGGCACGTGGGCGCGGACCACGCAGGTCGGCAGCCCGGCCCCGTCGGCGGCCGGCCGCCGCACCCGCTCGGGGCGGTGGCCGCCGGTCGCGGCCACCACCACCTCGCGGTCCGCGCCGACGCAGTACGCCTTGACGCCCGAGCGCCGAAGCTGTTCCTCGATGCCGCACGGGTCGACCCGCAGGCCGAAGAGCTTCATGAACCCGCCGACTGGGCCGACGATCTCGTAGAGGCCGTCCGGCTCGGGGCAGCACCCCGGCCGACCGGGCTCGGACGAGGGTGCGACCGGGAACGGGTGTCCCGACGACCTCCAGGCTTAAGCCCCGTTAGGGGGTGATGGCGTGGCTGTGCGGGCCGCTGTGGTCGGGCAGGTTCCGGTCGGTGTGGTCGGCGTGGAAGAGCGCCTCGGCGAGCAGGGCGCGTACGTGGGTGTCGGCGGCGGAGTAGTGCACGAAGGTGCCCTCGCGTCGACCGCGCACCAGGCCGGCGAGGCGGAGCTTGGCGAGGTGTTGGCTGACGGCGGTGGGGGCGGCGCCGACGATCTCGGCCAGGCAGGCGACGGATGACTCGCCCTGCAGCAGTGCCCAGAGGATCTTGATCCGGGTGGGGTCGGCGAGCAGCCGGAAGCCTTCGGCGGCGAGGTGGACCTGCTCGTCGTTGGGCATCTGGAAGTCCGGCAGCGAGGTGTGCACCCGCCCATCGTAGCGGAGGCTGCGCACTCAGCTATCTACCTGACTAGCTACCTGCATGACTACGCAGGTAGTGTTCCTCGTCGTGACCGCGACGACGACTTCACCCCGCCCGACCGCCACCGCGCCGGTGGCACCCCGGCGGTTCGCCGCCCGGGCATGGGCGCTGACCGAGGTGCGCTGGGCAGCCCTGGCCACGATGCTGTTCGCCGCCGGCGGGGCGGCGCAGCTGCTGGGCGCGCCGACGCCGGTGAGGTGGGCGCTGTATCTCGCCTGCTACGCGGCCGGCGGGTGGGAGCCGGCCCTGGCGGGGCTGAGAGCGCTGCGCGAGCGGACCCTGGATGTGGACCTGCTGATGATCGTGGCCGCGCTCGGCGCGGCGGGAATCGGGCAGGTGTTCGACGGGGCACTCCTGATCGTCATCTTCGCCACCTCCGGCGCCTTGGAAGCGTTCGCCACCGCCCGCACCGCCGACTCGGTACGGGCACTACTCGACGTCGCCCCCGAGCAGGCGACGCGCATAGACGCCGACGGCAGCGAGGCGGTGGTGAACACCGTCGACCTGCGTGTCGGTGACCTGGTGCGGGTGCGCCCAGGTGAGCGGATCGGCGCCGACGCGGTCGTCGTCGAAGGCGCCAGCGAGGTGGATCAGGCCACCATCACCGGCGAACCGCTGCCCGTGGCCAAAACGGTGGATGACGAGGTGTTTGCCGGCACCCTCAACGGCACCGGCGCCCTGGTCGTCCGGGTGCACCGCGCAGCGGGCGAGTCGGTCATCGCCCGCATCGTCGCCCTGGTCGAGCAGGCTTCGGCGACCAAGGCCAAGACACAGCTGTTCATCGAGAAGGTCGAACAGCGGTACTCGATCGCCGTCGTGGCCGCCACCCTGGCGCTGTTCGCCATCCCGCTGGCCTTCGGCGCCGACCTGCGATCGACGCTGTTGCGGGCGATGACTTTCATGATCGTGGCATCGCCGTGCGCGGTGGTCCTCGCGACGATGCCGCCGCTGCTGTCCGCGATCGCAATCGCCGGCCGGCACGGCGTCCTGGTCAAGTCCGCCGTGGTCATGGAACAACTCGCCGATACCGATCTGGTGGCGTTCGACAAGACCGGCACCCTCACCGAAGGCCACCCCCGCGTCGTCGACATTCACCCCATCGGCGACGCGCACACCGACGAGGTGCTGCGGCTGGCCGCCGGGGCGGAGCACGCCAGCGAACACCCGGTCGGCGCCGCGGTCCTCGCGGCCGCCCGGGACCGCGGGCTGCCGGTCTCGGCAGCGAATGACTTCATGTCCGTGCCCGGGCGGGGTGTACGCGCGGTGGTCGACGGCCGCCGGGTGGCCGTGGGCGCACCCGCGCTGCTCGACGAACTCACGCCCACCGCCGGTGGCACGGCCCTGACCCAGGCTCGGACGGTGGCCGCTGACGCGCAGGCCGCCGGGCGGACCGCCGTGGTGGTCCTCGTCGACGGGACGCCCGCCGGGGTGCTCGCCCTGGCCGACCGCATCCGCGCTGACGCCGCCGACACCGTGACCGCGCTGACCCGCCTCACCGGGGCCAGGCCGATGCTGCTCACCGGTGACAACGCAGGTGCCGCCAGGCACCTCGCGGCGGAGGCCGGGATCACCGACGTGCACGCCGGGCTGCTGCCCCAGGACAAGGTCGAGCGGGTACGGGCCGTTCAGGCCGACGGCCGGCGGGTGCTGCTGGTCGGCGACGGCGTCAACGACGCCCCTGCCCTGGCCGCCGCGAACCTCGGCGTCGCGATGGGCCGCGGTGGTTCCGACCTGGCCCTGCACAGTGCCGACGCCGTCCTGGTCCGCGACGACCTGCCCACCCTGCCCGCGGCCATCGCCCTGTCCCGACGCGCCCGTCGCCTCGTCAAGGCGAACCTGATCATCGCCGCCACCTTCATCACCGTGCTGGTCGCCTGGGACCTGTTCGGCAACCTCCCCCTCCCCCTGGGTGTGGCCGGGCACGAAGGCTCCACCGTCATCGTCGGCCTCAACGGCCTACGGCTGCTCGCCTCCTCCGCCTGGCGGCGCGCCCAAGCCGAAGGAACGCCGTGAGTCGCGGCGCCCGCGACGGCGGCGCGACTGCCCGATGCACGGTCACGGTGTGTCGGGGCTGCTGCTGCGGCACCGCAGCAGGGTTCGACCACGCCGGGCAGCTGACCCAACTACGCAAGGCGATCGCGGACGTCGCGGCCGTACGCGTCAGCGACTGCCTCGACACCTGCGCGCACGCCAACGTCATCGTCGTGCAGCCCTCCCCTGCCGGCCGCCGCGCCGGCGGACGCCCGGTCTGGCTCGGCCTGGTCAACGACACCGACGCCGCCGACGACATCGCCGCCTGGATCCGCGCCGGCGGCCCCGGCCTGGCCGACCCACCCGGCGTACTCGACCTGTACGCATTCACCCCACCACGCCGCATCCGGCAACACCTCACCTGACCCTGCTGTCCATGATGTTCGGTGATGACGCTGCTGGCCGCCTCGGCAGCGGCGTTCGGGCCGACGGTGCCCGGCAATCGCCAGCTTGGCGGCTGGGTGCACCGGCGCATTGATTCTCTGGGTGCGACGCAGGCTGCTGGTCTGTGATCGCCCGGATGGTCTCGCCGCGCAAGCACGCGTCGGCCACCAAGGGCAAGGTGCAACCGTTGATCGAAGGCCGGACAGAGAACTCAATCTCCGCTGGTGGTCGCCACCTGACGATGTTCGCGATCCCACCGGCCCTCGGCGCCCACCCGCAGTCTGGATCAACCGACCCGCACTGCAACCAGCCGAACAACAGAAGAACTAAAACGATCTTGTCTCATTGATCTTGACAGGTTCCGCCCAGGGCGTCTGGGTCGGACCGCGACGTCATGACCCCGGAGCAACTGTCGACGCGCCGTCTGAACGTCATGCGTTTCGGCCACGCGTTCATAGGCGTGGGACTGGCCATCGTTAAATGGCCGGTTCTCTTCCAGGACGTCGGATCCCTACCGGTGATGGAAGGGGTGGTCACCTGCCTGCTGACGGCCATGTCGCTCCGGGCTCTCCTCGGCCTCAGATACTCCGTCCGGATGCTGCCGATCCTGCTGTTCGAGGTGGCCTGGAGGGTGATCTGGATCGCCGCGGTCGCCATCCGCACCTGGTCTCCGACGACATGACCGCCGCGAGCCGCGAGGTCCTGTTCAGCTGTTCCTTCGTCGTCGTCATCCTCGCCGTCGTCCCGTGGACGTACGCCTGGAGGCGCTATGCCAGGAGGCCCGGGGACGCGTGGCACTGACGAGCGCGGCCGGCACGGGCCACCAGACGGATGCCGGTGGCCCACCACCGAAGGAGACATCCACGGCCGCCACCGGACCCTCCCGGGTTCCATCGCCGCGAGGATTGCCCGAGTGGCCGATTCGCCATCGCACCGATCCGCAGGAGGGTGATGGCCGGACCATCACTGCTTGAACGACGGCAACGAAAGGAGCCCTGATGGACTCGCTGAGGAGGACCGCGCTGGTCGCGGGCGGGTTCTACGTGCTCACCTTTGTCTCGATTCCGACCCTCGCCCTGTACGGTCCGGTGCACGATGCGGACTACATCGTCGGCGACACGTCGGAAACCCCGGTCGTCATCGGTGGCGTCCTTGAGGTGATCGTGGCCCTGGCCTGCATCGGCACCGCCGTCGTGCTGTATCCGGTGGTTAAGCGGCAGGGCGAAGCCCGAGCGCTGGGCTTCGTCAGCGCCCGGGTTCTCGAAGCCGCCGGCATTTTCGTCGGCGTCGGGAGCCTCCTGACGCTCGTGGCCTTGCGGCAGGCCGGAGCCGGAGAAGGTGCGTTGGCCACCGGCCAGGCGCTGGTCGCCTTCTATGACTCGATCTTCCTTCTCAGCCAAGGCTTCCTGCCGGCCGTGAACGCCCTATTGCTGGGTTCCCTGCTGTACCAGTCACGCCTCGTGCCGCGGGTTCTACCTGTGCTCGGACTCGTCGGGGCGCCCCTGCTCGTCGTTTCCGACGCCGGCACACTGTTCGGCCTCTGGGACCGACTGTCGCCGGTGACGGCGATCGCGACCATCCCCATCGCCGTGTGGGAGTTCTCGTTGGGCGTCTACCTGATCGTCAAAGGCTTCAGGCCCTCGCCGGTCACAGCAGGGATGGTCGCCGCCGGCGCCCGGCCCGCCCAGGACGTCGCTGTCTAACTGTCGAGGACACGGGCGGGGCGCCACGGCCGGGCGTGCAGGCAGCCCACGGTTGGTATCGACGTGCTCGGGCATCAGCGCGAGATGCGCGACTCAGGCCGGTTCCGCGTGACGGACACGCCGCACGCGATCAGCGACGCCGGCAGGTACGGGCCGACCGAGTACACCTTCGGCAATGGTGTACGCGGCGGGATGAAGACTCGGGCAAGCTTGTCGGCCAACACGAAGCCGAACGTCATTGTCCCCGCGCCCACCAACGCAGCGGCCAGCGCCGCGAGCACGCGGTGGCGCTGCCAGCGCAACTGTGGAGGCGGTAAGTCTGCGCATGTAGTGACGGGGTCAGCCAGTTCGCCCGCGAATGGTTCGCCGACCGGCGGTCCACAATCGGCGAGTATGCCGTTCAGTCGTGTTCCACGGCACCGGTGATCCGGTGCGACGCCGCATGCAGCACCTCGGTCACCAGCCGACGCACATGACCGCCCCTGGCCCGGTAGAGCGCCCGGCGGCCCTCTCGTCGCACACTGACCAGCCCGGCCAGCCGCAGCTTGCCCAGGTGCTGCGATACCGCCGGCCGCGCCACGCCAACGGCCGCGACGAGGGCGGTGACGTCGTACTCGCCGTCGCGGAGCAGCGCCATCAGCCGTAGTCGCGTGGGGTCGGCCAGCATCCGCAGCATGTCGGTCGCTGCCTCGACCTGGTGCCCGCCGGGGAGGTGTTGTTGCATGTCACTGGCATCTGCAACGTTGTCGCGTGCGTACATGGGCACATATTATCGCCGTCGTCATGGGTATGGAGTGCCGGTGCGACCGGCAGACGCCTGGGGGAACGGTGAGCGAGCACGAACACGGCCACGGGCACGGCCATGACCACCGGCACGATCACGGCGGTCGGCTCGCCGTCTGGTGGCACCGGCTGACCCACGCCGTTGTACCGCACTCCCACGACTCCCGCGCGAAGGTCGATCCTGCGTTGGAGACCTCCCGCGACGGGTTACGTGCCCTGTGGATCTCGCTGGTCGGCCTCGGAGTCACCGCGCTCGCCCAAGCGGTCATCGTGGTGCTCTCCGGATCGGTCGCGTTGCTCGGCGATACCCTGCACAACGTCGCCGACGCCCTGACCGCCGTGCCGCTGGGCATCGCGTTCCTGCTCGGCCGGCGCGCCGCCACCCGCGCCTACACCTACGGCTACGGCCGGGCTGAAGACCTCGCCGGCATCATCATCGTGGTCGTCATCGCCGGCTCCGCCGTCGCCGCCGCCTGGACCGCCGTCGACCGGCTGCTACACCCCGCCCAGGTGACCCACCTGCCCTGGGTCGCCGCCGCCGGCCTCGTCGGATTCATCGGCAACGAACTGGTCGCCCAGTACCGCATCCGCGTCGGCCGGCGCATCGGCTCCGCCGCACTCATCGCCGATGGCCTGCACGCCCGCACCGACGGCTACACCTCCCTCGCCGTGCTCGCCGCCGCCGGCGGCGAGGCCCTCGGCTGGCGATGGGCCGACCCGGTCGTCGGTCTAGGCATCGCGGTCGCCATCGCCTTCGTGCTCAAGGACGCCGCCCGCGAGGTCTACCGACGCCTCATGGACGCCGTCGACCCCGACCTCGTCGACCAGGCCGAAACCACACTGCGGGCAGTCGACGGCGTCCGCGACGTGGCCGCGGTACGGCTGCGCTGGATCGGCCACCGCCTGCACGCCGAAGCCGACCTCGTCGTCGACGCCGACCTCAGCCTCGTCGCCGCACACGAGATCGCCGCCGACGCCGAGCACCAACTCACCCACGCCGTGGCCCGGCTGACCACCGCCACCGTTCACACCGATCCCGACAGTCATCCCGGCCGCGATCACCACACCGACCTGTCCCACCAGCGCCGCCACCTCCACGAGTAGCGCCGGGAGTGGCCTCGATGCGGCGTGCCGAAACACTTCTGGCTCCTGCGCCGAGGCGCGATCCGCCGGGCCCACCCGGCGCGTCGCAGGTCGCGTCGCTGGCGCCTGCGGCACAACCTCTCAGGTGGCGTACGTGAGGATGCAGCGTGTCGCAGTTCCTGCCGGCGCCACCGCTCGCCGCCCACTTCTGGACGACCGCAGCAACGCTGGCGCGAGCCTCGACGACTCCGTGGCGGCACGCCGGTCGTGAGCAGGCGGCAGCGGTGGCGGCAGACCCACAACCTGCTCGACCAGGCCGGAGAATGACGGTGGCGCGTTGGCGCGGACAGGATCACCTCATGCCGCCTGTGGCCGTCCCCCTTCCGCTGCGGCGGAAGGGGGACGGCTGCCGCTGTTAAGGGTTCAGTCCTATGCCGCGTCGATTCCAGGGCGTGTTGCGGTTGCGGTTGCTGGCTGTTCAGCGGACGTGGACGAACACTGGGTTCGAGTAGAACCACAGGTCATCCCACGGGCTCTCCAGCCCGTCGGCAAGCGGCTCGGCCTCGTCGGTGCTGGTGCCCCGCACCCGCGCGTACATTTCGGTCTCCACGTCGCGCAGGGTGTGCCGGATGACGTAGTCGGGCCCCTGCTTGCGCCAGTCGCGAGGGCCGAACCGGGCGACGACCTTGGTGGTGGGGTTCGTGTCCGCGCCCGGGTTGGGGTTGGGGCCGGTGATCTGGCCGACGATGAGGTCGACTCGGCGGACCTCCGGGCGGTCGCCGTTGGCGTTGAGGCCGTTCAACGGCCAGAACTTGATCTCGATCTCGACGTCCCGGCGCTGGCGCCGGCTGACCGTGATGGTCTCGCCGGTCTCGGCGATGCCGCCCTGGCTTCGGCGGTGAGGTCGAGGCTGGTGATGAGGTCACCGGTAAACGTCAGCGAGGCTGGTCAGGGCCGCAGACGTCGGGGCGCCGTAAGAGACGAGGGACGCCGTGGAACCGGCAGCCGCCGGAGGCGCCGCGGTGTCCAAACCCGTGGAGCACCGCAGCGCGTGCAGAACCAGAACTGCCGCGACGACGACCGCCACCGCAACAACGCGGTAACCGCGCATCGCACCAGCTGGCCGGTCCCACGTCACCAGCGCAGACTACGACACCCACCACCGCCGTCGCCGCACAGTCGGCGCTCTTCTCCTCCCGGCCGTTCCACTGGCCTCCTGGGTGTCCGCGGACGGGGTCCGGCCCCAAACTGGCGGTGACCAGGTCCTGGTTCGACCGGCGTATCGATGGTGTTCGTGCAACGATGGAAGACGTGGGAATTACGAAAACTGCAACGCCTGCCATCTCGCCGCTGGCTGGCGAGCCGATCAAGCGTGCCGACGCCGAGCGGCTCGCGGGAGTGCTGAAGGCATTCGCCGACCCCGCCCGACTGCGGCTGCTCAGCCTGATCCAGTCCGCCCCGGAGGGCGAGGCGTCCGTCAGTGACCTCACCGCGCCGCTCGGTCTGTCCCAGCCGACCGTGAGTCATCACCTTCGGATCCTCGCCGAGGCCGGACTGCTCGAACGCGAGCAGCGCGGCGTCTGGGCGTACTACCGGCTCGTGCCGTCCGCGATCGCGGCGATCGCCGACCTGTTGACCCCGCCCCGCAAGCGGGCGACGAAGCGGGCCCGCTGAGCGACGCTACTGAAGGCCTTCGCCCGGTCCTGCGTGTGCCCGTGATGGCGTCCGCTCTGGTCACGGCCGCACTGGCCACGCCGACACGGTCTTGCCCCATCAACGGTGCTCGGGCTGATCGGATCGGTGGCGACACCGTGTCGCGGAGCAGGGCCACTGGTATGGCGCCCGTGGGCGCCCAGCCGGCGTCGTTGCCGGTAAGCCGCTTCTCAACCGTGGCGGTAGACGACCCAATGGTCATCGTTGGTTGGCCTTGTCCGACCTCCGAGGGCCTGGTTCCTTCCGCTGAACCAGGGCTTGCATCTGATACCTAGGTACGGGCTTACCGTCGTTGCATGAGCGACCAACATGTCACGATGGATGGCTCCTGGGTGCCGGACGCGTGCAGCCTGCCGACGGCCGAGCGGCCGCTTCGGCTCGCGGAGTTCGATCAGTTCTTTCGGGACGCGGTCCGGGGTGCCGACCGGTTGTCGACACAGCATCTGCGGCTGCAACTCGACGGCGCGGATCAGGTCGAACAGACGGCGCGGGACCTGACGGCCCGGGAGTCGTCCTGCTGCTCGTTCTTCACGTTCGACATCGCGCGGCCCGACTCCAACTCGCTGACGCTCGACGTTCGGGTACCGGCGGAACACGTCGGTGTGCTGGATGCCCTCGCCCAACGGGCCGTGCGGGTTCAACAATGACCGGACCGGGACTACGCAGCGGCCAGCTCGCCGACGCGGCCGGGGTCAACCTGCAAACCCTGCGCTACTACGAGCGCCGGGGACTGCTCGCCTCCCCGCAGCGGTCACCGGGCGGACATCGGCTCTACCCGCCCGACACGGTCACGCTGCTGCGGGTCATCAAGACCGCACAACGCCTCGGCTTCACCCTCAACGAGGTCGCCGACCTGCTCGACGCCGGCCGACACCGGCACGGCGGCCGACCGGACGCCGGCCTCCAGGCACGAGCCAGAGGCCGTACGAGAGCTCGTCGACCTAATACGGCAGTGACAGTTCGCGATCTGGCCGTTGAGTGGTCAGTCGATGAGCCCGTTGGCTCGTGCTTTCCACAGCTCTTGCCGCGCTTGTCTGGTGTCGAGTTGCTCCAGTCCTTTGGCGGCCCAGGACCGGAGTGACTCGTCTCCGCTGTGTAGTTGTTCGATGAGTACCGGCAGCGCTTGGGATGAGCGGGCTTCACCGATGAGTTCGAGCAGCCAGCAGCGCAAGCCGTGGTCGTGTCGTTCTTCAGCGAACTCGGCGATGAGTTCGTCGATGTGCTCGGCGGCGTGGGGCCGCAGGAGGTGGAAACCGTCTTCCTTGGCCTGCGGGTCATGCCGGCGCATGAGCTGCATGGCTTGCTGGAACCGGATCGTCACGCCGTTGAGGCTAACTGGCAGAACGGAGTCGGGGGTGCTGGCAGTGTCGGCGGTGATCTTCGGCTTTGGCTGCGGTAACGGACAGCGTGGCGGTTGCAGGCTGGCCTGTCGACGCCCGGGCCTACATCGTGCAGTACGGGCGCGTGGCTGAGGGTGATGGCGAGGTTGAGGGGTCCGGTGCGCTCACGCCTTGGAGAAGCCAAGTGCTCGGTACCCGCGCATGCGGCGTTGAAGTGAGGCGGCGAGGATGGGGGTGGCCGGGTCGTGGTAGTCGTGGACCTCGGCGGCGTCCTTGGCGGGTGCCGTCCGGATCACGCGCCCGGCGCACTGGATGAGCAGCCCGTCGTATGAGATCGGGCCGGCGAGGAAGAGGGTGTCGAGCGCTGGGGCGTCGAAGCCTTCGCCGATGAACGGTGTGGTGCCGATGACGAGGAGGCCATCACCAGCCTTGGCTTCGCCGAGTCGGTCGACGGCGGTTCGCCGGTCGGTGGTGCTCATCGCTCCTTGGAGTACGAGTGCCTGATGTCCGCGCGCCGCGAGCATCGCGGTGAGGGCGTCGACGTGGGCGACTCGGCGGGTGAGGACGAGACAGTTGCGCCCGCGCGTGAGGGCTGCGGCGACGTCGTCGGCGATCTGGGTGTTGCGCGTCCGGTCGAGGGCCAGGCATCGGTGGATCTCGGCGAGTGCGCCCGGTTCGTTCAGGTCCACGTCGCCGGCACGAAACGTGGTGTCGTGGACGTGCAGCAGTCGTCGTGGTCCGGCATCGACCGCCATCGCGGCCGCGATGGTGCCCTGCTCCTCGTCGGTCATGGTGTGCCGGATCGGGCCGAGCTGCCAGGTGACGAGCTGGCCGAGCCCGTCCCGCCGGACGGGCGTGGCGGTGAGCCCGAGCCAGAATTGCGCGGCGATCCGTTTGACCGAGTGCTCGTACGCCGCGGCCGCGAGGTGATGACACTCGTCGATGATGACGTGCCCGTACCTCTCGGTGAGTGTGGTGATGTCGTCGCGTCTGGCCAGGGAGGGCAGCAGTGCGATGTCCACTGCTCCGGTGAGCTTGCGCCGGCCGCCGCCGAGTTGGCCGGCCCGGATGCCGAGGAACTGTTCGGTGCGGGTACGCCACTGGTCGGCGAGGGCTTTGCGGTCGACGAGGACCTGGGTGGAGGTGCCGCGCTCGGCGATCACGGCGCACGCCATGACGGTCTTGCCGGATCCGGGTGGGGCGACGAGCACCCCATCCTCGTGGGCGAGAAGCGCACTGACCGCCGTGCTCTGCTTGTCGGTGAGTTCGGCGGTGAACGCGGTATCGATCTCGTTTCCGGAGTTTCGTGCGTCGGTGACGGACATCCGAGACCCGGCCTGTTCGACGATGGCGGCGATGGTGTGGCGCAGGCCGCGTGGGAGGGTTAGACGGCCGTCGAGGGTGAGGTCGTAGCTGCGAATGAATCGCGGGGTGTCCCAGGTGGACTTGCGCAGGCGTTGCAGTTCGTAGAACTTCGGGTTGGTCATGGCGGCGGCGTGCTTGAACGTGGCCAGTGCGGCCGGGGTGAGTTGCGCGGTGTCGAGGCTCAGCCCGGCACCGGCTTCCGCGTGCACCACCGGGGGCAGCGCGGGATGTACCCGGGTCGCGGCGGACCGGCTCATCGTGGCGACGTCGGCGCCGGTGGTGGCGCCCTTCGCCTGCCGGGCGACGCGTTCGGCGTCCGCAGGGCTGAGCCGGTCCAGCGTCGACAGGAAGGCCCACTGGTCGGCGTACGGTTCGAGCGTGCCGAGGTCGAGGAACGTGGTCAGTCCGTCCTTGCGGCGTCGGCCCTGCAACGGCGCGGCGATGAGGTTGCCGAAGCCGCCCTCGGGTAGGACGTCCTGGTTGGGGAACAGCCGGTCGTACGACCGCAGGTCCATCGACCCGCGTAGCACCATCGCCTCGTGCAGCAGGGCGGTTCCGACGGCCCGCGCCGTCGTCGCCGGCACCACACCTGCGAAGAAGATCCACACGTGGGCACCGCGACCGGACTGGGAGATCTCCAATGCCGCCGGCACAGCGCTGGCCCGCGCCGCCTTGATGTAGGCCAAGGCGTCGAGCATCGCCGTCGGGCCGTCGAAGTCCGCCACCACGAAGTGGCACGTATTGCCAGGCAGCAGCGGATACAGCCCCATGAACACGTCGCCGACGAGATGAGCGGCGACGACCTCCCCTGTACGGGGCAGGTAAGTAGCGCCGCGCCGGTCCATGCCCTTACGCCACCCGCCGGCGACGGCCGGCATCCACCCGGCAGCGCCGGTGCGGGTGTTCTCCCACCGCACGGCGTACACGTCGACGCGGGCCCGGAACCGGTCGGCGAACAGCGCCAGCTTGTCCGCCACCGGTGAGGCCATCGTGACCATACCCGGCGCAGCGACCGGCGCGGACAGCTGCTCCGGCGCCGGAGCCGTGTCCTGACCGCGCAGTTCGAGCAGCCGTGACAGCCGGGCGTTCTCCGCCCGTAACCGCTGCAGCTCGCGGCGAAGACCCTCGAACTCGTCCACAGAACCCACCGGACCATCCTCGGATATCGGGCTCCGAACACCTCGGCACGGGTCCGCTATCCTGCGCCGATGGCATCGAAGCGGAATGCGGCGCTCGAGGCGATGATCGAAGAGGCCACCGTCGACGCGTACAACGACGACGAACAGCTCACCGGCCTGTTCACCATGCTCGAAGAGCATCTTGCGGTGCCGTTTACCACCACCGTCCTCGGCATGGAGGTAGTCGTACAGAAGGTCGACCTCACCGTCGACAGCATCGTCGCGGTCTGCGCCCGGGGCCGACACCGGCAGAAGATCGACCTGCTCGACCTTCCGCTGCCCACACCTACACCGGACGGCGCCGACTGGATCGACGCCTACCGACACTGGGCCGGGCGGTAGTCACGGTGAGCGAGTACCAGTACTACGAGTTCACCGCCGTCGACCGGTTTCTAACGACTCGCGAACAGGCCGAACTGCGGTCGCTGTCCACCCGGGCCGACATCACCGCCACCAGCTTCGTCAACACCTACCAGTGGGGCGACTTCAAAGGTGACCCGCGCAAGCTGATGGAGCGGTACTTCGACGCGCACCTGTACCTGGCGAACTGGGGCACCCGCCAGCTCATGCTGCGGCTACCGACGCGCGCGCTCGCCCCCGCCACGGTCGCCCGCTACTGCGTCGGTGACGGTGCCTCCGCGTGGACCGCCGGTAAGCACCTCATCGTCCATCTCTACCGAGAGGACGAGGAAGGCACAGACGAGTGGGACCTCGACGGTCACGGTCTGCTCGCCTCGATCACTCCGGTGCGGGCCGCCCTCGCCGCGGGCGACCTGCGCCTGCTGTACCTGGGCTGGCTGCGCTGCGTACAGTCCCTAGAACTCGACGACGACGAGCCCGAGCCGCCGGCCCCGGCCGGGCTGGGCACGCTCGACGCCTCGCTCACCACGGTCGCCGAGTTCCTGTGCATCGATCCTGATCTGATCGCGGCCGCGGCGGCCGCTTCGGCGCAGGCCGCCGTCGAGCCGACCGCCGCGCAACTGCGCTCGTGGGTCACCAGCCTCTCGGTCCGAGAGAAGGACGCCATCCTCGCCGACCTGCTCAGCGGCGACGGTCACCTGCGGGGCCGGCTGCTGCGCCGGTACCGCGACGAACACCTCCCGGACACGTCCACCACGAGCGCCCTACGCACCGCAGGCGAACTACTCGCCACCGCCGCACACCTCCGCGCCGAACGGGAACGCCAGGTCGCCGAGCAGCGTGAGCGGGAACGGATCCGCCAGGAACGGTCCGCGGCGGCCGCCCGGCAACGGCACCTCGACGCCCTCGCAGTCGATCAACCCGCCGCATGGCAGCGGGTCAACGAACTCATCTCCACGAAGAAACCCCGCGACTACGACACGGGCGTTCAACTCCTTGTCGACCTGCGCGACCTCAGCGAACGCGACGGCAACACCACGCCGTTCCGGCAACGGCTGGCCGAACTACGGACGGTGCACGCGCGTAAGCCGAGCCTGCTCGAACGCCTCGAACGGGCAGGTCTCAATGTCTGAGAGCATCCGGCCGACTGCTGCGCAGCCCAAGCCAACCCCCACGCGTACTGCACATTGTCGCCGGCGGTCGGGCCGCGCCGAGCGCCGGGAACCAGTGTTCCGCCTCGATGCGTATCCAGGCCTTGGCGTCCTCAGCCGGGGCGAAAGCGGCATCCGCGGATCCGCCTTCGTCCGGCCCAAACCATCCCCCGGCTGCGGTGACGGTCGCCAGCAGCCAAGGACCATCTGCCGGCGGACAGCGATCACCGTGTCGGCTGAATCCTCTCGCCCAAGCCGCTGCTGCGCGTACAGCCGCACCAGGTCGTGGAAGCGATACCGGCCGCCCTCCGCGATCCCCATCAGGCCCAGATCGACCAGATCGTCGAACTGCTCCTCAGCGACCGACACGGCGACCCCGCCGAGCACCGCCGCCAGGGCAGCGCTGTAATCCGACCCGGACACCAGCGCCGCGCGGCGAAACAGCTGCCGCGCCGCATCCGGCAGCTGCTCAAATGACATGTCGAAGGCCGCCGCGACCGTCACGTCACCCGCTCGACATGGACGAGTTGTGCCGGGTGGCCTTGGCGATCGTCCGAGTGAGGTCGCCCGTGGCACCGGCTCGCGGCGTGGGGCGCCGACGGGCCGGTGCTATCGAGGTGGTTACTCGGTGCGCAGGGCGACGGCGGTGCGGGTGCCGGCGGCCCAGCCGGCCGGCAGGAACGCGCCGGCGACGGCGATGAGTAGGCCGCCGAGACCGAGGAGTAGCAGCGTGGTCGGCTGGTAGACGTCGGTGACGGAGGCGGGCAGGTTGATGCCGGCACGGTGGCCCATCGCGGGTGTGACTGCCCCGTGCACGGCGACGCCGATCGCGACGCCGATCGCGCCGCCGGTCAGCCCGGTCACGACCACCGACGCGATGACCATCGCGATGGTCTGCCAGGGCGTCATGCCCAACGCCTTGTGGATACCGAGATCGCGGACACGTTCGCGGGTGTCGAGCACGACCATGTTCAGCACGCCCATGGCGGCGACGGCAACCAGCATCAGGGTGAGCAGAGCAGCCAGCGCGTCGAGGAGCAGGATGGTGCCGCTGCTGCCCGTGGACCGTTCCGGCTCCGCGGTGAAGCCCGAGGTTGCCAGTGCGCTGTTCAGGCCGGTGAGGTACCCGGTCACGTCGACGCCATCGGCCAGGCGGATGTGGTAACTCGCGGCGGTCAGGTTCGGCTTCGTGGCGGTGAACGTCGCGGCGTCGGCGAACATCAGCAGGTTGTTGGTCGGGTGGAATACCTCGCCGACGATCCGGACCGGCACCGCCTTGCCGTGGTCGGTCAGCACGACGCTGTCGCCGATCCGGGTGCCGGTCGCGGTCAGGAACGTGCTCGGCACCGCCGCCTCTCCAGGTCGGGTGAACCACCTGCCGGAGACCAGTTCGTAGCCGCCCCAGGAGGCGTCACCGGTGAAGTCGTCGAGGCGGGCGAAGCCGGTCATCCCGGCGACGGCGCCATCGGCACGTCGGTGCCGAACTGCTGCACCTTCTCCGGGGGCATGGTGGCCGGGATCAGCGGCGTCCAGATCGGGCCGGGCGCTACGGCGTTGACCCGGATCCCCTGGTCGGCTAGGTCCAGCGCGAGCGCCTTGGTGAAGTTCGCGATGGCCGCCTTGGTGGTGGCGTAGTCGAGCAGCTGCGGCGACGGGTTGAAGGCCTGGATCGAGGAGGTGTTGATGATCGCCGAGCCCTCGGGCAGGTGCGGCACGGCCGTCCGGCACAGCCAGAACATGGCGTACACGTTGGTCTTGAACACCCGGTCGAACTGCTCGCTGGTGATGCCGGCGAGGCCCTTGTCCTGGGCCATCTGGAAGGCCGCGTTGTTGACCAGGATGTCGATGCCACCGAGGTCGGCCAACGCCCGGTCGATCAGTTGCTGGCAGTGGCTCTCGTCGGTGAGGTCGGTACGCACCGCGACGCCCTTGCGGCCGGCCGACTCGATCAGCCGGACGGTGTCCCGGGCGTCGGCCTCCTTCTGCTCGCCGAGGTAGGAGATGAGCACGTCGGCGCCCTCCCGGGCGTACGCGATGGCGACGGCCCGGCCGATGCCGGAATCACCCCCGGTGATGACGGCGCGCTTGCCGGCGAGCCGGTCGCTGCCCCGGTAGGACTCCTCGCCGTGGTCGGGCTTCGGTCCCATCCGCTGCTCGGAACCCGGCGGGGACTGCTGCTGCGTGGGTTGCCCCTGCTGCTGGCCGTACTGGCGGGTGGGGTCCTGCTGGGTGTGCTGGTCCTCGCTAACCGGCTTCTCCTCGTGCCGCTTCATCCTGTCCGGTCCGGTACCGCCCTACCCCCGGGCAGGAGGCGGAAACGACTTTCGGGTGTACCGGGTGTGACGGCCAGGCCACGTCCGGCGCTGACGTGGTGAAAGGCCGCAGGGCGATGTGGCGCACGGGACAGCAGGTCGTTATGGTGCGCAACGGCGCCCACGAGGCGCCTACACCCCCATGGAAAGGCACCTCATGACTTCCTCCTCCGGCGCCTCGCGCCGCCAGGTGCTGGCCGTCGCGGCCGCCGCCGCGACCGCTCCGCTGCTCGCCGGCGCCCCCGCCCGGGCCGCCGGCGCAGCCCCTGCGAAGACCTGGGACCTGACGATCCTGGGCACCTCGGACACCCACGGCAACGTCTACAACTGGGACTACTACAAGGACGCTGAGTTCGACGACAGCAAGCACAACGACGTCGGCGTCGCGAAGCTGGCCACCCTGGTCAACCAGATCCGCGCGGAGCGCAAGGGCAAGGCGACCCTGGTGCTGGACGCCGGAGACACCATCCAGGGCACCCCGCTGGCCACCTACTACGCCAAGCAGGAGCCGATCACCGTCACCGGTGAGACGCACCCGATGGCCAACGCGATGAACGTGCTGAACTACGACGCCGTCACGCTGGGCAACCACGAGTTCAACTACGGCCTGCCGCTGCTGGCCAAGTGGATCGAGCAGCTCGGTTTCCCGGCCCTCGCCGCCAACGCGATCAACGAGAAGACCGGCAAGCCGGCCTACCTGCCGTATGTGATCAAGCCGGTCAACCTCGGCGGGCACGGCGCGCCGGCCCTGAACGTCGGCATCCTCGGCCTGACCAACCCGGGCGTGGCCATCTGGGACAAGGGCAACGTCGAGGGCAAGCTGATCTTCGCCGACATGATCGAGACCGCGGCCAAGTGGGTGCCGATCATGCGGGACCGCGGCGCCGACCTGGTCATCATCTCGGCGCACGGCGGCGACAGCGGCACCTCCAGCTACGGCCCGGAGCTGCCGAACGAGAACCCGGTGGCGCTGATCGCTGAGCAGGTGCCGGGGATCGACGCGATCCTCTTCGGCCACGCGCACAACGAGGTGCCGGAGAAGTTCGTCACCAACAAGACCACCGGCGAGCAGGTGCTGACCTCGGAGCCGTCGCGGTGGGGCCAGCGGCTCACCCGGATGGACTTCACCCTGACCCGGGAGAAGGGCCGCTGGAAGGTGGTCGCCAAGGGCTCCACCATGCTGAACACCAACACGGTGGTCGAGGACCCGGCGGTCCTCGCGGCGGTGCGCGGCCAGCACACCAAGACGGTCGACTACGTCAACAAGGTCGTCGCCCAGTGCACCGTGGAGCTGTCGGCCGTCGAGTCGCGATACAAGGACACCCCGATCCTGGACTTCATCAATCACGTCCAGACCGACGTGGTTGCCAAGGCCCTGGCCGGCACCGCGTACGCGGGGCTGCCGGTGCTGTCGATCGCGGCGCCGTTCAGCCGTACCGCCGTCTTCCCGCAGGGTGACGTGCGGATCCGGGACCTCGCGGGCCTGTACGTCTACGACAACACCCTCGAGGCTGTCGTGATCAGCGGCGCCGAGGTGAAGGCGTACCTGGAGTACTCGGCCAAGTACTTCAAGACCTTCGCGGTGGGCGACACCGTCGACCCGGCGAACATCAGCGACCCGGCCGTGCCGGACTACAACTACGACGTCATCTCGGGTGTCGACTACGACATCGACATCTCGAAGCCGGTCGGCCAGCGGATCACCCGTCTGGTCCTGCCGGGCACCGACACCCCGGTCGCCGCGGACGCCCAGTTCGTCATCGCGGTGAACAACTACCGGCGCAGCGGTGGCGGCAACTTCCCCGGCGTCGTCAAGACCCAGGTCTACAACGAGCAGCAGGAGATCCGCCAGCTGCTCATCGAATGGGCGCAGGCCAAGGGCGCCATCAACCCGGCCGACTTCTTCGTGCCGAACTGGAAGCTGGTCCGCGCGGGCGTGCCGGTCTTCTGATCCGTACCGGTTCGGCGGGCCGCGGGGTCACCCCTGCGGCCCGTCGGCCGTTTCCGGGCTCAGCCCGGGCTGTTGCGCAGGGCCCATTCCTCGGGGCCACCGGTCGGCTCGGGCCGGTCCCGGCGGGCGTCGGTCTCGGTCAGTTCGACCCGCTCCTCGGGGCGGACCGCCGGCGGCAGTTCGCCGAAGCGTACATGCCGCAGGAACGCGTACTCCTCGTCGGTGAACGACTCGCTCGGCTCGCTCATGAGGGCATTGTGCGCCTGTCCGTCCACCGTCGGCATCAACCCGCGCCGCGTGGGTAGACCGCCGCCACGACCGGCAGCGACGGGCTGGAGTACGACGATGCGCGCGGTACAGATGATCTCACCCGGGGTGCTCGAGCAGGTGGAGTTGCCCACGCCGTCGCCCGGCCCGGGAGAGGTCCTGCTGCGCGTCGGCGCGGTCGGCGCCTGCCACTCCGACCTGCACATCCTCGACGCGCCGCCGGGGATGTTTCCCACCCCGATGACGCTCGGCCACGAGATCGCCGGCACGGTGGAGCAGGTCGGCGCCGGAGTCGCCGGCTGGTCGCCCGGGGGCCGGACCGCGGTCTACGGGATCATCGGCTGCGGCCGTTGCCGCGCCTGCCTGCGTGGGCTGGAGAACCAGTGCCGGCTCGTCCCCGTCGGCGGCATCGGGCTCAGTCGCGACGGCGGCCTCGCCGAGTACGTGGTGGTACCCGCCTCCCGGCTGTTGCACGTCGGGGACCTGGACCTGACCCAGGCGGCGCCGCTGACCGACGCCGGGCTGACCCCGTACCACGCCATCGAGCTGGCCCGGCCGAAGCTGCGCCCGGGGACGTCCTGCGTCGTGATCGGCATCGGCGGACTGGGGCACATGGCCCTGCAGATCCTGGCGGCCACCACCGCGGTACGGATCATCGCGGTCGACACCAGCGTGGCGGCGCTCGACCTGGCGACCCGGCTGGGCGCGCACGAGGTGGTGCAGGCCGGGCCGGACAGCGTGGACCGGATCCGGGCGCTGGTCGGCGCGCCTCCGGACGGCGCGGACGTGGTGCTCGACTTCGTGGGGGCGGATCCCACCCTCACCACAGCCCGGCAGGTGGTCGCCACCGGCGGCCAGCTGATGCTGGTCGGCCTCGCCGGCGGCACGCTGCCCGTCCGGCCGGTCGCCGACGAGCCACCGCCCCTGCCGCTGGAGACCGGCGTCATGGTGCCGTTCTGGGGCACCCGGGCCGAGCTGCGGGAGGTGATCGCGCTGGGCCGGGCTGGGCAGTTGCACGCCGACGTGCAGACGTTCCCGCTCGATCGGGCGCCGGAGGCGTACGCGCTGCTGCGCCGCGGCGAGATCCACGGCCGGGCGGTCATCCTGCCCTGACCGGCCCCTCAGGGCTGCCGGACTGTCGATCCGTTCCGTCGCATCGGCGCGAGCCGGTCCAGCAGGGCGAGGCCTGCTCGGACCGGACGGCGGGCCAGGGTCCGGTCGAAGCTGGCCTCGCCCTGGCAGAATCGGACGAACATCCGCCAGCCCGGCGGGGTGGCCAGCATCGCGTGGAACACGTCGGGCCGGCGCTCGAAGATCTCCAGCAGCCGGTGTCCCGCCCCCATGGCGGGCACCAGCTCCCGGCGTACCGCCCGTTCGTAGGCGTCCGGGTCGCCGCCAGCGACCGCCGCCCCGGCCAGCCGGCCCGACCGCAGGGCGAAGCTGATCCCCTCCCGGCTCCACGGCTCCAGCAGGCCGGCCGCGTCACCGGCGACCAGCACCCGGCCGCGGCGCAGCGGCGACTCGGCCGCCCGGCAGCGGGTCAGGTGGCCGGAGTCCTGTTCCGGGGCCACCCCGGACAGGCCCAGCCGCGCCACGAAGTCGCGCAGGTAGGCCCGGGTCCGCTCGCCCTCGCCGCGGGCGGCGATGACGCCGACGGTCAGCCGGTCCCCCTTCGGGAAGACCCAGGCATACGACCCGGGGACCGGCCCCCAGTCGATCAGCAGCCGGCCCCGCCAGCGGTCCTGCTCGGCGGGCGGGACCGGCAGTTCCAGTTCCAGCCCCAGGTCGACCTGACGGTAGGCCACCCCGACGTGCCTGGCGGTGACGCCGGAGGAGCCGTCGGCGCCGATCACGGCGCGGGCGCGCACGGTTTCGCCGTCGGCCAGCCGCAGGCGTACCTCGTCGGGGTCCTGCTCGACGGCGCGGACCGCGACGCCCTCGCGGACCTCGGCACCGGCGGCGACCGCGGCGGCGCGCAGCCGGTCGTCGAACTCCTCGCGGCGGACCATGCTCACCAGCGGCGACGGGTGCCGGCGGGTGAAGGCGCGTCGCCCATCCCGGGTGAACGTGACCCGGTCGACCCGGTCGTGGGCGGGCACCTCGATCCGGGCGGCCACCTCGGCCAGCGAGGTGGCGATCAGCCCGCCGCCGCAGGTCTTGTAGCGGGGATGGGTGGCGCGCTCGACCACCAGCGTGCGGACGCCGGCACCGGCCGCGACACGGGCGGCGGAGAGCCCGGCGGGGCCGCCGCCGACAACGACGAGATCCCAGTTGATCACTGCTGCAGCCTAGGGCACGAGCGGGAGCGAACGCTGGTCACGCGCCCGACGCGACCGCCCGAACGGGTGGGCATCATCGGACGCCGGCCGGGTAACCGCCGGGCGCAGGCCGCCCGCCGGTCGGGCGGGTCACCGAGGAGGGAAGCGATGCAGCGGGTACAGCTGTCTGAGGTCGAGGAGCGGGTGTACCAGGCGGTGACCGCGCTGGAGGTGCGGGGTCACGTCCCCTACCCTGACCTGATCGCCGAGGAGACTGGGATGACCGAGGAGGAGTTGCGCGAGCCACTGCACCTGCTCACCGAGCGGGGTCTGCTGCATCGCGAGGACTCCCCCATGGCCGGTCTGGACTTCGGCCCGCGGTGGTGCGCGCGTCAGATGGCGTGACGCGTCGTTTGCCCCTTCGGGGACCGGGTAGCGATCGGGAATGCGTGATCGACGGTCATCGGGGGGCACGATGAGCGCGGATCGGTCGCCGCCACCGGCGGACACCGAGTACGACAACCGCCGCCGCTGGCAGGCGCTCGGCGTCGGCCTGGTCGCCGCGTTCATGACGCTGCTGGACGTCAGCATCGTCAACGTCGCCGTGCCGTCGATCGACCGGGCCCTGCGGGCG
The DNA here is from genome assembly GCF_001905095.1 of Micromonospora sp. CB01531. GTDB lineage: Bacteria > Actinomycetota > Actinomycetes > Mycobacteriales > Micromonosporaceae > Micromonospora. The sequence continues at coordinate 24,984 of NZ_LWLS01000119.1, forward strand.
ACGCCGAGCGACCTGCAGTGGGTGCTGTCCGGGTACGCGCTGACCTTCGGCCTGGTGCTGGTGTCGGCGGGGCGCTTCGGTGACGCGCGCGGCCGACGGATCGGGTTCGTGGTCGGCGTGGCGCTGTTCACGGTGACCAGCGCGCTGGCCGGACTGGCCCGCTCCCCCGAGTGGCTGATCATCGCCCGGCTCGTCCAGGGCGCCGCCGCCGGGGTGGTCAACCCGCAGGTGAGCGGCCTGATCCAGCAGCTGTTCCGGGGCGCCGAACGGGGCCGCGCGTTCGGGCTGCTCGGCGCCACCATCGGCATCTCCACCGCCATCGGCCCGCTGCTCGGTGGGCTGCTTATCCAGCTCGGTGGCGAGCAGCACGGCTGGCGGTGGGTGTTCTTCGTGAACGTCCCGGTCGGCATCCTCGCCGTGTGGCTCGGCTGGCGGCTGATGCCGGCCCGCCCGACAAGCGCGCAGAACCGGCACCGGCTCGACCCGATCGGCGTGCTGCTGCTCGGGGTCGGGGTGACCCTGGTGCTGCTCCCGCTGGTGCAGCGGCAGCAGTGGCCGGGCGCGGCGAAGTGGCTGCTCATCCCGGCCGGGCTGCTCTTCCTGGTCGCCTTCGGCCTCTGGGAGCGGCGGTACGCCCGCCACCGGCCGGCCCTGTTCGACCTGCGGCTGTTCGGACTGCGCTCGTACACCCTGGGGACGCTGATCGGTCTGCTCTACTTCGCCGGGTTCACCGCGATCTTCTTCATCTTCACCCTCTACCTGCAGATCGGACTCAACTACTCGGCCCTCGCCGCCGGGCTGGCGATCACCCCGTTCGCGCTCGGCTCGGCGGCGGCGTCGGCGCTGAGCGGCCGGGTGGTCACCCGGTACGGCCGGCCGCTGGTCGCGGTCGGCCTGCTGGTGGTGGTGATCGGCCTCGGTGCGGTCGTCTGGGTGTTGCGCGGCTCTTCGCACGGCTCGGTGCCGCTGCTGACCGCGGTGCCGTTCCTGCTGGCCGGCTTGGGCAGCGGCCTGGTCATCGCGCCGAACCAGACGCTGACCCTGTCCGAGGTGCCGGTGCCGCAGGCCGGCAGCGGGGCCGGCATGCTGCAGACCGGCCAGCGGATCGGCTCGGCAGCCGGCATCGCGGGGGTGGGTGCGCTGTTCTTCTCGGTGCTCGGCAGCACTCGGGGCGACTGGGCGACCGCGTTCCGGCACTCGCTGCTGCTGGCCGCCGGGATCGTCGTGCTGGCGCTGATCGCCGCCGTGGTCGACATCGCCGGAGGTCACCCCCGGCCCCGGGCCACCTCCTGACCGGTATCGGGCGTCGGCTCCCCGGCCGGATCCGCCTTCCGCGGCGCGGCGGCGGGTAGCAGGATCGTGGTGAGCAGCCGCCGGGCCCGGTCCGGGGCGGGGTCGAGGGCGTCGTACTCGGCGAACAGCGCGCGGAACCGGGTGACGAACTCGGCCGCCTCGGCGTCCGTCGCGTGGAAGGCGTGCCGGTGCGCCTGCTGTCGCAGAGCGCACCGGCTGCTTTTGACGAAGGCGTGCGGTCAGCTCACGATCGGCGGGCTGCCGAGGCCGACCAGGTGGGGTGGGACCTCGGGGCAGGCGCGCTACATCAGCGGATTTGCACCACGTGGCCTGCTGGCGAGCTCCTGCAGTGTCCGCTCCAGCAGCAGGTGCGGGTCCTGCGTCTCGACTTGGCCGAGGCCGGGCGGGCAGCGGTCCCAGCCGAGCAGCCGCTGTACCTCCTCCGGCAGGGTCAGCACGGTCTCTCGGGGAACGGCGAGGTACTGGTTCTCCTCCTGCCGCAGGTTGCCCAGGTCGAGCGCCACGGAGAGGCTCTGCCGCGGCGAGTCCGTGCTGTTGGCTCCGCCGCCGTGGTAGACACCGCCCTGCCAGAGCAGCGCGGAACCGGCGGGCATGACGGCCGGGACCGCCTCGGCGTACGCGGGCGCCCGCTCGTCGTCCCAGTGATGACTGCGGGGGACGACCAAGGTCGCGCCGTTGGCGCTGGTGAAGTCGGTCATGGCCAGCATCAGCTGCAGCCGGCACGGTGGTCCCGGATGGCGCCACAGATGCATCGCGTCGTCGCGGTGCAACGGCTGCCGGCCCTGGCCCGGATCGATTCTTATCGCCTGGGTGAAGCTGATCTGGATACTCGGCGTCACCTCCATCCGGACCTTGCCGATCCAAATGTGCCTTGGCTGTTGCAGCAGCCGCCGCGCCGAACCGAGGAACAGGGGCTGGGTCACGACCGGCGTCAGGTGCGTCGTCCGCCGAAACAGGCTGGACAGCCGCTTGGTCTTTTGCCCGTCGTAACCGCTCTCGCTGTAACCAGACGCCTCGAGGCCGGGTCCGAGGTCCGCCCGGAGCCCGGCGAGCGTCGCCGCGTCGGTGAATCCTTCAACGATCACCGCTCCGTCGCGCTCGAGAATCGCCACCACGTGGTCGAGGTCCGCATCCGGCCGCACGTGAGTCAGTTCTTGCATCGCGGTCCCCACGGTCAGCCGGCCGAGTCGCTGGACATGGCGAGGACGACGCGGGTCAGGGTCTCCAGGTCCGGGTCCTCGAAGAGATCGCCGATGTCGAGGGTGACGCCTAGTTGTTCCTCGATCGCCGCAGCAATCTGCACGGCGGCGATGGACTGCCCGTTGAGCTCGAAGAACGTGGCGCCGGGCCGATCGGAGCCTGGGCCCAGGACATCCGTCCAGATCGCCGTGACACGCTGGGTGATTTCTGCCGTGCTGAGAGCCGACTGCTGCTGGGTGCTCATGTCTCCTCCAGGCGAGATCAGAGGTACTGGGTGTTGGATGGCAGGCCGCAGGTAAGGCGTCCGTACAGCTCGAAGTTGGTGTCGGGGTGCATGATCGCGTGCAGGTTGAGCGCCTTGATGTCGCGCTCGATGCGCTGGATCGGCACGCTGGTATACAGCGAAGAGCCACCGCTGGCGCCGGCCAGCACGTCCACGACCTCCTTGGTGCGCAGGCAGACGGCGCCCAGGTCCAGCCGGGCACGGGCGCGTTCGTCGAGGCTCCACGGCTCGCCGGACACCGCCTTGGCGTCGATCAGGTCGGCGGTGCGCAGGACGTGAAACCCGGCCTCGTCCACCCCGATCGCCGCGCCGGCCACCTGTAGGTGGGTAAGCGGTGCGGCGCTCTGCTCCGCGTAGTCGGTGTAGGTGATCTTGCGACCGGGCAGGCGGTCCAAGAACGCGTCCCGGGCGGCGATCGCAAGGCCGTACACGGTCGCGCCGACGCTCGTGCAGGCGATCGGCATGAACGGGGCCCGCCACATCGGCGCGGCGGGGTCCTGCTGCAGCGGGTGCACGCCGCCGATCACCGGGCCTATCGGTAGTACCCGCTCGGCCGGCACGAAGACATCATTGGCCACGGTCGTGACACTGCCGGAGGCGCCCATGCCGGCGGTGTGCCAGTCGTCGATCACCTGCAGGTCACTCATCGGGATCAGCACCATGACGGGCTCGTGCTGCCCGTCCGGGGTGGGCCGGACGGCGGCATTCACGTTCCAGTCGCTCTGCTGGGCGCCGGTGTTGAACGACCACTTGCCGTTGACCAGGTAGCCGCCGTCGGTCGGCATGGCCACCGCGCCGGGGCTGAGGATCCCGCTGATCCGTACGTCGGGATCGGCGAACACCTCGTCGCGCACGGCGTCCGGGAACAGGCCGACCATCCAGCTGCTGATCAGCCAGACCGACGCGGTCCAGGCGGTAGAGCCGTCGCCGCGCGCCAGCTCGGCCAGCACCTCGGTGACGGTCCGCATGTCGGACTCGTAGCCGCCATAGCGCCGCGGCACCCGCATGCGCAGCAGACCGGAGCCGCCCAGCGCCTCGAGCATCTCATCGCTGAGCCGCCTGCGCTGCTCCGACGCCTGCGCATTGGCCCTCAGCACGGGGCCGAGCTCGACCGCGCGCCTCAGCAGCTCGGTTCGCGGCAGCATGGTGACTGTTTCCATTGACCCTCCTCGAGTCAGGACGGCGTCGGGTATGACTCTGGCAGCCGTGGTCTTTGCGACACATCTTCTGAGCTGCTGTCTCGGCCGTCGGCCGGGTGCGCCGCCGGCTGGCCCAGTTCGGCCAGCAGGCGGCGGTCGACCTTGCCGGTGCCGGGCGACTCCTCTTCACGCGCGCCCGCCTGCGGGAGGCCCGAGCAAGCGCGGAGATGCGACCGCCGACAGCGGCGCGGAGCATGAAACTCCGATGAAGCTCCCGGCACCGACCTGAGATGGCGAGACTCATGTATGAACCAGCCGGAAAGATCACAATCAACGTCTGGCTCAATCGCTGGCCGATGTGGCAACAGCTCGTCGACCCGATCCGGAAACAGGCAGCGGAGTTCAACCGCAGGCACCCGCAGTACCGGGCTGTCGTCGAAGCCGTCAACGTGGGGGCCTTCCCCCGAGAGATGGCGCGGGCCGCGCGTGCAGGAACAGCGCCACACATTGCCGCCTACCAGTACACCTACCTCCAGGAGGCGCAGGACATACGCGACCCGGACGGGCGGCCGTTGTTCACCTCGGTGACCGAGGCGGTGGGCGGGCGGGAGGAGATCCTCGGTGAGCCCGTGGTCCTCGACGACATCGTGGCCAACATGCGGGCGTACTACACGTTCGACGGCGACCTGAGCTCGATGCCGCGCAACACCTCCACCGTCCTGCTCTACTCCAACATCGACGCGCTGCGCGCCGCCGGGATCGCCGAACCACCGAGCACCTGGGCGGAGGTGGAGGCCGCGTGCGTCGCCCTGGCCGGACGGGACGGCGCGCGCCGCGGCGGGATCACCTGGCCCAATTTCGGCTGGCTCTTCCAGCAGTCCTTGGCTCAGCAGGGGGGGCTGCTCGCCGACCACGAGAACGGCAGGTCGGGCCGGAGCGAGAAGGTCGACTTCATGTCGCCCGAGATGCTGGCCTACGTGAGCTGGTGGAGGGACCTGCACCGGGCAGGCCACTACCTCTACACCGGCAAGCAGTCGGACTGGTGGGGTTGCATGGAAGCGTTCGCCAACGGAGACGCGGCGATGCTGGTCAGCTCATCGGTCGAGACCGGGCCCATCGTCCGGGCGGCCCGCAAGGCCGGGTTCCGCGTGCAGGTCAGCCGGATGCCCTACAACGAGCGGGCCGGGTACACGGGGAACCTGATCGCCGGTGAGTCGCTGTGGCTGCGCGACGGGCTGGACGAACCGACCCGCGACGGCGCGCTGGCCCTCATGCAGTTCCTGAACAACCCCCGCAACGCCACCAGCATCTACGACCATGGGCGGACGTTCATCCCTACTACTGAGGCGTCGATCGACCTGCTCGCCAGCGAGGGCTGGTTCGACCAGAATCCGCACTACCGGCCCGCCATCGACCAGCTCCGCATGAGCCCCGACTCCCCCGCCACCCGTGGCGCGGTGCTTGGCAATTTCCTGCCCATCCAAAGCGCGGGCATGCAGGCCATGCACGACGTGCTGGTCGACGGCGAGGATGTGGCCGCGCGATTCAGCCGGGCTAACGCCCAGGCTCAGCAGGTGCTTGACGAGTACGCGCAACATGTGGAATCGGCCACCGCCAACGACGGCCAAGGTCCGCAGAAAATGCCACAGTCGGAAGCGGAGCGTATCCGGCTCGGCGCCTGACAGACCGTCCTGGTCGTAAGGCCCTGCAGCCGACACCAGGCCTGCCGGCCGACGGCGATGTTCGCGGCCACGGCCCAGCCGCAATCTTCCCGCCAGGATCTGGAGGGAAGATTGCGCAGCCCCCGGCGGCCTTCCCGGTGCGGACACCGTCCTCCGCAACGGCGTGCTGGCTCGCCATCTTTGCGGGGCGCCGCCGTGGCGCGCGTCATGGGTCCGCCTGGCTCACCTCTTGACCGGTGGGCAGGCTGCGGCAACCACGAAGATGCGGTGACCCTCCCGGCGGTGATGACAATCGAGGCGCGGCCACGTAGCAGGGCAGTGACTATCCGTTCGCTACACCACGAGGGAGCGCAAATGACCACGGTCGGAGCCGATGTCAACGTCGATCTCGACGGCGACACGCGCGGCCTTCCAGACACCATCCGGTCGCTCGTGCCAGCCCTAGAGGACGACCGCTACCTGGCAGACGAACTCCAGCTGTCGCCGACGAGCCAGAACGCGGCGCCCTGATCGATGCCCTCCACAACGCCGGCGTCAGCATCCACCGAGGAGAGATCCCACATGACAACCTTTCCGGAAGTCCAGCAGGCACCTACGGTGCTCTCACTGCAGCAGCAGTTCCTCTGCATGTTCGCCCAAGGCTTCGAAGCCGGGCCGTTCGGGCCACACTACGTGGAGGTCGGCGGGTGGCGGCTCCACGGACGCGTCGACGTGCAGGTTCTGCGGCTGGCGCTGGCCGACGTGGTCGAGCGGCACGAGGCGCTGCGTACCGTGTTGCACCTTGAGAACGCCGGCGGCACGCAGAGCGTGCTGCCCGCCCGGCAACCCGAGCTGCAGCTGATCGAACTGGACGAGTCGCCGGGCGCGGACCGGGACCGGCGCGCTGAGCAGCTCATGATCGAGGCGGAGACCCGGCCGTTCCCGATCGACGAGGTCCCGCTGCTGCGGGCCGTGCTCGGCCGCTTCGACGAGCAGGACTCCGTGCTGGTGCTCTGCACCCACCACAGCGCCGCGGACGTCTGGTCGCTCCAGGTGATCCTGCGGGACTTGGCGGAATGCTACGCGGCCCGCGCCGCCGGGGACGAGCCCCAACTGCCCGAGGTGACCCAGTACCGCGACTACATCGCCGCACAGCAGGAGGAGGCCGCTGGGCCGACGGTGGCTGCCTCACGGGCCTACTGGCGTGAAACGCTGCGCGGCGCCCGGGTCCTGGTCGCACCGGCGCGCCGCGACGAGCAGGTGGCCCCGGCGACGAGCTATCACCGCTTCGCCACCGACGCGCAACTGAGCACGGAAGTGTCTCGGCTGGCCAGGGAGACGCGCAGCTCCCCGTTCATGGTGCTGCTCGCCGCGTTCGCCGTCTTTGTTAGCCGGCGCACCCAGGCGACCGACATCGTGGTGCCCACGTTCGCGCCGGGCCGCCAGCACCGCTTCCAGTCCACGGTCGGGTCGTTCTTCAACTTTCTCCCGCTCCGCGTGGATCTGCGCGACTGCCGGACCTTCCGCGATGCCGTCGCCCGCACCAGGACGGCCTGCGTCGGCGCCTTCAAGCATGAGCTGCCACTGCTGCACGTGCTCGCCGAGGCGCCGGAGCTGATGGCATCGGTCGGCCCCGACGCGGTGCCGTGCCTGTTCCAGGCCGTCCAGCCGCCCTACCTGATGCAGGGCAAGCGGATCGGCGACCTCGAGTACACGGCGATCTGGCGGCGGGTCATCCCGCAGCCAGTCGGCTCCGAGACCCCGGACGGCATGATCTGGTCGATGCACCTGAGCAACACCGAGGTGGTTGGCGGGCTCAGCTTCAGCCGCCACCTGTTCGATCGCGCCGAGATCGAAGAGCAGGTGGCCGGGTATCTCAGCGTGATCGGCGAGATGGTGGCCGATCCGGATTCGACGATCTGAGAGGTTGACACCATGACCGTCACCGCGAACGGCGTGCAGGGCATGGCCCTGCCATCCGAGCCCGACGTCACCCCGGCCGTGCTGATCGAGCGGGCCAGGGCCATGGCGCCCGCCCTGGTGGCCCGCCAGCGCGAGACGGAGGAGCGAACCTACTACGCCGAGGACACCCATCTCGCGTTCCGAGACGCCGGCTTCTACCGCATTACGGTGCCCAAGCGCTACGGCGGCTACGAGTTCGGCTTCGACACCTTCCTGCAGATCGTGATGACCCTGACCCGGGCCTGCCCGTCGACCGGTTGGATGTACTGCCTGGGCGCGGCGCACTCACTGTTCGCCGGCAGCATGTTCGGGGAGAAGGCGCAGGCCGAGCTCTTCAGTGGCGGCGACTTCATCGCGCCGCTCGTCAACGCCCCGCACGGGACAGCCAGGCGCGCCGCGGACGGCGGCTGGATCCTGAACGGTGTCTGGAAGTACTGCTCCGGTGCGCCGTACGCGACCCACCTGATCGGCAACACGATGATCGTCGAGGATGACGGGAAGCCGGCACGCCCGCTGTTGTTCATCGCGCCCCGCGATCAGTGGGAGATGCTCGACGACTGGGGCTGGCAGCTGGGCCTCAAGGGCAGCGGGTCGCACAGCATCCGGATCTCCGACGGGCACATCCCGAGCCACTTCGGCTTGGAGGTCAATTTCGAGGAGATCTCGGTGACCGGCGGCACCCCGGGGCGGGACCTGCACGAGCACCCGCAGTACGGCGGTGCGCCGGCCAGCTCGATGGCCCTGGAGGGTGCCCACATCGCGGTCGGCATGTGCCAGGGCGCGCTTGACGCGTACACGGAGTTGATGTTCTCCCGCACCACCATCCTCCCGCCGTTCCCGCCCAGGGCGGAGGACCCCGACTTCCAGCTCTGGTACGGGCAGGCCAGCAGCATGATCGACGCCGCCGAGACACTCGTGCTCGCCACGGCGCGGCGCTGGCACGAGCTGTCCGAGCAACCGATCGGAGCGTTCACCGCCGAGGAGGACCTGCGGATCGCGTTGACCTGTCGAGAGGCGACCTCGCTGGCCTGGCGGGCCGTCGACGAGATCATCCAGCCGACGGCCGGCAGCACAGCCGTGCGTGAGGGGGAACGCCTCGAACGGGTCTGGCGGGACCTTTCCACCGGACGCACGCACGTCAGTTCCGCCGTGCTGCTCACCACCGTGGCCAACCGCGGCTACGCCCAGCTACGGCTGCAGAGCGAGCGCCGGTGACGCGCCCGGCCACTGCTGGGGGTCAGCCGTCCACGCGGTAACGCGCGAAGATCGTGCCCTTCGAAAAGGTGTGCTGGTCGAGCAGGGTCAGGTTGCGGCGGACGCCGTCGGGGAGGGCGCGCGTGCCACCGCCGACGAGCACCGGGCAGATAACCAGGCAGATCTCGTCGACCAGGCCGGCCCGGTGGGCCTGGGCGGCCAGGTTGGCGCCGCCGATCGCCAGGTCGCGCGTGGCCGACTCCTTGAGCGCGCGGACCGCCTCCGGGTCGAACGTGCGCTCGATGCGGGTGCGGGCGCTGCGCGGCTCCTCCAGTGTGGACGAATACACGATCTTGTCGGCGGAACGCCAGATCTCGCTGTAGTCGAGGATGAAGTCGGGGTGGCCGGACTCCTCGTGCGCCGTCTCCCAGTAGGACATCACGTCGTAGAGCCGGCGGCCGTACAGGTGGGTGCCGATGCCTCGGTCCAGGTCGTTGAGGAAGCGGTGCACCTCTTCGACCGGCTCGCTCCAGCCGAACTTGGCGTTCTCGTCGTTCACGAACCCGTCGAGGGACACGATGTCGGTGTTGATCAGCTTGGCCATCTCTCCGCCCAAGTATCTGGTTGCGTCTTGCAACCGGGATCAGCCTAGTGGCTCAGCATGAAACGTTGGCTCGGTAATCGGAACGGCAGCCAGCAGGGCGAAGGCGGCCGCGGTCAGCGCGTACGCCCGGGGTGTCATGTCAGGCGCTGTCCTGAATGCCGTAGCGCAGGTAAACCACGCCGTTCTTGAAGACGCGATGGTCGAGCAGGTCGAGATCGGCCGGCACGTCGCCGGGGAAGAAGCGGTGCCCGCCGCCGGCCACCGCCGGGCCGACGAACAGCTGGTACTCGTCGACCAGCCCGGCTCGGATCGCGTGCGCCGCCAGGGTGGGGCCGTCCACGGTCAGGTCGCGGTCGGACTCCGCCTTGAGCCGGCGCACCGCCTCCGGGTCGAACGTGCGCTCCAGCCGTGTCCGTCCACTGGTAACACCGTCCAGCGTCGTGGAGTAGACGACCTTGTCGGCGGCCTGCCACACCCGCGCGTACTCGAGGATGTACGGCGGCTGGTCCGGCAGCGTGTGCGCGGTCTCCCAGTAGATCATCGTCTCGTACATCCGTCGCCCGTACAGGTAGGTCCCGACGCCCTGTGAGATCGAGTTGATGAACTCGTGCGACTCCGCCTCGGGCGCGCCCCAGCCGAAGTTGCCGTCGCGGTCGCTCACGTACCCATCCACCGACGTGATCATCGAGTAGATCAGCTTGCCCATCGCGCACCTCCGCCGCGAGACCCGACCGGTTGCGAAATGCAACCGGTCGGGTCACTGTAGAGCAGCGCTCAGCCGCTCGTGCGGGGCGCGCCGTCCAGCGCGAAGTCGGCCGGCGCAGTGTTGGCGCCGCTGCAGGTTGCCTGAAAGCCGACCGTCGCGGTGCCGCCGGCCGGGAGGTTGCCGTTCCAGGACGCGTTGCGGGCGGTCACCCGGGCGCCCGACTGCGTGACGGTGGCCGACCACGCGCCGGTCATCCGCTGGTCACCGGGGAAGGTGAAGGTCAGCGCCCAGGACGAGCGGGCCGCACCGCAGTTGGTAACGGCGACGTTCGCGGTGCAGCCGGTGCTCCGCTGGTTGACCTCCCAGCCCAGTGAGCTGCTGACCTTGGACAGTGTTCCGTTCGCTGCTGACGGCAACTGTCCAAGATCTGGAGACAACAGCCCCAGACACGCTGCTGGCCGGCACCCGCGTTCGGGTGCCGGCCAGCGGCTTGTGCGTGTTCTTCAGTTGGTCAGCTGATCAGGTGGGTCAGCTGTTCCAGTGCTGGGCGACCAGGT